>CAKAFB010000001.1:0-2060000 GCA_916438405.1 Streptococcus cristatus | reverse complement strand
GAGCCTAGCGGGATCGAACCGCTGACCTCCTGCGTGCAAAGCAGGCGCTCTCCCAGCTGAGCTAAGGCCCCACAAGACCTCTCAAAACTAAACATGACGACCAATGGCTTCCGTTTTTCCTTAGAAAGGAGGTGATCCAGCCGCACCTTCCGATACGGCTACCTTGTTACGACTTCACCCCAATCATCTATCCCACCTTAGGCGGCTGGCTCCTAAAAGGTTACCTCACCGACTTCGGGTGTTACAAACTCTCGTGGTGTGACGGGCGGTGTGTACAAGGCCCGGGAACGTATTCACCGCGGCGTGCTGATCCGCGATTACTAGCGATTCCGACTTCATGTAGGCGAGTTGCAGCCTACAATCCGAACTGAGACTGGCTTTAAGAGATTAGCTTGCCGTCACCGACTTGCAACTCGTTGTACCAGCCATTGTAGCACGTGTGTAGCCCAGGTCATAAGGGGCATGATGATTTGACGTCATCCCCACCTTCCTCCGGTTTATTACCGGCAGTCTCGCTAGAGTGCCCAACTGAATGATGGCAACTAACAATAGGGGTTGCGCTCGTTGCGGGACTTAACCCAACATCTCACGACACGAGCTGACGACAACCATGCACCACCTGTCACCTCTGTCCCGAAGGAAAACTCTATCTCTAGAGCGGTCAGAGGGATGTCAAGACCTGGTAAGGTTCTTCGCGTTGCTTCGAATTAAACCACATGCTCCACCGCTTGTGCGGGCCCCCGTCAATTCCTTTGAGTTTCAACCTTGCGGTCGTACTCCCCAGGCGGAGTGCTTAATGCGTTAGCTGCGGCACTGAGTCCCGGAAAGGACCCAACACCTAGCACTCATCGTTTACGGCGTGGACTACCAGGGTATCTAATCCTGTTTGCTCCCCACGCTTTCGAGCCTCAGCGTCAGTTACAGACCAGAGAGCCGCTTTCGCCACCGGTGTTCCTCCATATATCTACGCATTTCACCGCTACACATGGAATTCCACTCTCCCCTTCTGCACTCAAGTTAAACAGTTTCCAAAGCGTACTATGGTTAAGCCACAGCCTTTAACTTCAGACTTATCTAACCGCCTGCGCTCGCTTTACGCCCAATAAATCCGGATAACGCTCGGGACCTACGTATTACCGCGGCTGCTGGCACGTAGTTAGCCGTCCCTTTCTGGTAAGATACCGTCACAGTGTGAACTTTCCACTCTCACACTCGTTCTTCTCTTACAACAGAGCTTTACGATCCGAAAACCTTCTTCACTCACGCGGCGTTGCTCGGTCAGACTTCCGTCCATTGCCGAAGATTCCCTACTGCTGCCTCCCGTAGGAGTCTGGGCCGTGTCTCAGTCCCAGTGTGGCCGATCACCCTCTCAGGTCGGCTATGTATCGTCGCCTTGGTGAGCCGTTACCTCACCAACTAGCTAATACAACGCAGGTCCATCTGGTAGTGGTGCATTTGCACCTTTTAAACAGCTGTCATGCAACAACTGTTGTTATGCGGTATTAGCTATCGTTTCCAATAGTTATCCCCCGCTACCAGGCAGGTTACCTACGCGTTACTCACCCGTTCGCAACTCATCCAGAAGAGCAAGCTCCTCCTTCAGCGTTCTACTTGCATGTATTAGGCACGCCGCCAGCGTTCGTCCTGAGCCAGGATCAAACTCTCATTAAAAGTTTGAGTTCTCACTCATTTCTGTCACTGACAGATTTATTGTTTTTTCTTTGTTCAGTACTACAACATATGTTGTAGCGCCCTGCACATTGGTTCGTCTTGTTCAGTTTTCAAAGGTCTTTATCGCTCTCTCAAGCGACAACTATATCAGTATATCACCTATCCATCCCCTTGTCAACACTTTTTTGAAATTTTTTTATCTTTTTTTCAATTTTATTTCCTAACACCATCAATATCACTGATAAATCAATAACTAAATAGGGAAAGGTAACCTCTTCCTACCTCTCCCTTATTCTCTATAGCACCGTGCTGCTAAAGTCGCTTAAATATTCCTCCAACTCTCGCAACAGTCTTTTACGCCCCTTAAACCGTTCGTCGCTAGTAAGCGGTGGTATAACTCTAGTTGTTCTTTGTCTAACTTTGAAGTGTAGGCTGCTAGAGAACTTCGAAGAGCGACTAAATCATCTAAGGCTAGTTCGCGCTTGCTCAGTCTATGACTAATGGTACCAACTTCCTCATAAGACTGTCGATCGAAGCGGCGTTTTTGGCTCTCTTGCTTGCGAAGAATGTCATGAATATGATTCCGAAATTTTGTCTTGAAGTAACGATAGAGGCGGCTTTCATCTTGACTGATATCTGGATGGCTTTCTTCCAGCTGGTGATAAACCAGCATACCCTCTTGTTCCCAGTCACTACTCTCCCATAAATGTATATAATAATCCCGTGCACAGCGTCGGACAATCCACTGCACTTTCTCATAGCGTTCCTTGAAGTTCATGTTTTCTCCTTTTTCTTTGATAATATGATTCTACAAGAAAAACTCTTCCCTCAGGCCTTCTGTCCCTATCCTGTCTATTTTATACCCTAACTGGTTCCTAACAAAAATATCTATGACATCTCAGGGACTTTTTATGACATGTTAGAACGCAAAAACAACTGCTTCAAAAAGCAGTTGTTTCTTGATTATATTATTCTTCGTCTTCAACATCCTGATCATCGTCAGAATATTCATCGTCTTCTTCATTTAACTCAACTTCTTCGCCGAGATCATCTGGTGCTATTTCATTGATTTCAGCATCGTAGGCTTCAACCTCACTCTTTTCATCATCTGGATTGTCTTCATCATATGAAAGAGCTGGATCCTCTTCATATGAGTCCTCATCTTCAGGATCATCATCGCTGTAATCAATTGCATCTTCGTCGCCGTCCATAAAGGCATTAACGCGTTTTTTCTTGCGTTTCTTAGGCTCGTCTTCCTCGTCCGTTTCTTCCAAAGCGATGATTTCTTCATCGACTTCGTCAATCGCATACCAAGAACGAAGACCCCATTTATTGTCACCAAGTGGAATGAAACTGCCATCTACATTCAGTTCTGTATAAAATAGAGGCAGCGCTTCTCGGATTTCGCTATTTGATTTTTCCAGATAATTTTGAATTTCATTGACAAGCTCATCGAAATACATTTCATGGTCACGCCCGCGCAATTCTAAGATGGCACGTGCTACCTCAATCATCGAAAGCTCACTTTTTTCTTGTCCTGCAAATACTTCTAATTCCAAAGTTATTCTCCTTAAGATTACACAGGCATTTAGCCAGGCATTTTTTCGCTACTTTCTATTGTACGATAAATTTGTCGTCTAGTCAAAAAAATTTCACCTAGGCCATCCGACTTTTCAACTCCAGCCTTCCTACTATCTTTTTGAGCATCTATAAAACAGCACCTCCCTGTAATTTATAAACATTGACATATTATCCTCACAAGTCTTCGACTAATCATGATATAATAGAAAAAACTTTGTTTAATAGAAAGAAGCTTATGCCTCTCCTCCAACGTACCATCAAACTAGCTCTTGCAACATGTCTTGCTGCGGCTCTAGCTGCTTTTTAGGTTTAAGCAATGCTATATCAGCCGGTATTATTGCTATTCTCAGCGTTTCCGACACCCGCAGAAGCACTATCAAACTAGCCCGCAACCGCCTCTTGTCTACTATTTTAGCACTAGCCATCGGGAGCTTATCTTTCATCCTTCTAGGATTTAACCTTTGGAGCTTAGGGATTTATATCCTGCTCTACGTTCCCTTCGCTTATCTCTTTGGCTGGGAAATAGGCATCACCCCCAGCACAGTTTTAGTCACTCATCTGCTGCTGGCCCATTCTGTTTCTTGGTCTCTTTTGGCTAACGAAATGGCTGTCTTCCTCATCGGAACGGGATTCGCTCTCCTAGCTAATTTATATATGGCTTCAAACCAGCAAGATATTGATAACTATCATATTCAAGTTGAAGAGCAACTGAAGAAAATTCTACTGCGTTTTGAATATTTCTTAAAAGCTGGAGACGGTCGAAACGATGCAACTCTAATCAAGGAACTAGATACTATCCTTCAAGAAGCCTTACAACTGGTCTATCTGGACCACTCCAACCACCTCTTTCATCAAACCAACTACCATATTCATTATTTTGAAATGCGGCAGGCGCAAAATCGCATTCTAAAAGACATGGCAGGAAATATCAACAACTGTCAGTTGGCAGCTAGCGAGAGCTTGATTTTAGCACGTCTTTTCTCCAAGACAGCCCAGCAACTTAGTCAAGAAAATCCCGCTCACGAACTAGTTGAAGAAATCGAAGCCTGTTTGGATGTTTTTCGCGAACGCCCACTTCCTAAGACTCGGCAAGAATTTGAAACCCGCGCTACACTTCTGCAACTTTTACTAGACTTGGAGACTTTTATTAAGATCAAGGTAGAATTTTATCAAAATTACCAAAAGGTACAAGCAAATTAGCTCTGCGCCATTTCCAATAAATAATAAAAGGAGTTGAAAAATCTTCAACTCCTTTTTCTCATTCAGTAAAGGCATTCGCTCATTCTTTTAAGTGATAAGAATAACTTGCGACCACGACATCCTCATACCATTTCAAATAGTATTTTAATTTTAAACTCATCTGGTTATGCAAGACATTTTGCCATCTCTTTTTAGGTATAAACTGAGGTACTAGGACTGTCACTGTTCTTCCTTCTTTTTTGGCTCGCTTGGCCACTTTAATCACATACTGAACTGTCGGACTGATGATATTGCGATAGCTAGTCGTGACTGTCTCAAAGCGAATATCTGGGAAGTAGTCAGCAAATTCCTCGGCGACTTCAGCATCTTTTTCAGCAGTTTCTGCTGTTGAAACGTGCATTGCCACAACTTCATCTCCGATGCTGCGAGCATAGCTCATCGCACCTACACTGACTCGGGTAACATTCCCGACCAGGACAATTACTGTATTACCAGTGTAGTTCTGACGCTCAATGTGGTCATGCAATCTCAACTGTTTAGCAACTCTATTATAATGCTGCTTGATAGATAAGAACAGCCAAGTCAAGACGATGATAATAGGAAAGAAAGGCCAAATATCTTGAAGACGGAACAAGAGCAAGATAAGGACAATCCCATAACAAATGATCGCACCAAGGATATTTGCAATCGAATGCTTCAAGAAATTATTTCCATATTTTTTCTTCCAATGGATAACCATACCGGTCTGGGAGAGAGCAAAGGGCACGAACACACCAATGGTGTACAGGGGAATCAAGCGTTCTGTATTTCCCTTAAAGATGAACAAAAGAGCAATGGCACCAAAAGCCAAAGTGAAAATGCCATTAGAATAGCTGAGCCGATCTCCTTTTTCCATGTACATATGAGGCATGTATTTATTCTTAGCCATATTGTAGGAAAGCATGGGAAAGGCTGAAAAGCCTGTATTGGCTGCCACTGCTAAGATTAAAGCAGTCGACAATTGGAAAACATAAAACAAGATACGACCAAAAGCAGAAGTTCCCAAATCGCTTGCGCCATTTGAGCCAGAGTCGTTACACCTTTGACAGGCACGATGCCAATCCAATAATTCAAGAAGGTAATACCAGCAAACATGATTCCTAGGATTAAGGCCATAATCGATAGGGTGGCTGCGGCATTATGGGCTTTAGGCTTCTTGAAAAAGGGAACTGAATTGGAAATAGCTTCCACTCCTGTCAAGGAAGCAGAGCCGCTGGTGAAGGCACGAAGCAGCAAGATCAAACTGACTCCAGCAATCGGACTACCAATCCGCGCAGTTGCGTGATAGTCTAAATTTCCTGTCAGGATTTGCACAAAACCAAAACCAATCAACAATAAGGTGCTGACAATAAAAAGATAGACAGGAATCATCAAGGAAGTGGCCGATTCTTTTAGTCCTCGGAGATTCATTAGCATCAGCAAGAGAACTAGAAAAATAGAAATATGTAGATTGTAAGGATGTAAGACGGGAATTGCAGAGGTAATTGCGTCCGCTCCAGAAGCGACCGAAACGGCTACTGTCAACATGTAGTCTACCAATAAGCTTCCACCAGCGATTAAACCTGCCATTGGAGACAGATTTTCTGTCGTCACCATATAAGCTCCTCCTCCTTGGGGATAAGCATGAATGACCTGACGATAGGAAATCGTTAAACTCGCTAATAGAATCAATACAACAATTCCTATGGGAAGCGACCACCAAATGGCACCAACAGAAACAGAAGTCAAGACTAAAACAACCTGCTCTGGTCCATAAGCAATCGAAGATAAAGCGTCACTGGAGAGCATGGCTAAAGCTTGCATCTTAGTCAATAAATGGCCATCTTCGCCCTCTTTTCCAGATTTTAATGGGCGTCCAATAAAAAAGCCTTTTAGCTTGGAAAACATAAGTTCCTCCTTTAAAAACATGAGCCATTCTACTCCTTTTCAGAAAACATGTCAATACTTTTCTGAAAATAAATTTCAATCTCCTACTTTTCATCCAATTATATATTTAAAGTTTTAAACTCAATCTTCTATAAAATTTTCCTGTTTTTCTGGTGCTTGTTTATATGGGAGTGTCAAAAAACGAGCTTTATGCCAAGCTCGTTTTTGATATTTAAATTTCTTGAATTTTAGTGATTATTAGTAAAAGAATTCTATCTCAGAATAAACAAGATGACAATCAATAGAAACCTTCAAAGCATTACTAGTTTATGTCACTCTTCAATCTCAATTCCTTTGGATTCGAATAAATCACGTACTTCTTTAGAAAATGGGAAAATTGTTCCGTCAATAGTTTTCAAATTCGAAAACTGCGATAGTTCTTTTTCACTCACATATTCCAAATCAAATTGATCATCTTCCCCATCCCACAAAGGAATCAATTGTGCATAGATCTCATTTCCTCCATCAAAGAAGAGGCTTTCCACATTCTGCGCATACTCTTTAGGTATTTCCAACTGTTCGAAATAAGCCTCTACTTCAGGAATCGGTGTCTCATAGAAGTCTTCTGGATCTACAGATAAGTTCTCAGATTCACAAAAACTATAAACGTCAAATCGTGGCTCAAGTACATTTTGTTCATACATCAACTCCTGAATAATAGCCAACTTAAAATTAAAATTATCAAATTGTAAGAAATCACTCATAAATTACTTCCTTTCAAAATCAGGACAAAGCCTCTATTTTCCGAATACACCAGTCAATCAGTTCTTCCAGTCGCTCAATGGCTTCGGTCATATGCAGGTAACCCATGACTGCCTCAAAGCCAGTAGACATACGGTAGGTGACGATGTCCGTATTCTTAGCCTTGGTGTGGCTATTAGCATTGCGGCCACGCTTGTAGATATCCTCTTCCTTCTCCGTCAGAATCCCTTCTTCTAGCATGAGAGAGATGAGGTTGGCCTGAGCCTTGGCAGAAACGTACCTGGTCGCTTCCCTGTGCAGCTGATTTGGCTTGGTCAGCCCTTGAAAAATCAGGTGACGCCGGATATACATGGAGTAGACGGCATCCCCCTCAAAAGCGAGGGCAATGCCGTTAATCAGGTTGACATCAGTCACGTGTCCACCTCACTCCGTCCTTAGTATCTAAGAGCTTGATACCCTGAGCGGCCAATTCATCCCGAATACGGTCTGCTGTCGCAAAATCTCGATTAGCACGCGCTGCTTGGCGTTCCTCAATCAAGCGCTCAATGTCCGCATCCAGGACTTCCTCTACAAAGACGATACCAAAAACTTCTAAGAGCTTGGTAAAGGCTGCCTTGACTTCAGCGGTGTAATTGCCAGAGTTGATCCACTTGGCTAGCTCGAAGACAACCGTGATACCGTTAGCCGCATTGAAGTCTTCGTCCATAGCAGCGGTGAACTTGTCTAGAAAGGCTTGAAGCTGAGCAGAGTCAGCCTGACCAGTGAAAGGTTGCTCATAGGTATGTTTCAAATACTTGAGATTGGTCGCTGCATCGCGGACAGCTTTTTCCGTGAAATTAATCGGCTTACGATAATGCTGGGTAGCAAAGAAGAAACGCAGCACCTGACCATCAATGGTCTTGAGGGCATCATGAACGGTGATGAAATTGCCTAGAGACTTGGACATCTTAACATCGTCAATGTTGACAAAGCCATTATGCATCCAGTAGTTGGCAAAAGTCTGACCAGTCTTGGCCTCTGACTGGGCGATTTCATTGGTATGGTGAGGAAACTCTAGGTCTGCCCCACCACCGTGGATATCAATAGTATCACCCAAAATCTCCGTCGACATGACCGAACACTCGATGTGCCAGCCCGGACGACCTGCTCCCCAAGGACTGTCCCAGGAAATCTCACCCGGCTTAGCCGCCTTCCAGAGAGCAAAGTCTACTGGATTTTCCTTGCGGGCGGTCTCCTCATCTGTCCGACCAGAAGCACCCAACTCCAAGTCTGTCAAGGTTTTGTTGGCTAGTTTGGCATAATTGTGAGACTTTTCGACGCGGAAATAGACGTCCCCCTCTGACTCATAAGCGTAGCCCTTGTCAATCAAATCCTCCACAAAGCGGATGATGTCAGCCATAAACTCCACAACACGCGGATGACGAGTTGCAGGTTTTACACCTAAAGCAGTCACATCTTCACGAAAGGCAGCAATATACTTGTCAGCCACCTCTTGAGGCGTGATGCCTTCTTCCTTGGCCCGATTGATAATCTTATCATCTACATCTGTAAAATTGGAAATATAATTGACCTCAAATCCCCGATACTCAAAATAGCGACGAACCGTGTCAAAAGCTACTGTTGAGCGGGCATTGCCGACATGGATATAGTTATAAACCGTCGGACCGCAGACATACATGCGAACCTTGCCCTCCTCAATGGGCACAAATTCACGTAGGCTGCGGGTCATGGTGTCGTAAATTTTAATCATGCGGTCCACTCCCTTCTCTATTTCTGACTTTTTCGGCTGAAAACCAGCTCTGCAAAAGGGCCAAATTGTCTAAGGCTATCCAGTTGGTAAAAGCGCTGCCCTTCCTCTTGGGTAAAGAGGGGAACCCCCTTTCCTAGGATAAGGGGCGCTATCTGAATAATGAGGTGGTCTAAAAGATCCGCATCCAAGAGCGGTCCTACCAAGGAATTACCACCAATCACAAAGACATTTTTGCCTTTGTCAATCTGGTGAACAAAGTCCACCACATCCCCAGCTACTGGCTGGTAATTACTGACAGGCAGGTGCCTATCATGCGTAAAGACATAGTTTTCCGTAGCTTGATAAAAACTTTCTACATCTTGCAAATCTTGGATTTCCTCAAAGGTCCGCTTGCCCATGATGGTGATATCCATTTGCCTGTAAAAGTCATCATAGCCTGTATCCTCTACAGAACCAAGCTGATGCAGCCAGTCTATCCTGTGCTGGCTGTCTGCCAAGTAGCCATCCATGGTGATACAGCCGTAAAAATATACTGCCATTCTTGTAGTTACCTTTCTAGTTCGGCTCAGTTCCTTTCTAGTTCCTTTGCTATTGTCAAAGCGATAGTGAAAAAGTCATGGCATCAGCTGTCCGTTCTTCATGGCGGGCATCCCAGGTTCGGTTATGATAATCCACATAGTCAGCTGTGTAGAAGAATTGATAGACTTTACTCTTGCGAAATTGTGCCCAAGCCATAATTGCTGAGGCTTCCATATCCACCACTTTGGCTCCAGAAGCCAAGCGACGCTTGACCTTATCAGCTGTTTCCCGATAAAAGGCATCAGTCGTCCAAGACTTGGTGCGGATATGCTCGATATTGTGCTTATCAAAAATGGCTTCAAGCTTAATCAACAGGGATTCGTCATAGGCGACTTCATCACTCGGTGGAGCATAGTGATAGCTAGTTCCTTCATCTCGCAATGCAGCTGCAGGCAGAATAATCTTGTCAGCCTCAATTGAGCTGTCCAAAACGCCACAGGAACCTAAAATGATAAAATTTTTGAAGCCTCTGGCCGCTAACTCCTCCAGTTGGCCAACTATCATCGGAGCCCCAATCGGAGCCAACATAACTGCTAGCTTGCTAGATCCTTGGTCATAAATATACCATGGATGCTGGCCGTTGATACTTTTCAAATAGCCTCCTTGATAGACTTTCTGACTCAATCAAACGTTGCAGAATTTCTCCGTTAAAGGACAGGATGATAGTTTTACAAACCTCACCCTTGTCCATAATCTGCCTATCTGTTGGTTCAATAACCCCAGCCACATCTTCAAATTCTTCTAATAGCATAAGTTCTCTTTCTTTAAGGCTTCAGCAAATCCACCTTCATCTTTTCTATACGGCGCAGCTTGGTCTCATCTTTTTTTGCTTCACTGATATAGCGAGCCTATTGGGTTACAGTTTGCTAAAACACTCCTTGACAAGAGCTCCTAATATGTCTTGTTACTGTTCAAAACAAGTCTTTCTTAGAGCTCCGACGAATGGTGGCTGGCTTCGCGGGCATGCTCCAGCTTGTCCAGATAGTATTCCCGTTTCTCCTCTACCTCGTGAATGGTCGGCTCGTCTTTCTGACCATGGACACGCACAATCTTGGCCGGAATTCCAACTACTGTCACATCACTAGGTACATCCGCCACGACGACTGCCCCCGCTCCAACTTTGGCATTTTCGCCGATTTCCACCGGTCCAATAACTTGGGCATGGGCTGATATGAGTGCTCCCTTACGAACCGTCGGATGGCGTTTCCCTACATCCTTACCAGTCCCACCAAGAGTCACTCCATGATAGAGGAGAACTCCCGTCTCAACGATTGCCGTCTCCCCAATCACCAGACCAGAGCCATGGTCAATAAAGACACCTGACTCTATCTGAGCACCTGGATGAATCTCAATCTGCGTCCAAAGCGCCAAAACTGACTATGCATACGAGCCAGGAGTTTGAAGCCATGCTTCCAGAGAAAATGCGAGAGACGGTGGGCCGCCAAGGCCTTGACACCTGGATAGGTCAATAGAACCTCCAAAGTGGTACGGGCCGCTGGATCATTTTCTTTTACGATATCAATGGTTTCGCGCCACCATCCCATCTTCTTCTCCTTTCATTAGGTAAAATAAGGGAGTAGGCCCTACACAAAGAAACTTTGTAAGGTAATTGAGCCTGATCACTCCCTTTTCATTATTCTTCCGATTTAGTTTTAGGAGCTTCTTCATGTTTCTTATGAAAATGCCCTTTTTCCTGATGTTTATCGTGGTCTCTCTTTGGCTTGTCTGGCTTAGGCGGACGTGGCAAGAGAGCTTTCATAGACGCATCTACACGGCCTTTTTCATCAATTTTAATGACCTTAACATCGACAAAATCACCAATTTGTACCAAGTCTTCGACATTGTTGGTTCGAGTCCAAGCCATTTCAGAAATGTGAACGAGGGCATCGGTCTTGTCAAAGAGATTGACAAAGGCACCGAATTTCTCGATCCGAACAACCTTGGCATGATAAACTTCATCCACTTTAGCTTCACGAACCAAACCAGCAATGATTTCCTTGGCACGGTTAATGGCCGCTTGGTCACTAGAGTAGATGGATACATTTCCTTCTTCGTCAATGTCAATCTTAACACCAGTCTCAGCGATAATCTTGTCAATGGTTTCTCCGCCTTTACCGATGACAATTTTAATCTTGTCCACATCAATCTTGATGGTATCAATTTTCGGAGCAGTTGGAGCCAACTCAGGACGTGGAGCCGGAATAGTCGCTTCAATCAAGTCCAAAATTTCAAAGCGGGCTCTCTTAGCCTGAGCCAGAGCTTCTGTCAGGATTTCCGCTGTAATTCCTTCAATCTTGATATCCATCTGCAGGGCTGTAATCCCTTCGCGAGTACCAGCTACCTTAAAGTCCATATCGCCAAAGTGGTCTTCCAAACCTTGAATATCCGTCAGAACTGTGTAGTTGCTGCCATCTGAAATCAAGCCCATAGCAATACCAGCAACCGGCGCCTTGATTGGTACACCACCGGCCATCAGAGCCAAAGTACCCGCACAGATAGAAGCTTGGGAGGAAGAACCGTTTGACTCCAAGACTTCTGCCACCAGGCGGATAGCGTAAGGAAACTCTTCCAAGCTAGGTAAAACTTGCTCCAAGGCACGTTCCCCAAGAGCACCGTGTCCAATTTCACGACGGCCAGGAGCCCCATAACGGCCTGTCTCACCGACAGAGTATTGCGGGAAATTATAGTGGTGCATGAAGCGCTTCTTGTATTCTGGATCCAAGCCGTCCACGATTTGCGTTTCGCCCATTGGAGCTAGTGTTAGGACAGACAAGGCTTGGGTTTGCCCGCGAGTAAAGAGACCAGAACCATGCACGCGCGGCAGGTAATCCACTTCCGCATCCAGCGGACGGATTTCATCAACCTTACGACCGTCAGGACGGACCTTATCTTCGGTAATCAAACGACGCACTTCCGCATGCTCCATTTGCTCCAAGATTTCAGCCACATCACGCATGATACGGTCGAATTCTTCGTGGTCTGCATATTTTTCTTCGTAGACTGCTGTGACTTGGTCTTTGACAGCCTGAGTTGCGGCTTCACGCGCCAGCTTTTCTTCTACTTGCACAGCTTTTTGCAAGTCGCTGTTGTAAGATGCGACAATCTCAGCCTGCAACTCTTCATCAACATGCAGCAATTCTACTTCTGCTTTTTCCTTGCCGACTGCTGCGACAATTTCTTCCTGGAAAGCAATCAATTCTTTGACCGCTTCGTGCCCTTTGAGAAGAGCTTCCAGCATGACATCTTCAGAAAGTTCCTTGGCTCCAGATTCTACCATGTTGATAGCATCTTTGGTACCAGCCACTGTCAATTCCAAAAGCGAAACTTCTTTTTGTTCCTTGCTCGGGTTGATGATGAATTCGCCGTCTACATAACCAACTTGAACTCCTGCGATCGGGCCGTTAAAAGGAATATCTGAGATAGAAAGAGCTAGAGAGCTACCGAACATAGCAGCCATTTGAGGCGAAGCATCTTCGTCATAAGAAAGAACGGTATTGATAACCTGAACTTCATTGCGGAAGCCTTCCGCAAACATAGGACGAATCGGACGGTCAATCAAGCGGGCAGTCAAAGTCGCATCTGTTGACGGACGGCCTTCGCGCTTGTTAAAGCCGCCAGGATATTTCCCAGCTGCATACATTTTTTCCTCATAGTTGACCTGTAATGGGAAAAAGTCACCAGTAGCCATCTTTTTGGACATGGTTGCCGCAGTTAGAACGGTACTTTCTCCATATCGAACAACGGCGCTGCCATTTGCCTGCTTTGCAACCTGACCGGTTTCAACTACCAGCTCACGACCTGCAAAAACGGTTTTAAAAACTTGTTTTGTCATAAAGACTCCTTGCCGAGCACTTGCTCAAATTTTTTCATACGCCTTGGCTACAAAGATCAAGATATTAAGACCGTCAAAAGCAATGTAAACATAGGAAAGCGAACGACGGAGCGACTGCTCCTAGATAGATTTATCTTTTTTTACAAAAAGCCTAGGGCGTGTCAGTTAGCACTGTGACTTTAATATCATAGTCTTAGTAGCTTATTATATCCTCATCTTTGTATCAAGCACGTACAGACCCTATTTTACCACAATTTCAGCTAAAAGAAAAAGACTGGAAATGGCTTTTTTCTATAAAAGTACTGAAAATCTATTTTTCTTTTTTCTAAGCAGACTGCTGAAATCATATTTCCCTAATTTTTTCCTATAAGCAAGGTATTCTGAAGGATTTTTTGCTATACTGAATATAGCTATTTAATCAAAAGGAGTACACTATGGAACAAAAACATCGTTCTGAATTTCCGGAAAATGAACTCTGGGACCTAACAGCCCTTTACCAAGACCAAGAGGACTTCCTGCGAGCCATCGAGAAGGCCAGAGAGGACATCCAAAAATTCGTCCGTGATTACCAAGGTAAGCTCAGCACTTTCGAAGATTTTGAACAGGCTTTTGCTGAGTTAGAGCAGATTTATATCCAAATCAGCCACATCGGTAACTACGGCTTTATGCCACAGACCACTGACTTTGGTGACGAGAGCTTTGCGCAGATTGCCCAAGCAGCCATGGAGTTTGAGACCGAGGCCAATGTTGCCCTCAGCTTCTTTGACGACGCCCTAATCGGTGCAGACGAAGCTGTATTGGAGAGACTAGGTCAAGAACCCCATTTGACTTCAGCCATTCGCCAAGCTAAAATCAAAAAAGCCCACTATCTGGGAGCGGATGTCGAAAAAGCCTTGACTAATCTAGGTGAGGTCTTTTACAGTCCGCAGGATATCTACACCAAGATGCGGGCCGGCGACTTTGCCATGGCTGACTTTGAAGTAGACGGAAAAGTTTACAAAAATAGTTTTGTCACCTATGAGAATTTCTACCAAAACCATGAAAATGCAGAAATCCGCGAAAAAGCTTTCCGCTCTTTCTCAGAAGGACTTCGCAAGCATCAAACTGCTGCTGCAGCTGCCTATCTAGCTCAGGTCAAGTCTGAAAAATTACTGGCTGACATGAAAGGCTATGACTCTGTCTTTGACTACTTGCTGTCTGAGCAAGAAGTTGATCGCTCTATGTTTGACCGGCAGATTGACTTGATTATGAGCGAATTTGCTCCAGTAGCTCAAAAATACCTCAAGCATGTCGCTAAGGTAAATGGACTGGAAAAATGACCTTTGCCGACTGGAAGCTGGACTTGGACAGCGAGCTCAATCCCGAAGTCAGCATTGACGATGCCTACGACCTGGTCATGAAGTCAGTTGAGCCACTCGGACAAGAGTATTGCCAAGAAATCGCCCGCTATAAGGAAGAACGCTGGGTCGACTTTGCGGCCAATGCTGGAAAGGATTCTGGAGGCTATGCTGCTGATCCTTATCGGGTTCACCCTTATGTCCTCATGAGCTGGACTGGACGTATGAGTGATGTCTATACTCTGATTCACGAGATTGGCCACTCTGGTCAGTTTATCTTCTCTGACAATCACCAAAGCTATTTCAACGCCCACATGTCCACCTACTATGTGGAAGCACCGTCTACCTTTAATGAGCTCCTGCTCAGTGATTATCTGAAGCGCCAGTTTGACAACCCTCGCCAGAAACGATTTGCCCTGGCTCACCGTCTGACGGATACTTACTTCCACAACTTCATTACTCACTTGCTGGAAGCTGCCTTCCAACGCAAGGTCTATACTTTGATTGAAGAAGGCGGAACCTTCGGCGCAAGCAAACTCAACGCTATCATGAAAGAAGTCTTGACAGAATTCTGGGGCGATGCCGTTGAGATTGACGATGATGCTTCCCTGACCTGGATGCGTCAGGCCCACTACTACATGGGACTATATAGCTACACATACTCCGCAGGCTTGGTCATCTCTACCGCCGGCTACCTACACCTGAAAAATGACGAAAATGGTGCCCGTGACTGGCTTGAACTGCTCAAATCTGGCGGTAGCAAAACGCCGCTTGAGTCAGCTATGATTATTGGAGCAGATATTTCGACAGACAAACCACTCCGCGACACCATTCAGTTCTTGTCAGACACAGTTGATCAGATTATTGCTTACAGTGAGGAGTTGGGGGAGTAAAAAAAACAAGACTGAGACATTTTTGTCTCAGTCTGTTTTTACATGATTCAATTAAATCTGCTCCTAGAGATAGACTTGGAAGCTAAATTTTTAAAAAAGTTTGAAGAAATATAGATAAACCAAAATATAGATTGTAAAACAGACGCTAAATATAAGCCACCTTATCCAGAACTGTGACTTGCTATAATTTTTAGCACGTAGGAGGCCAATAAAGAACCAGATAAGACCCCAAAAAAACATTCCCAACAGTTGAGGAGCATAATATGAAATCAAAACCAAGCAAAAAAGGACAAAGCTTAATACAGCCATGATGCTTTTTTCCGTTATTTGCGATCTAGGAATCATCCAGCCCACAAAGAAACAGAAAATCGGCACCGCAATAAACGGAGTAAAAACCATCAAAATAAAGCCAAACTGCGATAATGACTCAAGCATAAACAGCGCCCTTTCTATACCTTGTAATTTACCTTCTTCCTATTATAACCTAAAAACTATATTTTCCAACAAAAAAACTGGGAGATAGACCATTTACTCTATTTTTCCTGTAATAAACAAAGGATATTCCAGCCAAAATATATGTTCAGAGCACTTTTCTTGAATCCACCTGTTTGTTTTGATAGACTAATACATAGATTTTTTAAAAAAGGAGATAGAAAATGAAAAAATTTGTCGCTGAATTAATCGGTACTTTCATGCTTGTGTTCATCGGAACAGGAGCTGTTGTTTTTGGAAATGGTGTTGAAGGTCTTGGACACCTAGGAATTGCTTTGGCATTTGGTTTGGCAATCGTGGTAGCAGCTTTCTCAATCGGAACTGTTTCAGGTGCTCACTTGAACCCAGCTGTTTCAATCGCTATGTTTGTAAACAAACGCTTGTCATCAAAAGATCTTGTCAACTATATCCTTGGACAAGTGGTTGGAGCTTTCCTTGCGTCTGGTGCGGTCTTCTTCCTCTTGGCTAACTCAGGTAGGTCAACTGCTAGCCTTGGTGAAAATGCCTTGGCAAACGGTGTAACTGTCTTTGGTGGTTTCCTGTTTGAAGTCATCGCAACTTTCTTGTTTGTTTTGGTGATCATGACCGTGACTTCAGAAAGCAAGGGAAATGGTGCGATTGCTGGTTTAGTGATTGGTTTGTCATTGACAGCTATGATCCTTGTGGGATTGAACATCACTGGACTTTCAGTGAACCCAGCTCGTAGCTTAGCGCCTGCTGTCTTGGTAGGTGGCGCAGCCCTTCAACAAGTATGGATTTTCATCCTTGCCCCAATCGTAGGTGGTGTTCTTGCAGCTCTTGTTGCGAAAAACTGCCTTGGAACAGAAGAATAAGAAACAAAAAGAGCCCTGGCCTCAATTTGAGGAACAGGGCTTTTTCTATGAAATCAAAAGAACACTCCCTTTTGAATGGGAGTGTTCGTGATTAGCTCAATTCAGCAACGATGGCCTTGATTTGTTCTGCTGTGTGAACACCAGCGACTTGCTTGACCACTTGTCCGTCTTTCTTGAAGAGAAGGGTTGGGATAGACATGATACCAAAGGCACGAGCTGTGTTTGGATTTTCATCAACATCCATTTTGACGATTTTCAAGACATCTTCTGAAAGCTCTTCAGACAATTTATCCAAGATTGGACCTTGCATACGACATGGGCCACACCAAGTTGCCCAGAAATCTACCAAGACCAAACCGTCTTTTGTTTCCTGTTCAAATGTTGCATCTGTAATTGCTTTTGCCATTGTAGTTCTCCTTTTTAGTTATATTGGCTCAAATCCTGTTTCATCAGGAAAAAGTAAACATCTCCATAAGTCCCATGGTAGTCCAAATCATGACCATTATAAACTAACTTTTTAACTGGATGATAATCCGCCACCCCGATCAGGCAGGCTTGCTGTGATAGTTCAAACTCCTCATAAGACTCGAAAGTTATCTTCCGTTCTGACTTAGCTGCATCTAGATAGGTAATTTCAATCATATGCTCTCCTTTTTGATTCCATTCGTAATTTATGATTTAATTGTAACCAAATTTGTTACATTTGTCAAATCAAACGCATCCGCTACTGCTAGATCGTAAAAGGATGCCTTTGAATCCTGATTGATCAATCTTCTCCTTTTGTTTAACTTGATTCTAGCACAATGTAAAGAAGAAATCTTTGACAAAACAAGCACAAAGGCTACGTTTGTTTTTATTTTTATGTTAAAATAAAAGGTATGGACAAAATTATTAAAACTATCTCAGAAAACGGTTCTTTCCGTGCTTATGTGCTGGATAGCACAGAGACGGTTCGGACCGCTCAAGAAAAACATCAAACTCAAGCAAGTTCTACCGTTGCACTTGGTCGCACACTGATTGCCAGCCAGATTTTGGCGGCTAATGAAAAGGGCCAGACTAAGATCACCGTCAAAGTTCTTGGTAGCAGCTCGCTAGGCGCCATCATCACCGTGGCAGATACCGAGGGTAATGTCAAAGGCTATGTGCAAAATCCCGGTGTGGATATTAAAAAGACAGCCACTGGCGAAGTTCTAGTTGGTCCCTTTGTCGGCTCTGGTCAATTTGGTTATCACGGACTACGGCACTGGCAATCCCTACAATTCTATGACGCCACTCATCTCTGGTGAAATCGGCGAAGACCTAGCCTTCTACTTGACGGAAAGTCAGCAAACACCTTCCGCAGTTGGCCTTAATGTCCTCTTGGATGAGCATGATAAAGTCAAGGTTGCTGGCGGTTTCTTGGTACAAGCTCTGCCGGGTGCTAAGGAAGCTGATATCGCCCGCTTCGAGAAGCGGATCCAAGAAATGCCTGCCATCTCTAAGCTGTTAGAATCCGATGATCACATCGAAGCTCTGCTGGCTGCCATCTATGGTGATGAGCCATACAAACGCCTGTCTGAAGAAGAAATCCGCTTCCAGTGCGACTGTAGCAAAGAGCGCTTCATGAATGCCTTGGCTACTCTGCCAAAGGCTGATTTAGAAGAGATGCGTGACCAAGATCACGGAGCTGAAATCATCTGCCAATTCTGCCAGACAGCCTATCACTTTGACCAAAATGACTTGGAGGAACTGATTCGTGACAAATCTTAATACCCCTTTTATGATTGGGAATGTTGAAATTCCCAACCGTACGGTTCTGGCGCCTATGGCTGGCGTAACCAACTCTGCTTTCCGAACCATTGCCAAAGAGCTGGGAGCAGGCCTGGTCGTGATGGAAATGGTCTCTGACAAGGGCATCCAATACAACAACGAAAAAACCCTTCACATGCTTCACATCGATGAAGGCGAAAATCCCGTTTCTATCCAGCTTTTCGGCAGCGATGAAGACAGCCTGGCCCGCGCAGCGGAATTTATTCAAAAAAATACCAAGACAGATATCGTCGATATCAACATGGGCTGCCCAGTCAACAAAATCGTCAAAAACGAAGCTGGCGCTATGTGGCTCAAGGATCCTGAGAAAATCTATAAAATCATTAACAAGGTTCAGTCCGTTCTAGATATTCCTCTGACAGTCAAGATGCGGACAGGTTGGTCCGACAGCTCACTGGCTGTAGAAAATGCTCTGGCAGCCGAAGCTGCTGGCGTTTCAGCTTTGGCCATGCACGGTCGCACCCGTGAGCAAATGTACACAGGGCATGCTGACCTCGAGACCTTGCACGACGTAGCCCAAGCACTGACAAAAATTCCATTCATCGCCAACGGTGACATCCGTACGGTTCAAGAAGCCAAACAGCGTATCGAAGAAGTCGGTGCTGACGCTGTCATGATTGGTCGCGCAGCTATGGGAAATCCCTACCTCTTTAACCAAATCAACCACTATTTGAAACAGGTGAAATCCTGCCAGACTTAACCTTCGAGGACAAGATGAAAATCGCCTACGAACATTTGAAACGCTTGATTAACCTCAAAGGTGAACACATTGCTGTTCGCGAGTTTCGAGGTCTAGCACCCCACTACCTTCGTGGGACATCTGGTGCAGCTAAACTTCGCGGTGCCATTTCACAGGCCAGCACATTGGCAGAGATCGAGGAACTCTTGCAACTCCAACATTAAAGAAATAAGAAAGGAAGCATCTACAAAGGTGCCTCCTTTTTTTGCAAATTTCTTTTTTATTTGATCAATTGAACACTAGCTACTTTACCGTCAGCGCCAGTAGTGATTTGGATGCCCAATTTAGGAGCAGATGGCTCAGCAGAACCCAGCTGAGCTGTATAGCGACCATCATCCAAAGTATAGGCATATGAAGCAACATGGTAAGTATTGACAGTTCCATTCGCTGACTTGACGCTAAATTGTCCGCCTGCTGAAACAGTCACTGTACTACCTCCTGCATCTGTCCAACTGCCAGCAGCTGCAGAGAAATCTCCATCCACCATATTCAAAACGCCTTTATAGCGAGCATTTGTTTCTGCCTGCTTGTTTTGAAGCTGACGATCAGTGGCTGGATTTTGAGCTGGTTGACTCGGTTGGGCTGGCTGAGTCGCTTTATTTGGTTTAGTTGGTTGAGTCGGCGTAGCTTGTTGACTAGGAGCTTGTTGAGATTGGCTTGGTTGAGCCTGTGTATTTTGTTGAGATTGAACTTGCTGATCCACCCCTTGTTGTGTTTGGTTTTGTGAAGGTTGAACAGATTCCACAGCTTTCTGTACTTGTTCTGCTTGCCCTACTGTTTTATTTGAAGAAGCATTGCTGCTGGCTTTTGGAGCGCTGCTAGCTTTGCTAGGTGAGGCAACTTTAGAGCTAGAAGAAGTTTGTACTGTCTTATTAGCACTTGCGTTAGTCTTGGTTTCTTCTTTGTGACCACAAGCCCCTAAAAGCAAGCTAGAAGCTAGAACAGTAGCAGCCATCAATTTTGTATAAGTCTTAGTTTTCATTTTTTCTTCTCCTTCGTAACATTTGGAAATCTATTTGTAATATTATTGTAACACTCGTAATAAAGTATGTCAACTAGATAAATGGAATTTTTCAAAAAATTTTGAAGCAAATAGCAACCAGAACTTAGGCCTCCTCTCTTCCTCAGCAGATATGTAGCTACTTTTATATTCGTAATAAAAATAAAAAAAGCAGAACATTTTTGTCCTGCAAGTAAACTATATCATCAATTTTCTTTTAACTTGTTTTTTCTGTCTTCAGTTTATAAACTTTTCTCGGTTTCTTCTTAGGCACGCGCTTGACACCGGCCTCTTCCAAATATTCTCCAAATTTCACTAGAAAGTTATTACTGACAATAGGTCGTCTAGGCGTGATGAGATTGACCAACTCAGTCCCTTCATAGACAGTAAACGGTGATTCCAGCAGATGGAGAAAAGTTGGATTCCAGTCCAGTCGTCCCTGAATCCGCTTGATAGATTCCAGCAGGATTTGGTAGTGGTCAAAGGCAAAGTCCTCTGCTGTCAGGAGCCGCTCACCGTCTCTAAAACTCCTTGTCTTAAAATCTACATCAAGAAAGGTGACTTCCTTAGCATCATCGCCAGCTTGTACTTGATCTACTGCTATGGCCGGCAGATAGACCAGATGAGCAATAGTGATGACCCATCCGCGTGGATCACGTCCTGGAGTAGAAACCGTCATCAGCTGCTCCACCTTTTCCAGCGGTATCTCCAGCCCTACCTCTTCCTTGACCTCGCGAATGCAGGCTTGATAGGCATCCTCATGCTTATCTACAAAACCTCCGACCAGAGCATATTTATTCTGAAAGGGATGGGCCTTGCGCTTAATAACCAAGAGTTTCAGCTGGCCTTCCACAAAGCAGTAAGCCACCATATCCGCTGTTACGCTGGGTGTCTCATACTTGGGCAGATCCTGTGTCTTGTACCATGCCAAAAAGGCGGACTCATCCGCCATGGTTTCATAGTACTCTTTTTCCGACATTCCCGCTGGGATATCCTGTTTGGTCATGAGTTTCTTCCTTTCCTAAGCTATTTTTTCTATCAAAAATCTCAAATCTTAGTCTAAGCTTTCTTCACTGCCTTGGTCCACTGATACCAGCCGACGATACTATTGAGAGTATAAACCCAGTACATAGCCTGAATGTGAAGGTTGCTACCCCACCAGAGATAGATACTGAAGAGATTGGTCGCAATCCAGAAGATCCACTGCTCGCGATAGAGACCCGTCATGAGAAGCTGACCGATACCATTGGTCGCATCTGTCACACTATCGCGGAAAGGCCGGTGACTGTGAATGCTCTTATAAGCAAAGCCCATGCCAATCCAAATCAAGGCAGTCAAGGCCAAATATTAAGCCAGCCACGCCAGTCTAACTTCTTAGCTTCAAAATGAGACGGCTCTGTCTTATCTTGTTCATTGACTCGGTTGGACAACCAAGTGTAGAGACCGATTGGCTGCATGATAAAGAAGTAGACTGTAGTCAGTACTTCTCCATAAAAGCTAGCCTGGAAGGACAAGATGAGATAAATCGCCGAATTAACAGCTCCAAAAAGGTAATTGCTGGCCCGCCCCTCAGCTACTAAGATGACGCAGACGATGCCTGTCCAGGAAGCAAAGAGTCCCAACCAGTCATGCTGCTCCTGCCCACTGGTAAACTCCAGAATGAAGGGCAGACTGGAAAGAGCAATCAAGTAGAGCCATTGAGACAAGCTACGCCCGCCAAATAAATCCTGCCAGAGCAATTTGGCAATACCGCTAAAACCCTGTTCTTTAGCTGCTGCACAGACATTCTGAAAATTCCGAGCAAAGGTTTGAGATTTTTGTTTTAGTCCTGCGGAGAGAGCTGCAGGTGAGAGTTTTTGATTTTTTACTACCATTCTATTTTACCACTTTCTTTTTTAATCTGCTTGATAAATCATGTCGATCGCTTCTTTAGCCGCCTGATAATTGTCAAAATAACTGCCAGCCAGATAGACCGTCGGAATATGAGCTAAACACTGCTCTTTCAGCTTTTTCAGATAGCTTGAAAAATCACTGCGGATAGCCTCGTCCGCCATGCTCATGTCACGAAAGCCATCGTTGACATAGGTGCCGACCGGCTCAGCAAAGAGAATCAAATCCCATTTTTCCTTAGACAAAATGCTGGCAAAGAGATTATCAAAAGTATCTGTCTCTTCGTCCTGAACTGGACTTTCTTTCAGATAATAATCATAGTAGGCCTTGGTTACTAGCGAATTTGTATCAGCCACGACCAGACCACGGTTGGCACTGCTGTCAATCAAGCGGGAAGTCTGAGCATATTGTCCCAAGAGCAGATAATAATAGTCCTTCGGGATCAGCTCATCATCTCGCACATTATTTGAATCTGGTATTCTCGAGCATATTCCAGGCTAACTGGAGCATCATAGTAGCGAGCCAAATCCTTGGCTAAGGTCGTTTTACCATTGCTGGCGCTGCCCATAATCAGCACTTTCTTGGTAAAGTGACGGCGGAAAGGTTGGGCGATATATTTCCAATAAAGGCTAGGATTTTCCCGAATCATCGTAGCTGAGATACCAAACTGGCGCTCTTCCAAAGAAGTTTTAAAGCCACGCTTTTCTAACTCCTCCTGATAGTCAGCCTCTCCAACAAAGAAAATCAGCTCTTCACCTTCTGCATCATAGTTCACCAACTCTAATAGAGCTGACAACCACTTGTCCCAACCCAGAGGATAGCGGGGAAAGGAAGTTTCGTCTAGTTTATAAACCTGAGTCAGTTCATCATCTGCGAAGGTCTCACGAGTATAACGGAATCGCTTCTGCAGAGACAGACCTGCTTCCTCTCCACGGTCTTCCTGATAACCAGAAACCACCACGCGCACCTTGTCGTAAGAACGCTTCGCCTTCTGAATCAAATCTATATGCCCCTGATGCAAGGGAGCAAAGGTTCCAAAGACGATTGCAATTTTTTCTTTCATACGCTTAACCTTTTTATTATAATTTATTCTTTCTATGATTTTATTATAAACTATATTTTTCTTTTGTCAATAGTTTTTTATAAAATTTTATAAAAATATTTTTCAGACACTTTAAAACTGCATTAAGCGCAAAAAAGAACCCAATGTCTTAAACATCAGATTCTTATTCTACAAGATTTATTGCTGATAGACTTCTTGGTAGAATTCTAGCTTGTCTCCATCCTTGACAGTGATTTGATTGGCTGCCTTAGGAGCCATTTCTCCGTTGACCTTAAACATCCAGTAGAGTCCTTTCGCTTCATCCTGAGCATGACCGTCAATTGAAGTGATAAAACCATCTTTTTCTTCGACCTTATAGGCCTTCTTCAAAGCATCCATCGCTGTCTTGCCTTCTTCAACAGCCACCGTTTTCTCGCTCTTCTCCTGACCTTCTGGCGCAATACTGATGCTGATTTTCAGTTCCTTTTTGACGGAAGAAGCAGCCGAACTAGAGTTGGTATCAGTTTTTGTTTGGCTATTACTACAGCCTACTAAAAAGAGAGCAAAGGCAAGCGTAAGCAAGCTAAAGATTTTTTTCATGATAAAGTCTCCTTAAAATAAAATACAAGATAGGATAGAAGAGCATCGTGGACCAGGCGTGGGCTAGATTGAAGCCTGCTCCCGCTGCCACATAGGTCCACCAAGGCATTTGATAAAGCAAGGCTGTGATACCATCAATCACAAGACCATAGCTAAAAGCTAAAAGCAAGGCCAACATACTCTGGCCAAACAAACCTAGTCGCCCATAGAGCAAATACCATAGACAAATAACCACCATAAAGGATAAAATCTGGAAAAGGACCCACGGCCCCATTCCGAAGAGAAATGAAGATACAAAGATACTGATAGACATGATTAGAAGAGAACCCCTCAAGTCCTCAAAGTCCACCAAGAGAAAATACAGCGCTGTAATCGGCTTGACATTGGGCAGGCCAGCAAAAGCATAGCGAAGCACGACGCAGACAGCCGCCAGAAGAGCGATTCGAGCAAGATAACGAAGAGACACAGTTTCTGCCTTTCTAAATGATATTCTTCAGAATGATAACACGGTTCTGATTAGCCTAGCAAGAATGCCAGTAAATCAGCTTTTTATGTATCCTGTCGAATCATCTCCGTTAGTCCTTGATCTCGGTAAAGCAGATCATTTCTAACTGAAAATCCCAGCTCCTGCCAAAAACGGTTGCCCAGTTCATTTCTTTCAAAAACGACCAGCGATACTTTATGGATACCAAGTCTTTTCACTGCTGACAAGGCCTGTTCGACCAGAGCTCTGCCTACTCCTTTTCTACGAAAATATGGATGGACAGCTGTATGATAAATGTACGCTCTACGTCCATCTGTGCCAACTAGAATAGCACCTATAAAGCTCTCCCCTTCCAAGGCAACCAGACAGGTCTCAGGATTGCGCTTCAAAGCGGGCAATCCCTTCTTCAGAGTCATCTAAGTTATTGAGCCCCATACCAGCGCAAGAGAGCCACAGCTGGTAAACAGAGGCATAATCCTTTTCTGTCATCACACGAATTTCCATTGCACACATCCTCCCTAAGCCATTTCAAATTTGAGTTGACCGCCTTTGACGCCAACTTTGAGCGTTTGACCAGCTGCCACATCTCCAGTCAGGAGCAACTCAGACAGCTTGTCCTCCACCTGCGTCTGCAGGGTACGGCGCAGCGGCCGCGCTCCCATTTCTGGATCGTAACCTTCCTGAGCCAGCAATTTCAGGGCACTAGCTTGGAATTTAAGCACGATGCCTTGCTCTGCCAGACTCCCAATCAACGGTTGCACCATAATCTTGACCACTTCCTGCATATCCTCAGCAGACAGACTGTGGAAGACCACCTTTTCGTCAATCCGGTTGATAAATTCAGGTCGGTAGGTCTTTTTCAATTCTTCCAGAATGCGTTTTTCCATATTGGCCTGATCAAAGCGGATATCTCGCGCGCCAAAACCAACCGTCTTATCATCCCGCAGAGCCGTTGCCCCCAGGTTGCTAGTCATGATAATGATGGTATTGGAGAAGTCCACCTTACGGCCCTTGCTATCGGTCAGCTGGCCGTCATCCAAGACCTGCAAGAGGACATTGAAATATCTGGATGAGCCTTTTCTACTTCGTCAAAGAGAAGAACAGAATATGGACGGTTGCGAACCTTCTCCGTCAACTCGCCGCCTTCCTCATAGCCTACATAGCCTGGGGGCGCCCCGTTGAGACGACTCGCTGCGAATTTCTCCATATATTCACTCATGTCGAAGCGAATCAGGGCTGATTCATCATCAAAGAGAACTTCTGCCAAGGCCTTAGCCAACTCTGTCTTCCCGACACCCGTTGGCCCTAAGAACATAAAGGAACCAATGGGGCGTTTGCCGGTGCGGATGCCCGATTGATTGCGACGAATAGCTCGGCTGACAGCCGAAACTGCCGCATCCTGCCCGATAACTCGTTTGTGTAGTTCTTTTTCCAAATTGAGATATTTTTTGGCATCTGTCTGAGTTAATTTCTGCACAGGAATACCAGACAAGCGGCTGAGAGTCTCCAAGATATCTCCTTCTTCCACCTTCAGCTTGTAAATAGCTGGCTCCTGCTCTTCTGCCAGTAGCTGACCGACTTTTTTCAACTTTCCAGCCATCAAAGCCTGATCCACAGGCGTCAAATCCGACTGTTTATAATTCTGCGGTCCTTTATTCTGCACAGTTGCACTGGCCTCGTCCAAAAGGTCAATGGCAGAGTCTGGCAAATGCTTGCTGGTCAGATAGCGATGAGCATACTTGACCGCTGTTTCAATGGCCTGATCACTAATCTGCACCTTGTGGTGATTCTCATAGCTCTTTCTCAGACCTCGCAGAATAGCAATGCTGTCAGCCACAGTAGGCTCTTCAATTGTTACCTTGGCAAAACGCCGAGACAGAGCAGCATCTTTTTCGATATGTTTCTGATACTCTTCCTGCGTCGTAGCACCAACTGTCCGCAAGGTTCCCCGAGCCAGAGCAGGTTTCAGGATATTGGCCGCATCCAAGGTTGAATCAATCCCGCTACCAGAACCCATGATGGTATGCAGCTCATCGATAAAGAGGATAACATGACCGTCTTCTTCGATATCATTGATGATATTGTTCATCCGCTCTTCAAAGTCTCCGCGGAAACGAGTCCCAGCGACAACATTCATCAAATCTAATTCCAAGACGCGCATCTTGGCAAGCTCTGCTGGAACCTGCCCAGCTGCTACGCGTTGAGCCAAGCCCAGAGCCAGAGCTGTCTTACCGACCCCCGCATCACCGACTAGCACTGGATTATTCTTTGTCTTGCGGCTGAGGATCTGAAGCATCCGGGAAATTTCCTCGTCCCGACCGATAACTGGTTCCAGACGACCAGCCCGAGCCAGTTCTGTCAAATCCCGAGTATAGTCTTCCAGACCACCGCTGGTTGAAGGAGGCATGCCCATCATATTCGCCATGGTTTGCTTGGCAGAGGCTGTGTTTTTATTTAGTGAGCGAATAGACTTGATTTCCTCTCTGCCCCAGCCAGCACGCTGCTCTAAAACCTTTCGCAAATCACTAAATCGAGGGGCTGAACTCTTATCATCATAGCCGAAACCTGCAGCTTCTAGCACACGAGCTGCCAAGGTCCCACGATCAAATAGCATGGCTAGGAGCAGGTGCTCTGTGCCTAGCTTTTAGCATGGACGGCTTCTGCAATCTGCCCTGCTTGAGCAAAGAGCTCCTCCAAACGGTGAGAGAAAGGCAATAAGTCAAAACCACCCTTTTTTTGGTACTCTTTTCCAGTAATGTCAAAGGCTGCTTCTTCCAGTTTGTCCACTTCAATAGGGAATTCATTTAGAGCCGAGCCTGCCACGCTGTAGGGATTATTAGCCAGAGCCATCAGCACCTGCCACGATTCTAAATAATCAGTAGCAAAATGACCGGCTAAAAGTTGAGCCGCCTCTAAGCTTTCTACTAAAGCTTTTGAATAATTCATATTCTTAATTTCCTTTTCTATCTAATTGCTGCAAAATTTTCCGTAACATTCTAGCTCGAATCCTCGGAGCCTCTGCTCCTAAAATAGCATCGCTGGCACTCGCTAGGAGCAGATCTCCCTCACGCTGGCCAATAATTTTTTCATCAAAAAGCAGCTGCAAAATATCTGAAAAAACTGGCTGGCTGAGCGACTCACCGACATTGGCCAACAAATCAGACAGCATCTGGTGCCGATCAGAAAATTCAATCTTACCAATCCTGATATAGCCCCCGCCACCGCGCTTGCTCTCCACGATATAGCCCCGACTCTCCGTAAAGCGTGTCTTAATCACATAATTGATCTGACTCGGAACTACCTGAAAAACATCAGCTAACTCACTGCGCTTCAACTCGACCATACCCGCCTGCGCTAAAATTGTTTTGATATATTCTTCTATACTATCCGAGGTATTTTTGATGCCCATGATATACCTTTCTATCTGTTATATCTAAATAAGCATTCAAGTCTTCTCTAACATTGACTATCTTTGACTATACTATCATTTAACAATCTATAAGTCAAACTAGAATAGTTTAGGCCTTGATAATACTGATTTTTCAAGAAATATTATGGTATTTAATCGCCTTGGTTTTTCTTGAAAGTTCCTAAAAAAGTCCACAAAAAAGAGCCCTAAAAAGGGCGTATAATTGACGAGTTCAGCAGGCAAGAAACTAGCACGGTCAAACGTGCTTTTTTTATTACACGCTAGTGTATTATAGTCCCCCCTAGAAAACTCTCTCAATCATTAGCAATAGCCACTAGATTGAAGTATAATGTTGAAAAGGAGAATTACTATGACTAATTCTAAAAAACTTAGAAAATTTAACAATAAAGTTGTTAAGGTTACGGATATTAGCAATCAGACTTTTCAAGGGATATGCCTATATGAAGATAAGGAAATATTTGAAGAAAAATATGATGGCTTATCGATTAAAACAGGTTCACATTGGACTAAAATTTTTGAAAATGAAATTTTAAAAGTTCAAATTACTGATACACATTAACCCACCCAAAAGCCCCGAGATTTGTATCTAAGGGCCTTTATTTTATCAGTATTTTTTTAATCGTAATATGCCAACAATACACCTTTCCGATAACTATGGGCAAAATCTAGTAAGGTTTCACTCTTGAGACGTTCATACTCTGCTTTACCAATATCCAGTGACCTATAGAGCACTTTCAAGGTCTTCTTTTGCTTTTGGGGAGCAATAAATAAATTATAAAATATCTCACGTTTCACATCGTCCAATCTACTGCAATAAGATTCTATCATATTTACGATTTCTATCGCTTTAGCTTCAAATGCCCCTGGATTTTCTCTAAGATTGGCTAACTTCTTCAGTGACTTGTAACTTTTCAAAAAATGATATGCTTTTTTAGTCGTTTCTGTGTTATCTATCTCCATTTTATACTCCCTGTAGATTTGAAAAAATGCAATCACAAACAGATATTTTATGGCTTTCTATCTGAGAAAAAACCTCTCCAGAAAGAATTTTCCTGATCGAAAATTTCAACTTCTTCTTCCGTCATGTTGTGAGGATAATCAGCAAATAGATTATAAATCTTCTTCTGATCAAAACTAAATAAATGCTCTCCTTTAACATCTAATTTATCAATCCACCATACTTTTGATTCTTCAGTCTCTTTATAAAAATCACTGTACCCTTCAAGATTAGACTCTGAAGTCATGAGTTCACCTACTTCATTGAAACAGTCTAATTCATAACATTCATACGCATCGCTTTTTAACATTATTCAGAATCTTTCTGTCATATCCTATATTTGACTTTATCTTAAAAGCCTGTGATTGCATCTATTATGATATAACATCACTACAATCCAATTATAACACTTTTAGACTTGGGAAATCTGGAATTTTTCCAAACGTTTCTCTATATCTCTTAATTCAGTAATTTTGGCGCGAGAAAAAATGT
Source organism: Streptococcus cristatus (assembly GCA_916438405.1). GTDB lineage: Bacteria > Bacillota > Bacilli > Lactobacillales > Streptococcaceae > Streptococcus > Streptococcus cristatus_M. Next base: position 2,030,682 of record CAKAFB010000001.1, on the reverse strand, counting down.
ACAGTGACGGCGTGCAGGTCGCTCGCTCACAGGGGAAGGGGGTCACCCCCCCATCTTCTCCCTGGTTGCTCTAACCTCTTTCACAAAAAATATTTTTCCCGATTCACTTTCTTAAAAAATTTTTTTAAAATTATTTTTACGGAATCTTTAAAATAAATCCTTCAGCATTTCACTCATCTCTTTATTTAGTTTTTGCTGGTGTTCATCAGGCATTGAAAATCTTTGACTGACTTCACTATCAATCTCTTTCCGTTTCTCTTCCATCAAACGCTCCATCTCCTCTTGTTTCTTTCTATCCTTCTGTTCTTTTAAAAGTTCATCAGCACGATCTAAGACAGCTTGCCACTTGGCGTCTCTTGCTATAAACGTTTGTCTTTGTCTCTCCCAAGCATCACCTGCTTGTCTAGTTTTCTCTTCATAGATCTCAGCTGATTTCTCGGCCAATTTTTTGCCGTATTCGTTAAAATCAATCTTACCAGTGGGTAGTATCATTATATACCTCATCTTTCTATTAGTTAGTAGGGGAACTGATAAATGCCAGGGGGAATATTTTTAACCTTGTCCCTTTTTAAAATTCCCGACAATTTCTTTCAAGCTATACTGATAGCCGTAAAGGGCATTTCTTGGAGAATAAGATAAAACTGAAAGTGGATTCATAATCCAACCGCCGTTTTTACCTTTCTTATAATCTTCATTATTTTTAGAGATTTCCTTTTCAAGTTTTTTAAGCACTTCATTTACACGTTCCATTGCCTTAATTGCATCATCTCCAAGTTCTACAACTTCCATCAATTTCACTTCTGCCGGAGTAAAGAAATTATTTTGCTCTTCATCAGCTAATCTATATATGTCTGCAACCATAGCATGGTATTCATCGTAAGGAATCATTGGGGCTTTAGTCAATTCTTTCAAACGTTCCTCATGAAATTCCTTTGTGCGTTCTGCTGTCCATAGTTCGCTTTTTGCCTCAACGTATTTTTCTGAATTGATTTCTTTTTGAGCTTGTACCAACTTGGTTTGAGCATCTGAAATTGCTTGATTTACTTTAACTAATTCCGCCTCAGTCGTCTCAATATCCTTCTTATTTTGTTCAATCAGTTTGTCAATTTTAGTTTCAATAGTTTGTAATGTTTCCATGTTTTTATTCCTCATTTCTTTTATTATTTTTTATTGTACTGGTTACCTACGATTGTCTACTGGATCTTTATTCCTCATTGTTCCCCTCTTTCCTAAAACAAAAAGAGACGCAACAAAAAAGCTTTTTAGCTTTAATGTTACGCCTCTAGTTGTCTAGTCAGCTATCTTTCTTTAATTGTTGTTTCAATCTGGACAATATTGCCATCTTGACTTGTAAATACCACACTACCAAAGTCTGGTATTTTCTTCATCTCTATTATACCATTTTTGACAAAAATAATAAAGTTATCCTGTAAAAATGGAGTGTAATCTTTGTTTGTATTCATCTGTTTTTACTCTCTTTTTCAGTGTCGTATATTTAACATATCTTACATTCTGTTAAATTCAAGCAGTTTTCTCAACCCCTTTTGTATCAAGGGGATAGGTCTATTTTGCGTTTTTTAATTTACATTTTTTCATTATGTTAAATACACATGAATTTAATAGCTAAAATAACCTCCAAAAATCAAAACCAATTACTTAAAAACAATCAGTTTCAAAAAGTGTAGTCATTCTTTAATATCTAATGACTACGCCCTCTGCCTTACAGCTTCAAGACTTTTCAGCTTGCGTAGTCATGTAGTCACCTTGCCCCCAAAAAATAAATAATAAACGCCTTTTATTTCTTATCAACATATACTCTTCAATAAATATAAAATAACTACATTTTTATATAAAAGCCAGTAATATCAAGTTTTTAGAAGTGTAGTCAGTAAAAGGATAAAAACAACACTTTTTTCTAACCCCTTTTGTATCAAGGTTTAAGTCCTCTTTAGAAGCGTAGTCACTTTTTAAAATATGAACTACACTGACTACGTTTTTTTGACGTAAGCTGGTTTAATACTCTTGCCAAATCTTGTCGAACGCCTATGCTCCCAACCGTCTCGATTTTGCATGAACTTTTTAACCTTAGCTTTATCCTTTGGTGGTACATTATCAGTCAAATATACCTCTTGGAAAAATAGGTTAATGGTCATCTTGCTCCTATCTACCAATTCACCATATTTATCTGTATCCAGTTCCACCGTTCCGCCTTCGCTATTTCTAAAATATCCTTCGTTCATCATGTCATAGATATAGTAGTATCTTGTCCGGTCTGATATTGGATACTGGTACATATTTTTTGGATAAGGTAAAGCTAAATAGCGTTCCAAATCCTCAAGGGTTTCATCTACAAACTTGTAGCGACTTCTTACATCGTTTACTAGCTTTTCCTGTTCATCTGTCAGGTTCAGCACTTGGTTAGATCTCCAAGCCAACACCATAGCGCCCCAAAAGGCTCTGCGGTCTTTTTCTGCCCACTCCCTGCCCTTATAGGCGGTATCCTTGTAGACTTCCGCAACCAGGAAGCGCCGTTCTCCTGTCAGATCATTCAAATAATCATGGTCATTGGTTGCCCTCACGATAATAAAACTCTTAGGTAGTCGCCTATCACTGGAAGCGTAGGGCGGTCTATATTCTATCTTGGTTTCCGTGACAAATTTCTTTAATTCTGAAAAGTTGGCTTTTTTACTGGCCACCATTTCATCATCAAAAACACACCAATTTCTAACCATCCTAGCCTTGTCATCTTTGTCTGTGAAAGTCTCAACGGTTGTAAAATACTTGTGAGTGAATAGCCCCTCAAAAAATTGAGTCTTTCCCACTCCCTGACGTCCAGTCAAATCTAGCACAAAGTCAAACTTAATAGAGGGGTCGAAAACTTTGGCAACCGCTCCACGAAAAAACAAGTCCATGATAATACGGTTATATTCGTCATCTTTGATATTCAGATAATGCCTTAGAATATCAAAAGGATCACGCTGATTCACTAACTCTTTATACTCGCTTTCGCATGATTCCAGATAGTCTTTTAAAGGGTTGTAGCTATGCTCTCCAGCCACTACTTCCAAAATATCGGCGATATCCCCTTTTTATAGTCCATCTTGTACTTGGTAGCAATATACGCCCTAATCTCTCTGATAATCAAGTCATCGATTGTTCCGCTCAGGATTCTACCGTTCAATTTTGTTGGTTTTGTCATGTCAATTTCATATGTAAAAGTGTTATACTGTATCACCCCTTTCAGCTTGCTATCTCCGCTTAAAATCTTCTTGAGATTGTCCAAGGTTATAGCAAAGCCTTTCCCTTTGGTTTTAGGTGTTAGATTCAGGCTATTGTTTTCCTCGTTGGTCTCTCTTGCTCGGGTCAAGTCCACCACGTCAGGCGGTGTTTGCTGCTGCTCTTCCTCAATGATTTTACTTACAATTTCATTGCTATTCAAAAGCCACCTCCTTATAGAATTTTGTTGCTACTTCTAGGAAATAGCTGGCTAGTTCTTTTCGTTTGACGATTGCAGAAAACAAGTCCAACAGCTGACTAAAACTGTAACCATTCACAAATAGCGAGCGGACAAAAAGCGAAGTTTCATACCTAGTATAAATGCCGTTACAAATCAGGTCAAAAATCCAACCTTTCAACTCCACGCCAAGCCCCTGCCGTTGCTCAGTCAACTTGTTCACTTCTAAATCCTTCAGGATCATCAGTAATTCAGGACTAGCCAAGGTAATTTCTAATGGTCTAGCTAGTTCCCAACCTTCCCTATAAATTTTTTCGTCTCTGATAGCTACATACAAGCCTTTGTATTGAAAATCCGTCAACCCCTCACCCATTGGCTCGTAGTAGATAAACTTATAGTAGTTTCCATTCTTCCATACTTGGGTAGGGGTGGACTTGAGAAAGGCGAATAATGATAGTTTATCAGCGGATAAAATCAACTCTAGCACTCTCATTCCTCTACCCCCAGGAACTTGAGAACTTCGGAAATTTTATAATAAACCTTTCTAGTATCCTCGATTGGTGGAATATATTGTCGTAAGCCTGCATGTTCCCAACTACTCAGGGTTTTATCCCCTATATTTAACTCTTCCTTAAGTTCCGTTTTACTAATCAAATCCAACTTTTTTGGAGGAATTTTTTCATGGTTCTTTAGATACCGTTCCACTGATTCCAGAATATTCGACTTCAGATCCTCAATCATTTTTTCAAACATATCAGTACCCCCACGGTCTCACCCCTGCAAGCTGAATATATCGCCCATAATCAGGACTTAAACCCTCACTAGGTGTTTTTATCGTCTGTGTGTGTTCTCGCTCAATTTGGGAGCTTTTTGCACGGTCTCGGTGGTTTAGATAAACCAGTAAGCCAATCAACACCCCCATGAAGATAACCGCCTGTATGTTGCTTAAATCTAGTTCATTCATGTTATATCCTCCTTCTATACTCATTAGCCTGTTTAGTATGTTCTGAAATGAGTTGGTTTATAGCTTGTATTACAGTATTGAGTAAAGCTGATGAATTTTTACTGTTTTCGATACCAGCCATTTCTAGGACTAGTTGAATATCACTTAACTGTGAACAAATCCCCTCATAATCAACCAAAACATCATTTGTTTTTACTGTCATATTATCGCCTTTTCTTTTGCCTTTTTACTATACTATATCAGCACCACTCCAAACGCTGGGCGATTGCCCTATGTTGCCGTACGCTTGTAGCGGTGTTTCATGGGTAATCACCCACATTTTTTCTAAACAAGTGCTTAGAGTCGCCGTGTCAGCACTCGTTTTTCAAAACCTTTTCTAATTGCTTGCCTGCTCTTCGGTTTTTTAGTTTGTCTTTGTTTCGTTTTCGATTTGATCGCCTAATCTTTTCCAAGCTCTATCAAATTCTTTACGTTGGATTTCTTTACTATGTAATTGCCTTGCTAACTCCATGCCTCTACGCATGAATCTAGCGAAGTGTGTTTTTTCTTCCATTCCTAACCCTCCATCATGTCATAGAGTAGGGCGTAATGTTTATCTGGAATCCTATCTAAGGCTTTCAAGCCATCATGTTCGGCTTTCTGTCTAGTTTCCGCCTTGACCGTGCTATCAAAGGCGATAGAAAAAGCATTCAGCATTGCCTTGTAGCGTGCTACACTCTTCAAATAGCGCCCACGTTCAGAAAGTTCCTTGTCTTCCAGTTCCTCTTTTACTGTGTTGTCTAAGAGTTCAAACTTACTATAGATCCCTTTTTCTACTTCAAAACTTAGTCGCTTGTTTTGTCTCAGATTGTAGAGGTTGACTCTGCAACTCTCTAGGTTGCGGTAACCTAATACTCCAGCGATTTCTTCTAGTTTTTTACCTTCAAGATCAGGAAGTTTCTCGGCTATGTCCTTAAATTTTACTGATTGGTGTTTCTTTCCCATTGTGTACCTTGTCTTTCTATGCTATAATCAAGGTATAGAAAAAATATCTATACCCTAGATTTCGTCGCTTGCTCTCCTCGACCAAAATTTGAGCAAGTGACTTTTTTTGTTGTCTTGTTTCATGCTTTTTTCCCTGACTTGGGTTTATAAAGCAAGTCTTTACTTTCGATAAGATCTAGAATCCAGCTGATTCCCTGCTTCACTGTTTCAAGTAATGCGCCCAGATCCTCACTTTCTAAGTCCTCATAGTTCATACAAAGATACTCGGCTAGTTGTCTGTCTTTCTCAACTAACTTTTTAAAATCCTTGAAATGCTTGGGAATCGGAAAACCCTTGCTGTTAGTAATTGTTTCAAATTCTATATTATTGTCCATTCTCAAACTTTCTGCACTTAAATAATAAGTTTCCTTTCTTCTTTTTGCTCATGCTTGCCACTTAAGACAGTACCATATGAATTTACTAATTGAGATAGGAGACAAAACCGTTATAAATCCTTGATACTGCCATAAGTAGCAAGCATCTTAATCTAGCGAATAGTTAGCTAGTCTGATAAATCAATCTCCAGTGGTAAAGCACCATACAAGAAATCTGTAAACATAAACTAAAATCGTGATTGGTTGGCTCCTTTCTAGTCTTCAACATCAAGAAATTCATCTATCGTTACGCCTAAGTAGCTAGATACTTTTTTCAAGGTATCAAGTGTCGGACTTTTTGCACGTTCGTAATATAATGCTGTTAGGGTACTTTTAGAAATTCCTGTAGCTTCTGCTACATCAGCTGTTTTTTTACGTTGCTTAGCCAATAACAGTCGCATATTATTTCTCATTTCTTTTACTCCTCTCTGAAATTTTTCACCACAATAGCCTGAAAAGTGTTTTAAATGGTGTACTTTTTGTGCAACATCTTGTTGACAAAATAATTATATTGCACTTTTTGTTCAATGTCAATGCTTTTTTTAAAAAAAGTTGAATTATTTTTGCAACATTTCAAAAAAACGTGGTAAAATACATTTGAAAGGTGTTTTTTTATGGATAACAAATTAAAAGAATTAAGACTAAAAAAAGAATATAACGGAAAAAAAGGAATGACTCAGCAAGAAATAGCTGATGAAATTGGGGTTACCAAGAGAACTTACATTTATTGGGAAAAAGGTGAACGCCAAATCAAACCAGAAAAAGCCAAACAACTTGCTGACTACTTTGGGGTAAGTGTTGGTCATCTTTTAGGCTATGAAGATAATTTCGACTATGTTTCTAAAAAGGTTATACAAGCATTTGATAAAGTTAAAGACCAGGCTTCAAGTCAAGGTATAAGAAATTATGAGGATCTAGAAAGAATCTCTGAAGCCGATAGAATTATAAAAGAATTTTTGAAAGACACTGATAAATTCAAAAGATACCAGGAATCTTTTCCACTAAAACTATCTTTGGCAATCCAAGAACTCATAGACCTAGATAACATTAAGCAAACTGACTACGCTAAATTACTTATAAATTATCAAGTATTGGAAAAATCAGACCAAATCAAAATTTTTGAAATTATAGATTCACTCGCAACAAAAACTACTGCATTGAATAAAGAAGTAGATGATGAAGACGAAATGTTTACTACAACTGATAAGGAGTAACTCGCATGGGATTTTTTGACACTGTAAAACAAGAAGGAAGTTTTTCTACTGCATCTGGGGTAAATGGACTACACTACGTTGTCCTCCAGGTAACGTTGAAAGAAAAGTTTTTCGGTACTGGATCAGGAAACCTTACAGAATTAGAAGATGTTATCAATAAACAAGCTTCAAAAGGTTATCGCCTGCATACAATCACAACCGCCAATGGTGGAAGCAAAGGACTAGGCGGTGGCGACCGTATCCAGGCTACAATGGTATTTGAGAAGATTATTTAATTAACATCCTTTATGAGCCCATAATCGCTTTATTTTCTTATCTGGTACAATTTGCCGTCTGACTGCTTAAAATCGAAAATAGGGGCATTCTCGTAGCTCCTCGCATGGTATAAACTCAAAACCTTTTCTATCTAAAAGAAAAAGAAATATAAATATATATAAAAAAGTATACAAATAATAACACTTTTAGGTACATATTAAAAACATAGAAACATAGTTTTAAAATATTGTGTAAACCACAATTTAATCATACTTACTAATTTTAAAAAAAATCAGGGGGATAATTTGATGATTAAAGATATTATTGAAAATAATAGTTATCCAATTGTATTTATTGGCTCTGGGATGTCAAAACGTTATTTGAAAAATTTTCCTACTTGGGATGCACTCCTTAAAGAATATTGGGAGCAAATAGAGGAACCAACTAGTATTTTTCAATTCAAACGCTCACTGAAAAGATCAGAAATTCCAGAAACTACTACAGATTTAGAAAAAGATTTTTTAGTTAACGTAAAAACTGCGGCTTACATCCAGCAAAAATTTGACGACCTCTTTTATGATGGAACCATTTTTGTCGAGGGTCTTACCGATGAAGAAGCTTATTCAAATAACATTTCGCCTTTTAAATACTCGGTTGCACAGCGTTTTTCAAAATATGAAATTAAAGATGAGATGCGTGACGAGATAGAAGAATATAAGAACTTTCTGTCGAAAGCTAAAGTTATTGTGACTACGAATTATGACACTTTAACAGAAGATTTACTTGCCGAATTAGATAAAAGGCCGACTGTTTATATTGGTCAAAAAGGTTTTTTTGACGAAACCTATAACTGGTCAGAATTATTCAAAATTCATGGAGATGTAAATGACCCCAGCAGTATTATTATCACAGAAAAAGATTATAAAACTTATGATCAAAATTCCATTTTAATCAGTGCAAAAATACTCTCTAATTTAATTCAATCACCAATTATTTTTTTAGGATATTCTCTTACTGATAGAAATGTTCAAAAATTATTGACAGATTTTGCTTCACAGCTTCCAAATGATGACATGAGGAAAAATCTTAATCGAATAACAGTTGTAGAATATGAAAAGGATAATCACGATTTTACAGAACAGATTGTCAACAACCCTTCTTTGAATACCTCACATTCAATTCTAAGAACTGATAACTATAAACAAATTTTTTCAGACATAGGAAAAATAAACCAAGGATTGACTCCTTATGAAGTCAATCGTTTTCAAGAATCAATAAAAACTATAATTGTTACTGCAGGTAAAATAGGAAAACTTGATAGTCACCTTGTTAGTCCACAAAATCTTGACACTCTTCCTGAAGATATAAAAAAACGACGGATAGTCGTCGCTTTAGGTGATAAAAAGAATATGTTTGTAAATCCTAGCTACATCGATTATGTAGAAGATTATTTTAACGATGGAGCCACATTCTTACCAGAAGTCGCCTTACGATTTATAGCTAACGAAAATACACAAGCTAGAATCCCTTTTGTAAAATATCTAAAAGATGTAGATTATGATAAGTTCGACTTCTTATCTAAAAAACAAAAAGAAAAAATCTCCAAAAGAATCAATAAAATGGGAACTCTGCAAAACATCATTGATACGGTACCCAGACACAACAAAAAGGCATACAGCGATTTGCAAACTATTCTAGAGCTCAATGCACCTAAAACAAGAGAATTAGAATTAATCGCTTATAATATAGAGAATATTCCACAAAATGCCGTACTAGATTATATTAATTCTAAAGTAATTCCTGTCCTACAAGATAATTATAATGATAATGCTTCCGAATTATCAGCTCAGAGACGATTATTATTGGCTTATGATTTGATTAGTAACGGAAATTTGAGATAACAAAAAAACGATAGAGGACTGCTCGAGATGCAGAAAACTATCGTTGGGACTAGCGGGGATTTGCTAGGAGAAGGGCAGGTTCTAAACTAATTTTAGAAAAAGACACATTCTTCAACACTATTTTATAATTTTTAGAAGTGATAGTCAACTTCTAAAAACTATCAATAAAAAATTATTAGAAATATTGTAAAAACAATAACGTACTTGTGATTTATTACACTCTATAAATTCAAAACCTTTTCTAATTGCTTGCCTGCTGATGGAAAAGGAGTTAAACCCATGAAAATTACACAACACACGAAAAAAGATGGATCAGCAGTCTACCGCTCCAGTATCTATCTTGGTATTGATTCTGTAACTGGTAAGAAGGTCAAGACTACCATATCAGCACGAACAAAGAATGAACTCAAAAACAAAGTCACTCAGGCTAAGATAGAATTTGAGAAAAACGGCTCGACACGGAAACAACGCTCACATATAACAACCTATAGTGAACTTGTGGACTTATTTTGGCAAACCTACCAGCATACCATAAAGACTAATACGCAGATAAAGATAAAAGGTTGCTTAAATAACTACCTCTTACCCTCGTTTGGTACTTACAAACTAGATAAACTCACCCCTGTTATTATCCAAACCCAGGTAAATAAGTGGGCGGATCAGTACAATCAGGGCGGAACGGGGTATAAAGAATATAATCACCTTCATGCCTTAAATAAACGTATACTACAGTATGGAGTTTCTATCCAAGCATTAGACAATAACCCTGCTCGTGATGTTGTTATTCCTAGAAAAATAACAAGAGATAAACAAGTAATTAAATACTTTCAAAATCAGGAACTTAAAAGCTTCCTCTCTTATCTCGATAACCTGGAGAATACCTTTACAAATTTCTATGATACTGTGCTTTATAAAACGCTCCTAGCTACTGGATTGCGTATCCGAGAATGTCTAGCCCTGGAATGGTCTGATATTGACCTCCATAACGGAACGATTGATATTAACAAGACACTCAACATTTTAAATCAGGTAAACAGTCCTAAGACAAAATCAAGCTATAGAGTTTTAGATATCGATCATAAAACGGTGCTCATGCTTCGTCTCTACCGAGCAAGACAAGCAGAAAACGGTAGAAACATTGGCTTAACCTATGAGAAAGTATTCTCTGATAGCTTTGATAACTATATCAATACTCGAAAGGTTGATTATCGCCTACATAAGCACCTAAAAAAAGCTAACTGTACTGATTTAGGCTTTCATGCTTTCCGACACACTCACGCTAGTATCTTGCTTAATGCTGGTCTACCTTACAAGGAAATACAGACACGGCTTGGCCATGCAAAAATATCTGTAACTATGGACACTTACAGCCATTTATCAAAAGAGAACCAAAAAAGAGCAGTCTCATTCTTTGAAACTGCCCTCGAAAAAATAAAAAGTTCTTAAAAAAGTCCACAAAATAAAAAAAGCGATACATAAAACCCTTATGTATCAACGATTATAGAATGTTTTCGGTATAATTGACTATTATACCGAAAAAATCTATTTTTTGAAAGAAAAAGAAGTACCAGAAAGCTTGAAAATATCTGATAATTCAGAGTAATGAAAAAGATTGATGGACTGGATAAAAAAGATTGTAAACGCTTGCTTTTTACTTTTAAAGACTTATAATAAAGGTGTGAAAGTGTGGTGTTTACACCATCAACCGTATCCAAACAATCATCATCAAAAGGAGGTTTTCCAATGAAAATAAATTGGCTCAACTATACCCATCATGTACTTAGCTGCCTGTTTATCACTCTGAGTATCTTGACTATTTTCCGCCGAGTATGTCGTTTTCCCAACGAGCCTTCTTCTAGGCTGTCTCCTCATTCCTCTACTCTTTGAACAGCACTTATTCAGTCGCCGAATGACTTGGATCCTCAGCGTTTTCTTTGCCATTCTTGCCTTTGCCCTTCTCTTTATCATCAAAACCAATCATATCTCCCTTAGCTATCCAGCAACAACCCTTCTTCTTTTTGTACTAGCAAGCCTGAGTTTTTCAAACTCCTTTATCCTTCACAAACATAAAGAACAAAAAGCCGCTAGATAAAGCTATCCAATAAAAAGTGTGGAAGCAACATGAGCTCGAAAGAGCCATGGATTCCACACTTTTCTTATTCTATAAGGAGCTGGATGGTAGCTAAAAATTCTTAAATGATTCGCCCACGCTGCCAGCCTAAACTAGACTTTCAGAATATTTTCTCCTCTTTATTTTCCCGCTTTCATTTTCTTTTTAATTATATTATAATAGTTGGCAAACACATTTTCCAATCTAATTACTTAAAAAAATGATAGTATTCTACGAAGGAGGGCGACATGATGGATTTGGGTCAATTGCACAAAACTACTGAATATAAGAATCAAGGGACCCCCTATTCTCTGACGCGGACCATTACGGAAAACGGCCAGCCTGACATCCTTTTCCACTGGCACACAGATGTTGAAATCATTTACGTCCACGAAGGAAGTGCCCAATTTCATATCGACGATCATTATTTTAACAGTCACAAGGGCGATATTGTCCTGATTCGTCCCAATGCCCTCCACTCCATTCATCCGATTGAGCAGCAGCGCCACTACATGGATGCCATTAACTTTCATTTGGATTTAATGGGCTATTCAGCCATGGATCATGCTAGTATCCACTACCTACAGCCTCTCTACAATGGTCAACTGGACTTTGTCCATGTCATCAAACCGACTGACCAAGCCTATGAGGAAATTCGTCAATGCCTGCTGGCCACTATGGAAACGGGTTATTGCCAAAAGAAATACTATGAATTTCAGCTCAAGGCCCAGCTCAATCAGCTCTTCTACTTGCTTTTTGAAAACGGCTATATCGTCTCCAAGGAGCTATCTGCCGAAGGCTACCGCAAGGAAGAGAAAATCCGCTCCATCATCGACTATATCAATGAGCATTATCAGGAAGAACTCTCTATTGATCAGCTGTCTGGCATCTGCGGCTACAGTCCGACGCACTTCATGAATTTCTTCAAAAAACATCTGGGTGTTTCTTGCATTGAATATCTGATTCAATTCCGCCTGCGCAAGGCTGCCGAGCTCCTCCAGCACTCCACTCTGTCGGTTCTAGAAATCTCCAGCCAGTCTGGTTTTAATAACCTTTCTAATTTCAACCGGCAATTTAAAAAATACTATCAAATGACACCCAGTCAGTATCGAAAAAAATAAGAAAATCTCCAGTCAACTGATTGGAGATTTTTTTATCTGAACATGATTAATAAAAAAAACGAACAGACTAGATATCTGTTCGTTTTACGGGATTTTGAAAGTTATAGGTAGTTATTCTGCTGATTTTTCACGAATCACCAAGGTTCCATCTTCCATATCTGCAGTCAAGTGCTTAGCATCTAGGTTATCCAAGTGGAAGTCAGTCACCTTGTCACGGATTTGTTGCTCGATGACCCGGCGGAGCGGACGAACACCCATGACTTGATCATATCCAGCGTCGCGCAGGAATTCCTTAGCTGCATCAGATACAGCCAAATCAATTTCCTTCTTGCTCAAGGTTTGATTTACTTCGATCAGCATGAGATTCACAATTTCCATCAGATCTTCTTTCTTGAGATGAGAGAACTCAATAACTGCATTGAAACGATTGAGGAACTCTGGACGGAAATAATGTTTGAGTCGATCCATCAAATCAGGCTTTTCTGCATCCTCTTCCAGACCTGCTTCATAACCAAAGCCTGCATTGGAAGTCGCAATGATGACCGTGTTCTTGAAGTTGACTGTGTTTCCTTGACCATCCGTCAAACGACCATCATCTAGAACTTGAAGGAGAAGGGTAATCACCTGTGGATCCGCCTTTTCAATCTCATCCAAGAGAATGATAGAGTAAGGATTGCGGCGCACGCGCTCTGTCAAAGTATTGTTGTTGTCATCATAGCCGATATAACCAGCAGTCGTACCAATCAACTTAGAAACGGCTGTGCGGTCACTGTATTCAGACATATCCAGACGGATGATAGCATCCTTGGTACCGAACATATCCAAAGCCAGTTGTTTAGCCAGCTCAGTCTTACCGACACCAGTTGGACCAACAAAGAGGAAGCTTCCGATCGGACGATTGCCTTCGTCAAAGCCTGCACGATTACGGCGGATGGCACGAGCCACAGCTTCTACAGCCTTGTCTTGGCCAATCACCTTGGCTTTAAGACGATCATTCATGCCCTTGAGGCGCTCAATATCGCTAGCGCCCATTTGAGATACGGGCACACCCGTCATCCGCTCAACGGATTCCGCCACATCGTTGACTGTTGCTGTCACCTTCATATCCTCAGTGTGATTTTGGATCTTCTTTTCCAGCTCTTCAATGCGAGTCTTGGCATTCAGAGCTGCTTCATAATCTTCTTTTTCAACAGCTGTTTCCTGCTTAGCCTTCTGCTCAGCAATCTCATGCTCAACTGCATGAACATCAGTCACTGGATGTTGGGCTGCCAAGTGGGCAGCAGTCACATCGACCAGGTCAATCGCCTTGTCTGGTAGGCTCCGTTGTGGAATATACTGAACTGAGTAGTCCACAGCCGCTTTCAGCACTTCATCTGGCAGGATGACATTGTGGTGCTTTTCGTACAGATCCCGAATACCTCGAAGGATCTGATAAGTATCTTCAGCAGACGGTGCATTGACCTTGACTTCATTGAAACGACGAGCCAAAGCCGCATTTGAGAATGGTATTGCGGTACTCGTCCTGAGTAGTAGCCCCGATGACAGTCAGTTCACCGCGAGAAAGTGCTGGTTTGAGAATATCCGCCATGCCCTTAGAGCCACTATCTCCACCAGTAGAGCCAGCCCCTAGAATTTGATGGATTTCATCAAAGAATAAGATAACATTCCCGGCTTCCTTGACTTCATTGACCAAGTTTTGGATATTTTCTTCAAAGCTACCACGATATTGGGTACCAGCTTCCAAGCCAGAAATATCAACAGAAATAATTTCCTTGTTCTTGATGGCCGCTGGCACATCACCATTGACGATAGCCTGAGCCAATCCTTCTACGACAGCTGTCTTACCAACTCCGGCATCGCCGACCAGAACCGGATTATTCTTAGTCCGACGAGAAAGAATTTCAGCTGTTTCTTGGATTTCCTTATTGCGTCCAATGACCGGATCTAACTTACCATCACGCGCTTCTTGAGTCAAATTGCGACCTAGCTTAGCCAGAATGCCATCTTGCTTAGGCCCATGCGCTCCAGCTTGCACATCCTGTTCGCCAACCACCTGACCAGGAAGCTTGCCAGTAGCTCGGTACTGAGCAAACTCTTCCGGTGTGACCTCTCTACCATTGATCAAGTAGCGCCGGTGTTCGCTGTTGTAGCCACCCATGCGTCCCATGAGTTGGTTGAAAAGGTCGTCCATATTGTTAAAATTGTTGTAATTGTTGTTCATAGCATTGCCTCACTTTTTATACGTTTTTATATCATTTTTTTCATTTGCTAACGTTTCAGATAAGAAATCTCTTTCTTACCTACTGTACGTTTATATTCATATCGGAGATCTTCTCCTATCTATTACTTTACATAACTTATTCAATTTCCAAAAATCAAGACTCCTTCAGTCTCTTACTTTATGGATGAGTTGGATCTATTTCAGAAGAATATGATGTTACATAATTTTTAATCCTCCCAAAAATAATCGCCTACTGGCTATATCCTCATCTTCTGAATGAATTCTGTGTAAACTTTTTGTTTACAGTTGTAATTATATATCCTTTTTACTCCCTTGTCAATAGGTTTTGATAAAAAATTTACATAATTTTTAAAAAATCAAAAAACTTCCCCCACATAGAAATGTGAAGAAAGTTTCTCTATTTTGATACAAGTTAAATCATATACTCTATACTATAACTGGCATCCGACAGAATGCGGGACAGAAACTGTTTAGTCCGCTCCTCCTTGGGACTGGTGAAGAATTCCTGTGGAGAATTTTCTTCGATGATGTGACCTCCGTCCATAAAGATGACATGGTTGGCTACGTCGCGGGCAAAGCTCATCTCGTGGGTCACGACGACCATGGTTACTCCCTCCTGAGCTAGCTGTTTCATGACACTGAGCACTTCGCCGACCAGTTCCGGATCTAGAGCCGAAGTTGGCTCATCCAGCAGGATAACGTCTGGCTTGACAGCAATGGCGCGGGCAATCCCGATCCGCTGCTGCTGACCGCCTGATAGCTGAGAAGGATAGTAGTCCTTGTAGGCTAAAAGGCCCACGCGCTTCAAAGACTCTTCTGCAATCTCAAGCGCTTCTTCTCTCGGTATCTTACGGGCGATCACTAAGCCCTCTAAGATATTTTCAAGGGCTGTTTTATTGGCAAAGAGATTATAATGCTGGAAGACAAAGGCTGTCTTTCTGCGAATTTCCAAAATCTCTTTTTTGCTGAGTTTAGCCAAATCATAGTCCTTACCAGCCAAAGTCAACTGACCACTATCCGCTTTTTCTAAGTGATTCAGACAGCGCAGAAATGTTGTTTTCCCAGAGCCTGAGGGACCAAGAATTACCACAACGTCACCTTGATTGACCTTGAGACTGACATCTGCCAGCACCTGGTGCTCTCCAAATCGTTTGGAGATATGTTTTACTTCTAACATAATCTTTCCTTCCTAAGCAAGAGCGTAGCGCTTTTCCAAGCCCCTAAAAATCCACTGAATCAAGCCACAGATAATGAGATAAATAACAAAAATCACTAAGTAAGACTCTGAATACTGGTAAGAATGGGAGGCTTCGACCTTAGCCAAAGCTGTAATATCTTTCACTGTCATGACAAATACCAGCGAAGTTCCCTTGACTAGATTGATAACCAGATTGGCCAGATTGGGCAGGGCAGAGCGCAATGCCTGAGGAAAAACAATCCTCCGATAGGCTTGAAAATTCGTTAACCCAATCGCCTGAGCTGCTTCTAACTGTCCTTTATCCACTGTCAAAATAGCAGAGCGCAAGATTTCCGATAAACTCCCTGTCGTCATCAGGCTATAGATGATGAAAGCATAGTAAAGCGGATTGAACTTAAAGACATCTACCTGACTGCCTAGACTTTTGAAAAATTGATTCAGCAAGCTAGGAAATAGACTGTAGAAAAAGAGGATAAGTAAAATGGGCGGCGTCGCCCGAATGAAGGCTAGATAAACAACCGAAAAAGTTCGAACGCCACGGACTTTATAAATCTGACCTAGAGCTAAGAGAAGGGCTGGAATAAAGCTGAGCAGAATAGCCACTATCATGATAATCAGTGTGACCGGTATGCCCTTCAAAGTAACCAGAAAGGTATTTACAATATAATTCAAATCCATGCTTTACCTCTCCTTGATTGTCAGACTTTTTTCCAGAAGCTGGGAAGCCAGCGAAACCACTAGGGCAATCCCCCAATAAATCAAGGCTACCGCTGTATAGGTTTCGAGGGAATAATTGCCCAGATTCCGGCTGATGAGATTTTGTCCCGCTCCCATGACATCAACTGCCCCAATCGTATAGGCCAGCGCAGCATCCCGCATGAGATTAAGAAAGGCGGTAGTCAGATTGGGCAGGGCAATACGAAAAGCCTGTGGCAGAATGATGCGCAGAAAAGTCTGCAGCGGTGTCAAGCCAATACTGAGACCCGCCTCGGTCTGTCCCTTGGGAACAGCCAGATAGGCCGCCTTGAAGACTTCTGCAATCATGGCCGCAAAGAGCAGAATCATGGTAATGATGACAAATACGGTCCGGGACCAATTGTTGATATCCAGTCCCAACCACCACTTTAAAAACTCTGGAATGCCATAGAAGACCAAGAAGAGCAAGACAATAGGCGGTGTACACCGAAGGATAAATATATACCCTCTAGCCAGACCAGCGAAAGACTGCTCCTCCGCAATTTGAGCCCAGGCCAATAGACCACCTAGCAAGGAGCCAATTAAAACCGTCACGAACATAATCCATAAAGTAGTCGGCAAGGCCTGTAACAAACCAGGCAGTAGGCCAAAAACACGGGACAAATCATAAGCGACCATATGGTCTCCTTTCTCCAGCTTTTAGTCTTTATCTACATAAGAAAAGACATCTTCACCAAAGTATTTTTCCGATAATTTAGAGAGTGTCCCATCTTTTTCTAGCTCTTTAATAGCCTTTTCATAGGCTTTGGCAAACTCTTCATTCTTTTTATCTTTATGAATGAGTGGATAAGTAGGGATACCCTTATAAGGGAACCAGCTCAACTGGTCCGCATACTGATGATAGGAACCTGCCTTGTCTGTGACAGCTTTTTCAAAGGACAATTTGATATCAAAGAAGGCATCATAGCGACCTTCCAAGACCCAAGCATAGGCATCCGCTATCTGAAAAGACTCTGCTGCGGTCAACTCAATCGGACTAGCACTGTGCTTTTTGTTGTACTCTTCAATCACTGTCCATTGAGCATTCTGTGGCGAAATCGGCACCAATTTTCCTTTTTCTTTGGCAAAATCATCAATATTTTTAAATTTATTTGCATCCGCTTTTCGGATGGTAAAGCCGATGATACTAGCTCCGATAGGACTTTCTGGAATGATGAACTTCTTCGCCCGCTCTTCGGTGTACCAAGCTCCCTTGGTTCCGATATCATATTTCCCAGATTCTAAACCAATCAAAAGATCTTCATCACTAGTGCCAGTATATTCGAACTGATAATCTGGCAATTTTTTTCATCAATAGCCTTGAGTACAGCCACCTCATAGCCATCTGACTTGCCTTTTTTTCGTCCAAAAAAAGTCGTAAGGAACGTAGTTTTGCGTATGAGCTACTTTTTAAAGTCGTGACCTTGTCACTGCCTGATGTCGAACTACTCGCCTTGCTGGATGAAGCTCCCGTCAAGGTTCGTCCCAAATAAGTTCCGGCAATAATAGCAATCACAGCTACTCCACCGATAATCCATTTTTTTCTTACTCATTCTTTCGTCTCCTTTTTATGCTAAACTCGCTGCTTGGCGAACCCACTCAATCCGCTCTGGATCAATATCGCTTGGGATGGTGCAGTCAGCCCCGATAATCAAAGCATCCTTGCCAGCCTCTGCTATCAAGCGCTTAGTCTCATTTTGAATAGCTTCTTGGCTACCTGTGTAGAGCAGACCAGTTTTGCCATTTTCAAAGCCACCTAGAACGGTCCGACCGCCGAATAATTTACGACCTTCTGCCAAGCTGATGCCTTCTGGCCCAACTGCCCAGTTAATAACTTGAGCTGGATAATCTGTGAAAAGATGAACGTCATTTCGCGCGCCTTCGTAGCCACAAATATGCAGAATATTTACTCCGCCAGCTGCATTGGCTGCTTCCAGCACCGCTAATTCACTAGGAGCAATGTAAGCCTTGTAATCTTCGGCCGACACTCTCGCATCCTGAATGCTCTGAACGCTGAGGTAAATTCCATCTGCACCGGCTTCCTTGATGATCCGCTCCGTCAGAGCTGCAATATCTTGAGCAATCACATCCAGCACCCGCTTTGTCACTTTCGCATCCTCTGCTAGAAAATCTGCAATGATGTCATCTCCTCCAGCAACCTTGCCAACCAGCCATTTGAAGTAGGTCACCGGCGCAAAAATATTGTAAATAGCAACCAAATCCTCTGTGAAGCCAGCCCTAATCTTTTGAACCAGCTCCACCTGCTCACTGATCCAAGGATGGTCAGCGCCTAGCGGCTCGATATCTGCCAAGTCCTTGATAGATTGAACTTTTTTCAAGCGCTCATTCGGATAGGCAAAATAACCATCGCTCATCAGTTTGACAAAGTCTGGCTTGACTTCTGATAGAAACGCTTGATGGCCTGTCAGATTTTTCTCGATAATAGTCTGATTGCCAAAACCAGCCAGCCACTCATCCTCGCTGGTAAAATGATGCCAGAAACCAACCGGCACTCGGTCAACTTTTTCCCCCTTAAAGGCTTTTAAAACCAACTCTCTTTTAGACATATCTTGCTCCTTTTCAATTTGATTGCTATTATCATATCACTGAAAAGTGAGCTTTCCAAATATATATTTCCTATCAGCCCGATTAAAAATATTTATCAAAGCAAAATAAAAAAGCTAGACTAAGCTAGCTTTTTCAAGGTTTTTCAGCCTCCGCTGAATAACCTTATTTTTTGTACCCTTTTTAGATAAGTACCATATATATTTTCTATGGATGAGATAAGTAATTTTTATCAAAAAACTGCTACTCAGATCTTACTTACCCTTAGCTGCAAAATACTCCCGCACGAGCGGTGCAACCTTGGTGCCAAAGAGTTCGATAGACTGGAGTACCTGCTCATGCGGAAGCGATCCCAACGGCAGATGCAGCATGAAGCGGTCCAGTCCCAGCTCCTCTATCATCTTGATCAATTTCTGAGCGACATTTTCAGGGCTACCGACAAACATGGCCCCCTCTGGTCCTACCTGATCTAGGTATTGCTCATAGGTCATCTCCTTCCAGTGAGGGCGGTCCTTAGAGATAGCGTCCACTACCTGCTTGGTCGGATGGAAGTAAGTCCGAACCGCCTCCTTATTGTCCTCCATGACCCAGCCCCAAGAGTGGGCAGCGATTTTCAACTTTTCATCTGAGTGGCCACTTTCCCGTCCAATCCGGCGATACGCATCCAGCAGGGGCTTGAAGCGCTTAGGCTGTCCACCGATAATGGCATACGCAATCGGTAGGCCCTTCTGGGCGACCTTAATGGTGGACTCAACATTGCCTCCCGTCGCTACCCAAACCGGCAGTGTTTCTTGCACCGCCCGTGGGTAGACTTCCCGATTGTCAATAGTCTGCGTCAGTTTGCCCTTCCAATTCAACCGCGTCTCGGCACTGGCATAGAGGAGCAGATCCAACTTTTCATCAAAAAGCTCTTCATAATCCTTCAAGTCATAGCCAAAGAGCGGAAAGGACTCGATAAAAGATCCACGGCCAGCCATGACCTCTGCTCTGCCATTTGACAAAGCATCAATCGTCGCATACTGCTGGTAGACTCGGATAGGATCCAAGCTCGACAAGACACTGATAGCACTAGTCAAGCGAATCTTCTCTGTCTTGACCGCACCAGCCGCCAGCACAATCTCCGGTGCAGAGACGGCAAAGTCCTCTCGGTGATGCTCTCCAATGCCATACACGTCCAGCCCCACCTTGTCTGCCAGCTCAATCTCTGCTACCAGCTGCCGAAGCCGTTCGTCATGAGTATAGATCTTCCCTGTACCCTCTAGTGGCGTTGTCTCTCCAAAAGTAGAAATACCTAATTCCACCATGTTTTGTCCTCCTGATATTTAAGATAAAAATATTTTATCACTAATTAGTAATATATGCAAAAATAATACTCACTTCATTGTCCATCTGCATAGAATAACATGGTTTTGTCATGATAGAAAGAGACTTCAAAAGAGCACCATCACCAAAACACCATACCAAAAGCCCCAGAAAAATCTGAGGCTTGATATTCTTATCGAGATTCATTAAGACGGTTATTCTACCGTTACAGATTTAGCGAGATTGCGTGGTTTATCCACATCCAATCCGCGGTGCAGGGTTGCAAAGTAAGCAATCAATTGAGTTGGCACCACCATAGAGATTGGTGACAAATAAGGGTGAACTTGGCTCAAGACAATATCGTCTCCATCCTTCGCCACATTTCCTCCGCAATGGTCAAAACTTTGGCTCCACGCGCCACAACTTCAGAAACAT
This sequence comes from Streptococcus cristatus, assembly GCA_916438405.1. Lineage (GTDB taxonomy): Bacteria > Bacillota > Bacilli > Lactobacillales > Streptococcaceae > Streptococcus > Streptococcus cristatus_M. Next base: position 2,009,789 of record CAKAFB010000001.1, on the reverse strand, counting down.
TTCCGCGAGTATGGCTAGCCAAGACTTCGTCTGAAAGCAGAGCTAGCACAGGTGTTCCCTCTTCAATCAGAGAAATAGTACCATGCTTGAGCTCTCCTGCAGCAAAGCCTTCACACTGAATGTAAGAAATCTCCTTAAGCTTAAGACTAGCTTCCATCGCCACATAATAATCCTGACCACGGCCGATATAAAAGGCGCTACGAGTTTCCGCCAATAAGTCACGAACCTTGCTTTCGATCAATTCTTTCTCAGAAAGGGTAGATTCGATAGATTGGGCTACGATAGACAGCTCATGAACCAAATCAAACTTCTTGGCTTTTTCATTGCCATTGGCATCACCGACCGCCTTGGCCAAGAAAGCTAGGGCAGCGATTTGTGCAGTGTAGGCTTTGGTTGAAGCCACGGCAATTTCTGGTCCAGCATGGAGAAGCAGGGTATGCTTGGCTTCACGAGACAAGGTTGAGCCTGGCACATTAGTCACTGTCAAGCTAGGAATACCCAGTTCATTAGCCTTGACCAAGACTTGGCGGCTATCAGCTGTCTCACCAGATTGGCTGATAAAGATGAAAAGTGGCTTCTTGCTCAGAAGCGGCATAGCATAGCCCCATTCTGAAGAAATACCCAGTTCAACTGGCGTATCTGTCAGTTCTTCCAACATCCGTTTAGAAGCGTAACCAGCATGATAAGAAGTTCCAGCAGCAATGATATAAATGCGATCCGCTTCTTGGACTGTCTTGATAATGGCAGGATCAATCAGCATCTTATTATTTTCATCCGCATAGGTGCTGATCAGCTTCCGCATCACGGTTGGCTGCTCGTCAATTTCCTTCAGCATGTAGTAAGGATAAGTACCTTTGCCGATATCAGACAAGTCCAGCTCAGCAGTATAGCTGCCACGTTCAAGAACATTGCCTTCGTAGTCTTGCACTTCTACACTATTAGCCGTCACGATAACCAGCTCTTTATCATGGATTTCCATGTATTCGCTGGTCTCACGAATCATAGCCATAGCATCGGAGCAGACCATGTTGTAACCTTCTCCCAAGCCAATCAAAAGCGGCGATTTGTTTTTGGCAACGTAGATCGTAGAAGGATCTTGGGCATCTACCAAGGCAAAAGCGTAGGAACCTTCGATAATGTGAAGAGCCTTGCGGAAAGCGTCAAGAACAGAGAGACCGTCTTCTTCCGCGAATTTCCCAATCAGATGAACCGTAATTTCTGTATCTGTCTGCCCTTTAAAATCATGGCCAGCAAGATAGTTATTTTTGATATCCAGGTAATTTTCAATCACACCGTTGTGAACCAAAACAAAACGGCCTGTCTGAGAAGTGTGAGGATGGGCGTTATTCTCACTTGGTTTTCCGTGGGTTGCCCAGCGCGTATGACCAATACCTGTTGAACCTGCCACATCCATGCCAATCTTGGCACGAAGATCTGCAATCCGACCTACAGACTTGACCAGGCTAGACTTTTCTCCTGTTGTCACAAAAATTCCAGCCGAGTCATAGCCTCGGTATTCTAACTTTTCAAGTCCTTGCATCAAAATATCTGTTGCATTGCGGTTTCCCACAACTCCGACGATTCCACACATAGATTTATTTCTAGCCTTTTGCTGGCAAAAAGCTAGTTCCTCCTTTATTAAAAATTGGTATAGTCTTATTTATCTTTTTATCGAGAGACAAAGACATTATACACACCGATTTGACATTTGTCAACATAAAATTGGTATAGTCGCAAGGAAAGAAAAACTTATTTAAAAACAAAAAAGCCTCCCATCGGAAGACTTTCCCATATAAATAAGAAAAACCAGGCTCAATGCCCCTTGTGCTTTTCCAATCGTTTTTGCTGCTTGAGTTCGAATTTCCTTTGCTTAGCCAGTTCTTTCTGCTGCTTGCGCTTGATGCGAGCGATTTGCTTTTGCTCTTCAAATTGCAGCTTCAGCGCTTCCTGAGATTTTGAAGAACGTGAAGCCATCTGCTCTTTTTTAGCCTGTCTCTGCAGGCGTTTAGGACTGATGGACTTAGTCTTCTCCTTCACCCTGATGCTAGGACTAAACTGCAACCGATGGTAATAACGGTTTAGAAAATCCAACAATTCCTGCGTGCTAGGCTCTGCACCAAAGGTGACTCGGCAAACTCTATAAGATTGAGCATGTTCCTGCTCGAAAAGACCGTGCCAAAATCCCTCTTCAAAATAAACTGTCAGCGTCATTGAAATCTTATCCATGACAGCACCTCCTTTAAAAATCCCTAAGAATGGACAACCAAGGAGGAAGGTTACTGACAAAAAATCGATTTTTTGCGTCTGGACTACCAACCAGAACTGTGTTTTTATCTTAGTAGCTACAGTCTAGCAAGATTTTCTAAAAAGTTCAAGGAGAGCTAAAAATTGTACCGATAGAAGACAAAATAAGACTAATGAAAAACCTATAAAGTCAGAGAGCTAATTTGAGCTCGGGCTAAAATTCTAGTAAAAACAAAAAAGCCCTCTGAATTCAAAAAGCTTTATTCTTGCTGGATAAAACATTTATAGACTAGGCGACGAGCCGAAGATTGTACGAAAATTTTAGTGAAACAAAAATCTCCCCGAAGGGAGATGATCTGGTTTATTTTACCTTACAGTGCTAGGAACTGTAACCGAAGATTATACTTGAGTATATCGAGGTAAGGTGACAACGCAATGTAAGTGGAAAATAAAGCAGATTAACGACGAAGTCCTAGAGAGTTGATCAACTCACGGTAACGGTTAACGTCGTTTTTACGCAAGTATGCAAGCAAGTTACGACGGCGACCGATTTTCTTCATCAATCCACGGTAAGTAGCGTGGTCTTTTTTGTGTTGTTTGATGTGTTCGTTAAGGTGGTTGATTTCCCAAGTAAGGACAGCAACTTGAACCTCTACTGAACCTGTATCACCTTCGTGACGTGCATATTGTGCGATGATTTCATTTTTTTTCTCTTTTGAGATTGCCATGATAAGCTCCTTTTCTTTACGCTTCATCCGAGTGACAGGCTTGGCAATTCCTGCAACCAAGAAGAAGTTATTTGTCTTTAAGACATCCTTATTCTATCAGGAAGCCAAGTTTTTGTCAAATCTTCTACTTTTCCGACAAAGTCAGCCAAATTTCATTAGCCAAAATGAGAATTTTCCACGCATTTGCTCCAAGGCTCGATCTAGCTAGTCGCTTTTTGACTTTGGAGCAGGTTTAGCTTATACTGGGATTAAGATGACACGAGGAGAAGAGCTTATGAAATATCTTGAATTTGGAGAAAGCAAGCGAGAAATTTCCCAGATTATCATAGGGCTGATGCGAATTGCCCAAATGGCACCCAAAGAGGTGGAAGAACTGGTCGAAACAGCCTTGTCAGTCGGAATTAATGCTTTTGACTTAGCCGATATCTACGGTGGAAGCAAGTGCGAAGAAATTTTGGGACAAGTGCTTAAAAATCGACCTGACCTGCGGGCTAAGATGTGGATTCAGTCCAAAGTGGGAATCCGCGTAGAAGAATTTACCTACTTTGACTTTTCCAAAGACTATATCCTAGAGGCAACAGACGGTATTTTACAGCGCTTAGGCGTGGACCATCTAGACTCTCTGCTCTTGCACCGACCAGATGCCCTGATGGAGCCCAGTGAAATCGCTGAAGCTTTTGATCTGCTCAAATCTCAAGGAAAGGTCCTTGATTTTGGAGTGTCCAACCAGAATCCTATGATGATGGAGCTACTCAAAAAAGATGTCAAGCAGCCTTTGGTGGCAAATCAGCTCCAACTGAGCGCAGCTTTCTCACCTACCTTTGAGTCTGGCTTCCACGTCAACATGGAGGGAACAGCCGCAAATATGCGAGATGGCAGCATTTTCGAATACTGCCGCCTGAACGACGTCGTGATTCAGGCCTGGTCTGTTCTCCAGCACGGCTATTTTGAAGGCGTTTTTGTCGGTTCGGATAAATATCCCAAACTCAATGCCGTCCTAAACCGACTGGCCGACAAATACCAAATATCACCATCGGCAGTGGCCATTGCTTGGGTGCTACGCTATCCAGCCCACATGCAAGCGGTCATCGGTACGACCAAAACTAGCCGCATCATCGAATCAGCCAAGGCAGCAGATATTGAACTGACTAGAAAAGAATGGTACGAAATCTACTTGGCCTCTGGAAAGGATCTTCCTTAAAAAATGAGCCTAGAATCCGATCAATTTTCTACCAAGATGCTAGCTGAGGGACTGACAGAAAAGCTGTCCAGAGCATGTCCACTGTATAGCCGAGAAGGCAAAATCACCTTGCACAAGATTAGCTAGCACATAAAATTCCTATTTCACGAAAGGAAAAGATACATGAACCATTTCGACACAATCATCATCGGCGGAGGACCGGCCGGCATGATGGCTGCCATTTCCAGTTCTTTCTACGGACAGAAGACCTTGCTCCTCGAGAAAAATAAACGACTGGGCAAGAAGCTAGCTGGTACAGGCGGCGGGCGCTGCAATGTGACCAATAATGGAAATCTAGATGACCTCATGGCTGGCATTCCTGGCAACGGGCGCTTTCTTTATAGCGTCTTTTCCCAGTTTGACAACCATGATATCATCAACTTCTTTACAGAGAACGGCGTCAAACTCAAGGTCGAAGACCACGGCCGTGTTTTCCCAGCGACAGACAAGTCCCGCACCATTATCGAAGCTTTGGAAAAGAAAATTGCAGAGCTGGGCGGCACTGTCATCACCAATACCGAAATCGTCTCCGTCAAAAAAAATGATGATCTTTCACTATCAGATCCAGCGACCATACTTGGACCTGCCAGAAATTGATTGTGACGACTGGAGGCAAGTCCTACCCTTCAACTGGCTCGACAGGCTTCGGTCACGATATTGCCCGACACTTCAAGCACACTGTGACTGACTTGGAAGCAGCTGAAAGTCCTCTTCTAACTGACTTCCCTCACAAAGCGCTTCAGGGGATTTCACTGGACGATGTGACCCTGAGCTATGGCAAGCATGTCATCACCCACGACCTGCTCTTTACCCACTTTGGCCTATCAGGTCCGGCAGCCCTTCGCTTGTCTAGCTTTGTCAAGGGTGGCGAAACCATTCATCTGGATCTTCTGCCACAGATGAGGAAGCAGGATTTGACAGACTTTTTAGAAGAACATCGGGAAAAATCCCTGAAGAACTGCCTGAAAATCCTCCTACCCGAGCGAATGGCAGACTTTTTTGCCCAGCCCTTCCCCGAGAAAGTCAAACAGCTCAATCTCAGTGAAAAAGAGGCCCTCATCAAGCAAATCAAAGAACTTCCTATCCCCGTCACTGGCAAAATGTCCCTGGCCAAGTCCTTTGTAACCAAGGGCGGTGTTAGCCTTAAAGAAATTAATCCCAAAACTCTGGAAAGCAAGCTGGTTCCCGGTCTCCACTTTGCTGGAGAAGTTCTAGACATCAATGCCCACACGGGCGGCTTCAATATTACCTCCGCCCTTTGCACCGGCTGGGTGGCAGGCTCAAATCCAATAAGTACCAGATAAGAAAGGAAGTCCTTTGGAACATATTATTTTACTAAGAGGTGTTACTCCTAATGGAAAAAATGCTATCCCTAAAATGTCTTATTTGGTGGATATTTTAACAGAGGCTGGGTTTCAACATGTTCGAACCTATATTCAAAGCGGGAATATCATTCTTGAAAGTGACTCAGATTTAGAAGAAATACGAGAACGCGTTCATACTCTGATAAAGGAAAAAATTGGTGCTGACTTAAAAATGGTAATCAAGAATAAAAGTGATTTTACAAAAATTGTCCAAGAAAACCCGTTTGGAGAAGGCTATCTTCATGATCGTGTACATGTGATTCTTTATCAGGGATTTATCCAAAGTCTGTCACTAGAAAAATTGAAAGCTGACTATGGCGAGGAAGAAATTTGTCTAGGCGATCACTGTCTCTACCTCTATCTCCCGAGAACTGCAAAACGAAAAAAGCTCAATACCAACTATCTTGAAAAACTTTTTGGCGTGGATCTAACTATGAGAAAGTTAAACGTAGTAGAAAAATTACTAACAAAATAGGAGAACAAAATGAACAGACGCGAAACAGTCGAATTCGTCAACATGTGCATGATTTATGACGGAGAAAGTTCTTGTCCAGGACCGAGTTAGTCCCGACTGGCCCGGCATCACCTTTCCTGGTGGGCATGTAGAGCGCGGAGAATCTTTTACCGATGCAGTTATCAGAGAAGTAAAAGAAGAAACTGGACTAACCATCTCCAAACCTCAACTTTGCGGCATCAAGGATTGGTATGATGATAAAGATTTTCGCTATGTCGTCCTACTCTACAAGACTAAGCACTATTCTGGTGTGCTACAATCCTCAGACGAAGGGAAGGTCTGGTGGGAAGATTTGCAAAATCTGTCTCATCTGAAACTTGCAACTAAGGATATGTCAGATATGCTTCGTGTTTTTTTAGAAGACGATTTAAGTGAATTCTTTTACTATAAAGACGGTGACGACTGGCTGCATGACTTGAAGTAAAAAATGAGGCTGGGACAAAAGTCCTAGCCTCTCAATTGTCTTTGGATTGTCGAGCAAGACGCAGTGGTTGAGTGGGCTCTATTACGCTGATTTCATCAGCTTTTGCAGCCCTACTCAACTGTGCGGAGGTGGGACGACAAAATCGAATTCTAACGAATTACCGATTTCTGTCCCACTCTCATTTATTTCGTATTTGTCCGAACGTAAGCTGCAATCACATCTGCTGTGTACTGAGCTGTGCCCGGAGCGAATTTGTCGATATTTTCCTTAAACTCTGGGTTATAGGCATAGCCTTTACCGATATGACCGAAGACTTCAATAGAGCAGTCAAATCCATAAGTACGGATGGCTTGCAAGAGTTGAGCTGCCTGTTCTTGATTTTCTGCTGCGTCAACTGGCAAGCCTTGCTGCATATTCTCTGCCAGACTTTGAAAAACTTGATTGAAGGCGGCGGCAGATTCTTCTTCCCGTCCATTTTGACGAGTCAGTGCTTCCGACATGACTTCTTGACCGTATTCTTCGACTGCTTTTTGGTGGTATTTTTGATTATCTTCGTAGGTAAAGCCTGCGAATTTTTCTTTCATTGTCATCTTTCTTTCTCCTTTTTCCTCTTGGATGGTTTTTCGCAAGGTGGAAATCAAGGTATCCAAGCGGTCTCTTTCCTGCTGCAAATACTCTAACTGCCTCACCAGATGCGGCAATAAGGCTTGATCGTCCTGACTCAGCAGCTCTGCTATTTTCTCCAAAGAAAAGCCCAGATACTTATAGTAAAGGATGACCTGTAGCCGCTCTAGATCAGCTTGACTATACGTTCGGTAGCCATTTTCTGATTTGGCAGGGACCAAAAGACCAATTTTATCATAATGGTGCAGGGTTTTGACAGAGACACCCGAAAGCTGCGCAGCTTCTTTGATATGATACATAAAAAACCTCCTTGCCCTTATAGTATAAGCCCTGACCTTAGGGCAGAGTCAAGCTTTTTATGAAATTTTTTAAATCACTTTAATTTTCCAAAGTAGCTAGCAGTTATTTGCGAGAAACCATAGCAATAAAGCCTAGTTTTTCCTGATTTTTTTGAAACATCTTAAACATCTTCATAAATTGACTGTAGTTTTCTTTTTTAAGGGCATTAAAGCAGATTTCAGAGTGCCACCCAGCCCTTCGTCATATATCATACCTCGAAGACTCATCAAGGTCATTTCACCAACAAAGGTCTCCACACGGTCAAAAGCATGAGAACGTGCCAGCTGAATCCAAGAGCCTTCTGTCAGCGGACCAACATTGACGTTAATCGCACGAGATAGCTCTTCTCGGACATTTTCATCTCTTTGCTTGAGCATGACATCATGTGTGAGGAGCACTCCACCTGGCTTCAGCACCCGGTAGTACTCATCCATACATTTGGCCTTCCCCTTATCCGTCTGCATGGTTAGCATAGCTTCATTGATAACAATATCAAAAGAATTGTCATCATAAGGCAGCTTCATGGCATTTGCAAGCTCAAATGTGACGAGCTCACTAACACCAGCCTTGTCTCCATTAAGCTTAGCCTGAGCCAGCGCAGCCTTATCCAAATCAACTGCAGTAATCTGGCAGCCATATCTTTTAGCCAGCTCAATTGTTGTGGTCCCCATATTGCAGGCAACCTCTAGAACTTTCTTATCGCTGGAAAACTGCCCCTGCTCAATCAGCCAGTCGGTCGCCAGCTTACCGCCGGGACGAAGACGTTTCTTTCCTAACTTTGCTAAAAATTTATGCCCTGCTTCTGCCATTTCCGAACCTCCATGATTTTGATTGGTTCCATTATAGCATAAAATATTATATTTTCAGATAATTCTTAGAATTTGACAAAAAAACAGACCGAATCGACTGATTCAATCTGTCTTTTACCTTCTTTACAGCCCAATAAATCCAGCCAGATAGCGCAGTAAGGCCACCAAGACTACACCAAACACAACAGTTGCAATTAAGTTCTTATACTTAAAAGCCACATAAGTCGTCGGAAAAACAGCCGGCAAATCCAGCCACTTAAAACTCGGCAACTGACCCGTTTTAGCATTGGTGACACTGGACAGGATGAGGGCAAAGATGATGGAAACTGGCAGATATTTGAGGAAGCGCTCTACCATGGGCGGAAGCCCCTTGTACTTGACTAGGATAAAGGGCAAAATCCGCGGAATCCAAGTGACTAGGGCAGACAAAAGAATGGCCAGCAAAATATACTTACTTATCATCCAAAATCACCCCCACTGTACAGCCGAGCAAGGTTGCAAAAAGCACCGCTAACGAATTTTGAAGCAGCATGGTCAGGAGCAAGTAGGCAAGACCCACCACACCTAAGACCAAAAAGAGCTTCTTTATCTTGACCCGTCGCAGCATGATTGTAAATTGAGAGGAGAAAATACCAATAAACATGGCAACTAGGGCAAAGTCCAGACCAAAGCTCTCAGGATTGGGCAGAAGGGCACCGAGGGCAGTTCCTAAAACAGTACCTAAAATCCAAGAAGCATAACTCATGAAATTGTTACCCATCATCCAGCTAGCAGCAATCTCTTTTGTATACACCTGCTCTCCCATCAAGACCCCATAAGATTCATCTGTCAAAAAAGAGCCAATGACAATATTCTGAGCCAAGCTAGACTTACGAAAAAGGGTTGAGGCATGCAGACAGAGCAAAAGATGCCGAATATTTATCAGAAAAACAGTCAGTGCGATGGCCAAGACTGGCGCCTGCTGGGCAAATAAACCAATCATAGCAAACTGGGCACTGCCAGCATAAACCAGAATACTCATCAGCCCCATCTCCAAGGGATTCATATGAGGTGCCGCCATGATGCCGCAGGCTAGACCAATCCCAATATACCCCAGTGCCGTTGGTACTGCCGCTTGTGCCCCTTGTTTAAATGTCTGTCCGCGCATTCTTCTCCTTTACTCCATCGTTTCAAAAGCCAGACTTGGCTTCGCATTCAGATCCAAACTGGCAAAATTTTCCTTATTCCACTCACTGACGCTGGCATAGGCAATCATACCAGCATTGTCACCGCAGAGGCGCAGTGGCGGAATAATCACCTTGACATCCTGAATCTCAGCTGCCAAGCGTTCTCTCAGACCTTGATTGGCCGCAACGCCTCCCGCCACAACCAGAGTCTTGACCGGATATTTCCAGCGCTTTCTTAGTCTTGGCCATGAGAATATCCATGACCGCCGCCTGAAAGCTTGCTGACAGGTCTTGATTAGACAAGACTTCTCCTTTTTGCTGGGCATTGTGGTGCAGGTTGATAAAGGCCGACTTGAGACCGGAAAAAGAAAATTCCAGATTGTCTTCCTTGATCATCGCCCGCGGAAAATCATAAATATCCTGTCCCTCATGAGCCAGCTGATCAATCTCCCTACCTGCTGGATAGGTCAGGCCCATGACTCGACCGACCTTATCATAGGCTTCACCGACCGCATCATCGCGAGTTTCCCCCACAATCTTATAGTCACCAGCCTGACTGACATAGACCAGCTCGGTATGGCCGCCACTGACCAAGAGAGCCAGTAAGGGAAATTCCAAAGGCTCCACGCTCTGGGCTGCCATCAGATGTCCAGCCATGTGATTGACCGGAATCAAGGGAATATCATGAGCCCAAGCAAAAGACTTGGCCGCTGCCAAGCCGACCAGAAGCGCCCCAACCAGACCAGGACCGTAGGTAACGGCCACCGCTGTGACTTGCTCCTCCCTAATCCCTGCTTCTGCCAAGGCCTCCTCAATGCAAACCGTAATGACCTCCACATGGTGGCGGCTGGCCACTTCCGGTACCACTCCGCCAAAACGCTTGTGACTCTCAATCTGGCTGGCAATGACATTGCTCAAAAGCTCAGTCTCATTCTTCAGAACCGCCACACTGGTCTCGTCACAAGACGTCTCAAAAGCTAAAATATATCTATCTTTCATGGATCTCTCTTTTCATGACAATCGCATCTTCCACCGGAGCATGGTAGTAGGCCTTCCGCCGCGCGATTTCTTCAAATTTTTCTTTTTTGTAAAATAGCAGAGCTGGCATGTTCGACTCCCTCACTTCGAGGAAAATTTCTTTGTCTGCTGGCAAAAAGTCAAACAAGGCTGTCGCGATTTTCTGTCCCTGATAGCTAGGCAATACAGCAATCTGCAGGACTTCTGCTTCAAAGTCTGTCTCCTGCCAGACTAAAAAGCCGACTAGCTGACTCTCGTCTTCTGCTAGCGCACAGCTATTCACATCCGAGCGCAGAACTTCTTCCACTTGGCTCGCTGTCCAAGGGCTGACTTCATAGACTGCAAGTAAGAGCTGTTCCAGCTCTTTTGCGAGAGGTACCGCGTCCGCATCCGAGCTGGCGCTCCATTTTCTCGTCTCAATCATAGGCGCTGAATGTAAGAATCGCTAGATTCCTGATGGGTCTTGAGCCAATTTTCCTCGGCTTCTACCCGCTTGAGATAGTTAGGAACAAAATTATGAATAGACTGAGCTGGCAGGTCTAAACCGAGACGACCAATAGCTGCCGCGTCTGGTAAGGTCGGCTGAATGGCAGCCTGAGGAAGAGCAGCTTCAATTTGCTCCGCAAAAACTGTCGTTTCTCCGACAAAGGTGACTGGCTGGTTAGCAGCGCCAGCTATTTCCAAAACCTCTGCCAAAGGCAGATGAGCTTCTGGTCGTACAGCCTGACCAGACTGGTAAAAACCAGCATAGACATTATTGCGGCGGGCATCCATAATGGGAATGACCAAACCTTCCACCTGCTCTGGTACTAAAGCCAGCAGACTAGATACACCGACCAGCTCAATCTTGAGGGTATGGGCCAGAGTCTTGGCTGTCGCCACCGCAATTCTCAGACCTGTGTAGCTGCCCGGCCCCTGCGCCACCACGATCCGATCCAAATCCGCCGGCTTCATATCCAGACTATTCATCAGAAAATCAATAGCCGGCATAAGGGTAATGCTATGATTTTTCTTGATATTGAGCGTCACCTGCCCCAAGAGCTCCTCATTCTCTAAAATCGCTAGAGACAGAGCCTTATTTGACGTATCCATCGCTAAAATGTTCATCATGTTCTTCCTTACTCGAGTGTTTGCTTCTTATTATACTATAAAAGGAGCGACAAGGGTAGAGAGAGGCAGTCATTTGATGACCCAGATTGTCCTCAAAAGCTTTTCTGAAAATCTCCACAAGATTTTCTCGGCTATGTCTTTTACTAAAAGCTGGTTTTATGATATAATTGGTTAGAATTATATCGAATCAAGGTCAATCTACTACTCATAAAACTGAATAAAAGAAAACAGCTGATTAGCTGTCGTTTTCTGTAGCTTGATCGTGAAAAATGGAAGGAAATAAAATGATTTACAAAGTTTTTTATCAAGAAACAAAAGAACGCAGCCCACGCCGTGAACAAACACGCGCCCTCTACTTAGATATAGAAGCAACCGATGAATTAGAAGGCCGCATCAAAGCCCGCAAATTGGTCGAAGAAAAGACTCCTTACAATATCGAATTTATCGAGCTCTTGTCTGACAAACACTTGGAATACGAAAAAGAGTCAGGCGCCTTCGAATTGACGGAGTTGTAACCTATGGCATATAACTTAAAGAAAGAAGAAGTTGGTGTTTTCGCCATCGGCGGTCTGGGCGAAATCGGTAAAAACACTTACGGAATTGAGTATCAAGATGAGATTATCATTGTCGATGCTGGGATTAAATTTCCAGAAGACGACCTCTTGGGTATCGACTATGTTATCCCCGACTACTCTTATATCGTAGAAAATATTGACCGCGTGAAAGCTGTCCTCATCACCCACGGGCACGAGGACCATATCGGCGGCATTCCTTTCCTGCTCAAGCAAGCCAATGTTCCCATCTATGCCGGCCCTTTGGCCCTGGCTCTCATTCGGGGCAAGCTAGAAGAGCATGGACTTTTGCGGGATGCCAAGCTCTATGAAATCAATCAAAATACAGAGTTGACCTTTAAAAATCTGAAGGCGACCTTCTTCCGCACAACCCACTCTATTCCAGAGCCTTTGGGGATTGTCATCCATACGCCGCAAGGTAAGATTGTCTGTACCGGTGACTTCAAGTTTGACTTTACACCAGTCGGTGAGCCGGCAGACTTGCACCGCATGGCCGCTCTGGGCGAGGAAGGCGTACTCTGCCTCCTGTCCGACTCAACCAATGCTGAAGTTCCGACCTTTACCAATTCCGAAAAAGTAGTTGGACAGTCTATTATGAAGATTATCGAAGGCATCCACGGACGGATTATTTTCGCTTCCTTTGCTTCAAACATCTTCCGACTCCAGCAGGCAGCTGAAGCTGCTGTCAAGACTGGACGTAAGATTGCGGTCTTTGGCCGCTCTATGGAGGCTATTGTCAACGGGATTGAGCTGGGCTATATCAAGGTTCCCAAAGATACCTTTATCGAGCCAAATGAACTCAAGGACTATCCAGCTGGTGAAGTGCTGATTATGTGTACTGGAAGTCAGGGCGAGCCCATGGCAGCCCTGTCACGGATTGCCAATGGTACCCACCGTCAAGTCCAGTTGCAGCCTGGAGATACCGTCATCTTCTCATCTAGCCCTATCCCTGGTAATACGACCAGCGTGAACAAGCTGATTAACATCATTTCCGAAGCTGGTGTAGAAGTGATTCACGGTAAGATTAACAACATCCACACCTCTGGACACGGTGGCCAACAAGAGCAGAAACTCATGCTCCGCTTGATCAAGCCTAAATATTTCATGCCAGTCCATGGTGAATACCGTATGCAGAAAGTCCATGCAGGCCTAGCCGTTGATACTGGAGTACCAAAAGACAATATCTTCATCATGAGCAATGGTGATGTGCTGGCTCTGACAGCTGACTCAGCCCGTATTGCCGGCAGCTTCAACGCTCAAGATATTTATGTTGATGGGAACCGCATTGGTGAAATCGGAGCTGCAGTCCTACGCGACCGTAAAGACCTGTCAGAGGACGGTGTTGTTCTGGCTGTTGCAACGGTTGACTTCGAGTCCCAGATGATTTTGGCTGGCCCAGATATTCTCAGCCGCGGCTTTATCTACATGCGCGAATCAGGTGATCTCATCCGCCAAAGCCAGCGTATCCTCTTCAATGCTATTCGCATTGCCCTTAAGAATAAAGACGCCAGCGTCCAATCTGTCAGCGGCGCTATCGTCAACGCCTTGCGTCCTTTCCTCTACGAAAGCACCGAGCGCGAACCTATTATCATTCCAATGGTGCTTACACCAGACGAAGACAACTAAAAAATAAGCTTTGCTAAATCTAGCAAAGCTTATTTTTTGTAAACTTTAATGGTGATTGCCAATTGACTTCCACTCATCTTAGAATAGCTCACTTTAACCACTTGATAAAATGATATTTGGTAATGCCCTTTTGTGGTACATCTTCCAGGCTGGCATAGATTTCATAACCTTGCTTGACGTAAAAATCCCTGGCCTGATAAGATTTAGTGGACAAGGTAATGCTAGTTACTTCAGCTTCTGTAGCCTCTTCTTCTAATTCTGCCAGCAGACTAGCTCCCAAACCTTTTTTCTGATGTTCTTTATCCACCACCAAAGCCTTGATATGGATGTTTTCCAACACCTGCTGAGCATGGAGCAAGGCGATTAAGTTTCCTTCCTCTTCCCGTGTCAGATAATAATCCTTGGGCTCAAGTTCTTCAAGCCTAGCTGACCCAAAAGAAGCCTCATATTGTTCCTTGAAAACTTGATCGATAAAGTCTTGAAATTCTGTCATTTCTTTCTCCTAACGAAAAAGCAGAATAATAACTCTGCTTTTTCCTTCATTATTCCCCTTCAAAGACATCTTTCATCTTATCAAAGAAGCCTTTCTTCTTAGGGCTCACTGTGATATCTCCAGCCGCTGCAAAATCCTTAAGAGCCGCCTTTTGACGGTCATTGAGTCCTGTCGGCGTTACGACATTGACAGTGACATATTGGTCACCTACACTTCCATCGCGCAGATTTGGTGCTCCCTTACCGCGCAGACGGAAACGTTTGCCAGTCTGGGTTCCTTCTGGGATTGTCAATTCAACATTTCCATGCACAGTTGGGATTTCCCACACTGTCACCCAGAGCTGCCTGCACAAAGTTGAGGTTGAGCTTGTAGTAAATGGTAGAACCGTCACGTTCAAACTTATCGCTTGGCTCAACGTTCACCACTACATACAAGTCTCCATAAGGACCGCCATTAAAGCCTGCCTCACCTTGACCCGCCAAGCGAACTCGTTGACCTGTTTCCACACCAGCAGGGATTTTTACATGAACGCTATGCGCTTGCTTTTCATGTCCCGTTCCATGGCAGGTTTCGCATGGACTTTTGATTTCTTGTCCGCGACCGTGACAGACATCACAGGTTACTTGTCGACGCATCATACCTAGTGGTGTCTGAGTATCGACGTTAATAACACCAGAGCCGTGACAGCGGCCACAAGTTACTGGGCTAGTTCCTGGCTTAGCACCTGAACCATGACAAGTCCGACAGCTAGCTTCACGATTGTATTTAACTTCTTTTTCTGTACCGAAAATAGCCTCTTCAAAGCGGAGATTTACCCGATACTGGAGATCATCTCCTTGACGCGGAGCGTTTGGATTACGAGTCGCGCCACCGCCAAAGAAGCTAGAAAAGATATCTTCGAAGCCACCAAAACCAGAGCCATCAAAGCCACCGAAGCCGCCTGCGCCACCGCCAAAGCCACCATTGGCACCTGCCGCGCCGTATTGGTCATAGGCCGCCCGCTTTTGCTCATCGCTCAGCGTTTCATAAGCCTCCTGGACTTCCTTATATTTATCTTCCGCCCCAGGCTCCTTATTGATATCTGGGTGATATTTTTTAGATAATTTCCGATAGGCTCTCTTAATCTCATCCTGAGAAGCATTCTTAGAGACACCTAAACGATCATAAAATTCAGTATTGTTCATTTAAGATACCAAGAGCAAACAGAAAGCGACTGAAATTTAGGAAACCGACAAGAAATCCTGATTTCTTAGAAGGTTTATCTAATTTCCAAGCTTTCCGCTCGGGTTCAATTACGAACACCCTTGTTCCTTTCTAACTTAGTTTAAAGCAGAACCAAAAATTACGTTCCAACTCTTTTCTTACCGAAAAACAGAGGCTGGGTTGCAACCTCTGGATTTCAAATTTGTATTAATTAAGCCATTTAAAACTGAAACGAGAATCTCATTTTTGATGTTCTAATTTATACTTTCTTTCTACTTCCTTATAGCTAGCAACTGCAATCGTAATAATATCTTCACCATTACAATCCTCAGCTTTCACTTGCCGTGTTATAGAATAATCGTCATCACCTGAGTTTTCATCGATACCTTTTAAATATGTTGGCAAGTCTGTATCTGCGTGAAATTTTACTATTGTAACTTCATCATCTTGACTATAATGAATTTCTAAAAATTTATTACCTCTGATGTCATCCAAATAATATAAAGCAATTTGTTTTATTATTCTTAGGGTATATTTCTAAACCGTGTTTCTCAAGCTTGGAAATTAGTTCATCACGTCTCATAACATCCTCCTGACTTATAGTTTATTTCTCCGTAAACTCTCCGTCTACGACGTCATCGCCTGCGTTTCCTGTTGCTTGTGCGCCTTCTGCTCCTGCTTGTGCTTGAGCTTGTTGAGCAGCTGCGGCTTGTTCGTAGAGTTTCACTGCCAAGGCTTGCGCTTTTTCGTTCAACGCTTCGAGTTTTGTTTTCATTTCGTCCAAGTTGTTGTCTTCTTGGGCTTTCTTAAGGTCATCAAGGGCAGCTTGGGCAGCATCACGTTCTGCATCGAAGCCTTTACCTTCAGTTTCCTTGATTGTCTTTTCAGTCGCAAAGATTGCTTGGTCTACTTCATTACGAAGGTCAACTTCTTCTTTACGTTTCTTATCGGCTTCAGCGTTTGCTTCTGCATCTTTCATCATGCGGTCGATTTCTTCGTCTGTCAAACCTGAGTTTGATTGGATAACAATAGTTTGTTCTTTTTGAGTTCCAAGATCTTTAGCCTTAACAGATACGATACCGTTCTTGTCGATGTCAAATGTTACTTCGATTTGAGGAATTCCACGAGGTGCAGCTGGGATATCAGTCAATTGGAAGCGTCCAAGAGTCTTGTTATCTGCTGCCATTGGGCGTTCACCTTGAAGAACATGAATATCAACGGCTGGTTGGTTGTCTGCCGCAGTTGAGAAGACTTGTGATTTAGATGTTGGAATAGTAGTGTTGCGATCGATGAGTTTGTGAAGACGCCACCCATTGTTTCGATACCAAGTGACAATGGTGTTACGTCAAGAAGGACAACGTCTTTAACATCACCAGTGATGACACCACCTTGGATAGCGGCACCCATGGCAACCACTTCATCAGGGTTCACTGATTTGTTTGGTTCTTTACCAGTTTCAGCCTTAACAGCTTCTACAACGGCTGGGATACGAGTTGAACCACCGACAAGGATCACTTCGTCAATATCTGACAAGCTCAAACCTGCGTCTGAAAGAGCTTGACGAACTGGAACTTTTGTACGTTCTACAAGGTCACGAGTCAAATCGTCGAATTTCGCACGAGTCAAAGTCATTTCCAAGTGAAGAGGTCCAGCTTCACCTGCAGTGATGAATGGCAAGCTGATTTGTGTTGAAGTTACACCTGAAAGGTCTTTCTTAGCTTTTTCAGCCGCATCCT
The DNA here is from genome assembly GCA_916438405.1 of Streptococcus cristatus. Lineage (GTDB taxonomy): Bacteria > Bacillota > Bacilli > Lactobacillales > Streptococcaceae > Streptococcus > Streptococcus cristatus_M. The sequence goes on along the minus strand of CAKAFB010000001.1, from coordinate 1,992,580 downwards.
TCAAACGTTGCATTGCCATCTTGTCAGTAGACAAGTCAATACCGTTTTCTTTCTTGAATTCCGCTACCAAGTGGTCGATAATCTTTTGGTCAAAGTCGTCACCACCGAGTTTGTTGTCCCCTGCAGTTGCCAATACATCGAAGACACCGTCACCCAATTCAAGGATAGATACGTCGAATGTACCACCACCAAGGTCGAATACCAAGATTTTTTCTTCTTTGTCAGTCTTGTCCAAACCGTAAGCAAGGGCTGCTGCAGTTGGTTCGTTGACGATACGCTCTACTTCAAGACCAGCGATTTTACCAGCGTCTTTTGTTGCTTGACGTTGAGCGTCGTTAAAGTAAGCTGGCACTGTGATAACAGCCTTAGTTACTTTTTCACCAAGGTAATCTTCAGCATAGCCTTTCAAGTATTGAAGGATCATAGCTGAAATTTCTTGCGGAGTGTATTCTTTACCGTTAGCAGAAACTTTTTCAGAAGTTCCCATCTTAGATTTGATAGAGATCACTGTATCTGGGTTTGTCACTGCTTGACGTTTTGCAGCGTCACCAACGATGATTTCACCGTTTTTGAATGATACTACAGATGGAGTTGTACGGTTACCTTCTGGATTTGCGATGATCTTTGATTCAGTTCCTTCAAGAACCGCAACTGCTGAGTTTGTTGTACCTAAGTCAATACCGATAATTTTAGACATGTGTTTTTCTCCTTAAGTTTTTTCTTCTATTTTTTGATATTTTCCTTAAGTGGTGGGGACGTGAGCAACTCCCTACGGGATTTCATCACTTATTTTTGAGCCCAAAGTCTCAAAAATCCCCTGTTTCAGTAGCACAAGCTACTGAAATTTTCACCACGGCGGAAAATATCGTTTTTGCAAGCCTCTGGCTTGCCTCTTATCTTCATTCATAGTTTAGTGTCGTTTCGGACAAATTTTACGCAGTAGCTGATTGGCAGTTCACTTCGCAAACGCTCGTGACCAGCCTAATCACCCTTGCGGGGGTGCGTCAACGAAATCACAGATTTCTGACTTACCGCCTAGTTATATACTACCACCATTGCTGGTCTTAGGATGCGGTCATGGAGTTTGTAGCCTTTTTGGAAGACTTGGGCAATGGTATCTGCTGGATGTTCATCGTCTGCTGGGAGAGTTTGGATGGCCATATGGTAATTATGGTCAAATGCTCCGTCCGCTGCGATTTCTTCGATGCCTTCTTCTTTAAGGGCATGAATTAAGCTTTCTTGTACCATCTCCAAGCCTTTTTTGACATCGTCTGTCAAGCCTTCAACGGCAAGCGCACGCTCAAGGTTATCCAAAGAAGGGAGAATCGCTTTTGCCAAATCTTGGCTACGATAGCGTTGCAAGAGTTGACGTTCTTCATTGGCACGACGTTGGATATTTTGCATTTCTGCATGAGCGCGAAGGTATTTATTTTCAAAGTCTTCTGCACGCTCATTGGCTAGTTCTAATTCTGATTTTTCAGGAGTAGTTTCATCCGCTTCTTTAGCGGTTTCTACCTTTTCTTCTGCAGTCTCTACAGCTTCTTCAGTAGCTTCTACCACTTCCTCTTCTTTTACTTCTTCGTTTTTTATTTCCTCAGACATTTTTCGCCTCCTTTTTAGGAATTTATGTAATTTCATGTTCAACTCACCTCATAATGATTGCTACTCAAATAGCGGTAGAAATCTGTGAGTTTCATCGTCAAGACTCGATTGACAACATTGAGCTGACTGACCACCTTTTGGTAATCCAGATTGACTGGACCGACCACTGCCAGCATACCAAAGCCTCGATAGGGAATTAAAAATTTGCTGGAAATCAAGGTTAGATTGGCCAGACAGTCCTCTTGACTGTCCGCAACACGGACATTTTGCATCTGATCCTCAGCTAGACTATCACGGATCTCAAAAGCCACCTTCTGACGATCATCAAAGAACTGATAAGCCTCAAGATCCGCAAAACGTAGCAACTGGACTTTGCCAGCTACAGCTACTTTCTCCGAAAACATCTGAGCAAAAATATGCTCAAAGAGATCGAGAACATTGTCCGTCGTCGTAAAGTAACGCTGGATAATCTGCGGAATCTCCGTCCGAATCTTGTAGTGGATATCTAAGACCGTCTGTCCCAGAAAGCGCTCTTGAATCATATCCCTCAAGCGCAGTAGGTCATCCTGGAGAAATTCCTAGGGATCATGAACTGACTGGTCAGGGTATTGGACTCATCCAGAGTAAAGACAGCTAAGGCTGCGTGCTGGCTAATAACAACGATATCAAAAGCCGTCAGCCGTTGCCGACTAGGCTCGACGTCAAGAGCTACAACCGTACAAGCACTCAACTCTGCCAAGACGTCCGCTGCCCGCTGCAGGATATCCTCCAGCTTGAAGAACTCTTGGTCGAAAGCTTTGACAACCTCGTAGAGCTCATTTTCCGCCAGCTGATCAAAGGTCAAGGAATGGCGGACAAAATACTGGAAGCCTGCTACACTGGGCTTGCGGCCACTTGATGTGTGGGCCTTTTCTAGCAATCCTTCCTTTTCCAAGGCTGCCATATCATTTCGAATAGTGGCACTCGAGGACTGGATAGTCTCTTGCAAGGCTTTAGAACCGACAGGCTCATGCGTCTTGGTAAAGATATCAATAATTAGATTTAAAATCTCATTTTGGCGTTCTGTTACCAAGGACCTCACCTCTCTTTAGAAAATTTCCAGCCACTGGCGAGATTTTATTTTTTATATTTAGCACTCTAATACATCGAGTGCTAAATTATGATTCTATTATACACTCTTAAAAATGAATGTCAAGACAAAAAGCCAAAAAATTAGCACTCTTTTTAAAAGAGTGCTAAAAATCGGTCTCAAGTCCTAGAAACTTTATTGGACAGGATTCCTTTTACAATTCTTTTGATGAGCTTTAAGCTTTTTCATAGCCCAATCATAGTGGCTAGATGTGGCGCTGACAAAGTAAGAACCCAAGGCCGTTCCGCCCGTCCATTTATAAACTCCCTTGGAAAACAATTCTTCATTGGTCAAGGTTGCGGCTAGGTCCAGGACAGCTCTATGCGAACTAGCCAGTAAAGAACTTGCCTCCTCAAGAGAGGTCTGCTGGTGCTTTTCCCAAAATGCGACATTCATCTCACCATAAGTTCTCCAATTGTAGGGAGCAGGCAGGAAGGACTTCTCTTCTCCTCTTTGATTTGCCTGCACCCAGTTGAGCAGCAACTGGTGCCATTCATAAAGATGGATTAAGACATCCCTCAGGTTCCGATCGCGCTTCCAGTGAGCTTCTTTCTTTTTCTCATCCTTTGAAAAATCAAAGGGCCTTGCCAACTCTTCTGCTGTCATGTTCGAAATGAGCAGATTGAGTTTTTCAAAATTTTCTGTAGCAGCAACCAGCAAATCGTTTTTTGTTGTAGGTCTTGGCATGACAAATTCCTCCTATCTGACGGAATACCTTAAGATGGTTTTCAACTTTTCTTCTGGTGTCCTATTTTTGTTGCTCAAGTAAATCTCTCTGTGAACTTGGTCGCATCTTTCCAGTCCCAAGCTACTTGCTAGCTCGTCCATTTTCTCAAAAGAGGCCGGCTCACTGTCATAACTTCCTATGTGTAAGACCTGAATGGCCCGCTCCTCTGGCAATCTCTGCAAACAAATGTCGTCATAGAGGGGATTAGGCTTTTTCTTGCGGACATTCTCAAGCGCTGCCGCAAATATATCCTGATCGATGACATTGGGCTGCTGAATCATGAGCTGATAGCGAAGCTGACTTTTATCGAAGCCTTCCCCAGCAGCTTTTTCCCAGATTCCTTCCAAAGGATAGACCGTGAAATCCTTCACCTTATCTTCCGCCTCATCTTTCATCATGGATTTAAAGAGCATTTTTATGGAATAGGCCAGTGAATAAAGGGCAGATACCCGCTCAGAGAAATCCGCTTCATTGGGGTCGCCCTCGCCTTCAATCACAATGAACTGTTGACTCGGCACCTCTACTGGCTCTGGCTTTTGCTTGGCCCCATAAAGACCTTTCTCGCTCTTTCTCCATTCATATTTCATCTTGCTGCCTCCTTTTCTCTTCTTATCTATTAGTATACAAGAAGATACCTGACACCCTATGTCAAGTTTTATATTTTTCTGCCAGCTGATGAATCATTTCTTTCATTTTCACTCGGATTTCGGGCGGATCTAAGACCTCCACAGCGTCTCCAAAGGACAGAATATAACTATATAGACGATGGTCGTTGGGAATGTCGATTTCTGTATATAAATTTCCTTCGGCGTCTGTCCGAATGTCTCCGCTTAGTTCATCATAAACCCTGAAGGCTACTTTGCGATCAAACTTGACTGTCAGTTTAATGGTATTTTCATAGGTCAGTTCCTTTTCCAAGACGACATCTTCAAAGCTGTCCTCAAACCTCTCCTCCAGCCGCTCCAAATTTTTCATCCGAGATAGCTTAAAATACCTGAATTCCTGTCGCAAGAGGCAAAAAGCATAAAGATACCAACTCTGATTTTTAAAGAACAAACGTACAGGCTTAACACGACGGCTTGTCTCCCGCTCGTCACTAGCAAAGTAAGAAAAAGAAACAAGGTGCTTACCTAGAATTGCAGTTTTCAATTGATGAAAGGTAGCTTCATATGCTTTATCGTTTTGCCAGTGATTAAAATCAATTTCGATCCAGTTGGGATTTTTGATTTGAAATAGCGCCGAAAGCTTTGTAAGTAGGTCACTCTGGTAAGCTGGCTGGTGCTGTCCAGACCTTGCAGAGCCGCCATGATCTGCTCTTTCTCCTCCGCTGTCAGCAAGGACTTTCGCAAGATAAAATCCTCTGCGATTTCTATGCCGCCACCCTTTCCTTGCATGGTATAAATCGGAATCCCAGCGCTGCTAAGAGAATCCACATCTCGATAAATAGTCCGAACCGAAACTTCGAATTTCTCGGCTAGCTCCGTTGCAGTCACTTTCCCTCTCTCCAAAATGTAGTACAATATCCGAAATAGTCGATTATTCTGCATACTTGCTCCTTCTCCTCTTCCTATTATACAATACTTGCCATAGCATGTCATATTTAGGCGGATTAGACTTAGGATAGACTAAAAGGAAAAAGGATAAATGCTGAGCATTCATCCTCTTTAGTGATTATAAACGTTATTTCCGATAGATGTTGTTCTCATGATCACTACTAAGCTTTACCATTATTTCCTGTGACAGGGGCAAATGTTGGCAAAGCCACCCCCTCTTTTAGCAGTGCCTCATGATAGAGCTTATAGAAAATATGATACAGACTCGCTTGCATACCGCTTGCAACGATTAGACTAATTCGAAAATAAAACTGCCCGCTCGCAGTCATTTGCGGTCCCAGAATGTCAGGCTCCTTCAAAACTTCTGGATGTTCAGGCACAGCTTCCTGATTGACAGCAGCGATAATTCGATAGATCTCATCCAAATCCGTCTCGGCATAGATAGGAATATCAATCAGAACTCGCATATCACCACGAGAAAGATTGCTGACAACGGTGATATTTCGATTGGGCACAAAGTGAAGAGTTCCGTCCGCATCGCGTACCTGCGTAGTCCGAATCCCAACACTAACAACCGTTCCTGCGATCTTGATAGCACCATTGGTCAAGCGAACATTATCCCCTACATCCAACTGACGCTCTAAGAGAATAAAGAAACCGTTGACTAGGTCGGACAGAAAGCCCTGCGCTCCCATCCCAATTGCCACACCAGCAATCCCTGCCCCAGCCAAAAGACTTGAGACTGGCAAGCCCAAAATCGATAAAATCCAGTAGAACAAGAGAAAATAAAGTACATAATTGAGTAAATTCTCAATTAAGCGCATAATGGTCTTTTGCCGAGCCACATCCTGCCGAGATAATTTCAAAGATGGCGCAATCAGTCTAGTCACAAAAAGATGGAGAATTTTCTTAGCCACCCAAAATAGTAAACACAAAAAGACCAAAGAGACGAATTTTGAAAATACATCATCCAGAATAGCTGACCAGTTGAATTGCTGGAAATAGCGTGTGAAAACATTCCCATTAGCTGTCATTCTTTCCTCCTATGAGACACAAAAATCTTATTCATTATACCACAAAGGGCGGCGGATAGGCATCAAAGCAGCCTTATTCTGTATAGGGTATACCAAAAATATTGATTTTATACGACCTCTAGCGTATAGTGGAAAGCAGTTTATTTTAGAAAGGGAGCTCCTATGTTTCATCGAATTCTTTCTGCTTGGAATCGCGCCAATCTTATCAAACGGATTTCTATTGGGATTGTCACAGGCGCCCTGCTGGCCCTCATCTTTCCACAAGCCAGCGCCATTAGCCTCCTCGGCCAAATCTTTGTCGGCGGTCTGAAAGCTATCGCACCACTGCTCGTTTTTACCCTCGTTGCCAATGCCCTCTCTCAGCACCAAAAAGGGCAGAAGAGCAATATGAAAACCGTCATTATCCTTTATCTAATAGGGACTTTTGCGGCCGCCCTTGTCGCTGTCCTAGCCAACTATATCTTTCCTGTGACCATCGAGCTGACCGCAGCTAGCTCGGAAGTCAGTCCACCAGAAGGCATCGGCCAAGTTCTGAGCAATCTCCTCCTCAACCTTATCGATAATCCGATCAATGCCTTGACCAAGGCCAATTATATCGGCATTCTGTCTTGGGCAGTTGTCTTTGGGGTAGCTATGCGAGAAGCAAGTCAGCAAAGTAAAGAACTCTTGAAAACACTGGCAGATATTACTTCGAAGATTGTCGAATGGATTATCAATCTAGCCCCCTTTGGTATTTTAGGACTGGTGTACACGACCATTTCTGGCAAAGGATTTGATGCACTCAAAAGCTACGGCATGCTCCTTCTCCTATTACTGGGTTCTATGGCTCTTGTTGCGCTGGTCGTCAATCCCTTGATTGTCTTCATTATGCTTCGGAAAAATCCTTATCCACTGGTTTGGCGTTGCTTAAAAGTCAGTGATGTCACTGCCTTTTTCACTCGCAGTTCGGCTGCCAATATCCCTGTTAATATGAAACTTTGTCGAGTTTGGATCTTAATCCCGAAACCTACTCGGTCTCTATCCCACTCGGTTCTACTATCAACATGGCAGGAGCAGCGGTGACAATCAACACGCTTACCCTCGCAGCGGCCAATACACTAGGCATCCAAGTGGACTTTGGAACAGCCTTGGTGCTCAGCATCGTTGCAGCCATTTCTGCCTGCGGAGCTTCTGGAGTGGCTGGAGGCTCGCTTCTCCTGATTCCTGTAGCTTGTAGCCTCTTTGGTATCCCAAATGATCTGGCTATGCAAGTCGTCAGCGTTGGTTTTGTCATCGGTGTCATCCAAGACTCTTGCGAAACCGCCCTCAACTCATCCACAGACGTGCTTTTTACAGCTGTTGCTGAAATGAGCACCTGGCCCAAAGAAAAACGTTATTAAACAAAGCACTGAGGCTGGGACAAAAGTCCTAGCCTCTCAATTGTCTTTACCAAACAAGAGACAGGGTACAAATGCTAGCCTGTCTTTTTTCTTTTTAAAGAAATAACAAGCGAGACCAGAGAAGCAAGCAATTTGGATGAGAAGGAGAATTTCTGTTAGGCTGAAAATGGCTGAGCAGGAAGCAAGGAATAGAAAGTCGCCAGCTCCAATACGAAGATTACAAAAGAAGGCTAGAAGTCCTAGGACCAAAAAGAAAATCATGAGCGGATTGATACCTGCTGTAGCCATCAGCAAGAACTGAAAAATCAGCCAGATTAGGAGAGGGTATTCTTGCTCACGCTGATCGTAGATAGCTAGGGTCAAGCCCATCGTTAGCAGTAAGAGCTGGGCTAGTGAAATATAGCCTAAGCTCCAGCTTAGAAAAAGTAAACCCAGCACTAACTCAAAAGCAGCATACCAGACAGGCAGCTGGATCTTGCAGAAACGGCAGCGGAAGCCATTAAGCAACTGAGACAGGATTGGGACCAAATCCCGTGCTTTGAGTATCTGCTTGCAGTTGTCACAGTGGCTGCTTGGTGAGATGATGGATTGTTCTGGGAAGCGGTCAATAACTAAGCCTAGAAATGAGGCCAGAACCGTTCCGACTAGAAAAAAGTATAGATGAATCATACTTGTTTATTCGTGATTTTGAGTAGAAAAATCTGAAATTTTACAACTTTTCTAATAAAGTAAAATTTTAAGTTTTAATACTTGACTTTCTTAATTAGAATCATTATAATTAAAACATAATCAATAAAGATTAGAATGATTATAAATAAAAAGAGAGGTATCATTATGACTCAAGTAAAACATGGCGCTGCAGCAGATGTAGCAACTTTCACTAACCAAAATTCTTTACCAAAAACAAAAGCAGTTCTTAACCAAGTGGTTTCAGATCTTTATACAGCTCGTATCGCTCTTCACCAAGTTCACTGGTATATGCGTGGTGCAGGCTTCATGGTATGGCATCCAAAAATGGATGAATACATGGATACAATTGATGAAACCTTGGATGAAGTCAGCGAACGCTTGATTACTCTAGGTGGCAAGCCTTATTCAACTCTGACAGAGTTTATCCAACACAGCAAGATTGAAGAAAAAGCTGGCGAATTCAGCAAGAATGTTGAAGAAGGCTTGGAGCGCGTGATTGAAATTTTCCGTTATCTGACAGATCTTTACCAAGAAGCTCTGGATGTGACGGATGAAGAAGGCGACGATGTAACCAATGATATCTTCGTTGGAGCTAAGGCAGACCTTGAAAAGACGATCTGGATGTTGACAGCTGAGCTTGGCCAAGCACCAGGTTTGTAAAATGATGTTTAAAGAGGCTGGGACAAAAGTCCTAGCCTCTCAATTGTCTTTGGATTGTCGAGCAAGACGCAGTGGTTGAGTGGGCTCTACTACGCTGATTCCATCAGCTTTTACAGCCCTACTCAACTGTGCGGAGGTGGGACAACGAAATCGAATTCTAACGAATTACCGATTTCTGTCCCACTCTCAGTTTTTTATTTTGTCCTACGAGATACTTTCCTCACTCTTTCCTTAAAGAAGATTTAACTTTTTCTTAAAGATAACTGATATCAGCTAGCTTTAAGCCGCAATCTGTATACTTTCTACAAATCATCTAAGAAAGAGGTATGGATATGGACTATCTAGTGATTCCGGCTTACGAGCCCGATTATAATTTAATTAAACTGATTCAAAAAATTCAGAGCAAGAGTAATTTTCATATCATTGTTATCGATGACGGTAGCTCAGCCAAGCGCCAGACAGTCTTTGAAAAGGCTGAACAATATGCGACTGTCCTCCATCACGAAAACAATCAAGGCAAAGGACAAGCATTGAAAACTGCCTTCACCTACATCCAGTCTCTGGGTCAATACGGAACCGTCATCACAGCGGATGCGGATGGCCAACACAAGGTCTGGGATATTTTCCGCGTAGCGAGCAAAGCTTCTGAAAATCCCAATCAGTTGATTCTCGGAGCACGCGCCTTTACTGGCAAGGTGCCCCTGCGCAGCCGCTTCGGCAATAGTCTGACTCGAGCTCTCTTCAAAGCACAGACTGGGGTGGGTGTCTCCGATACTCAGACAGGCTTACGAGCCTTTACGACCAACATGATCCCCTTTATGCTGAAGGTTGAAGGGCAGCGCTATGAGTATGAAATGAACATGCTCTTAGAAGCCAGCAAGGAATATCCCATTTTGGAAGTGCCCATTGAGACGGTCTATATCAATGACAATCAAGGCTCGCACTTCCGGCCGATTCGGGATGGGCTCCTGATTTATAAAAATATTTTTAAATTTGCCCTGACTTCTCTCAGCAGCTTCATCATGGACTATATGGTCTACGCACTAGCTCTCTTATTTTTAGCTGCTGTGCCGACCAGCTTGAGAATTCTCCTAGCTAACGGGATTGCCCGCGTGACCAGTTCGGTCTTCAACTACTCGACTAATAAAAAGCTGGTCTTTAAGAACGACGACAGCATTCTCAAGACAGGGACTAGCTATTTCAGCCTAGCTCTGGTACTCTTTATCCTAGACACACTGCTGATTCGCCTCTTCTATGCTGTCTTCGGTCTCAATCTTCTGATTGTCAAAATCATCGTCGGACTGCTGCTCTTCACCGTCTCTTGGATGGTACAAAAGAGATTTATTTTTAAGGAAAGGACACACACTGCATCATGAAATTTTTAAAGAAAGGCTATGCCTACGCCTCCATTTTTGGCCTACTTCTGACAGCTTCTTTTAGCTACTCCATGCTGAAAACCTTCGTCATCGCAGAGACTATTTCCACAGTCTCAAGCACTGCTTCATCATCCAATGCCGAGGCTGCCAGCAAGGCTGCTGAAACAGCCACAGTGACAGATACCAGCTATTCGGACGATAACATCTCGGTTACGCTGACTGAAAAGACCGTCAACAATACCCAAGTCTACATCGCTGATGTGACCGTCAGCTCCGCTGAATACTTGAAAACAGCCCTCGCCAATAACACCTACGGAACCAATGTCACGGCCAAGACTTCAGAAACGGCTGCTAACAACAAGGCTATCCTAGCGGTCAATGGCGACTACTATGGAGCCAACACAACTGGCTATGTCATCCGCAATGGCGTCGTCTACCGTGATACCGTCCGAGAGGACGCCAGCAATGGGGACTTGGCTATTTACAAAGACGGATCCTTCAAGATTATCTATGAAGACCAAGTCTCTGCCGATCAGCTGGTCAAAGACGGGGTGGTCAATCTCTTAGCCTTCGGCCCAGCCCTCGTAGAAAATGGTGAGATCGTCGTGAATACCAAGTCCGAAGTTGGCCAGTCCATGGCTTCCAATCCACGGACAGCTATCGGTATCATTGACGAAAACCACTATATCATCATCGTTTCAGACGGACGCACTTCAGAAAGTCAGGGGCTTTCCCTCTATGAAATGGCGGAAGTCATGAAATCTTATGGCGTCAAGACTGCCTACAACCTTGACGGCGGTGGCTCGTCCACTATGTACTTCAACGGTCAGGTCATCAATAAACCTACCACCAACGGAAATATCTCAGAAAGGGCGGTGAGTGACATTGTCTACATCGGTTACTAATCCCAGCAAAAAACGTTTCAACAAAACAGCTGTTTCCTACATCCTGCTAACGATTTTCTTCTTTGCTTTCGGCAGAATCTATGAAACCTTCAGCTTCGGGGAAACATCTGTCCACATGCACTATCTCTTTGCCCTTCCTCTAGCGGGCGGTATCCTCCTCCTGCTCTTCATGAAAATGATTCCCAACCTCTCTCGGCTCAGCCTCAACCTCTGGAACTCAGCTGTAGCCATCATAACAGCCGGCATGCTCTTCCGTGGTATCGTCAATCTCTCTGGACGCTCCACGACACTGGATATGCCCTACTGGTATGTAGGAGCTGCCTTTGCGACTCTAGCTCTACTCTCCATGGTCTTTACGCGCAGTGTGTGGGGAAATAAAGAAACCAGCTCAATGTCTTAATCTCATAAAAAAACAGAAAGGTCGTGGTGTTTAAGCCACGACCTTTATTGAACACAAATCTGCTTTTTCTATAATCAACAATAGAACTTCTAAGAAAATCTTTGCCATCAAGTGGAAATGAGACCAACTTGTAAAATTAGACGATCTTACCCTGATCAACAACCAGCTTGCCTGCTTTATAAACCTGATGGGTCAGGTTGGTAGCAAAGAAATAAAGTGGATAGTCGATATTCTTAGCATCTAGGATGGTAATGTCAGCCTGCTTGCCAGTATCAAAGCTGCCAATCTTATCTTGACGGTTAACTGAGTAGGCCGCATTGATGGTTACAGCGTTGAGAACTTCTACTGGCGTCAGACGCATCATAAGCAACCCAACTGCATGACAAACTGCAGGTTAGCTGTTGGACAAGAGCCTGGATTGCTGTCCGTGGTCAGGGTAATGGCCATACCAGCTTCCAGCATCTTGCGGGCTGGTGCATAAGTATCTTCCATCAGACTGAAGGTAGTTGCTGGCAGGAGATTGCCGATAACCTTGGCTTCTGCCATCTTGCGAATGCCCTCATCGGTCGCTACCATCAAGTGCTCTGCACTAGTTGCTCCCAGTTCAGCTGCTACATCTACCCCGCCGATAGATTCGATTTCATCAGCATGGATACGAAGCTTGAAGCCCATTTCCTTAGCCTTAGAAAGTAAGTAGCGCGACTCATCAGCTGTAAAGACGCCTTTTTCACAGAAAATATCACAGAATTCAGCTAGATTTTCTGCTTTTACCCGAGGCAACATTTCCTCGACGATAAGCTCCAGATATTCCTGAGAACGTCCTTTGTATTCTGGTGGAACGGCGTGGGCAGCCATAAAGGTCGAAACTAAATCAATATCATGGTCACGATCCAGAGCCCCAACGACATCCAGCTGGCGCTTCTCTGTTTCCCAGTCCAAACCATAGCCACTTTTGGCCTCAACTGTTGTCACCCCATGCAGCAACATATAGTCTAGCAGCCTCTTGGACTTATCGTAGAGAGTATCAAAAGAAGCTTCTCGAGTTGCCCGAACTGTACTGAGAATACCGCCGCCTTGGGCAAGAATTTCCAGATAGGGGACACCGGCTAATTTCTTAGCAAATTCATGCTCCCGGCTGCCGCCGTAGACCAAGTGAGTGTGACAGTCGATCAAGCCAGGTGTAGCAATCTTGCCCTCATAAGACTGAATCTTAGTATCTGGTCCAACCAGACTGGCATCCGGCTCTCCACTGCCAACTGCTAGGATTTTGCCATCTTTGACTGCAATGTAGCCGTCCTCCAAGACCTGAGCCTCCTTCATCTCCCCACCAAAAAGGGGATGTCCGAGGTCCTTGGGACAGAAGACTTGATTAAAGTGAGTTAATAGTAAATCCGCAACCATATTGTTCCTCCATTCATTTTCCAACTTATTCGCTTTCATCATAATACACTATCGTCAAATTATAGTCAAAAACCAATATATATTAGATATATTGATATTTTTTATCTTTAGAAATATTTTCTTGACTTTGTACTGACGGCGCTGTTATAAAATAAGGTCAAATCTTAAGTTATTTTACAAGGAGGAAATAAACATGTCATTCTACAGCGAACAAGATATTGCGGCAGCAATGACCGTCAAATTAGACGATGTATTACCTGAAAAAACAGTTTTCCAAGAAGGCATCCGTCGAGCACCTGACCGGGGCTTCCGTTTGACTCAAGCTCAAACCGAAATTGCTCTAAAAATGCCCTTCGCTATATTCCAAAGAGATTTCATGAGGAAGTAATTCCAGAATTCTTGGAAGAGCTGAAAACTCGCGGACGGATTTATGGCTACCGCTGGCGTCCAAAAGAACGCATCTACGGCAAACCAATTGATGAGTACAAAGGGAACTGTACCGCAGCTAAGGCTATGCAGGTCATGATTGACAACAACCTGAGCTTTGAAATCGCCCTTTATCCTTATGAATTGGTTACCTACGGAGAAACTGGATCTGTCTGCGCCAACTGGATGCAGTACAACCTGATCAAGAAATACTTGGAAGTCATGACCGACCATCAAACTTTGGTTGTAGAATCTGGTCACCCGCTCGGACTCTTCAAGTCCAAACCAGAAGCACCTCGTGTTATCATCACTAATGGCCTCTTGGTCGGTGAATATGACAATATGAAGGACTGGGAAATTGCAGAAGAAATGGGCGTGACCAACTATGGTCAAATGACAGCAGGTGGCTGGATGTACATCGGCCCTCAAGGTATCGTCCATGGTACTTTCAACACCCTCCTCAATGCTGGGCGCTTGAAACTGGGTGTAGCTGATGATGGCGACCTGACTGGCAAACTCTTCATCTCTTCTGGTCTGGGCGGCATGAGTGGAGCTCAAGGGAAAGCAGCCGAAATTGCTAAAGCAGTAGCAATCATAGCTGAAGTAGACCAATCTCGAATTGAAACCCGCCACTCCCAAGGCTGGATTAGCCAATTAGCCGAAAGTCCGAAAGAAGCAATTGACTTGGCTCAAAAAGCTCTGGAAGCTGGCGAATCAACTTCTATTGCCTATCATGGTAACATCGTAGACCTCTTGGAATACGTCAACGAGAACAATATCCATGTAGATCTGCTTTCTGACCAAACTTCTTGCCACAATGTTTACGACGGCGGCTACTGTCCAGCTGGTATCAGCTTTGATGAGCGGACTCGCCTCCTAGCTGAAGACAAGGAAACCTTTGTTAGGTTGGTTGACCAAACCTTGGAACGTCACTTCAAGGCGATCAAGACCTTGACTAACAACGGCACCTACTTCTTTGACTACGGTAATGCCTTTATGAAGGCAGTCTATGACTCTGGCATCAAGGAAATTTCTAAGAATGGCTTTGACGATAAAGACGGCTTCATTTGGCCATCTTATGTAGAAGATATCATGGGCCCAATGCTCTTTGACTATGGTTATGGTCCTTTCCGTTGGGTATGTCTGAGCGGTAAACACGAAGACCTAGTCGCTACCGACCATGCAGCTATGGAAGTGATTGACCCTAACCGCCGCTACCAAGACCGCGACAACTACAACTGGATCCGAGATGCAGAAAGAACCAGCTGGTTGTTGGAACCCAAGCTCGGATTCTCTACCAAGACTGTATGGGTCGTGTCAATATCGCCCTCAAATTCAATGAATTAGTACGCGAAGGCAAGATTGGTCCTGTCATGATCGGCCGTGACCACCACGACGTATCTGGTACTGACTCTCCATTCCGTGAAACTTCTAATATCAAGGACGGTTCTAATGTTACCTGCGACATGGCTGTGCAATGTTACGCTGGTAATGCCGCTCGTGGTATGAGTCTGGTAGCTCTCCACAACGGCGGCGGAACTGGTATCGGTAAAGCAATCAACGGTGGCTTTGGCTTGGTATTAGACGGTAGTGAACGCATTGATGAAATCATCAAATCAGCTATCGCTTGGGATACAATCGGCGGAGTTGCACGTCGTAACTGGGCACGTAATGAGCATGCTATTGAGACAGCTATCGAGTACAACCGTCTCCACCAAGGCACAGATCACATCACCATTCCATACTTAACTGACGAAGATTTGGTCAAAGAATCTGTTAAGAAATTGTTCGAATAGAAAAAACTTGTCCCCCAACTTCTAAACTGAGCTAGGCCTCTCACCTAGCTCAGCTGGAAGTTCCACTTTATCCACTTTGTAATTTTTAATAATATATAACACGAGGTAATATCTTATGGCAAAAATTGTTGAATGTATTCCTAACTTTTCTGAAGGCCGCAACCAAGCGGTCATTGACGGTCTAGTGGAAGTAGCTAAGAGCGTGCCAGGCGTAACACTTTTGGACCACTCTTCTGATGCCAGCCACAACCGCAGCGTCTTTACCTTGGTCGGTGATGACCAAAACATTCAGGAAGTTGCTTTCCGTTTGGTAAAATACGCTTCTGAAAATATTGACTTGACCAAGCACCAAGGGGAACACCCTCGCATGGGCGCAACTGATGTCTGCCTTTTGTACCGATCAAGGACATCACAAGTGAGGAATGCGTAGAAATTGCGAAGACCGTATCTGAGCGGATCAATCGTGAACTCGGTATCCCTATCTTCCTCTATGAAGATGCAGCGACTCGTCCAGAGCGTAAGAACTTGGCTAAGGTTCGTAAAGGACAGTTTGAAGGCATGCCTGAAAAACTCTTGGAGCCTGACTGGGCGCCTGACTACGGTGAAAGAAAGATTCACCCAACTGCTGGTGTCACTGCTGTCGGTGCTAGAATGCCGCTCATCGCCTACAATATCAACTTGGATACAGACAATCTGGAAATTGCCAACAATATTGCCAAAATCATCCGTGGATCAAGCGGTGGCTACAAGTACTGTAAAGCGATCGGCGTTATGCTGGAAGACCGCAACATTGCTCAGGTTTCTATCAACATGGTCAATCTAGAAAAATTCCCACTCTATCGCGTCTTTGAAACTGTTCGCTTTGAAGCCAAGCGCTACGGAGTTGGAATCCTCGGCTCAGAAGTCATTGGTTTAGCGCCAGCCAAGGCTTTGATTGACGCAGCAGAATACTATCTGCAAATTGAAGACTTTGACTATGGCAAGCAAGTTCTGGAAAACCATTTGCTAGGCTAGGAGGACAGAAACCTATGAAATTAGTAGATTTAAGTTTGACAGAATTTGCCCAAGTCCTAGGCTCAGATGCTCCTGCACCAGGAGGCGGCTCTGCCGCTGCTCTTTCAGCAGCCAACGGTATTTCCCTGACTAAGATGGTCTGTGAATTGACCCTTGGCAAGAAAAATACGCAGAATTTGAAGCAGAAATTGCTCAAGTGCACGCAGAAAGTGCTCGACTCCAAGAAAGCCTGCTCGCAGCTATCGACAAGGACACTGAAGCCTTCAATCTAGTCTCCGCCGTCTTTGATATGCCTAAGGAAACAGAGGAAGACAAAGCTGCCCGTCGAGAAGCCATGCAACAAGCCCTCAAGGAAGCGACCAAGTCACCTTATGGCATGATGGAAGACATCTTGACTGCCCTGCAAACAACTCAAAAAGCTGTCGGCAAGTCCAATACCAACGCAGCAAGCGACCTGGGAGTCGCAGCTCTCAACCTTAAGGCTGGCCTGCAAGGAGCTTGGCTCAATGTCCTCATCAACCTCTCAGGTGTCAAGGATGAAGCATTCGTCGCAGACTACCGTAGCAAGGGGGAAGAGCTCCTGCAAAAAGGCTACGCTCTAGCCGATGAAATTTATCAAGAAATTTTGAAAGTTGTCTAATAGATGAACGAAAGAGAAGTCCCCTCTTTCCCATGAATGGGCTTCCTTTTCTCAAGAGGTAACAATATGGTTTTATCAGATATTGAAATTGCGAATTCGGTTCAAATGAAGCCCATTAAAGAGGTGGCAGAAAATCTTGGAATTGCTGAAGACGCCTTGTCTCTTTATGGAAATTACAAGGCAAAAATCAGTGCCGGCCAACTGGAAGCCTTAAAAGACAAGCCAGACGGCAAACTGATTCTCGTGACAGCTATTTCTCCGACACCAGCCGGAGAAGGCAAGACCACGACTTCTGTCGGATTGGTCGATGCTCTGGCTGCTATCGGTAAAAAAGCCGTTATCGCTCTGCGGGAACCTTCACTCGGACCTGTCTTTGGTATCAAGGGCGGAGCTGCTGGTGGTGGACACGCTCAAGTTGTGCCCATGGAGGATATCAACCTCCACTTCACTGGTGACTTTCATGCCATCGGCGTTGCCAACAACCTACTGGCGGCCCTCATTGACAACCACATCCATCATGGCAATGCCTTAGGCATCGATTCTCGCCGCATCACTTGGAAGCGGGCAGTGGATATGAATGACCGGCAACTGCGCCACATCGTAGACGGCTTGCAAGGCAAAGTCAACGGTGTTCCGCGTGAAGACGGTTTTGACATTACAGTTGCTTCTGAGGTTATGGCTATTCTCTGTCTGTCAGAAAATATTACCGATCTCAAGAACCGCTTGGAAAAAATCATCATTGGCTACAGCTTTGAAGGTAAGCCAGTAACTGCCAAGGACTTGAAAGCTGGTGGCGCTATGGCTGCTGTGCTCAAAGACGCTATCCATCCAAACTTGGTTCAAACTCTGGAACACACGCCAGCCTTGATTCACGGTGGACCTTTTGCCAACATTGCCCATGGCTGTAACAGTGTCCTAGCTACCAAGCTGGCTCTCAAATATGCCGACTATGCAGTCACAGAAGCTGGTTTCGGTGCTGACCTAGGTGCTGAAAAATTCATTGATATCAAGTGTCGTACATCTGGACTTCGTCCAGCAGCTGTAGTTCTAGTTGCTACCATCCGCGCTCTCAAGATGCACGGTGGTGTTGCTAAGAGCGACCTGGCTGAAGAAAATGTCCAAGCCGTTGTAGATGGTCTGCCAAATTTGGAAAAACATCTGGAAAACATTCAAGATGTTTATGGCCTGCCAGCAGTCGTTGCCATCAATAAATTCCCGCTGGATACCGAAGCAGAATTGAAAGCAGTTTATGACGCCTGCCAAAAACGCGGAGTTGACGTAGTGATTTCTGACGTCTGGGCGAATGGCGGAGCCGGTGGTAAAGAGTTGGCTGAAAAAGTCGTTGAACTGGCCGAAGGAGACAATCACTTCCAATTTGTATATAATGAAGAGGACTCCATTGAGACCAAGCTGAACAAAATTGTTACTAAGGTCTATGGAGGCAAGGGGGTTCGCCTGACTCCTGCTGCTAAACGCGAGCTCAAACAACTGGAAGAGCTGGGCTTCTCCAACTATCCTATCTGTATGGCTAAGACTCAGTACTCCTTCTCAGACGATGCTAAGAAATTGGGCGCACCTAAAGAATTTGTTGTGACTATCAGCCAGCTCAAAGTTTCTGCTGGTGCAGGCTTTATCGTTGCTCTGACTGGTGCCATCATGACCATGCCAGGACTGCCTAAAGTACCGGCCAGCGAAAAAGATCGATGTTGACAAAGACGGCAATATCAGCGGTTTGTTCTAATAAATATCAAAAAAATGACACATATAACCCTTTTTAAGAGTAAACGATTTTTCAAGTTTCCGATTGGTCGGGGGGAAAGACAAAAACAGCTTTATCTTTCCCCGCCAACTGGCCACTATGGTAAGCGTGACTTTGACTATCGGCTCTCAACAGCGACTGTGGAGTTGGCTGAAAGTCAGTTTTCTGACCTCAGCGGCTTTCACCGCATTCTCATGAGCCTGGACCACACACTTCATCTCCACAATGCCAGTCGGCAGGAGGAAACGGTTCTAGCTCCCTTTACCCCCTATTTTTTCGAAGGGAGTGATTCTATCACAAGTCGGGGGACTTGTACCGACTTTAACTTAATCTACAGCGACCATTATCAGGGACAGATGCTTGCCATCTCAGATAGAGAAGAGCTTAGTCAAGATGAAGCAATTCAATTTATCTACGCCTTGAGTGATCTGATGGTGACAGGAACAAACCTGCCATCGCTTAACCTAGAGACAGGGCAACTTCTGATAGTGGAAAAAGAGACTCAGGAAACTGAGCTACAAATAATGTTTTCGAGTAACCAGCCAAAGGGTGCTCCCCTTGCTATATGGGCTGGTTTGACCCATATCCCTACTAAGTAAAGATACAAGGATGTCCTATCATCGTTCTATCTTTACTTGGAAAGGATCCCACATCTCTAAAGGAGAAACATTATTATGAATGCGACTAAACTCACTGCACAAGAACAAGAGCGAGAAAATGCGAAATTCAGCTTTTCTGGCGCTACTCTCTATGGTATCAATGCTGTTATCGGTTCAGGAATTTTCCTCCTGCCTCAAAGATTTATAAAGGACTGGGTCCTGCCTCTCTAGCTGTCATGCTGGGAACTGCCATCCTCGTTATTCTCTTAGCCGTCTGCTTGGCAGAAACTGCTGGTTATTTTAATAAAAACGGCGGAGCCTTCCAATATTCCAAAGCAGCCTTTGGAGACTTTGTCGGATTTAATGTTGGCTTCCTAGGCTGGGCGGTTACCATCATCGCTTGGTCAGCAATGGCAGCCGGATTTGCGCGACTTTTTGTCATTACTTTTAAATCCTTTGCCCCCTATGAACTTCTACTCAGTGTGAGCCTGATTATCCTACTCAGTCTGATGAATATATCAGGTCTTAAGACCTCCAAAATGTTCACCTTGACCGCAACCGTAGCCAAGCTCATCCCAATTGTCGCTTTCAGTCTATGTGCGATTTTCTTCATCAAAGGAGGAATTGACAAAGGAAACTTCACTCCGTTTCTTCAGCTAGAACCTGGCGTAGATATCATGAAAGCCATCTCTAGTACAGCAATCTATATCTTCTACGGTTTCATCGGATTTGAAACCATGTCTATCGTTGCTGGTGAAATGCGCAACCCAGAAAAGAATGTGCCTCGAGCTATTTTGGGCTCTATCAGTATTGTCTCTGTTCTCTATATGCTGATTATCGCAGGAACAATCGCCATGCTAGGCAGCCGTATCCTGCAAACAGATGCCTCTGTGCAAGACGCCTTTGTCGAAATGATTGGCCCTGCTGGAGCATGGATTGTTTCTATCGGAGCGCTGATCTCTATTGCTGGACTTAACATCGGGGAATCTATCATGGTCCCACGTTATGGTGCAGCCATTGCAGATGAAGGCCTGTTGCCTAAAAAAATAGCTGAAACCAATGCTAAAAACGCCCCTGTAATTGCCATTATTATCTCCGGACTTTTGGCTATTGCCCTACTCTTTACAGGAACATTTGAAGTATTAGCGGCTCTCAGCGTAGTCTTCCGCTTCTTCCAATACATCCCAACTGCTCTAGCCGTATTGGTATTGAGAAAGAAATATCCAGATAAAAAAGTGGTCTTCCGCGTTCCATTTGGTCCAGTCATTCCAATTTTGGCAGTTCTAGTCAGCCTCGTCATGATTTGGGGTGAAAATCCAATGAACTATGTCTATGGTCTCATCGGTGTCCTTGTCGCCAGCGCAGTCTACTATATCTACATAGTACTGATTTGTAAAAATAAAGTTCTTGAACAAAAAGGAGAATAAATCTTATGACACATGTAATCAATTTGGATGGCGAACACCTTACTTTAGAAGATGTCATTGCAGTAGCTCGTCATGGAGCCACCTGTGAAATCGACCAAGAATCTAAGAAAGCTGTAGAAGCTTCCCGTAAAATCGTAGATGACATCGTCCGCGAAAAGCGGGTAGTCTACGGTGTTACGACTGGCTTTGGCTCCCTCTGCAATGTCAGCATCTCGCCAGAAGATACAACTCAACTGCAGGAAAACTTGATTCGCACCCATGCTTCAGGATTTGGCAATCCTCTTCCTGAAGATGCAGTCCGCGCGATCATGTTAATTCGGATTAATTCTCTGGTCAAGGGCTATTCTGGTATCCGTCTCTCTACTGTCGAAAAACTTCTGGAATTGCTCAATAAAGGCGTCGTGCCATTTATTCCAGAAAAAGGTTCTCTCGGTGCCTCTGGCGACTTAGCACCGCTGGCTCACATGGTTCTGCCTATGTTAGGACTAGGCCGCGCTTATTATCAGGGTGAATTGCTCTCTGGGCAAGAAGCTTTGGACAAGGCTGGTATCGAGAAAATTGCTCTAGCAGCCAAGGAAGGGCTGGCGCTGATTAACGGAACGACTGTCCTGACAGGTATCGGAGCTCTGGCTACCTACGATGCCATCCAGCTGCTTAAATTGTCAGATGTCGCTGGTGCTCTTTCCATGGAGGTCCACAATGGTATTACCAGCCCTTTCGAAGAAGACTTACATACCATCCGTCCTCAAAGCGACAGCTGGCTACAGCCCGCAATATCCGCAACCTTCTGGAAGGCAGTGGCAATACGACCGTAGCTACTCAACAACGGGTCCAAGACCCTTACACCCTGCGTTGTATTCCGCAGATTCATGGTGCCAGCAAGGATTCTATCGCTTATGTTAAGACCAAGGTAGAGATCGAAATCAACTCTGTTACAGACAACCCTATCATCACCAAGGAAGGTCATGTTATCTCAGGCGGTAACTTCCACGGAGAACCAATGGCTCAGCCATTTGACTTCCTCGGCATCGCTATTTCTGAAATCGGCAATGTATCCGAGCGTCGTGTAGAACGTCTGGTCAACAGCCAACTGAGCAAGCTTCCATCCTTCTTGGTCAAACATCCAGGACTCAACTCTGGCTTTATGATTACTCAGTATGCTTGTGCTTCGCTTGCTTCTGAGAACAAGGTCTTGTCTCATCCGGCCAGCGTAGACTCTATCCCATCTTGCGAGAACCAAGAAGACTTTGTCAGCATGGGAACTACTGCAGCACGCAAGGCAGCTGAAATTCTCAAGAATTCTCGCCGCATCGTAGCAACAGAAATCATGGCAGCCTGCCAAGCTCTGGATCTAAAACCAGAAAACCATGAACTGGGTAAAGGAACCAAGCCAGCCTACGACCTCTTCCGTCAGCATGTCCGCTTTATCGAGTTTGACAAGGATATCGAAATCTATGAAGAGCTCAACAAGGCTTCTGAGCTGATTGAGAGTGATGAATTCCTAGCAGCCGTTGAAAAGGCTGTGGACTTGAGCATTCAGTTCAAAAGCTGATAACTCTGTAAAAAGTTAACCTAAGAAGCCCGCTCTCGTTCAGCTGGGCTTCTTTTCCCTCCAAAAGCCATTGACAGGCTTAGCAGAAACTCTTATAATAAAGTCGCAAGTATCGTTATGGAAAAGGACAAAATCATGTTAGAAGATTACTATCAGCTAGATAACCGTTACTATCAGAGAGGTCCAGAGGACAATCTATATACTGCCAAATGGGGTATGGTCATTGAGTTTCTGGACTTAAATGATCTCAGCTTAACTCCTTTTGAAGGGGTGAACTTTGCCCTGATTGGCTTCAAGAGTGACAAGGGGGTCTATATCAATAACGGCCGAGTGGGCGCAGTTGAAGGTCCTCAAGCCATCCGAACTCAGCTGGCCAAGCTTCCTTGGCATCTAGGTAGAAACGTTCGAGTCTTTGACGTTGGCGATATTGACGGACCTAACCGCTCTCTGGAACAACTGCAGCAAAGCTTGGCGAGAGCAGTCAAGCGCCTGCGAGAGCTTAATCTCCGTCCCATCGTTCTAGGTGGTGGCCACGAAACAGCCTACGGCAACTATCTAGGTCTCAAGTCGTCACTAAATCCTGATCAAAACTTAGCTGTGATCAATATGGATGCCCATTTTGACCTACGCCCCTACGATCAGACGGGTCCCAACTCCGGTACCGGTTTTCGTCAAATGTTTGATGATACCTTAGCTCAGAAACAGATCTTTAACTATCTCATCCTAGGGATTCAGGAGCATAATAACAACCTCTTTCTCTTTGACTTTGTAGCCAAATCTAAGGCTATCCAGTTCCTGACTGGAATGGATATCTACCAAATGGGTCACAAGGAAGTCTGCAAGGTAGTTGATGCTTTTCTAGCCGATAAAGAGCAGGTTTATTTAACCATTGATATTGACTGCTTTGCAGCTGGCGCCGCTCCTGGTGTCAGTGCCATCCAATCGCTGGGGGTAGACCCCAATCTGGCCGTGCTGGTCTTCCAGCACATCGCTGCTTCAGGCAAGCTAATTGGCTTTGACATCGTCGAAGTCTCTCCCCCTCATGATATAGATAACCACACGGCCAACCTAGCGGCCAGTTTTGTCTTTTACCTAACCCAAGTCTGGGCACAAGTACATGACTAATGGGGATTTAAAAACTTCATTACAAACATCAAAAGAGGATGAATATAACTTTCATCCTCTTTTATTTTGCGTTTAATGCCTGAGATAGACCTTGACGTAAGTTTTCTAATTCCTTTAGTTGATGACGATCCCGGTAGGGATTGAGCTGGCTTTTGGCTGTTTCATAATAAGTTTCAAAGTCCTGAGCTAATAAATTTTCAAAACCAGCTTCTTGCAAACTGCCAGCCAGCTGGCGATACTTGATCACAGCCATCAGATAGTAGATCAAGCCCTTGTCCCGCGGATTGCCATAGCGGCTAATGAGACTATCCTTTTTCCGCAGCAGATCAAGCACCGGCTGGTAATCCCCCTTCTCGCAGCCAATCAAGGCCAAATAAACTTCCAGCTGGGGCTCCTTCCAAGGAAAGCTGAGCGACTTCAGGGCTGCTTTCGCTTTCAGCAAGATCCGCTCTGCCTGTTCATAATCTTTTAGCTGATAATAAGTCAGCCCCAAGCCTATATAGAAAGCAAAAATCGAAGGCTCTGCTGTTTTATTTTCCGTCAGCTCAATCGCCTCTTTCTGATGAGCCAGCGCTGTCGTGAAATTCCCACGAATCTGCTCAATCTCTGCCAGATAATCTAGAGCCGCCGCAATCTGAATCGAATACTTTGAGCGCAACGAAGCCGTCAAACTAAAGCAATCGATAGACTGGTAAAGATGTCGGAGCGACTGCTCCTCATCTCCAATCATGAGATGATACAGTCCCTTAAGTCGAAGATTCATCGCAATAGCTTCATGATTATTGGCCTGAACTGAAGCATCCAGAGCCAATTCCGTATAGTAGCGCATCTCAGGAATATTCTCCGTCTGGATGCAATAGTAGATCATCTGCCGATAGCCTTCTAGGAGAAAATCCATCTGCTGCAGCTCTTTAGCAGAAGCAATCACCTGCTGGATATTGTCCATTCCCTGCTGGTAATTCCCCGTCCGGATAGCATAACGCCCTTCCAGATAGAGAAAGCGGAGAACCAATAGCTGAAAATCTTTGTGATTCTGGTGTTTTCTTTCTAAGCCTTCTATTTCCCTACGGATACGCTCAAACTGGTCTAAAACCGCTGATTGATCAGTATCATCCGTCTTTTCGATAAAGCCAAACTCCCGCGAGTAAATCGGAAAGAGCTCATGATGAAACTGCAAGGTGGCCTCGAGATAATTCAGCTCATACTCCAAAGACTTAATCGGTTGTTTGGACATCTTATAATGATAGGCAATATCATTGAGGAGCTGAGCATGATAAAGAGAGGCTCCCAGCTGGTCTTCCATGCCTTGGGCAATCTGGTGATGTAGCATTCGCTTCTTGGCAAGTGGTAATCGCTCATAAGCATAAATCCGCAAAAGTTCCTGGCTGAATCGTAAAACCAATTCCTCCTGTTCCTCTTCTATTAAAAGCTGTTTTTGCCCAAATCCTTCCGCAATTTCGACCACTTCTTCCACAGATAGGCCTAGCAACTGAGCTAAGAGTGCTACCGAAGCAGGGGAATTAAAGCAAGCCAGATAGTCAACCAATTCCTCCTCCTGGCTGCTCAAATAGCCTAATTTCAGAGATAGTTTTGCTTTAATAGCTGAGGTCAATGGCTGGAATTTCTCATCCCGAAGAAGCTGTTCCGCATACTCCGACAGAAAGAAAGGAATGCCCTGACTGACCCGATAAATAGCCTCAAGCCGTTCTTCAGATATGACTAACTGTCCCGTCTGGGCCTGTAAATACGCCACACTTGCCTTAAAATCCAGCGGCTGCAGTTCAATGCAGTCTAGCTGACTACGAAGCAACAAGTGATTGAAAAAACGTCCAAGATAAGGTGGCGTACTCAGATGCTTGGTCAATACAAAGGCTACTGGATAATCCCTCAAATGGTTCATAACCTGCTCTAAAACAGCCACACTAGGCTCATCCATCCAGTGACAGTCCTCAACTAAGATCACCAGAGCCTTTTTCTTAGAAATCTTTTGCAAAATATCCAGCACAAACCGAGCCAGATGATCCGTATTCAGCTCAAGATCCGAAGCTTCACCTGCCATCATCGGAAAATAACTATCCAAAATAACCTGCCACTGGCTGGTCGAAAGGATCTGATGCTGAATGGCTAGGTCCCCCAATCCATCTAGCAAACTGCGCCAAGGCTGCAATCCAACCGTCATTTCTTCCTTGAAGCACTCTGCCATAACAATCTGGAAATACTTAGTCTGATTAGCCAGTACTTGTCGGGTCACTGTCCGTTTACCGATGCCAGTACCACCGACTAAGAGCAGCGCACGAGGTTCTTGCCTCTCTATAATCTTAGAAAAATAAGATTCCAAACGCTTGATTTCACCCACTCGGCCAAAAAAGTGGTCTGTATTACGTAAAAATTGCTTGATCTTACGCTCACTGCGATCCTTAGCCATCACTTCATGATACAGCTGTTGAATTGCTTCATTCGGACTAATCCCCAATTCCTTGTCCAAGAGATTGACCAATTTATAATAAGTCTCAATCACCTTACCAGGTCGATCATTTTCCTGATAAAGCTTCATCAGCAGATGATAATTCTTTTCATCAAACTCATCGATACTGATCATACGGCGCAGATTGTGCTCTGATTCTTCCAAATTCGATGGATCTTTTTCCAACTTTTGGTAGCAAGCCTGGATATAGATCTGCTCATATCGCGTCCGCATCTTGGACACCCAATAGTCAAAGGCTTCACTATCCTTGAGATAGAAGCCCTGCAAAAAATCACCCTGATAAAGCGACAGATGCTCCGCTGGATGGTCCTTGAAAATTTCTACATCACTTTCAATCGCACACTCGGGATTAAGCGACAGCACAGTCCGGTTGGGAGCAATAATCCATTCTCCTCCCAATAGCTTGTTAGCCTGATAAATGGTATTCCGCAGATTCTTTTTGGCGGTCTGATTGTCCTTATTTTCCCAGAGGATCCCTGCAATCTCCTCCCGATTGACTGCTCCATTGATATGGAGATAATAGAGCAGAGCATTGATTTTGGCAAAAGGAAAAAAGACCTCCTCTTGATTGAGAAAGACACTCGGACTTCCCAGCAATTTCAACTTCAAACGATTTCCGGTCATGTAAACGCCTCCAAGAAAGCTTATAAAACTAATATAAACAAAATAAGACATTTTAGCAAGCAAGAAAAAACGACTCTATCATTTATCAGCTTCTAAATGATCAAAATCTATAAACAAAAACCACTAAACAGCAAATGAATCTGATTAGTGGTTTCTTCATTCATCTTAAAGATTGAACGGATGGGGTATGGTTAAAGAGCGCATGGGTCGCCTTATAGATATGGTAAGCTGTTGCCGCGTTATTCATCGTATAGAGATGGATCCCTGCTACATCATGGGTCACCAAGTCGACAATCTGATCCACCGCATAGGCTAAACCAGCTGTCCGCAGGGATTCTGGATCATGTTCATACTTATCTAGAATAGCCTTGAATTTGCGCGGAAGATGAATATTCTCACACGTTTTCAAAAGACGAAGCGCTTGGTTTCGGTTAAGAATCGGCATGATACCTGCATGAATCGGAACATCGATCCCAGCCAAGGTACACTTATCTTGGAAATCATAGAAACGTTCATTGTCAAAGAAGAGCTGAGTGACAAGACTAGAACAGCCCGCATCAACCTTTTTCTTTAGATTCTGAATATCTGAGATCTGGTTTGGTGAGTCTGGGTGACCCTCTGGATAGCAGGCACCAATGATATCAAAATGTGGTGCTTCTGTCTTGATATACTCAATCAAGTCAGTCGCATATTTAAAATCATCCTTAGGCGCCACATCTGGAAAAATATCGCCTCGCAAAGCCAAAATCTGATTAACCCCAACACGATCCAGAGCCTGCAAGATATTGGATACCATTTCCTTGGTTAGATAAACAGCTGGCAAATGGGCAATCGTTGGAATCTCAAGGTCATTGGAGATGAACTCAGCCAAACGAACCGTTGTCTCCTCAATATCAAATTTATTATTGCTGGCAGTCACACTGATAAAGTGGGGAGCCAGATCTTGCATCTCCCTCAACGCCTGAAAAATCTTATCATTGCCTACTGCCGGATTAGGAGGAAATACTTCAAATGAGAGACTAGGAGTTTGGCGATTCACCATAGAGATAAAATTCCTTTCAATCTACTAACTATCAGTCTATAACAAACCTGCAAACAGCTTTGTTGCAGGTTTATCAGAGCTGAGCTTAAATGTAGAAATAATATTAATTCAGTTTTTGTCTAGCTGCTTTGGCCGCTTCTACAAGACGGATCAAGCTTTCTTTGTTTCTGGGATACCACGTGTTTTCAAACCACAGTCAGGGTTGATCCAAACTTTCTTGCTTGGTACTTTGGCAAGGATAGCTTCGATCGTGTGGTCGATTTCGCCTTCATTTGGCACACGAGGTGAGTGGATATCGTAAACCCCAGGTCCCACTTCTGTTTGGAAGTTCTTCGCTTTAAGTTCGTCCAAGATTTCAAGGTTTGAACGGCTGGCTTCAAAGGAAATAACATCCGCATCCATGTTGTCGATAGCTGGGATGATATCTGTAAATTCTGAGTAACACATGTGAGTGTGGATTTGAGTGTCTGGCGCTACTGTAGAGTGTACCAAGCGGAAGGCAGGAATTGCCCAGTCAAGGTAGTCTTCGTACCAGTCGCTACGACGGAGTGGCAATTTTTCACGAAGAGCAGCCTCGTCAATTTGGATGATTTTCACACCAGCAGCTTCAAGGTCAAGCACTTCATCCTTGATGGCAAGAGCGATTTGAAGAGTAGAATCCTTGATAGAGATGTCTTCACGTGGGAATGACCAGTTAAGGATGGTAACCGGTCCAGTCAACATACCTTTGACAGGTTTGTCTGTACGGCTTTGTGCGTAGCTAGACCATTTCACAGTGATTGGGTTAAGACGAGTGACATCGCCCAGATGATTGGTGGTTTCACCCCACGCATACCGTATGATTGTACCCAACCATTCTTAGAGAAGAGGTAACCTGACAAGTTTTGACCGAAGTACTCAACCATGTCGTTACGCTCGAACTCACCGTGTACCAGCACGTCAAATCCAACTTCTTCTTGCCATTTGATCCATTCGTCGATGGTTTCAGCAAGAAAGGCATCGTACTCTTCTTGTGACAACTCACCCTTACGGAAGGCCAAACGTTTAGCACGAACTTCCTTAGTTTGAGGGAATGAACCGATGGTTGTTGTTGGAAGAGCTGGAAGTTTAAAGGCTTCTTCTTGGATAGCTTCACGTTCCGCAAAGGCTGGCAAACGAGTGTAGTCAGCGTCTGTCAATCCAGCGATGCGCGCACGAAGTTCTGCATTTTCACCCACACGCTCAGTCGCAAAGAGTTCTTTGTTAGCAGCAAGAGCTTCTGCGCCTTGACCATTGCGGATAGCATCCAAGTCACAAAGTTCTTCCAATTTTTCAACTGCAAAAGCAAAGTGGTTCAAGATAGCTGGCTCAAATTCTTCGTTAGCTGTTGTAAATGGCACATGAAGAAGTGAGCATGAGCTTGTCAAAATAATGTTTTCAGCTGGGATTTGCTCAAGAACAGCCAAGCTCTTTTCGTAGTTGTTGCGCCAGATGTTTTTACCATTGACAATACCGGCATAAAGAGTCTTGTCAGCTGGGAAGCCACCTTTAACAAGTTCAAGAGTTTTCTTACCTTCTACAAAGTCAAGACCGATCGCATCTACTGGCAAGTTCACAAGGTCAGTATAAACGTCACGAACGTCACCAAAGTAAGTTTGAAGCAAAACTTCAAGACCTTTTTGTCAGCCAAGAGTTTGTTGTAGAGATTCAAGAAGAGAGCTTTTTCTTCTGCTGACAGATCCTTGACCAGACTTGGCTCATCCAGCTGGATACGCTCTGCGCCCAGCTCTGCTAATTTGGCAAAAACATCTTGGTAAGCAGCTACAAAGCTATCTACGAAGTCCTCTGCTTTCACGCCTTCTTCGAAGTCTGACAATTGAAGGAAAGTGAATGGACCTACAAGAACAGGACGAGTGTTTAGACCGAGTTCTTTTGCTTCTTGGAATTCGTCAAAGATCTTGTGACCTGCAAGTTTGACTTGAGTGTCTTTTTCAAATTTAGGAACGATGTAGTGGTAGTTGGTGTTGAACCACTTCTTCATCGGAAGGGCACGCACATCCCCTTTTTCACCTTGGTAACCACGCGCCAAAGCAAAGTAGCGCTCAAGGTCAGTCAAGTCCAAGTTTTGAACTGAGGCAGGAACCACGTTGAAGAGGAAGGCTGCATCTAGGAAGTTATCATAGTGAGAAAAGTCATTTGATGGGATTTCAGTGATGCCTTTTTCTTTGACAATGTTCCAGTGTTTCGCACGCAAGTCTTTCGCCGCTGCTAAGAGTTCGTCTGCTGAGATTTCATTTCTAAAGTATTTTTCAGTTGTAAATTTTAATTCGCGGAATTCACCCAAACGAGGGAAACCAATGATAGTCGTTGACATAAACGTCCTCCAAAAATTGTTGTTGAAACTATCTTAACAGAAAATCTGCCCTCTGTATAATTGGAATTTCCCAGAGTTTGATATAGTTTAAAACTATACCCCAATCATCTTCTAGGTCAGAAAACCTTATTTTTCAACTGCTATTGAACAAAATTATTGTTTGCTATAGGTAGAAATTATGACCTTGGAAAAAGAAAAACCAACGAGAATAAAGTCTCGTTGGTTCCCATAATATCTTGTCTTGCTTATTCTATTTCATGATACAGCTTCCTAGCCTTTTCAATATCATAGTATCTGTCAAACTCTTCTTTGGAGTTGACGATATGTTCCTGACTGTCAACAGAAAGTTCTGAGGGAATAGTTGTATTTTTAAACGGATTAATATTTGTTAAAAATAAACTATAAATTCTTGCTTCTTTACTGTACTTCTCTGCACTATTTTGAGCGGTTAAAATATATGTCAATGTCTCTTTTTTGTCTAACAGCCTGTAAGCAGAAGTATTTTCCTCAAATTGAGAATTATCAAGAACCTTTTTATTTATAGAAAATTGATTACTACCAGGTATTGTATTAATACCACTATCATTACTATACCAGTAGTTAAAGAGACTAACTTTTGGTAAAAGAAACTCGTCAGTCCAGCTTTTTATTTCCTCAATTTTTCTTGTCTTCAAATCAAGAAAAATAGTTTTTCTACCTTGTCTATCATTTATATGGTGAATGTCTATTCCTAAGTATTCCTTACCATTCCAACGATAAATCCCTCTTAACTCTCTAGGGAGATAATCAGAATCATAGTTCTCTACAGTATCATAAAGATCTAGTTCATCCTCTTTTTGAAGCTTATTGCCATCAATATGATAAACACTGAGAGTCCAATAAGAACCGCCAGACGGTCGTGTACTTAAATACTTAGGATCGTCTTTTAATTTTACATTATGGCGCAAAATATAATTTGAACTTTTAGGATCACCTCTCAGATAGGTGGTATAATTGCCAAACTCATCCATCTTTTTATCTTCGTCCGGAGTCGTTGAAGTCCAATGAACAATAGCACCTGCACCATCCGCAATGATTTCATAATCATCAATTTCAGCTTTACCAGTATACTGGCTGTACTGCCCATAGTATTGTTCATTATAGTAACGATATAGAATCCAGGCCAATAGAGCCACAGATAAAATCACGATTGCTGTAATAAAACTCTTTGTTTTGCTCCATTTCATAGCCAACCTCCTATTTACCAAATTTTTGGTCTAAGTAATCACCAAATTCACTAGCCCCATTATTTTCAAGGTTATTAAGCAAATCCTCAAACTGTTTAAGCTGTTTTGGGGTCATTTTTTCCAAAGTAAGCCTTTTCCCATCTTTAGTAAATACTGTCTCACCCTTGGCATATTTTCTCACTTGGTCTGACATTTTATCTTCTTCCTTTACACCAGCATTATATGAGTCAGTTTTAGTATCAATCGTTTGTTTTATTTCATCCTTGTTTCCGTCATAGCCAAAACAGCCAGAATTCATAAAACCTGTAATGCCATTTTCATCCAGTTCTTTCTGTCGTAAACCAGCATTGAAATCTCGGTAGATAGTTGAATCATGATTGATGATATCTCCGCTTTTTTAAGATACCACTGCCCCTGACCATGGGTAACCTTAAAGACGCTGATTTTTTCTTTTAATTGTTTGGGCGCTTATTCGTTTTTCCCCCTCTTTGTTCCTGCCATCTTTTTCTCCTTGCTTATTCTATTTCATGATACAGCTTTCTAGCCTTTTCAATATCATAGTATCTGTCAAACTCTTCTTTGGAGTTGACGATGTGTTCCTGACTGTCGACAGACACCTCTGGAGGAATGGTCACAGCTTCATATACATTCACAGTATCCGGCATAAGTAGACTGTAGACAGCTGCTTCTCGACTAAAGTCTTCTGCACTGTTCTTCGAGTTTAATAAATACACTGTTGTTCCTTTTTTTTCTAAAAGCTTGTAAGCCTTCGAACTACTATCAAACTGAGTCTGTCCTAAAACGGATTTATCTATCAACACTTCTCTACCAGGAGTAGTGGTATAAATGCCACTTGCTTTTTGATCCCAATTAGTCGCTTGCTTTATAAAAGGTTTTCTCACGTAGTCTTGAGCTAAAATCTCATTTTCTTCCAATTTTCTACTCTTTAGATTAAGGAAAAGCGGCTTTGTCTTTCTAGGATTCTCTAAATCTCGTATTTCTATCCATAAATAGTCTTGGCCTTGCCAAGTGTAGATCCCCCCCAACTCTGCTGGTAAATAATTAGAATTGTAGGTCTCTACAACTTTGTAGAGGTCTATCTCCTTTTCTTCTTCAAGTTTTTTGTCATTAATATAATAGACACTAAGAGTCCAATAGGCACCGTCAGATGGTCTTTCCATCAAACGAAAGGGGAGCTCTTTCAGTTTAACATTCTGTCGCAGAATATAGCGAGAACTGTTTTGGTCAATTTTGTAAGAAGCATAACTACCGAACTCAGCCATCTTCTTGTCTTCTTCTGGGGTTGTTGAAACCCAATGGACAATGACACCTGCACCATCCGCAATCATTTCATAATCATCAATCTTTGCTTTACCCGTATACTTATGGAATTGTCCGTAATATTGTTTATTGCAGTAGAGGTAGAGAGTCCAAGATACCAAAGATAAACCTGCTAATACTAGCAGTGTAATAAGGCTCTTCGTTTTACTCCATTTCATAATTAAGCTCCTATTTTTGCAAATTTATCGTCTATGTAATTAGGCAACTTTCCCACTTTCATTACTCTCCTCCTTCTCCACAACAAACTCTCTGACCAAGCGGTAGATGACTGCGAATATAGGAGTGAAGAAAATCATGCCGACCAAGCCAAAGAGATTGCCTCCAATCAGGGCTGCGGCAAGGGTAAAGAGAGTTGGGAGCCCGACGGACTGGCCGACCACGCGCGGATAGATGATATTGCCCTCAATCAGCTGCACTCCCTGAAAGACTGCGATTGAAAGAAGGGCTTTCCAAGGGCTGTCGGTAAAGATAAAGATAGCTCCCAGAGCACAAGCTGAGAAGGGCCCGATGTAGGGAATGAAAGAGAGCACTCCAGCTAAAACCCCAGTCAGAGCCGCATAAGGCAGACCTGTCAGAGAATAGGCAATGAAGACTAACACACCAACAATGACAGCCTCTATCATCTGCCCCATCAGGAACTTATCATAGGTCTCAACAATGACAGAACCGACATAGGATAGGCGTTTCACCGCCTTCTCAGGAAGCAGAACCTGCAAGAGACGACTAGTGATCGTCTGCAAATGCTCCTTGCTGCTCAAGAAGGCAAACATGAGAAAGATAGACATGATGACAGAGAAGAAATTACCAAAAATAGCAGAAATATTGCCCGTCAGACTGCCCAGAAGAGAGATGGCTCGATTGACAATACCGCTGTTTTGCAGTTGCTTGGTCAAATCTTTCAGCTGGCTAGAGGAAAGCAAGCCAGACTGCTGCAGCCACTTGGCTAGCTGCGGTGCTACCTTGCCAATGGTCGCGCTCAGCTGATTGACCGCTGTGGTCAAAGTCGGCACGACAATAGAGACAATCCCTGTCATAATGAGAGCTAAAATCAGCACCTCCAAAACCAAGGCCAGACTGCGCTGCAACTTCTGAGGGACTCGGCATTTGTCCAAGAGGTCTTCCAGTTTTTTCATCGGGACATTAAAGATGAAGGCTAGAACTCCACCCAGTATAATGGGCGAAAATACCGACGTCAGGCTCTGCAGGCCAGACCAGATGTTCCCGATATAGAGAACCAGAGCCAGAGCGAGCGCCGCAAAGACGATGAGTTTATAGGATTCATTGATTTTTTTCATAAGGCTTCCTTTACAGTTTTGTCATTTCCTTATTTTATCATAATTTTAGAGGCCTTTCGAGCAGGAGAAACTTAGTCGTCACTCTTAAATTTTGACAAATCTAGAAGATATAGAATTCCTGAGATGATAGATAGAAGGCCTGAGAAAGTAAACAGAAAAGAAATGAAGCCCATGACGGATCCGCAGAATAGAAGCTCATGACTCGTCTTATTGACTCTTGGGTCGTTGCTATAATGATACATTCCAACTATAGAAAGTCCCAAAAGCAGCCAGCTGTTCAATACAACCATATCACCCCAGCCAGGGTTTTCAATCAGTGTGGGAACCGAATAAATAATTTCCCAGTGCCATCTATTTAAAGAAGCGTAAATGATCTGAAGGCCTCCTAAAATGCCAACAATTCCATTTATCCACAGCAATTTGTTTGATTTCATAAGCATCTCACTCTTTCTTTTTTAAAATAGTATACCGAGCCACTTTCTAATCTGTCAACTATTACAAAAGAATGAGCGTCTCATCCGATAAATCCGTTTTCATTCAAATTATCTTATGGTACAATAAACTCATGCACAAGAAAACAGTTATTGATTTTAAAGAACTGGGTCGGCGCTTGATTTTCAGCCAGCCCGTCAAAGAGCTCAAAACACGCGAGTTGGCCGAAGTCAGAGCGATTCTGCAAGAAGTTGAGGACTGGCAGAAAAAGGGATTTTATGCAGTCGGCTATGTCAGCTACGAAGCGGCTCCTGCTTTTGAGAAAAACTCCAGGTCCACAAAGCCCCTCTGCTGGGCGAGTACCTGATTTACTTTACCATTCATGATAGAGCTGATGAAGCCCCTTTCCCTTTGGCTTACGACGAGGTAGATATGCCGGCGCAATGGCAGAGCCTGACGACTGAGCAAGAGTATGAAAAAGCCATCGGAACCATTCACCATCATATCCGTCAGGGCGATACTTATCAGGTCAACTACACGGTGCAGCTGGGCGCAGAGCTTAATCCACAGGACAGTTGGGCTATTTACAACCGTCTGGTCGTTGAGCAAAACGCCGCCTACAATGCCTACGTAGAGCACGATCATCAAGCAGTCTTATCCATCAGTCCTGAGCTCTTTTTCGAGGAGCACCGAGGTGAGCTGACAACACGGCCGATGAAAGGGACTACCAATCGCGGTTTGACGGTCGCTGCGGACTTGGAGCAAGCGGACTGGCTCCGCCAGGATCCTAAAAATCGAGCGGAAAATATGATGATCGTTGATCTGCTACGCAATGACATGAACCGCATTTCAGAGATTGGCAGCGAGCGAGTCGAGCAGCTGTGTCAGGTCGAGCAGTATTCCACTGTCTGGCAAATGACCTCCACCATCAAGAGCCAACTGCGGCCCGAGATTGGCCTCGGAGAAATTTTTGATGCTCTCTTTCCTTGCGGCTCTATCACAGGCGCTCCAAAGATTTCGACCATGGCTATCATCAAAGCAACAGAAAAAGCCGCCCGCGGTGTCTACTGCGGTACGGTTGGTATCTGCCTACCAGACCAAAGACGGATTTTCAATGTGGCCATCCGCACCATTCAGCTTGCGGCTGGCAAGGCGATTTACGGTGTCGGCGGCGGCATCACTTGGGATAGCACATGGGAATCCGAGTACATCGAAACCCAGCAAAAATCAGCTGTTCTTTATCGGAAAAATCCGCAATTTGACCTAGTTACGACAGGGAAGGTTGAGCAAGGCAGCCTGACCTTCCAAGACCAACATCTGAAGCGTCTACGAGAATCTGCCCGTTACTTTGCTTATCCATTTGATGAGGAAAAACTGAAGGCAGAATTGAACCAAAGTCTAGCAAAACTGGATCCAAGTACGGACTACCGCCTGCGGATTTCCATCGCCAAATCTGGAAAAGTAACCTGCCAGCTAGAAAAGCTGCAAGCACTCCCAGAAGCTTTCTGCAAGGCTATTTTCGTTCCACAAAATGCCGACTTACAACAGCCTTTCACCTACTTTAAAAACCAGCTATCGGCCACACCTATCCCTAGGTCAGCAGGAGCAAATTTACTACAATGCCCAAGGGCAGCTACTAGAAAAGCTCCATCGGTAACCTAGTCCTCCCTATTGGAGGGCCACCTCTACACGCCACCAGTCGAGCTAGGCCTTTTGAATGGCATCTACCGCCAGCATCTATTGGCAACAGGTCAAGCCACAGAAAAAATTCTCAGCCTAGACGACTTAAAATCAGCAGAAAAAATCTACGCCTGCAACGCACTGCGAGGCCTTTATGAATTGGAAATAGATAATTAGAGAGTGGGACAGAAATCGGTAATTCGTTAGAATTCGATTTCGTCGTCCCACCTCCGCACAGTTGAGTAGGGCTGTAAAAGCTGATGAAATCAGCGTAGTAGAGCCCACTCAACCACTGCGTCTTGCTCGACGATCCAAAGACAATTGAGAGGCTAGGACTTTTGTCCCAGCCTCGTTTTCTATAGGCCTCAGTCCGCTAAGACAAGAAGTAGGCCTGCTATTTCAAGATTTTAGAAATATTTTAGAAATGCTTGATGAATACTTAATAAGTGTCCGATATACTAGGTAGTGAGGAAAGGATTTCCAAAAATAATTCAAAAAGGAGAAGTAAAACCATGAAAAATATTTTAGTTTTACAAGGGGTCAGCAAAAAGTTCGGCCAACAACAGGCTCTGAGCGATGTCAATCTGACCATCAAAAAAGGAGATATTTACGGTCTCATCGGTAAAAACGGAGCTGGTAAAACCACTCTGATCAAAATTATGACCCAGCTGATGCATGCCAACAACGGAACCGTGTCTCTCTTTGGTTCCAGCAACCAGGCCGAATGGACACAAGCCCTCAAGCGGGTCGGCTCGGTCATTGAAACGCCCGTTGCCCACAACCACTTGACCGCCTACGAAAATCTCAATTACTACTGCAAACTGCGCCAGATACCTAATGCCGATAAGGCCATCCAAGAAACCTTGGAATACGTGAACTTAACAGATACTGGCAAGAAGGAATTCAGAGATTTTTCTCTCGGTATGAAGCAGCGTTTGGGAATTGCCATTGCCTTATTGTCTAAGCCAGATTTGATGATTCTAGACGAACCTATCAACGGACTAGATCCCGTCGGCATCAAGGAATTCCGCCAGCTTGTCCAAAAGCTCAATGAAGAGCTAGGCATGACCTTTGTTATTTCCAGTCATATCCTATCCGAGCTCTACCTAGTCGCTACGCGCTTTGGCATCATCGACCAAGGTCATATGATCAAGGAAATTTCCAAGGCTGAATTTGAAGAGCAAAGTGAAGATTATATCGTCTTGAAAACGGATCATTTGGAGGAAGCAAGCCAGCTGCTCCAAGATCAATTAGGCTACCGCATCAAGGTGGTCAATGCTCTCAATGAAATCCATGTCTTTACCCATTCGCACAACATCAACAATATCGTAAAAGAGTTGGCCACAGCTGACTTAGTCATTCAAGAAATCTACTATGCACGGCAAAATCTCGAAAATTTCTTTACAGATTTACTTGATCAAAACCAGGGAGGTCTATCATGATTCAAACCATTCGCGCTGACTTTTACCGCCTCTTCCACTCCAAAGGCTTTTGGATTACTGAGTTCGTTTTACTAGCCAATATCCTACTCGGCGTCCTCTATAAGGTTACCAGCAGATTTGGAACATCCATCTCAACGGATGGACAAAACGTCGCTCAGCAAGCACCAGTAAAAATGACGGGTATCAATGCTCTTGCCCATTTCTCTGGACATTCTGACAATGTTATATTTTTCACTCTCATTGTCGTCTGCCTCTTATTAGGTGTGGACTTGTCCCGTAAGCTTTATAAAAACAGCCTCGCTCACGGTATTTCACGGACAGAGTTCTTCCTATCTAAAACTTTGGTCTCCTTTGTTGTTGCCATCTTCCAATTCATCCTCTTACTAGGCATCTCCTTCATCATCGCTAGCTCTATCAATGGAATTGGGACAGCTCCGACAGGCTTCTTTGGCCAATTTTTGCTAACCATTCTCGTCCAGCTCATGATAACCATCGCTTGGATTGGCATTGTGTCTTTCGTCCTCTATCTCAGTCATTCCATTGCCGCGGTCTTTATTACCTATTTTGTCGGAAGCGCCCTGCTCATCTTTCCAGTCTTACTCTATCCTCATATAGAGTTGTTCCGCTATTTAACCTTACAATTTGGAATAGAGATGGCTGCGGATCCTGCCGTTGTTTTGCGAGCTAGTTTAGTCGCGATTGGCATAGCAGTCTTCTTCCTAGGCAACAGCCTCCTCATTTTCAAGAAAAAAGATCTCTAAAACCAAAAAATCAGCTAATCTTCTGACTAGCTGATTATTTTTTATAAGGCCACAATCAATTCAAACCAATCGTTCTCTGCTTGCATGGTCAAATCACCACCCAAGATTTCGACCAGCTGCTGGGTGATATAAAGACCCAGTCCAGAGGATTCCTCACTGCTGGAGAGATTTTCAGAATAGAAGCGATTGGTCAGTTTATCCAGATGTAAAAATAGCCTTCTGAACCTTATTTTTTTGACCTGAAAAAAATAACCTTTTGTCCTTCTTTTTTTCAGACTGATGCTGGCTGTTTCTCGGCCATGTTTGAGGACATTGCTGAGCATGTTCTGGATGATTCGATCAAAGATATCACTGTCCGTTTCTAAAAAGCAGATTTTTCAGACAGATCCACATCTAAATCAATCCCTGCTCGCTGAAAGGCATCATAATAGGAAAAAGAGTTGCTGGGTGACCAGCTGGGATAGATCTACCCGCTGAAGGCTCGGTCGAATGGCTCCCTCCATCAAGCGACGGTATTCCATCAGAGCCTCCAAGCGTCTGGATACCATACTTAGATTGTCCGCAATCTTTTGCAACTGCTGATCCATCTGCTCCTTATCAGCGTCTTTGAGTAGCTGTTGGGTATATCCACTAGCAATGGTCAGTGGCGTTCGGATATCGTGGGCAATGTTACTGATGGCCATGTCCAAGGTTTTCTTTTCCTGCTGGGTCACAAAGGACATCTTATCAATTTCCTCAAAAAGCTGCTCCACCTCGTCAGTCAGAGCCACTAGGCTAGGAGATTGATCTCTCAAAGTCAGCCGAATCTGACTCCCTGTACGACGTTTGTCACGGATCTGGCTGGTCAGACTACGAATCGTCAGATGATAGCGAACCAGCATGATTGACAAGAAGAGTATGAGCACAAAGGCTAAAATCCACCACATAGCTAATCCTCCTTGAGCCGCACGCCCAGACCCCAAATGGTCTCGATATAGTCTGTCGAACTATCCAACTGGGCTAATTTCTTACGAAGATTGCTGAGATGGGCATTGAGCGTATTATCGCCTGGCAGATAGGTCTCCTCCCAGACCGACTCATACAGCTCCTCCTTAGTAAAAATCTTTTTAGGATGAGCCAGCAAGGTCTGGAAGATCTGAAATTCCTTTTTCCCTAGCCGCATGGACTGGTCACCAGAAGCAATTTCAAAGGTATCTGGCAGGAGGCGGATGTTTTTGATCAAGGTCTCCCCAGCAGGCTTGGACTGAGACTTCTGACTACCTCGTAGTTGGACAGTGACACGCGCCGCCACTTCGTCTAGATTAAAAGGCTTGACAATATAGTCATTGGCGCCGTCCAGCAGATACTGGCTCACGAGACTCTTCTCACCCAGAGCTGTCAGCATGATGACCGGTACCTGACTCTGCAAACGGATTTCCTCAAGGACCTGATCCCCATTTTTCCCAGGAAGCATGATATCGAGAAGGACCAAATCAATGCTTTCTTGCTGGAAGAGTCGCAGCCCTTCTGTACCTGAAAAAGCCTGAAGCACCTCATGGTCTTCGCTTAAGAGACTATACAAAATTTCTTGGATATCATTATTATCCTCAATTAATAAGATACGTGCCACTTGCCTCACTCCTCTTTTCTATGCTTACGAAATCATTTCTATTCCCCTAGCCTATCAAATAAAGGGACCTTCGTCAATGAAAATCTGATAAAATCCTATAGTCCCCAGGTAGATCTGCATGGTAGGTCATCACAAGATGAACTTGACTATCCTTTCTTTCAAATGGTACAATAGGACCAATGACACAATAGGGAGAATCATCTATGAAAAAAAAATGCCAAAACTCAAATCAGCCTTGTATCCATTCTCGTCATCCTGGGCGTTGGTGCAAGAATGATGCGAGTCATCCACCGCCAGCAAATTAGGGAGCAAAACAGACAAACCGTCCAAACGGCTAAAAAGGTTTCAGAGTTTCAGAAAACACTAGACGAAGAAGAAACGAAGAAACGGAATGAAACCTTCAACAAGATTTTTAATGATTCCCTAATTCAGAAAAATTTTGAAAATTGGCAAAAAGTCGATGAACTTCATGGTTTGGGACAAAGAACTGGGCAATTTTATATCTATAACTTTGAAAAAAAAGAAGAGATACTCTTAGAGAATACAGATCAAGCATTTGTTCTACCCATTCGGGACAAGAGTGATAACGTCACATTTCAGGCTATCTTTGCCCACAAGGACGGTCAGTGGCACATCATGAAACCAGACGGAAGTTCACAGTTGCAACTAGGAGAAGCCAACATTTCCGCTGAATCTAAGTTTGTCATCGAAACAATGTCTTAGACTACGACCAGTAAATCAATAAGGACTTGCCTTAATGACATACAAAAAGCTTAGGACCCCAGCTTGCA
Organism: Streptococcus cristatus; assembly: GCA_916438405.1. Classification (GTDB taxonomy): domain Bacteria; phylum Bacillota; class Bacilli; order Lactobacillales; family Streptococcaceae; genus Streptococcus; species Streptococcus cristatus_M. The sequence continues at coordinate 1,952,305 of CAKAFB010000001.1, read as the reverse complement.
GTTGGGATTCTAAGCTTTTTAGTTTGCTGTCAGAGAGTCATCCAGAAGTTGGCGAAGCTCTACAGGAGACGTTTATTTAACAGAGGCCCCATTGGTCGCAATGACTTCTTGTACCAATAGAAGGATTTCTTGCGCGAACGGGCTAGAGTTCCTTTTCCTTCATTGTCCCGGTCCACATAGATAAAGCCATAGCGCTTCTTCATCTCGCCAGTACCAGCTGATACTAGGTCAATACAGCCCCAGGTCGTGTAGCCCCACAGCACCACACCGTCCTCATTGATAGCTTCCCGCATGGCCTTGACATGGGCTGCCAGATAGTCAATCCGATAATCATCAGCCACATAGCCATTTTCATCAGGAGTATCCACTGCACCTAGACCATTTTCCACGATAAACATGGGCTTTTGATAGCGATCCCAGATGGTATTAAGCGTAATCCGCAAGCCCAGAGGGTCGATCTGCCAGCCCCACTCAGAAGCTTCCAAATAAGGGTTCTTGAGTGAAGCAAAGATATTGCCCTCGGTCAGCTCATTGACCTTAGGATCGCCCGAAGCCACCCGACTAGAGTAGTAGGAGAAGGAAATGAAGTCCACCGTATGCTCCTTGAGCAGCTGCAGGTCCTCTTCTGTCATTTCGACAGTGATGTCCTCGCGCTCCCAAGCTTTCTTGGCGTAGTTGGGATATTCGCCACGCGCCTGCACGTCAATGAAGAAATAGTTTTTCCTGTCTTCCTCCATACCAGCCCATACATCGCGTGGATGACAGTGTTAGGATAATTTTGCCCCGCTGCCAGCATACAGCCGACCTTATTTTCTGGATCAATCTCATGGGCCTGCTTGGTGGCAATGGCTGACGCGACCAGCTCATGATGGGCTGCTTGATACTTGACCTGCTCCTCATTTTCGCCTCCTTCAAAGCAGAGCCCCGCCCCCATAAAGGGTGCATGGAGAATCATATTAATTTCATTGAAGGTTAGCCAGTACTTGACCAAGCCCTTGTAACGGGTAAAAAGAGTGCGGCAGAGACGCTCGTAAAATTCCAGCATCTTACGGCTCCGCCACCCACCATATTGCTCAATCAAGTGCATGGGACAGTCAAAGTGAGTAATGGTCACTAAAGGCTCAATGCCGTACTTGTGGCATTCCTTAAGGAGGTCTTCGTAAAATTTCAGGCCAGCTTCATTAGGCTCCAGCTCATCCCCCTTGGGGAAAATCCGGCTCCAAGCAATGGACAGCCGATAGGTCTTAAAGCCCATCTCACCAAAGAGGGCAATATCCTCCTTGAAGCGGTGGTACATATCAATAGCTTCCTTGGCTGGGTAGAAATAACCTTCCTCAAAGTCAAACATCTTTTTCTTACCCGTGATGATAGCCAGACGGTCCTCACCAATCGGCACCACATCTACATTGGCCAGCCCGCGACCATCCGCATCATAAGCACCTTCACACTGGTTGGCAGCCGTCGCTCCGCCCCACAAGAAACCATCAGGAAAAGTCAGTTTTTCGGTCATATCTCTACCCACTTTCTTATTTTACTACTTCATTCACTTATATTATACCGCAATATACAGACCTTTACTTGTGAAATACTGCGGAATAGTGATACTATCCTATGTTTCTCCCTGTCTGTTTTCTAATCTTACTCTTTCTAGGCTTCCTATCATTTACCCAGATAATAAGCCTCAGCCCTCCTCCAAAAAGACATATGAAGCAAAACAAGCAAAAAGACCGGATTGCTCCGATCTTTTCAAGTTTCTCTCTATAAAAATCAATGAATAAACAAGGCATCGAACCGCAGGCAGTACTGGAGTACGGCAAGGTGAAGATAACGCAGTTTATTCTTTGATTTTCCACGAGAGGAATTATTTGATTGCGCGTGATTGCAACCCTTCTTCTTCCAAGAAGAGACGGAATGGTACGAGTTCTTCTGCTTCGTATTTTTCCTTGAAGGCTTTGATCGCTTCTTCTGAGTGAAGTTTGGATCGAGTTCAAGTACTTCTACTGGAAGTGGACGATGTTGAGAGATGCGAGCATCGATCACAACAGTTTTACCTTCTTTATTGAGTTTCACAGCTTCTGCAACAACTGCGTCGATGTCTTCGATACGATCAACTGTAAATCCAACAGCTCCTTGAGCTTCAGCGATTTTCGCATAGTCAGCATTAGGGAAGTCACAACCAAACAAGTGTTTGTTTGTGTCTTCGTATTTGTCCTTGATGAAGGCATATTTACCATTTGAGAAGACAACGTTGATAACTGGAAGGTCGTATTGAACGTTTGTGATCACGTCTGGGTAGCACATGTTGAATGCACCGTCACCCATGATGTTCCATACTTGGCGATCTGGATTGTCTTTCTTAGCAGCGATACCACCAGGAAGGGCAATACCCATTGTCGCAAAGAGTGGTGATGTACGCCACATGTTCTTAGGTGTCATGTGAAGGTGACGAGTAGATGTTTGAGTAGTATCACCTACGTCGATTGAGTAGATAGCGTCTTGGTCAGCATGTTTGTTAATGGCATTATAAACTTGATACAATTGCAATTCACCCTCAGTTTTACCTTCGAGTTTGTTCATGTAATCACGCCAGTTTTGGTTGTTCTTCACGTTTGCACGCCACCATGGAGTAGATTCTACTGGGTTTACTTTGTCAAGGATTGCTTTCGCTGCTTGGCCTGCGTCACCAAGAATAGAAGCGTCAAGGGCATGACGTTTACCAAGTTTGTAAGGGTCGATATCGACTTGAATGAATTTCTCAGTGTTCTTGAAGGCTTCGTAAACTTCAGCAAATGGGAAGTTTGAACCAAGGAAAAGAACTGTGTCTGCTTCAAAGACCACTTCGTTGGCTGGTTTCCAACCAACACGGTAAGCAGAACCTGTCAAACCTTCGTAGTTCCATTCGAAAGCTTCAAAGTTTTTACCAGTCGTAATGATTGGTGCTTTAATTTTACGAGACAATTCAGTGATCACATCACCAGCTTTAACACCACCGTAACCAGCGTAGATCACTGGACGTTCAGCATTGTTCAAGATTTCAACCGCTTTGTCGATTTCAACTTCGTTCAAAGCTGGAGCGATGAATGAGCGCTCATATGAACCTGATCCGTAGTATGAGTTTTCGTCAATTTCTTGGAAACCAAAGTTTACTGGAATTTCAACAACGGCTGGACCTTTTTTAGAAACTGCAGCACGGCAAGCTTCGTCAATAACTTTTGGTAATTGCTCTGCGTAAGCTACACGTTTGTTGTAAACAGCGATACCGTTGTACATTGGGTTTTGGTTCAATTCTTGGAAGGCATCCATGTTGAGTTCGTTGACTGGACGTGATCCAAGGATAGCAAGGAATGGCGTGTTGTCCATAGCTGCATCGTAAACACCGTTAATCAAGTGAGTCGCACCTGGACCACCTGAACCAACTGCAACCCCGATTGAGCCGCCGAATTTAGCTTGCATCACCGCTGCAAGAGCACCAGTTTCTTCGTGGCGAACTTGCAAGAAGCGGATATCTTTGTCTTCAGCCAAAGCGTCCATCAATGAGCTGAGTGTTCCAGATGGGATACCGTAGATAGTATCTACGCCCCATGTCTTCAATACGTTGAGCATTGCTGCAGATGCAGTAATTTTCCCTTGAGTCATAATAACTCTCCTTCAAAATTAAATTATTTATCGAAAACTTTCAGATAATATAATGAAAACGTTTCAATAAACTTACTCTACAAATTTATCACTTTTTCCACCGCTTGTATAAGAATATGCTCAGGAACGCTTTAGAACTATTACATAACAATTATGAGATTTTTCTGACTTTTGAAATGTATAGTATAATAGATTTCAGAAAAAGGTGAAAGTGGCTCTCGCTGACCTTTGAAACTGGGGAAGATTTTAATTTGGAGCAAGCTAGAAATTTAAGGGCTAAACATGCTATAATATTGCTAGGTAAACGAAAATATTCCAAAACAGTAGGTGAAAAGATGATCAGAGAAGCCAGTCTCAACGACCTAGATGAATTACTCCATTTGTACCTCTCCTGGCACGAGACGGCCATTCCAGAAAAAAGCCCAACCTTACAAAAAGTCTGGCAGCGGATGGTAGAAGATCCAGACCACCATATTATTGTCAAAGTGCTTGACGGAAAGATTGTTTCTTCTTGTATTTGTGTCGTCATTCCCAATCTCACGAGAGGGCTACGCCCCTACGCCTTGATCGAAAATGTCGTTACTCATCATGACTTTAGAGGCAAGGGTTATGCCAGTGAATGCCTTGATTTTGCTAAGAAATTAGCGACCGAAGCCAATTGCTACAAAATGATGCTGCTGACGGGCTCCAAGAAAGAAAGCACCTGGGAATTTTATAAACGGGCTGGCTACAATCACCAAGATAAGATGGCCTTTATCCAGTGGCTAGACTAAAGCAAGCAAAGATCTTTAATAAATATAGAAAGAGAGTGGGACAGAAATCGGTAATTCGTTAGAATTCGATTTCGTCGTCCCACCTCCGCACAGTTGAGTAGGGCTGTAAAAGCTGATGAAATCAGCGTAGTAGAGGCCACTCAACCACTGCGTCTTGCTCGACAATCCAAAGACAATTGAGAGGCTAGGACTTTTGTCCCAGCCTCTTTGAAATTTCAATTTTAACTGTTTGATTAAGCTGGCCAAGAAAAATATTTTCTCAGAGATACGGCTGCAGTGCCTTTGACAGCATCGCATAGCCAGCAATAGTCAAGTGCAAGCCATCCGTAGTAAAATCCTCCCGCAGCTGACCGCCCTCGTCCAAGAAGTTATCATAAAGATCGATAAAATGGACATTGGTATAGATGCTTGCCAGGGCTCGGTAGGCACGATTAAGGGCTTGGATTTTCTCGTTCGTCCGAATATACACCGTTCCTTTGTACTGCTCCTGCTCATTCACAGGCAGGACGGACAGCAACTGGATCTGAGCTAGAGGATAGTCACGGGAAATCTCCTGAACAACTGCTTCCAGATTGGCCAGCGTTTCAGTCTGAGGCATCTCCTTGCCAATGTCGTTGGTTCCAATCAGGAGAAAGACCTTGTCCAGAGCCTGCCCAAAGAGATGGGCATCCAAGTTTTCTAAAAGCAAATCAGTCTTGTAGCCACGAATGCCACGATTGACCAAGGTTTTAGGACTTTGCAATAGCTCATGCAGTGGGAAATATTCCACAATCGAATCACCGATAAAAATAATCGCTGGCTCTTTTACCGCAAGCTGATTCAGATCCCGATAATTTTTCTGGATCTTTGCCTGCTCATTTAAAAGCCACTGTTCTAATAGTTGAACTGCCATTTAGACTCCTTTTTCTAAGTATTGCTCAATCACCTGCAAAACACCGGCCTCTGAATTGGCTGGTGCCAAGCGACTGGCAATGCGCTTAATCTTCTCTTCCCCATTTCCATAGCATAGGAGAAATCCGCTAGTTCCAGCATTTCCAAGTCATTTTCGCTGTCGCCAAAAGCCATGATTTCCTTGCTTTTGATTTGCCACCGGTCCATGAGCTGACGAAGCCCCCAAGCCTTGTGAAGACCTTCTTGGATAATGTCAATCGCGCCATAACCGCTGGTCACAGCACTCAATCGTCCAGCAAATGCTGTATTGATCTGCTGCGTAATCTCTGCCGCTTGCGCTTCATCGACCATAACGCTCATCTTTAGCACTTCTTCAAACGGATGATCTTGCAGATTAGGCACGAAATTCATTCGTTTGTAGAAATGGGCCGCCATTTCCTCTGTCATAATCTTGCTAATCATCGGAAAATCAGTGCCGTCCTGAACAAAGCCACCTTTAGTGGAAGTGACCACCAGATGCACCTCTCGTTCTTGACCCTGAAAATAAGCCAGCGTGTCCGCAATCAAATCAGGCTGCCAGAAAGTGCCCAGCAACATTTCATTCTTTTCAAAGATTCTAGCGCCGTTGGCGACGATCAGGGTCATGCGCTCTGTCAAATCGCCCAACAATAAACGCATTCGTTGGATTTCATTACCCGTCGCAATGACAAACTTGATGTCCCGCTCTTCCAGCTGGTCTAAAACTGCTGTCAGGCGTGGCAAATCCAGCTCTCCTCTTGGGTCCAAAAGGGTACCGTCCATATCCGTAGCGATCATTTTAATCGGCATCTTCCCACCTCATTTCTATAGTCTCAGATATTTATTTTTTACTTTATTCCATAAATATTTGAGATAATCTTCTCCTTTTAACTTTTCGACTAATGATTTTTCAAAGTTTTTTACTTGGGTATCAACTTGACTTTTAGCGCTTTTCCCCGCAATTGCATAGCAACCCTTAGCCGTATGGTAACTATCCAAACCTCGATTATTCTGAGGAGCTTTGAAGGCTTGCCCGCCATTTCGGATCGCCAGCCTACGAAACTGGGGATCCCACTGGGCTGGACTTTTGACATCGTAGTAATAATGGGAACTGTGATTGAAAAACGAAGGTTTCTCCCCGTAATTAAAACTGGCTCCATTGACTAGTCCATTTTGACTGCTACTTTCTGGATCCAAAACATTAAGAAATCGCCCTTCCCTATCCAGAATAAACTCGGTATGGAAACGATGGAGAATCTTGATATTGGCCTGATAGGGCTGATGGTCTGGGTAGAGCACCTTGTCCTTATTGACAAAGGCTTTATTGTGCAGCCGCGAAGATTCCCAGAGCTGGCAGTCTAGGTCAGGATGCGCCTGAAAATAGGCTAGGAGAGCCTGGCCATCTGTCATCCCCGGCTTACGAAAATGCTCTCTAATCCACTGAGCCTGCTGACTGGAAATGACGTAGCGAAACTGGTGCAACTGACCTTTTAACCTTTGGTTGCCACTGTCTGCAATAAAGTCTACCGGAGAAAAGGCCTGCCGAATCGTTTGAGAAAACTGGCGCCAAAAGGGAGCGTGTGGCGATAAGTCCGGATGTATACGTGAGAGCAAGCGGGTGATTTCTGCTGCTTCCCCGCTCAATTCATCAGGCATGTCCATATAGAGCATAGCTAGCTCTAACAATTTCTCAGCTTGCTGGGGCTGGGCTGCTCGACATTCAAAAGCCCACAGTTTCTGAAAGAGCGGACTGCCAAATATAAGGGCCTCCTCAAAAAGACCTTGGCGAGCTGATTCATGCGGCAATGACGCCATTTCTGCTAGAAAAACTTTATCAAGAGCAGCTTGAGACCAGCCGATCGCTTGTAATTTTAGGCGGTATTGCTCGATTTCTACTTCCATCACCATCCACATCCATCATATGAAATTTCTTCAGCACCGTTTAGGGCTCCGCTAGCAGGCTCATGCAGCCTTCGATATCTCTCCTATTTATCTCTAAATATGCCAAAATTTCATGTAAAAGTCAACGTACAAAGGAACTTTCGGCCTCAAATTGTATTCTTTCAGCATTTTTTGCTATACTAGTCTTAGGAAAACAACGAGGACAAAAGATGACGCCAAATAAAGAAGACTATTTAAAATGTATTTACGAGATTGGCACGCGCCAGGGAAAATCACCAATAAAGAAATTGCCCAGCACATGCAGGTTTCTCCGCCAGCCGTGACGGAGATGATGAAGAAAATGCTGGCTGAAGAACTCCTAATCAAGGACAAAAAGGCCGGCTACCTGCTGACTGACCTAGGTCTGCAGCTGGTCTCTGACCTCTACCGCAAGCACCGATTGATTGAGGTCTTTTTGGTCCAAAAGCTGGGCTACACCACGGACGAAATCCATCAGGAAGCCGAAATTCTGGAACATACCGTTTCTGAACGCTTTGTCGCAGGCTTGGAAAAAATGCTGGATTTCCCAGAGACCTGCCCTCATGGTGGCACAATCCCAGCCAAACACCAGCTGCTAAAAGAAAAATACCATCAAACTCTGGCCTCCGCTCAGGAGCCTGGTAGCTACCTCATCCGCCGTGTCCACGACGACTTTGAGCTTTTGGCTTATCTGGAAAAGCACAATCTAAACATAGACCAAGAAATCAATTTCCTGCAGTATGACGACTACAGCCAGCTCTATCAACTAGAAGTAGACGGCCGAGCAATCCAAGTTAGCCCTATGATTGCCCAGCAGATTTATGTAGAAAAACTATAAACAGAACCCAGTTCAGACTTTTTAGTCTAAACTGGCTTTTTATTGACAAAAATAAGATGTCAGAATATAATAAGTGTACTTATAAAATATTTAGAGGAAAAGCTAATGGAAACATCGCAGTTTAACTCCGCCTACAAGGATGAATACAAAAAATCAACCGGTCTGCTCTTTATCCGCGCCTACCACAAGTGGCATGGGCTGATTAAAAATGAGCTGAAAAGCATTGATTTGACCCATCCCCAGTTTGTCGTTCTGACCACTCTTGCAGCGCTTCTGCGTCAGCAAGAATGGGTGAGTCAGACCGATATTGCCCGATTTTCTGACATGGATGTCATGACCGTATCCCAAATCATCCGCCTCTTGGTCAAGAAAGAATTGATCATGCGAGAAGTCCATCCCAAGGACAGCCGTGCCAACATCATACTCCTAACGGATATGGGGCTGCAAAAGGTCAACCAAGCCCTTCCTCTGGTAGAAGGCATTGATCAGACGTTCTTTGGAAAATTAGAAAATAATACAGAAACATTAAACCAACTCTTAATAGAACTGGAGGCAGAAAATGACTAGATTTTGGATTGGTGTCGTATCAAAAGAACACGTCCTAAGAGGTGTAGAGGGAGGCTTTTGCCAAGTCTGCCACGGAAAGAAAGCACCGCTGAACCGAATGAAAAAAGGAGATTACCTTTTGTACTACAGCCCCAAGTATCAGCTGAATGGTCAGGAAAAATTGCAGGCCTTTACAGCAGTTGGCAAGATTCTAGATGATACAGCTTATCAAGTAGAGATGTTCGAAGGCTTTGTACCATTTCGGCGAAATGTCAGCTACTACCACCCTGTCAAAGACTGCCCCATTGAGAAAGTACGGCCACATCCCGAATGGCGTCAATATGCTTCTCAACTACGTTATGGACATTTTGAAGTTTCGAAAGAATTTTTTCTCTATATCTTTGAACAGATGAAGGAAGAATAGGAGGCTGGGACATCCCGACCTCCTATTTTTTCGTATCCGATGTCATATGCTCTATAATTGTTGTAGTAGGAATTATGGAGTTTTTTAGGAAATCCTATCTACCTGTACTAAGAAGCATAAATTAGATCAATAGAAAGATGTATAGAAAACAACCAAATCATATCACAAACCGCTTAGAAAGACCAAGACTTTTCTGATCAAAATAATACTCTAGACACTCCCACTTCATCACGTTTTTTAAAAGAAAGAAAATATCCCATTTACTCCCTTGCAAACCTTTTCACTTTTTGCTAGAATGATGTCAAAAAATTAAGAAGGACAAATTATGCCACAACATCTCTTTAAAGAATTGGCTCAACTGGAGCAAGTGGAAGCTCTGGCTCTCGGAGGCTCACGGGCCGGCCAGCATTTTGACCAAGACTCAGACTATGATGTCTATGTCTACCTGAGCGCTCCTCTCGCGCCAGCCATCCGCCAAGAAATCCTCAGCAAGTACTGCTCCTATATGGAAATTGGCAATCAATTTTGGGAACTGGAAGACGACTGCGTCCTCAATAATGGTATCGAGATTGAGCTGATTTACCGCTCGCTGAACGACTTTGACCAAGACCTACGAACTGTCGTTTTAGAGCACCAAGCCCAGAATTCTTACACTACCTGTATGTGGTACAATCTGGTCCACAGCAAGATTCTCTACGATCGAGACGGTCGCTATGCTGACCTCCAGAGCAAGTATAGTCTGCCCTATCCGGCTGAGCTGAAAAAGAATATCATCAGTAAGCAGCTCCTACTTCTTGACCAAGCTATGCCAGCTTTTTCAAGACAGATCAAAAAAGCGATCAAACGCCAAGATCTGCTCAGCATCAATCACCGCAGCAGCGAGTTTTTCGCCTCTTACTTTGATGTGATCTTCGCTCTCAATGAGCAGCTCCATCCAGGCGAAAAGCGCATGCTCCAGTATGCCAAAGAAAATTGCTCCCGCCTGCCACAGGATTTTGAAGCCAATATCCAAGACTACTTCCAACATCTCTACCAGCCAGACCATCAGCAGGAAGCGGTCCTAGCCTTGGATATCCTCCTAGACAATCTTAAGCACTTGATTGAAGCATCCATCTAGAATTTCAACAGATAAAAAGCTCATGAAGCCAGTTTTTCAGCTGATTCATGAGCTTTTTCTATTTTCGACAAGCAACCTAAGGCTTATTTGTTAAAGATTGACTGTCTGAAGTCGTCTGTCTCACGAAGATAGGCATTGTAAATCTTCTTCTTGAGCAGGTTGACCCAGCTAGCTTCAACACGATTTGTCGCATTGGTAATGTTGCGCACATCCTCTGCGACTGCTTCATCCATCAGCTTCTGCATCTCTGCATACGAGCGAATGGTTACTTGCTTGGTACTGTTAGGATTTCTGAGTTCGTACTCGATGGTGATTGGTTTGAGCTTGGTTAGCTGGTCAATCCGCTCTTGGTACATGGCCTTCTTAAAGGCCGCCCATGAAGCATACTCACCCTTGAATACATTTTCCAAAACCTTCTGGTCTGTCACCAGACCAACATCTCTCCTGAGCCAGCCATCCCAGGTCGTCTTGCCTTCTGCAGCAGCCTCTTCAGAGAATTTCCCTGAGACATAAGGGACAAAACCTTCATGGTAGCCCTTGGCTGCCAGCAATTCATAGGCTGTGCGACGGAACATGACGTCTCCCGGCGCCCCATTTGGATTGCTCAAGGCTGAGTAGATTGGCGAGAAGAGGCTGAGACTGAGGTAGCCATTGCGTGGATACTGTCCGCTATCCTTATTCTCCCGACGGGTGATGACATCATTGTCAATCAGGGATTCAAAGCTGGTCAGCTGCTTGATTTCCTCAGCAGTGAAGCTGCGGGTCTGGTTACCAGCATGGGTCTGCTTACCATATTTATCTGTGATATAGTAATTCTCCATCTTTCTGAACCACTGGAGCTTGGCTGCATCACTCTGTTTGACCATCGAAGTCCCCTCTAGGTAATCCAGTGTGTAAATCATGTCAAACATGCCATGGACATAGTGCTGCAAATCTGCCGCATTTTGGACACGTTCCTTAAAGTTATAGGTATGCATCCGTGTCTTAGAATCCTTGTCCGTCTTGAAGAGGGTATTGAGGGTAATGGTAGGTTCATTTGGACTTGGTGTGGACTGCAAGAGACCACGCGCATAGAGCTCAGCCCCCAGTCCTTCGCGGCGACCATAACCTTCAAAGTAGATCGAACCATCAGAGTTATGCGTCATCTCATGGGTGTAGACAGAGTTCCCATAGTCTTCTAACAAACGAGCAGCATCAAAGTGGGTGACACTTCCCGTAGCATAAGCATTGTATCCCTTGCTTGGATACCACTTGCCGGCTGGTCCAAAGAATTCCTGCATAGCTAGTGATTTCTTGTCATTAGCTGGAGCCCAATATCTTTTACCATCCTTGTCAACCAATGAGAATCCATCGTAAACCAGAACAGAACGGAAGAGCTTGTCCTTACTTTCAGGGATTAGGATCTTATACCAGAAATCATAGTGGTCACGCTGCCATTCAGCTGACTTTCTAACTCGGTCTTCGACATACTCAACCAATTCTGCATCTGTTCGCACCCTGTTATTGGCATCAAGGCGGTAGCGATCATAAGCTCCCATGGAGACAGTGGACATATTGGAGATGACATAGACACCCTTCTCAGTCATGGTCAAGAGTGGCAGGAGCATGCCCTTGTGTTCCCAATTGTCCGCAGTAATCTTGTCGTAAACGCCGATAGAATACTTGCTCTTGTCCTTAGCTGTATCTTGAAGCTGTCTGGCTTCTGCCACATCCGACTTGGACTCAACGATATAGGCTTTTGTATTGGTCTTGAGCCACTCGTTATTGGTCTTGTCTGGCAGGAAGAGTTGGCGATAGCTTTCCAGATAGTTGAAAAGGCCGCGCTTGCCAGTCGCTTCAGAGAGCGAGTTATCGTAGGCCAGATGGTTGTTCTTGGCCTTGAGATTTTCAAAACCAGACTGACCAAGCGCAATGATGGTGTCAAGCGTTGAAGCATTATGATTGCCAAAGAAGTCAAACTTATAGGCCGACAAATCCTTGACATTGGTCTTGTCATAGTTGATATTATACCAGCGGTTGAGATAGGTCAGACCCAGCAGGAATGCTTCCTTATTGTCCCTAATCTTCTGAGCTACATAGTCCGCCACGACATCGCCTTCAGTATTGATGGACTTGTCCATAGCCAGAACCTTGCGCAGCTCTTCTGCCAGCTTGGTCTTGACTTGCTCAAAGGCTGTATCCAGATAGAGCTCATCCAGAGAAGCATCCGTATTCACACCTAAAACAGTTCGCATGGCTGGTGAGTCAAGGACAACCTTGCTCAACTCTGGCAGCACTTGATTGAGAATTCTGCTATAGTCTGATAGGAAGGTTTCTGGTGTATAAAGGAGGTCTAAACCATTCACAGCATACTCTGCGATAGCTTGATGTTTGAAGTCTCCCTTATAGGTCAGATTTAGATAATCAACCGTCTTATCCTCAAAGTGCAACATCAGGCGATTAATCGCAGTCTTGTTGCTATGGATATCGGTGATCATCTGGTCGCCCTTCATCGGAACCACATCCAGCAAATACTCTCTAGTAAGCTTGTGATTATCTGGAAGTTTATTGCCGTAGGCAACGATGGTTTCCTTATTATAGAATGGCAGGAGTTTTTCCATATTGGCATAGGCTATCAGACGGTCTGCACGAGCATTCTTTTCCTTGCTGTAGTCAACAGTATGGAGATTGAGATTGCTGTCTTCTAGCGTGGTCGTAATGTCTAGGCTAGCCAGCTTCTCTTCTGCCTCGTCCAAAGTCAGAGTAGACGTGACAAACTGATCATTGCCTAGAGTTTCGTTTCCTTCAACGGCATAGGCTTCTCTGATGCGATCATTCTTGTAATCTTGGTCGCCAGAAATGCTGTAGACATTTGTACCGCTGACATTGCTGATAACATTATCAATCAAGCCGTTGAAATAATTAGAACCAACCACTCCGCCGATCTGACCATTCTTCGTAGAATTTGGATCTTTCCAGTCACATAAGAACGGCTGATGCGGGCATTGTCTTCCAAGCGACCGACCAGACCGCCGAAGCGCTGTTCGTTTGTTCGAGCACCTGCCAGAATGGTCACATCTGCCCTGCTCTGACTCAGCAAGGAATTTCCTCCCTTGAGGTTGGCAACCAAACCGCCGACATTATAGGCCTTGTACTGCTTGTCATTGGTCTGAATAGTTCCTGTAAAGGAGCTGTTGGTGATTTGGCTATTGCTTGCGACAACGACCAAACCAGCCACTTGCGAAGCATTGCCCACTACCGACACTCTACCTTGAGCAGAAACATCCGTTATTTGCGCATTATCTGCACTACGGGCCAAGGCAGCAGAGTCATAGGTCCCGACAATATTGACCTCTTTCAGGTCCAGATTAGAAATAGAGGAACCACTCTTGAGGTTTTCAAACAAAGGTTTGGCTAGATTATAAATCGCATACTGCTTGCCATTGTTGTTACCAGTCAGACTGCCTGTGAAGTTTCCTCGGAGATAGACATAATCAGTAGGGGCCAGACTGACCTCGCTGGCATCCAAATCGGCTCCTAGAACAAAGTTGCCAGCCATATTTTTCTTCATGGCGTCTACCAAACCAGCAAAGCTCGTGTAGACATTTTGCTGACTAGGCACTGCCCTGCTGATATAAAAGTCATAACCAGACTTGTAGCCTGTGTCGCCCTCTTGTACCAGCTCAGGTAGAGAGACCCTTACCTTGTAGACAGCCTTGCCATCCTTCTGGCCTTCTGCCATGCTGTGAACTGGCAAGAGCATGTCCTTAACTTCACTTGATTTGACTTTGACAAAGTAGTTAGACAGGTCCGTAGGCATAGCAGTCATGGAAACGACACGCTTGAACTGGTCCTTTCTTTTCTGTAAAACTCAGCCGAATCAATATCACGGAAGGAAATCTTCTTGTATTGCAACTCAAAGTTGCGGCTATCTTTTTCAAGGTCAGTCAGGCTACCAGCATCAAGCTCATAAGTCAGCTTGGTTTTTAGCGTATAGCCTGTATAGTAATCCAAGTCATCAATCTTCAGACTTCCTGCTACATTGTCAATCGGAAGCGAACGAACAAGCTGGTCTCCCTTGTACAATTCAGCTGTCGCTGAGCGTAAGGATTTTGTCTTGTCTTCCAAGCTATATTGAACCGTGACCGACTTGTCCTCTGGATTTTCTGTCAGACTTAAGATTGAAGCTGTCGGCTTAACCTTAGGCACACCATTTAGAGCGGTCTTACTTGCCGTCAGGTTGGCAAAAGCTTGATTGACCTGCGCTTGTGTAGCGGTTTGATTATTCAGAATTCCCTCTGCCTTGGCCAATTCGTTCGTGTAAGCTGCTTTCTTATCTGCATCAGCATTCTTGTATTGAACAGTCGCCTGCACAATTCTGCCCAGATCATGTTCATTCCGCAAGCGTGTTTTGTCTACTTCAAGACCCTGTAACTGAGCCTTGGCTTGATTGATTTGGTCCACCAGCTGATTGACTTCTTCTTGGCTGGCTTGTGACTGATTGAGAAGCGTATGACCTGCCGCCAAAGCAGTATCATAAGCTGCTTGGCGACTTTGACTATCGTTGAAATAACGAGCCTGAGCCTTGATTTGCTCCGCTTCTGTCAGTAGATCATGAAGCGAAATCAAATCGAACTCTTTCAAGGCTTCCACTTGCGGGGCATCGCTTGGTACCATGTGCGGTTTTATTGTGCCGACTTTGACAAGCTGAGCAACTGCTGCCCGCGTTTCCTCGTTGGACAGCTCTTGGCGGGCAAGTTCTTGACCGTTGGAAGTATAGATACGAGTCTTGATCGTACGTTCACCCTGAACCCCTGGAATGACGATTTGACGAGCACCTTGGACAAGCTCATCCGTCTCTTCTTCACGTGTAGTAAAGTCGATTTTCTCTACTCGCGTTTCATCCTTATAGGCCAGCGGATATTCTGGAAGGGCAGATGCTTGCGGCGCAGTGCTCGGTACCATATGTGGCTTGGCGGTGCCAACTTTGACAACTTGCGTAACTGGGACTAGCGTTTCCTCATTGGACAGTTCTTGGCGGGCAATCTCTTGACCATTGGAAGTATAAACTCGAGTCTTGATGGTCCGTTCGCCTTGCACTCCTGGAGTGACGATGTGGCGGGCACCTTGTACAAGCTCATCCGTCTCCTCTTCACGTGTGGTGAAGTCGATTTTCTCTACTCGAGTTTCATCCGTATAAGTCAGCGGATATTCTGGGAGGGCAGATGCTTGCGGCGCAGTGCTCGGTACCATATGTGGCTTGGCAGAGCCAATTTTGACAACTTGTGTGACTGGAGCTAGAGTTTCCTCGTTGGACAGCTCTTGACGGGCAATTTCCTGACCGTTGGAACTATAGATACGAGTCTTAATCGTACGCTCGCCTTGAACACCTGGAGTGACGATTTGACGAGCGCCTTTCACAAGCTCATCCGTCTCTTCCTCTCGAGTGGTGAAGTCGATTTTCTCTACTCTAGTTTCATCCTTTGCAACCAACTCTAACTCAGGAAGTCCATGGACTGGAGCAGTATCTGGGACTTTTTCATAACCAGTTAACTCGGGAACTTCATGAGCGGGAGCGCTATCTGGAACTGTACCATAATCAGTTAATTCAGGAACCTCGTGCACGGGAGCAGTGTCGGGAACTGTGCCATAATTAGTGAGCTCGGGTTGCTCGTGCACGGGAGCGCTATCCGGAACTGTACCATAATTAGTGAGCTCGGGTTGCTCGTGCACGGGAGCGCTATCCGGAACTGTACCATAGTCAGACAACTCTGGAACCTCTTGTACCGGGGCATTATCAGGGACCGTGCCATAACTAGTGAGCTCTGGAACTTTATGCACGGGAGCACTAGCGGGAACGGTGCCATATCCAGTTAACTCAGGCTTCTCGTGCACAGGAGCACTATCTGGAACGGTGCCATAGCCAGTTAACTCAGGGACTTCATGCACGGGAGCAGTATCGGGAACGGTGCCATAACTAGTAAGCTCGGGAACTTCGTGCACGGGAGCGCTATCTGGAACGGTGCCATAGCTAGTTAACTCAGGTTTCTCGTGCACGGGGGCGGTATCTGGAACAGTGCCATAACTAGTGAGCTCGGGGACCTCATGCACAGGAGCAGTATCGGGAACGGTGCCATAATTAGTGAGCTCAGGAACTTCATGAACGGGAGCGCTATCTGGAACGGTGCCATACGCAGTTAACTCGGGAACTTCGTGCACGGGAGCACTAGCAGGAACGGTGCCATAGGTAGTCAGCTCGGGAAGCTCATGCACGGGAGCGGTAGCGGGAACCGTGCCATAATTAGTGAGCTCAGGAACTTCATGAACGGGAGCGGTATCGGGAACAGTACCATACTCCGTTAGCTCGGGGAGTTCATGCACGGGGGCGCTAGCAGGGACTGTGCCATAACTAGTAAGCTCGGAAACCTCTTGCACAGGAGCATTAGCAGGAACGGTGCCATAACTAGTGAGCTCGGGAACTTCATGAACGGGAGCGCTATCCGGAACTGTACCATAGTCAGACAACTCTGGAACCTCTTGTACTGGGGCACTATCAGGTACCGTGCCATAACTAGTGAGCTCTGGAACTTTATGGATTGGAGCTTCTTTAGGAACAGCCTTATTTGCTGCAGTCCCGACTAAAACAACTTCTGAAATAGGCCCAGTGGTTACTTGATCAGAAACCTGCTTGCTCTCTATGACTTTTCCCTCAACACTATAGTGACGTGTAACGATCTTGCGAGTTCCTGGAATGCCCGCGCGAATCACTCGAGATTGTCCTTCGGCTAAGTCATCTGAATATTGATACTCCGTTTTATAGGGAATTTCTTGGGTCTGGGTCCTTGCTTGGCTTGTAAATTGCAGTTCTGGTCGCTCATGAACTGGCGTTTGACGAGCAAATTCCCATTCTTTAGCAGCAATTTCCTCCCTTTCCTTCTCGGAGAGATAGTCTCCGCCAGCAGGCTGCGCCTCTTTCGGAGCTTCAGTATTCTTAGGGCGACTTGCTAAATCTTTCAACTGTTGATCAGGCTGACTAGCTGAGGCTTCCTTTTGAAGGGCTGGCAGCTGAGAGTTTCCTCTTTGAGCTAGTTGATGCTGCGCTTCTTTTTTAAGGTAACCAATATACTGGTAGCCAGCAATTTTCAATGGTTCTGGCAACTGATCGCCAACGGCCAAAGTCAGACTTTGATTATAGGCAGCCAAATCCGTACTGCTGACTGCCAAAACAGAAGCTGGCAGAAGCACAGAACCCAAGCCTGTCACAAGCAAAATAGATGACAGATATCTCTTGCCATTTTTCCCTCGTGCCAGCACTAAAACAACTAAGGCCAGACCTGTAGCTGCAAAAGCCACTTCCAAAAGACCTGACTCGCCTGTCTTAGGGAGCTTTCCTAACAAGCTTTCCTGCTTTGTCGGACGGTAAACCAAATAATAAGCGTCCGAATTATCCTCCGCAAATTTGGGTAGTTCCTTTACAATAGCAGCTTTTTCAGCCTCAGTCAGATCGCTCTCCACCACATAGTGATACTGAACGAGGGTAGACTGATTGGCAGACACTTCTGCTGCCTCAACAGAGCTGACAGCTCCTCCCATTGTCGTACACAAAAAGAAGCTTCCGATAGTAGCGGAAACTAGACCTACAGACAGCTTTCTAAAAGAATAGCGCTGGTATATGTCACCAGTGACTCTTTTTTTCATAAAATTCCCTTTTCTTCATATAATAAACTAATAAAAATTTTACTGGATTTTACTCAAAATTGCAATCCCTTAGCCTGATAAATACTTTTCTTTCAGCTGTCGATAGGGAAAGGAAGGATTTCATTTTAGCGGAAACAAAAAAAGCAGATTCCCTGAGAGAGAACCTACTGTGTTACAGATCATCTAAGCCCCAAATCCAACTCAAAGAGGCCGTACTCATGCTTGTCCCCTTGCAGTTCTCCCGCATAGTGGCGCGTGACGGTATTTTGGTGAATCAAGGCGCCGATAGCCGAGGCTTGCCGTTTCTGCGCTTCTTTAAAAATCGGATAGGCCAAGGCAGAGCCCAAGCCCAGGAATTCTTCATCCACTCCCAGATACATAATCGTATAACGTTTGGCAAAGCGCTTGGTCCAAAAAAGCTTGGCTAGGTTGAGAGGAGTCAGCTTTTGATAAACCAGAGAGCCATAGTCTGGCATGGCAATCAGAAAACCTGCTAGCTTGCTCTCCTTATAGGCCAGCTTCACCATAGAAAAATCAAGAATATACTGGTATTTCTGAAAAATCTGACTGAACTGCTGACTGGAAATCGAACGATAAATCGGAAAATCTTGATAGAGGCGATTGAGGAGCTCAAAAACCTGCAGCGAAGCTTCTTCCCAGTCCTTCTTTTTGGGAGAGCAAATAGTGAATCCCGCTTCTTCAAAAGACTCAAAGCGATGAGCCAGCTTGTCCTGATGAGTTTGATTGCTGACCTTGGGATAAAAATTGGACAGATAGCACTCCTTGAGTTCAAAACCTGCAGCCCGCCACAGCTGAGGATAATAGTCTGGATTATGAGGTTCTCCAGTAAAAGGAAACTCCTCTGTTCCAGTCAGCTGCATTCGATAGCCCAGCCAAAAACTTGCCTGTACCGGACCGATAATCCTGCTAGCTCCGAGACTGCGGGCGAAACCTGCTAAATGCTCGATAAAAGCAGATGCAATCTGCTGGTCATTGATCGACTCGAAATCCCAAGTAAGCAGCCTCATCATCTGGATAGAAGGTCAGAAGCCCTCGAATACAAGGCCGACTGTCCACATAGCCAATAAAGGCATAGGTTTCTAAGTCAGAACTCAGCGGGTGACTGCCCTCAATCAAAGCTAGCTCTTCCTCTTCCGACTGCATGAGGTGGTCTGGCTGGTAAATCTTCTTGGGCAGGGCCAGAAAATCGTCCATCTCTGCAGTATTGGGTTTAACTGGTTTAATTTCCAGCATGGTCTTCCTCCTTGATCAGTCGAATCTTGCCAGTAAGGCCATCCATCTCAATCCAGTCGCCATTTTGCAATTGACTGCAAGCTCCTCTAACATTGACAATGGAGGGAATACCCAACTCGCGGGAAATAATAGCAGTGTGGGAGAGCAAAGAGCCCTGCTCGGCAATGACACCCTTGGCTTGGGTCAGAAGATAAACCCAGCCCGGATCGGTCATCTTGGTCACGATAATCCGGTCCTGAGCAGACTCAATCTCCTGCACATCCTCCACGACCAAAACCTGAGCCTTAACGCAGCCAGGTGAGCAACCAATTCCTTGTAAGGCTTGATTACCCGTATTATGACTGCTGGTACGTTTTTGCGGCTTCAGGTATTTCTCAAAGACCTGTCCAGCAAAAACATAGCGACTAAAGGTTGGTAGCTCCTTATCTGCCTCCATCTTTTCTCGACGATCATCTATCAAGCCACTAATATCTCTGGGCTTTCTGGTCAACTCAAACATTTCTTCCTTTGTCAGATAAAAAACATCATCTGTTGCACCCAGTAGACCTTGCTCGGCTAATTGCTGGCCAAGCGTTCTGAAAATCTGCCGCATCATGCCATAGATTCGTGTTCGGTTTAAGCGAGAACTTTCCCGATATTTAACACCAGTCATGGCTCGCTTGCGAAGAAAATTCGTCCACCAGCCTGATTTTTGCTCAGCTTCTTCAAATTTCCGAGGAGCCAGCTTCTTCTCCTCTTGCTGGCACATTTGCAACAAGAGCTTGAGCAGACGCTCTGGGTGCGTTCGAAATGTTGGAGTTTCTAACTTCAACTCTTCCGGAGCCCGATCACCAAATTCATGGATAAAACGGACTATTTCTTTGACCAAAGGGTGCTGGCGATTCAGAAAGACTGCTGGACTTTCACTCGCCATAGTCTGTCTAATCTCTGCATTTTCTTCTGCTTTCAGCTGAGCTGTTAAAGCCTGCAGAGCCAAGCCGGTCGCATACTTTCAATCTGCTCAATTCCTGCAATCTCAGCCTGAACAGCCCCACCGCGACGCGACTTCTTTAGCAGTCCAGTATAGACAAAAGCATAAAGGTCATTGACCAGCGTAATGTCCCAGTTAGCCAGAATATCCTCTTTTAGCTTGCTGACCAAGGTAATCAAGCTCTCCGCATCTGCGTCGGGAGAAAAACTCGCTTCGTATTCGCGCTGAATCTGGGCAAACTGCTCTTCCAATTGCCGCATTTGCTTGGGTGCCGTCCAAAACTCTCGGATGATTCGGAGCATGATTTGCAGGCGTTTGAAAGTAGACAAGTGCACTGGCATCTGAGGCACCTCCGTCTCTCGCACTCCCAGCATATCCTGCCAGATAGGAATGATTTTCTTCGAAAAAGGTAAAAGCTGCAGCAGCTGATACCAGCTCTGAATCTGGTAATAAACCCGACTGTTGACCGGCTGCAGCATATTTTGAAAAGTGGCTTCATAGGCAGCCAACTCATGGGCATCCTTACCAACCAAGCGCTGGGCCAGACTGCGGAAAATGCTGGCATAAGCCTCTTGAATAAAGCTAATGGTTAGAGGACTGGAAACGCCCGGATAGCTCTCAACAATGTTGCTGTTATCCAGAATAATCTGCTGTCCCTCTGGCAAGGTAGTAATAGGTCGTGCTTGCAAAAGATAGAACTGGCCATTTGCGAAGGTAAACTCCATATCCATATAAGATCCGAAAAGCTGACTTACCTGACTTACCAAGGCTTGTAGCTCCTCGAGTTGTTCCTGTGATACGTCTGGTGAGTCCTCCGTCTGCTCTGTATAAAAGAGCTGGTCCTTGGGATGGAGCGTCACCATTGTTGTAGGAATCTTATCCTCGACAACCTTATTGCCTAAGCCCCGACCGATAACAATGATGTGCTCGTTCAGAATGCCCTTGGGATTAGCTGTGAAGTAAATCCCAGACAAGTCTCCTTCCTGCATAACTTGAACAAGGCAAATCATCTGTGCCTGCTTCAAAGATAGATCTTGCTCAAATAGATAGGTGAGGGCTGACTCCTGATAAAGAGAGAGCAAGGTCGCTTGGATAGCTTCTTTAAGCCCATCTGGCTTCACATTGAGCCGGCTCTCAAACTGGCCGGCAAAGGATGAAGCCTTCCCATCCTCAATGGTTGCTGATGAGCGAACTGCAAAGCGACAGTCTTTCTGAGAAAACTCCTTTCGGATCAAGTTTTCTGCCGCTGTCAGATCTTCTTGCGCAAACTGCTCTTTAGCCCAGTCCTGCAGTTGCTGACTGAGTTGGGACAAGTCCAACTCTCCAGACCGATAGGCTGCTTCCATCCGCTCCAAGTCAGCAGAGCTGGCAGATTTTTGAAAAAAGTCAAAAGCAAACACTGCAAAGTCAGGAATCGGCAAGCCAGCAGCCTGCATTTTCAGCAAATGATAGGCCTTGCCTCCGACCTGGTCAAGCCCTGTCTGCTTGATTCTTTTCATCAAAGTACCCCCATCAAGAGATAAACAGCAACGGACAGAACCATGGTCGTCTCCGTGATATAAGTATAGCGCTCCACCCGCTCCCGGATATTAAAGCGAGTCGGATCCTTGATAAACTGCTCAAACTGGACGGTCATCCAGATGACATTCAATACCAAGACTACCACTCCGACATGGGAAATATTCCAGAGGAGAGCGAAATTGGTCAAGATATCCAGCAGAGTCACCACCTCGATAAAGCGAGTGGCTTTTTTGTAGCCAAAAAGCTTAGAATAGGTCACATACTCGGTCTCGTCTTTTGGCGCCCGAATCTTGCGGCAGACTTCCCAGATCAAACTTGGGAAATACATGGTAAAGGCCAGCAAGACAGTCGGCAGGGACAAGAGAGGCAGATTGTACTTGTAACATACAAAAGAAATGGTATAGAGATTCAAAATCATCATGACCGGATTATGGGTTACTAGAGCCAGTGGCAGAGAATTTTGAATCTTGTCACGCTTAAAGAACCAGAAGGACATGAGAGTTCCGTAGATATAGAGAAAGAGGAACCAGCCGATATTGTTCATAAAGAGAACATTGAGAAGTACAGACACAGCTACGATAAAGCTGAGGGCAACAGCCAAGTCCTTCTTTTTCACTCGTCCAGATGGCAGAGCCCGATGGGGAAAGAGCCGTCTATCGGTCTCGTAGTCCTTGAAATCATCTGCGATCCGCAGAATCATTAGAAAGACGAAAATCGTAAAAATTCCGATCAACTCCTGATGGTCAAAGTGAAAGGTGGTTACTCCGTCATTGAGCAGAAGGACAAAATAAATCTCAAAAAACATGATGGCAGCCACAAAAAGGCGCGGCAGCAAAGGAAACATTTCCTTATAATAAACAGCTAATCGTTTAAACATAGCTTTTCTCCAATCTTTTCACCCATTTGAATCTGGGTTTCTATTCCGAGGTCTGAGTATGTCAGGATATCCTGATCCAAGCGAATCGTGTCTGCTGGATAGAGGACAAGAATGGTTGAGCCACCCAGACCAAAGCAGCCCTTCTCCTGTCCCCTGACCAAATGGTCCTGACTGTGATTGTATATTCTTCCGACCAAGAGAGCCCCTACTTCCATCTGCAGGACAGGACCTAGGTCGGTATCTAAAAGACAGTATTCTCTTTTATTTTCTTTGTAAATGAGGCGCCACTTCTGGGCTACCTGTCTGACCGTATGCAGGCGTCCCTTGATTTTTCGTCTTTGGGTAATGCTGCCGGATTCAGCAGCCAGATAGCGGTGCAGGTCTTCCACTCCCAGTCGATAAACCAGCGCTGTTCCGCTACTAAACAGCTGAGCCAACTCTTCATCCAGCAGTAAGTCAGCTAGCCTGTATGTCTGACCCTTTATTGTCAGACGCAAGTCCTGACTAATGGTAAAAGCCTCCAGCTTGGCATCCGCCACCGCCAGTACTTGACTGTCAGGACAGACTGGACGCAGACCAGGCTTGATTTTCCGCTGGAAGAAAGCCGCAAAGTGAGGATAGGGGCCATCTTCATAGTCAGCCAGATTCAGCTGATAATTTTCCACAAAAGCTGCTATTTTCTTGCGAGAAAAAAGAGTGTAGTCTTTCAAAGTTAGAAGATAAGACAGGCTAGGTCGGGTCAAGAAAGACAACAAGATGCGGCCCCAAGCAGTACCATAAAGCTTATCTAACAGCCCCGCCTTATATTCTGTCGGTTCCACTACTTGGCCAGTCCTTCTCTGATAGACCCTAACCATGCGGAAGAACCCCCAGACCAATCAGACTTGCAACAGCTAGAATCGCAAAGACCAGATAGGCCAGCTTATTTGGCTTGGGAATACGGCAGTTGTAGACAAATAGGAAGGGCAGCAAAAGAGACAGGCCCAGCCACACCCAAGCAAAGAAACCAGGCGCCAGCCATTGACAGACCAGATAGGTCAGAGGAAAAAAGAGGGCGCTGTAGGTCACGGGCAAGCCGATAAAATACGAGCCAGATCCTTCATCATGCTTGGCCAAGCGGTTAAAATGCGCCAAGCGAGTAACTGCAGCCAAGACATAGAGGACAGCCAAGATAATATTGGCCGCTCCCAAGGGCAGCTGAGTCATGAGGAGCACCGCCGGAAGAGCCGCAAAGCTAATCATGTCGCAGAGCGAATCAATCTCAATGCCGAAGCGCTTCTGACTTTCAGTCCGCTTCATCCGTCGCGCAACCACACCGTCAAAGAGGTCACAGATACCACTAACGATAAAGGACATCATAGCTAACCGCAGCTGAGACTGAATGACGGCATAGACTGCCAACAGTGCAAAAGCAGCGCCCATATAGGTCAGGATAACAGATTTATCGTATTCACCGATAAACAAAGGTTCATTCTTCTTCATGAATTCTTATTTCTCCTCTTCTTCCATCTAAGGTTACCAGCATGCCAGTTTCTAGCAGCTGAGTTGCATTCTTGGCACAGACCAGAGCTGGAATCCCGCATTCCCGAGCGACAATGGATGCATGGCAGAGAACTCCACCGTACTCTGTCACAAGACCGCCCAGAATACCAAAAACATAACTCCAGCCCGTATCTGTATAGCGAGTAACAAGGATTTCTCCCGGCTCAATCGTCTCAATATCCGCCAAATCCAAGAGGACTCGAACCCGACCGGTCACCTGACCGCTGCTGGCTGGCATTCCCGTCAGCAGGGCCTGACTGTCATGGGCTACCTTTTCCAAGCTCATCTCTTTATTAGTCAAATCACCCGCTGGCTCAAAATTCTGATAGGCTTGGCAGTAATGCTGATTATCAGCTGCTTCTTCTTGGAGCTGGTCAGCAGTCTTTTGCCCTTCCATAAAGGCAGTCAGGCTTTCTTTCTTAATGTAAAAGATATCTTGTTCATTTTTCAGAAAGCCTCGCTTTTCATAGGTTCGGCCGAGTTTGAGGCTAATCTGGCGAATGAGGTGGTAATAGCGCGTGGAAATATCCTTGAACTCCTCCCGCCACCAGAGCAAGTTCCTCAAGTCTTGACTGATTTTTCTATCTTTTTCTGCTTGGCTCGAGATAGATGAGCAAGATCAAGTTCAGACTCTGAGACAAGACTGAGCGAAGCTCTAGCCGCTTGGTAATACGCTGAATCAGCAACCAACTGTTGGACCGCTGTCAGGACCTGATGAGCATCTTCTTCGTAACTGGCTACTCGCAAGTCCAGCTCCCGAGCCGAGTGGTAGCCAAAGTCCTTTTGGAAATCCTGAATCTTGATAAAATCAGCTCGCTCAGGATATTGTGCAGCCAGTTCCTGCAACTTTTCCACCGATAGCTTCAACCAATCGTCTGTCAGTTTCTCGTCTGCCAAAATAAGATCCGCAGCTTCCAGCATCCGAGCCAAAGGCTTGGTATGCGAAACATTTCCTAACTTAGCTATCAGTTGGAAAAATTCATCGACTGTCAGCCATTTGAGGAGACTGGTCTTTTTCATAGACAGCTGGACCGTATTGATGTAGGCCTGCCAGAAATAAGCTCCCTCACTGTCTAAATAAACCTGATTTAGCACTAACTGCCAAAGATTCTCGACCTGCTGCAGCGGGCTTTGGTCGTTCAGTTCTCGTATTTCTTGATTCAGGTGGGTAAATTGCTGACGCAGCTCTTGCAGCTTGTCTGGTGCCTGATGCAGAAAATTCTTAGTTACTTTTTGCGTTTTCAAGGCTACCCGCAGGAAATTCAAGAGCAAGGCTGGACTTAATTTGCTGGTAAAACCTTGACCTTGGTAGTCTTTATTGACTCCCAGCTCATCATCAAAGTCTCGCTCAATATAGCCCGGAATCTGCTCCATGCCTTGCTTGACCACGCCTAAGTTCCAGAAGGGCCGGGCATAGTGCAGACGCATCAGCGGCGGCATCACACCTTCAGGCTCTAAGCCAATTGCCAGCAAAAAACTAGAGAGTGCTTCTTGCCAAGAATGGCGGTAAAGGCTCAACATCAGGTTTGGACAGGGCTGGGCCGCCACTCCTCCATCCCGAAATTCGCCGTCGTCCAGCGGCCACTGTCGATTTTAGTTGGTACTGTCGTGATGGGCCGAGCCTGCAGCAAATAGACTTGCTCTTGGACGGCACACCACTCAATATCCATCGGCCGACCAAAATACGCTACAATCTCCAAAACCTGCGAGTGCAGCTTCTGCAAGACTGCCAGAGGTATTTCAGCCTTTTCAAACTGGCTCCAGTCCGGCTTGTACCAAGCAAGAGTCAGCTGCTCAGGATTAATTTGACCGCTAACCAAGCTCTCAGCCGAGCCTTTTACATACTCTAATAACATGGTCTGGTCCTGATTGGTTGCCACATCTAGGGAAAAGCAAACACCGCTGAAGTCGGGCTCTATCTGCTCCTGAATCAGCACTGCCATGGCAAAATCCTTCTCAGCCAGACCCTGGCGCTGCCAATAGGCCAAGGCTTCTGGATTAAAGAGTGAAAGCAGACAGGAACGAATGCCCTGCTCAATTTCTGACAGTGTCCGGCAATCGCCAATCGAGTCATATTGGCCGGCAAATGACATGGCCAGTCCGTCTTCTAAGAGGGCACTGCTGCGAACGATATAGGCTTGATTTTCCTGACAAAAGGATGCTAACTCCTGTAGCCAAGCTGACTCCAAGGGATATTGCTGCAAACGCTCCGCAATTTCCTCCTTGCCCAAATGAATTAACTCTTTAAGTCCCTGTTTTGAATATTCTGGCAGAGCCGCTCTTAGCCAAGCCATTACTTGGTCCGCTGGCAAAATCAACCCCTTAGGAACCGAAAACCCCAGCTGACAGAGGTTGATTAACTGATTGATTTTACCGCCATAGACGGCCGAAGGCTCTTTTTCCAGCCATAGTTCTTTCATCAAAAACTCCCATCTCACATACGATTTTTTCTAAGCTTAGCCCAGTAGAGCAGGCGGTTGACTCCTAGATGCGTGCCCGCCCCTAGGATTAGAATGCCCAGCATCTGCTGCCAAGACAGAGGGATATAGAAAAGTAAGAAAATAATACAGCCAATCAAGGAATCAATCTGGTCTATCCAGATAAAGGTCCATTTCCAGCCATTCTCCGCCGTCTTGCCCTCTCTGATTTCCAAACGGCGCTTGATAAAGCTATTAGGCAGCTCAAACAAAACATAGGCCAGCCCCAAAAGAGCCCCAAGCACCAGATTAAAGAGCACGGTATTTTCGTAAAAAGCATAGACCAAGTGCAACTTCTCTAGACTAGGAAGACTCTTCAAGAGCAAGCCCCAGAGAATCTGAGCCAAAGCTCCCCAGAGAATCATGCCAAAGAAACCTTTCCAGGTCTTGTTAGCCCCAAACAGCCTCTTCCCATCCTTTAACATCATCCCAGCATCCATGGGTCGGTATGCCGCCTCTAGCAGTGAAGACTTGCAAAAGATCATATTCAGAACTCCAGCCAGAATGACCGGCATCAGGGTGATATATAAGGCAAGAATCGAACGCATACTTATTTCCTATTCTTTTTATGAAGATCAGTCTGAAAAAATCAAGAGACTTCTCAAACTTATATATATCATTATACCATAAGTCGTAAAGCCCTTTTCCAATAAGCCCTAGACATCTGTCGCATCTGACAAGGAGCAACCCATGTCTTCCCTTCCGCCCTATCAACTCCAAATCCACCTGCTAGAATAATATCGCCTTTAAACCACACAAAAAGCCTCATAAGAACTTCTAAGGAAACCAGCATCTGGTCTATTAAAAGTTACTTATGAATCCTATAAATATGAGTTTTCTCTAGAAAAGAAACAAACTATTTTTGCTTGGTCTTAAACCACTAACCTTCAAAAGGCGCATAACTCCTTCATCGATTCTTGGTGTCAAGCAAAATAGTCACTGGGCCATCATTTACCAATTCCACCTGCATATCTGCTCCGAACACGCCCGTCTTGACTGGCACTTGTTCAGCCAACAGCTGGTTAAACCTGTCATAAAAGGGACTAGCCATATCCGGCTTAGCTGCACCTGTAAAGGCTGGCCGATTTCCCTTTTTGGTATCTGCATGGAGCGTAAATTGGGAAATGGAAAGAATCTCCCCTCCGATATCCTGAACAGAAAGATTCATCTTATCCTCAGCATCGGAAAAATCCGCATATTGACAATCTTCCTGACCGCATAGTCCATATCTTCCTGACTATCATCAGGCCCGACACCTACCAAGAGCAGGAGACCTTGTTCAATGCTGCTATGCAGCTGCTGGTCAATACTAACCTGAGCACGTTTGACACGCTGAATGACAATTTTCATATCTTTTCCTTTATTTCTGACTAACATCCACTCTGACAAGCTCGCACTTAGCCATTGGTTCGTTTGACCGAATACACCTCTGGCACACTCTTAATCTTATCCACCACCGTCGTCAGCATGGACAGATTAGCAATGCCAAAAGAAACATGGATATTAGCAAATTTCATATCCTTAGTTGGCTGGGCATTAACCGTTGAGATGTTTTTTGTGGTATTAGACAGCACCTGCAACACATCGTTAAGGAGGCCAGACCGATTGAGACCATAAATATCAATGTGGGCCGTGTACTCTTTGGTCGTGTTATTGTCTTCCCATTCCACATCAAGCAAGCGCTGTTCATAATTTTCCTGAGCCTTGAGATTCATACAGTCTTGCCGGTGGATGGCCACACCACGTCCTTTGGTAATGTAACCAACAATGTCGTCACCAGGCACAGGATTACAGCACTTAGCAATCCGAATGAGGAGACCAGACGCTCCCTGAATGACCACACCGCCTTCGTGCTTGACTTTAAGAGTGTCTTTTTTATTTTCGACCTTAACTTCACCGCCCTTGACCAATTCCTCTGCCTCTGCTTTAGCCTTGGCCCGCTCTTCCTCACGGCGCTCTTTTTCTGTCAAACGATTGAAAATACTAATGGCACCGATCTCACCGAAACCAATTGCCGCAAAAAGCGCTTCTTCAGTCTTATAGCTGGTCTTTTGGAGCACATCTTCCATGTGCTTCTTGTCCATGTACTTATTGGCTACATAACCATTCTCCTGAAATTGAGCCTGCAAGAGCTCCCGCCCTTTAGAAATAGACAGCTCCTTGTCTTGATTTTTAAAGAACTGACGGATTTTATTTCTAGCCTTGCTGGTCTTGACAAGATTAAGCCAGTCACGACTAGGTCCAAAGGAATTGGCATTGGTGATGATTTCCACCTGATCCCCAGTCTTCAGCTTGGTATTGAGCGGCACCATGCGGCCATTAACCTTGGCTCCTGTCGCCTTCTCCCCAACCTTAGTATGGATCTCATAGGCAAATCAATGGGTCCTGAGTCCTTAGGTAAAGAACGTACTGCTCCGTCCGGTGTGAAGACATAGATTTCCTCAGCCAGGTAGCTTTCCTTAACTGAATCAACAAATTCCTTTGCATCACCTGACTGATTCTGCAATTCCATCAATTCCTTGATCCAATTCATCCCGATGGCCGATTCCTTGCCATCAACTTGACCCTTAATTCCTTTTTTATAGGCCCAGTGAGCAGCGACCCCGTATTCTGCGACTTCGTGCATTTCCTTGGTTCGAATCTGGAACTCAATCGGACCTTTAGGACCATAAACGGTCGTATGGATAGACTGGTAGCCGTTGGCCTTGCGATTAGCAATATAATCCTTGAAACGCCCCGGCATGGGTTTCCAAAGCTCATGGATGTAGCCCAGCATGGCATAGACATCACTGTGAGTGCTCAAAATACAACGAATGGCAATCAGATCGTAGATCTCATCAAACCGCTTCTTCTTGTCCTGCATTTTGCGGTAGATGGAGTAAATATGCTTGGGACGACCATAGATCTTCCCATGAAGATTACGCTCTCCCGCGTAGGTTTCAATCTTGTGGACAACTTCCTCTACTAGAGCTTCCCGCTCTCGGCGCTTCTCCTTCATCATGTGGGAGATTTTATAAAATTCCGTTGGATTGAGGTAACGGAAAGATAAGTCTTCCAATTCCCACTTGACACTGGAAATCCCCAAACGATGGGCCAGAGGAGCATAGATTTCCATCGTTTCCTGCGAGATTCGCTCCTGCTTGTCTGGCCGTAAATGATTCAGAGTACGCATATTATGCAGACGGTCAGCCAGCTTGACCAAGATCACTCGAAGGTCTTCTGACATGGCCATGAGCATCTTACGATGATTTTCCGCCAACTGTTCTTCGTGAGACTTGTATTTGACTTTCCCAAGCTTGGTCACACCATCCACAATCACGCGCACATCATGGCCAAATTCTCGCTCCAGATCGTCCAAGGTCGCCGCCGTATCCTCTACGACATCATGCAAAAAACCACAGGCTACTGAAACAGCATCCAGCTTGAGCTTGGCTAAAATTCCCGCCACTTGAATCGGATGGACGATATAGGGCTCTCCCGACTTACGAGTTTGCCCGCTATGGCATTCCATCGCATAAATCAACGCTTTTTGAACAAAAGCCACATCCTCTGCAGCTAAATATTTTTTTGTTAGGGCTACAACCTGATTCCCCGTTAAATTTTCTTCTTTTGGCATGCATTCTCTCCGCTTTCTTGCCTACTATTTTAACATTTTTAAATCAATATGAAAACCAAGAGGACAGAATATCAGGGAGGCGCTGGGATAGAAGTAAACTTTCAAACATCCAGCTTGCTTTCATGTTTCTAAGTACAGCTTTAAAAGCTTTCCCAGACCTTACAAATAGTCCCAGCCCCACGAGGTTGCTCAACAATCCGTGGCTCTTGAGCAAGCAGCTGCAACCTCAAGGATCTCTTTCTAATAAAAAGCGAGGTCGAGACACTTTTGTCTCAACCTCCGTGATGAAAATGATGTACTTTCTCCATATGAGCTATATCTTTTAGAAACTCATAATAGGCATAGATGAGGTAACCAGCAGAGGCCACACCCAAAATAGCTATTGATACTTCAAATAAGGTAGACAAAGACATGATAAACCTCCTCTCCTTATTTCAAACTGCAATGTGCAAAACGACCATCAGCGGCTGTTTCGTTTCCGATTTTTTCCTTTCTAGCCTGCCTCTGGATTCACCTTTATTATACCAAATTTAAGATAGGAAAACAATAAAAATTCCTTTATAAAAGCACTTTTTCCTGATAATTTTGTAAGACTTGATGAGAAAATAATTCTTATCTATTCGAAGTGCTCTTCTTCCTTTTCAACTATTTTCTCTTTCTTTCTATGAGCATACTCTCTAATTGTTAGCCCAGTCGCAATATTGGTTAAAAGTAAGATTACAAGTAGATAAACCCAGATCGGTGTATTTGATAAAACACCAGATTGATTGGTTTTTTCAGTTACAACTGGGTTGGATAAGAAGTTTAAAACAGCTTGGTTATCCGTTCCGTTCGAACGAGCATTTGATAGTACTCCTTGGAAGTTCTTATTAAATTCAGTACTATCTTCAACATTCTTAGCCTGATTCTTAATAAGTGATTCCGTTTGCTGATGAACTTCCTTCACTTCTCCTTGAACTCTTTTAGCTTGCTCTGCTAAAGTATTAAATTGTGTATCCATAGATCCAATTGTGTTCCCATTAGAGATGATTGTATCAGAAGTGCTTCGAGTATTAGAGGCAAGTTTTGTAACAATATCCAATAGACTATTACTACTATCATCTGTTGTATAAAGTCTACTATTTGACAAACCGTCACCTGAACTTGTTGGAGAAATCTCTAAAAGCTCTGGGCCATTTTTTTTCCACTTCTCATACTCCTCATTCAACTTATTAGATGCCTCTTGGTGCCAATCGTCTAAGTCTTTAACAATTGTTTCAAAATAATCGCTAGGTAATTCTTCTTTTGCCAGTTGAGGAAGAGAGGCTATATTTGCCTGAAGTCTATTTATCTCTACACTTAATTTAACATATAGGTCAATTCCTGACTGTCTATATTGATCCACATCTTTCTGTTGCAACTTATCCGCTACAGATGATGGTGAAATGTTCCCATACATCTTCGCAACTGAGTCACTCGCTGGATTAGCTATGTCAACATTGTTATACGATGATGTTGGGCTACCATATAAATTCTTAACCATAGTCGACGCTATATCAATTCGAGATAGTTGGTCAAAAATATGGGATAAATCTTTCTTTACTAACGCAACATTTCCTTTATTATCATCATAAAAGAAACTATACTCCAAAGGAATTCTTTCACTACCAATTTCAAGTTCAAACATAATAGTATTCAGTCCATAATTAGGAGAAAGTTGAATTTGAAGTTGGAGGGTAGTCGGTGCTGAAATCTTATCAACGCTTGGGACTACTGTGGCTCCCTTGGCACCCTTAACACGTACATTTGTCACACGAATAGGAGTTTCAATATATTTCTTAGCTCCAGTTCCTGCAGAAGAGAGCTCAGGATAAACATGAGTCATTGTAACCGTTTGAGTCTCTGTAGGTGGCAACACATCATTAGCTACGGTTATAAACGTATAGCCTGGCATCGAACCAGTAGTCCTACCTTTAATGCTCGCATATTTCGACAATAGGCTTAATTTTGCGTAATATGAATTGATTTGTCCATCTGTTAAAGCTCCAAACTCTTTTAGTTTATTAAATAAGATTCCATAATCACTAGGATTAACACTAATAGAAGCAATCGTGCTATCTACTTGATTAGTATAATCTATGGGCAATTCATCTGAATCTGATAAAGTATTAACAACCTGCTTAGCTAAAGCTTGTCTTACACTATTTTGATCTGCTTCATCACTGACTGCTTTTAAAATCGCTGCCTCATCACTTCCTAAGGTCGATGTATCAATTTCTTTACCGTCAAAATAGTTCTGAGATATTTGTCTACGAGACTCCTCAAGAGAGCTCCGAATGGAGCCTAGTTCTTTTCGAGACTGCTCTATCTGCGCTTGATATTGCTTCATCTTCTCATTATAACTATTTATACGCTGAGCTAAACGTTTAAAATAAGGTTCTGAATTATCTGGATCAGTAGAGGAGTCTGTATTTTTGAAAAGATGCAAATAATTCATTGAATTTCTATAAAGGGTTAGATACAATTCATTATCTTTATCATATTGATTCTTAATAGAATTTCCTGCGACTCGAGCATTGTGATTAGCAACCTGTGATTGAACTTGTTTGTACTTTAAAATTGGATCTGCTTGACCGAGTAAGGACTCCGAATTTTTTTTCAACAAATCAGAGGTTGAGGTTTTGAAACTTGACGTTGATTGTTCAAATGCTCTATTAGAAGACTGAACACTCTGTGCGATCGAAGGAATGGAATCTATTGATTTAATACTCCTATCAGCAGGTTGAAAGATTGAAGTAGATAAGGAACTATACACATCTGATTCATCATCAACAATTGTTTTCATCCGAAGTTTGGCATCATCAAGATTATTAATGACACTTGTAAAATATAGACGAATGGTTTTCTGATTCAAGCTATTAACATAATCCCCGACTTGTTGAGCCATTTCAAGAGACTGTTCTTTTTTTACAGAATCTTTTACCTTATACGTTATTTTGGCCTTTTCAGGATTAAAACTTGACAATTGCAATATATTGTGCGAGAAATCTTTAGGTATGTAAATGATAGCTTCAAGTGAATCATCCTTGTACTGGCTTTCTGCTTGATTCCTAGATAGGACTTTCCAACTCGCCTCTTTTTTCTCATCCTTCGCTAGTAATTTTGTAAAATCATCTCCAAAATTATATTGGACACTATTTAATTGCTCACCCTCATCTTGATTGACAATTCCAATTCGAAGATGTGTTTTTTCCTTAGTTCCTAAAATAAAAGAAAAACTATCTGATTTACTTACATAGATAAGAACTCCCACAGTAAGCATCAAGCATAAAATAATTAACACTTTTCCAAACAAATGTTTTTTTTCTTTTTTTAGACTCATTATAATTCTTTCTCCTAAATTGATTTTAGACGCATCATCGTTACTTGTTAACAGGAATCTCTCTGTCTATTATAGCACATTCAAGACTTATTATGAAAACTTTTTGTAACTACTTATCTTGCGCTATTCTCAGGCGATGAACACTTCTACCAACGAAGAACTGTGTTTCATTAAGTTCCACCAAAGGTTCATTGTATTGAGTACGACCTGGTACGACCTTTTGTTCATTAAAGGTAGTACCAAACGTTCCCATCGGAACATTTTGTCGAAGTCGCTTAAAGAATGGTGTAAATTTACTAACTATGCTACTTTGATAACCATGGAAATTAAATGGATGTTAACTACCGAAGATTTGGTGAACAAAGTATTTACATCTTTATCCGTCAACACAATCTTATCTCCAGTTAAGTGTATATCTGGAAGATAAACAAACATTGGTTGCTCTCTACGCTTACCAGATTGGATGATTCCTAAGAGTTCACCAAGGAATTGGCTAATATTCGCCTCATCAATTCTAGTGTCAAAATATTCATTCATACCAGCAAAACGTCCATCCGTATCAACCACTACACGGTCCATTTTCCCAGAAAACTCTGAAAAAGCTGACAATATTGCTCGTTCAATACTATATGTTTGAGAAGGAGTGTCATCCATGAGAAGAATAAAGTCATAATTCATTGGTTCAATAGAGCGAATCATTGTTGTTTCTTTATCATAACCAATTGGAATATTGAATCTCTCCCGTTCTTCTTGAACAGCTACATCATTTTCAAATTCCTCAAATGTAATCTCATTAGCCAGCATCGGGATAGCTTCGGGTCTAGAGCCATTCCATGACTTGTCCATTGATTCAATAGCGTTTTCTAAACTCTGCAGTCTCTCAAGATTTGAACCTCCTTCCGTTGCAAGGTATACTTGAAAACGAATTGGTTCCTCAAATCTAATCTGACCGCGACCAGGAACAACTTGATCAGCCAGAGCATCAAAACCAATAAGATCTTTTTTGGAGTCCTTATCTACCAAATATAGAACAAACTGTGTAGCAAAATTACTTCGCATACTTAATTTCATACTAGTATTTCGGAGAACTGTTGCTATCAAATAAATACCTAGGCTCGCTCCCTCACGCAGTACCTGATGAAAAGCAGATTCAACAGAACTTTCAAGCGGATGATCACGCACAGTATCATAAGAGTCAACAATATTCAAAATAAATGGTAAAGATTGCCCTGTCTTCTGCTCATACTGTTCAATAGAAGTGACTCCATATTCAGCCAATAAATCCCGTCGTTTTTGTATTTCCTTTTGTAAACTTTTAAGGAACTTTATTAGTTTTTCTGCATCATCTAATGTAGCAATATCTGCCACATGTGGTAATCCTTTCAGAGGGAATAATCCATTCGTTCCAAAATCAAATAAATTAAAATGTATTTGATCTGGTTTATTAAGTCTAGCAAAATTCATGACTAATGTCTGAAGCGCTTGTGACTTTCCAAATCCTGGAGAAGCATAAATGATACTGTGACTAAATTCTTCTAAATCGAACTCTAGCATCCGCTGATCCTGTTCCGAAGGAATATCCATTAAAGCAAAAGGAGCTTTGTGAAGTTTTTTATCCCCCCAATTTTCAGTTAAAATCGGAGAAGGAATATCCTCATTAAGTGGAGGTAGCCATGGTTTAGTTGGCATACAGAGATTCACACTTTTTGCATACTGTGCAATATAATCTACAACAGCATCCAATTCAGTCTCATCATTATCAGCATCCCTACTAACCATCTCTTCGTCTAGATAAGACAAATCTGTAGTCGCAAGCTCATATTGTCCTAGCTCATTAATTACCCAAAGTCTATTATCAACTTCTTCAGTACTTGCTTTCGCTTTCGGTGCATAACGTGCCCCACTCCATGCCGATTGGAATAGTTCATATATCTCATTATTCCCAACTTGCAAATAAGCACGGCCTGGCTGTGTAATGCTTGCAGCATCTGGTGTCTTTATGATCTCATTCGAATCTGCTTTTTCCGCTACTTTTAGCGCCAGCTTAAATCGTGAATTAGACCAAATTTGATCATTAACAACACCTGAAGGCTTCTGAGTAGCTAGAATCAAATGGATCCCTAGGGAACGACCAATACGAGCCGCTGTCACAAGTTCTGTCATAAACTCTGGTTCATTTTGCTTTAACTCAGCAAATTCATCTGAAATTAAAAATAGATGTGGGAGTGGCTCTGTAGGAAAATCTCCCTCTATCCCTGTACGACCTTCCTTGTATAATTTCGTATATCCATTAATATGGTTGACTCCAAATCTACCAAATAGACGCTGACGCTTTGTAATTCTGCTTTAATGGAAGCCAGAGCGCGCTGGATCCCTGCCCCATCTAAGTTGGTGATAACACCCATCAAATGTGGCAAATCTTTGAATAAATTTGCCATACCTCCACCTTTAAAGTCTATTGGGAGAAAACCGATATCCTCTGGGCTAAAGTTTAATGCTAACGATAAAATGTAAGATTGTAATATTTCTGACTTCCCAGATCCCGTTGTTCCAGCAACGAGACCGTGAGGGCCGTGAGCGCGTTCGTGTAAGTTCAGGTAGACAATATCATCTTTTCCTCGAACCCCAAGTGGAACTGCAAGACTCTTAGATGTATCTCCTCGTGCCCATCGTCTGGAAATATTTAAGTCCTCAACTTGCTCTGCATTATATAATTCTAAAAATGTAATCGCATCTGGAAGAGCATTTTTCTGAGTCTCCTCATGAATTAGGTTACTTAATCTACGTACAGCACCTTCATAATTATCTACTAATGGATACGGAGTAAAGGCTTGGTTTACATATATTCCTCTATTATTGATTAAAGTTGCTGTATCTCTACTCCTCAAATCGATAAGCGTCGTTACCGTCTCAGGTAATTGACGGCGACTTTCTTTCACCCAAATAACAGTTACGCCAAAGAAGCCAAATCTGCTCGTGAAAGACTTTCATTGATAGCATGACCAGACAACAAGCGATCATCTGAAATAACAATGACAATCTGAGGTAAATAAGTTCTTTCCTTCTGATCCTTTTCTTGAAAACGAGACTGCAAAACCTGATAAAGACTGGTAAGTACTGCATCTTTCGTACGATCATCATGTACAAAACCACGAACATTAATCATTGGTAACAGAAAATGAGGTAGAAATCTCCATTTCTTCCAAATTTGATCATAATCTTCCTGCGAAGTCAAATTAACAAATATTACATCATGATAAGAATGAAAAGCCGCAATCTGCAATAAAAGTTGCTGGAGAAATAGCTGACCTATATCATGTTGAGCGACGAGTCCAATGATATTTTGGGCAAGCGTTGTTGTAACAGGAACACTCTTTTGTTTCTCATAAGTCTTTAGCAAATCTTGAGAAAAAATTGTTAGCTTGTCCTTAGTTAAAAAGTCTGTTTGGTAATCAATTTGAAGCTGACTATCAATATCTCCCAAACCAAGCGAGACAGTCATAAAATCTTCATTAAAAGGCAGACGCTCATAAAGACGTTCATCATAACGCATAATCATTTCAATCAGAGTTTCAATATTGGGTTGCTGATAGAAAAGAATGTTCCTTTCCTCTATGTGGTGCTTATGTAAGGTAGATACTTGCTGTAATAGATACGCCTCGTAATCTTCGAGCCTTGTTATCTTCTTTTGTTTATACTCTTTTTTATCAGTAAAATAGCTCGTAATTGAAAATGCAGCAGTGAGAACACTCATCCCCCCCCCATGCTCAACATCATAATCGCATTTCGTCCCATTAAAACTACTACTAGCCCAGAAAGAGCAAACATACCTAGAGGAGGAACAATTGCACGCCAAATAGCATTCTTTGGTTTCGTTGGAGGATTTTTTGGCTTTTCTATCCTCTGACGTTTATCATATATCGTAGGAAGTACTCGAGGACTACGCCGATAGACTGGGAAATTAGATTGATAAATTGATTTTCTTTCTTGTAACAGGACAGTTTGACTATTGAAAATTGCTTTTTCAAAGAAAGACGAAATCTGCCATTGATTGTCCAAAAACTCTATAAAGTAATTTTCTATAAAAATACTATCTCCCTGTTTAAACTCAGAAATAATATCAGAAGAAATCAAGCGCTCATTCAAATAACATACACTGTCATTTGGATAGAGATAAACCTTTCCGTTGGAAAACAGAATATAAGCTTTCGAGCAAATGAGGAGATTTGCTTCTTGATCTTTTGAAATAATAAAATCTTCGTTTGGAGGAGAAATGTAACTGACAAATATGTTTCTTTCTTCTTCAATAACAAAAACAGTCTTATTTTCAATGGTATTTTTTCCCATTATCAACTCTTTTTCGTCAGCGTATATATTGCCATCCTTCATGTAGAAAGAGAACCCCTGCTCCTCAGCATTCGTTCCTTCCATAAACGTGAGTATCGATAGGCGTTCAGAAAAAATGACTACTTTGAGTTGACCTAACATTTTACCAGAAACTAGATTCTTTTCTGTGTTGTGAAAAAAACTTTTATCATCTCTACTCATCTTTTTCTTCACCTACTTTTACCCCAAGTTTTTTCGAGAGTTTCTCAATCTCTTTACGATACTCGCTTAATTTCTTTTGCTTATCAGCACCCTTCATATTTTTATCTTCACGAACTTGCTCATATAGATTTGTATAAGCATGCAGAGTTAACTGATCATCTCCAATATTTTGAGCCAAATCTAAAGATTTTTTATAGTTTCCCCTTCCAAGATAAATCCAATACTCCAAGAGGTTATCCTCACTGGAGGGTGTAATTGTATTTAAAACACTTGCTTTCTGATTTTCAGATAGATCATCTAAATGAACATAGGAAGATGCTAAGACATACTTTGCTTCTTTACCTAAACGACCTACTTGAAACTTTTGTAAATCATCTGCCACATCGTCATAGTGTTTAGAAATAAAATGGCTTTGAGCATTTATTGTCGCTCGCTGAACAGGGACAGACCAAAAATAAAAGTAGGCTGCAAAAGTCCCCAAAGCAATGCTTGCTACGCAAAAAATTCCCATTCCAATAGAAAAAATATGCCAGCTACGTTTCGAAACAACTATCTTTGTTTTCTTTTCTTCTTGGTAAGCTTTGTCATAAGCTTCGTTAACGTATTTTACTACCTCATCATATGTCTCACATGCGGCTATATCCTGTATTAACGAATCTCCTATTGCGGCTACACCATTTATCAGTAAGTCAAAATCAAGTTTCGGTCGCAATATAGAAACAATCAAAGCCTTATAACTCATTAGAAAAGTTTCTAAGGTATACGGAATCGGACTCATAATTCCTTCTAAACCATAATGAAGAATCTTAACAACACTTCCTTGTAAAAATATATTTTTCGGATGTATATAAGGAATTTTAAAATGATGCTCAGAGAATGTTAAAGATTCCATCTTTTGAGCCAATTCCAAACGTTTCACTTCTGACATCTCTTCTGTGATACAATCTTTAAGACTATAAGAATATTTTGGTTTGTCATAAATCAGTGATAAAGAACCACTATCTTCTAATGTCACAGTGGCATCCATATAATTTTCTATAGTAGATAATTTTTGACGAGAAAAGTGACTTGCTGGTAAAATAACCTTGACCTTTTCCTTACTGTATTTAATTTCGATTTTATCACTCATTTATGATTACCTCCAATACATCGCCATCTCCTAGCGGATATTCTTTTAAAGCTCGATGTTGCTCTATTCTCAGAAGTTTTCCCTGAATCTCTAAATGCCAATTTGAGGGAATAATAGACAACGCTTTATCTAGATTATTTAGGCAAATTAACATCTTAACTTTCTGTAGAGATAATAATTTGGAAAAGCGAATATCTATTTCCTTATCTTTGTATCTAATGGTTGCGTTTAAATATTCTTCCTCCATGAAAATTCCTTCCTAAATAAATTCCAATTAAAAGCATGATTGTAACAAATGATATTGCCCCAAAGACTGTCCATATCATCATGTCGCCCGATTCCTCTTTATCTACGATGATACTGTCAGAGACTTGATAATTCTTAAAAAGAGCTTGGCGATACGCCTTAAAATCTAGTCCATCGCCACTCAAAATTTCTGCTTTGCTGAAATTAGCTCGATTTGCAGTTTTGAGCATTTCCTGAGCATCCGTTTTAGATTTTATTGCTTCTTGTTCTATCCTATCCATGAATAGATTTGGTGCATACATATGCTCGATCTCATTTCCTTGAGAACGCTGTTTCTTTTGCGTCATCGAATCTGTTTTTAAGTCTAGTTCGCCATCTTTAGCATACACAGTACCACCTGTAAATAAAAATAATAAAAATAATGCTATAATTTGGTATAATCGCTTCAAGATACAAGCCCTACTTTCTAACTTAAGAAACTAAGAGAGACAGCTGTCTTCTGCAAATAAATACGTTACAAATATTCATTAATAGCATTGACCTATCGCAAATATCTTTAATGTATTTCCTATTTAGTCTCACTCAAAGACTAGTTTTATTTTAGCATGAATCGGATCAATATTCAAACCCTCAAACAGATGTGTAAGGATCTCATTATTTCGTTCTAATAGATAATATATCGTACTCAAATTTATTTAGACGCCATTCAAACAGGTGATTTTTACTTTATCTTTTTTGGCACCTCCCTGCTATTTTTATCAAATATCTAAACAAGCTACCTTAGTTTCTTTAGATATACAATACCCAATGGTCAAAATTCTTTACTTTTCCTTGTGCCCAATCACTCCAGATCCACTTCTTATAATATTATTTACTATAGTACTCTTGACTTAAAATATTTATATAGGTTTTATACTCTTCTAACTATACGAAAATTATGGTAAGTTTTAAAACTGAACACATTGTTCATATTTTATACTGTCGATACTAGAAAAAGAACCGCTACATTCCCTACTATAAGCTGAAGCTAAAAATCTAATCTCGATATAATCACCATTAAAAGTCTGTATTATTAGCTTGACTGGCCTCCAGTATTATCAAGAATTTCTTAATGCTAAACAAATCCTCATGTGCGTTCTATATATTATTGCCCCATTTTATTAGCAAAAAACTGGCTACATCTAACATCTTTCTAGCCACTTAACAAAAGAGACAGAAAAAGAGAAGAAGCGCTTTAATATAGCGATTCTTCTCATATCATTATTTAAATAGATCCTTTTGGAACTTCTGCTGACTTCATCCAAGTATCGTAATGCTCCTCAAAAGCCTTCTCATCTTCGTTTCTATATCCTTCAAATAAAACTTCTTTGACATTTTCTCTATTGAAAAAGAACAAATTGTCTGGTGTCTGCATCCCGTTCGGAATAACCACTGATCCGTAGTCAAAGTAGACACTCTTAGTCCCTCCTTGACCATCTTCCACTTCGATGACACTAGCTCGTGAAACAATCATTACTTCTGTATTATCACCATTTTTGAGGGTTACAACTGAACCCAAAGGTAAAATTTTATCTGTCATCTTCTTCTCCTTCTTCCTTAAAACGTACTTTCCCTTGACTGTATAGCTTCATAATCTTCACAAAACGAACTGGGTTACTTTGGTTATAAAAGTATATTATTGTACACCAGATTATCCCCATCCCCCAAAAGTCATAGTTATCCTCAATAGGCTGACCAAATAACTGGATATAACTATAAATAACATATATAGAATATAAATTCATAAGCACAAGGATCCATCGAACAATTCGGCAGGCTGTCGCAGATTCCTTAGCTGGGTCGAAATCGTCCCCCCTCACCATCAAATTATGGGAAGCTGCATAGTAAAACACCTTCTCTGTTGTCGGAACAGCCTTGCGAACATTTTTATAAAGCCCTCGCTCAAGAATACAAACCAAAAGCAAAAATTCAGCCAACCAAGATAGTAGAATATAGGTCAAACTGGTCCAGTTATAGACACCAATAGACAGGGCTGCAAAGAATCCAAAGGCAATAGGCCCACCTGCTATTAGAAAAATAACTAATTCAGAAATGTAGGCACTGATTTCACGCGCACCTTCCGTATTGAGCAGGGTACTCTTTGGAGCGGCCAAAGCCTCTCCAGTCTGCTGGTCATAATAGACCGCCTGACCATCACATTCGCCT
Organism: Streptococcus cristatus; assembly: GCA_916438405.1. Taxonomy (GTDB): domain Bacteria; phylum Bacillota; class Bacilli; order Lactobacillales; family Streptococcaceae; genus Streptococcus; species Streptococcus cristatus_M. Next base: position 1,910,719 of record CAKAFB010000001.1, on the reverse strand, counting down.
ATAAACACTCGACGACGTCTAAGAAAAAACATTCTAACCTCTTTCTAGTTACTGATTGAAGTTCTGTCACCAAACTTTATAATCTCTACTGCTTCACTCACTTTTATTTAATTTCAAATCAGCTAAGCCCCAGCTTTATAATCATGTAGCTCTTTTGTCACGATAGCTCCATCCGGTCCAACGCTCACTTCTAGATAGACATCTGGATCGTCGTCGGCTCTACATATCACACTAAGTTTTCCAGCACGGAATAAATCCAATATATCAAAACTCTTGGGAAGATTATTCTGATTATATAATACGAAAGAAACACCTAATAAAAGTCCAGTTGCAATAATTTTAAATATTTCTCCTCCAATAGGATTACCTAACAAGTCTTGATAATTAAAAATAAAATCATAGGCATAGAAGAATCCAACTAAGGGGACTAAAAAAATTAATCCTCTTATCAAGCGTGTAGCATTGCGGCTATCTTTTTCACTCATCTCCATCTCTGCCTCCACGTCCTTGGCTTCGTCTGACTTTTCCATAATCACCAGACAAACCGTTTGGGTAGTCACTTGAGCTTTATTGACATTTCTATACAAGGCTCGTTCCACGAGGATAGTGATAAAAGAAAACTCTGCTATCCAGATAAGAATAACACTCCAAAAAGCAGTCATACTATAAGTTCCTTGTAAAAATAGACTAAAGAAGGAAGTAAGACCACCCCCGCTAAACATAAAGAAAACAACTAATAGAGGAATATGCCGATTCATCCTGCTCGATTTCTCTGTATCTAATAGTTTACTCTTTGGAGCTTCTAAAACTTCGTGAGTCTTACGATCAAAATAAATTGCTTTATCACCATATTGATTAAAATACATACGACGTCTGAAAAAGAACACTCTTTTCTCCTCATAATATTGACATAAAGAAGACTTTAAACAAAAATCTATACTTAAATTTCAAGGCTAATGCTAAAAAATTAGATTGTTCCTTTAGAGACATCTGACGATTCTATCCACATATCATAATGCTCTTCAAACGCTTCCTCATCTTTATTTAGATGTCCCTTAAATAATACTTCTTTTACATTCTCTTTATTAAAGAAGTATACAGCTTCAGGGGATAAGAAACCTTGTGGAATAAGGATAGCACCGTAATCATAATAGACCTCACGAAAATGTTCCTTGACAATAGAAGCCCTCGAGACTATTAGGAGCTCTGTTCCATCGCCATCTTTTAAGTTAACCACACTTCCGAGTGGGAGGATTTTATTGTCCATCCTTAAAGTTTTCCTTTCTTTCTATATCTTTCAACAGCCATAAACCATCGAACCATATTGTTTTGCCATAATAACAGAACTGCTACAGCTGGTAAAATACCCATAAAGCTTAAAGTGATAATCTCACTGCCGATAGGTGTCCCTATCATATTAAAAACTAGAATAGATATGACTAAAATCGGACCAATCAGTCCCATTAAAGCCATAAATACTGTGAAAATCCAAGCGAATATCTTCTTGCCAAGAGTAACCTTCTTATCGCCAAAATTACCCCAAATAAGATTAGTATCAACTGCCCGTCTAAAATTTTCTTTACTGGTTGGCTGTGCCAACTTAACATTCTTATAAAGGGCTCGCTCTACTATGACCAGCAAAAGGCTACCTTCCAGAAGCCAAACAGTTAGAAAATAAATCAAAGTACCATAACCATAGACACCACCAAATAATCGTGTCTCAGGAAAGCTGCATCACACCACTAAAAGCAATCAGAAATGATGTAATTAAAATGATTTGTTTTCGATTGCCACGCGATGCCTCTGTATTCAATAGTTTACTTTTAGGAGCTGCTAAGGGATCTCTTGGCTTTTCTACATTTACATAAATAGCCTGACCATCACTTTCCCCTATATAAATAACTTTCCTAAAAAACATCCTTCATCCTTTCTAGCAATATTAAAATAGAGCAAAGTTACTCCAATCCCATTTTCCGTGTGCCAATCCATCATAAACGGTATTAGCAGCAGCATTGACGACATACCCAGCAAATGCTCCTGCAAGAGTACCGACGACAGGAATAGGTTTCATCATCAAAGAAAGATTCTTTGATATTCATTCCAAGTGATAAAATAGAACCTGCAGCTCCCAAAATTTTTCCACCTTTAGCCCATTTGCTTGCTTCCTTAAAGCCTTTGAAGTCACTTAGAGGATTTAAAAACCAGATTTAAATGAATCCTTCGCTGCAGCAGCTCCAGACTTTCTGGCATCGGCCCAAGCATTTTTCCAACCGGTCATCTTAACACCTCTACCGATATTGGTCTTGCGAATATCAGACTGTTTAGTCTGAGTTTGAAATTCTTTTCCTCTCTTATATACCTTATCATTGTTTCGGCTATAGAGGTTCTGACGTTTTGAACCAATTTGAACACGACCCTTGCTGTCAACAATAATTTTTCTGCCGTTGATATATTTTATTTCTTTTAAATAAGTAATTACTGCTTTAACAAACTTAGTTCCTCTTTTTTCCCATTTATTTAGCGTAATTACTAGTTTGCTAATACTCGTCAGCAAGCCCAAAGGAGTTGAAGAATTGACATTTTCAGTGATTTTCTTAACATCTTGAACAAAATCTTTATCGTTATAAAATGCTTTGGCATCTTTTGAATTAAAATCACTACTTTTGAATTTATCAAGATTTTCTAGACTCTGAGTTTGCATCGTCATCACTTTATCAAACTCATCTCCTCGCTTCCAGCCATTGAAGCTCGCCATATTCGTCTTGGTATCTGTTAAAATCTTCTTACCTTCTGACAAAGAGGTCGTAATTGTACTAGCATCTGGATTCGTCAGACTGATAATATCAGAGATAGAGCTATAAATAGTTGCAGTTGCTTTATCCACCGTACTAATATTGGTCTCCAAATCTGAAAAACCATCCAAAAGCCCCTGCAGATATTCCGTATCAATAATCGCATCCACCGCATTCTCTGATACCGTTGATTGAAATTGCTTAATTGTCTTCTCGTACTGAGCTAAGAGAACCGCTAAGGCATTCGAAAAATTTGTCAATAGTGGGACTTGGTGATTGGTAATTTTTGCATTGATTGCTTCCTTCACCTCTCCTTTGAGGCTTTCCGAATGTACCAAATTCACAAAAGAGGTCTTAGCCGTCTTGAGCTGAGCATCAATCGAGGTTTTTGAATTAGACAAGGCTGTCTTCTGTTCATAAACCTCCTTCAATCTACCTTCCCTGTGTGGCATAGAAAAACAAAGCCACCCACTCTTAATTATACCATGAATCTGGAAGCCGATAACTAAAAAATCGCTTCATTATTTAAAGCGATTCCTCATTTATAGTAAATCGTAATTGAAATTACTGAACTCAATCCTCGACTCTCATTTTCTGTATATCCAGACCTTTTTCCCAGTCTTCATAGATTTCCATATATCGAAATTCTTCCTCATCCTCAAAACCTCTGAAGACAACCTTTTCAATACTTTCGTGGTTAAAAACGCCGCATCTTCTGGGTTAATTCCTCTAGGATATATAACTCCTACATAGTCTGAATAGACATTGGTTCCTTCTTGCTCTAAAACGGCTCCCCGGCCAACGATCATCACCTTAACAGTGCCGCCTTCCAAATAAACAATACTCCCTAAAGGCAATAATTTTTTACTCATTTTCTTCTCCATTCTCTTGTGTTGTTTCTTCTTGTAGCTGGCCACTTTTAACCAGCTTTTTATAATATCGTTTGCTGTACCATTCTCGGTCACTGATTCCTAAATATTCTTTGTATTCCATAGGATACTTATGGATATAGTAGGCTTGAACAACATGGACATCGATGAGAAAGGAAACCAAATAAGCATATACAACAAACCAGACGATCAACAGTAAGCCCAAAGGATAAAAATACCACAAAATCGGCAACTTATTTACCTGATGATAAACTAAAGATACTGGAAAAAGAATGACTGCCATTCCTAATATAATCAACAAAACTATCTTAAGAAGTGACTTTTTATCCTCATCATTCAAGTATCGTTTCAAATTCTGAATTTTATTAACAATTATCCATATAAATAGAACTATTCCTACTACAATCTGAAGCCAGACTCCCACCATAGTGTATGCATCGTAGGTTACAGCACTAGCAAAATAGAGACCTGATATAAATAAAGTTGATCCCCATGGAAAATAGAGGGAAAAATAGGTAAAGACCTGACTACTTAAGTGCTTTTTCGGCCAAAAAACAAGAATGGAAGCGAGAAGAAAGGTTACGTATAATAGGAGACTAATAGGCTCCAAAAATGCTCCCATGGATCGAACTAAAACAGTTGAATCATAAGAAATGTAGTGTAAATCACCATCTAAACCTAATCCACTTGGCAAAGCAATTAATAGAAAGTAAACCATAACTCCAAAAAAGATAAACATACCAAATATAACCCGGAGTAGACGATTGATAATCCCCATATGAATAGGATTTGGCATACCGGCTGTTAGGGCAAACTTTCCGTTCGTTACAATTTTCTTACTTCTTTCAAAGTCCGCACCGAAATACTTATTTTTTTCATCTCCTAACCTCCAAACCAAGATGTCATGGTCTTCCATCCACTAGAGACAGCCTTACCAACGTCTCCTACTGCCTTGGCTGCTCCATCATAAGCATCGAATGCCAAAGATTCTGCTTTTTCATATAATTTATCCTTAAGTTTTGGATCAATAACTCCCAGCAAAGTATTAAATGTTCCATATCCAAACCCAATTGCTGCGCCTACTGGACCAGCAACTTGAGCTCCAAGCGCAGTCGCCTCCAATGGTCCAGCATTCTTCATAGTTTCTATACCCGCATGGATAACGGACTTGCCAACACTCTTGTAAGCACGACTATCTTTATCGTTATAGGCACTAACTCCATGATAGGTAGCTTCTGCTGCCATCACTGTCCAGCCGGCAAAATTTAGCCCTTTTCCAAATACATTGATTCCACTCTTAAGTGGACCGTCTATTACATTGACCGTATCTTTAAGTTTGCTCGCAAACTGCCATAGTTTGGAATTATTAATAGCGCTTAGTCCTGATCTAAACTTAGAACCTAACCTGGAGTTATAGAGAACATCTCGAAGCGTCTTTCCGTCTTTACTATACATCTGCCAGAACTTAGATAACCCTTCAAACCCCGACCTCTCCATACTATTATGGGATAGATGGCTTCGCGCCCCCTCCTACGAACAAATCATAGAAACCGCCAATCAAATCCATACCATTGGACAAGCGATTGTAATTTTCATTATCTGCTATTTTTTTTGAAGTTTTCTTAACAAAATGGTAGCCTTCAACTGACATCGATACTGATTTTGAAACAAGATTCAACAGTTCCACTGGAGTTGAGTTATTAACTCCTTCTACGACTTGAAGTACCCCACCCAAAAATTCATTGTTATTATAAAACGCTTTTGCTTCTTTCGACGTAAAGGAACTCTTGCCTGCTGTCTCCAAGCCTTTCAAAGCACTTGTTTGGACTTGCAAGAGCTTGCTATACTCATCTCCTCGCTTCCAACCATTGAAGCTAGCCATATTCGTCTTGGTATCTGTTAAAATCTTCTTACCTTCTGACAAAGGAGTAGTTATTGTACTAGCATCTGGATTTGTCAGACTGATAATATCAGAGATAGAGCTATAAATCCTTTCTGTCTCGCGATTCACAACACTAATGTTCATAGACAAACCAGAAAAGCCATCCAAAAGCCCCTGCAGATATTCCGTATCAATAATCGCATCCACCGCATTCTCTGATACCGTTGATTGAAATTGCTTAATTGTCTTCTCGTACTGAGCTAAGAGAACCGCTAAGGCATTCGAAAAAAATTTGTCAATAGTGGGACTTGGTGATTCGTGATTTTTGCATTGATTGCTCCCTTAACATCTCCTTTGAGGCTTTCTGAATGTACCAAATTCACAAAAGAGGTCTTAGCCGTCTTGAGCTGAGCATCAATCGAGGTTTTTGAATTAGACAAGGCTGTCTTCTGTTCATAAACCTCTTTCATATCGATTTTCATCTATCTCCTCCTTCGATACTATGGGTCATAGAAAGGATATTATGCTGAAAGTAATCTCTACGGTACTGCTGGTCCACATAGGTTTGATCCAAAGTATCGCTGTAACCTTCTTGAATAACCCGTGAAATCAAATAACTCGGTATAAACAAAGGGTCTACATCTAACCTTAGACCATAGGGATAGATGCTGGCTAAATAATCAATATATTCCCTATCATCTGGATCAGAAAGCAGTCTGCGTCCCATAATCATCGCCATAAAAGGAACTTTAGCTTTCTCCATCTCAGACACCAGCTCTTCTGGAAGCAACTCGCGATCTAACTCTACCAAGGTACCTAAAGGAAGAATGGGAGACAAGAGCAAATCGGTGTAGGCTAGCCAAATCCGAAAGTCTTCCATTGACAAAATGAGCTCTGAATCTAAGTAAGTTAGAGTCACTTCCTCTTTTTCCCAATCAAGCTTCATCGTCACAGATGTACCAAGCAGACTATTGTAACTATAAAAAGACTCGTTCTTGAGAAGCACCAACTGAAGTCTACGGAAAGCATCACCTTGACTGACCAAGGAATGACCAACTTGCTCCAAGATAGATCCTTTATCCTCTTCTACTCCTACTCGAGCTAAAGAAGTTTGGTATAAGTACTTATTTCATTCATTTACATAGCTCCTTTCTAACACTTTATTTGGCATTCGCCTGATTTCGGTCATCCGTCACCTTGTTCTCAGCTGCCTGATTCATACGCGTTACATCGGTTGTCGTGAAAGTCTTGAGACTGCTAATTGCTGTATTAAATGACTTAATATCATTATTGAAGGATGTAAAAGGTGTCATTGTCGTTGCTGAAAAAGTTAACTCTGCCATATCTGAAATGCCAGAGATGCTTGTACTAACTGTAGAAGTAAGTCCTGTCCAAACTCCATAATCCGTTCCTGTATTCGCCATTATCTTCCCACCCTCTATTCTGAACTAGCTGAATTTGCCATAGACTGATAATAATTCATGTTTTCATAAGCCGTTTTTACATCTATTGCTAAACGATCCGATTCAGCTTGAAGATTAGCAATTTCAGTATTTATACTATCTAAATTTGCTTCATGGCTTGCTTTATTGGTTGTAGCAGCAGTATTAGCAGAATCATACTTTTCTACGTACTTAGTTTTTCGATCCCCTTTAAACTGGGATTCATCTTCTACTTTAACTTTCTCTAAAGCATCTATAATACCTGTTTGAAAATTATTTATCTGTGTTGACAAGGATGTTTTGGCTTCCTCTAGCCTATCAATCTTTTTATCTACGGCTGCTTTTTGAGAAATTGTATTGTTGTAATTTTGAGATTCCTGATTAGCTAGTTCTTGGTAATAAGATGCATCTGACATGTTCATTCTCCTCTATTTACTTTTGACTAAAATAAAAGAGGGGTAGGAAGCAATCCTATCCCTCCATTTCAGAGCGCCCTTATCCTTTGAAACCAAAACTATTTGCATCCGCTGTATCACGTTCTGATACAGTGTTGCATAACTAACCAATTGTTGATTAATAGAAGTCAACAACTCTTGGAACTTAACCACATCTCCGTGCAATTGTTGATATTGCTCAAGATAAGAATTAAAGGCACTACCTTGCCAGTGTGCTTGCATTTCACCATTAGCACTATTTACTGCTTGAATAGCTGCTTCAATTTGATCGCGAGCATTAGAATAAACCGAAGCTTGCGAGGTGAGTTCTTCTGGGGATAATGAAATTTCTGCCATAATTGGACTCCTTTTTACATTTTTTGTTCCTAATAGAACAGTGTACAAGGGTATTTTACTTCTTTTATTAATAATTGTCAAGTTTTTCCTAATCAAATTTACTTTCCGTATGTATAATGATAATGCTTCAATCTTCAAAATTAAAAACAACTAGCGTTCCTCTCAGAAGAATCGCTAGCTGCCGTATTAGCTTATTTACCTAATTCTTTATTGGTTACTTTCTCTTCTATCATGAACACTCGAGACCAGAAAAATCACTTTTAAAAAGGAAGTTCCTCTTCTTCCAGTACCAAATCTGCTAAGTCTGCTCCAGTATTATTTTCACGGAGTGCTCTCTGAGCTCGGCTTTCTAAAAGCTGAAAACCACTGCAAAGAACTTCTGTCACATAATGAGTAGTTCCATCCTTTTCATAGCGGCGGCTCCGCAATTCTCCATCCAGAGAAATCAAACTCCCCCTTACTAGCGTAACTTGCCAAGGTTTCAGCCAAGCGTCCCCAGACAACAAGGTTGATAAAATCCGCTTCACGCTCTCCGTTTTGGCTCTTGTACCGGCGATTCACCGCCACTGTCGCACGCGCGACCGACTTGTCATTTGCTGTCTTGTGTAACTCTGGTGTAGCCGTCAACCGGCCAATGATAATGACTTTATTATACATATTCTTTCCTCCTATCTATTTATTCGCGAGAAAAGACAAAAAAATCGTGAAAATCACGATTTCCTTTTCTATACTAAATCTTAAGACTGCCAGTGTTTAGCTGGATCAAAGGCCGTTCCGACCGTTTCACTATCCGCCAATTCAATGATACCACGTTTCTGTGGTGCATTTGGCAACTGGAGCTCCCGTGGGCTGCACATCATACCAAAACTCTTTTCGCCACGGAGTTCTCCTGGAAAGATGAGATTGCCCTTCGGCATCATAGCACCAGGCAAAGCCACGATCGTCTTAAGACCGACACGAGCATTCGGAGCGCCAGCCACGATTTGAACCGTCTGATCAGCTGCCACCTGCACTTGGCAGATATTCAGATGGTCACTGTCAGGATGGGCTACCATCTCAAGGATTTCCCCCACAACAAACTTAGGATCACGATCGTTAACCAGCTCCGCTTGGAAGCCTTCTTTGGTCAATTCTTGATTGAGAGTCGCAACCTGCTCATCCGTCAGCTGAACTTGTCCGCGCTCTGCAATTTCAAAAAGGTCTGACAGTTCAAAAATGTTCCAAGCTACTGTCTGTCCATTATCTTCGCGGTAAACACGCGCAACATTTCCTTTGCGCTCAGCAGCCAACTTAGCTCCCTGATCATCAGCGGCGATGACCATGAGAACATCTCCAACATGCTCTTTGTTATATGTAAAAATCATTTCTTCCTCCAAAAATACTTTTAAAACTTCTTACAAATTTGCTAAAAAATCATTGATTTGACTCTTGGTCTTGCGGTCGCGATTGACATAGCGACCAATCTCTCGGCCATCTTCCACGACAACTAGACTAGGAATCCCGTAAACATCCCATTTTTGGGCGACAGGCATATACTGATCCCGATCCACCTCGACAAAGTAAAGTCAGGATTTTCAGCTTCTATCTCTGGCAGAAAAGGCTTGATGAAGCGACAATCTCCACACCAATCTGCTGTGAAAAAGAAAACAGTCTTCCCCTTATGCTCCACATAAGAAGCTAGCTCCTCCATACTTTGCGGCCGAATCATCACTCTTCCTCGTAGGTCAGCTGACCATTCTCATAGACGAAGGTGAAATGGCGGTCGTCTTCTAGGACAACTCCTCCAACAGTGCGGCTGTCGGTTGATTCATAAAGTTCCACATAGACCGTTGCAATCGGTCCTCGGCTGGCAAAAACTTCCCGCACGACCCGAACAATCTCTTCTCTACTGCGCAGTCTTTTCTGTTCCTGTACGACTTTGGCTGCCCCAAAGGCCAGCGCTCCAGCCCCCAAAAGAGCGGTTGTGGTTAAAATGATTTTTTTAGCTTTCATGTAGAATATTTTAACACAAAAGCGCAGAGGCGACAAACAATATTACAGATTTCTCAGCTTCTTTTAGTTCATCCTGTTATTCCCTCTAAAAAAGTGATAAAATAGAATCAGAAAGAAGGTAAACTTATGTCTGATTTATTTTCAAAAATCAAGGAAGTGACTGAGCTCTCAGCAATCTCCGGTCACGAGGCACCCGTCCGCAGCTATCTGCGCGAAAAAATCACTCCTCACGTTGATGAGGTCGTTACCGACGGCCTAGGCGGCATCTTCGGGGTTCGGCATTCTCAAGCTGAAAATGCTCCCCGCGTTCTGGTTGCGGCTCACATGGACGAGGTTGGCTTCATGGTCAGCGAGATCAAGCCCGACGGGACTTTCCGCGTAGTGGAAATCGGTGGCTGGAATCCGCTAGTCGTGAGCAGCCAACGCTTCAAACTCTTTACCCGCGAAGGCCGAGAAATCCCTGTCATCTCAGGCTCTGTCCCTCCTCATCTGACACGCGGTTCTGGCGGACCAGTTATGCCACAGATTGCGGACATTGTCTTTGACGGCGGTTTTGCGGACAAGGCAGAGGCTGAAAGCTACGGCATCCGTCCAGGAGACACGATCGTGCCAGACAGTTCTGCCATTCTCACAGCTAACGGTAAAAATGTCATCTCTAAAGCCTGGGACAACCGCTACGGCGTCCTTATGGTCAGCGAATTGGCTCAAGCCTTGTCTGGTCAAAATCTAGGCAACCAACTCTATGTCGGCGCCAATGTTCAAGAAGAGGTTGGCCTGCGTGGTGCCCATGCTTCAACGACAAAATTTGCTCCTGAGGTCTTTCTAGCTGTAGATTGCTCCCCAGCGGGCGACATATACGGCGGTCAAGGAGCCATCGGCGACGGAACGCTGATTCGTTTCTTTGATCCTGGTCATCTCATGCTGCCAGCTATGAAAGACTTCCTCTTGACAACTGCTGAGGAAGCTGGCATCAAGTATCAATACTACTGCGGCAAGGGCGGAACGGATGCTGGTGCTGCCCATCTCCAAAGCGGTGGCGTACCATCTACCACCATTGGTGTCTGCGCTCGCTACATTCATTCCCACCAAACTCTCTATGCCATGGACGATTTCCTGCAGGCCCAAGCCTTCCTACAAGCGCTGGTTAAAAAACTGGATCGCTCAACCGTGGACACGATTACCAACTACTAATTTCGAGAAGCAGCCCGTTCCTCATCCGGGCTGCTATCTATTTTATCTAATATAATCTCTTTTAATTTTCCAATTTGAAGAAAATTTTGTTATAATGCTTAGCAGAGGTGAAACTATACATGAAAAAAATTGCTTTTGATTCAGAAAAATACTTAAACCTGCAGCGCGACCATATCTTGGAGCGCATTAATCAATTTGAGGGCAAATTGTACATGGAATTCGGCGGAAATGCTGGAAGACTTCCATGCTGCCCGCGTCCTACCAGGATATGAGCCGGACAATAAAATTAGACTGCTCAAAGAGCTCAAGGACCAAGTAGAGATTGTCATTGCTATCAATGCCAATAATATTGAGCACTCTAAAGCACGTGGGGACTTGGGCATTTCCTATGACCAAGAAGTTCTGCGCCTAATCGATACCTTTAATGAGCTGGATATTTATGTGGGCTCAGTGGTCATTACCCAGTATTCTGGCCAGCCAGCAGCTGATCTCTTCCGCGCTCAGCTAGAAAAGAATGGGATCGACTCCTACATCCACTATCCAATCAAGGGCTATCCTACTGATATGGACCATATCATCTCACCTGAGGGAATGGGCAAGAACGACTATATTAAGACCAGTCGAAATCTGGTCGTAGTGACTGCGCCTGGTCCTGGTTCTGGTAAATTAGCTACTTGCTTGTCCAATATGTACCACGACCAAATCAATGGCATCAAGTCTGGCTATGCCAAGTTTGAGACCTTCCCAGTTTGGAATCTGCCCCTGCACCATCCGGTCAATCTAGCTTATGAGGCAGCGACGGCAGACCTGGACGATGTCAATATGATTGACCCTTTCCACCTGCAAACCTATGGCGAAACCACTGTCAACTACAACCGTGATATCGAAATTTTCCCAGTCCTCAAGCGTATGCTGGAGCGCATCCTAGGCAAATCACCTTATGCTTCTCCAACAGACATGGGCGTCAACATGGTCGGATTTGCCATTGTAGATAATGATGCAGCTATCGAGGCTTCCCAACAGGAAATCATCCGCCGCTACTACCAGACTATTCTAGACTTCAAGGCGGAGCGCGTTTCTGAATCTGCTATCAAGAAAATCGAACTCTTGATGAATGACCTAGGCATCACACCGCTGGACCGTAAGGTAACCGTCGCTGCGCGTGCCAAGGCTGAAAGCACTGGCGAACCAGCTCTAGCTTTGGAATTGCCAAATGGCGAAATCGTAACTGGTAAAACTTCTGAACTCTTTGGTCCTACGGCTGCTGTATTGATTAATGCCATTAAGAAATTAGCCAACATTGCCAAAGAGACCAAGCTGATCGAGCCTGAGTATGTCAAACCAATCCAAGGTCTGAAAATCAATCATTTGGGCAGCCGTAATCCGCGCCTCCATTCAAATGAAATCTTGATGGCTCTGGCAATCACAGCCATGGAAAATCAAGACGCTGCACAAGCCATGCAAGAGCTTGGAAATCTCAAGGGCAGCGAAGCTCATTCAACCGTAATGCTGACAGATGAAGACAAAAATGTCCTGCGCAAACTCGGCATCCATGTAACTATGGATCCTGTTCATCAGTATGATCGACTTTATAGAAAATAAAAACAAGCTCTGTTAAAAGCTTGTTGAGAAAGCTGGCCCTGCCAGCTTTTTTTCTTAATAACGCTTAGACAGGAGAAAACGCAAGAGGTAGTAAAGTCCCAAAACCAGGATAATGGTCAAGGTCAGAAACTGATTGAGATTTAAAATGATAGGAAAAATCATAGACAGAAGGCTCAGCCCTGCTGCCAGCAGCAAAAGGATATCAAACAGCAGGGTGCGAGTCTTTTCGTCAATCATCCGATTGCGCTCATCCGTCACCTGAATGTAGAGTCTATTAAAAGCTTCCTCTCGTTTCAAGGCAAGGTTATAACGCAGAACCATCAAAGAAATCCCTAGAAGCAGACTAACCATAATGCCTTCCTCTAAATCATCCAGAGAATGAACGTAGCTCCAGGCCAGTCCCAGCCAGAGGGCTAGAATTAGGATGCGACCGATGATCACTTTCTTTTGTAGTTTTTTCCGAAATTCTTGTTTAGTTACTATTTCCATGTCAGCCTCCTATTTCATATGCTTGGGAAATTTTCAAGATCACCACAATCAAGATAAGTCCCACAAAAGGCAGGATTTCCTTAGAGATAAAATCAGCTTGCAAATGGAGGTAAGACAAGCCAACCACCACCAAAATCGCCAATAGCCATTTACACAAATAAGTCCATTTCATGATTCATCCTCCTCAAAGAGAAACACTTCTTCAATCCTTAAATTGAAAAAGGATGCAATTTTATGAGCCAAAAGTAGTGAGGCATTGTAGCGGCCCTTTTCCAAAGAAATAATCGTTTGTCTCGTAACCTCTAGCTTCTCAGCCAGCTCCTCCTGGCTGAGCTTTTTTCTTTTTCGTAATTCTTGAATTCGATTTTCCAAGGCTGCCTCCTTTTCACAATGTAAAACAAACTTTACCTTTCAAACATAGTATAGTCTCCTTTACATATTTTGTCAAGAAGAAAGCGGCAAAAAAGAGGCTGGGAGAAAAGTCCTAGCCTCTCAATTGTCTTTGGATTGTCGAGCAAGACGCAGTGGTTGAGTGGGCTCTACTACGCTGATTTCATCAGCTTTTACAGCCCTACTCAACTGTGCGGAGGTGGGACGACGAAATCGGTAATTCTAACGAATTACCGATTTCTGTCCCACTCTCTTTTATCATCTTTATTGACTTCCTTTGTTATTTGCTTTCCAAAGCTACAGTCAACTCGACACAGGCTCCTCCTTGCTCTGGATTGAGCAGGGTCAGACGACCACCGTGCAAGAGAGCTACCTGCTTAGAAAAGGCTAAGCCGATTCCATGATGGGGATTAGCTGAATTGCGGCTTTGGTCACTTTGATAAAAGAGCTGTTCCGCTCCCAGCAGCATCTCCTCTGAAAATGCAGGGCCGTTGTTCCAGATAGCAAAAATCAACTGGTCCTGCTGCACTGATACCGTCAACTTCACTTCCTTTTGGTCCTGGTCAGCATGTTCAAGCGCATTTAGTAAGATATTGAGTAAAGCTCGCTTGAGATAGTCTAAATGAATCGACAAAATCAGACTAAGATCACAATCTTCTTGGAGATAAAAACGATAGCTTTCCTGTTTGCTGAACAGCGCCCAGTCGTCCTGGAGATCAGTCAAAAAGTCCTCTAAAGAAAGCTGACTGAACTGATTAGCATCAATCTGAAAAGTCTTAGCGTAATCAATCAAAGAGGCACAATACTCTTCCATCTTGTGACTGGCCTGCAAAATCTCAGCAGCATAGTCTGCCTGTGGCTGACCCAACTGCGCCAACTCCAAGAGCTCAGCATTCCCCTTAATCACAGTTAGGGGCGTCTTCAAATCGTGCGATGTCGCTGATAGCTGTAAAATCAACTCCTGATTATGCTGCTGCTCTTTTTCTAGAAGACGAGCATTTTCTTGATGGCTGCTCCGTAAATCGCTATAAACTTCGAGCATTTCCTCAATCCGAAAAAGCTGGCTTTGATTTTCTTCTAAAAGCTTCTCGCTCGTTAGCATTTTTATTTCCCTGTCGATTTTTCGGAGCAATTTCAAAATATGATAAAAAGTAATTAGCAGCAAGCTCCCTGCCCAAAAGAACAAGATGAAAAGGGCATAATCGCTGCCTTGCGTAAATTCATAGCCTATAAGCACAAAAATCAAAACATGAAAAAAGACGATTTTTAAACTGGTTGTCCAGACTAGGCTTTTGAAATTTCGGGTTCTAATTGCCATCTATAGCCTACTCCTCTCACAGTTGTGATTGCTTGCAGCCCTTCTTGTTTGCATTTTTGACGAATCTGATATACGTATTCTGAGATGGAGCGAAGCTGTGTTTCTGAACTTTCTGGGTAAAAGCAAGGTATGCAGGCGTTCAGCTGAAAAAGGTCTGCTTGGGATTGCTAGCTAGTAAATGCAGCAACTTAAACTCTCGCTCTGAAAATTTCAAGACTTTACCAAAACAGGCAACTTCATAGCGCTCTGGATAAAATTGACAAGAAGCAATTTCAGAATAGCGCTCCTCCCGTCTTTCCTCCCGCCGAAGATGAGCTCTGACACGCGCCAGCAATTCTTTGGTCCCAAAAGGCTTGACAATATAGTCATCTGCTCCGCGAAAGAGCCCTTCCACCTTGTCCGCCTCCAATTCCTTAGCCGTCAGAAATATGATGGGGCACGAAAGATGAGGACGAATGTAGGAACACAGCTCAAAACCATTTACAGGCTCCATCATCACATCCAGTAGAATCAAGTCATATCCGACAAAATGCGTCAGCTCTAGCTCTTCTATCCGATCAAGCGTCGTCACATCATAAGCATCGAGCTCTAGGACATTTTTCACCAGCTTCAAAATGCTCCGGTCGTCATCAACCACCAAAATACGATACTGTCTCATAAGTTCCATTATAGCATACCTCTAGCGAACATCTCGTTTCAAGCTTAAGAATATAGCAGAGCTCCAAACCAAAGCTAGCCAAAACAGCTGTATCCCCAGACCTGATAAATCTATTGAATGCTGAAGCCCTTCATACTCAAAAAGATTTAGGGTAGCCAGATCGGGCAGGTATTTTGCTTCCTTGATGAAAGTTGCCAACAAACGACTGAGACCAATCAAGAGAGGAAAGAGCACTGACACCGGCACAACCCAAGATTGAAAGAGCAAAGCGAGTCCAGCAGCTAAAAGAGCCAGAAAAAGATTGCTGAGAAGACCAAAAAAGCTGTAATAGAGGAATTTCCCCAGTAAGGCCCAGCTAAAGTCTAGGTCAAATCGAGCCAGCATAACAAAGAAACAGCTACTTATAATGACACTATAGAGAAACAAGAGCAGCAAGAACAGAAAAAGGATTTTCCCAGCCAACCAAGCCCTTCTATTTGATACGGTTAGAAAATTCGTTCGCATCCCAGACTTGACAAACTCCTGGGCAAAATAGAGGGAAGTAAAGATGACGATGACAGGCTGCGCCAGATAGAGAGCATGCAAAGCCTCGCTCAGAGCCTTCGTCTGGCCAACTGCTGTCTGACTGTAGTCAAGATTCATCAGAAAAAATGGAACGATTACCAGAGCCACCAAGGCGGCACCAAGAGCGAGATAGTAAGAACGGAACTTAATCCATTCACTTCTAAGCAGAGCTTTGATCATCAGTAGCGTCCTCCTAAATCTGTCTTCAAAAAGCGCAGAGAAGTCATACCGCCGATGACTAGTAACCATACACCAAGTATCAAGAGTCCTTGCAAGGGATTGTTGGCATATTGGGAAGTTGGCGTTGCAGCAAACAACTCTCCTGCTGGCTGTGGCAAATAAGCCCCCCAACTCGTGTGAGCAGCTAGGTAGTTTCCCAGATTATAGATTTGGGGTACGAGAAAAAGCAGAGGAACCAGCATGGTCCGAGCCAATAAACCTAACAAAAATGAAAGGGTTCCCAATAAAGTCAGAGATAAGGTTTTCCACAAAATCAAACTCCAAGCTGCCTGATTGAGCAGAATCGGATCAAGCCCTTCCTTTCCTAAAGCCAGGTGCATGACCATATAACTAAAGTAGATTGATAAAAAGCTACTGGCAAGAGAAAAGCAAGTAAAGGTCATGAGTTTCCCCACAAGCAACTTCAGGCGGTTATTACAGGATAAAAGACTGGTTCTCAAGCTATGAGACTGAAATTCCATAGCTCCCAAAATTCCAGCTAAGATGACCAAAACCATGCCTGCCATAGAAGCCCCATTGAGGCCTAAATATTCCAGCGGGTCAATGGCTTCTGCCAGACCGGGAACCGTCTCAGGGGGTGGCATCCAAGCCGACAGATAAATACTGTCGGCCCTCCAGCCAGGATACGGTAGGCACCAATAGCAGCATGAAGGCCATACTCACTTTGAAAGCCTTGGTTGAGCAAATTTTCAACCATTCTGAATGCAGTAAGGACATCGTTTCTTTCATCTTAAACCTCCTCTGTCAAATCAAAGAAGAGATCTTCTAGACTGTCTGAATCTTGCAGCACCTCTTCCAATGGTCCCTGCTCAATAATTCGCCCATGATGAATCAAGACTACATCATCTGTCACCATTTGCACCTCTGATAGGATATGAGAAGATAGAAGTACCGTTTTCCCTAAATCAGCCTGCTGACGGATGAACTTTCTAAACCACTTGATCCCACTTGGATCCAGTCCATTGGTCGGCTCATCTAATATAAGAAACTGAGGATCACCCAGCAAAGCTGCTGCCCAAACCCAAGCGTTGACCTTCCCCCAGAGACAGGCTTGACAAGAGGTCCTTCCTCTTATGAGCGATTCCAGTCATCTCCAAAACCTCATCGATCCGAGACTTGGGAATAGCATTACTCGCCGCAATAATCCTCAAGTGGTCATAGACCTTTCGATTTGGCAGACCGCCAATGCCGTCAAAGGCTGCACCTACCGTTCTGAGCGGATAGGTCATTGACTGATAGGTTTGCCCATCAAAAGTCGCAGTCCCAGACGTCGCCCGATCTAGCCCCAAGAGAATCCTCAAGGTCGAACTTTTCCCTGCACCATTTGGACCCAAAAAAGCTGTAATCCGACCGCTTCTAGCTGTAAAAGAAATATCTTCTAAAATCTGCTTGCTGCCATGCTTTTTGCAGACTCCTTCTATTTTCACTATATGTTCCATACTGAACTCCTTTTGTTTTTTCTTTAGTATACAGGGACAAGTTCAGAGAAAGTTCAGACAACAAAGAAACTTGCCTCGCGACAAGTTTCTTTCTCATTTTTCAACCGCATCCCAGAGCTGGCGGATGCTTTTTTTCTGCACCGGATCGACAAAGTGTGGGGCGATTTCCACCAGAGATTGCAAGACAAAAGCCCGCTCAGCCACATAAGGATGAGGAACAATCAAATCCGGACTGTATAACTCTTCTTGTCCTATGTAAAGAATATCCAGATCAATCACACGAGGTCCCCATTTGATCTCCCGCACGCGCCCTAAATCCGCTTCAATAGTCAAGAGCGTCTGCATCAACTCCTCAGGATTGAGCCAGGTTTCAACTTCAACAACTTGATTGAGAAACGGATCCTGCTCAACCCCACCCCAAGGCTCCGTCTCGATACGACTTGATGCCTGCAAAATTCTTATATTTTGTTCTGCCATTTTTTCCAAAGCCGCATCCAGATTGGCAGCTGGGCTGCCTTGATTGCTTCCCAGAGCGATAAAGGCTTTCCGCTTTTGACGCACTAGCTTGACTGAGCAGGTCTCTAAAGGCAGCGGCACCGGTGCCCAAGGCTTCTTGACCTCCAAGCTGACCTTTTGCACCAAAGGATGAGTCAGAAAAATCCGATCAATCAGCTTGTAAGCCAGCGTCTCAATCAAGTCTTCCTTGCTTTCCTGACACCAGTGGGTCAAATCCTGAGCCAATTCTCCATAGTGGATAGAAGCTGTCAGGTCGCCTGTTTTGGCAGCCCGAGTCATATCATAGTCCAAAATCAGATCCAGCACAAAACGCTGGCCCAATTCCTTCTCCGCTCCAAACAGACCGTGATAAGCATACACTTCCAAATCCTTAATGCGCAGCTGATCCATTCTCTTATCCTTTCTGATTCAAGTTTCTGCATTTTATCCTTGATAAAACAATCTAGCCTTTCCTGACATGCTCCACCACTGATAAGATCAATGCCCCATCAATTTGTAAGCTTCATTTTTTAGGTCCTTATCCGTCGCTAAAACGCCACGCGCCGCTGTAGTAACTGTTGCAGTGCCAGGCTTTCTGACTCCGCGCATATTCATACACATATGCTCAGCTTCCACCCAGACCAAGGCTCCTTGAGCACCCAGATAGTCCATCAAGGCCTCAGCAATCTCTACGGTCAATCGCTCTTGAATCTGCGGTTTCTTGGCATAGACCTCTACCGTTCGGGCCAGCTTGGACAAGCCTGCTACCCGACCATTAGGCACATAGGCGATATGAACCTTCCCGTAAAATGGCAGGAAGTGGTGCTCACACATGGAATGAAAGAAAATATCCTTCTCCACTACCATATTATTGTCAATGATTTCAAAAGACTTGGCCAGATGCTCCTCGGCAGTCTCGCCCAGCCCAGCAAAGATTTCCTGGTACATTTTAGCAATGCGCTGTGGCGTCTCCTGCAAGCCTTCGCGGCTTCCGTCTTCGCCAACTGCCTCAATAATCTGGGCAACAGCTGCTTCAATTTTCTTCGTGTCCATATTCACTCCTAGATTCTTTTTCTTTGTCAATGATATAGGCCCTGACCTGAGCCAAAAAATAAAGGGAGCCCGTAATCAGCAAGAGCTCATCGGTCCCATGCTCAGCTTTCAAATAAGCCTCTAAAAATCCCTGCCAATCAGCATGGTTCAAGCCCTGCTCGCAAGCCAGCGCCCCCATTTTTTCTTTGGAAAAGCTCCGTGGATCTGCAAAATTGGTCAAAATTAGCTGACTCTTAGGCAACTGCTTGAGCTGACCCACCATTTCCTCCAGAGACTTGGTCTGGATACAGCTGAAAAGGATTTTCTTATCCAAGTCTGGATAATGCTGGCTCAAGGTCCTCGTCAACCTCTCCATGGCATGTGGATTGTGGGCGCCATCAAGCAAAATACGAGGCTGGTGCGAAATCTGCTCCATCCGCCCAGGCCAACTTGTCGCCACTAAAGCCGCGCTAACTTGCTCTTTTGTTAACAGTGGCAACTGCTTGAGCTGGCAATAGAGGTCACAGAGCTCAATCGCCAAACCAGCATTATCTACCTGATGCTGCCCCAGCAGAGGCGTCAGGTAAGGCCCCGCTTCCCGATAGGCATTGGAAAAGCTAAAATGTTCTCCTGAGTCAGTCCCGCCCAAGCTCTGAACTTGATAAGACTGCCCATAAACATAGTAGGGCGCTTGCTTTTGATGAGCCTTGTCCTCAATGACCACTAGAGCTTCTGGCTCAATCCATCCAGTCACCAAGGGTACATTTGGCTTAATAATCCCAGCCTTCTGCTCGGCAATCGCTGCCAGAGAATGCCCCAGCAGAGCCACATGGTCTAAGCCAATAGTCGTAATGGCTGTCAGATCAGGTCGACAGACATTGGTACTGTCTAAGAGGCCGCCCATGCCAACCTCCATAATGGCCACATCAACCCGCTCCTGAGCCAAATAATCATAGGCCAAAGCCGTCATAATTTCAAACTCAGTCACTCCCTGCAAAATCTCATCATTCGCTTGCTCTTCAAAAATAGCTCGATAAGTCTCTAGAAGGCGCTCCAAATCTTGATTAGAAATAGGTCGACCGTTGATGGCGATTTGTTCATTGTAGCTGATCAGACAGGGGGAGGTAAAGGTTCCTACACGCAGGCCTCGCATTTCCAAGAGTTGACGCAGGTGGGCAATGGTCGAGCCCTTGCCGTTGGTCCCTCCTATATGAATCACTGACAGCTGCAAATGGGGATTCCCCCGCAGCGCCAGCATCCGCTCCATCCGCTCCAAGCCAAAATTAGGACTGTCCGTCCGATAGCTTCCAGCCAGCTTAAATCTGGCAATTCTTCTTTTATCATAGTCACTTATACTGCCGTAAATTTAGATCTTCCATTTTCTGAGCCAGTCGAATAGCATCGCCAATCTCTGCTGCCATCCGGTGAACTCCCACATCATGCACTCGGACAGCCTCAACACCTTGACTAGCTGCAATGCTAGTCAAATGAGCTGAAGCTAGGTCTCTGTTTTGAAAACCTGTTTCCGTCTCCGGGTCAGTTTCAAAACCATTTTCCTCCAAGATATTGACCAAAAATCGCTTGCGAGAGACCCCCAGAAAAATGGGAAAGCCAGCCTGATGAATGCTATCCAACTCCTGTAAGAGCAAGAGATTTTCCCGCTTGGTCAGGCCAAAACCAATCCCTGGATCCAGCATGATTTGCTCACGGTCCAGACCAGCTTTCTCAGCTCTTGCCAGTGTCTTTTCAAAAAATGCCCACATGAGTGCCTGAATACCCAGCTGTTCAAAGTCCGCTAATTCTGACTCGGTAAAAGCTGGCTCAAAGCCGAAAGTCGGAAAGATTTTCGAACTGGTGTGTTGGGGCCGGGCCATGACTGGATTGAACATGGCAATAACTGGCGCTCCAGCCTTGGCAGCCACAACTACCATTCTCTCATCACCCAAGAGTCCCGTGATATCATTGATGATATTGGCTCCAGCGGCCAAAGCTGCTTCGGCAACTGGTGCTTTCCAAGTATCTACAGAAATGAGGATATCAGTCTCTCGGCGAAGAGCCTCAATGACCGGTACCACACGACCTATCTCCGCTTCAATGTCCACAAAATGGCTGCCTGGACGAGTCGACTCGCCACCGATGTCTAGCAAATGAGCTCCTTGAGCTATCATCTTATGTGCCTGCTCCAAAGCCTTTTCCACCGTATCATATTTGCCACCATCCGAAAAGGAATCTGGGGTAACATTGAGGATCCCACAAAGGGCCGTCTTGCCCTCTGGAGCAAGTTGTCTTAGATTCATCGTATTTCCTTTCCCCTTGCTACTACTGCCTTTCAACAAAAAAGGCACACCCATCTAGTGTACCGCAAAGCCAACAGCAGATGCAGCATCAGTTTTACAAACTGCACTTGATCCTACAAGCAGTCCTCTCAGACTCTTGTTTCATTTATCATTTTACCACAATTCCGCTATTTAAGAAAACACTTTTTACAAACAGAAAGGCAAAAGGAGGATCAGAAGTAAATTCCGAAGAAGATGAGCCAGTAAGGATAATTCTAGAGAGCTAACCCAGGCTTTTAAGAGCTGGACAAAAGCCATGCCTAAGCTTAGGTAAATTAGAAAACAAGATGATTCTCCGGGATTTCTCAGGAAAGCAAAGAGAGCAATTCCCAAGGCAATCCGCCAACTCTTTCTGTATTTCATCTGCCTGTTTTGCTTAGCCTGTGATGACATACCAAATAAATCCATGCCAAGTAGTAGCAAGGAGGAGGCGGAAAAACTGTTTGAGATAAGCTGCTGCAAAGGCGTTAGCTCCGAACTCGAATGCCCACAAAGGAGAACAAGACTCGCTGCGTTGCTTGCAATCATCAAAAAATAAAGGCAACGCAAGTGCTGAAACCGCTTGGAAGCACGTAGCTCTATCTTAAAATCCCGCCACTCACGAGAAAAATAAGAGGCATACCCTAAAAGAATGAACAAAAACAGAGAGATAAAAAGCAAGTTAGGCCTCGATAAAGCGAAACGATTGGTCATCGGATGAACCAAAAGCAGCAAGACCGATTGCATTAGCATAGCTACTAATAAGATTTGGATAGATTTTTGAAATGTGAGCCTCATTTTTTACTCCTTAAAGCTAAGATACAATTCTCATTATAGAACAAAAGATTCGCTTTGCTAGCTCCATGTCCTCAAAAGTCACTTTTTATCCCTGAAATGTCAAAAAAGAGGTCAATCTGACCTCTTCATCCATGAATGATATCTAGTTAACTTTGTGAAATAATCATCACCAAATAGCAATGGCATTCCGTAACATATGGGCTAAAATTCCCATTTCCAAACGCTTAGTCTGGTGAACCACCAAAGCTAGAACGCCCCCCATACCAGCATAAAGGACAAAACTACCGATGTTGGTCGGACCGTGGAAAAAACCAAAAAGGATAGAACCAACTATCAGACCAATCAACTCATGCTTTGGAAACAGCTTTTGGGGAATCAAACCACGGAAAATAATCTCTTCCAAAATTGGCGCTGAAAAAACAGCTCCCACAATAAGCAAAACAACGGGCGTACTCTGAAACAAGTTTTGCAAAGCAGTTTGATTGGCTGTCGTTCCTGAAAGTTGGCCCTCTAGAACCATAATAATCGCAGCAAAAATACTAACTCCGAAAGTTATCAGATAGGATAATACTAGCCAGATTACCGATTTTAAATTAAAAAAACTAAAATCAAGGGTCAGTAAGCCTTCTTTTTTAGCCATTCGCAGGGCATAAAAAATGATCAGCAAATAAATCATCAGGATAAGCAAGGTGTATCCCATTGAAAAACTTTGATCTCGACCTTTGTAAAACTGGATCAGTACAAAAGGAACTTGAGTCTGTACGGCTAAAAACAAAGCCAGTAAACTATATTCTACTTTTTGCAAAAAAATTTTCATTTCTTCCTCCTTTTACTTAGTATATCTAATTTTTCCCTTCCTGTACAGCTAAGAGCCATATAAAATCAAAAAATGTGCCATCTGCTCACTAGGAAGCTCCCTCCCTCAGCTTTTGATTCAGTCTACTAACAAAAAAGAGCTCTAAATTTCTATTTTTATTATACCTTTACCAATGTAGTACACCTAGCAAAAAGAGAGTGGGACAGAAATCGGTGATTCGTTAGAATTCGATTTCGTCGTCCCACCTCCGCACAGTTGAGTAGGGCTGTAAAAGCTGATGAAATCAGCGTAGTAGAGCCCACTCAACCACTGCGTCTTACTCGACAATCCAAAGACAATTGAGAGGCTAGGACTTTTGTCCCAGCCTCTGATAGACTTTTATATTGTAAACTCAAGCAAGTTCTTATGATTCTACGCTTGTTTCAACTTCTTTAGTCTCTGCTGTTTCCACAACTTCGTCAATGATTTCAACTTCATTGATTGCTTGTGGTTCCAAGTTACGGTAACGAGCCATACCGGTACCAGCTGGGATAATCTTACCGATGATAACATTTTCCTTGAGACCGAGCAGGTGGTCTTTCTTACCACGAATAGCAGCATCTGTCAGGACACGAGTTGTTTCCTGGAAGGAAGCTGCAGACAAGAAGCTGTTTGTCTCAAGGGAAGCTTTGGTGATTCCCATGAGGACTGGACGAGCTGTCGCAGGTACTCCGCCTGAGATAACCACATCACGGTTAGCATCTGTAAAGTCAGTGATATCCATAAGAGTTCCCATGAGGAGATCTGTATCACCTGGATCCATGACGCGCACCTTGCGGATCATCTGGCGAACCATTACTTCGATGTGTTTATCGCCGATTTCTACCCCTTGGCTACGGTAAACTTTTTGTACCTCAGCAAGCAGGTAAGTTTCAACAGACAAGACATCACGGACAGCCAACAAGTGCTTAGGCTGGATAGAACCTTCGGTCAAGGCAGCACCGCGGGAAACTTGGTCGCCCACTTCTACCTTCATGCGAGCTGTAAATGGTACCACGTATTCACCTTCACCAGTTGCACCTTTGACAAAGACTTTCTTCGTACGAGTTGACGCGTCTTCTTCGATGGCAGTAACTTCACCCTTGACTTCAGTAATGACCGCTTCCCCTTTCGGATTGCGGGCTTCAAGATTTCTTGGACACGAGGAAGACCTTGTGTGATATCGGTATTAGAGGCAACCCCACCCGTGTGGAAGGTCCGCATGGTAAGCTGTGTACCAGGTTCCCCGATAGATTGGGCAGCGATGGTTCCTACTGCTTCACCGACTTCAACCGCATCGCCAGTCGCCAAGTTGATACCGTAACAGTGACGGCAGACACCATGGCGAGTGTTACATGTAAAGACGGAACGAATCGTCACTTCTTCAACACCAGCATTGACAATCTCACGCGCCTTGTCTTCGGTGATCAATTCATTTGGACCAATGATAACCGCACCAGTTTCTGGATGTTTAACTGTTTTCTTAGTGTAACGACCATTTAGGCGCTCTTCCAGAGACTCGATCATTTCCTTGCCTTCGGTGATAGAAGTGATGAGCAAGCCGCGGTCTGTACCACAATCGTCTTCACGGATAATCACATCTTGGGCAACGTCAACCAAACGACGAGTCAAGTAACCTGAGTCGGCTGTCTTGAGAGCCGTATCGGTCATACCCTTACGGGCACCGTGAGTAGAGAAGAACATTTCGAGTACTGACAAACCTTCGCGGAAGTTTGAAAGGATTGGCAATTCCATGATACGTCCATTTGGCGCAGCCATCAGACCACGCATACCGGCAAGCTGTGAGAAGTTTGAGATGTTACCACGGGCTCCAGAATCCATCATCATAACGATTGGGTTCTTCGGATCTTGGTTGGCAACCAAGCGTTTCTCCAGTTTTTCACGGGCAGCACGCCATTCAGCAGTAACTGCGTTGTAGCGTTCATCGTCAGTAATCATACCACGACGGAATTGCTTAGTGATTTGTTCTACACGCTTGTGAGATTCTTCGATAATCTCTGCCTTGTCTTCCACGACTGGAATGTCAGCAATACCCACTGTCAAACCAGCTAGAGTAGAATGGTGGTAACCTAAGTCTTTCAAGCGGTCCAGCAGGGCAGATGTTTCTGTCGTACGGAAGCGTTTGAAGATTTCAGCGATGATATTTCCTAGATTTCTTCTTGAACGGAATATTTAGCTCTAGGGCTTCAATGGCAGACTTGATATCTTTACCTGGCTCCAAGAAGTATTTAGCTGGCACTCCTTCGGTCAAATTAGCATTCGTTGGCTCTTGCAGGTAAGGCAGCTCTTCTGGCATGATATCGTTGAAGAGAATCTTACCTACTGTAGTCATGAGGATCTTGTGTTTTTGATCTTCTGTCCATGGCTTATTGAGGCTATCTGTCGCGATACCCACACGAGTGTGCAAGTGGACATAGCCATTACGCAAGGCCATCACAGCTTCATCACGGTCTTTAAAGACCATACCTTCACCTTCACGACCTGCTTCTTCCATGGTCAGGTAGTAGTTACCCAAGACCATATCCTGAGACGGTGTTACAACTGGTTTTCCGTCTTTCGGATTCAAGATGTGCTCAGCAGCCAGCATGAGGATACGAGCTTCAGCCTGCGCTTCTTCAGACAATGGAACGTGGATGGCCATTTGGTCACCGTCAAAGTCGGCATTGTAGGCTTCACAGACCAGTGGGTGCAAGCGAAGAGCTTTACCGTCGATTAGAACTGGCTCAAAGGCTTGGATACCTAAACGGTGAAGGGTCGGTGCGCGGTTAAGGAGCACCGGGTGTTCTTTGATAACATCTTCCAAGACATCCCAGATGCGCTCATCGCCACGCTCTACCATGCGCTTAGCAGCTTTCACATTCTGTGCATAATCACGGGCAACAATTTCCCGCATAACAAACGGTTTGAAGAGCTCGATCGCCATTTCACGTGGCACACCACATTGATACATCTTCAATGTCGGACCAACGGCGATAACGGAACGTCCTGAGAAGTCAACCCGTTTACCCAGCAAGTTTTGACGGAAACGTCCTTGTTTACCTTTAAGCATATGGCTCAAAGACTTAAGCGGACGGCTACCTGGTCCTGTGATTGGACGACCACGACGACCATTGTCAATCAAAGCATCCACCGCTTCTTGCAGCATCCGTTTCTCATTTTGAACGATGATACCTGGTGCATTCAACTCAAGCAAACGAGCCAAACGGTTGTTCCGGTTGATAACACGGCGGTAGAGGTCATTCAAATCAGATGAGGCAAAACGGCCACCATCCAATTGAAGCATTGGACGTAGATCTGGTGGAATGACTGGCAGGATGTTGAGAATCATCCATTCTGGCTTATTGCCAGAGCGGTAGAAGGCATCCAAAACGTCCAAACGACGAATGGCCTTGATTCGTTTGACCAGAAGCTGTTTTCAATTCTTCCTTGAGAGCCGCAATTTCTGTTTCCAAATCCACTTGTTTCAGCAAGTCTTGGATCGCTTCTGCTCCCATCTTGGCAACGAATGAACCTGCACCATATTCACGGAGGCGCTCACGATACTCGCGCTCAGTCATGATAGACTTGTGCTCCAGTGGTGTTTCCTTAGGATCAATCACCACATAAGCAGCAAAATAAATGACTTCTTCCAGAGCGCGCGGACTCATATCTAGAGTCAAGCCCATACGGCTTGGGATTCCCTTGAAATACCAAATGTGAGAAACCGGTGCTTTAAGCTCGATGTGCCCCATACGCTCACGACGAACCTTAGTCCGTGTTACTTCAACACCACAGCGGTCACAAATAATCCCTTTGTAACGAATCCGTTTGTACTTACCGCAGGCACACTCCCAATCCTTGGTTGGCCCGAAGATCACCTCGTCAAAGAGGCCTTCACGTTCTGGCTTCAAGGTCCGGTAATTGATTGTCTCAGGCTTCTTCACTTCTCCGTAAGACCATGAACGGACCTTACTTGGAGAAGCTAGGGTGATTTGCATACTTTTAAATCGATTTACATCAACCACTATTTCTTACCTTTCTTATTTATCTAATCAGCGACGAATTATTTTTCTTCATTTCCTTCAGCATCAAAAGCTGCTTTAGCTTCTTGAGCCTGTTTTTGACGTGCTTTTTCCAGATCATCCACATGGATCACATCTTCATCCATGTCTTCATCCAAGTCACGAAGTTCCACTTCTTGGTCATCTTCGTCAAGGACACGCATGTCAAGACCAAGAGATTGCAATTCTTTCACAAGAACTCGGAAGGATTCTGGCACACCCGGTTTTGGAATTGGTTTCCCTTTAGTAATCGCTTCATAAGCTTTCAAACGTCCGTTGATATCGTCAGACTTGTAAGTCAAGATTTCTTGAAGTACGTTTGACGCACCGTAGCCTCTAGGGCCCAAACTTCCATTTCCCCGAAACGTTGTCCACCAAACTGAGCTTTACCTCCGAGTGGCTGTTGGGTAACGGTTGAGTATGGACCAACTGAACGGGCATGGAGCTTATCGTCAACCATGTGGTGGAGCTTGATCATGTACATGACACCGACAGAAACGCGGTTATCAAATGGCTCACCAGTACGTCCATCATAAAGAATTGTCTTAGCATCGCTATCCATACCAGCTTCACGAACTGTAGACCAGAGATCTTCTGAGCTTGCTCCGTCAAAGACCGGTGTCGCAATGTGGATGCCCAAGTTACGAGCTGCCATACCAAGGTGGAGTTCCATAACCTGACCGATATTCATACGTGATGGCACCCCAAGTGGGTTCAACATGATATCAACCGGTGTTCCGTCTGGCAAGTATGGCATGTCTTCCACGGGAACGATACGGGATACAACCCCTTTGTTTCCGTGACGTCCGGCCATCTTATCTCCGACCTTGATCTTACGTTTTTGAGCGATATAAACACGAACCAGCATATTAACGCCAGATTGCAGTTCATCACCATTAGCACGGGTAAAGATCTTCACATCACGAACCACTCCGTCGGCACCGTGTGGCACACGCAGAGAGGTATCACGGACTTCACGAGACTTATCACCAAAGATAGCATGCAAGAGGCGTTCTTCAGCTGAAAGGTCTTTCTCACCCTTAGGTGTTACTTTACCGACAAGGATATCGCCTTCTTTAACCTCGGCACCGATGCGGATAATTCCCATTTCGTCAAGGTCTTTAAGGGCATCTTCACCGACGTTCGGAATTTCACGAGTGATTTCTTCAGGCCCAAGCTTTGTATCACGTGTTTCTGATTCGTATTCTTCGAGGTGGACAGATGTATAGACATCGTCTTTGACCAGACGCTCACTCATGATAACCGCATCCTCGAAGTTGTAACCTTCCCATGTCATGTAGGCAACGATTGGGTTTTGTCCCAGCGCCATTTCTCCATTTTCCATAGAAGGTCCGTCTGCGATAAAGTCGCCTTTCAACGACATCGCCAACTTTTACAAGGGTGCGTTGGTTGTAGGCAGTTCCTGAGTTTGAACGACGGAATTTTTGAATGTGGTACACATCTAGTGAACCGTCTTCACGACGAACTTCTACCTTATCCGCATCCGCATAGGTAACCTTACCATCATACTGAGCAATAACCGCCGCACCAGAATCGTGAGCAGCTTGGTATTCCATACCAGTACCGACATAAGGTGCTTTAGGATCAATCAAAGGTACAGCCTGACGCTGCATGTTGGCACCCATGAGGGCACGGTTGGAGTCGTCATTTTCCAAGAAAGGAATACATGCAGTCGCAACGGCAACTACCTGCTTAGGTGATACATCCATGTAGTCTACTTGGTCTGAAGGGAATTCTTGGTTATTACCTTGGTGGCGTCCCATAACGATAGGCTCTGCAAAGCCGCCTTTTTCATTCAGTTTAGAGTTGGCCTGAGCTACGATAAATTCATCTTCCTCGTCAGCTGTCAGCCAAACGATTTCGTTGGTTACCACACCAGCTTCACGGTCTACCTTACGGTAAGGTGTTTGAATAAATCCGTATTTGTTAAGGTGTCCGTAAGAAGACAAGTTATTGATCAAACCGATGTTTGGTCCTTCAGGCGTTTCAATCGGACACATACGACCATAGTGAGTATAGTGCACGTCCCGCACTTCATAACCAGCGCGGTCACGTGTCAAACCACCAGGTCCCAAGGCAGAAAGACGACGCTTGTGAGAAAGCTCAGACAGCGGATTGTGTTGGTCCATGAACTGAGACAACTGGGAAGAACCAAAGAATTCTTTAATAGCGGCAGTTACTGGACGGATGTTGATGATTTGCTGCGGAGTCAGTACTTCATTATCCTGAACAGACATCCGTTCACGAACATTACGCTCCATCCGAGAAAGGCCAAGTCGAACTTGGTTGGCCAAAAGTTCACCAACCGCACGAATACGACGGTTCCCCAAGTGGTCAATATCATCCACACGACCGATACCTTCTGCCAAGTTGAGGAAATAGCTCATTTCAGCCAAGATGTCAGCTGGTGTTACAGTCCGAACCTTGTCAGATGGGTTCGCATTGCCAATAATGGTCACAACACGATCTGGATCGCTTGGTGCGACAACCTTGAACTTCTGCAATTCCACAGGCTCTGTCAAGACAGCTGAGTCGTTTGGAATATAAGTGATCTTGTTCAAACCATTGTCCAGTTGCTCTGCAATGCTGTCAATTACACTGCGGGTCATGACTGTACCAGCTTCGACAAGAATTTCACCTGTTTCAGCATCTACTAGATGTTCTGCCAATGTTTGATTGAGGAGGCGATTCTTGATGTTGAGCTTCTTGTTAATCTTGTAACGACCAACGGCAGCCAAGTCATAGCGATGTGGATCAAAGAAACGTGCCACAAGTAAGCTACGTGAGCTTTCAGCCGTCTTAGGCTCACCTGGACGAAGACGCTCGTAGATTTCTTTCAGAGCTTCATCCGTACGAGAGTCCATTGGGTTCTTGTGGATGTCTTTTTCGATGGTGTTGCGCACCAAGTCGCTGTCACCAAAGATGTCCAAGATCTCATCATCACCTGAGAAACCAAGCGCACGCACCAAAGTAGTAAACGGAATTTACGAGTCCGGTCAATACGAGTATAGGCGATGTCTTTTGAGTCTGTTTCTAGCTCCAACCAAGCTCCGCGGTTAGGAATAACAGTTGAACCGTAGCCAACTTTACCATTTTTATCAACTTTATCGTTGAAGTAAACCCCTGGCGAACGCACCAACTGAGACACGATAATCCGCTCACCACCATTGATGATGAAGGTTCCCATTTCAGTCATGATTGGGAAGTCGCCAAAGAAGACTTCCTGCGTCTTGATTTCACCAGTTTCCTTGTTAATCAGGCGGAAAGTCACAAAGATTGGCGCTGAGTAGCTAGCATCGTGAATACGAGCTTCTTCCAGCGTATATTTAGGCTCACGGATTTCATAGCCGACAAATTCCAATTCCATGGTGTCGGTAAAGTTTGAAATAGGAAGCACATCCTCGAAGACTTCTTTCAAACCATGGTCCAAGAAATCTTTAAACGAGTCTGTTTGAATTTCAATCAAGTTTGGTAAATCAAGAACTTCTTTAATTCTTGAAAAACTACGACGGGTCCGATGTTTCCCGTATTGAACGTCATGTCCTGCCAAGTTTCTAACTCCTTTTTTATAAAGTACAGAGGGAGGGAATCGGAGAAAATTGAGATTTTCTGATTATTGGAATACTAACCATTTGCCTCTCATATCACACTCTTCTTCACTCTTACCAAGGGGAGACCCCTTCTACGCCATTGACTCTCGTCAAAACAGCTACAATCAGTCCTTTTTGCTAAGTTTTTAGAATCTTTAAGTTTGCGTTACAAATCCTAGAATTCTGAAATAGACACAAAAAGAGCAGCTAAATCTGACTTATAAAAAGTTTGATTTAACTGCTGCAAGCTTTAATAGGACAATATTTCAATTAAAGCACACGACAAATTATTGATACTATTATACCATATTTATGTAAAAATTCAAGTAGTTTTATCTAATTTCCAGGACGCTTTCATCTTTAATCTTGAAATAGAAGCATGTTTATTTTAAGTCGCTCTCATCCACTTCCTCGTCGTCATGAACATGTTAACCCTGGATTTTGATGTATCCTTCATGTTTCCTATCCAATTCTTCCCAGAGTGGCTCATCAATAGCCTTCCGAATCTTTATTTATGATTCTTTTATTATATTTCCTATTTAGAAGCTAGCTGCTGTTTCATTTTTTCAAAGAACTGATTCAATTCTGTTTGAACCTGGTGTAGTAACTCTTTTTCTTGAGTCTCATCTATCTCAATTTTTTTCCTAATAGCATCCTTATCTATATAAGTATATCTTGAATAAGTCAATTTTAATTCTTTATCCACGAAAAAACCTGCATCTATTTCTTTACCATCAATTGTAGTGGAAAAATGAATCAGAAGCTCACTGTCTTCCAAACTAGTCGGTGGGCGTACATCCAAGTTTAATTTACCAGGTATTTTAAGTTCATTTATTCCCCATCGCCGAATCACCGGGTCATCCGGAATTCCATAGCCAGCATCTCGGATAATATCCTCGTTATTACCTGCGAGAATACTTGCCAGTAGTTCAATTTTATTGGCAGAGGAAAAATCCGGTTCAGGTTTATCATCTGGCCAAAAGAGCAACCAAATGGCAAAAGCAGTTATTATCAAAAGTAGGATGCTTATTATTTTTTTACGTACCGACATTTTTATCTTCTCCTCGCTTCAAATAATCATAAAAATCTTCTTTTGATTTTTTATGCTCATCCGTATTCGGTCTGTAACTTGATTGCTTAGTTATAAGTTGTTGCCAATGCTTTACCTTACTTGTCCACCACTTGAGCCTCAAATTTAGCTGGTTTATTGTCTACATTGGTGATGGTGATGGTGTAAGGTTTGTTATTCGTGACATCAAAAACTTTTTCTCCCTGATAATTAACAACAATCCCATCTTTTACTAAATGAATACCTTTTTGATTGTTGGGTAACTCTTCATTATCATTTTCTGAATAGTTTCGTTTAAAGAGTTTTTGCTCTTCAACCCCATAAAAAATGTCCCCATTTACCTCAAACCAAACTCCTGAACCTGATAATTTAAGCTTATTATTATCATTTTTCTTCAAAATTAACACTGAATAGTATTCAACATCTTGTGTCCGAGGTTTAACTTTCAGGCTAATAGACTGACCAGATTGAAGGGTATACTTCCCAAGATTTTGTGCCCATAAATAAAAGAGAAAAGCAGATACCAGAACTCCAACAAGTAATAAACTACAACCTAAATTCCAATCCCATTGTTTTTTCAAGGTCATTTGTGAATCTCCTTATAGACCCCATATCGTATTAGGAGTCTATCCATTCTGCAATATTTCATCTTCTTTCCGTTTTCTCCGCTGACCCGACCACCTGATAAACTGCAACAATACTATCATACGAAGAAGCAAATAGACCAAACGAAGGATTTTCATCTTTCCAAGAGCTGATAAGAAGTTTTTCCTTGCATTCCCCACTTCTTGAACTAACTGTTCAACCTTCTTACCTGTTTCCTCTTTAATAGCAACTGCATTCTTTGAGATCAAATAATATTTTTGTTCTAATCTGCTGATATAGGCTTTGGAAATTGGCTCGTCTAAGAAAAAATATACTCTATCAGCATATTCATCCTGAGACAGCGTATAGTATACTTCAGCTTCACTCTCCCATTTTTTAGGAAAACTAGTTATTCTAATATTTCCATAGTCTAAATGCATCATTCCAACTAAAACGTCATTAGTCCATTCTTCCGCATAGTGGTATAATTTCACTTTCTTATCTACCATTGGCCAAACCATAACATATCGACCATGCATGAATTCCTTAGTCAATGCAGAGTTACTTGCCAAACTGGTCGCACCAATCTCATATACTGACCAAACAAGCACAATGAGCATTAAATACGATTGGGCAGGTTTTGTTTTGAAATATTTCTGAAGTAACCTAACCTTGGTATCAGTTTCCCTATTCTGTTTTCCAAACATCTTTAAATTTTACTTCTCCCCAATTCTGTACACTAAAGCGAAACGAATAATCGTTTTTTCTTCATCCAATCACCTCATTTCTTCCAATTCTTGATTGACTGCTTCAATATTTAGAATGAAATTATAGCTACTTGGCAAATCTTTTGTAGATATTCCACACTCCGATTTTCAGTAGGTTATTCAAAATGAGATTGCATTCCCACCTCCTCAACTTATTTTATCTAGTAGTAATTTTGTAAAAATTTTTGTTTAGTCTCTTCTATCGATTTATAGTCTACAATTTTTCTTGCGCGAGTGCACTCGCCTCGTTCCGTATCTGAATAATACTCATTAACGCATCAATATACGATAGATTTTTATTTTTCATTTGGGTACATGGATTGGTAAATATCTTTGAGCATAGCTTTTGCCTCTGCTCTCACCTCATCTGCTATCTTATTTGTAGTCTCATCATCAACTTCAATTCTTTCTTGTGACGTGCTATCTATTTTCATATAGCCCACGTATTCCAATTCTAGTTCATTATTAAATTGAAAAGTTGATGTTACATTAGGAGTGGTACCTATCTTTTTAACTGTAATCATGGTTACTCCATCGTCTGGAGATATAATGGTTACTGGTTGACCTCCTTTGGTCTCTATGCTGGAAATACGTTCCATCATTTTTACATTGTAGTCATCTATGGAATAACCGGCTTTTCTGACTGCATTCACATAGCGAGTGGAATTCATCAAGATATCTAGTTGTTCATAAATTGTTTTTTGTTCATAAGCACGCTTAAAAGCGTCATATTGATAACGCTCATAAGCAAAATAGGAAGGAATAAGGATCAGAAGTAAGGACAAAACAATAGTCAGGTATTTATAGCGTTTGAATTTAACGAACATTTGTATCAGCCCCTCTTTCTAAATAGTCAAAAAAGGCCTCCTGATTCTTCTTTTGTTCCTCCTCTGACTGACCACGAGTTATAAACATATGGCCTCCTGTACTACCATCTGTTACAATGTAATGAACAATATCTTTACCGACTTTGATATCTCCATACCCCATATTTTTATAAAACTCTTCAACACGGTTAATCTTATTAGATCCAATTCCCTGATTATAGTCTGCTTGTATTTTAAAAATATCTTTTTGATTCACATTTTTCATTAGCTCATAGCTATTAATTGGATCCAAATCTGAGTTAAAGTCGGTATCACCATAACGGCCAGAGTCCACATCACCCTTGAAAGAAATTTCATACTTTTCCATGGGATAAGGTAGTGAGGCTGTGCTACCTGGGATATTAATTCTGGCAGTATTTCCCACCTCACTTATAGCATGAGCAATTGAGTAAAGATTCAAGTCCCAGCTTTGTTCAG
Source organism: Streptococcus cristatus (assembly GCA_916438405.1). Taxonomy (GTDB): domain Bacteria; phylum Bacillota; class Bacilli; order Lactobacillales; family Streptococcaceae; genus Streptococcus; species Streptococcus cristatus_M. The sequence goes on along the minus strand of CAKAFB010000001.1, from coordinate 1,876,167 downwards.
TAAATGCTGCAAACTGAATTGCTTCATGGGCATAATCTTTAACTGCATGTGAGAAACGATATTAAATGTAGCAATAGACTTCATGCACTCTAAGAATGATTCTTTTGCTTCAATAGACATTTTTGACAGAGGCTAGAGTAGCCATTTAATAGTCACAGTCTTTAGGCGGTCGGTCTGTTACTTGATTGCTAATTCTAAGTTGTTGTCAATGTTCTACTTTACCTATCCACCACTTGAGCCTCAAATTTGGCCGGTTTATTGTCTACATTGGTGATGGTGATGGTGTAGGGGGTTTCTTCCGTCACCCCAAATATTTCCTTTATTTCCCCTTGAACCACTATTCCATCACTCTCTAAATAGATACTTTTACTCTTATCATTCGGTAAGTCTTTGCGCTCTGTTCCATCTTTAGAAATAATAATCTCAGTTATTGACTGCTTCTCAACATTATAAACCGTATTACTTCCTTTCATCCCCCAGCCTTTTCGGCCCGATAATTTTAATTTAGCGTCATCTTTTTTTTCTAAAATCAATTCCGAATGATACTCCAGCTGCTCTGTTTTAGAAAAAACTTTCAATTTAACACTTTGACCTTTTTGCAGAGTATACTTACCAATGTTTTTTGCCCATAAATATAGTCCAAAAATGCTAGTTGTTAGGATTAATATTAGCAAGCCACAACCTAATTTCCAGATTTTTTTCTTCCTATAGGTCATTTGTAATTCTCCCTATAATCATTAATACCATCTTGAATTGTCTTAGCATCTCCTGGATTATCTCCATAATTTCCATTAATAACGTTCTCTAAATATTTCAAAGGGTTCTTATCTGACCATCCCTGAGCCATTCCTGCACCAACTTTCAAATATGTATCACTAGATTCTAAATAACCTTTCCCAACATAACCAAAGAGATAATTTCCCAAATAATCAGGCTTCTTCCCTTCTTTCCACTAGTGGCCCCAAATTGAGAAAGGATAGTCTTCTCTGTATGCTCGGTTTTTTAAGTATAGGGGGTTATTGGTATTTAACTCTTCTACAAAACTAACCATACAAGATTTGATACATCTTTTTAATGAAGCTATTAATCTCACTTTGAACAATTTTCAACAAGCGGGCTTCTTCAGATTGTGAGATAGAAACTATTTCTCTTGTTCCCTTAGCATTTTCCTGAGAATAGCTAGAATAAAGTAAATTCAGATTTTCATCTAAAACGAAAGCTACATGTGTTTGTTTTTCATTAACTTGTGTAATGAAAAATAACTGGAAATCCTTGGCTTGCTTTTGAGGAGGACTAATTTTCAAATGTATATCTCCTTCTATTTCCAGTGGATAAATAACCCCTTCTAACCGAATGGCTCCATCTGGCGGAATGGTAAAGCCTGCTTTGCGAATATCAGGTGCGTACTTCTCTGATTCTAGCAAACGATGAAGAACTTCAATTCTATCATTTTTCTCAAAAGCTACTTTCAATGTATTAGATTGTTGAAAATAATTGTAAGTGAAATACGAAGGTACTGATACAACTAAAAATAATATTATCAACCATTTAAACTGTTTCAATTTATCTGACATTGCTCTCTAAACCTCTTTCCAAATAGTCAAAAAAGGCTTCCTGATTCTTCTTTTGTTCCTCTTCAACAGTTTTTCCATGCTCTACAAGAAAGGCTTCACTCTTCCCTGTCCGCAATATCTCACACTTTATTTAGAAGCTAGTTGCTGTTTCATTTTTTCAAAGAACTGATTCAATTCTGTTTGAACCTGGTGTAGTAACTCTTTTTCTTGAGTCTTATCTATTTCAATTTTTTTCCCAGTATCATTTTCCTCTATAGACTCATAACTCGAATCAATTAAATTCAATTTTTTATCTAAGAAAAACGCTACATCTGTTTCTTTACCGTTAATCATAGTAGAAAAAAGAACTAGAAGCTCACTGTCTTCCAAACTAGTCGGTGGGCGTACATCCAAGTTTAATTTCCCAGATATTTTAAGTTTATTTATCCCCCATCGGCGAATCACTGGGTCATCCGGAATTCCATAGCCAGCATCTCGGATAATATCCTCGTTGTTACCTGCGAGGATACTTGCCAGTAGTTCAATTTTATTGGCAGAAGAAAAATCTGGTTCAGGTTTATCATCAGGGCCAAAGAGCAACCAAATGGCAAAAGCAGTTATTATCAAAAGTAGAATGCTTATTATTTTTTTACGTACCGACATTTTTATCTTCTCCTCGCTTCAAATAATCATAAAAATCTTCTTTTGATTTTTTATGCTCATCCGTATCTGGTTTCCATAAGAAATCCCATCTTTTCCCGTGCTTGATAAATTGTCCACCTGCTGTATATAGGCTACTTACAAGAGTTCTCCAAAGGCTAGAGTAGCCATTTAATAGTCACGCTCTTTAGGCAGTCGGTCTGTAACTTGATTGCTAATTCTAAGTTGTTGCCAATGTTCCACCTTACCTATCCACCACTTGAGCCTCAAATTTGGCCGGTTTATTGTCTACATTAGTGATGGTGATGGAGTAAGGTTTGTTGTTTGTCACATCAAAAACTTTTTCTCCTTTATAACTAACAACAATCCCATCTTCTACTAAATGTATATCTTTTTGATTATTAGGAAGCTCATTCTTGTCTCCCTCGGTACTACCTATCTTAATAATTTTCTTTTCACTTACCCCAAATAATACATCCCCAAATTTTTCAGACCAAACATTTGTACCTGATAATTTTATACTTCTATTATCTTTTTTATCTAAAATCAATTCCGAATTATATTCAACCTGATCCGTATTTGGAGACACTCTTAATTCAACGCTTTGACCTGGTTGCAGAGTATATTTGCCGTAGTTTAAAATTGCCTGAACGTACCAGACAACAAACAGACTATACAGCACGCCAATAATAATCCTTGAACGCCTACTTTTAAAACAGCGCAAAAGTAGGATTAAAGAAATGATAAATACTAATGAAGTGAACATGTTAGTTATTTCCTCCCTTATAAGCATCCGCGCCGTCTTGAATTGCAGCGGCATCACCAAAATTATCCCCATACTGACCTTGCAATAGACTCAGATCGTATTTTATATCTGCGCCTACTACAAAATATTTATCAAACTTCAAATAATCCGAGAATTGTTGTGCCTTTCCTGCACCATATTTTAAATAGTCATCGCTTGACTCTAGATAGCCTTTCCCAACATAACCAAAGAGATAGTTCCCCATATAGTCCGACTCCATCCTTTCTTCCCACTGGCGACCCCAAACTGAAAATGGGTAATCATCTCGATAAACTCGGTTTTTAAGGTCAAGCGGCTGATTAGTATTGACTAAATCAATAAAGGTAGCATTATCCCCCAATTTTGTTCCAATTGGAGTAGAAAAATCTGTTACGCCATTGTCTCCTGGACTCTTCCAAAACTCTCTTCCTTTTTGGATTAATTCTGCTCTCTTCTCATCTTCCATTTTTTTAACATCTAAAACATCGTCACCAAGTTGCTGGGCTATTTTTCTTACATCAATTTTAGAGTTCGATAAAGAGGTTCTGAAATCTTTTTCTATACTCTTTACCCTATTCTGAATTTCAATATCAGATTTCCCCCAATCATCGCCCATTGCTCTCCTCTTCTTCCAATACTCTTCAAACGCTTCTCTATTATTATAAAACAGATAATCTTCATAAGCTTTGACGATTTGGTCTGCTTTTTCAATTGAGGTCTTATCACTCTTTTTGATTTTCTCAATCTTTTCCTGTAGTTTCTCTGGATTAGCTCTATTAGCAGCTTCTGTCGCCAGCTTGTTGGTGACAATTTTTGGTAACTGAACTTTTGGATAACGTCGAGCATAAGATTCTAGAGTTTCAAATTCCTTATCACTCAGCTCTTTGCCCTTTTCCAACTTGTCTAAAATACTTTGATACTCTTTATGCAAGTCTTTTGTTTTCTTAGAAGAATCATATTTTATACTTTCAATCCTCTGCTCTTTCATCTTCTTGACCCAACTCATGTCCACACCGTCCGCATAGTAGTTGCCATCACTATCGACAATGATTTCACTTAGTTGTGTGGCTCCTTGAATAGCTAGACGAAGAACTTCTAGACTATCGCTGAAATACTGGGAAACTTGTGAGACAAAAAATTCTAGTTTTTCAATCTTGTCATCCAAATCCTGAATACCTGACTCGATTTGAGACTTAGTATTGTAGAGGATGGTCTTCTCAGAGAAAGCTTTCCCCCAATTAAGTGTAAAGAGATCTTTGATTTGATTTAGCCAGTTCTCCCTCGCTTGAATCTGAGCTTCTACGATAGCTAACTGCTCTTCCCTCAATTTTTTCAGTTCCTTGAGTTGGTCCAGGTCCAAATCACCATATCCTGAGACCTGAGCATCCGCATGTTTGTAGGAAGTCAACTCTAGTTGGATATCATCTATCGCTGCTTGGAGCTTTGATGTTGGGGATGATAATCTCTGTAAAGAGACCTTTACCAGCTGTGTAGGCTGCTCCTGTCAGCTCACCTGAGTCTAATATAACAAACTATCCATACAAAGTCTGATACATATTTTCCATGAAAGCATCAATCTCTTTTTGAACAATGTTTAATATGCGCTCTTCTTCGGCTTGGGGGATAGTCACTCCCTCATTTATTTTTTGATTACTAATGTCAGAATAGTAACTACGTTTTATGGTTAGCTGATTATCTAAAATATAGTGGACATCTATTTTTTCCTCTTTTACTGTTGTTTCAAATAAAACAGTGACTTCATTCCTTCCAGGATTTGAGATTTTCAAATCGATGTCTCCTTTTATCTCTATGGAGTCAATTCCTCCATCCAAGCGAATAGCTCCATCGGGAGGAACGACATAGCCCGCTTTACGGATGTCAGACGCATATTTTTCTGATGCCATCAAACGTTGTAAGACGGCTATATTGTCCCTCTCTTCAAAGGAAGTTTTTAATTGCATATGTTCTTGGTGGTTTTGATACTGAAAATAAAGATTCAAACTAGTAGCTAAAGCAATTACAGAGCCAATCACGATTAGTATTTTTTTAAGTCCCGACATTTTTTCATCCCCTCTGTCTAAGTAATCATAGAAGTCTTGTTCATACAGCATTGTGTTGGGCAAGAAGCTTCTTTCTCTGGCTTCATCGAAAGTAACAACCAGATAGCCATCAAAAGTCAAAATAAACCTCCATCACCAAACAAATGGCAAGCATCTAGGCTTACTTAAGGATTCTTAAACTTACCTATCCACCACTTGAGCTTCAAAGTGTGCTGGCTTGTCGTCTACATTGGTGATGGTGATCATGTAGGGAGTTTCTTCCGTCACCCCAAAAGAAAGCAGACCAAAGCTATCAAATAAAATAAAATGTTCTTAAGAACTCTGTCATGGCAACCTGCCTTTATAAAACTATTGCCTCGCCGTTCCGTTTGTTATTCGGTTCTCCATATATCCTTAACTGTCACTTCTCCCCAATTATCTAGGCTAAAACGACTGGCATATATGGAAGTCCAGTCTGCCAAGACTTTGTGACGGAGTATTTCATCTGCTTCCCTGCGAATCTCATCGGCAGTCTTTCCATGCTCCGCTAGAAAGGCTTCTACTTGAGACTGATGATAATATCTCACGCTTTTCTCATCGTGATACCACATAAATCGTTCTAATTGCTGATTGTTTACATCGTACAGGTAATCTACATTTATGGTTGTCTCTGTATCTGGCAGTCTCATACGCATCTCTATCCCAACTTTCGTCATCTCCTGAAATCCAAAATAAAAATAATAACCTAGAGATTGAATAGTATTTGGTAAATCTACACTTTTATAATCAATAGAATGAATAGAAATTTCTTGAGAATCGTTGTCCACAAATTTTAAACTTTTTAACTTATAAAAAGCTCGTCCTTTCCAGAGAAATGTATAATTGTGATAATCACTTTCTTCGTAGTATATTTCATCAAAAATATTATGAACTCTCTGATATTTATAGTACTGAAAACCAGAGAAAGATAATAATAGAACTATTAGCAACGAAAAAATTACAAATTTTCTCTTCTTCATCTAATCACCTCATCTCTGTCAACTCTTGATTCCCTGTTTCAATATTTCGAATGAAATTATAAGTACTTGGGTAATTTTTTTGTAGGTAGGCCATACACTGTTCTTCATTAGGTAATTCAAAATGCGATTGCATTCCCGATTCTTCCACATATTTCATATTATCTGGTAGTAATTTTGTAAAAATTTTTTGTTTAATTTCTTCTACCGATTTATACTCTACAAATTTTTCTGCACGAGTGTATTCGCCTCGTTTCATTTCTGAGTAATACTCGTTTGAAGCTTCAATATATGATATTTTTTTACGTTTCATTTTTTGTGTGATATTTACCGCATCTAAGTCTGCTTTATAATCGTCATTTCCAAAACTAATATCATCACTATCAGTAAGCGTCGCATCACCTAACCAACCTGCAAAATCATTAACATTCTCGTGTCCTAATTTTGTTAAATCACTTCCTCTGAGTCTATTATTTAAGTTCGATGCTGTAGTAATAGAGAAATGAGCAAAATCTCCTTTTCCAGAAAAGGAGGAGTATTTTTCATTCCATTTTTCCTTGAACATCTCGTCGGTCAATTGAACACCATAAACTTTTTCATAGGATAATTTATACGATTCCAAATCATCAGACTTAATTTTATCATAATTTGGATATATTCCTGAGGCAATTTGACTTTGTAATCGAATATTATAACGTAATTTGGTTATTTGATTATCAGTTAATCCCAAATGTTTCAACAATATTTTTCCATCAAGTGGAAGACCTGTTATATCCGAAGGTGTGCCGGCAACATCCATCCAACTGACATCACTAATATATCCTTTAGCCTTATCTTCCATTGATTTACCATCCTCAAAGCCTTCTGAATATATAAAACTCCCTAGTGTCACTAGCAAAAGTTGTTCCCGTTCCGTTTGAGATAGATACGGGAATTTTTCATCAATCAATGTGGATATTTCAGTAATCAATCCACTCATCTCTTTATCAAAGCCATACTGTTCAACTAGAAGATTTATAAATTTATCCGATTTATTCTCTTCTTTATAATCCAATGACTCAATCTTCACATCCTTCATCTTCTGTACCCAGCTCATGTCCACACCGTCCGCATAGTAGTTACCATCGCTATCGACAATGACTTTACTTAGTTGCGTAGCTCCTTGAATAGCTAGACGAAGAACTTCTAGACTGTCACTGAAATATTGGGAGACTTGAGCGACAAAGAACTCCAGCTTTTCAATCTTCTCTTCCAATTCTTTAATTTGTGATTCAATTTGCGACTCTGCACTAGAAAGAATCACCAGAGATTCCATGTGAGAAACGATATTAAATGTAGCAATAGACTTCACCCGCTCTAAGAATGATTCCTTAGCTTCAATAGCCTTTTTGATAGAGGCTAGCTGTTTCTCTCTCAATTCTTTTGTCTTCTTCAGCTGATCCAGATCGAGGTTGCCATACTCTGATACCTGAGCATCGGCAATCCTATATGAATTTAACTCCGTTTGAATGTCATCCACTGCAGCCTGTAGCTTCTTAATGGCAGGAATGATAATTTCTGAAAAAAGACCCTTACCTGCTGTATAGGCTGCTCCCATGAGTTCTCCAGAGTCTAGGGCAGCTATTAGGTGGTCACACCCCTGAGACAATCGGTCTGTCACCTCATTGGCCACTTGAATATTATTAGCCATAGCCTCCATCAGCTGTGAGGACTCCGATGCACTGTACTTTACTCCCATGGTAAAGAGTTCCTTTCTTTCGTCAATCTTTCTCGATTTTCATCTAATTTTTGCCGAACTTTCCTTGTTTGTTTGGAAACATTGTCCAACTCTTGCTCTACGTAGCTGTCAATTGTTTGTTGCAAGGCTTGATTTTCTTCCCATATTTTACGATTGGTATGGCTTGTCTCTGATACGGGATCTATCAAGTTTTCTATTTGGGCATTTATCGTCCAGATATCTGCACGAAAATCCATTACCTTCTCTTCGTAACGTTTTTTGATAACTGAAAGATCTTCTTCTTGATTCTCAAGCTGGATGATTTGCTTATATAATTGTTCACGTTTTTCTTGATTTTTATCTTTTATCATCAGTTGCTCCAACGCTGTGCCTGCTCTATATCGCGTTTCTCAATTTTTCAGCAATTTCTGGAAATTTATTAGCCTGAGTTAGGACGGCCGAACTGAAGTCACTGACAGCCTGCAACATTTGATTGCAGGCTTGACGACCAGCTTCCATTCCAGCAATATCACTTGTATAGCCAAATTCAACTTGATTGTTCCTGAAGGCTGAAGTATCCACTCCTACTAATTCACTAATTGCGGAACTTGCTGCGATAGTATCTGAAGAAATCTTCCCTGACATCTAGTATTCCCTACCTTTCGTTCTAATTGTTAGGCAATTTCTCATTGGCTATTACGATTGGTGTTGCCAGTGGTACCACCCAAGATTGCTCCCCAAGCTTTCTGATAATCCGCATCTGATGCGCCGATACCAAAGCGATAGCTCGTCGTTGGAGCGCCATTCTTAGCCCAGTAGCTAGGAACAGTCGGACCGCTTAGATTGATGGAACGGCCATTGATTGTGACGGTTCCTGGTCTTTCTCCAGTAGACTTGAGAACATCAGACTTGATAACGCTCGAATCAAGATTGAACTTCTCTCCGATTCCCCAGGCACTTGGATCCGCCTCATAAATGGCATTGGCTAGATAGGCCATATAGGCCGCATTATTATTGTAGCCTGTCAGGGCAGCCATAGAAGTATTGTCGTCATGACCAATCCAGCCTCCAAGGGTCATCCGAGGAGTAGAAAGCATGAGCCACATATCACCATTGCTGTTAGTTGTACCTGTCTTACCAATCCAGTCTGCACCTGCCAAGGTACCATTGACTTGACTAATCCTTGATTTAAAGGTCGTAGTTGCACCAGAGTTGAGCACGCCTCGCATCAAGCTTTGCATAATCGTTGCAGTAGCAGGCGAATACACCTGAACTGGTTTTGCCTTATGCTCATAAACTACCTTGCCGTCAGGAGCCATGATCTTATCAATCATATACTTTTCTTGATAAGAACCGTTATTAGCCAAGGTCTGGAAACCGTTGGTATGCTGGGCAACCGAAACCTCGATCCCCCCACCCATTGGTAGACTTTCAATATCGTAGTTGTCAATATGGTAGCCCATTTTTTCCATATAGCCTCGGACATTCACACCCTTCTCGCGAAGTGCACGATAGGTCCAATACGCTGGAATATTCCAAGAAGTATTGAGGGCTTCCTGCAGGTCCATCATGCCTGTCCCGCGACTGTCCACGTGCATAATCGGCTCACCGCTGGAGAAGTTCGTTGGGTAATTAGAAAGGACACTTGCGCTTCCCATCAGCCCTTGGTCAATGGCAATCCCATAAGCTAAAATCGGCTTGATAGTCGAACCAGGAGATCTTTCCGTATCAAAAGCATGGTTGTTTTGATTAGAACTATAGTCTCTACCACCGACAAAACCAATGATTGCTCCTGTTTTATTGTCCTGAAGGATATTCCCAACCTCGACCATTCCTGTTCCATCATCCAAGAGACCACCGTAGTTGGCAACTGCGTTCTGCATCGCCTGATGAATCGAATGATTGATGGTTGTTGTGACCGTATAACCACCCTCGCTCAGCTCTTTTCGAGCCAACTCTTGATAGGCTTCAACCGTTGCATTATTTTTTAATTCTTGCTGGGATACATTGTCCCGCTGAATCAAGTACTGGTACATGGCCGTCTGTGCTTCTGAAAAGGCTGTATGGTAGAGGTAACTGTGCGAGCTCTTTTGAAGGCTCTCAGTCTGTTTAAAATCTTGCGTCAGATCATAGTCTTTGTACTGCTGATAGTCTGCCTCACTCAGTCGACCTGTACGGTACATATTATACAAAACGTTCCGAGCCCGCTCTAGACCTAAAGCCATATCATCTGGACTCTTCATACTGCCATCAGAGGCATAGGGCGAATAGACAATCGGGCTCTGAGGCAATCCTGCAATAAACGCAGCTTGCGGAATACTCAAATCCTTGGCTGATACACCAAAAATCCCTTGAGCTGCTTCTTCCACTCCAGCAATATTTTGTCCTTTGTTATTCCGACCAAAAGGTGCCACATTCAAATAAGCAGTCAGAATGTCATCCTTGGACATATAGCGTTCCAAAGCCAAGGCATCAACAATCTCTACTGCCTTCCGCTTGAAAGTCGGAGCATCTCCCACGACCTGCTGCTTGATCAACTGCTGAGTTAAGGTCGAGCCCCCGCTGGATGAACCAACTCCAACTACAGAACCCAAGGTTGCCCGCAGAACCGCCTTGGGCACAACACCATTGTGAGTTTCAAAGTTTTCATCTTCCGTCGCAATGATAGCATTTTTGACATTATCCGAAATCGCATCGCTGGCAACTGGGATCCGCAACAAATCATTATCGATTTCAGAAATCAACTCTCCGTTAGCATAGGTCAGCTTCGAAATCCCAGAAATCTTATTGACCTGACTTACCAGCTCCTCCTGCTTCGGCACGGAGACATCACTAAAAAGGCTGGCGGCATAGCCCAATCCGAGTCCAGCCCCCAATACTATTCCAAAAAAGATAAATACAAAAGCGACATTTAAGAGTAGTTTTACTGTCCGAAAAATAACGGAAACAATATCAAGTACCGACCATGTCTCTCCTTTTGGCTTAGACGTCTTAGCAGGTGAGGGCTCCCCCTTACCAAACTGTTTTAACTTTTTTATAAATGGTTTCAACATAGATTCTCCTTCTCGACTATTATAGCAAACATCAGCAGATTATATCAAGAAAGAGCTAATTCTAGCGCTTTTGCGGGAATTATTTTCTGGCTACTCATTGCTATTTGTCGCGTTTGTGATACAATAGAGGGATAAAACAAAAAAATACTTGAGCAAGGGCAAAATCCTTTGCTATCTTAGAAAAGGAGAGACAACTATGCACATTTTTGATGAGCTAAAAGAGCGTGGTTTGATTTTTCAAACGACTGATGAAGAAGCTTTGCGTAAAGCCTTAGAAGAAGGGCAGGTCTCTTATTATACTGGCTATGATCCAACAGCGGACAGTCTGCACTTAGGTCACTTGGTAGCGATTTTGACCAGTCGCCGCTTACAGTTAGCTGGTCACAAACCTTACGCCCTCGTCGGTGGTGCAACAGGTTTGATTGGTGACCCATCCTTTAAAGATGCGGAGCGTAGCCTGCAAACCAAAGAAACCGTTGATGGCTGGGTCCAGTCTATCCAAGGCCAACTGTCACGCTTTCTTGACTTTGAAAATGGCGAAAACAAGGCTGTCATGATCAATAACTACGACTGGTTTGGCAGCATCAGCTTCATTGACTTCCTCCGTGATGTCGGTAAATACTTCACTGTCAACTACATGATGAGCAAGGAATCCGTGAAAAAACGGATTGAAACTGGAATTTCTTACACTGAGTTTGCTTACCAAATCATGCAAGGGTACGACTTCTTTGTCCTTAACCAAGACTACAATGTTACTCTGCAAATCGGTGGTTCTGACCAGTGGGGAAATATGACCGCTGGTACCGAATTGCTTCGTCGTAAGGCTGATAAGACTGGCCACGTTATCACTGTTCCCCTTATCACTGATGCGACTGGTAAGAAATTTGGTAAGTCAGAAGGAAACGCAGTTTGGCTCAATGCTGACAAGACTTCTCCATACGAAATGTACCAATTCTGGATGAACGTTATGGACGCTGACGCTGTTCGCTTCTTGAAGATCTTTACCTTCTTGTCACTGGATGAGATTGAAGACATCCGCAAACAATTCGAAGCAGCTCCTCACGAACGCTTGGCTCAAAAATCCTCGCTCGTGAAGTCGTGACTCTTGTCCACGGTGAAGAAGCCTACAAGGAAGCCCTCAACATCACTGAGCAACTCTTTGCAGGAAACATCAAAAACCTTTCTGTTAAAGAACTCAAACAAGGACTTCGCGGAGTGCCAAACTACCAAGTGCAAGCAGACGAAAACCACAATATCGTGGAACTACTCGTTTCAGCTGGTGTGGTTAACTCAAAACGCCAAGCCCGTGAAGACGTCCAAAATGGAGCTATCTACGTAAACGGTGACCGCATCCAAGACCTTGACTATGTCTTGAGTGACGCTGATAAGTTAGAGAACGAACTGACTGTTATCCGTCGTGGGAAGAAAAAATATTTTGTATTGACTTACTAAACTGTTCAACATTTACCTATAAAAAAGGAGTTAACCTCGAGAAAGGTAACTCCTTTTTGCTGTTAATAGTCCCCACCTATCCCTTAATAGACAGGCTACGCAGTACAATACGTAAGGTTGTTAGATTATGTAAGATAGAGAGATTTGAAGGACTGAGCCAATTAAACAAGCCAAAGCCAATCAAACTACTATTTACGACAACGGTATCTTGAATATTCTTCTTGATGAGTGTTTGCAAAGATGATGATAGCGAATCCAATTCTTGGAAGAAATCCAAGCGATTATCTAACAATAAGATATCGCTCATCTGCTTAGAAATATCTGCACTCTCATTCATCACCACACCGATATCTGATAGGGTTAGAGCCGCTGAGTCATTCAATCCATCTCCAACCATCAAATCGTGTGACCTGCTTTCTGCAGTTCCTCTACTAACTCAAATTTCCCATCAGGTTTCAAGTCTGTATAGACCTGATCAAAGGGCAAATCTTTGACTAATTCCTCTGTTCTAACCAAGGTGTCCCCTGTTGCCAGGATCAATTTTTTCCCTTGTGCCTTAAGTTTCTCCAAGGCTGCTTTTGCTTCTTTTCTCAAAGGAGTATGAATGCAAAACATTCCAATCAATTCATTCTGATAAGCCAAGAATAAGAGATTGTAGTGACTCTTGTACTCTTCAATTAAAGCATTTTGTTCTGAACTGATATGAATCTGCTCATCCTGCATCAAGACATAATTCCCAATAACAACTGGTTGGCCATCTATATGAGATTTGATCCCCTTGCTTGCGATATATTGGAGTTTCCCATGCATTTCCTCATGTTCAATTCCCTCTATCTCGGCTTGCTTGACGATGGCATTAGCAATAGGATGATAAATGTGTTCCTCAAGACAGGCACTGATTCTGAGAATATCTTCCTCACTATAGTCCACAAAAGGTAACACCTTTTCAACTATCGGATAGCTAGTTGTGATTGTTCCCGTCTTATCAAACAAGAAAGTATCAACTTCCAGGTATTTCTCCAGAACATCTCCATCCTTAATCACCATTTCACGGTTCAACCCTTCCTTGATAGCTGTCAAATAAGCTACAGGAGTAGAGATTTTCAAAGCGCAGGAGAAATCGACCAATAGGAAAGAAATAGCCTTAGAAAAAGAACCTGTCAATAGGTAAGTCAGCCCAGCCCCCAAGAAATTATATTTGACGACCTTGTCCGCCATCTTGATGAAATAGCGTTGTTTCGTTTTCTTGTTTTCTTCAGATTTCTTCATCAACTCAATCAGTTGTAAAATCCGGCTGTTCATCTGATTATCGGTTACACGAATGCGCAACTCTCCAGTTTCTAATACTGTATTTGCACAAACCAAATCAGACTCTCTTTTTTCAACTGGAAAACTCTCTCCTGTCAAGGAACTTTCGTTGACCATACCTAAACCTGAAACTACTTGTCCATCAAACAGAATTTCATTTCCTTGAGATAGGACCAAGACATCTCCTATTTGAACATCGGAACTCTTGATACTAACAACCGTATCGCCCTGTACTAAGAATACATCGCTCTCTTTTGCAAGAAGACTTTGTTCTAAATCTGTTGCAGTTTTTTTCAAGGACCACTGATCTAAATGATTCCCCAAATTAAGCATAAACATGATATTGCTAGCTGTCTTGGATTGGTTCATAAACAAGGACAATAAAATAGCCGAACAGTCCAAGACTTCCATCGTTAGTTCCTTACGCGCTAGTGTTTGATAGGCTTCTTTAACATAGCCAAAAGCCTGATAACAAGTCCATATATAGCGAATAGGAGACGGCACAAGACTACGAAAAAGCACACGCTTAATCGCTGCACCTGAAACGATAGAATAGGCACTCTCTTCTCTACGAACAGGAAGAGTCATCAACTCAGAAACTTTCCCTTTATCAATTCTTTTTAAAAAGGCTTCTGCATTGTCTAATACAGAGAAGCCTTCTTTTATACGTAGGGTAAAGCGCTGTTGATCCATGTAAAACTGGATAGACTCAATTCCCTTCTCATCTCTCGCCAAGGAATGAAGATAGTCTTGAATATCCAAGGTGAGTGAAAAAGAAGATGATAGTCGGATATGTTGATATCCTCTATATAGCACTTTAAAAGACATATTATTCTCCTATAAGGCTATCTAATTGCTCTTCTTTTTTCTCTTGCTCATACAAATATTTAGCATCTTGCAAAACATCGTCTCCATGTTGCTTCACAACAGAAACAGATGCATCTAGCTCATCTTTCAACTTGTAAGCCTTAGCCAAAGCTTTAGAATAACCTTTTTTAGCTTCCTTACTTGCTAAGATTTTCAAACCAAGGGTACCAAATGCGACACCACCCAAAAATAGTGAAGATTTTTTCGCAACTTTTGCAACGGTTAATACTTCTTTTAACATACTTGTTTCCTCCTTATCATTATTATATAGAAATTTAGATATAAAAGCAATTTCATTTTATAAATTGGAGAATTAGTTTTATTTCTACTGAATCTCCCATCTACTTACTCCTAAAGTTGCTTTCACTTGTCTCTTTTGATACACTTAAACTATGAATACAAACCTCAAACCCAAACTCCAGCGTTTTGCCACAGCGACTGCCTTTGCCTGTCCCATCTGCAAGGAAGAGCTGCGGCTGATGGAAAACAGCCTCAAATGCCGACATCGGCATTCTTATGACTTGGCCAAGTTTGGCTATGTCAATCTAGCACCTCAAATCAAGCAGCCCAAAGACTACGATAAGGCCAGTTTTCAAAATCGGCAGTTGATTTTAGAGGCTGGATTTTACCAAGCTATCTTAGAGGCTGTCTCGAACTTACTTGCTAGCTCAGAATCTGCCAAAACAGTCTTAGATATTGGCTGCGGTGAGGGCTTCTACTCTCGTAAACTCCAGGAAACCCATCCACAAAAAACCTTCTATGCTTTTGATATTTCAAAGGATTCCATCCAGTTGGCGGCCAGGAGCGACAGCACTTTCGCAGTCAATTGGTTCGTCGGTGATTTGGCCAAGCTACCGCTACAAGATGCCAGCATGGACATCATTTTAGATATCTTTTCTCCAGCCAATTATCAGGAATTTCGGAGAGTCATGTCTGACAATGCCCTCCTCATCAAGGTCATCCCCACTGAGCACCATCTTCAAGAAATTCGCCAAAAAGCCGCGACTCAACTCAGTAACAAGGATTACTCTAACCAAGAAGTCATTCAGCATTTCCAAGAGCACTTCGATATAATCTCTGAAATCAATGTTGAGTCTAGCCACTCCTTGACTGCCGAAAGTAGAGTCGCTCTTTTAGCGATGACACCACTCCTCTTTCACGTTGAGCAAGACCAGATTGACTGGACTGACCTCACCCAAGTGACCATTGCAGCTACCATTCTTGTCGGAAAAGCAAAATAAAGAAAAGATAGTTCGCAGACCAAATGCATTCCATTTGGCTTGCTGACTATCTTTTTTAAACTCATATTTTAATAAACTGTTTTCTCTGTTTCGAAATCAAAGAAATGCGCCTTGTTCAGGTCAAAACCAAGGTCAATCCCTTCACCTGTTTCTGAGTAGTCACGAGCATTTACACGCGCGATAAACTCACTATCACCAACTTGGCAGTAAAGGTGAGACTCAGAACCCAAAAGCTCAGAGACAGAGATAGTCGCATGAACCACAGAATCTGGGAAGGTCTCTAAGAAGGCAGGTTCTGTATTGATGTCTTCTGGACGAATACCAAAGATCAACTTCTTGCCGTCATAACCCTTCTCACGCAGAACCTTCAGCGTTCCCTCTGGCACGGTCAAACGCAAGCCAGAAGCAACGATTTCATTCCCCTCAAGTGTCACAGTGATAAAGTTCATCGCTGGGCTGCCAATGAAGCCCGCCACAAACTTGTTGACTGGATTTCTGTAAACTTCCTGTGGACTACCGATCTGCTCTACTCGACCAATGGTTCCAGTTCCAGCAGGGTTCTTGGTTGCTGACATGATCACAATCCGGTCTGCAAGCGTCATCGCTTCTGTCTGGTCGTGGGTAACGTAAATGGTTGTCGCTCCGATACGGCGATGGATTTTGGCAATCTCAGCACGCATGGACACACGCAACTTCGCATCCAAGTTTGACAAAGGCTCGTCCATTAGGAAAACCTTTGCATCACGCACGATAGCGCGACCCATGGCAACACGCTGACGTTGACCACCTGACAAGTCCGCTGGCTTGCGATCTAGAAACTCTTTCAAACCAAGGATTTCAGCTGCTTCTTGCACCCGTTTATCGATATCTTCCTTGCTGTACTTGCGCAGTTTGAGCCCGAAAGCCATGTTGTCGTAGACTGTCATGTGTGGATAGAGGGCATAGTTCTGGAAGACCATGGCGATATCGCGGTCTTTCGGTGCCACATCATTGACAACTTTACCATCAATCGACGCTGTTCCTTCTGTGATATCCTCAAGACCTGCAATCATACGTAGCGTTGTGGATTTCCCACATCCTGACGGACCAACGAAAACGATAAATTCCTTGTCCTTAATGTCCAAATTAAAGTCTTCAACAGAATAGTGCTCACTGTTTGGATACTTCTTATAAATATTTTTTAGATTTAACTCAACCATAAGTTCCCCTTTACTTTATGTGAAAATAGTTGCCTTTGAAACCCTTAAAAATTTCAAAGCGCTTTCATAAAAGTATTATATCCTTTTTTAATTATTATTTCAAGCATTTATTCAAACGTTTGCACAATTTTTTATCATATTTTAACTAACTACTCTTTTAAAACAAAAAATAGGATAGAAAATTTCTATCCTACACGACTAGTTAGTAACACGATAATAAAATTGACCTTGTTCATCAAAGCTATTCATCCCAACTCCCGTCCACAGACGATCTTGGCTGGCATCTGAGCTATCTTGGAAATTTTCTTTATTCGCAAGCTTGACACCTTTTGGAATGAATTCTAGCAAGAAACCACCAGTTTCACCGCCGTATACACCGCCAGAAGCTGTTCCATAATCCGTTAACGATGCTCCATACAGCTCATAGCTATCGGAAACCAACCCTTTATCATTGAACACTAGCTGGTGACCAGCAGCATTCTGCCAGGTTCCTTTTACACTGGAGTAGTCTCCATTGACCAAGGCCGAAATATCCATTGCTTTTTTCTCCTCTTGCGTCTTTTCTGGACTAACTTCTGCTGAGCTTTGACTGCTTGTTGCAGAAGAAGACGATTCTGCAACACTCTGGCTAGAAGCTACTTGAGAAGATTCCTGAGTAGTACTCGAACTTGTCTGAGTAGAATTAACTGACTTACTAGAGCAGGCTACCAAAGTCGATAGAGCTAAGCAACATAACAAAGGATAGACTATTTTCTGCTTCATAGCTTTCTCCTTATCCATTAAATAATTACTAATATTATAGACTTTTTCAGCCTATTTTACAAGTTGGCTCAGCTATCCTGCACCGCTAAGACCTTATAGATGGTTTTGCTCAAAGCCGCCTGATAATCCTCTGCACTCAAGGATCTATCCGCAATAACTGCTGCTGTTTGCTTGTCCAGATCTACTGTCACATCTGACACTCCCTCCATAGATAGGAAATGCTTGGTGACGTGTTTGACACAGTTTTGACAAGATAAGTTTTCTAATTGGACAGTTTGTTTCATAGTTTTATTCCTCCGTATATTCCTTCATTTTAAAATTTAAAGCGTCCTAGACGCAGAGCATTGGCCACAACTGACACTGAGCTTAAGCTCATGGCCAGACCAGCCAACATAGGATTGAGCAAGGGGCCGCCAAAAAGATGCAGCAGACCCATAGCAATCGGGATGCCTAGTGTATTGTAGGCAAAAGCCCAGAAGAGATTTTCTTTGATATTGCGGATGGTCGCCTGGCTGAGCTTGATAGCCTTGACTACATCCTGCAAATCACTATGCATGAGCACTACATCTGCGGACTCAATAGCTACATCAGCGCCTGATCCGATGGCAATTCCAACATCTGCCTGAACCAAAGCTGGTGCATCATTGATACCGTCTCCGACCATGGCTAGTTTTTTGCCAGCTTCCTGCAAGTCCTTGATAGCAGCGGCCTTACCATCTGGCAATACTCCTGCGATAACTTTTTGGATTCTAGCTTTCTGGGCAATAGCCATCGCGGTTTCTTCACGATCTCCTGTCAGCATGATAACTTCCAGCCCCATAGACTGGAGCTCCTGCACAGCCGACAGGCTGCTGGATTTCATCTCATCTGCTACCGCTAAAATACCAGCCAGCTGTCCATCTATTGCGACAAACATGGCTGTTTTTCCTTCCTGAGATAGCTCTAACAACTGTTCCTGAAAAGAACTGCTATCAATGTGCTCTTCTTTCATCAAAGACTCATTTCCCACCAGAAGCCGTCTGTCCTCAACCTGAGCTAACAAACCTCGTCCAACCATAGCCTCAAAATGACTGACAGGCAGTAAGTCAAGCCCCTCCTCTTCAGCAGCTGCCAAAATAGCCTGAGCCAAAGGGTGCTCAGAATGCTGCTCAGCACTGGCTATTAGCCGCAACAAGTCAGACCGAGTAAAAGCACCTAAAGGTAATAAATCCGTCATGCTGGGCTTACCAACTGTAATCGTCCCCGTCTTATCAAGAACAATAGTATCCAGTTGATAAGCAGCCTCCAAAGCTTGACCAGACTTAATCAGAATTCCATTTTCAGCCCCTTTGCCAGTCCCAACCATGATGGCTGTCGGAGTGGCTAAGCCCAGCGCACAAGGGCAGGCAATGACCAGAACCGCGATAAAGATTGACAGAGAAAAGCTAAGGCTCTCACCAGCTAGAACATACCAAGCTAGCGCAGACAAAGTAGCTAAGCTCAGCACGATTGGAACAAAATAAAGCGAAATCTTATCTGCTAAAGCCGCTATCGGCGCCTTAGAACCCTGCGCTTCCTCCACCAATCTAACAATCTGAGCTAAGGTCGTATCCGAACCCACCCTAGTTGCTTGGTAGTCAATACTACCATTTTGATTGATTGTTGCACTGGTGATAGTGTCGCCGACCTTCTTTTCAATCGGAACACTTTCACCAGTCATCATGGACTCATCCACAAAGGTCCGGCCCTCCGTCACAAGGCCATCTACAGGCATACGCTCCCCTGGCTTGATACGGATAATGTCTCCAACTCGGATATCCTCTGTATCAATCATCACAGCCTCTCCATAGCGAATCACTGTCGCCTGACTAGGCACCAGCTCAAGTAGAGACTGAATCGCCTGAGACGTTCTCCCCTTGGCTGAACTCTCCAAATATTTGCCCAGAAGAACCAAGGCAATAATCACTGCAACCGACTCAAAATAGAGCTGATGAACAAAGGCATGATAGCCTAGAAAAACCTGACCGACCGAGTAGAGGCTGTAAAAAAATGCTGCGCTGGTCCCCACCGCAATCAAACTATCCATATTAGGATGCCTCTTGATAAGATTACGAAAACCTCTCTGATAAAAGCCACGACCAATCCACACAGCAGGCAGAGTCAAAAGAAGTTGTGACAGAACGAAGACCAATGGATGCTTCATATGATCGAAGAAACTAGGCAAGGGAAGACCAATCATACTGCCCATAGAGATATAAAGTAAGGGCAGAGACGTAAGCAAAAGAATCAGTAGCTCTTGTTTCTTTCTTCGTAATGCTTGCGCTCTAGCCACAGCCCCTTCGCTTACATGGGACGGTCTGTCTTTCCTTTTTCTTCCGCCTGATAACCAGCCTCGGCTACTGCATCCAGCACTTGCTGGCTGTCAAATCCCTCCTTAGGAACCAAACTGAGACGTTCTGTTGCCAGATTGACACTGACCTCCTCAACCGTTTCTAAGTCCTTGACCGCCATCTCAACTGTCATAGCACAAGATGCACAGGTCATTCCTGAGAGTTTGTATTCTTTCTTCTCGCTCATCAATGCTCCTCCTTTCCGTGCCCGCAACGACACTGACCTTGCGGACAGTGACATTTGATTTCCAATGGTGCCGAAGCTCTTTTCTTATCAATGACTTGGCTGAGCCGCTCCAAGTCCCCTTGGCTGAACTGACTTCTCTCAATCATCGAAATCAAAAGATCTCCGTGTTTAGTATTACAGATATTGTCAAAAAGCGCCTGCCAAGTACTTTCCAGATGATCCGATTCTAAAATCTGAGCATCATAGTAAAACTTACCCTCTATTTTTTCCATAGCAATAAATTCTTTGGTTTTGAGACGATTCAAAAGGGTCTTGATGGTTGCCGGCTTCCAGGAAAAATCGGCTTCCAACCGTGCTATAATCTCTGTACTGCGACTGTGTGGATAGGCCCATAACACACGCATGACTTGCCATTCTGCTTGACTAATATTTTGCTGTTCCATTGTTTAACACTCCCTTATCATTTACATTTGTAATCCAACTCTTTATTAGTTTACATTTGTAATCGTAATTTGTCAAGTATTTTTATCGCTAATTTTCAAAATGTAAAAAAGAAGGCGGGATAGTCCCGTCTTCTTACTTTATTTATATTAATGCGCCAACATCTCTTGGGCAATTTCTTGACCGGTCAATTTACTTGGATAGTAGGTTGGCCAGTTTCCAGTTCATCAAAGAGTACTTCCTGGCTTTCGCCGCCATAGAAGATGTGGAAATGAGCCGCCTTGGTCGGTGCAATGTTGTGGTCGCTAAACTGAACATATTTGTACTGGCCAGCATCCGCATCTGTCGCTTCAAACATGAAGCGTACCCCTCGATTTCCCTTAGAGTAGGTCAGAGTGTGCTTACCAACATATTTATAAGTATACTTCTTGGATTTTCCATCTACCACAAATTCCATGGTCTTGTCTGTGATATTGATATTGGAAACATCCGTCTTGTAGCCCTTGTCATAGTAGTCCTTGTATTCAGCTGCCGTCATCTTACCAGTTAGCTTAGACTTATAGTCAAAGACTTGGTCCAAAGTACCGTCCTGCAGATAAGGGTAAACAGACTGCCACTCGCCAGCATAGTCAGACAAGGTTCGATCCTTGACGGCACTGTCTTCAAAATAGCCATTTTGGACTGTCTTATTGTCCTCTTCTTTCTCAGCAGCAATCTCTGCTCCCTCTTGGTCAGTCGTTTTCTTGAGAGCCTTTAGATTAGCCTGCATGATCGAAATATAGTCTGCCCCGTCCTTGCTCTGCTTTTCTGTCAAGCTTTCCAGCGGATTCAATACATCAAGCTCTACTCCTGTTTCCTTAGCCAAAGTGGAAGCCAGAGCCTGGGAAGCATTCTCTTCAAAGTAAATATATTTGATTTTATTTTTCTTGATATACTCGGTCAATTCAGCCAAGCGTGAAGCGGATGGCTCGCTATCTGGTGAAAGTCCAGAAATTGGCACCTGCTTCAAGCCATAGTCCAATGCCAGATAGTTAAAGGCAGCGTGCTGAGTGACGAAGCTCTTTGCTTAGCGTTGGCCAAACCAGCTTCAAATTCTTTGTCCAAAGCTTCTAGCTTCTTGATATAAGCCGCTGCATTTTTTTCAAAGGCAGCTTTCTTGTCAGGATAGGCCTTGCTCAGACTATCTCGGATGTGTTCCACCATTTTAATAGCCCGCTTCGGAGACAGCCAAACGTGGGGGTCATACTCATGATGATGCCCCTCTTCACCATGGTCGTGGTCTTCTTCCTCTTCACCACCAGGCAACAGAAGCATATTTCCAGTCGCCTTGATAACCTTTTCTTCCTTATTTTTCAAGGTTTTTAGCAGTTCAGGAACCCAAGTCTCCATATTTTCATTTTCATAGACAAAGGCATCTGCATCCTGAATAGTCGCAACTGCCTTAGCTGAAGGCTCATAATCATGCGGCTCTGTACCAGCCCCGATTAGAAGTTCAACATTGGCCTCATCTCCAGCGACCTGCTTAGTAAACTCGTAAACCGGATAAAAAGTTGTGACAATATTGAGCTTGCCATCTGCATTTTTTTGATTGGAACAAGCTACTAAGAAAATACTCAGTAAACCTGCTAATAGTAAGCTAATTTTTTTCATTTTCTGCTCCTATTTCATAAATTTTTTGACCAGATTGACCAGCAAGAACAAGCTGACGAAGATAATCGTAATGCTGGCACTAGCTGGTGTCTCTGCATAGTAAGAAATATAAAGTCCGGCTATCATACCAAAGAAGCCGATGGCATTTGCCAGCAAAAATAACCGACTTGAAATTTTTCCCAATCCGTAGGGCAATACTGGCCGGCAAGACCATAATGGTCGAAACCAGCAGGGCTCCCGCAGCCGGAATCATGAGAGCAATCGCAACACCCGTCACAATATTAAAGAGAATAGACATGGTCCGCACAGGCAGCCCATCCACAAAGGCCGTATCCTCATCAAAGGTCAAGATGTACATAGGCCGAATGAAGAGGAAGGTCAAGACAAGCACCACAGCAGCAATAACAAAGAGAGAAATCACCTGCTCCCTACTGATAGTCACAATGGAGCCAAATAGATACTGGTCCAGACTCATCGAGCTAGAACTCTTACCTTTACTCATAACAATCAAGGAAACCGCTAATCCCGTTGACATGAGAATAGCTGTACCGATTTCCATGAAATTCTTATAGATAGTCCGCAGGTACTCCAAAAATACTGCTGCAATGATAACCACCACTACCGTTGTGAAGGTCGGTGACAAACCTAGAACCAAACCAAAGGCCACACCTGCCAGTGAAACGTGACTAAGCGTGTCACTCATGAGGCTCTGCCGACGTAAAATAAGGAAAGTACCTAAAATAGGCGAGAAGAGGCTCATGGCAATAACTGCTAAAAAGGCTCGCTGCATAAATCATAGGAAAATAGATTAAGCATGACTCACCTCCTGTCCGCTATCACTTTCATGCACATTGAAGCAGCGCCAAGGTGAGTCCTGATTCCGAACTAAATGAATGTTGCGGTCAGCATATTTGCGAACTTCCTCTGGATCATGCGTAATCATCAAGACCGCTTTCCCGTGCTGATGAGCACTATGGTGCATGAGCTTGTAAAATTCATCCTTACTGCCTGAATCCATCCCTGTTGTCGGCTCATCTAGGACAAAAATATCCGGATCCGAAGCAAACATCCGAGCAATCACAGCCCGCTGCTTTTGACCACCAGAGAGAGAACCGATCCTCTTGTCCCGATGTTCCCACATTCCAACTGACTCCAAACTGGCCTTGATATGTTCCTCATCATGTTCATTTAAACGTCGAAACCAACCCTTGCGCGGATAGCGGCCAGACTTAACAAACTCGTAAACCGTGCTAGGAAAACCTGCATTAAAACTAGCAATCTGCTGCGGAAGATAAGCAATTCTCAATTTCTTGCCTCTCTCATTGGTCTTGGAAATCTTGACCTCGCCATGCTTAGGCTGCAGAATCCCCAGACTAGCCTTGACAAGTGTCGTCTTAGCAGCCCCATTCTCCCCTGTCAAGGTTACAAACTCGCCACTATCCAAAAAATAATGAATATACTCCAACACAGGTTCCTTGTCATAGTAAAAGGACAGATTTTCCACTGTGATATATCTCATTTCCCAATTTCTCCAATCAAACCATCCAAAAACTTCACAATCACTTCTTGCTCATCAGAAGAAAATTGCCCTGCCAATCTCTGGTAAGTCTCCAAAGTATGAACATGATGATGTTGATGCTCTTCCGCAATCGGTCGTGCCAAATCAGTCAATCGATAAAAAGTCACACGAGCATCCTTCTTATCCTTGAATGTTTCCAACATCTTTTGCTCCACCAAAGCCTTAACAGCTTTAGTTACAGCAGCCTGGCTAACATTCAGCCTCTTTGCCAAGTCAGAATTCGTCAAAGACTCCAGAGACAAGAGCATTAAAATATGTTCCTGCGTGTTCGTTAGCCGCACATCGCTCGTACAAGAACCGACCAAAATTTCATGTTGATTCTCAGCTGTCAATATAACCTCATTCAAAAAATGATTAATTTTTTCTGCTAAATCCCCCATTCTTCGCTTCCTTTCTTAACCAGTTGAAACTTTACCGGTTAATTATACCACAAAAAAGAAAAGAGTCAAGCTCCAAAGCATCGATAGAGAGAAAGAAAAAAGAGCTAACTGCTCTTTTCTCATATGCTCATTTACTCCGCCAGTAGGACTCGAACCTACGACATCATGATTAACAGTCATGCGCTACTACCAACTGAGCTATGGCGGATAATAGCTAAGCGACTACCATATCTCACAGGGGGCAACCCCCAACTACTTCCGGCGTTCTAGGGCTTAACTTCTGTGTTCGGCATGGGTACAGGTGTATCTCCTAGGCTATCGTCACTTAACTAGCTGAATTAACTTGCAATATCTTATTGCCTTGTCAACTCAAAATTGAATAACTACTCAAACCTCACAATACTTGCCAAAAGCTGTGCTCAATGAAAATTGGATAAGTCCTCGAGCTATTAGTATTAGTCCGCTACATGTGTCGCCACACTTCCACTCCTAACCTATCTACCTGATCTTCTCTCAGGGCTCTTACTAACTTGCGTTATGGGAAATCTCATCTTGAGGTGGGTTTCACACTTAGATGCTTTCAGCGTTTATCCCTTCCCTACATAGCTACCCAGCGATGCCTCTGGCGAGACAACTGGTACACCAGCGGTAAGTCCACTCTGGTCCTCTCGTACTAGGAGCAGATCCTCTCAAATTTCCTACGCCCGCGACGGATAGGGACCGAACTGTCTCACGACGTTCTGAACCCAGCTCGCGTGCCGCTTTAATGGGCGAACAGCCCAACCCTTGGGACCGACTACAGCCCCAGGATGCGACGAGCCGACATCGAGGTGCCAAACCTCCCCGTCGATGTGAACTCTTGGGGGAGATAAGCCTGTTATCCCCAGGGTAGCTTTTATCCGTTGAGCGATGGCCCTTCCATGCGGAACCACCGGATCACTAAGCCCGACTTTCGTCCCTGCTCGAGTTGTAGCTCTCGCAGTCAAGCTCCCTTATACCTTTACACTCTGCGACTGATTTCCAACCAGTCTGAGGGAACCTTTGGGCGCCTCCGTTACCTTTTAGGAGGCGACCGCCCCAGTCAAACTGCCCGTCAGACACTGTCTCCGATAGGGATCACCTATCCGGGTTAGAGTGGCCATAACACAAGGGTAGTATCCCAACAACGCCTCCATCGAAACTGGCGTCCCGATCTCATAGGCTCCTACCTATCCTGTACATGTGGCACAGACACTCAATATCAAACTGCAGTAAAGCTCCATGGGGTCTTTCCGTCCTGTCGCGGGTAACCTGCATCTTCACAGGTACTAAAATTTCACCGAGTCTCTCGTTGAGACAGTGCCCAAATCATTACGCCTTTCGTGCGGGTCGGAACTTACCCGACAAGGAATTTCGCTACCTTAGGACCGTTATAGTTACGGCCGCCGTTTACTGGGGCTTCAATTCATACCTTCGGATTACTCCTAAGCACTCCTCTTAACCTTCCAGCACCGGGCAGGCGTCACCCCCTATACATCATCTTACGATTTAGCAGAGAGCTGTGTTTTTGATAAACAGTTGCTTGGGCCTATTCACTGCGGCTGACCAAAGTCAGCACCCCTTCTCCCGAAGTTACGGGGTCATTTTGCCGAGTTCCTTAACGAGAGTTCTCTCGCTCACCTGAGGCTACTCGCCTCGACTACCTGTGTCGGTTTGCGGTACGGGTAGAGTATGATACAACGCTAGAAGCTTTTCTTGGCAGTGTGACATCACTCACTCGCTACTAAACTTCGCTCCCCATCACAGCTCAACGTTATAGGTATAAGCATTTGACTCATACCACGCCTCACTGCTTAGACGTACATCCATTCGTACGCACGAGTTAGCCTACTGCGTCCCTCCATCACTTCATACTCTAGTACAGGAATATCAACCTGTTGTCCATCGGATACACCTTTCGGTCTCTCCTTAGGTCCCGACTAACCCAGGGCGGACGAGCCTTCCCCTGGAAACCTTAGTCTTACGGTGGATGGGATTCTCACCCATCTTTCGCTACTCATACCGGCATTCTCACTTCTATGCGTTCCAGCGCTCCTCACGGTACACCTTCTCCACACATAGAACGCTCTCCTACCATACCTATAAAGGTATCCACAGCTTCGGTAAATTGTTTTAGCCCCGGTACATTTTCGGCGCAGGGTCACTCGACTAGTGAGCTATTACGCACTCTTTGAATGAATAGCTGCTTCTAAGCTAACATCCTAGTTGTCTGTGCAACCCCACATCCTTTTCCACTTAACAATTATTTTTGGGACCTTAGCTGGTGGTCTGGGCTGTTTCCCTTTCGACTACGGATCTTAGCACTCGCAGTCTGACTGCCGACCATAATTCATTGGCATTCGGAGTTTATCTGAGATTGGTAATCCGGGATGGACCCCTCACCCAAACAGTGCTCTACCTCCAAGAATCTTGATGTCGACGCTAGCCCTAAAAGCTATTTCGGAGAGAACCAGCTATCTCCAAGTTCGTTTGGAATTTCTCCGCTACCCACAAGTCATCCAAGCACTTTTCAACGTGCCCTGGTTCGAGTCCTCCAGTGCGTTTTTACCGCACCTTCAACCTGCTCATGGGTAGGTCACATGGTTTCGGGTCTACATCATGATACTAAGACGCCCTATTCAGACTCGGTTTCCCTACGGCTCCGTCTCTTCAACTTAACCTCGCATCATAACGTAACTCGCCGGTTCATTCTACAAAAGGCACGCTCTCACCCATTAACGGGCTCGAACTTGTTGTAGGCACACGGTTTCAGGTTCTATTTCACTCCCCTTCCGGGGTGCTTTTCACCTTTCCCTCACGGTACTGGTTCACTATCGGTCACTAGGGAGTATTTAGGGTTGGGAGATGGTCCTCCCAGATTCCGACGGGATTTCACGTGTCCCGCCGTACTCAGGATTCTGCTAGGTACAGATTCTATTTAAAATACGAGGCTCTTACTCTCTTTGGCTGACCTTCCCATGTCATTCTTCTATAAAATCTGAGTCCACATTGCAGTCCTACAACCCCGAAGAGTAAACTCTTCGGTTTGCCCTCCTGCCGTTTCGCTCGCCGCTACTAAGGCAATCGCTTTTGCTTTCTCTTCCTGCAGCTACTTAGATGTTTCAGTTCACTGCGTCTTCCTCCTCATCTCCTTAACAGAGATGGGTAACAGGTAGTACCTGTTGGGTTCCCCCATTCGGACATCCCCGGATCTGCGCTTACTTACAGCTCCTCGAGGCATTTCGTCGTTTGTCACGTCCTTCATCGGCTCCTAGTGCCAAGGCATCCACCGTGCGCCCTTACTAACTTAACCTTATTTTTGACCTTTCAGTCTTAAACTCATTAATATTCACAGCGTTTCGGTTTATTTTCTTGTTACTATTTGATATAGTTATTCAATTTTCAATGGACAAGTTTAGAATAGTCATCACTATCCTAATGGAGCCTAGCGGGATCGAACCGCTGACCTCCTGCGTGCAAAGCAGGCGCTCTCCCAGCTGAGCTAAGGCCCCACAAGACCTCTCAAAACTAAACATGACGACCAATGGCTTCCGTTTTTCCTTAGAAAGGAGGTGATCCAGCCGCACCTTCCGATACGGCTACCTTGTTACGACTTCACCCCAATCATCTATCCCACCTTAGGCGGCTGGCTCCTAAAAGGTTACCTCACCGACTTCGGGTGTTACAAACTCTCGTGGTGTGACGGGCGGTGTGTACAAGGCCCGGGAACGTATTCACCGCGGCGTGCTGATCCGCGATTACTAGCGATTCCGACTTCATGTAGGCGAGTTGCAGCCTACAATCCGAACTGAGACTGGCTTTAAGAGATTAGCTTGCCGTCACCGACTTGCAACTCGTTGTACCAGCCATTGTAGCACGTGTGTAGCCCAGGTCATAAGGGGCATGATGATTTGACGTCATCCCCACCTTCCTCCGGTTTATTACCGGCAGTCTCGCTAGAGTGCCCAACTAAATGATGGCAACTAACAATAGGGGTTGCGCTCGTTGCGGGACTTAACCCAACATCTCACGACACGAGCTGACGACAACCATGCACCACCTGTCACCTCTGTCCCGAAGGAAAACTCTATCTCTAGAGCGGTCAGAGGGATGTCAAGACCTGGTAAGGTTCTTCGCGTTGCTTCGAATTAAACCACATGCTCCACCGCTTGTGCGGGCCCCCGTCAATTCCTTTGAGTTTCAACCTTGCGGTCGTACTCCCCAGGCGGAGTGCTTAATGCGTTAGCTGCGGCACTGAGTCCCGGAAAGGACCCAACACCTAGCACTCATCGTTTACGGCGTGGACTACCAGGGTATCTAATCCTGTTTGCTCCCCACGCTTTCGAGCCTCAGCGTCAGTTACAGACCAGAGAGCCGCTTTCGCCACCGGTGTTCCTCCATATATCTACGCATTTCACCGCTACACATGGAATTCCACTCTCCCCTTCTGCACTCAAGTTAAACAGTTTCCAAAGCGTACTATGGTTAAGCCACAGCCTTTAACTTCAGACTTATCTAACCGCCTGCGCTCGCTTTACGCCCAATAAATCCGGACAACGCTCGGGACCTACGTATTACCGCGGCTGCTGGCACGTAGTTAGCCGTCCCTTTCTGGTAAGATACCGTCACAGTGTGAACTTTCCACTCTCACACTCGTTCTTCTCTTACAACAGAGCTTTACGATCCGAAAACCTTCTTCACTCACGCGGCGTTGCTCGGTCAGACTTCCGTCCATTGCCGAAGATTCCCTACTGCTGCCTCCCGTAGGAGTCTGGGCCGTGTCTCAGTCCCAGTGTGGCCGATCACCCTCTCAGGTCGGCTATGTATCGTCGCCTTGGTGAGCCGTTACCCCACCAACTAGCTAATACAACGCAGGTCCATCTGGTAGTGGTGCATTTGCACCTTTCAATTAACTATCATGCAATAGTCAATGTTATGCGGTATTAGCTATCGTTTCCAATAGTTATCCCCCGCTACCAGGCAGGTTACCTACGCGTTACTCACCCGTTCGCAACTCATCCAGAAGAGCAAGCTCCTCCTTCAGCGTTCTACTTGCATGTATTAGGCACGCCGCCAGCGTTCGTCCTGAGCCAGGATCAAACTCTCATTAAAAGTTTGAGTTCTCACTCATTTCTGTCACTGACAGATTTATTGTTTTTTCTTTGTTCAGTACTACAACATATGTTGTAGCGCCCTGCACATTGGTTCGTCTTGTTCAGTTTTCAAAGGTCTTTATCGCTCTCTCAAGCGACAACTATATCAGTATATCACCTATCCATCCCCTTGTCAACACTTTTTTGAAATTTTTTATCTTTTTTTCAATTTTATTTCCTAACACCATCAATATCACTGATAAATCAATAACTAAATAGGGAAAGGTAACCTCTTCCTACCTCTCCCTTATTCTCTATAGCACCGTGCTGCTAAAGTCGCTTAATGCTCTAGCTACAATTAAATTCATTCAAATATACTCAAACTAGTATAATACACAGTCCAATCAATCACATAAAGAAATTTACTTCAGCTTTCTATTAGAAGTTAAAAAGAAATTACTTTATCTCTCATTCATAAGCGGTAACAAGTAGCACTCTTCCCCTTCTTTTCGTTTCTCCAGACCTTTAACAGCTAATTGAAGGAGATCAGCTGCAAATGATTGAATAGAGTCTTGATCCGCTTGTGTTAACTCGATTTGCGAATACTTTCTGCGCAGCCTTTTATAGTTACGCCCCTCTAATTTGAAGAAATCACAATCTTTAAGATAAGCGGTCACTTCCTCAAGATTAGCCAACAATCCCAAATGAAAAGCTGCTGGTGCAAATGTTCTATCCAGAGGCTGAGCGCAAGTGCTCCTAAATTCGATCGTTCCTCGCGTTGTCAAATCTTGGTACTGGTAACTTCTGTGATTACAAAAATCATCTGCATG
The DNA here is from genome assembly GCA_916438405.1 of Streptococcus cristatus. Lineage (GTDB taxonomy): Bacteria > Bacillota > Bacilli > Lactobacillales > Streptococcaceae > Streptococcus > Streptococcus cristatus_M. Next base: position 1,845,969 of record CAKAFB010000001.1, on the reverse strand, counting down.
GGGGATTATTAGGCTTTCCTTGCCACTTAAATTGTATCCCTTGATTTGCTCCTGCTTTAGATACTCTTCAGCTACGATAGGAGGAAAATAATAGGTTTCACCCTCTCGCTCAACATTGAAAATGGCTGTATGATTTAAATAATTGAAAAATCTTCCTCATCTTTGAAATCATGGGGATTAACACCGACATTTTCTACTAACAAGCCATGCATGGACTCTTCCCAGAAGCGGTCTCTCGAGATTCTAGTGTTGAAATCTTCTGTAAGTAATTCTGAATTGGCAAAAAGATAAGCTTTGGCAGCCTCGATTTGATTAAAGGCGTTAATTACCTGTATGAAATTTGCCCGTGAAACATCTAACTGTACCTGGCTCCCACAGATAAAGCTACCATAATCAGGATGGCGATGGAAGAAATCTCCTCCAATTTTCTCACTCAAAGCTAGATATTGCATTAACATTTGATAGCGGGGATATTTAACAGGACCATTATCATTCTCCTTCCAGAATGGATGTAAACCATGTCCCTGAAGCTCATGATGACTTTTGCGCAAAATCTTTTGAATGGTGTCTAGGTAATGATTAAAGCGTCTTTCGACTTCCTGAATCGTTTTCGCTTTTTCAAATGCAAATTCTAAAATATTATAAGACACTTCAAAAAGTATCCGATCTTCGCTATCTGAAGCTTTTAACTGGATAGGATTGCCCTCTGAATCTCTTCTTTCTACGATAAAGCCATAGTCTGAATTCAGCCTTACTAACAGCTCCTTTGTTACACGAGTATCTGTCGCACCTCCCTGAAGATTCACAATCGGAAATTCTAACTCAACCCCAATGTATAAGTCTGGATTTTCTTTTATGTTTGCCAAATAACGTTCTTTCAAAATAGCAATCGAATCTTGCATTTCTTCTCCTTCCCTCAACAAAGTTTTTCTTTTCCCATTCAAAAACGCCTGCTTACGAAATTGTTTTTCACTAAAAGCAATTTCGTAAACAAGCGTCTACCCTTTCATCATGATGATGAGTGTTCCCGCTAGGAAAATTCCTAGCGGTAGACCAGAGCTAGACTAAGAGTATAAGAACTCCATCATCATAACACTCAACAAAATTGATAAAAATTATACTAATTCAATAATTGCCATTGGCGCAGCATCCCCACGGCGTGGTTCAGTCTTAAGAATACGAGTGTATCCACCATTGCGCTCAGCATAGCGAGGTGCCAATTCAGAGAATAATTTTTGAAGAGCTGTAGTTGTAGTATACTTGTTAGTCTCTTCATTGTAGTTTTCTGATGCAATTTCGTTACGTACAAAAGCTGCTGCTTGACGACGAGCATGCAAGTCACCACGTTTACCAAGAGTAATCATTTTTTCAACTGTTTTACGGATTTCTTTAGCACGAGCTTCAGTTGTTACGATTGATTCATTGATAATCAAGTCAGTAGTCAAATCACGAAGCATTGCTTTACGTTGTGAGCTAGTGCGTCCTAGTTTACGGTAAGCCATGTATTCCTCCTTTATTTATCATTTCTTAACCCAAGACCAAGGTCAGCAAGTTTAACTTTAACTTCTTCAAGACTCTTGCGGCCCAAGTTACGAACTTTCATCATTTCAGGCTCAGATTTTTCTGTCAAATCAAAGACAGTATTAATTCCTGCACGTTTCAGACAGTTATATGAACGAACTGATAGATCCAATTCTTCAATAGTACGTTCCAAAATGCGATCATCTGAAGATTTCTCTGCTTCCTTCATCACATCAGTTGAAATAGCAACTTCTGTTAAATCTGTAAAGAGGTTCAGATGCTCTGTCAGGATACGAGCTGATAGTCCCAAAGCGTCTTCGGGAATAATTGTTCCATTCGTTAAAATTTCAAGGGTAAGTTTATCAAAACCATCGTTGCTACCAACACGAGCTGGTTCAACCTGGTAATTTACTTTTGTCACAGGCGTATAGATAGAATCTACCGCAAGTGTGCCTACTGGTGCATCATCTTTTTTATTTTCATCAGCTGGTACATATCCACGACCGCTGTTCACAGCCATTTTCGCTTTAAAGCGAGCACCTTCACTGATTGTAAAGAGATAATGATCAGGGTTTACAATTTCGATATCACTGTCTGTCAAAATATCTCCAGCAGTTACTTCTGCAGGACCTTCAACATCCAGTTCAATCATCTTTTCGTCTTGGACGTAAGATTTTACAGCAATCCCCTTGATGTTCAGAATGATCTGCATAACATCTTCACGGACCCCAGAAATCGTATCAAATTCGTGCAATACTCCTTCAATGTTGATAGAAGTCACTGCTGCACCTGGAAGTGAGGCGAGAAGTACACGACGAAGCGAATTTCCAAGTGTTGTACCGTAACCGCGTTCTAGCGGCTCAACTACAAACTTGCCATAATTTTTATTTTCATCAATTTTTGTTATATTTGGTTTTTCAAACTCAATCATTTAGTTAACTCCCTCTTAAACGAAAAGCAGTGTAATTGTTTATGATTATACACGGCGACGTTTGGAGGACGAGCACCATTGTGTGGCACAGGAGTCACATCACGAATAGCAGTTACTTCCAGACCAGCTGCAGCAAGTGCACGAATAGCTGACTCACGACCAGAACCTGGACCTTTAACTGTAACTTCAACTGATTTAAGACCGTGTTCTTGTGCAGACTTAGCAGCTGCTTCAGATGCCATTTGGGCAGCAAATGGTGTAGATTTACGAGAACCTTTGAAACCAAGAGCACCAGCAGATGACCAAGCAATCGCATTACCATGCACATCAGTAATCATAACAATAGTGTTATTAAATGTAGCGTGAATATGTGCAATACCAGATTCGATATTTTTCTTCACACGACGTTTACGTGTTGGTTTAGCCAAGACTTTTACCTCCTATATTATTTTTTCTTACCTGCAATCGCAACGGCTTTACCTTTACGAGTACGAGCATTGTTTTTAGTGTTTTGTCCACGGACAGGAAGTCCACGACGGTGACGGATACCACGGTATGAACCGATTTCCATCAAACGTTTGATGTTAAGGTTTACTTCACGACGAAGGTCACCTTCAACCTTGATTGCATCCACTTCGCGACGGATAGCGTCTTCTTGATCTGATGTCAAATCTTTGACACGGATATCTTCTGAGATTCCAGCCGCAGCCAAAATTTTCTTAGAAGTTGGAAGTCCGATACCATACACGTAAGTAAGTGAAACGACTACACGTTTGTCATTTGGAATGTCAACTCCAGCAATACGAGCCATATTTTCTCCTTTCTATCTTATCCTTGACGTTGTTTGTGTTTTGGATTTGCTGGGCAAATTACCATAACACGGCCATTACGACGAATAACTTTACAGTATTCGCAAATTGGTTTGACCGATGGTCTTACTTTCATTTCTTATCCCTCCAAGTTTTTCGATTATTTAAAGCGGTAAGTGATCCGTCCACGTGTCAAATCATAAGGACTCATCTCGACAGTAACACGATCTCCCGCTAAAATACGAATATAGTTTTTACGAATTTTACCAGAAACTGTTGCTAAAATCTGATGTCCATTTTCAAGTTCAACCGTAAACATTGCGTTCGGCATCGTATCAACTACTTTGCCTTCGACTTCAATCACATCGTCTTTTGCCACGCAAAAGCACCTCCCTAAATTTCGATAGATTCCTCTGAGCACAGAGGTAACAATTATAAGTCAGACTAACTCATTGTATCACTACTTGTCAAATATTGCAAGCGGGAAAAACGCTTTATTTTAAATTTGACAAGACTTTTTCGATATCTGAGAAGACTGCCTCAATCTCTTGATTGCCCTGAATGTCGTGAACGAGTCCTTGAGCACGGTAATGATCAATAATTGGTTGGCCTTGAGCGATATTAACATCCAAACGACGTTTTACTGTTTCAGGTTTGTCGTCTTCACGTTGATAGTAATCTTCTTCTTTGTAATCCACTGGTGGGTTGAAAACTTTGTGGAAGGTTTCCCCTGTTTCGCGGTGAATAATCCGTCCGCTCAAACGTTCTAACAAACTATCTGGATTAACTTCGATATTGATAACTGCATCAAGTTGGATGCCCAGATCCGCAAGGATTTGATCCAAAGCATGGGCTTGATCAATTGTCCGTGGATAACCATCCAACAAGAAACCAGTTTCTTTAATATCATCCTGTGCCAAGCGCTCTTTCACGATTCCGTTCGTCACTTCATCTGGCACCAACTCGCCTTTAGAAATGTAGGATTTCGCTAAAACACCCATTTCTGTTTCATTGGCCATAGCAGCACGGAACATATCCCCAGTTGAAATATGTGCCACGTGGAATTGTTCCACAATTTTGGCTGCTTGTGTTCCCTTGCCTGCACCTGGCAAGCCCATAATCAAAAGATTCATGTTTTGTCTCCTTTTTTGTTTTTAAAGCAATCTATTAAAACACTTAATAAACTTTTTTAAAAACAAAATAGAAGGTTGACTAAGTCAACCTATTTCTATTCTGTTGTAGTATCCATAAATCCGACATACTTTCGCTTCAGAAGGTAGCCTTCCAACTGTTTCATCCCTTCAATACCAGTCGAAATGATGATAAGAAGACTAGTTCCTCCAAGAGCAACTGCATCGGTCAGACCGAAAAGATCTTTGGCTAGGATCGGAATGATTGTGATAATTCCTAGGAATAGTGAGCCAACTGTCGCCAAACGGCGAAGCAATTTAGACATATATTCTTCCGTTCCCTTACCTGGACGAACACCTGGGATATAGGCTCCACTCTTTTGTAAATTCTCTGCCGTCTTTCAGGATTAATTTGTACAAATGTATAAAAGAAAGTAAAGAGAATAATCAAGAGAGCATAGGTAAACATACCACTGATGGTTGTAGTCGCCAGAAGCGCCTGCGCCGTCCGAACCCATGATGCGTTATAGCCCATAGCACTTACAAATTGGAAGATAGCTGCTGGAGCAGCTGTAATCGAACTTGCAAAGATAACTGGGATAACACCAGCAGGATTTACTTTTAACGGTAGGTAGGAACTTGAAGGGGCACCTTGAGCAATCTTCGTATATTGAATTGGAATTTTGTACTCAGCTTGTTGCACAAAGGTTGTGAAATAGATAATCACCAAAACTGCAACAATTAAAATCCCAACGAAAATCAAAGACGAATTGAGTCGATCGCTCGGGATATTAACAAAGTAATCTTCATAGATCCCTTTGATCATACCAGGAATACCAGATACAATCCCTGCAAAGATAATCATGGATACACCATTACCATAACCCTTATCTGTGATTTGCTCTCCTAACCAAGTCACAATAACTGAACCTGTCGTGAGGAGGGCACCAATCAAAAGATAGGTTTGCCAATTTGGATTCGCTACTAGTTTAGTTCTTGACAAAGTCGCAAATCCAGCTGTAATCCCGATGGATTGGACAAAGGCCAATACCAGGGAAATATAGCGAGTTGCTTGATTAAGCTTTCTCCGTCCGACTTCCCCTTGCTTGCCCCACTCTACAAATTTTGGAAGCAAGTCCATTTGTAAGAGCTGAACCACGATTGAAGCCGTGATATAGGGACTAACCCCAAGGGCAAAAACAGAGAAGTTACGCATGGCATTCCCAGAAACCAAACTAAGCATGTTTAAGAAAGGTAAATCGCTTAAACTGTTCAATGCTTTCGCATTAATTCCTGGAACGGTTATAGTTGTACCAATACGGAAAACTAAGATAATGAACAGTGTGAACAAAATCTTAGACCGTACTTGTTTTATTTTAAGTGCGTCTTTTAATAGCTTGAAAAACATAGGTCACCTCTCTTAGATGACTTCGACTGAACCACCTTTAGCAGTGATAGCTTCTTCAGCTGATTTAGAGAATTTAGCTGCTTTAACAGTCAACTTCTTAGTCAATTCTCCGTTACCAAGAATCTTAACACCAGATTTTTCAGCTTTTACAATACCTGCTTCGATGAGAACAACTGGAGTTACTTCTGCACCATCTTCAAAGACATTTAATTGGTCAAGGTTAACAATCGCGTATTCTTTACGGTTTACATTCAAGAAACCACGTTTTGGTACACGACGGAACAATGGAGTTTGTCCACCTTCAAAACCAAGACGAACACCGCCACCGCTACGTGCTTTTTGACCTTTTTGACCGCGACCAGAAGTTTTACCGTTACCTGATGAAGTACCGCGACCAACACGGTTGCGAACTTTACGTGAACCTGCAGCAGGTTGTAATTCATGAAGTTTCATTATTTTCTCCTCTTTTGTAAAATGCTAGCGCTCGTACCAGAGAAAAGGTGTCTCTGATACAAACTCGCCTATACATATATTTAGTTTTAGGGGCTGAGAAAATTCTCAAATCCCCTAATGTATCTTAATAAAAGTTTTTCAGCTAAGGCTTACTTAACTTCTTCAACAGTTACCAAGTGAGATACAGCAGTGATCATACCACGTACCGCTGGATTGTCTTCTTTGATAACTGAGCTGTTCAATTTGCCAAGTCCAAGTGCTACAACAGTTTTACGTTGTGACGGGATGCGTCCGATTGGAGACTTAGTCAAAGTAATTTTAATTTGAGCCATGAGTTCCCCTTTCTTAAGCCAAGTCAGAAACTGAAATACCACGAAGGGCAGCAACTTCTTCAGCGCGTTTCAATTGTTTCAAGCCTTCAACAGTTGCGCGAACGATGTTGATTGGAGTGTTTGAACCAAGTGATTTAGATGTAACATCTGCCACACCTGCCAATTCGATGACGGCACGAACAGCACCACCAGCAGCAACTCCAGAACCTTCAACAGCTGGCTTAAGCAATACTTTCGCTCCACCAAATTCTGAAAGAACTTCGTGAGGAATAGTTGTACCAACCATTGGAACTTCGATCAAGTTTTTCTTCGCATCTTCAACTGCTTTACGGATAGCTTCTGGTACTTCTTGAGCTTTACCAGTACCGAAACCAACACGACCATTGCGGTCACCAACTACTACAAGAGCTGCAAAACGAAGACGACGTCCACCTTTAACAACTTTAGTAACACGGTTGACTGCAACTAAGCGTTCTTCAAGTTCAACTGCATTGTCTTTAAATGCCATTTTCTAGTGTCCTCCCTATTAGAATTTCAATCCGTTTTCACGAGCTGCATCAGCCAAAGCTTTTACACGTCCGTGATAGAGATATCCACCGCGGTCAAACACCACTTCAGAAATACCTTTAGCAACTGCACGTTCTGCAACGAGTTTACCTACAACAACGGCTTGTTCAGTTTTAGTTCCTTTTGAAACTTCTTTGTCAAGAGTTGAAGCGCTTGCGAGCGTTACACCCGCTACGTCATCAATCACTTGAGCGTAGATGCCTGTATTAGAACGGAATACGTTCAAACGTGGGCGATCAGCAGTTCCAGAGAGTTTTCCGCGAACGCGACGGTGGCGTTTTTGGCGGATTTTATTTTTATCTGGTTTCGTAATCACAATTTTCACCTCTTATTTTTATTGACGTGCCTTAGCACAAAATCGGAAAATAAATTGGCTGGCTGAAAAGATCAGCCAATCAATATTATTTACCAGTTTTACCTTCTTTGCGGCGAACGAATTCACCAACGTAACGGATACCTTTACCTTTATATGGTTCTGGTGCACGAAGGCTACGTACATAAGCAGCTGTTTGTCCAACTGCTTCTTTTGAAATTCCGCTAACAACGATTGTTGTTGGGTTTGGAAGTTCAAAAGTAATTCCTTCTGGAGCTTCAACTTCGTCTGGGTGAGATTTACCAACAGCCAAGACAAGTTTGAGCCTTGAAGTTGTGCACGGTAACCAACCCCACGCATTTCAAGTTCTTTCTTGAATCCTTCTGATACTCCAACAACCATGTTGTTCAAAAGGGCACGAGTAGTTCCGTGGATTGTTTTCATTTCTTTTGAATCGTTTGGACGGTGAAGAGTTACTTCAGTTCCTTCCACACGGATTTCAATATCTTTTGAGAACTCACGAGTCAGTTCTCCTTTAGGTCCTTTTACAGTTACAACGTTGTCATTGTTAGTGATTTCAACACCAGCAGGCAACACGATAACTTTATTACCAATACGTGACATGTTTATTTTCTCCTGTTAAATTGTCAGACCATGACGGCCAGTTTTCACGGGGGGCATTCGGATTAGAGCAAACCTAGTTTCTTTCGAAAAGCTTTGACAAACTCCTGATATTCTGTCAATACATCAATAGCCGCAGGACTATAACCAATTTCACATAAAAGAGATACAAGGTCATCTTTTGACAATTCAGCCAAAGCGTCTTCTGCAACAATAAGTTTTTCATTCAATTCAGTAGCTTTCATCTTTTTCTCCTAAACTAATTTACTCTCTATTTAGCTGATCAGTAAATCAGCTAAATTGAACACGAGCTATGGTCTGTGTGAAAAAGACAAATCTTCCTAGAGTGTTAACACTCTTTGTCAGATTTCCTATTTTCACATTGCCCATGACGCTCTTTGTATCTTGATTTTACCAAACGTAAGCGATAACTTCTCCACCAACGTTCTTTTGGCGTGCTTCTTTATCAGTCAGCAAACCTTCAGATGTTGAAAGAATAGCAATTCCAAGTCCGTTCAAGACTTTTGGAAGGTCTTCGCGTTTCTTGTAAACACGTAGACCTGGTTTTGAAACACGTTTCAAACCAGTGATAACTTTTTCACCATTTTGTCCGTATTTAAGGAAGACACGGATGATGCCTTGTTTGTCATCTTCGATGATTTCAACGTTTTTTACAAAACCTTCACGCTTCAGGATTTCAGCAATCCCTTTTTTGATGTTTGATGCAGGTACTTCAAGTACTTCGTGGTTCGCTTGATTAGCGTTACGGATACGAGTCAAAAAGTCTGCAATTGGGTCAGTCATAACCATTTTATATTTCTCCTCTTACTAGTAGTTTGCAAGCTGCACTTGCTAGTTAATGATTGAGCTAGGCTCAGAATAAGTTTCTAGGCTTCAAGTCCTTAGTGAGTCTAGGCATCGGCTTGTAGGCATAACTTAAGTTATGCAAAAGCCGATAACGAAGAATCGTGACGGAATTGGAAGCTAGAATTACCAAGATGCTTTGGTAACGCCAGGGATTTGTCCTTTGTATGCTAATTCACGGAAGCAAACACGGCAAAGTTTAAACTTGCGGTAAACTGAATGTGGACGGCCACATTTTTCACAACGAGTATAAGCTTGCGTAGAGAACTTCGCTGGGCGTTTGTTCTTAGCAATCATTGATTTTTTAGCCATTTGTTTTACCTCCTATATTATTTTGCAAAAGGCATTCCAAGGCCTGTAAGCAATGCACGTGACTCTTCGTCAGTATTAGCAGTTGTTACGATAACGATGTCAAGACCGCGAGTCTTATCAACGTCATCAAAGTTGATTTCTGGGAAGATCAATTGTTCTTTCACACCAAGTGTGTAGTTTCCGCGTCCATCAAATGATTTTGTTGGAACACCATGGAAGTCACGCACACGTGGAAGTGATACAGTAACCAATTTATCCAAGAACTCATACATACGTTCGCCACGAAGGGTTACTTTAGCACCGATCGCTACACCTTCACGAAGACGGAAGCCGGCGATTGATTTTTTAGCTTTAGTGATAAGTGGTTTTTGACCTGAGATAAGAGCCAATTCTTCAGCAGCTTTTTCAAGGTTTTTAGCGTTTGATACAGCGTCACCGACACCCATGTTCAAAACGATTTTATCCACTTTTGGCACAGCCATAACAGATGAGTAGTTGAACTTTTCAGTCAAAGCAGGTACTACTTCATTAAGATATTTTTCTTTTAAACGATTTGCCATTATACTTCTCCTTTCCTTCGTGATTAGTCAAGCACTTCGCCTGATTTTTTGTTGTAACGAACTTTTTTGCCGTCTACAAACTTGTAACCAACGCGTCCTGCAACACCATTTTTGTCAAGAACTTGAACGTTTGACGCATGGATTGGTGCTTCTTTTTCTACGATAGCACCTTGAGGGTTTTCGCTATTTGGTTTTTGGTGCTTCTTAATAAGGTTAACACCTTCAACAACTACTTTGTTTACTTTTGGAAGAGCTGCAACAACAAGTGCTTCAACACCCTTGTCCTTACCAGCAATTACGCGAACTTTGTCGCCTTTTTTTACAAACATTATTAGGTTTCTCCTTTAATTTCTTACGCCCATGAGGGCACCCTGGAAAACTTCCAGGGGACTTGTTTGATTTTTAGATTAAAGTACTTCTGGAGCCAATGATACGATCTTCATGAAGCCGCCGTCACGCAATTCGCGAGCAACAGGGCCGAAGATACGAGTTCCGCGAGGAGTTTTGTCTTCACGGATGATGACTGCAGCGTTTTCGTCAAATTTGATGTATGAACCATCTTTACGACGAGCACCTGATTTAGTACGAACGATAACCGCTTTTACAACGTCACCTTTTTTAACCGCACCACCAGGAGTAGCTTGTTTTACAGATGCAACGATGACATCACCGATGTTGGCGAACTTACGTCCTGAACCACCAAGAACTTTGATTGTCAGGATTTCGCGAGCACCGCTGTTGTCAGCAACTTTCAAACGAGTTTCTGTTTGAATCATTTAAGTTTTCTCCTTTCTGGTTTGATTAGATGATAACCGCTTCTTCAACAACTTCTACAAGACGGAAGCGTTTTGTAGCTGAAAGCGGACGAGTTTCCATGATACGAACGATATCGCCTTCTTTGGCAACATTGTTTTCATCATGTGCTTTGTACTTCTTAGAGTAGTTAATACGCTTACCATAGACTGGGTGGTTACGTTTTGTTTCAACTACAACTGTGATTGTCTTATCCATCTTGTCAGAAACGACGCGTCCGACGAGGGTTTTACGTTGATTACGTTCCATTTTAGAATTTCTCCTTTCCCAAGTCTATTATTTAACTTCTGATTGAACAGTTTTGATACGTGCGATTTGTTTTTTCACTTCTTTCAAACGCGCTGTCTGCTCCAATTGACCAGTAGCGGCTTGGAAACGAAGGTCAAACAATTCTTTCTTCAATTCATTTTCACGCTTCGCGAGTTCTTCTTGAGAAAGACCACGAAGTTCTTTAACAAAATCTTGAATTTCTTTAAGTTTCATGCTTTCTCCTTATTCTGCTTCACGCTTACGAATTTACATTTAACTGGCAATTTGTGGCTTGCAAGACGAAGAGCTTCACGAGCGATTTCTTCTGATACGCCAGCGATTTCAAACATCACTTTACCACGTTTAACTGGTGCTACCCAACCTTCTGGAGCCCCTTTACCAGATCCCATCCGTACACCGATTGCTTTTGCAGTGTATGATTTGTGTGGGAAGATTTTGATCCAAACTTTACCACCACGTTTCATGTAACGAGTCATAGCGATACGGGCAGCTTCGATTTGACGGTTAGTGATCCAGTGGCTAGTAGTTGCTTGAAGACCATATTCTCCAAAAGTTACTTCTTTACCACCTTTAGCTTCACCACGCATTTTTCCGCGGAATTCGCGACGGTGTTTAACACGTTTAGGTACTAACATTGGTTATTTACCTCCTTTAGTGTTTTTACGAGCTGGAAGAACTTCACCACGGTAGATCCATACTTTAACACCAAGTTTACCGTAAGTAGTATCAGCTTCTTCCCAAGCGTAATCAATATCCGCACGAAGGGTGTGAAGTGGAACAGTTCCTTCAGAGTATCCTTCGCTACGAGCGATATCTGCACCGTTCAAACGACCTGATACTTGAGTTTTGATTCCTTTAGCTCCTGCACGCATTGCACGTTGGATTGCTTGTTTTTGAGCACGACGGAAAGCAACACGTTGCTCCAATTGACGAGCAATTCCTTCACCAACAAGGTGAGCATCCAAATCTGGAGATTTGATCTCGATGATGTTGATGTGTACTTGTTTTCCAGTTAATTTGTTAAGTTTGCACGAAGTGCATCAACGTTAGCTCCACCTTTACCGATAACCATACCTGGTTTAGCAGTGTGAAGTGAAACGTTAACTTTGTTTACTGCGCGTTCGATTTCAATAGTTGAAACAGCTGCGTCAGCCAATTCTTTTTGAACGAATTTACGGATTGCAAGATCTTCATGAAGGTAATCCGCGTATTCTTTTTCAGCATACCATTTGGCATCCCAATCACGGATGATGCCGACACGCATACCAATTGGATGTACTTTTTGACCCACGATGTTACCTCCTTATTTTTCTGCAACAACCACAGTGATGTGGCTTGTGCGTTTGTTGATTGGTGAAGCTGAACCTTTAGCACGTGGACGGAAACGTTTCATAGTTGGTCCTTCGTTTGCGAAAGCTTCAGATACTACCAAGTTAGCTTTTTCCAAACCAAAGTTGTTTTCAGCATTAGCGATTGCAGAGATCAATACTTTTTCGATAATGCCAGCGGCTTTGTTTGGAGTGAATTTCAAGATTGCGATTGCGTCAGCGACGTTTTTACCACGGATATTGTCAAGAACTAGACGAGTTTTACGAGGTGAAACACGCACTGTACGAGCCATTGCTTTAGCTGAAGTAATTTCTGCCATTTATGTTCTCCTTATTTTCTACGTGTTTTCTTGTCGTCTGCAGCGTGACCTTTGTAAGTACGAGTTGGTGCAAATTCACCAAGCTTGTGACCTACCATGTCTTCTTGGATGTAAACAGGTACGTGTTTACGTCCGTCATAGACTGCGATTGTGTAACCGATGAAACTTGGGAAAATCGTTGAACGACGTGACCAAGTTTTGATAACTTTTTTCTTTTCGTCGTTAGCTTGAGCTTCAACTTTTTTCATCAAATGCTCATCGACGAAAGGTCCTTTTTTAAGACTGCGTCCCATTTTTATGTTTTCTCCTTTAAAATAAGTACCACAGCGGCCTGCGCTGCTAGGCAGCGCTACCGAGCTGGCGGATAGATTGTTTTAGATTATTTCTCGTTGCGACGACGAACGATAAGTTTGTCAGATTTCGCTTTCTTGTTACGAGTTTTAAGACCAAGAGCAGGTTTGCCCCATGGAGTAGATGGCGCTTTACGACCAACTGGTGCTTTACCTTCACCACCACCGTGTGGGTGATCGTTAGGGTTCATTACAGAACCGCGAACTGTTGGACGGATACCTTTCCAACGGCTACGACCTGCTTTACCAAGGTTAACCAAGCCATGTTGTTCGTTTCCGACAACACCAACTGTAGCACGGCAAGTACCAAGGATCATACGAACTTCGCCTGATTGAAGACGAACAAGAGTGTATTTACCTTCTTGACCCAGTACTTGAGCAGAAGCTCCAGCGGCACGGACCAATTCACCACCACGACCTGGTTTCAACTCAATGTTGTGAACCAAAGTACCAACTGGGATGTTAGCAAGTGGAAGTGCGTTACCGACTTTGATATCTGCTTCTGGACCTGAAATGATACGTTGACCTACTTCAAGACCTTTAGGAGCGATGATGTATGCCTTCACACCGTCAGTATAGTGAACCAAAGCGATGTTTGCTGAACGGTTTGGATCGTACTCGATAGTTTTAACTACTGCTTCAACAGCATCTTTGTTACGTTTGAAGTCAATCAAACGGTAGTGACGTTTGTGGCCGCCACCTTGGTGACGAACAGTGATGCGTCCGTTGTTGTTACGACCAGCTTTGCTCTTAAGAGAAACGAGCAAAGATTTTTCTGGAGTGCTAGTAGTGATTTCAGCGAAATCCAAAGAAGTCATATTACGGCGACCGTTTGTTGTTGGTTTATAAACACGAATTCCCACGATATTTCCTCCTTAGATTATTCTGCTTCAGCAGCTCCGAACAACTCGATTGCTTTTGAATCTGCTGTCAGAGTGATGATAGCTTTTTTAGTTTTGTTAGTAAAACCAGTGTAACGTCCAACGCGTTTTGCTTTAGGTTTTACGTTGATAGTGTTGACATTAGCAACTTTAACTCCTTCAAAAGCAGCTTCAACAGCTTGCTTGATCAAAAGTTTGTGAGCGCGAGTGTCTACTTCAAATACGTATTTGCCTGCTTCAAGCTGAGCCATTGAGCTTTCAGTGATGACAGGCTTTTTGATAACGTCATACAAATTCATTATGCAAGAACCTCCTCAATTTTAGAGATAGCTGCTTGAGTAACAAGAAGTTTGTCGCTGTTTGCGATATCAAGAACACTTGCCGTTGTTGCTGTTGCAACTTTAACATTTGGAAGGTTACGTGCTGAAAGTGCAGCAAATTCATTTCCTTCTTCAAGAATAACAAGTACTTTTGTGTCAATGCTCAATGCTGCAAGCACTTTTGCAAACTCAGCAGTTTTTGGAGCTGTAAATGAAAGGCTGTCTACAGCTACGAATTTGTTTTCAGCAACTTTTTCAGAGTAAACTGATTTCAATGCCAATCTACGAACTTTTTGTGGAAGTTTGTAGGCATATGAACGAGGAGTTGGACCGAAGACGATACCACCACCACGCCATTGTGGAGAGCGGATAGAACCTTGACGAGCACGTCCAGTTCCTTTTTGACGCCATGGTTTGCGTCCGCCGCCTGATACTGCAGAACGGTTTTTAACAGCGTGAGTTCCTTGACGGAGGCTAGCGCGTTGGCTGATGATCACGTCGAAGACAACTGATTCATTTGGTTCAATACCAAAGATTGCGTCGTTAAGAACTACTTCACCAGCTTCTTTACCAGTTTGGTCAAATAATTTTACGTTTGCCATTGTGACTGATTTCCCCTTTCTTTATTATTTACCAGCTTTAACTGCTGATTTGATAGTGATAAGAGATTTCTTAGCACCAGGTACGTTTCCTTTGATCAAGATAACGTTTTTCTCTGGAACAACTTGAACGATTTCAAGGTTTTGAATCGTTACACGGTTGCCACCCATACGGCCAGCCAAGTGTTTGTTTTTGAAAACACGGTTTGGCGCAACTGGTCCCATTGAACCAGGACGACGGTGGTAACGTGAACCGTGAGCCATTGGACCACGAGATTGGCCGTGGCGTTTGATTACACCTTGAAACCTTTACCTTTTTGAAGTTCCTGTTACATCAACAACATCACCAGCTTCGAATGTGTCAACTGTGATTTCCGCACCAACTTCCAAGCCTTCAATGTTTTTGAATTCACGAATGAAGCGCTTAGGAGCCGTGTTAGCTTTCGCTACATGTCCTTTAGCAGGTTTGTTGCTCAATACGTCACGAAGGTCATCAAAACCAACTTGAACTGCGTTATAACCGTCTGTTTCAACTGTTTTTACTTGAAGAACAACGTTTGGAGTTGCTTCAACAACAGTTACAGGGATTAATTCGCCAGCTTCAGTGAAGATTTGAGTCATTCCCACTTTTTTCCCTAAGATTCCTTTTGTCATGAGAAAATGTTTCCTTTTCTATTTTTTTGTCTAAAAAGTTTTTAACGAGCGTTTTTTATGCTCAAGAAATCAAGCTTTAGATTAAAGTTTGATTTCTACGTTCACACCACTTGGAAGGTCCAACTTCATCAAAGCGTCAACTGTTTTTTGAGTTGGGTTGATGATGTCGATCAAGCGTTTGTGAGTACGCATTTCAAATTGTTCGCGAGAATCTTTGTATTTGTGAGTCGCACGAATGATTGTGTAGAGGCTACGTTCAGTTGGAAGTGGGATTGGACCCGCAACTTCAGCACCTGTACGTGCAGCAGTTTCTACGATTTTTGCAGCCGCTGTGTCAAGTGTACGATGTTCGTAAGCTTTCAAACGGATGCGGATTTTTTTGTTTGCCATCTTTTTCTCCTTTTTTCGTCTATTTAAGATAATAGGCTAGCTCCACAAGAAAACCGACAAGCGATTGCGTGGCAATGCAACCGAGCGTGTCGCAACCTCTTGCATCAAAGCTACACGCTGTTTTTTACAGCACCATAGTATCTTAACACAAAGAACCAAGCATTGCAAGGGATTTGAGCAATTTTTTTAAAGATTTTTAGGATAATTTTTTATGAAAGTGTTTTCTAGGCGACTTATAAGTCTTGTAATTATTTATATAGAAGAAAACTTAGATTATTCTTCCTATTCGTTTGAGTTTTTGCTCAAGAAATAAAAATGCTCACTGTCGCACGTCAGTGAGATTAAAAATGAAAAATTTGCTTTTAGCCACTTTGTTTTATAACAAAGGGCTGTCCTTTTCGATGCGAAAGCTATTGCCAGTCTGGCATATGACAAGGTCGGCAGCCGCTAGATAGGGTTGATAAAAGTGCCTATATTGCTCTCGCCGAGCTAGGTGGGTCTGCTCTATCCAATCTGGCCTGCGTTCTCGCACAGCCACATCCCGCGCCAAGCGGCGTTCTAACTCAGTTTGATCATCCGTGTAAAAACAAATTGATAAATCAAACAAGCTTTTAGGCAAAAAAGCTGCTGACATACCTTCTACTATTAAAATTGGTTTTTGAGCTGGCAAACGCAAACTTGGTGACCAAGCTTTTCCAATGGTCAGAATATCCAGACCAGACTGCAAGGCACAAATATCACGCTCCAGACTACTGAGTTCATGAACGGCTGGGATAGAAGCCGTTACTTTTTGATGAGGAAAATCCTTAGAACTGAGCAAATCGCGATACTCCCCAGTAATCACATAAGGATCTGTTTCCAGAAGATTGGTTCCTTCCTCACCCAAGGTTAGCTGAAGTTTTCGAGCAAAAGTTGACTTACCTGAAGCTCCGTGACCAAAAATCCTCAGAGTGTGCTTTTGACCATCCGACAGATAGTCTACCAAGCTTTCCAACAATTTTCCTTCATCAGACATACTTCTTCCTTTCTAATGAGGACTCTTAGAAATTTCTCTTGGAGCGGTTGTAGCCGTAGCGCTCGACAAAGTCTTCGCGGAATTCTAGCAGATTATCATCCATAATAGCTTGGCGAACTTTCTTCATAAGGTTTACCAAGAAGTAAAGATTGTGGTAACTGGTCAAGCGGAGGCCAAAGGTTTCATCAGCTTTGAGCAGGTGGCGGATATAGGCCCGCGTGTAGTTTGTACAAGTGTAGCAATCACAGTCGTGATCCAATGGCGTGAAATCTTCCTCAAACTGAGCGTTTTTAACAACCAGACGTCCCTCGCTGGTCATGCAGGTGCCGTTTCGGGCAATCCGAGTCGGCAAAACGCAGTCAAACATATCAACGCCACGGATAACACCATCAATCAAGCTATCTGGCGCCCCAACTCCCATGAGATAGCGGGGCTTATTTTCAGGCAGTAGAGGCGTTGTGAAATCCAACACCGCATTCATCTCCTCATGAGACTCACCAACAGCGAGACCTCCGATAGAGTAGCCTGGGAAATCCATGCTGACCAAATCTTGAGCAGACTGGCGGCGCAAATCTTCAAAGCCAGCTCCCTGCACAATCCCAAAGAGGCCTTGATCGTGTGGACGAATGTGAGCCTTGAGTCCGCGCTCTGCCCAACGGCTAGTCCGCTCAATAGACTTCTTGACATAGTCATAAGGCTGGTAGAACTGCGGGCATTCATCAAAGGACATCATGATGTCGCTACCTAAGTTGTTCTGGATAGAGATAGCCTTTTCTGGCGACAGGAACATTTTGGAACCATTGAGGTGGTTCTTGAAAGTCACTCCTTCTTCTGTGATGTTGCGACTATCCGCTAGAGAATAAACCTGAAAGCCACCACTATCGGTCAGAATAGGCTGGTCCCAGTTCATGAACTTGTGCAGGCCACCTGCACGGGCAATCAGCTCATCACCTGGCCGCAACCAGAGGTGGTAAGTATTGGCCAAGATGATACCAGAACCCATTTGCTTGAGCTCTTCTGGCGACTGGGTCTTGACCGTAGCCTGAGTGCCGACCGGCATAAACATAGGCGTTGGGAAGGTTCCGTGGGGAGTGATAATCTCCCCCAAACGAGCACCTGTGTGCTTTTCTTTTTTGATCAAACGATACTGAATCGGTGAATCTGACATGTTTCCTCCTGCTGGGAAAGACAGTCCCAGCTATTTTCTTCTATAAAATAAGCGACAAGCGCTCATAAGATACCGTATGATTTTACCAAAAAAAGTCTTGTCTGTCACGATATGTGGTATAATAAAAATCATGAAATGGAGGTCTGTATGAATTTAAGCGAAATCCGTGCCCAGGCACGAACCATCCGAAATCAAACCAACGGCATTTTCTCACTCTTTGCCATTCCAACTCTGGTAACCATTTTATCTACCTATCTGTCACCTAACCGTCATTTAGAGGAAATTATCCCCCAGCTGGAAATCAATCAGGCCTTTGTTGTGATTTTTGGTCGTCAAATTTTTCCACAAATCGTAGAATTTATCATCGCCTTGCTCTTTTTATCTGCTAGCTTCAGCATGATGGATGTCGTCCGGAAAAAACGCGATACGGTTGGCTTTACAGATATTGGCCGAATCTTTTCTGCCGAGCTTTTCTCACCGATTTTTATCACACAACTGACCAAAAGCATTCTCCTCTTGCTGTGGAATTCTATCAGCCTTGTCGGTTCATTTTTCCTTATTTTCAGCAGTTACAAGGTGCTAGCTATTTATGGGAAAATATCCGATGTGTCCCAATTGACAGCTGCTAGTCCTGAGGTGGAGCAAATCGTCAGCTATGCGCCCATGATGTTTCTTGGCACTCTCATTGTCTTGGCTGGTACGGCAGTCTTCCTGATGGCCAACTATGCTTACTCTCAGACCGACTTCATCCTTTATGATCAGCTAAGCACTGGCACCTACCAAGGTCCTTGGCAAGTTCTTGTGCAAAGTAGACGCATGATGAAAGGCTATAAGTGGAAACGTTTCTTGCTGGATTTGAGCTTTATCGGCTGGTATATCCTGATTGGTATCACACTGGGAATCGCTGGAGTTGTGGCCTATCCTTACATCACAACAGCTCGGGTGCTCTTTTATGAAAATTTAAAAACACTAAGTAAGTAAAATGAGAGTGGGACAGAAATCGGTAATTCATTAGAATTCGATTTCGTCGTCCCACCTCCGCACAGTTAAGTAGGTCTGTAAAAGCTGATGAAATCAGCGTAGTAAAGCCCACTCAACCACTGCGTCTTGCTCGACAATCCAAAGACAATTGAGAGGCTAGGACTTTTGTCCCAGCCTCATTTTCGTCTAGATTTAACGCAGTTGGACTTTCACTACCAAGGGTAAGTCGGCTGCTACACTCGGCATGAAGAGACGCAAACCTTGAGGTGTTTGCTCCCATTCAAGCGCGTCATCATAGCCTAGTAAGGATATCTCTTCGATGATGCCATGAAAGCGAGACGCGGGATTTTCTCTTTCGTCAGCCAAGGCCTGAATCGTCAGCCACTGATTTGCTGCAGGCTCCATCAGAAAGGCATACACTGCTCCGCCCTTAGCCGTGAAACGGAAATCCTGGTTTGTATAAGGGATGTTTTTACCATCCGAAAATGGCCCACTATCTACTTGTGTCGGACCTTCCCCAAATTGCCTCCAAGCGCGTGAATCATAGATCGCTTGACCGTTCACTTGGAGCCAAGCTCCGATTTCTCTCAAGATTTCTTGATCTTTTTCTGGAATCGCCCCATCTCCTTTGGGACCAATATTCAGCAGCAAATTCCCATTTTTGGACACGACATCAATTAAAGTCTGGATGATTTCTTTAGCTGACTTATAGTCAAGATTCTCTGTGTAGCCCCAAGAATTTCGCGCAATAGCTGTATCCGTCTGCCAAGTGAAAGGCTGGATCTCTGTAAAACCGCCGCGCTCCACTTCCACAATCCCCGCACCAAAAGCCAGCGCATCATGCTTGTAGCAGATGCTAGTCGGCTTCCCAGAAGCTGCTCCTAAATTATAATAATAGGCCGCAAAAAGCTTTATATACTCTTTAAAAGCTGCATGCTGAATCCACCAGTCAAAATACAAAATCTCAGGCTGGTAATCTCGAACCAGCTCACAGGTACGCAGGAGCCAATCATCTAGAAACTCCTGACTCGGATAAGGCTGACCAAACAAATCATGGTGGTCCGGCTCTGGCATAGCCGGCCAGTAGAGTTCCTCGCGACTGACTTCGCTGGCAATGTCACTGACAAACTCCTTTCCATGCGAAAAGAAAAAGTGATGCTCTGCCCGATGGGAGGAAGTACAAAAATGCACTTGCTCTCTTTGGGCTGCCTGACTCAATTCCCCCAAGATATCACGCTTTGGACCCATTTCCACACTATTAAAAGGAGAGAGCTGGCTGGCATAAAGCTGGAAGCCGTCGTGATGCTCTGCCACTGGAAAAATGTATTGGGCTCCCGCTTCTTTAAAGAGGCGCAGCCATTCGTCCGCATGAAAATTTTCGGCAGTAAAGAGTGGGATAAAATCCTTGTAGCCGAAATCTTTGTGAAGTCCGTAAGTTTTGATATGATGGTCAAACTCTGCTGTGCCCTGTATGTACATATTTCGAGAGTACCACTCGCTCCCAAAAGCAGGAAGGCTGTAAAGTCCCCAGTGGATAAAAATCCCAAACTTAGCCCTTTTGAACCAGTGGGGAACTTGATAGGTCGCAAGAGAGTCCCAGTCTGGATAGAAAGGGCCTTGGTTGGCAACTCTTTGAATTTCTTCTAAAGATATTTCATCGTTACTACCTCATTATTCGATTAAAACTCTTTCTTTTATTGTACCAATTTTTGGAGAAGAAAGAGCCATTTTACAAAAAAATAATCCAAAACAGCCCTGCGAGCAAACTTTCCCAATAAAGCAAAGAAAAAGGAACAGCAATTAATTCTGTTCCTTGTTTTTATATTGTCAGCATGACGAGTACCTTGGAAAGCTACTCGCACCGCGATTCTCATCATTCAATACATCAATTCGCTACGCGATAGTAGGGATGTTGGGATGCGTAAGTGAAATCTTGCCCCACTAAAATGCGTTCTTTCGGATTTTCACTTCCAGTATCATAAAGACGAGCTCCTTTAGGAATGGCTGTGAAGGAGGCCACTTCATTCCCTGATTTATGAGTTAAAAACGCTCCAAACTTACCTTCATATACTTGACTATTTGTCAAAGTGTAGTCGCTTGATTCATTTCCTCTGTAAGTATGAGACACCAAGCCATTTGCATCAAAGACTAATTGATTGCCCAAATCGTCTTGCCAAGTACCTGCAATGCTAGAGAAATCACCATTTGCTAAGCATTGACATCCATACCGGAAGTTGTTGGAGCCACTTTAGTAGCCGGAGTTGGTGACGTGTTCGAATCTGCTGAAGTCTTGTTGTCCACAGGTTTCTCAACTTGACTGGAAATACTCTGGTCGCTAGATGTCTGAGGAGTTGAAGAGGATGTCACGGAGTTAGAAGCAGAACTTTGCTTAGCTGATGGTTTGGTAGAAGACTTGCTAGAACTGCTAATTTTAGAGCTCTGAGAGGTAGAACTACTAGCCTCCGTGGAAGGTTTGGAACTACAGGCTGCGAGCAGGAAAGCAGAGCACAAGGCAGTGGCTGCCAATAAAATAAGTTTACTACGTTTCATAATGAAATCTCCTTGTCAGTTTATCATCAATTTGCTAAACGATAGTAGCGATGTTGGCTTGCATAGGGGACATCTTACCCCACCAAAATATATTCTTTAAAGCTTTTACTTTGTAACAAAAGAAATATTTTGTAATCTAATTGTAATCCTGTGAAATAATTTTGTCAACATTTTGTGTGATGTTTTTCTCAAAATTTATTTAAAATTTCTGAAAATGCCTTTTTGATGCAAAAAGCACAGAAGTTCCTCCTCCTGTGCTTCGTTTCAAATTTTCTCTAAATCCTGAACAATCTGCCTAAAGGCTGCCTCCAAGGAATCTTCGTCCCTAAAGAACGATTCCTCTTCCCAGCCTAAGAAATCTCGATCCTTCCACCAGCGCTTCATATCGGCTGGGGTAAATTCTTCTTGCTTCGCTCTAGTCTGATGGCGGCGGACAGTTTCTTCAAAAGTCAAATCATAGTAATAGGCTAGGTCTGAGGACCAAACAAAGTCCGCAACCGCTCCAGCATGTGGCCGTAAATGTCTGTCTCATAGAAACCTTCTACCAAGACCAGCAAATCACGTTCGTAACCAAAACGAGCTAGTCTTTCCGTCAAATCAATAGATAGGTTGCCCGGCTCTACTTTTTCCTTGAGCATGTCCCGTCTAATAGTATCCTGCGCAATCAAAAGAGTCCCTCGACCATAGTGTGCCTGCAGTTTCTTAGCCAGACTCGACTTGCCAGAGCCGGAATTGCCTCGAATGATGACTAACTTGGCCATTTATTCGCCTAGAATCAAGCGGGTATGCTCGCGTTTGATGCAGCGATCCATGACGATATCTTCGCGACCAGCCTCCCGCAAAATCTGCTCAGCTTCTTCATTTTCCAAGCCCAACTGAGCCCAGAAAATCTTGGCATCTGCTTCCAGAAAATCACGCGCCACATCTGGCAAAAACTCACTGCGACGGTAAACATCGACAATATCCACTGGGAAAGGAATATCTTTGAGACTGGCATAAACTGTTTCACCAAAAATCTGACTGCCTGCTGCCCGCGGATTGACTGGGATAATGCGATAGCCTCGCGCTTGCATTTCCTTGGACACACGGTTACTGGTCGTTTCCTCACGGTCTGATAGACCGACAACAGCAATCACCTTGCTGTTTTCCAGATAGCGCTTGACAACGCCGTCACTGGGATTTTGAAAATGGTAAGTCATAATGCTCCTCCTGTTTTATAAATAATTTTTAACTTTTTTAACAATGATATCTTAGCTGAATACGGTACAAAAAAGATGCTTTTCCTCGCATTCCTTGAATGTTGTGTCAGCTTTCTATTTTCACTTTGTGTTTTACGCCCTTGATATCTTATTTCGCCTCGTACCAAGTTTGGCCGGCATTTCATCAGCCACTAGTGGAACGGCTAGCTCAATCGCGGCTTCCATGGTTTCTTTGACTAGCTGGCGGACGGCTGTTAGCTCGTCATTTGGCACTTCCAGTACGATTTCATCGTGAACCTGCAAGAGCATGCGAGACTTGAAATTCTTCTCTGCCAGAGCTCGGTCCAGATTAATCATAGCGACTTTGAGAATGTCTGCGGCAGAGCCTTGGATTGGGCTGTTAATGGCTGTGCGCTCCGCAAAATTTCGGATGTTAAAGTTGCGGGAATTGATATCTGGCAAAGAACGACGGCGATGGTAAATAGTCTCTACATAGCCCTTATCACGCGCTTCGCGAACGATAGTTTCCATATAATTCTTGATGCCTGGGAAACGCTCAAAATAAGTCTCAATGTAGTCCTTGGCAGCCTTGCGGGAAATTCCCAGATTATTGGCCAGTCCAAAGTCGGAAATACCATAAACTACTCCGAAGTTGACAGCCTTGGCATTACGGCGATCATTTGGTGTCACATCCTCTGCCTTTTCAATACCAAAGACCCGCATGGCTGTAGCCGTGTGAATGTCTTCTCCATGCTGAAAGGCAGCAATCAGATGCTCGTCCTTAGAAATGTGAGCCAGCACCCGCAGCTCAATCTGGGAATAATCCGAGCTGAGAAGCACACTGTCTGCCCACTCCGGTACAAATGCCTTGCGAATGAGGCGCCCCTGCTCCAAACGAACGGGGATATTCTGCAGGTTGGGGTCAACCGAGGACAGGCGGCCGGTCTGAGTCAAATCCTGAACATAGCGAGTGTGAATCTTGCCGTCAGACGCTATTGCCTCCTGCAGGCCGATGATATAAGTGGACTGGAGCTTGCTAATTTGACGGTATTCCAAAATCTTAGACACAATCGGTGCTATCGGTGCTAAACGCTCCAACACATCAACCGCTGTCGAGTAGCCCGTCTTGGTCTTTTTGGTGTACTCCAGCGGCAACCCCATATCCTCAAAGAGAATGGTTCCCAGCTGTTTGGGTGAGTTGATATTAAACTCCTGACCAGCCAGATCATAAATCTCCTGAGTCAGACTTTCCAGCGTCTTTTCATTTTCTGCCTGCATGCCCTGCAGGGTTTCCCGCTCAACCTTGATTCCTGCAATCTCCATCTTGGCTAGGACAAAGGCCAGCGGCTGCTCCATTTCAAACAACAAATCCAGTTGATCGTGGGCGCGGAGCTGCTCTTGCATCGGCTCTTCTGTTTCCAGCAGTACCTGAACCTTACGAGCTAGATGCTCAAAGAGCTGCTCTTGCTCCGGCAAAGCGCGCTTGGCTCCCTTGCCATAAATCTCATCATCCGTTGGTAGAATTGTTTGGCCGTAGAGGCGAGCAATAGTCGCCAGCTCATTATCCTCGACTGTCGAAAGCAGATACTTGGCTAGGCGCGTATCAAAGGATGCTGCTGGTAGTTCAATGCCATAATGACTGAGCAATACCTTGGTCCGCTTGAGATCGTAGGTTTTCAGAGCTGTTTTTGTCAAAAACTCCTGAAAGAGAGGCTGCTGCAGTAAATCGCTGGTGCCGACATAAATCTGACGGCTATCGCCCCAGGCAAGGCCGACAATCTCTTCCTTGTGGTAGTTGTCACCCAAGATTTCAAAATAGAAGAATTGCTCTGATGCCAGCATATCCGCTGTCACCTCAGTCACTTTGGTAAATTCAATTGGTTTGACTTCTACCGGCTCTTGACCAGTTCCTAGCTGAGCCTTGAGCTGCTTGAAGCCCATCTCGTCATAGAACTTGCTCAGGGCCTCTACCTGCGGACCCTTATAAACCAAATCATCCAGCCCGATTTCAATCGGAGCCTGCGTATTGATAGTAGCTAGGGTTTTAGATAAAAAGGCCTTGTCCTTGTCATTGATCAGATTTTCCTTCATCTTGGAAGCCTTGAGCTGGTCAATGTTTTCATAGAGATTTTCCAAAGAACCATACTCCAAGAGGAGCTTGAGACCAGTCTTCTCACCAATCTTGGTCACGCCGGGGATATTGTCCGACTGATCGCCCATCAGCGCCTTGAGGTCAATGAACTGCTCTGGCGTGATGCCCATCTTTTCCATGAGGTAGGCTGGGGTAAATTCTTCAAACTCGGCCACACCTTTCTTGGAAATTTCTACCACGGTATTATCATCCGTCAGCTGAATCAAGTCTTTATCGCCGCTGACAATGGTCACATCGTAAGGCACAGCTGTCTTTTCAGCCATCTTGTCCAAGGTCCCGATAATGTCATCTGCCTCGTACTGAGCCAGATCATAATAGGAGATACCTAGGTAGTCCAGCATTTCTCGGATAAAGGGCAGCTGCTCACGAAATTCATCTGGTGTCTTGGCTCGACCAGCCTTGTAGTCGGCGTACATCTCAGTCCGGAAGGTCGTCTTTCCAGCATCAAAAGCCACCAGGACATGGGTCGGCTGCACGCGCTCCAAGAGATGATTGAGCATGAGGTGGAAGCCATAAATGGCATTGGTATGCAGGCCCGATAGACTTTTGAAACTGTCAATTTGATTATAAAGCGCAAAAAAAGCGCGAAAAGCAACGGACGAACCGTCAATTAATAATAACTTATTCTTATTTTCCATAGGTTTATTATAACACGAAAGGCGGGCAAAGACAGAAAAGGCGGCGTGGAAAATAGGTAGAAAGTGAATTGAGATTTAAATTTTGCTATAATCATCTTATGAACAACACTTACTATTTTATCCGTCATGCACATTCTAACTATACACCTGATGAAATCAACCGACCATTATCAGACAAAGGGCAAGAATCCTTGGCGCAGATTGAATTTTTAGCAGACAAATCCATTACCGCCATTTATTCTAGTCCCTACTGCAGAGCCATTCAAACGGTCGAGCCTTTAGCACAAAGTCTGAAACTCGCTATTCAAACCGACAAACGACTAATAGAGCGAAAGCTAAGCAGTCAAGCGATTGCCGACCAAGATTTTGAAGAAGCCCTCATGAAACTTTGGTCACGGCCAACATTTTCACTTGTTGATGGTGAATCCAATCAGCAAGCTCAACAGCGTGCTTTAGCTCTTCTTCATGAGCTAGAAAGCAAACATCAAAACGAAGAAATTATCATCAGTTCCCACGGCAATCTGATTGCATCTTGCTGAGCGCATTTGACTCCAGCATTGATTATGACTTCTGGCGTAGCCTAAGCATGCCAGATGTACTGGTTTTAGACAAAGATGAAAAAATCACTCGCCTCCTCTAAAAGAAACTTGCCTTGCCTCGTATCGCCTAGCAAGAGCCAGCTATATCTTATCACTCTTCTATGGTATAATAATAAAAACTAGGAGGTGAAGCATGTTTCCAATAACCATTCCAACTCTTGTGACTGAGGAAGTGTATCAACGATTTGCATGGTCTGTTTTCATACGTGGAAAAGGATTTTTACTAAATATTCTCATCTTTATAGGAATCATGTCGCTCTATCTGACCTTTATACCTGACCAACTGAAGCGATTTTCTGTGTTTACCGTGCTATTTATATCGTTGATTACATTCTCAGCAATATACTTTGGCATGGACTTTCAGATAAAGAAAGCCTATCAAAAAACTCCTTACTGGAAGGATATGGAGCAAACTCTTATATTTGAGAAAGATAAATTTTCTGTGAAAAGCAAACGAGGAGAGTTTCTTTATAGCTATGATGACATCGTCAAAGTTTTCCATACTAAAGATGATTTTTATATCATGTTGGGTCCAAATGTCGGCTTCCCTATTGAAAAAAAGAACTGCACTCCCGAGGCGCTTGAATTCTTGCTAGAACTTCACATTGAGCATATGTAAAAGAAAAAGCAGGCTAGACTGATAGTAGATCAGTTCGGATCTGCTTTTTATCTTGTAAATAATTGCTTGATGTCCACCAACTTCTCTATTTTCTGATTGATTTCTGGTCGGTAGTCACAGAAGTTAATGCTCTGGATGCCACTGTTGACGGCGACATCCACATCTAGCGTCCGGTCCCCGATATAGTAGGTTTCCTGCTTATCCAGGCCATACTTCTCGATCAGATAATCAACACCTTCTGGGTGAGGCTTGCGCTCAAAGCCGTTGGCTGTTGTGATGATTTCTGTAAAATAGTCATGAATGCCCAAGTCTTCCAAGATTTGATGGGCATTGAGTCCCTTGTGGGTATAGACGAACTGCGCAATGCCCTGCTCTTTAGCCCAGGCCAGTATCTCCGCAGCCCCTTCCATCAGATGAACCTGAGCATTCTTCTCCTTTAGACTTGCTCCACGAAAGGCATTCATCTCGGCAGCGTCTAGGCCTTTCTCAGACGCTACTTTTTCCAAGAGCTTCTGGACAGAGTGCTTTAGGATATAGCTGTGAATACTTGCCCTGTCAAAGTCCAGGCCATAGTGGGCGTAGGTTTCCTCAATTCCTGCCAAAATAGCATCGTAGGAGTCCAGCAAGGTTCCGTCCAAATCCCAAATAAACGCTGTTGTCATGTGATTTCCCTCATTTTTCTGTCGTATAAAACCTTTAAAAATAGCCAGCGGAAGCCATTGTCCAAGAGAGTCCCAGCCCAGACTCCTGACAGACCCAAGCCAAAGGTCACACCCAACAAATAGCCTGAGATGATGCGAATCAGCCACATACCAATAGTCGTGGCATAAAAGGGCAGTCTGGCATTGCCCAGCCCCTGCCAAACCGCTGTGTAAATCACGGTTCCCACTGCCATGGGAGTTCCCAGCAGAGAGAAGAGGATGACTGAAAGACTGGCTGTGATCGCTCCGCTATTGTCCGTATAGAGCAAGGTCAGCGGCCGACCAAGTACGAAATGCCTAGAGCTAAGGGTAGCATACAAGCAAAAGACAGCCAGAAGGCTCGCTGACGAATCAGATCGACCGCTTGCATATCTCCCTCGCCAACCGCATGGGCCACAAGCATGACTGTTGCTGTCGCGACCCCAAAGGCCGGCATGTAGTTAAACTGAGTCAGGACTTCACCGATGGCATTCCCCGCTACTGCATCCGTCCCAAAGACGACCACAATGGCGATGATCACTACATCGCCCGCCCGCATCATGAGCCGCTCTCCAGCAGCCGGCAGAGACAGGCGCAAGAGCTCGCCATCTAGGCCCCAGCTCCAGCGAATCGTGGACAAATCCAGCTCCCGCCAGAGAATCAGCACACCGACCAAACGAGCCAGCACCGTTCCCAGCGCTACACCAACAATACCAAGCTGAAAGGCATAAATCCCCAGACCGGAAAAGAGGGCATTGAGGACATTGGTCAGAAGACTAACATACATGGGGAATCTAGGATTGCGCGTGACCCGCACCAGCGCTCCAAAGGAGGTCATTAAGCCCAGCAGGATAATAGTCCCACCAACCAGAGCTAGATACAGACCACCAGCCTCGGCCACCGCCTTTTCTGTCCCCAGAAGATCCAGCATCTGCCTGCCAAAGAGCAGGGAAATCAGCCCTAACAGAAGGCTCAGAAGCAAGGTCAGCTTGATAGCCTCAGCTGTATGATAGGCCAAATGCTCCTTGTCTCCTTGAGCCAGAGTCTTGGAGATGAGACTGGAAATAGCAGCCCCCAGAGCGATAAAGATTGCCTGATAAATAGTAATGATATTGCCAGCCACCGAGACACCAGAAATCGCAATCAGCCCCAGACTGGCCACCAGATAGCTGTCGACCATGCCCATGAGCATCTGCAAAAAGTTCTCCGCCATAGCCGGCAGAGCAATGTTCATGATTTTTTTATAAGTCGTCATCCACAAAAATTCCTAATACAATCAAACTACTGTCTATTATGTTCCTGCTGAAAGGCTTCCATGGCCTTGAACTGTTCTAGTTCTTTTTCGTTAGCTGGTTGCTTGCCGAGATATTTGTATTCAAAAAATTCTATTCTATCCGTTGGTCCAAATTGACTTTCATTCCATGGTGCATAGTCAAAGTCCAAAGAGGTTTTATTCTGTTCATCCACTTTGATTGTAAAGCCAGACCATTCTGCCAGACCCTGCTCGATGAAAATCTTCTTCATCTCACCACCTAGATCAAACAATTCCATAAAATCATTATCAAATTCGTCTTCAGAAATGTTAAATAAAGATGGAATATCCATGTAATAATGATATTCCCCATTATATTTAAAGAAAAATATGACGCCTCCACTAAGCGTCTTATCCACTTCAAAATTAATATAAAGATCATCCCACTCAACTGGGACCATATCATTTACTTTATATACAATCTCTGTCATCTTCTCATTAATTTGTTGTTCCATATGTTCCTCCGGTTTGGTTTATACATTTAAAGACAAGCATGGGACCTAGACTTCCTAATCTGCCTTGAGTTTTTCTTTACAATAATCCACAATGTATTCATTAATCCATTTACTCTTATTTTGGAATTTTCCAAGTTGACGCTTTGCGATCAAGCCTTCTGCCGTTTGGAGTGCCTCTACATACTGCTCCCGGTGGATCATTAACAGCATTCCCATCAAGTCATGACGGGCAGGATTTTGGGAATTTTCAACTGCATAAGCATAAAAATCTTCAAAACTTGCGAACCCACTGATCAGTTTTATGACTTCTTCATGCGCCTCTGAGAGCCCCTCGAAAACCTTAACTTCAACTTTTTCTAAGTCAAGATTCTCCATCGTCCAGTCTTCTCTAACTACCTTATATGGTAATGATAAGTCATGAACCGTAAAGGCTCCTACTGCCCGAAGACTCATTGGCTCCTGTGAATTACTCGCCATATCAAAGACTTCCCAAAAAATATCATCAATAATATAGGGTTTGATATAAGGACGAATGATTAGACGAAACTCATTATCTGGAAAATCAATATCAATCATATACTTAACCAGATAGTCTCCTACTTTATTAAAAAAACCTTTCACTTCTTGATTTAAGTTTCAATCGCTTAGCAGCATTACGAACTGCTTGTTTAAGCTCTTTTTCCAGTTGTTTATCTATCTTTGAAAACTTGACCATTCCATCACCTCACCAATCTGGTCTGCCTACTTTTATATTGATATTCGCTGAGAGCCCGAGGCCACCTTTCAAGCTCACTTCTTCAAAACTTAAAATGACCTTTGCTAGTTATATGATTCTAGTATAACATAAATAGAATGAGAACTTCCTCTGCTAATAAGAAGACCACCTCGAGGGTGGCGCTAAACTTATTTCTTTTCCACTTTTATCATTGCTAAAAAATCTGAGAAGGTATTTGCCAAGAAAAACACATTCTCTTCATCAGATGTTTCTGGAAGACCAAAATTACTGTCCCAGAAATAAATACCCCTATCCGCTCCTTCCAAAATATGGATAAACATACCTCCACCATATTCAACTGCAAAAATATAAGTGGATGCTGGAAGTTCATCATTAAAGTCACGGTTCCAGGAAACTAAATCAACATTCTTATCCTCATTTTTGCCCAGAAAGAAATTAATGACTAGCTCATCTGTCAAGCTAGGTGCCTGAATAAGCATATATTCATTCTCCACATAACCACCATTTGAAAAAGATAAAAATTCTTTATAATCTGATGGAAACTTCAAGTCTAACCTTTGTTCCAGTTCACTTATCTCAAAATTAGAAAGTCTACCAAAACATTGCAAATTATTTAATATCACAATCACTTACCTCGCCTACTACTAGACTAGAGCGTTTCCAACGTCTTAAAAATAACTATTTTCCATTATGTTCCTGCTGAAAGGCTTCCATAGCCTTGAATAACTCAAGTTCTTTTTCGTTAGCTGGTTGCTTGCCCAAGTATTTATATTGGAAAAAAGAAGTTCTAGCACTTGGCCCAAAGTCACTTTCATTTCATGGGGCATAATCAAAATCCAAAGAGACTTTATTATTTTCATCCACCTTAATTGTAAAGGCAGACCATTCAACCAGAATCATATCATTCACTTTATAAATAATCTCTGGCATTTTCTCATTAATCTGTTTTTCCATATGTTCCTCCGGTTTGAAAACTGACGAAATAAGTCCGATTATAAAATCGAATGCCCTCCCCTATAACATTAACTTTTCACTACTTGAACAATGTCCTTAAAATCATCTGAAAGAGCGCCAAATTGACTGTCGGAATATAGGAAGTAGCCTTCTAGACCTCTGTGGATAATCGCATGAACCGTTGGGTGAAATTCCTTATCCGTCGCATTGATGACAAACTGTGTCATTTCAAAGGCTAGCTCGGGAGTATACTGAAGCTTTTCAATACCAATTCGAATCATCAGGGCTTGGACATTTTCTGGACTAATGGAATCCTTTTGTGCCTTTCCATTTAACATCCCAAAAATATAGGCTGCTGCCAACTGTCTGTCAAGATCGTCGGCCAAATCAATCGTGACCAAACTTAAAAATTTATCGACCATTTCAATGCTTTCATTGACGATAATTTCGTTCATAACAAATCCTTTCTAGAAATACCGATCGATTCCTTTGCAATATCCACAAGGAATCGAGCTTGCTTAATAAAGCTCATACAGGCCATTATAATAGGCAGAATCTAGGCAGAATCAATGAATTGATTCCAATGTCAATCAATTTCATCTTCAAATTAAATAGCTATGCAGTTAAAACCACCCGCTTACTACAAGCGAAATTTACTAACTTTATGACTCTAGTATAGCATAAATAAAGTGAGAACTTCTTCTGTAAATAAGAGAACCAGCTTAGAGATTTCCAAGTTCTCGGACTGTAAAAAGATTGAAAACTCTACAATACTAAAAAATCAGCCAGATATCCAGCTGATTTTAGGCTTTCTAAGCCATTTTTACAATTCCAAGTAATCTTCGACTGCTGCCTGCATTTGGTCGGCAGCAACCATCGTTTTGTGGCGGACTGGTGCTGTTTCTAAGCCGTCCACAGCTGGTGGCAGGGCTACGCCAGAAAGTTCGTGCAGTTGCTCCAAAGCCTCGAAATCACTGAGGCCTGTTTGACCAGTCACAGCTTCAACTGCTACAACTGGGAATTTATAAGGACTAGCGGTAGACGCGATAACAGTTTTGCGCTGATCCCCTGTCTCTGCCAGATATTTTTGATAGACAGCAGAGGCAACGGCAGTATGAGGGTCTTCAATGTAGTTAGATCCTTGATAGACCCGCTTGATTTCAGCAGCTGTTTCTTGCTCTGTTGCATAGTCAGCCGCAAAGAGCTCTAAAATCTCAGCATCAAAGTCCATCAGTTCATACTGTCCATGCTTATTCAGAGCCGCCATCAAAGCAGCTGTTTTCTCAGCGCTATTACCAGACAGATGGAAAATCAAGCGCTCCAAGTTAGAGGAAACCAAAATATCCATGGACGGGCTAGTCGTCACCTTAAAGCTCCGCTTCTTGTCATAAACCTGCGTCTTGAAGAAGTCTGTCAGGACATTGTTTCATTCGATGCGCAGATCAGCTTGCCAACCGGCAGACCGATTTGCTTAGCATAGTAGGCTGCCAAGATATTGCCAAAGTTCCCCGTCGGAACTGTAAAGTTGAGCTTGTCGCCTGCTGTGATTTCTCCCGTCTTCACCAGCTGAGCATAGGCATAGACATAGTAAACAATCTGCGGCACCAAACGGCCAATGTTCATGGAATTAGCTGATGAAAACTGAAGTTTGTGCTCCAAGAGACGAGCTCGTAGGTCTGTGTCATTGAACATGTGCTTAACATTAGTCTGGGCATCGTCAAAGTTGCCGTCAATGGCCACCACATGCGTATTGGAACCTGTCTGCGTCGTCATTTGCAGCTCTTGGACCTTGCTGACACCATCTTTGGGATAAAAGACGATGATTTCAGTCCCCGGAACGTCCGCAAAACCTGCCATAGCCGCTTTTCCTGTATCGCCAGAGGTCGCCGTCAAGATGACAATTTTGTTTTCCAAGCCATGCTTTTTGGCTGCGGTTGTCATCAGGTGAGGTAGGATAGACAAAGCCATATCCTTGAAGGCAATAGTCGCCCCGTGGAAAAGTTCTAGATTGTACTGACCATCCAGCTTGACCAAGGGAGCAATCGCCGCATCATCAAACTTGCTGTCGTAGGCATGGTTGATACAGTGGTCCAGCTCCGCTTCAGAAAAATCGTCCAAAAATGCAGACAAAACCAGCTTGGCTACTTCCTGATAAGAAGCGTCTTTGAGCTTGGCAAAGTCCAAATTGACCTGCGGATAGGTAATGGGCGTAAACAGACCGCCATCTGTCGCCAAACCTTGCAGAATCGCTTGGCTAGCTGTTACTCTATTCTTTTCGTCACGCGTTGATTGATAAACTAAAGTCATTCTCTCTCATCCTTTATCTGTAGTTCGTTTTATTATACCAAAATTTATCAGAAAATTCTCCATTTTCATCAAAATTAAAAAGTAAAAAGAGTCGAAATCCTATGATTTCAACTCAATCAAATATCAAAACTCAGACAAGGCTTTTATTTGCTGTCCCTTTTCATCAAAATTGTCTGGACTCAGCCATTTCTCCAGACGAGTCTTAACGGCAGGCCAATCACTGTCAATCATAGAGAGCCAGTCGGTATCTCGGTTGCGTTCCTTATAGACGACCGCCTGACGGAACCTACCTTCGTAGGTAAAGCCCAGCCGCTCTGCTGCCCGCCTTGAGGGCTGATTGAGTGCATCGCATTTCCATTCGTAACGGCGATACTCCAGCTCTTCAAAGACATAGCGTGCCAGTAAGTACTGGGCTTCTGTAGCCAGTCTGGTGCGCTTCAGCTGCGGTGAATAGGTCACAGCGCCTACTTCAATCACACGATTGCCTCGGTCAATTCTCATTAAAGCGAAGGTTCCCAGCGCCTTTCCACTCTCCTTGTCCACAATGGCATAGTGGAAACGATCCTGAGCTTCCAGCATCCGATCTAGCTTCTGGGACCATTCTGCCTGATTTTGGGCAGGATTTTGAAAGAGATAGGTCCACATATCCGCAGGTGAATCCGGACCATACACTTCATACAAATCCGCTCCATGCTTATCTTTGGACAACCGCTCAATGACAACATACTGACCTTCTATTCGCTCTAGCTTAGGTAAGTCCCCCGGCTTAAAATCTGGCAGAGCCTCTCCAATAGGCTGGCCTAGTTCATTGATTCGCATAAAAACCTCACAATATAACTTTACTGATTTCCACAATAAGAATTAGAAGCTGTAGTGGCAGTGACTCCTATCTTCTTTGCTTCAGATCCAAACTTGGAACATTACTTGTGTAAATTATATCACTTTTTCTTTCATTCGGCGCAAACTTTAGGAAACACCTCTTCAGAAAAAGGCGGTCATAATATCTAGAAATGTTGAGATTACAGTCTACTCATACTTTATTGGAAAGCCAGATTTGACAATTATTAGTTTTGTAAACGCTTTATTTTCTCTAAACTATGTTATAATGAAAATACGTTTTTATTATTTTGACCAAAGAAAGTGACCCATCATGAGACACCAGCAAAATATCTTGGCCATCATCGAAAGCTGTTACGACATTATGACCGATGTCGAAAAACAGATTGCCGACTATTTTTTGACTCCGACAGAGATAGAAGGGGACCTGTCCTCCCTCGAAGTAGCCCAAACCTTACACATCTCACAGGCAGCCCTGACCCGTTTTGCAAAAAAATGTGGCTTCAAGGGCTATCGGGAGTTCAATTTCCAATATCTCCAACAACTGAAAATCAGTAAAACGGAGCATACAAATCTGAAAAATGCTTCGTCCCGCCAAGTCCTACGCAACTATATTCAAATTCGGCAACAAACCGAGGACTTGATTGACGAAAAAAGATTGGAGCGCGTAGCCCAGCTGATTGAAAAAGCAGATCGTGTCTATTTTTTTGGCACGGGAAGCTCGGGGCTCGTCGCCCGCGATATGAAACTGCGCTTCATGCGCTTAGGGGTTATTTGTGAAGCCCTGACAGATGCGGATGGCTTTGCTTGGACAACGAGCATTTTAGACAAAAACTGCCTAGTTATCGGCTTTTCTCTTTCAGGTCAAACCCCATCTATTATTGACAGCCTGATTGATGCCAAGGGCATGGGGGCTAAGACCGTGTTAATCACTGGCCAGCCTGATTTGATTAAAGAAGATTTTTCAGAAATCATCCCAGTTGCAATGCAAAGTAAACCTCAGTTCATCCAACGAATCTCAGCTCAGTTCCCAATGCTGCTGATGATTGACATACTTTATGCCTTTTTCCTAGAAATCGACCGAGAGAGAAAGGAAAAAATCTTCAATAGTTACTGGGAAAATCACAAACTTAACGGCTATTACCGTAGGCATCAATAAAAGGCTAGGACAAAAATCCTGGCCTTATTTTTAACTCCTTGATGGGTTACTGACTGCTCAACCTCAAAGGGCTGGTACTTCTTAAAAGTCTTGGGCAACCTTTTAAATCTACTCCTAAAGACAAGTGAGCAAAGTTAAATTTTTGAAAATTTAGTTCTATCCATCGAATTTTTCCTGCCATTTCAACTTCTTCTAAAATACTGTCTAGCCATCTACAGAAGCAGTTTTTCTAAAAGTAAGAAACCTGAGGTCACTCCCCAGGTTTGCTTAGATTACTGATGTTTATTTTTAAAGTGGTAGTAGGCTCCGAACATACCTGCCGTATTTTGGTGATAGGCAAAGGTTAGTTTGGTCTTCTCAGCTATGCTAGGCACCAGAGCATCCTTGAGAGCCGCTTGGATACGCGGTCGGAGAATAGCCTCTTGTCCCATGATACCACCGCCCAAGATGACGATTTCCGGATTGACGACATAGCAGATATTGGCAATGCCCTGCCCCAGATAGCCTACCATGCGGTCAATTCCTTTGATACAGAAGGTATTGCCCTCGGTCGCTTCTTTGAAAATCCTTCGGCCATTCCAGAGAGAGAGGGATCTTCTCCGTGCAAGTCAGCAACATATTGAACCAAGGCTGTGGTCGAAGCTACATCCTGAAAGGCTCCGTCCGGCAGGTGCAGATAGCCTACTTCGCAGGCTGAGTTGCTAAAGCCATGAAAAACTTGCCCATCCGCTACTAGACAGCCACCAATCCCTGTTCCAATCGTTAGACAGACCGCAATTTTTGCTCCCTTACCATGGCCAGACATGACCTCAGCCAGACCAGCACAGTTGACATCATTTTCAATCTCGCAAGGAATAGAAAATTCCTCCTCCAAGATCTTCTTAAATTGCGTCCCAGCATAGTTAGGAATCTGAGGACCAGCGTAAAAGATTTCTCCCTTGTCTGGATCGACCATGCCAGCTGAGGAGATACAAATCCCCTCAATCGAACCAGCCTGCACATAATCAGCAACTATCTTTTGAACCTTACGCATAATCTCTGGACCACCCTTATGGGCTTCCGTAGGTATTTCATGGGCTTCTACTAGCGTTTCTTGGTCGTCTATCAGGCCGTATTTGATATTAGTACCACCAATGTCAATCGTAACATAATTTCCCATAAGCATCCTTCTTTCTTGTTAGAGGAAGCGCTCCTTGGTCTCACAGATCAAGGTCGCTGCTGCTTCTACGACTGGACGGTCTGCTTCTACGACTGGTGTCAGAGGAGCACGGACAGAGCCGATAGTCAGTCCTTCGTTGAGCTTGAGAACTTCTTTGATAACAGCATACATATTGCCATGAGCACTGGTTAGCTTGCCGATAATGTCGTTAATGGCAAACTGCAGCTCTTTGGCTCTTTCCAATTCCTTGTCTGCAATCAGTTGATTGAGTTTAAGGAAGAGCTCTGGCATAGCCCCGTAGGTACCACCAATTCCAGCAGCTGCTCCCATGAGACGACCGCCCAAGAACTGCTCATCTGGACCATTAAAGACCAAATGGTCACTGCCACCAAGTGCTGCAAAAGTCTGGATATCCTGAACTGGCATGGAGGAATTTTTCACCCCAATCACGCGCTCATTTTTCAGCATTTCCTTATAAAGACTCGGAGTCAGCGCTGCGCCAGCCAATTGCGGAATATTATAAATAACAAAATCAGTATGCGGGGCAGCCGCACTGATATCATTCCAGTACTGAGCGACAGAGTATTCTGGCAGTCGGAAATAGATCGGAGGAATCGCCGCAATGGCATCAACTCCTAGAGCCTCCGCATGTTTTGCTAACTCGATACTGTCTTTAGTGTTATTGCAGGCCACGTGAGCAATGATAGTCAGTTTGCCCTTAGCAACTTTCATTACCTCTTCCAAAATTACTTTCTGTCGGCCACGCTCTGGTAGATACATTCGCCTGACGAGCCGTTGACATAGAGACCTTGCACGCCCTTGTCGATGAAATACTCCACCAAAGCGCGAGTCCGCTCCGGGCTGATTTCACCCTCCTCGTCATAACAAGCATAAAAAGCTGGGATGACACCGTAATATTTCTTTAAATCTTTCATTTTCAAATTTTCTCCAAATGTACTAATTCTAGATTATAGACTGCTATATTTAGCGAAGATTTTTTCCAAAATAGGAAGCTGCAAAAAAGCCAGACCTGCAAAGCCGATAAAGGCAAAGAGGGAAAACCCTAACAGCAACACAAAGCCTGAGCTGTAGATGATGACAAGGAGCGCAGCTATAACCGCCATCATAACAAAGAACCAAGGAAAATTCAGACTTACAATCACTAGGCTGGTCTGTAAAAGGTCTCTAAAAGACATGAGAAACTTACCAGCCAAGGGATAGACGCAAAGAGAAAGCAGGATTGTAAAAATAATAATTCCAAAACAAACCGCCTTTAAAACTTGGAAAGGCAGGGCTTCCTGCGTCCGAAAAAGCAGGAGGTCAAAGAGACTGATACCGACTAAAGCCAATTCCAGCAAGCCCAGTTTGAGCCCTTGCTTCCAATTTTCTCGAAAGATTCGAGTGTAAGTTCTGATTACTTTTACCCGACGGTTTCCCTTGATTTCAAAAAGTGTTTGATAGAGGCTGATCTTGGCAACCCCAATCGTCACCAAGGGCAGGCAAGACAAGAGAAAGAGGAGATTGACCGTCATCAAATCTAGGATTTTCTCACAGATTTGCATGAAAAAATTATCCGTATCAAATATAGCTCTGATGAGTCCTGTTCCCTTATCTGACATAAGTCTCTCCTTTCTCTGCTAGCCTTGCGCATTCAAAAATTTCGCTCACCTAGGGCTAGTCTATTAACACTTTAAAAAGATACTTTCTGACATTTTCTTCCAGACCCACATAGCCATTCGGCTGATGAGCCTCTCCTGGAAAGAAAATCGCAAAATTATGGTAACCCAACAAGAGGGGATAGCGATTTTGACAATGAACAAAGCCGATATCCGCCTCTTCATCAAATGCCACTGCCTCATCGACCACCTGGCTACCATAGGCCGAATACTCATGCCCTGCTACTAGCAGATGAAAATCTGCATATTTTTATGATATTCAAATTGATCATTGGCTTCTTGATTAAGGGTATTTTCCTGGACCAAGAGAAAGACCTTATCTCCATCCACTTCATAGCGTCCCAAGTCAAAGCTGTCTTTGCGGTGCTCATAGAGATAATCAATCGCTTTATCCAGGTTCGGATGAAGGCCCTTGTAACGAGTCACATTTTTTAAATCATCAAAAATCATAGTTTTATTTCCTCTATTGAGTGCCTTATCCTTTGACAGCTCCCATAGTAATCCCTTGGGTGAAGGATTTTTGGAAGATGAGGAAGACTGCTACGATTGGCACCGCCGCCAAAGCAGCACCAGCCATAATCAGACCGTAGTTGGTTGCCATCTCAGCCTGCATGGTCGCAACCCCTAACGAAATCGTCAGATTGTTCCGCGAGGTCAACATTACGAGCTGCATGAAATAGTCATTCCAAGTGTTGATAAAGGTGAAGATAGCTAGAGCAGCAAAGCCGGGTTTGACGATAGGAAAGGCTACACTCCAGAAAGTCCGGATTTCACCACAACCGTCAATCTTAGCTGATTCCAGAAGCTCTGTCGGGATATTTTCACTAAACTGCTTCATGAGGAAGACCCCAAAAGGCCAGCCAACTAAAGGTAAAATAACTGCCCAAAGGGTATCGTGGATTCCCATAAAATTGACAATCCGCACTAGAGGAACTAGGACAACCTGTTTAGGCAAGGCCATAGCCGCGATAAAGATAGCAAAGAGAATCCGTTGCCCATAAAAGCGTTTCTTAGCCAAAACATAACCAGCTAGGGATGACGTCGCACAAACCAAGAACATAGTCGCAAGAGAAATGAAGACACTGTTCCACATCCATTGTAAAGCTGGGTTTTGAACGGCTAATTGCTGGAAGTTCTCTGTTGTCGGGTTTTGTGGCCACCATTGAGGCGGAATCATAATTGTATCCGGCTGAGATTTAAAAGCTCCAGTCAGAATCCAGTAGAATGGAAAGACAAAGAGCACGGTCAAAAGTGCTAAAATAACAGATGAGAACACTTTAAATGAATTAAATTTTTTTGGTTTCATATTCCTGCTCCTTTCTTTAATATTCCACATCGTTACCGAGAATCTTGAACTGGGCGAAACTAATAATCGCAATCATAATCGCCAGAAAGACTCCCATGGTGTTTGCATAGCCATATTCAGATAGCTTGAAGGCTTTTTCATATAGATAGTACATAAGCGTACTCGTTGAATAGTTTGGCCCACCTGATGTCAACAGCTGAATCAAGGCGAAACATTGGAATGAGTTAATAGTGGTGATAATAGCGATATAAAGTGTCGTTGGTAAAAGACTCGGCCATTTGATTTTCCAAAAAACTTGCATCTCTGTCGCCCCATCCACACGCGCGGCCTCAACTAGAGAATTATCTATATTTCCCATAGCTGCAATGTAGAGAATGATCGGCTGACCGACAGATGTTGTCAGCAAAATAACAATGATAGCAGCCAAGGCCCACTGTTTGTCTCCCAACCAAGAAATGTTTTGGTTGATGATATGGCCAGATTTCAAAACAAAGTTCAAAATACCAGATAGGGGATCGTAGATCCACTTCCACACGACTGTCACGGCAACACTACCTGTAACAACCGGTAGGAAGAAGACAAAACGGTAGAAAGAGCGAGAAACAGCATTCATCTCATAGGTCTGTGAAGCCACAAACAAAGAGAAGAGCACAACTACCGGCACAGAGCCGATTACAATAATAACTGTATTAATGAGTGACTTAACAAAAACTGGATCATTGAACATCCGAATGTAGTTATCAAACCCAACGAATGTAAATGAGGTCATTGTATAATTAAAGAAACTAGTGATAAATCCCATTATCATAGGCGCCAAAACAAATACTGTAAAGAATATAAGAATTGGAGCTAAAAACGCATATGATATTAGGGTTTCTTTCATTCTGATTTTATTGACTTTCACAATGAGGTACCCCTCTTTCAAGATTTTCTAACAAAATACCCCTTTTTCTATTTTTAGAGACTGACAACAGAAAAAGGGGCGGATTTTAAACTTGCTTATTTTTTAGTAATCGTTTCGTTTGCTTTTTCAGTAAATGTCTTCAAAGCAGGTTCAACTTTTTCATCTCCATTAGATACAGATTGCAACATTGGGAACCAGAGTGTTCTCATTTCTGCAAATCCATCAATGGTGTTGTAGTATGGTGAGTAGTATTTAGTCCAGCCACTGATTGTTTCCATACGCTTGTCATCATAGAGTTTACCAAATGATGTACGAACTGGGAAGCACCTGTACGAACAACGTCCTTAGGTCCCCATTCTTTGTCATCAGCGATGAATTTCACAAATTTCTTAGCTGCTTCTACTTTCTTGTCGTCTTTGTTGTTAAAGACTGCAAAACCATTTACAAGATATTCAAGTGCTGGTTTACCTGAGTCTGATGGAAATGGTACTTCAACCACTTCTACTTTACTTGCTTCCAACAATTTAGCTTGGATACCATTTTGTGCTGGTGCCCAAAGTACAGTGTAAGAAGTTTGACCGTTAGCGAAGTTTTGGATGTCTGCTCCACCATCGTATTGAGAACCGTTCATCATGAGGCCATTGTTGATCCAGCTCACTGCTTTTTCAAGACCTTTGACAAATTTCGGATCATCAGTTGTATATTTAGTTACTTTTTCATCTGTAACAGATCCACCGTAGAGGTTAGCGATGAAGGCACGAGTTCCTTGGTCACCACCTTGACCGTTACTGAAGAGAGATCCAGGTGTATAACCTTTATCTTTAAGCGCTTTCAAAACTTTTTCAAAGTCATCTGTTGTCCAGCCTTCTTTAACTAGGTTGAGGACACCAGCATCTTCCAACATTTTCTTATTCATTGCCATATAGAATGGAGCAGAGCTGATTGGATACATATAAGCTTTGTCTCCAGCCTTGCTGGCTTGGATAATATTATCGTTGTTAACATCTTTGACGAAATCATCTGTGAAGAGGTCGTTCAAGTCTGCCAACTTACCATTTTTACCGTATTGAATAATCCGGCCTGGTGCATCGAAGAGCACGTCTGGCGCTGTTCCAGCTTCGATAGCTGTCGTAATTTTTTCTGGACCTGACTTGAAGTCGATTGTTTCCAAGTTGACATGAATGTCTGGATTTGCTTTTTCAAATGCTTCAATGATGGATTTTTCATAAGTTCCCACACCATCGCTGGCATTTTCTTGAGTGAAGACCGGGAATGCCCACCAAGTAATCTCTGTCTTACCAGATTTATCTCCAGAGCTAGCTGCTTTATTTGAGCTACCACCACCGCTACAAGCTGCTAACGTAAGAACTGCGGCTCCCGCTACCAATGAACAAAGCAATTTCTTCATTTTCATTTGTTTTTCTCCTTTAAAATTAAGATTCCAAGCTGACCTAAACAGCTTTTACCTGCCTATTGGAGAGTGGGACGGACCTCTTTCATTAGGCGCCCCAGCCTCGTTTTTCCTGTGTTATTTCTCTGGACAAGCGTCCACCTATATTTGATTAAAATCCTAAACTTTTAAAAGTACAATCACTCCTTCTCTGTGACCTTTCTTTTATCCTAAAATAAAGTCAGTCAGTTCATTTTAGGTTGTTTTACAAAGTAATTCGTTTTTGAGTCTCACTATCAAACAGATGACTCTTAGGTAGTTTGAAGGTAAAGCGAAGCTTCGAACCTGGCTCCAGATAATTAGAAGCATCTACCTTGGCTGAAAACTCTTGGCTGCCCACCTTACAGTAGAGCACTGAGTCACTACCCAGCAACTCTGACACGACAACTTCCGCATCGACCACATCGCCAGGGAAAGTATCCTCTACAATCAAGTCGGCTGAGATATCCTCTGGTCGGATACCCAAAATAACTTTCTTACCTTGGTAGCCTTTTTCTGTCAAAAGCTTCTCTTGACCACCTGTCAGGTAAGATTGAGTTGATCACCATCAGTCAGTTGATGACCAGATACCATCACTTCAAAGAAGTTCATAGCTGGACTGCCGATAAAGCCTGCAACAAACTTATTCGCTGGTTCATTGTAAAGCTCTTGCGGAGTTCCGACTTGCTCGATACGACCGATAGTTCCCGTGCCCGCTTCATTTTTCGTCGCTGACATGATAACAATCCGATCAGCCAGCGTCATCGCTTCTGTCTGGTCGTGGGTAACGTAGATGGTTGTTGCTCCGATACGGCGATGGATTTTGGCAATCTCAGCACGCATGGAAACACGCAGCTTCGCATCCAAGTTTGACAAAGGCTCGTCCATTAGGAAAACCTTTGCATCACGCACGATAGCGCGACCCATGGCAACACGCTGACGTTGACCACCTGACAAGTCCGCTGGCTTGCGATCCAAGAATTCTTTCAAACCAAGGATTTCAGCTGCTTCTTGCACCCGCTTGTCGATATCTTCCTTGCTGTACTTGCGCAGTTTCAATCCGAAAGCCATGTTGTCGTAGACTGTCATGTGTGGATAGAGGGCATAGTTCTGGAAAACCATGGCAATATCACGATCCTTGGGAGCAATATCATTGACTAGTGTCTCATCGATATAGAGCTCGCCCTCAGTGATGTCCTCCAGTCCCGCAATCATACGAAGCGTTGTGGATTTCCCACATCCAGAAGGGCCAACAAAGACGATAAATTCTTTGTCTTTGATTTGCAAGTCGAAATTTTCTACAGAGTAGAAATCACTATTAGGATATTTTTTGTAGAGCTTATTTAACTTTAAGGTCGTCATTGCTTTACCTCACTTTATTTTACTGCTGCAACGAAACGCTCGGTGATTTCCTTTGGTCGAGTAATGGCTCCGCCTACTACAATACCGCGAACACCTAAATCATGGATT
The DNA here is from genome assembly GCA_916438405.1 of Streptococcus cristatus. Taxonomy (GTDB): domain Bacteria; phylum Bacillota; class Bacilli; order Lactobacillales; family Streptococcaceae; genus Streptococcus; species Streptococcus cristatus_M. The sequence goes on along the minus strand of CAKAFB010000001.1, from coordinate 1,802,918 downwards.
TGCTTAGCCTGATCTGGATAGTGAATCTTGCCCTCAGCAATCACATCTACCCCCGCATCACAGAGCTTCTTGACCAGTTCAAAATCTGGTCCGTCTACCTTAGGACTGTAGGAAGTGTAGCCTGATAAGGTCGTACCGACAAAGTCAACGCCAGCTGCTACAGCTGCCACGCCTTCCTCAAAGGTACTGATGTCAGCCATCAGCAGTTGCTGCGGATATTTCTCCTTGACTTGGCGGATAAAGTCCTCAACCTTCAAACCATCATAGCGTTCCCGCTGGGTGCAATCCAGAGCGATAACCTCGATATCAAGGGCAGCCAGCTCATCCACTTCCCGCATAGTCGCAGTGATAAAAGGCTCCTGTGGTGGATAGTCCCGTTTGATAATCCCAATAATCGGGAGCTCGGTTACTTCCTTAATCTCCTTGATGTCTCGCACGCTGTTGGCTCGAATACCAACTGCCCCGCCCTCTTCAGCCGCCTTGACCAAGAGAGGAATGACACCGCCAGCCTCCGTATAGAGGGGCTCATGAGGCAGAGCTTGACAGGAAACGATAATGCCATCTTTGATTTTTGCAATTAATTGATCTTTGCTAATCTGTGACATAAATAATCTCTCCTTTTTCTATGTTTTCTCCGTTCTTTTTATAATGTCATTATATACAAAAAATAAAGCGCTTTCAATAAGTTTTGAGATTTAGATTTTAGTTTCTAAAAACCGACTTCCTTTCTTAAAAGCTGAAACTACTTTCAGGATTAGAAGTGTTTCTACAAAAAAAGTTACTATAGATTTTTGAATATTTATCATAAAAAGCCTGAGATTATGCTAACCTCAGACTTGGTTTCTTTCTTGCTACTATCTATTTTTACCAGTCTTTAAAAGCTTCCAACAAAGAAGGATGGTTAATCTTTGAGCCGCAAAGCCAGTTGAAAACTTTATCATTGACATAGACATTCATGGCTTCATGCTCGTACTCTGGCATGAGATGGTGCTCCTTAGTACACTCCAGCTGGTTGTAAATCGCAAACTGGGTAATCGGATAGCAAACATCGTCAGCAAGTCCTGTTATCATCCGCACGCTCCCTTGAATGCGGTGAGCCATATTTTTCACATCGATATAGGACAAGGTCTGAATAATCTCATCCTCCGTTTCGTGGAAAGGATCGTGGAATTTAAAATAACGAAAGAGCTCATCATAGGCCTCACTGGTATTGCCAATCTCCAACACCCGCCGAAAGTCTGACAAGAAAGGATAGATAGCCACTGTCTGCTTAATGCGCGGGTTGAGAGCCGCTGCCACCAAAGCCAAGGCTCCGCCCTGAGAAGCACCGTAACTGGATAAACGTTCCTCGTCCACAAAGTCCAAACTCGCCACAATCTCAACCAAGCTGTAAATATCTAGATAGACATCCTTATAAAAGAGACGCTCTGGTCCATCCACTGCCCCACGGATAATCTGACCCTTGACCGTATTGCCCCTTACAGGCGCCCCTCCATCCAAGGAATAGCCTGACTGGCCGCGTACATCCATAGATACAACACCATAGCCAGCAACCGTATAAGCTAGCATATCGGACCAATCCCAGCCACGCCCCATATAACCGTGGAAATGAAAGATAATCGGAACTTTTTTTACTCGATTTGGGAAGGACTATACGAGCATAGGTTCGCCCTTGATTCGTCCCCTCAAAAACTAGCTCATGGCAGGTCACCCCAGCGATTTGAAAGTCTTTTTCAATCAGCTGATAGTCCGGCAAGCCACTCAAACTACTAATCTGACGATCCCAAAAAGCATCAAAATCTGCTGGAACTTCATCTCTGCCTCTATAATCTTTTGCTTCTGCTAATAAATCTGGATTGCGCATCTTATCCTCCAACAATATTGTTTTTTTGTAAACCTTTACAAAATAATAGCACAGCACCTTTCCTTTTTCAATCCTTTACAATATTAAGAATTTAGTTTCTGTTTTTGCTGTGATTCCTTTTCTTTTTGAAACTAGTTTCAAAAAAGCTTTCTGGCCTATCTTTTCCCTAGTTTTTTAAAAAGTCGTCTATTTCATACATTTTAAAGAAAGAAAAATCCCCCACTAGATAGTCTGACACTCAGCAGTCTAAAAGTAATCTGAGTTCACACATCTTATAAGTAAAACAAAAGACGGTTCAAAATAACCGTCTTTTTAAATGTATTCTTCTCAAATAAATCCTTATAAGACTACAAACAGAATTTTATTTGTCTATAATAACCTTTTCAAACTGTAAACATTAGTGACGTTCGTGTCTTCCTTTATAGCGTTTCTTAGTTAAACCTAAACTAGAAAGGAGCCCTACACCTAGGAATCCTAGGCTAGAAACAGCTTCACCAGTATTTGGGAGTTTGTTTTTTGTAGTTTCATTAGATTTATTAGTTTCAGATTGCTTGGTTGTATCCCTGTTATTATCTCCTTGATTTGAATTATTTTGTTTTTCACCATTGTCGGATGGAGTTGAATCGTTACCGTTTTTAGCAGGATTTTGATTATCTGTTGGGTTTTCAGACTTACCATTTCCATTGTCACTAGGTTTGTTATCGCTCGGATTGAGTTTGTTACCTTGGTTGCTGTTATTGCCGTTGTCGCTTGGATTTGGCGTTGGCTGCGGAGTTGGCTCAGGCGTTGGCTTAGGATCTGGAGTTGGGGTTGGTTTAGGGTCTGGATTTGGCGTAGGTGTCGGTGCTGGGGTTTCTGGTTGTTCTGGTTGTTCCGGCTCAGCTGGTTTTTTGGATTTTTTCTTATAAATAAGATCAATCCCTTGGTTGCTATCGCCGTACTTTAAGTTATACGGCAATTCAACGTCGGTGCCCGTAGCGCCATTGTCTATTGAAGCTCCCTGGAACTCATATCCAGGGAAATCTTTTTTCTGTACTGTGTAGGTCTCACCTGGTGAGAGTTCTACAGTATCGGTTCCAAGACTGTTCGCTCCTTCTCCTGCTCTGAGAGCCCAGTAATTAATATTAAATTTCTGGGTCTGAGCTGGCTTTTCAGGTTCAGCTGGTTTTTCTGGTTCATATAAGAAGCTTATAGTTTGATCCAAAGCTGCTCCTTTAAGGGTGGCATATTGAACGGTATATTCTGATTGAGTAAACTCTCGAATCCTAATACCGTCAAAGTGTACACCTCCCTTAAAGGTATAGCCATCTATAGTAGGGGCTTGAGCTGTATAACTCTCCCCCTTATTCAACTCTACAACCCATTCTTTAATAGGTGTAGAGTAATTTTTACCATAGAAGATACCAACTTTTACTCGGGAAACTTCTACTTGAGCCTTAATGTTATTATTAGGAGGCTCCTCCGCAGAAACTGACACTGGGACAGCCATAGCTGTTCCTAGAACAGCTACTGAAAGCAATACGATTCCGTATTTAGCAATATTTTTCATTTGTTTTTCCTCCGTTTTTTTTTTGAAAGTCTAAACTTTTTCTCCCCAAATAACCTCTGCTACAAGGCGTTTGGTAGATTCTAATGGACGAACGTCAAATAGAACGCTTAAAAACAAAAAATGCTAGCTTCAAAAAAGGCACAAAACCTTATGAAACCAGCATTCGGAAAATGAATTTTTCAATCTTTGAGAATTCTAACAAACGTTCGTCTGCTAGAATGTTTTGACAGTCTTATTTTACCATTTTATCTCATAAATGCAAGCACTTAGAGGGTATTCTTTGATTTTGTTTTTATGTTATTACGCTTTAAGATATTATAAAGGGTGGCCGTGGATATGTTGGAAGTTTGAGAAATCTCTTTAGCTGTTAGATTTGACTGTTGATAAAGTTGGATAACTTCTTTTTCCTTAGTTTTAGAAATTCCTTTATTGCCCAATTTAACACCTCGTTCCTTAGCTTTACGTAAACCGTCTTTGGTTCTGGAGCGTATAGCTTCTAGTTCCATCTCTGCGACGTATCCTAGAATAACAACCAGTAATTTTCCAGTTAGCGAGTCTGTCGCAATATTTTCTTTTAGGCTGATTAATTGAATATCATGAATAGTTAGGTCGTCCAATATATTTACTAGAGTAAACATTTTTCTAGTTAGTCTATCTAACTTGTAAACGACTAGCGAGGCCTGTTTGTTGATTCGCTTAAGTTCTTTAGCTAGTTTCAAGGCTTTAAGTAACTGAACCCTGTTATCTTGAGATCCTGATTCTTTTTCGATAAAAAGTATATCACAAGACTTCAGAGCTTCTTTCTGAACCTCTAGGCCTAACTCTTGTCGGTTATCCGTGGAGCTGACACGAGCATAACCGATTTTGATTTCCTGTAGATTCTTTAATTTATTGATGTAGTATTTGGTCACGATTATCTCCTTGTTTAACTTAGCCTTGCCATTGTAGCAGAGGTAGGTTCAGTTTAACAAGAATTTTGGAGAAAGAAAAAGCTCACGATTGCGTGAGCTAAAAATGCTATGAAACCCGATTTTCTGCTTTTTTGATAATGCTTTCTCGATGTTTACGAACTGCGTCAGCGGTGACTCTTATTCTTTTGTGATAGTCGGCTATTATTAGTTTAGCTTCTTTTCTTTCTTCTTCGGTCATTACATATCGAGGAGAAAAAGCATTTTTAATTATATTTAACATTTTTTACCCCTTTTACGTTTAATGTGCTTGCAATATCGGATAAGAAATCATACTCTCCGCCATTGGCGGAAGAAGTGCCTTCAACTATCAAATATTCTGACAGTCTTTCTACATAATAACTCAAGACACTTGCTTTTTCAAGTGCTTTATTAATTAATATTTGATCCATATCCCTTAGGTTGTTAATCCTTATTGTAGCTTCTTTAGAAGCTACAATCTCAAAAAATCCAAATACACTTACCATATTTCTAGAAGGGGTTGAATAAAGTGGCGTAATGATCCTTAAACAATCTTTGTAATTAATTATCTCAGCTTCTGGTAGTTCCGCCCTCATTATTGAATTTATATTATTCATCATTTCTTTTGTTATCTTCTGAGAAATATACTCACTATCTACATTTGACCTAATTCTCTCTTGAAAAGTAATCTCATCATCAAAGAATGAATAATAATAAACCGATGATTTGTCAAAATTTTCCACATATCGTCCTTTAATAATATTAATATCTTTCGTTAATAGATGGATATGAAAACGAACTCTTCTTTTCAAACTAAACATTTCCAAAAAATTACTAAAATCAGAGCAAATCATTCGAAGGCAGTCCTTATTATTTGAGATAAAAGTTTTTTAGCCTCTATTATATCTTTATCTTCAAATTTAGAATTGTCAAATGAAGATCTAAATTTATTTGCATGCTTATCAAGATATTTTAAAGCGATTTGTAATTGGTAGAATGAGTTTTTACTATTTTCGGATAGGGACAATAACTTTTCGTCACTTAATTCTTGCTTGTCTAGAATTATTCTTTTTTTAAAGTTAAAATACGTGATAGCCCCAGTAGATATGGCAATTGCAAAAGCAAAACTAACGGTATTAATGATTTTTTCAGGTATAGATAATAAACTTAAGACCCCATTAAAAACGGCTATAACAAGACCACTACCCAAAATTTCAAATATCCAACGATATTCTTTTAAAAAACTAAAAATATTATCCTTTGTATTCAAAAATAATTATCCTTTCTATTTAGTAATATTTATTCATATCCTAAACATGAACTTTTTGATTGAAAATTGAAGAAGTTTACACACAATATGAATCTAATCACTCATACTAAAACAGAATATTTAAAAATTCCACATCATCTTATAGTTACTTATTTTATCATAAAAGATATTTAAAACATATTAAAACCCATCATTTTTCAAGATTTTTGCTAAAACTGGTAATGCTTTAACTTTATCTTTAAACTCCTCCCCCAACTCCCTAAAAAACTCATCATTAGTCTCAATCCCTAAAATATCAATCAGGGCTTTGGCGGTATCTGTTAGGTGAAAAGCACTGTATTCGAATGTTATTCTTTCGTCAGATTTAGTGGTAAAAGTTAGAACTAAGTTATCATTCTGGAAGCCAGATAATTCACCTTTTTCTACAATTATCTCATGTCTACCACCGCCAGAGATTAAACCATATTCAATCAGGCGTGAAACTTCATTGCCTTTAACGCCATATTTAGTGAACAAATCCAAAAAATCAGCGTGTGAGATTAAGTAGTGGTCTAAAACAGTTTCGCCCGAAAACTCATCAAAAGAATTGTCATAAAAAGTAAATGGTGCGATTTTTCTGAACAGTTGTAGTTCTTCTTCTGAAAAACGGTTTAAATCTTGGGTGATTCGCTTCGAATAACCGTTAGCCTGCGAGACCAGCTCTTCTAAAGGTTTGGCAACAATTTCCGTTTCTTGGCTGAAATCTACCGCAAGATATTCTTGGTGTTGGTTGTGGTAACAAACCAAAGCATAGAACAAACACTCTACCAGAAAGAGATATGGTCGGTCTTGGTGGTTGAGTTTGTAAGATTGTTTTAACCCTAATAAAACTGATTTGGGTAAATTCTGAGCTTCGTTCAGTAACGCAAAGAAATCCTCTAAAACACCAACAAGACTGAACTTATTTTCTTTGTAGTTGGCGTCGCTTAATCGCTTCTCAGCTTGAAAGATGTAGCTTGAAAAGCCTTTTTCTGTTATCTCATCTTGGACGATCCCATAAAGGGTTCGTCCTTTATTTTGTCCTGTAAATAATTTATTGAAACTTGTGTCCGCTAGATAAGCCAAAGAGTCTTCGTGTAAGACGAGTGATAAGCCCACGCTAACTTTCTTCCTATCAGACCAAGTCGTTTTATTGGAGTGTTTCAAAATAATAAAAAATAAATTAGGAATATCAAACATCAAGCACCTCCGAAACTGGCAAGATTTTAGCACAATTATTGGCAACAAATCACGCTTGGACTTTTCTATAATAAAGCCATAAGTTAGCTAACTTAAAACAATTATACCAAAATCAAAGGAGAAATCTCATGAATTTACTACAAAAATCAACTAAAGAAACGGCTTTGGCTCAAATCGCAAATCCGTATCAGTTAGCAGTTGCTAAAGAGCTTAGTCATAAGATGGCTAGCACTCAAGCACAGGAACTATTAGCTTCAGATATTCTTTTTAAAATCGGCAATCTTGCTTTGATTCAAGCTGAGATTATTAAGAATAATCCTGAAGCATTGGCTTATACAGATTATGTTATTCGAGCATTTACTCACTACACTACTGAGAAATTAAAATAGGAGACTTATGATGAATATCTTTCTTATTCTTTCCATTATTTTTGTAACTTCGTATTTGCTAGTTTCGATTTGGGATTTTCTAGATGAAGAAGACGATACAGCACCAGAAGAACAGGCTTTGGCGGAGTTCCTCCAGCGCCGCCAAGAAATTCAAGAAGCCTACCTAATTGCCCAAAAAGAATTGTTCAAACGGCGTAAGTTTTAGCTTTATTTGGACTAGACAAAAGGACAAAATATGTTGAAATATACTACTGTTTTGAGGTCTAAAAATCATTCCAATCGCTTCAAAAACTGAGGTAAGCGAAATTTAACTTTTACCTAGTTTTCTTGTATAACTGGCATCAGAAAGGAGATCAGCCAAATGAAGAAAATATTGTTTTATATTTTAGGATTTTTTGCCTGCGCTTGGCTAATCAACTGGGCGGTTAAGCTTCTAATGGAAGTTTGGCAAGTCTTATTTATAGGGGCTATCCTTATCTTCGTTGGCTGGTTTACCTTTCGGATTATTAAATCTAAAGAATGGAGGTAAAGATGAGACGGAAGTTTGAAGCCTTATATTGGAGCGAGTTTCACTGGCAACGGCCTTTTGAGATAAATGATGTGAAATCTATGTTGGGTCAACTGGTGGGGCTAAGTCGGCGTAAAGCGGTTATTTTTGAAATTCGATTATCTAATAATCGCGTACGCTATCTGTTAGGAACGGAAGAACAAGACAAGCGACATATCAGCCAGCTAATTCAATCACACCGAGCTATTCAGTTTTCTAAAGCTCCTAAACGTGAAGTGATGACTAGCGCTCGTCTAGTAAAAATCAAACAGTCCCATTATGCTCTTAAAACGGATTCAGTGGAGAATATGATTCGTTCCAGTTTGTCTCTGGCGAAAATACTTCAGCCAGATGAAACAGTGGTTGTTCAGTTGGTCATTGGTGCAGGCTCACCACCTCGCCCGCAACCAAAAGATTTGCCGAATTTATCCGCTAAATGGTATCAAGTGATTACAAATAACGTTCCTGAACTATCCGAAAGCTCTAAGAGGCTTATGCGCCAAAAATTGGATCAATCTACTTTTAAATGTGAAATTCGCCTTGGTGTCAGTTCGCGCAGTATTTTACGAGCCAAAGAGTTTTTTGCGAGCTTGTTGAGCAGTTTTCGAATGTTAGAAACTACAGCTACAATCGAGCTAAAACCTTTGGCTGTTCAGGGATTCAATCACGCACAACCGCCTTGGTCTTATCCTTACAGTTTAGCGATCTCAGACCTCGCTTGTTTTCTGCTTCTACCAATTGGTGAAGAAAATATTGCAGGTGTGCCAAATGTTCACCCTAAATTAGTAGTGCCGCCTTTGGGCTACAATATTAATCGAAAAACTCAGCGAAGTCTGGCGCAAACGGTTGAATCCGAATCCAGACCAATTCAAATTTCAGCACAAGCTGGCAAAAAGCACACCGTTTTTCTCGGCTCAACAGGTTGCGGCAAAACCACCGCTATGAGTCATTTGATTTTTATCAGATATACAGTCGAAAAGTCACAGTATGGTTGTAATAGATGCCAAAGATCAACTCACTCATGAACTATTAGAGCGCACGTCGACTGAACACGATGAAGATATAGTAGTCATCTCACCAACCGCCAAACGAGTTGTTGGTATCAATCCTTTTGAGCTCACCAAATATGGTATTGAGCCTGAAGTTATCGCCGACTATTTACTGGAGCTATTTAAAGGGTTATATCCTGAACATTTTGGAATTTACTCACTAGATATTCTATCGCACAGTTTTTTAACTCTGGCGCGCATCCCAAATACTTCTTTAGTCATGTTACCGAGCTTACTCACTAACCAGTCCTTTCGAAACAAACTATTAAAAGAGTTAAAAGACCCTATTGGGCTGGAAAGTTTCTGGAACTGGTTTGAACTGCTTAGTGAAGCCCAACGTCACCAGATGTTAAACCCCATTTTGAATAAATTCCGCCAGTTTTTGCTTCGCCCACAACTTCGAGCAATGTTGGGACAGAATAATCCAAATTTCAGTCTTGCAGAAATCTTCAAAAGCCGAAAAATCGTATTGATTCCGCTAAATAAATCGGTAATTGGTTCAGAATCTGCGAAACTCATCGGTAGCCTAATCACTTCCATGCTCTGGATGTTAATTTTACGCCAGTCTTCGGTTGAGCCAAGCAAACGCCAATCTGTCTTTATCTATATTGATGAAACACCGAGTTTCTTAGGAATCCCTAATGCTAACTTAGACGAAGCACTTTCGCAATCTCGCCAATTTAATGTTGGCTGGAATATTGGCTTCCAACACCTCGCCCAGATGTCACCTCAGCTAAAAGCCGGAATTGAATCTAATGTTGCGAATAAAATCGTTTTTGGCTTGAATCTTGATGAAGCCCGCGAAATGGCAAAATATACTCTGGAGATTGATAAAGAAGATTTTTACAGCTTACCACCATTTTGGGCATATATCAGAACAGAAGTTTCACCTAATGCTTATCGATGGATTATCGGCAAAGCCTACCCACCTAAACCAAAAATTAGAGATAGTCGCACGTCTTTTTTGAATAGCTTAACCAAATATGGGCAAAATATAACAGATATTGAAGCTGAATTTGAAAGTTATACTTTTGAAAAACCGGCTTCAAAAGACAACAATTCGCCGCAACAGCTAACAGATTTAGGGCGCAAGAAGCGTTCCAATCGCTCTTCTGGTCGTGTTGATGAAGAAAATTCTTCCGCCCCTGACAAATAAAGATCTTTAGGATTTTTACTCACACGACTTACTCCGTAACTAAGCACATTTTGCGGAGAACACCCTTTAAATTTTAATGGAGAACAAAACAGATGAAATGGAATCAATTAACAAATGAAGATACGCAAATTCTTTACTTTTTGAGTCAAGCAAGATTTGCGACCACCAACCAACTAGCTAGACTATTTTTCGCGGATAGCGCTCGATTTGAAACCGCTATTCGCCGAGCTAATTTTGCGCTTCAAAGTCTGAAGAAAGCTGGATTGGTTTCACACTTAAAACGGCGAATTGGTGGTGCACGCCGTGGCTCTGCTTCTTATGTTTGGCAAATTACTTTTCAGGGATTAAAATTCCTTAAAAACCAAGATGAAACAGTTGTTTTGCGCTATAAAAATCGATATGAACCGACTCAGCGCCACGTTGAACATACTTTAGCAATTACGGAAATCTTTGTTGAGACACTAGAAACCGTTCGAGATTCAGAAAAGCTATCGCTTGAAACTTTTTCCTTTGAGCCGAACTCTTGGCGCAGCTACCAAAAACTCTCTGGTATTGGAATGACTTTAAAACCAGATGCTTATTTGGAGCTGGTTAATCACGATTACGAAGACCATTATTTTCTAGAAATCGACCGAAACACCGAAAGCTTATCTAGAATTGTGAACACTTGTAAAAAATATATTGAATATTATCGCTCAGGTATTGAACAGCGACAAAAGGAAGTTTTCCCCTATGTTTTGTGGGTTGTGCCAGATGATAAGCGCAAACTGGCGATTTCAAAAGCGATTCAAAAAGAACTATATAACTTTTGGGAACTATTCACCGTAATAACACTTGAAGAATACCCAGATTATATCAAGGGAGGAATAGCTAATGAATCAAAAAAATAAAGACCGAGACTCAAACCAGCCCTCACGCACCGCCGATGAAATTTGTCGAATTGGTCGAACGACTTACTTAATCCGTCACCGTTTTACTGGAAATCGCCATCTTGAAAATGTCCTAGAAAGGTTGATTTTAAGCGACAAATCACTACTTTAACAGTAGTAAAAATGGTATAATAGAAGTATAAGGTGTGTGAACTCCCAAAGGAGAAAAACACATGAACAGAACTTTGACAATTTCAGATTATAGACAAGTAGATACTTCGAAACTTTCAGATATTACAGTGGTTTATTGTCGCTTAAGTCAAGACGATGGACTGGAAGGAGATAGTAACTCGATTATCAATCAGAAGAAAATTCTGCTTGATGTAGTGATAAGAGAAAATCTCCCTAATCCTATTTTGTTTGTCGATGATGGCTTTAGTGGCACAAATTTTGACCGTCCAGCTATTTCAGAAGCTATTAGATTGGTGGAAAATCGGCAAGTTTCAAACTTCGTCGTTAAGGATTTAAGCCGTTTGGGTCGCTCTTATATCAAGGTTGGTCAACTAACGGAAATCACCTTTCCTAGTTTTGACGTCCGCTTCATCGCCTTAAATGACGGTGTGGATTCAAATAAGCCTAATGAAACTAATTCTATTTTCTTGCCAATCAAGAGTTTAATGGACGAAATGTATGCGGCGGATACTAGTAAGAAGATTCGAGCGGTGGTGCAAGCTAAAGCGAGAGCTGGTGAGCGAGTAACTACTAATCCACCTTACGGCTATCTCAAAGATTCAAACAATCCTAAAAATTGGATTATTGACCCAGTTGCCAGTGAAGTTGTGAAGCGGATTTTTCAGGAAGCGAAAAGCGGAAAAAGTCTTTCAGAAATTTCGAAAGGGTTGGAAAATGACAAAATTTTCAAGCCAGACCGCCACCGAATCGAAATAGGTTTAAAACCCATTTCCGCCAGCTCAAATGTTGAGAGCTTGCCTTATTTTTGGACGAGAGAGACTCTAAGTAATATTTTAGGACGTGAAGAATATATTGGACATACGGTTAATCTTCGTACACGGAAAAAATCTTATAAAGACAAACGTAAACTAGATAACCCAAAAGAAGCTTGGCTGATTTTCAGAAATACTCATGAAGCGATAATCGACCAAGAGACTTTCGATATTGTTCAAAAAATGCGAAGTCATAAGCGCTCTAATCAACGGTATAAAAATCGGATTGGTCATGAAAATTTGTTTGCAGGATTAGTTTTTTGTGGAACTTGTGGGCGAAAGCATTATTTTTGCCCACAAGAGAAAAATGGACTCAACCACGACCACTACAAGTGTTCTGGCTACCGTAAGCTGATTGATGGTTGTGAAAATCCACACTACATTCAAAAATCCGCCCTGATTGAGATTGTAAGCGACAAACTTCGTCAAACTATCCACGAGTGCCAATTAGACCAAGAAACCTTTTTGAAGAAGCTAGAACAGCAAAGCCAAGCTCAATTCAGCAAAGATAACAAGCGCCAGCAACTGCAACTTCAAAAGGACGAATACCGTTCTAAAGAGATTGACCGCATTATCCAAAAACTTTACGAAGATAATCTACTTGGCAAAATTTCAGATGAACGCTTTGTGAAGCTAAGTCAGAGCTACGAAGAAGAACAGAAACAACTTCAAACTTCCATTTCTGACTTAACCGAAAAACTCACCAAACAACAAGAAGATAGCTTGAATATCTCCAAGTTTATGGCGAGAATTTCGAAATATACAGAGCTACCAGAACTAACCGTCGAAATAGTGAATGAGTTGATTGATAAGATTGTAATTCACAAGCCAACTGGCACGAAATGTAATCGTGTTATTCAGATTGACATTTATTATAATTTCATCGGAAAACTAAACAACGAAAAAAGCGAGCCAAACAAATTGGCTCGCTAATATTAACCCAAATAACCAAACTGCTGGGTGTCAGGTCAGCTCTTAGTGAGGGATTCATTTTATATTATTTACGGCGTCCTGGACGTTCTCCGTAACCATAGTAAGCATCTGCCATGATTTCTTCCATGTCAGCTACCATTGGCAAGCGTGGGTTTGCAGGTGAACATTGGTCTTCATAAGCTAGAAGAGCAATTTCATGCAAGCTGTCTTTCCAAACTTTTTCATCGATTCCAAAGCCTTTGAAGTTCATTGTAATTCCGACCGCTTCACCAAGATCGTAAACTGCTTTGGCATAAGCTTCAACTGCTTCTTCTGGAGTTGAGTGAGGCAAGCCAAGCATTTTCGCGATGTCTTGGAATTTCTCATCAGCTTTCCAGTAGTTGTACTTAGGCCATGTAGTGGTCTTAGATGGACGAGTACCATTGTAACGGATGACGTATGGAAGCAAGATTGCGTTTGTACGTCCGTGAACAGTATGGTGAACACCACCGATCTTGTGGGCCATTGAGTGGCTCATACCAAGGAAGGCGTTGGCGAAGGCCATACCAGCCATTGTAGACGCATTATGCATTTTCTCACGTGCTTCTGGGTCAGCTGTCTTAACAGATTTTTCCAACCATTCAAAGACAAGCTTGATAGTTTGAAGCGCAATACCGTCTGTGTAGTCGTTAGCAAAGTTTGAAGTATAGGCTTCAGTCGCGTGAGTCAAGACATCCATACCAGTATCAGCAGCGATAAAGTCTGGAACGGATTCAACCAAAGCAGGGTCAACAATCGCAATAGTTGGTGTCAATGAGTAGTCAGCCAGTGGGTATTTGCGGTTGTTTTTCTTATCAGAGATAACGGCAAATGGTGTTACTTCTGAACCTGTACCTGAAGTTGTTGGAATACCGATGTATTTCGCTTTCTTACCAAGTGATGGGAAGCGGAAGGCACGTTTACGGATATCCATGAATTTTTGAACCAAGTCACGGAAGTCGATTTCTGGTTGTTCGTAGAAGAGCCACATTACTTTCGCCGCGTCCATTGGAGAACCACCACCAAGAGCGATGATTGTATCTGGTTCAAATGCTTTCATCACTTCAGCACCACGTTCTACCGTTGTTATGTCTGGATCTGGTTCAACATCTGAAAAGACTTGGATCGTTACACGGTTGCTACGGGCGTTCAATTGATCGATCACACGTTGAACAAAGCCAAGTTTTTCGATAGATTTGTCAGTAACGATCATAACGCGTTCAATATCTTCACATGTTTGAAGGTATTGGATAGAGTTGCGCTCGAAGTAAATTTTTGAAGGAACTTTAAACCATTGCATATTATTTCTACGTTTCCCTACTTTCTTGATGTTTAGAAGGTTAATAGCGCTCACGTTATCACCAACTGAGTTGCGTCCGTATGAACCACATCCAAGTGTCAAGGATGGAATGAAGGCATTATATACGTCCCCGATACCACCGAAAGTAGATGGAGAGTTCCAGATAATCCGCATCGCTTTGATTTCAGTACCAAAGCGTTTAGCCAATTCTTCGTCTTTTGTATGGATAGCTGCTGAGTGACCAAGTCCGTTAAATTCAACCATTTGACGAGCTTTTGTAAGGCCGTCTTCTCTATCTTCAGCTTTCAAGACAGCGATAACTGGTGACAATTTTTCGCGAGTCAATGGCTCATTTGGACCTACTTCCGCACATTCTGCAGCCAAGATGTTGGTACCTTCTGGTACTTTAAAGCCTGCTTGTTCAGCAATCCATGCAGCTGGTTTACCAACGATGTTTGCATTTAGTTTAGCACCAGCACAGTTTTTGCTGTTTGCTTTAGCACCAAAGCAGAATTCTTCAAGAAGGGCTTTTTCTTTTTTGTTTACAAAATAAGTATGGTATGACTTGAATTCCTCTACAAATTCGTCATAAACTTCCTTGTCAATAATCACCGCTTGCTCAGATGCGCAGACCATACCATTGTCAAATGATTTAGACATTACGATATCATGAGCTGCTTGGCGAAGGTCAGCAGATTTTTCGATGTAAGCTGGTACGTTTCCGGCACCCACCCCAAGAGCTGGTTTTCCACATGAGTATGCAGCTTTAACCATGGCATTACCACCAGTTGCAAGAATTGTTGCAATACCATCGTGGTTCATCAAAGCTGCTGTTGCTTCCATAGATGGCTGAGTAATCCATTGCACACAGTTTTCTGGTGCGCCAGCTGCGATTGCTGCATCACGAACGATTTGCGCCGCGTGAGCAGATGATTCTTGAGCAGATGGGTGGAAGGCAAAAACGATTGGGTTACGTGTCTTCAAGGCAATCAAGGATTTGAAAATTGCTGTTGATGTTGGGTTAGTCGTTGGAGTGATACCACAAACAACTCCGACAGGCTCAGCAATCTTAGTCAAACCAGTAACAGGATCATCTTCGATAACACCAGCAGTTTTAACACCGCGCATATTGTTCACTACGTGTTCGCAGGCAAATAGATTTTTTGTCGCCTTGTCTTCAAATACTCCACGACCAGTTTCTTCAACTGCATGTTGAGCAAGGATCCCGTGCGCATCAAGAGCTGCAACTGAAGCTTTTGCTACGATGTAATCTACTTGCTCTTGATTTAGTTTTCTCATTTCTTCAAGAGCTAGGAGACCTTTTTGCACAAGCTCGTCAACATGTTTTTCTGCCGCTAGCACTTTATCTTCTTGTTCAACAATTTTCTTCTTATCAGCCATTATAGTCCTCCAATGGTTTCTGCCAAAAGGTTAAATGAAGACTTTAACCTTTGTTAATTATTTCACAATATAATTATACTCTATTCCTACAAATTTGTAAACACTTTCAACAAAAGTTCACAAACTTTTTATGGAGTATTTTTTAAACACTGATATTTCAGGCTTTTTTACTAAATTCTATGTCTATTCTCAAAAATTTCACATACTTTTCTCTAAACATGTGTTAGCGCTCTCTTTTTTGTTATAAAACTAGCTCGGCTAAATAACCGAGCTAGTTTTATGGCTTAACACTGCCACTTGAAGCGGCAGCCAAAGCCTCTTTTATCATATTAGAGTAGAGTTTACCTCCCTCTGCCATAGACTCTGAATCTGCCCCATAATGGACATAGTCTGTTCCAATCCAAATCTGCGGATTATTAATCGCTACCTGATACCAGTCTGCTACATATACAAAATCGTATTTCTTAGCAAGTTCAAGTTCGTATTGTCGCATCTTAACAGGAATACTACTTGGATCATTGGCTGTCCGGCCATCATATGGCGTGACTAAAATCAAGCGATGGCCTTTTGGCAAGAGCTCGATATACTGATCCAGCAATTCTTCATAATTGTCAACCGGATTGGTTCCCAATGCCAAGACGACGTTTTGAAGCAGTGTTTGGTTAGCAATATCGTTCTTGAAAAATTCCAGACCAGACACTAAATTACGACTAACAACTGCATCGACTTGAGCGTCAGGTATAGCCTCTTGGATCCATTCAGCAGAGCGCAAGGTGACCGAATCACCGATAACAGTCGTTCCCTCTGCCACGTTATAATTTGTTGCAGTTTTCTGGTCTGCGTGCTTACGGGTTGTCTGCATTTTCGTATCTGCTTGGTTCAAAGAATTGACAATCAGGCTTTCCTCAAAGGCACCCACAGACGGAGCTGTGATGGTGATAATAAGCAAGATAAATGTCAGCGGAATGAAACTGTAGAAAATCGGCTTGGTGATGGATGTTACATTCATCTCCTTGCCAAAAATCCGAGGCTTCCGTCCAGCTAAAGTCGGCTCTAAGATATAGAAGGAAAGAGCCGCGAAACCAAAACTCAAGATTGTAGTCAAAAGCACAGCCCAACCATTGCTCATCAACTGAGTAAAAATAATATAGAAAGGCCAATGAAAGAGGTAAACACCATAGCTAGTATCTGCAATAAAGTTGAGAGGACTAGGCTCCTTAATATTTGGCAATTTATCGTGCAAGATGCGAGTTGCTGCTATCATGACACAAGCCAGAAGTGTTGAAATCAAGAAACCAAATAAATAAGTCCACAGGCTGTCAAATTTCAAAATAAAGCTGAGCAAAAGAAGAAGAACAAAACTGCCAGCTAAAGCGATCAAGACTTGCTTGATTTCTACCTTTTCTTCCAGTTTCTTCATCTGAACGCCCACATTTCCAACTCCAGAGAAAGTCGCTAGCACTGTCCCAGCAAAGAAAGGAAAGACATGGGTCAAACTTGAGAAATAAATATTGGAGTAATTCTTGCTGAAAAAGGTTCCGATAAACATAGCCAAGAAACTGAACAGAAACAGAGCAGCTGAAGTCAGAGAAATCAGGCCCCGATATTGAGCAACTGACTTGCTAATCTTACTGATGCCCCAAGCAGCCAAGCCCCAGAGGATATAGTAATGCACTTCCAGTGCCAAACTCCAAGTGTGAATCAGCAAATGCGGTACAAACTGGCTTTCATAACTGCCGCCCGACATCATTTCATAAAAATTGGTCACAAAACCAAGAGCAGCTGAAATCTGCGTCCCGATACCTGCTACAAAGTCCCGACGGATCAATAAAGTAAAGGGCATGATGACCAAAATCATAAAAACGAGCGGAGGAACGATCCGATAAAAGCGCCGTTTCAGAAAGCCCACAATATCAATCGTCCGACTTCTTGTAAACTCATCAATCAATAATGAAGTAATCAAAAATCCTGAAAAAGTGAAAAAGATGTCCACTCCAATAAAACCTCCAGGAAAAACTCCCTGAAAGTAATGATAGAGTAACACCAAGACCAGTCCAGTAATCCGAACCAGTGAAAACCATCTAATGCGCATTTTGATAAATTCCTTGCTTGAACGTTCCTTCATAGACGACATTACTTTCTGTCGTCAGTTTTCCTTTACCATTGGCCTGACCGTTGGCAAATTCACCTTCATATTTCCAACCAGCCTTGGAGGTAAAAGTCCCTTTGCCGTCAAAAGTCCCATTTTTGAAATGACCTTTGTAGCTATCCCCATTTTTAAATGTTAGGGTACCTTCGCCATTCATTTTTCCGTGAACTAGACTGCCTTCATATTTTATTTACCTTGATCCAACGTTAGCGCACCTTTACTAGGGATATTGGAGGTAAACACTAAAATTGCTGACAATGCAATCACAGTCACTGCTAAGATTTCTAGATTCTGACGGGTCAGATAGATTTTATATTTATCGTAAAATTCTTTTATTTTATCCATTTTTCATCCATTTAAGCATTCTAGCCACTTGTGGCAACCAGCCAAAATCAGCTCATAAGTCTCATCGAAATCACCCGTGTACCAAGGATCCGGCACACCGAGATCAGCAAACTGGTAGATTTTATCCTGAAAATCCACTGGCGCCATGTTCTTCAAATCTCGAATATTGGCTTCATCCATGCCGATGATATAATCAAATTCTGCAAAATCTTGCGCTGAAATCTGCTGAGAACTTTTTCCTTTGTCATAAGAAATCGCATGTTTCTTAAAAATAGCCTGAGTCCCCTGATGTATAGGGTTGCCATGCTCCCAGCTAGACGTTGCACGACTCTCAATATGTAAGTCATCGGTCAGACTTTTCATAACAAACTCTGCCATCGGACTGCGGCAGATATTTCCTAAACAAACAAATACAATTTTCTTCATAGATCTATTATACCAGAATAAAAAGAAAACTGTGGAGCTTTCTTGATTATTCTGTAACAGCGGAAGCATGCTCTGAAAAACCGCTAATTATGCCGACTTACATAAAAGTGCAGATCATTGAGGCAGTAACCCACTCAATCTAGCTTGCACCAGATTAAACTTTACTTTTCTTCAGAAAGATATTCAAAACTTAATTGTGGCCATTTAGCCTGCCAGTTTTTATTGCGGATTCTTTGCCTATAAAGCTTCTTTCGATCCGCATCCGCTAAAAAATGCGGTGTTGGTCGAACCTGAAATGCTCGAATATCTGCCAAGCCATAGGGTGCAAAAAGCTCTAGCTTATCATTTTCCAGCAATCGAAGACCGATAGCTGTGCAGCACTCAGGATACTTGCTCATGGCATCTTTCGAGCTAGTATAGGGCTGGGTGTTGGGACTATGACTATGCATATAGACTTGATTTTTCAGCTCCCAAGAATAAGCGGGAAAGCTTTTCTCAGCTCCATCTCCAGCTGCAAAGTTTTCTCATAAGACACAGTTGGATCAAAGAATATGACATCCACATCCGTTTCAGCATCAAAGCCCGACTTACCAGACAAGATATTCCAGATAAAATTTCTGACACTGCCCGCAGCCAGCCAAGAATCTTTCAATTCTAGACTGCGGATCATCTCCAAAATCGCTCGGATATCCTGATCCTGACTCAGCCTCTCTAAAATCTCTTGATCGGTCATCATTCCTTCATATACTCATATCCTAGATGCTCATAGGCTTTGCGAGTCGCCACGCGCCCAGTCCGAGTCCGCATGACAAAGCCTTTCTGAATCAGGTAAGGCTCATACATGTCCTCCACTGTTTCACGTTCCTCGGCAATATTGACCGAAAGTGTCCCCAGCCCCACTGGACCGCCACTATAAACTTCAATCATGGTTCGTAGGATTTTCTGATCCACATAGTCCAGCCCTTCTCGGTCCACATCCAGCATGGAGAGAGCCTGGTCGGTTATCTTATCATCAATCAAGCCATTGCCCATAATCTGGGCGTAGTCCCGCACCCGCTTGAGCAGACGATTGGCAATCCGCGGTGTGCCTCGGCTACGCAGAGCAAGTTCCTTCGCAGCCTCGTGGGTAATATCCATCTCAAAAATCTCAGCCGTCCGCTCGACGATTTCGGTCAAATCGCTGGCTTCATAATACTCCATATGACCGGTAATCCCAAAACGAGCCCGCAGAGGATTAGACAGCATGCCCGCCCGAGTGGTCGCCCCAATCAGAGTGAAAGGTGGCAATTCCAGATGGACGCTGCGACTGGTCTCACCAGTCCCAATCATAATGTCAATGTAAAAGTCCTCCATGGCGCTGTAGAGCACTTCCTCTACTGCCATAGGCAAACGGTGAATCTCATCGATAAAGAGGACATCGCCTGGTTCCAAATCATTAAGAATGGCCACCAAATCACCAGCCTTTTCAATGACCGGACCAGAAGTCTGCTTGATATTCACACCGAGCTCATTGGCGATGACAAAGGCCATAGTCGTCTTTCCCAGACCTGGAGGACCAAAAAGCAAAGTATGGTCCAACGCCTCATCCCGCAATTTAGCCGCTTCAATAAAAATCTTCAGCTGATCTTTGACCTTATCCTGACCAATATATTCTCGTAAATACTGAGGACGGAGGGTACGTTCTACCAACTCCTCATCCCCCATTAATTCATTATCTAAAATTCTACTCATAGGACTATTATAGCAAAAAATAGGGCAGAGGAAGCAATCCGACCCGATTCTGAATACAAAAAAAGCCACCGAATTTGGTGGCTCTTATGGGAGATTATTATGAAAAAGTTTTAGGATTTCTATCAAATAAAGTTAGGAGGTCTTCATTTGATGGTATTAGTATAACGTCCTTATCTTAAAATTTGCTTAAAGAAAAAATATTTTTTAAAAATAAAATACTTTAGATATCTTAGTAAGATGATACAAACTAATATGAATTGTTCAGTCTGATTAAAATAACCTCTATTTCATTGACTGTCTCAAAAACTCATGATACAATGAAAAAAATCGAAAAGGAGATTTTAGATATGAACAACCTTAAAAAGAAAACTTATCGGAATACACCAGCCTTTATGTTTATGGCTTGGGGCTCATTCGCCTTCTTTGTGACACTTGTTCTCGTCGGCCTCTATACCTTGAAAGAGCCTTTGATGGTTAAAGGATACTATCTCATGGGTTCTGTCGGACTGATTTCTTCTTCATTCACTCTTGCAAAAGTTATCCGTGATAACCAAGAAGACGAAGAACGTTACAATCAATTCTTCCAACCACAAGACTTAGACAACCAATAAAATAAATAGTAAAAACGGCAGAGGGGGATTCTGCCGTTTTCTTGTATCTGAGGCTACTATCGCCATGTGAGATACACTTCAAATGAAGCAAATTTAGTATTTTTATTTCACACTTGCGAAATAAACGGTGGTGCTGGTGAAGAGGCTTCCTGTCTTGAGAATGACCTGATCTTTCAAGTCACTATGAATCGCATCAGGCAAGGCTTGTGCTTCCAATGCCAGACCATTATGCTGAATCATTGGCTGTCCATTGATGATGACTGACTCATCGACAAAATTGGCCGAATAAGTCACGACACAAGGAGCATCTGTACGGAAAGTCAGGTAGCGACCTGAGGCCGGATCATAAAGACATCCTGCCTCTTCCTGCTCTTTATCCAGAGCAAAGGGATGATCCAGCCCTGATACGATCTGAATTTGCTCGTCTGGATCAGCAAAAATTTCTTTCAGCGTCAGACCTTTTTGCAGGCCTTTGACAAAGCCACGATCTGTATCCACTTCTTTTGCTGGCACGCCGTCAGGAGCAATCGGATACACCCCTTTGGTATGCAGCTGGAGGACATGCTGATCAATCGGCTGACTAAAATTACCTGACAGATTGAAATAGCTGTGGTTGGTTGGATTAACCAGACTATCCTGGTCTGTCTGGACTTGATAGGAAATCTCAATCTCCCCTTTTTCCGATAAGGAATAGGAAATCCAGATTTTCAAATTTCCTGGGAAGCCGCCCGTCCCATCTGGGCGCTCTGTGTAAAATGTGACGCCCTCGTTTGTGACTTCTTCTGTCTGAAAAATCACACTGTCCCAGCTAGTAGAACCACTGTGGTTACAATTCTGACCATTATTGACTTCCAGCTGGTAGGACTGCCCATTCAGCTCAAAGCTAGCCTTCGCAATCCGCCCCGCAACTGGTCCCACGCTGGCACCATGCTTGGGACTATTGCCAACATAATCCTCAAAACGCTCAAAGCCTAGAATAATATTGGCAAAATCACCATTTTTATCCGGCGTCCGATATTCCAAAATCGTTGCGCCATAGTTCATGACCTTGAAGCGATAGCCTAGCTTATTTTCAAAGGTGTAGGCTAAGACATCCTGTCCTTTAAAAGTACCAAAAATAGATTCTTGATAAGATTTCATACAATCTCCCTCTGTCTCGAGTCTGGGACAAAAGTCCTAGCCTCTCAATTGTCTTTGGATTGTCGAGCAAGACGCAGTGGTTGAGTGGGCTCTACTACGCTGATTTCATCAGCTTTTACAGCCCTACTCAACTGTGCGGAGGTGGGACGATGAAATCGAATTCTAACGAATTACCGATTTCTGTCCCACTCTCTTTCTTGACATAGTCAAGGGACAAGGATGGAAGGCCATCCTTTTTATCTGAAAGTCTTTTTAATAACTAGCTTTCCCATGACTAATGTTTGACTTTCCATATTTAGCTTTCTACTGCTGGAAAGGGTGGATGATAACTCCCTGAACGACCCGATTGACCGTACCTGTCGGAGACGGTGTATCTGGTCGATTGTTCACTTTCAAAGAAGTCAAGAGAGAGAAGAGCTGAGCATACACAATATAAGGAAAGGCTCGATAGCTATCTTCTAAGATGTCACTTTCAAGAACCACTTGCTCAACATTTTCCAAATCTTCTCTGCGCTCTGTAAAGAAGACAACCTTGCGAGCAATCTGATCTCCTGCCACTTCACGCACCAAATCCAAGTCGTAACGTTTGGTGTATGCATCCCTTGAGCCAAATACCAGCACAAGCGTCTCTTCGTTAATCAGAGATTTTGGTCCATGACGGAAGCCGACTGGACTTTCATACATGGTCGCAACCTTCCCAGCGGTCAACTCCAAAATTTTCAGCTGTGCTTCGTGCGCCAAACCAAAGAATGGCCCTGCTCCAAGGTAAATGACCCGGTTAAAGTCTAATTCTGTCAAAGCTTGAACATCAGCTACATCGGCCAAAACCTTTTGGCTCAAGGAAATCAACTCAGCTACTCTTGCTTCTTTTTGAGCCAAATCTGCTGGATCAAAGACCAGAAGAGCTGTTAACATCATAGAGGTGAAGCTAGAAGTCATGGCAAAGCCAGCATCATTTGATGGAGCTGGTTGCAATAAGAGCAGATTCCGCTCATCACCATGCGCCTGCTGAGCTAGTTTTCCTTCTGCAGCACAGGTAATGGTCACTTGATAAAGCTCGTCAACCAACTGCTTGGCCAAGTCCACTGTTGCAACACTTTCTGGCGAATTACCACTGCGGGCAAAAGAAACGAGAACCGTTGGAATTTCCTTATGCAGATGTACCTTAGGACTTGCCACAATATCAGTCGTCGCAACCGAATTAAATTCCATTTTCGCTCATCATAAAGCTTTCTGAAATATGGCAGCAGCGTGTCCCCTACATAAGCCGAAGTTCCTGCACCTGTAAAGATAACTTTTATATAGTCATGCTTTTCTTCGATATCTTTTAGAAAAGTAGCGACTTGGTCAGCCTGAGCCTTGTAATGATCAAAAGCTGTCTGCCAAACATCTGGCTGTTGGTAGATTTCACGCGTGGTGATTTCCGCGCCCAATTCAACCAGTTTCTCTTTTGAATAATCTAGCATGGTAGTCCTTTCAAAATAAACAATGATATATTAGTTATTTGCTTTTAAAAGAGGGAATGGGAAAATTCCCCACTCCCCTTCATTTCTTTTTTCCTTACAAAACAGTCCTACTCATCCTCATCATCTGATAAGCCTGCTAAAATATCATTGACTTTAACGATATTTTCGACTGCATTTTTCGGATAGTCAACATCAGCTCCTGTCAGAGAAGCATTGAGAAACTCAATCACCATCGGTAGATTCATGCCGGCATACAAGTCAATATCCTTACCTTCTAAAATAAGGCGGCTGACTACATTACATGGTGTGCCTCCCAAAAGATCTGCAAAGACAATATAGTCATCAAAATCCTTGACTGTTTCTAAGAACTTGGCTGTAAAATCATCTGGTCCCTCCTCTGGTAACAAGGCAACGGCATGAATATTCGCTTGAGGTCCCATAATCATCTCAGTCGTTGTTTTCAGCTCTTCACAAAAGCGACCATGACTAATCAAAATTAATTGTTTGCTCATAATTTACACCATTATGCCATTCCAAAGAAGAAGTGACCAAACGCTGAGAACGCAATCGCTGCAAGAATGATGAGCAAGATAGCTTTTGTAGAGTTCATACCCTTACGTCCAAGCAACCAGAAGATTACACCTGTGATGATAGCTGGTACCAAGCGTGGGAAGACCAAGTTAAGCATGTCTTGGATATCGATAGCTTTTTTCCCGATATGTGGAGCCCAAGAAACTTCAACACCAATCATGCTGGCAATCAGGGCACCAACCATGAAGACACCAAGTACGGATGCAGCATCAATCAAAGCTGTCAAAGTACTTTGCATATTGTTGACAAGGTTAACCCCTTCTTTATAGGCAAATTCCAATTGTTTCCAACGGAAAATATCGTAAGCAATCGCAACAGCGATCCATAGGAAGATACCGGCTGGATTTCCTGCAACAGCCAAAGTTGCTGCAATTGAACCCATAATAGCTGGTACCAATGATCCAAAGATTGAGTCTCCAAGAGGAGCGAATGGCCCCATGAGACCTGTCTTGATACCATTGACCGCATCTTTTGATTTCACACCATCTTTTTCTTCCAAAGCAAGGTCAAAACCAGTGATAATAGTGTGGAAGAATGGTGAAGTATTGAAGAATTGCGTATGCAATTTCATCATTTCTTTCAGTTCAGGTGTACCATCTCCATACATTTTGCGCAATTGTGGCAAAATCATGTAAAGGTAACCAGAAGCCTGCATACGCTCATAGTTCCAACCCAATTGGAAGGTAAACAAGCTACGTTTGTTAATCTGTTTAAAATCTTCTTTTGTTAGTTTGTAATTAGAATTCGTCATCTTCAATTTCCCCGCTTTCTGATTCAGTTACTGGAGCAGCTACGACTGTACGTTGGCTGTTTTTGAAGTGTTGTACTGCAAGGAAGACACCGATGATGGCGATACCAATCATAGATACACTCTTGAAGTTGTTAACAAAAGTAATAGCTTGTTCTTTTGGAAGTTTAGAGAACACTTCAGAACCAACAATGCTAGACACTGCAGCACCAAGGCTTTGAACATTACTGTAAAGCACTGTCAACATAGCTGTCAAGCCAAATCCAAGTGCCAAGTAGTGAAGGTTGCGTTTCACTGGAAGATAACGAAGCAAGATTGCAAATCCAAGACCTGGAAGCATTTGACCTGCAAGTTTCAAACCGTTTGCCAACCATTGTACATTACCGAGACCTGTAACAACAGTTTCTACAAAAGCTCCACCAAAGGCAAGGGCAAAGAAAACTGGGAGGGCACGAGAAAGAGCCCAAGGAATCGCACCAAGAAGATAGTTGCGTTCGATGCCTTTGTAGTCAAAGCGTTCAATCGCAGCATCCACACGGTGAGCGAAGTAAGTTGTCGTCATACGACCAAGAATGTCGAAGTATGTCAACAAAGTTGCTACTGGCACAGCGATTGTAGCAATAGCAAGCTCTGGATCAAGACCTTGAGCTACTGAGAAGGCAGTTGCAAGAACGGCACCAGAAGTAGCATCAATACGAGAAGCACCACCGAAGGTACCAACACCGAGTACCACCAATTGAAGGTTGGCACCAATCAATAAACCTGTAGGTAAATCTCCCATGATAAGACCTGTGATAAATCCAGCAAATACAGGTGAACCTGCTGAAGAAACGATCGTCAACTCATCACAGATTTGATAAGCTGAGTACAGAGTGAGTAGTAAAATTTGCCACCATTGTATCATGACAATGACCTCCTAAAAATTTTTCCTTATTTTAACAAATTCATAAAATCCGCAACCGGATCATTTGGAACCATCTGAGCTGTCAGCTTCACTCCTTTTTCATGCAGCTTGTGAAAAGCTTCCACATCCGCATCAACCACATTGATAGAGCGAGTGATGGGGCGAGTTTCGTCTGACTGAGACATATTTCCGACATTCAGTGTTTCCAGTGGAACACCAGCTTCTACCAAACGAAGGAAACGGTCTGGTTTGCGAGCGACGATAAAGAGTCGTTGTGAGTCATACTTACCAGCCAAGATGTTTTCTGCCGCTTTAGCGATTGGCAAAATGCTGAGCTTCACTCCTGGCGGCGTTGCCAACTTGAGTCCGCTCTTTCGATAGCATTTTCAGCTACCTCATCGTCAATCACCATAATGCGTGAAATGTTGAGCTTGGTAGTCCAGAGATTGGCTACCTGTCCATGGATCAAACGTCCATCGATACGTGCACCTACTATTGTCATAAATTTTCCCCCTTTATTGTTTTAAATGTAGGTTGGTTAACTAAGTTAATTGATTCTTCATATTCCCCTTCCGTTTCAAAAATGATGATTCGGTTATGTCCTTCTTTCAGAAGGCTATGCGGAATATAAAGCGATAAGGTTGGTCCGACATTCCAGAAACGGCCGATGTTGACGCCATTTACAAAGGCAAGGCCCTTTCCAAAACCGGACAAGTCTAAATAAGTGTCTTTAAGCGCTTTCATTTCAAAGTCAAAAGCGTAGAAAGCTGGTTGATCTGGCTGCCATCCTTTTGAAAAATCAATGTTTTCTATGTTTTCAAAAGAAAGTGGATACTGCTGCCAATTCAGCAAGAAGTGCAAATCCTTGCAAACACCCGTCCGAATCCCTTTTCGCTGGGTATCTGCCAAGAACTTATGCCCGTAGTTGACCCGCCCCATGTTTTCCATTAGGATGTCAATACGGTGGGTGGCTTTCTTTTCCCCAGCAACAAAGATATCTTGACCAATCTCTGCTTGATACTGGGTTGCCATAAGCTTGCCGTCCACAAAAAGCTGCATCCGGTCTCGCCCGTCAATCACCCGAATTTTTTCCTCATCCGCATCCCAGCTGGCTTTGGTACGGTAAAGCAAGTAACCATAGCTCTGTCCTAAATCCTCCATTTTGACAGGATAGAGACTCTCTACTGGCTGAGCCAAATCAGCTAATGTTTCAAACAAACTCACCTTCTCACTTAGAGCAATGTCTCTCAGTTCAAAAGATTCTTTTGTGAGCGGTTTCATTTGTGGGTACTCAGGATAGTAGGTTTCCATCATTTTTTGCACTGCAAAATATTTCGGAGTTGGATTTCCCTGTTCATCAAGCAGGGCATCATAATCATACGAGGTCACTTGTGGTAAATCCGTCACACCTCTGGCCGAGCAGCCATTCATAAAGCCAAATTGGTGCCGCCATGAAACATATAGAGATTGATAGAGCCTTGTTCCAGAACCTCACGGACAGCTTGAGCCAGTTCCTCAGGATCCCTTTTGATAATTGGCTCTTTCCAACGATTGAACCAACCATCCCAAAACTCCATACACATGAGTGGCCATTTTTTGCCATGCTCATCAAAGAATTCCTGCATCTGGGCAAAATTATAATCTGCCTTGGAGCCGAAATTTCCTGTAACAAATAAATCTTCCTCAATCAGCGTGCCAGCTTTTAGCGTTGCCCGCCAAGGACCATCCGATGTAAAGAGCGGACAATCAAGGCCTCGGTCCAACATCATCTGCCGAATCGCTCTCAGGTAGTCTTTATCCTCCCCGTAAGAGCCATATTCATTTTCCACTTGCATCATGAGGATATTCCCACCCTTGTCCAAGAGCCTTGGAACCAAGCGAGGAAGCAACTCATCATAGTAGTCTGCAACAGCCCGAAGATAGGAAGCATCAGAAGAACGGATTCTCATATGCTCAGTCAAGAGCCAGGCTGGCATGCCGCCAAATTCCCACTCCGCACAGATAAAGGGCGAAGGGCGAACGATGGCATATAATCCTAAATCTTGAGCAATCTGAAGAAACTTCTCAATATCTAAAATCCCCTGAAAGTCAAACTGGCCTTTCTTTGGCTCGTGCATGTTCCAAGGAACATAGGTCTCAACTGTATTGAACCCTAGGGCTTTAAGATTGTAGAGTGAGTGATACCAGTCTTCCGGCTGAATCCGGAAATAGTGAATAGCCCCCGACAAAATCTTAAACTCCTGACCATCCAAGTAGAAAGAAGAGCCTATTTCAAATCTCTTCATCTCCCCATTCCTCCTAGATTTAAAACGCTTTCATTTCTTGTTAATATTAATATAATAAACTTTTGCATAAATGTCAACATTTTTTTTAAAAATATGTTAAAATCAATATAGAGAGGGATAAAAAAAGAGAGGTGAGCACAATGGCTATTCCTAAATATCAACAAATCAAAGATGATTTGAAACAACAAATCATTTCTGGTAACTTTGAAAACGGTGATAGATTCTACACAGAAGCTGAATTAATCAAGATGTTCAACGTCAGTTCCATCACCGTTGTCCGCGCTTTGAACGAACTTGCGAATGATGGCTACATCATCCGTCAGCAAGGGAAGGGAACGTTTGTTTCACGCGCAAGAAAACACAAGCGTGTGGAATTCTCTGATATCGAAACTTTCCCTATCCAAAAGGATAAGGTGACTGTTCTGTCTATCGAACGTGGAAATGAATTGAGGATCTTGGAAAAACTAGAACTAACACCGTCCCAGTTCTACTACAAGATTGACCGTATCAGAAGGACAGGCGATAAAGTCTATATCTATCACCAAACCTACATTCCTGAACAGTACATCAATCCAAACTATCCAGATCTGGACTACTACAGCTCGATCTACAATCGCTTCAAAACGGATTATCACATCCACATGAATGATGAGTATTTCGAAGAAACCAACGAAATCGTCTTTCCAACGCCAAAAGACATTGCCAAGACCTTAGAAATTGATCCAAACTTCCCAACTGTGCATCAAGTCAAGATCACAAAACTGGAAAATACTGGACAAATCCTAGAGTACAGCGAAACCTACAAGCGTGGCGATTTCTTCAAAATCAAATTTATTTCTTCTAGTCGCGATCACTAATCTAAAAAACGATGGTTCTCATGAGCTGTCGTTTTTCATTTCCTGACCAACTAACCTATCTTTATTATAAACCTATCTATACCAATTTGCAAGGCATTTGAACGATTTCTGTTTAATAAAAATCAAAAAATGATAGAAAATAAACAGAATTTTTTAATTTCGTATATTTTTTAGTATTCTAGGACTGAAAACCAACAAAAACGGAACTTTCTATATCAGGCGAGAATAATAAAAAAGAGAGGCTGGGACAAAAGTCCTAGCCTCTCAATTGTCTTTGGATTGTCGAGCAAGACGCAGTGGTTGAGTGGGCTCTACTACGCTGATTTCATCAGCTTTTACAGCCCTACTCAACTGTGCGGAGGTGGGACGACGAAATCGAATTCTAACCAATTACCGATTTCTGTCCCACTCTCATCTTTTTTGTTTAATCCAGCCCCACGCGCTTGAAGATTTCATCCACGCGCTTGGTGTAATAAGTTGGATTGAAGATTTCATCGATCTCTTCTTGAGTCAGACGGGAAGTGACTTCTGGGTCCGCTTCGAGCAGAGGCTTGAAGTCCACTTGATTGTCCCAAGACTGAGCAGTCTTTGGCTGCACCAAGTCATAAGCCTGCTCCCGTGTCATACCTTTTTCAATCAAGGTCAACATAGCCCGCTGGCTGAAGATAAGACCAAAGGTCGAGTTCATGTTACGCTTCATGTTTTCTGGGAAGACGGTCAGGTTCTTGACGATATTACCGAAGCGGTTGAGCATGTAGTCGATGAGAATGGTCGTGTCTGGAGCGATGATCCGCTCAGCAGATGAGTGGGAAATGTCGCGCTCATGCCAGAGAGAGAGACATTCTCAAAGGCTGTCACCATGTGGCCTCGAATGACACGCGCCAGACCAGTCATATTTTCAGAGCCGATAGGATTGCGCTTATGCGGCATAGCTGAGCTACCCTTTTGACCCTTGGCAAAGAACTCTTCCACCTCGCGCTGCTCAGACTTTTGCAGACCGCGAATCTCAGTTGCCATGCGCTCGATAGACGTCGCAATCAAGGCTAGAGCTGAGAAGTATTCAGCATGGAGGTCACGTGGCAGAACTTGGGTCGAAATCTCCTGCGGACGGATGCCTAATTTCTCACAGACATAACTTTCCACGAATGGCGGAATGTTGGCAAAGTTCCCAACCGCACCAGAGATTTCCAGCTTCCACACCCGCAGCCGCAATCTCAAAACGCTCAATGTTGCGCTTCATTTCGCTGTACCAAGTCGCAAGCTTGAGACCAAAGGTCGTAGGCTCCGCATGCACTCCGTGGGTTCGTCCCATCATGATGGTGAACTTGTGCTCCCGCGCCCGCTCTGCAATGATGTCAGTGAAGCGACGCAGGTCCTCACGAATGATGTCATTGGCTTGCTTGTAGAGGTAACCGTAGGCCGTATCTACCACGTCGGTTGAAGTCAAGCCATAGTGCACCCACTTGCGCTCCTCGCCCAACGTCTCAGAAACCGCCCGAGTAAAGGCCACCACATCGTGGCGCGTCTCCTGCTCAATCTTCAAGATGCGGTCAATGTCAAAGCCTGCTTTCTCACGAATCAAAGCCACATCTTCCTTGGGAATCTCACCCAACTCAGCCCAGGCCTCATCAGCCAGAATCTCTACTTCCAGCCAAGCCTTGTACTTATTTTCCTCAGTCCAAATATTCGCCATTTCGGGGCGAGAGTAACGGTTGATCATGTTTATGATACAGAGGGCGTATAGTAAAGAGAAAAATAGGAGACTGACACAGTGCGCTTACACTCTAGGAAGTCTTTCTTTTTCCTAACGCTTTTAATCCGAGTTTAAATACTTAAACTTGCCCTCTTCTCCTTTCTTTTGTTTAAAGTTTAAGTTAAAGGAAGGCCGTAGCATGTATTCAGTAAACAATGCGAGACCTTTGTTGATTTGCATATTTTAAATTCTTTATTTTATCTTCCTATATTCTTCAGAATATAGTTCTGAAAAATTGTCTGTTTTTAATTTGTGGGTTACCAAAAGTTGATCTATAGTATCTATATGTAATTCCAAGACATTATACTTAGACAATTCTTTTATAAAACTCAATATGTTCTGCTTTAATTGCTCAAGTTTCCCTTTTCGGATGATTTGAACATCGTGAGTAAAATTACTTTCATACGAGATTTTAAGTGTTGGACTCAATATGAATCTTCGAACCGAAACCTGTTTTCCATACTGCTCTTCAAACCAACCACAATGGTTATTAAATTGCCCTACTTCTGTTTTGTTAAGGCAATCGCGATTTTCCTTTATTTCTGATTTACATTCAAATAAGAAAAATTCATTACTTCGAACACACCACAAATTATCTGGGCCTTTTCGTATTTTTTTATCAGGCCTATCCGTTACATAACCCAATAACCTTCCGATAAAATCTAATGAATTCTCAAATTTATCTGCTTTTTGTCCAAAACTTAGGTAGTCTAATTTCGTCTGAACTTCCCTTAATAGTTTTTCGTGAGTTCTATACATTTTTATTTGATTAATAATCTCTTGATTTCTGTTACCATCAATATATTCTAATTTTTCGTAATTTATTATCTCATTAGGTAATAACAAGCCATCATTATATTTATGAGCAACTTTCTGAGTCGCAATTGAGTTTGTCTTGTTTAGATTATATTCAAACCTTGCTTTAGATTGAAGGTACCAACCTTTTTCAGATTGATCCGATACTTTGTCCATTAGAGTTTGAATTGTTGATATTGCTTCTTGATAATTATCTCTATAAAATTCTCTCTCAGCGTCATATTCCAGTTCCATCAAATCAAAATAATCTTCAGTATTCAGTTGAATAGATTCTATTTGATCCATGGATTCACGATAATATTCCTTCCATCCTACGTCACGCTTAAGGGATTGGTTAATGACAGATATAATATGTTTTTTTAACTCAGAGTCAGAACTAAAACTTTCATCCTTACTCAAGGACATAATTTTTTTTTCCGATTTCAATTTGCTGCTGAGTCTCTGCTGAGAAATATTCTTTAGTTTTAGTATTAGTAATGAAATCAACTAAATCATTACCCATTAAAACTATAACACTATAGTCCTTTTCACCACGAACACTTCGTCCTAGTCCTTGTTCAATCTTTTGTGCTAGTTTCTTTTGTATAAGATCACCACTAGGCCGAACTCTTTCCTCATAACTATCACTAAGATTCTCAAAATACGGAAGCGAATCCAATATCAATAATCTACATGCAGAATCTGCTAAATCAATCCCATCATACTTATTGCTAATAACAGTTAACCGCACTTTATCTTTGAAATTGTTACTTTTTAGAAAGTTAACTCTATCAAGTAATTCTTCTTGGCCTATCAACTCAGCTCCGTTTACTGTATAAACTTTTGATTTATTATTCGATGGAACTATAGCTAATGCTCCAAACGGATACTCTAACTTAGCAAAATAACTTCTTAAATTCTCAGAAAAAATAGGATCCGAATTTACCAGTTCAGGGATAATAAGCATCTTTTCGCCTGACCATTTTAAAGACTCATCTACTAACGGTTTAGATACAGTTTCTTTTTGAAAACCTAATCCTTGAATCAAAAAAGCATCATTTTGCGTAGTCGCTGACATAAGTATTTTATTTTTAGCCTTTGAAATGCCGGAAACTTCTCAATTGGAATATAGTAGGGAGTTATCTCAAGTGATTGTCCTGTAACAAACGCCTTACACTTAGGAATAATATCCTTTAAAAGATTCCATGAAAATTTAATTTCATCTATAGCTTTATATTTAACCAAAATTTCAAGTACTTCAGAACTTTTATCCATCCAACTCCAATATGGAATCTGCATCAAAGTATCATAATCATTGTTACAAAGATCAAGAAAACTTCCTTCACCTTGCCGTTTTAAATCTGGTGTAAATAAGCTTAACATTTCTTGATAAGCATCTATATTTTTCTCAAGGGTAATGCTAAATGCATTATTGACAACATCAATACACGCATGAGAGTCGTCTAATATAATAGTACCAATTTCTGTGTAACGTGCATCTACTCCAAATACAGTCATTCCATTAAAAAATTTATGAGCAGTTGTTATTAAAATAGCTTTCCCTTCTATAAATTCTCTAGGTATTGTCCTATCCTTAAAAATACAAATATCAATCCCAAATCTTTCTGCCTCTAATCTTGCTTTATTAGCTAGATAATTATTAGGACAAACGTATAGACATGGTCCCAAACCTGCATTTAATTTTGATTTCAAAATTAACAATCCAATTAATGTTTTACCCGCACCTGTAGGTAGCTTTATTATTAATTCGCTATTATCTTTCCTGTTTTTATACCATTCTGTTAATATGTTGATTTGTACTGGACGTAATGGACCAACAGAGGCGCTTCTGTCTAAATCTTCATAAATTTCAATCGGATCTTTTGATAATACCTTCTTTTTTTCTTTTAACTGCTTTGCAAAATCAATTCCCATTTCAAATTTTCCTATTACCTTTAATATATAAAAAACAATTAACTTCCAGCAGTGCTCGACTGGCTTCACTTGCTGACTTCATCTGCTTTGATAATCCTAATTAACCATACATGCTTAAGACAGCGCACCTTATAATTAAAATCCTGTTTTAACTATTCAAATTCTTCTTTTTCAATAAACACAGATGGATAATGAGAAAGTGTATTCAAATCCGTATCCAGCGGAACATCATAAATTGCTAAATAGTTTTCAGGATGTTGAGCAGCTAGCTCTTCATATTTTGCTTTCACTTTTTCGTGGTCACTACTAGCATACAAGACTTCGACGACTGCTCTAGTCTTATCCTTTTCAATAAATGCATTTACGATGATTTGAATCATAGATTTGCCCTAAAAATCAATCCCTTTCCCAAACTCCTCAACCTCATCTGGCACATCACTAAACAAAGTCACGTGTCCCATCTTGCGATTGTGCTTCGCTTCTATTTTACCATACATGTGGAGATGGGCGCTTGGATTTTCTGTGACATATTTTTCAGCGACCTCGACATGCTGGCCGAGAACATTGAGCATGACGGCTGGCGCATGCAGGTGGATAGCTGGCAATGGTGCTCCAAGAACACCAAGAATATGGGTATCAAACTGGGAGAAGTCGCAGGCTTCGATTGAGTAGTGCCCAGAGTTGTGTGGCCGTGGGGCAATCTCATTGACGATGATGTCATCAGCGGTCGCAAACATTTCCACGCAGAGGGTTCCAGATAAGTTAAGCTGGTCTGCGATTCGCACCGCCATGGCTTTTGCCTTGTCTGCCAGACTTTCTGAAATGCGAGCTGGCACAATGGTCTTAGACAGGATATTGTTGCGGTGGATATTTTCCTGAACTGGGAAAACCGTCACGTCCTTGCCATTTCCTGACACGATGACGGAAATTTCAAGGTCAAAGTTGACGAACTCTTCCAAGACACAGTCTGCTGAATCGGCTAGCGCATAGGCTTCTTCCAAGTCTGCTTCTGAACGAATGACCTTTTGCCCATGTCCGTCGTAGCCACCTGTCGCTGTCTTGAGGACATAGTTTTTCGAGAGGTCAATATCTGCCAAGTCTTGGCTAGAAGTCACAACCTTGTAGGGTGCCACAGTGACTTGTGCCTTATTTGAGAGAAAGTCCTTTTCAAAGATCCGATTTTGAGAAATGCGGAGCAGGTCTGTCCCTTGAGGGAGCTGACCATCCTTGATAACGGCATCCAAACCGTCAGCATCAACATTCTCAAACTCATAGGTCAGGATATCGCATAGCTCAGCCAACTGGCGAAGGGCGTCCACATCATTATAAGGCGCCACGATGATTTCCGCCACACGAGAAGCTGGGCAATCCGCCGCTGGATCCAGCGCAATGACCTTGTGCCCCATGTAGATAGCAGAAATGGCCATCATCTGCCCCAGCTGGCCGCCACCGATGATTCCGATTGTTTTAGATGAGCTCATTGCTAGACTCCTCAGCGATTTTTCCTTGTTCTTCAGCAAATCCGCTAGCACTGCTGCTAGGTCTTGGTCTTCAATGGCCAAAATCCGAAGGGCAGTCAGGGCAGCGTTGGTCGCTCCCGCTTCCCCAATAGCCATAGTTGCCACAGGCACGCCACCCGGCATCTGCACGATAGAGTAAAGGGAGTCCAGACCGCTGAGAGCGCGTGATTTGACGGGCACACCAATGACAGGCAGAGTGGTCTTAGCCGCTACCATACCTGGCAAATGGGCTGCGCCACCTGCACCTGCGATAATGACCTTGATGCCGCGGCTACGAGCTTCCTCCGCATGTCTGAACATGAGATCTGGTGTACGGTGGGCAGAGACAACCTTCTTCTCGTAGGCTACACCGAAACGGTCTAGGACTTCAGCAGTTTTTTGCATGGTTGCCCAGTCGGATTTGGAACCCATGATGATGGAAATAATTGGTTTCATATTAAGATACAAAGGGACGATTCGCTTGCGAAAAATCCCGTAGAAAAATAGGAAAACTAACGACGACGTGTACGTCTAGGCAGTTTTATCTTTTTTCTACGGGATTTAGTCCCGTGTTCAGTTAGGAAGACTAACTGAATACTCCTTTCATACAGTTTTTTATTGCGACCATTATCTTACTTTGGCTCGCTTTCGCTCGCCATAACAACTATAGTATCTGTTAATCTTTTATGGCCTTGCTTCCGATGTCTGTTCGGTAGAAGAGGCCTGTGGTGTCTTGTTTTTTTAGTTGGTCGTGGATTTTTCCTGCGCAGCTGAGACGGTATCTGCTGTGGCGGCCAGCATATATACTCGACCGCCATTTGACAGCAGTGCTCTGCTATTTTCCGCAAACTTAGCCCCAGCATAGTAGGTGATGATATCACCATCTGTCTTCTCCGGCAGAGGCAGGCCTTTCTCATAGTCCAGCGGGTAGCCCTCTGAGGCGACAACTACGCCAAGGGTCACGCCCTCATCCAGCCAAGTGATATCAGGCTCTTTTTTGTCTAAAATGTCCGTGATATTCTGCGCAAAGTCAGACGTCAGGCGCGGCAGTATAATCTGGGTCTCTGGGTCGCCAAAGCGCGAGTTGAACTCAATAACCTTAGGACCATCAGCTGTCAGAATCAGCCCAGCATAGAGCACGCCAAGATAAGGACGCCCCTCAGCTATCATGCCTTCGAGAACGGGCTTGATAATCGTCTCAATTGACTGGTCCACCACGCTTTGTGGCAAGTGAGGCACTGGCGCATAAGCTCCCATACCACCTGTATTGGGTCCCTTATCCCCATCGTAAGCCCGCTTATGATCCTGGGCCGTGGGCATGATGTAAAACTTGCCGCCATTGACAAAGGCAAAGAGAGAGAACTCCTCCCCGTCAAGGAATTCCTCAATAACCACACGCGCACCAGAATCACCGAATTTATTGTCCAAAAGCATCTCGTGAGCGGCTTCGACCGCTTGCTCAACCGTCTCCGCAACGACAACGCCCTTACCAAGTGCCAAGCCATCCGCCTTGACCACGATTGGAGCGCCCTTCTCCTCTATGTATGCCTTGGCTTCCTCAAAGTCGGAAAATGTGCCATAGGCTGCTGTCGGAACGTTGTATTTGACCATGATTTCCTTAGCAAAATCCTTGGACCACTCCAGCTCCGCTGCAGCCTTGGTCGGACCAAAAGCTTTGAGCCCAGCTTGGTTAAAATCATCCACGATTCCAGCAGCAAGGGCATCATCTGGACCAATGAAGGTCCAAGCGATATCGTTGGCCTTTACAAACTCAATCAATTTAGAATGTTCGGAAATTCCAATGTTTACTAAATCCAACCCATCCAAGGTCATGCCATCATTTCCAGGTGCGACAAAGACCTGCTCCACATCCTGAGACTCCAACAACTTCTTGGCAATCGCATGTTCACGACCGCCCGAACCAACAACCAAAAGCTTCATAGCTAAGATACCTCAACATCTATCATCACAGGTGCTTGCACACCAAGCTAACACATCACGTAAAAATCACCGTATTTTTTACGAATTATTTATCTAAATTATATCATAATCGTTCGCTTTATTCCATGATAAGCAGGAAAAGAAGAGAAATAATCTATTTTTGTTAGGGATATCCATCTCTGACAAATAAAATCTACCTATATTATTTTTGATATTTTGGCTATTTCATTACTTTTATTTCAAATATCAAAAATTTCATAAAACTAAAATAAATTAGAAGCTCAAGTTGCAACATCTTTTAAAATTTTTCTTTTTTTATATTTTTTCCCGAATAATCTAAATGGAATCATCCAAATTACTTATTCAAAGGAGATTTATGAAAAATATCAGAAGCTATTTTTATTATCCGGAGCAGTCCTTGGGCTATTTGCCAGTCATTCCACAGCTCAAGCTGTTGCATCGACTGAAGCTGGAAATAAAGTCCTAGGCCCCACTGATCGTGCCAGCAATGTGACCGTTAATGTCACCGGAGATATAGCACAGATTCATTATGCCCGCTCCAAGGCTCAGGTTCCCTATACCATTTCTCACGCAGTCTGGTCCGACGAAAATGGGCAGGATGATTTGAAATGGTACACCACACCTCAAACATCCAGCACATCCGTTGACCTTCGGCAGCACGCTGGCTATGGCACCTTCCACGTTCATACTTACATTAATATTAACGGTAAAATGATAGGCTTGAATGGTACGACCTTCACTGTTAATAAACCTGCGGTTAAGGTCTCTACTAATATTGTCGGACAAACTAGTCAAATTCACTTTAAGCGTAACAAAGACCAGATAAACTCTCGCATTTTACATGCGGTCTGGTCTGATGAAAACGGACAAGATGACTTAAAATGGTATAATGCCGGACAAGATATCACCGAATTTACACTTTCTAATCACAAAGGTTATGGAAAATATTTCGTAGATACTTATGAAAATAAAAATGGCAAAATGATTTACCAATCAGGCACCACTTTCCATCTAGAAAAGCCTAATCCGCCCATTCAGACAAGTTTCCCTGAACCTGGCATTATGGAAATCCTTATCAAAAATCTTCCTGAATCCATGTATAAGGTCAATGTCCCAACTTGGTCTGAAAATAAGGGGCAAGATGATTTACAATGGTATCAAGCAAGGAAAAATCCTGATGGCAGTTATAGCGTCAGAGTCGAGCTGAAGAAACACAATTACGATACAGGAACCTACCATATCCATCTCTATGGAGAAAGCTATGTCAAGCCTGAGTTAACAGGATTAGCAGGAACAAGTGTTACACTGGATGCTGGCAAGATGCCTTCTCAAAAAGACCAAAAACCGCTTTTCTCTGTTGAAAATATCAATCAGGAAGAGGGAACCTACACTGTAAAAGTCACCGAAACTGCGGCATCTAAGCCAATTCAATCCGTCCGCGTCCCTATTTGGAGTACCCAGAATCAAAGCAATATCAAGTGGTATGAGGCAAGTAACAATGGAGATGGGACTTTTACTGCACAATTCAATATCCGCAACCACCAAGCCTTATCTGGAAGCTACACCAATCATATCTACGTTAAGTACAAAGATGGTAGCGAGCATAGCTATGCGACAGACAGCGTCACCCTCTCTGCTGAAAATATCAAAGCCAAGGTTTCTGTCAATAAAATTTCTACCTACAATTACGAAGTAACCGTTTCCGATGCTTTCGGACCAGGAACCATTTCTCTACCAACTTGGTCAGAGGTCAACGGCCAAGATGACATCAAATGGTACACTGCTAACAAAGTGGGCAATGGCTTGTATAAATTTACCATCAATACGCAACAGCACGCTGGAAATGGACTCTTCCATACCCATGTTTACCGCAATCTCAATGGTCAGATGACTGGACTTACAGGCACCAGCTATCAGGTTGATAAACCAACCACGCCTGAGCCAACCCTCTACACACCTGATTATGCAGGAGCATCCTCTTATCCTCATGGTCAATGTACTTGGGGAGCAAAAGTACTGGCTCCTTGGGCTGGTCCTTACTGGGGCAACGGTGGTCAATGGGCAGCTAGCGCACGCGCAGCTGGTTTCCGAACAGGAAGCACACCACAAGTCGGAGCCATCATCTGCTGGACCGATGGTGGTTATGGGCATGTCGGTGTTGTCACACATGTCGAATCCAACACCCGCATCCAAATCAAAGAATCCAACTATGCAGGCAAACAGTACATTGGCAACTTCCGTGGCTGGTTCAATCCTTACGCCGCTGGTCAAGGAGCTGTTAGCTATATCTATCCAAAATAAATCTACTAAAAAAACCTTGGTTTTATCAACCAAGGTTTTTCATCTGTTCAAATCGAAGTCGATTTCTTACTTCGCTAGTTTCTTTTCCAAATAGGCGACAATATCTGCGACATTTTCAAAGCGATCAACATCCTCATCTGAAATTTCAATCGCAAACTCATCCTCTAAAGTCAGGATGAATTCCATTAAGTCAACAGAATCAGCGCCTAAATCATCTTTTAAGCCCAAAGTTGGCTGGACAACAAAGTCCTTTCCTTGACGTTCTTGGATAATTTCTGTTACTTTTTGAAAAATTTGTTCTTGATTCATTCTGTATCCACCTCTTTTGAAAATTCCACCACAGATTTTCCGACAACATCTGTCTCCAGCATGGTTCGGATCT
The DNA here is from genome assembly GCA_916438405.1 of Streptococcus cristatus. Classification (GTDB taxonomy): domain Bacteria; phylum Bacillota; class Bacilli; order Lactobacillales; family Streptococcaceae; genus Streptococcus; species Streptococcus cristatus_M. The sequence goes on along the minus strand of CAKAFB010000001.1, from coordinate 1,763,542 downwards.
GACGAATGGTGCTATAAACAGCCTTGGCATCGCTTGAACCGTGTGTCTTGACCACTGGCGCCTTTAGTCCAAAGAGAACGGCCCCCACCGGCACTGGAATAGTCCAGACTCTTGCGCATTTCCTGTAGGCTATCTTTGAGCAATAAAGCTCCTAGCTTAGCCTTGAGACCACCGCCTAGCACAGCCTTTTTGAGCTGGCCTAGGGATGCTAATGGCCGTTCCTTCGATAGACTTGAGCACTGCATTACCCGTAAAGCCATCTGCTACGACAACATCTGCCACTCCATCCATAAGGTCACGCGCCTCTACATTGCCGATGAAGTTCAGCTTGTCATCTGCCGACAACAGTGCATAAGTTTCCTTACGCAGAGGGTCTCCCTTGCTGGCTTCAGTGCCATTATTGAGCAAACCAACCCGTGGCCGCTTAATGCCACGAACATTTTCCGCATAAAAAGAACCTAGGATAGCATATTGATGCAGATGGTGAGGGGTATTTTCAGCATTTGCCCCCAGATCCAACATATCAAAGCCTCGGCCATCTCCAGTCGGTAAAGTGGATAAAAGTCCTGGTCGGTCAATATTTTTGATCCGCCCGACGATAAAGAAACCCGCCGCCAGAAGCGCCCCTGTGTTACCAGCAGACAGGACCGCATCTGCTTCCCCGTCTTTGACTGCCTTGGCTGCCAAAACCATGCTAGCCTGCTTCTTCTTGCGAATAGCCCTGGTCGGCTCATCATCCGAATTAATCTTTTCTTCCGTATGAACAATGCTGACGCGCTCTGTCGCTGTCAATAGAGGTTTAATCTTGGCCTCATCCCCATAGAGCACAAGCTCAATATCCGAGAAGTCTCTCAGAGCCTGATTGGCACCTTCGACTAAAGCCTGAGGGGCATTGTCTCCGCCCATGGCATCAATAGCTATTTTTTTCATGCTGTTCTTCCTCATGTTTGTCTTGTAAAATACTGCCCCAGTCGCCCAGAGAGTCGATAAATTTCTTTGATTTGAGATGAATACCCACGTATTCATCATAAAGTTGATCTACAAAATCCCTGATCTGTCGCTTGATTTCTGGCTTAAGCGAAATCGTCTCCAGCTCACTAAACTGAACCGCCTGAAACTGATTGAGCAAAAAAGGAATATTGGGATTGAGATGACTGCGATGAGCATCCTTGTGATAATGCTCTGGGCAGAGCACCCCGCCATATTGAAAGGAAAAATCAAAAGGCAGACCTGTCCGATGGCAAAAAACACAGTCATGGAAATTCAGAGAAAGGCCAAAGCGAGATAAAATCTGAATTTCAAAAATATTTGTCAAAACCTCATAATCCAGCCCTTGATTCATCAAATCCAGTGTCTTTTGCAAAAAAGCAAAGAGGGCTGGATCTGGCTGATTGTCCTGAATACTAGCATCTGCTAGAGCCGCTACATAGCTGGCATAGGCCATGACAAAGAGATCGCCCTTGATTTGCCCGTAACTTTCCACAGCTTGGTAATCTTCGATATAGCTGAGCCCATCGTCATTGATTTTCATCAAGAGTTCTGCCGCCGTCAGAGGCTGAATGACTGGTGCCAGCTTAGATTTTCCAGCATGTTTCACGAAACATTCGCTTGCCAGCCTGTTCCGTAAAGATCTTGACCAGCTTATCATCTTCCCGGAAATTCCGATTATAGAGAATCAAACTCTTGCTCGTTAACGGTCTAAGCATGGTCTTCCATGTACTCCTTGAGCCGTTTCAGAGCTTCCTTGATGGTTTCCATACTAGCTGCATAAGACAGGCGAATATAGCCCTCTCCATACTGGCCGAAAGCCGCTCCTGGAATAAAGGCCACAGCCTTCTTCTCAGCAAAATCCTGCAAAAAGGCAAAAGAATCTTGGCTGTAGCCTGCTGGAATCTTGGCAAAAATATAGAAAGCACCGTCTGGCTTGATAATCTGATAACCCAGCTCTGTCATCTTTTCGATAATGTAATCCCGCCGCTGGACGTATTCCGCCTTCATGGGTTGGGCATCATCCTTACCAGCCGTCAAAGCCTCAATAGCTGCATATTGAGCCATGGTGTTGGCTGCTGTCACCAGATACTGATGGCTCTTGATCAATTGAGCGGTAAAAACAGCAGGAGCAAAGATAAAACCTAGTCGCCAGCCCGTCATAGCATGAGACTTGGATAAGCCATTGATGACGATGGTCTGTTCGGGTAAATATTCCGCCAGTGAAACGTGCCCCTGCTCCGTATAAGTCAACTCAGAGTATACCTCATCGCAGACGACAAAAACTTCATACTTGCTCAATACAGCTGCCAAAGCCTCCATCTGTCCCCGCGAATAAGTCACACCAGTCGGATTGGCCGGATAGTTGAGAATAACTGCCTTGAGCTTGTCTCCTTGCGCCAAGATAGCCTGCTCCAGCATTTCAGGAGTCAAAACGAAGTCGTTTTCTGTCGTATCAATCTCGACAATCTCTGCCCCAACCAAATTCACAATCGGCTCATAGCCTGGATAAGCTGGCGCTGGCAGCAAAACCTTGTCGCCCTCTTCCAGAATAGCCGTCAGAGTCGCAGATAGGGCCTCGGTTGCCCCAATAGTGACTAAGACTTCATCTTCTGGACGATAGTTCAGACGGTACTTCTCCTTGACAAAGTCAGCTGCAGCCTGCCGCAGCTCCAAAAGCCCACTCATTCCTGTATAGTGGCTCTGGTTGGCATCAATGGCTGCCTTGGCCGCCTCCTTGATATGATCCGGTGTCGGAAAGTCTGGCTCCCCCAAGGTCAGCCGCAAAACACCTGGAATCGTAGAAATAGACTGGTCAAACTGACGAATCAGAGACACTTCAATTTTATCTAAATTCTTGTTAAACTTCTTAGTCAAATCCACAGCCGCCTCCGATAATCTAATAGAACTATTATACTATAAATGCAGTACTACAGCAAAATTTTATTACAAATAGGAATAGGAATAAGAAAGAGATTTAGCAAGTTGCTAAATCTCTAATACTCCACAATCCTTATATATTATGTCTTTCAAAAAGGGGGGAAAGTGGACGTTTTTCATGGATTCGAACGATGGCTTCTGCCAAGAGATGAGCGATAGAAATCTGCTCAATCTTATCGATTAATCTGCCCTCTGAAAGGTAGATGGTATCTAAAACCACTAGTTTTTTAATAGCAGATTTTTGGATATTTTCCATAGCTGGTCCTGACAAGACTGGGTGAGTACAGCTCGCATAGACTTCCACAGCACCGGACTCTGCCAGCGCATCTGCCGCATGACAAATGGTCCCCGCCGTATCAATCATATCATCTATCAGAATACAGGTCTTACCTTCTACCTTACCAATGATATTCATGACTTCACTGGTATTCATCTTATCAACGCTGCGACGTTTGTCAATAATCGCAATCGAAGTCTTAAGAAATTCCGCCAACTTACGAGCGCGGCTGACACCACCGTGGTCTGGGCTGACAACCACATAGTCACTACCAACCATGCCCCGACGCTCAAAATAATCAGCAATCAAAGGCGCTCCCATCAAATGGTCGACAGGAATGTCAAAGAAACCTTGGATCTGAGCAGCATGCAAATCAATGGTCAATAGGCGATCTACCCCAGCAATCTCCATTAGGTTAGCCACTAATTTAGATGTAATTGGCTCACGAGCACGAGCTTTTTCGATCTTGTCTAGCATAGCCATAGTAAGGCATCACTACGTTGATAGACTCCGCACTAGCCCGCTTCAAGGCATCCACCATGATCAAAAATCTCCATTAGATTGTCATTAACAGGTGAGCTAGTCGACTGCAAGATAAAAAAACGTGCTTACCACGGATCGATTCTTCGATATTTACTTGAATTTCCCCGTCAGAAAAATTGACGAACCGTTGATTTCCCAAGCGGCATCCCAATCTCCTTTGCAACACGTTGCGCTAATTCTTGATTAGAAGAAAGAGCAAAGAGCTTTTAAATCAGAAAAAAAGACATGATTCCTCCAGATTCTAAATCGTCTTTTATTGTAACCAATTGCATTTGTCCTATCTACCATTGTAACGCTTTTTCCAGCAATTTTTTTCAATAAAAAATAAAAGGGAGAACGAAAAGTCGTTCTCCTTCATATTTCATTAGTTTGGATAGATGTATGTTACGTATCCTTGTGCATTTGTTGGGTCAAACCATCCACGGTGATTACCGATTGATTGGTTACCAGCATAGTTTGCTTCTGATACTTGAATATTGTTAGCAGATTGAACTGCTGTTACAACTGCAACGTGTCCGTAGCCACCATCGTTCCAACATGCGATTGCTCCAACTTGTGGTTGTGATCCTGTACGGAAGCCTGCTGCTGCTGCACTAGCTGCCCATTGACCACCATTACCCCAGTAGTCGCCAGCCCATGGTGCCAAAGTCTTAGCACCCCAAGTACATTGACCTACAGGATAAGTTGATGCTGAAAGGCTATATGATGGAGTTGCGACAACTCCTGATGTAGCAACTGCTGCTTCTACTGCAGGAGTTCCACCTGTATTATTTACAGCTTGAACTTGTGCTGCGAAGCTTGTATTTCCTGAAGCAAGGATCGCTTGTTGTTGCGCTTGTTGCTGGTTTTTATATGCTGCTTCTGCCGCTGCTGCCTCAGCTGCCGCTTTTTCAGCTGCTGCTTTTTGCTCTAAGAGACTATTTTTCTCATTTTCAGCAGATGCTTTTTCAGCTGCAAGGTTCAGTTGAGCAACCTTAAGTTCAGCCTGCTTAGTTGTCAACGTTTGAGCATCGTCTGCAAGTTTTTGTTGGTTTGCAATGACTGTATTGATAGCTTCATTGTTAGCAACTTGTTTTTCAGCAATCTTTTCTTTATCTTCTTTTTGTTGTTCCAGCATTTTGTTGTTAGCCGAAACGATTTCGCTCATCGCTGCTACACGAGAGATAGCTTCAGTGATTGAAGCAGAGTTAATGATTGTGTTGATATAGCTTGTTGCTGTGCCACTTGTTTGAGTACTACGCGCTTGGTTTGCAAGAGACTCATTACGAGCAACAATATTCTTTGATAACTCTTCAATTTCAGCAGTAAGTTTCGCAGATTCAGCATTCAATTTTTCATTTTCTGCTTGAAGCACTTCTTGTTGCTTTTGAATAGCTGAAACTTGTTTTTGAATTTCATCAACTTGTGCTTGTGCCGCTTTTTGTTGATTGGTTAAACTGTCAATTTTACTATTTTGAGCTGCAATTTTATCATCTGTACTATCAGCTTTAACATTTACTAGCGCAACACCTTGAGAAAGGATCACCGCACTCAATAAAACTGATGTAAGTAGCTTTTTCTTCATAAAAATATTAACACTCCTTCTTACTAAGACATTATATAGTATATCAAAAAAATTCTGGCTATATATTACGCATTCGTTACATTTCTATTTCTAATTCATCATAAATAGACTTTTTCAAACAAAGACTGTAACAATAGGAAAAGAAAGGTATTAAATACTAAAGTTGGCACCAAAGCATAGATAATAAAATCAGGGAATGTAAAGCTTGCTAGGTGCAAGAATGATGCAGAAGCAAAGCTAATCATTTCAAAAAAGAAGACAATCGTAATGATTGCTAAAACGCGTGTCCAACGATTTAGCAAAAATACAGACAGAAAATGATAGATGACAACTGTCAGTAGAGGCAAGATGAAGGTGAAAAGCCCAATCACATGTAGATAATAAACATCGTAAAAAAGACCTAGAGTAAAGAAGAGGAAAAAAATATATTCCTTTGAAAAGTTTAAAAATAAGAAAACAGTAAAGAACAATAAAATATGACTTGCCGGATGCCACTTCTCAGCAAAAAGATCTACAAGACTTCTTGATAATTGACCATCAATGAAGAAGATCAGAAATAGAAACAAAGCTGTAAAAAAAGTTCCTCTTAGAATTTTCATACTAATTTCTCACCAACAGAACCGCTTGAATATCAGATAAATCAGCAGCAGGCTTCACCAAAACTTCTTTGTTTAATTGGTCCTTACCAGCTGACATTGATAAAACTTGACCAACCAAGACATTCTCAGCATTATAAGAGCCGAGACCACTTGTCGTTACAGTTGCTCCTTCTTCAATTCCGTCCAGCGTATTTAGCTGGCTGACGATAAAAGCTGACTTTTCAGTGTCAAAACCAACAATGATGCCATAGGCAAAGCCAGTCTTTGTCTGAATTTTAATGGCAATAGAACTATCATTCTTTTCATTTGTAAGCAGACTAACAATACTTGAAGAGTCGGACACACTACTAACTGCCCCAATTAAACCGCCGTTAGAAATCGCCAGCATAGAGGTTGTCACATCGCTTGACTGTCCCTTATCAAGAGTTAATTCATTCTTCCAAGTAGATGGAGAGCGAGAAATAACTTCTGCCGCAATCTTGACAGCACTTTGATCATTATTTCGTAATTCTAATAGGGAACGCAACTGTTCATTCTCCAATTTTAAGGCATCAGAATTATTTGCCTTCTCTTCAAGATTGTAAATTGTTCCTTTTAGGGTCTCATTTTCTTGATAGGTCTCTATTAACTGAACAACCTTTTTCTTTTCCTTAGCAAAATAGTTAAAAGGAATAGCAACTACCCGATCAACACTGGACAAAAAATCATCAGTCACAGAAACAATCCATGGTGAAAGAGGGGAAAGCATCAAGCTTATCATAACAATTCCCAATAGCAAAATAGAAATCAAAAATTTAGACATCTTTAATTTATTCATTCCAATCTCCGCAACCAATAAATCCTAAAAAACGCTTATAATAAATACAGATTAGAGCAGAACAACTCAACAAAACAAGTTCAAACAAACAACAAGAAATAATTCTTCAACAGAAAAACATTATAAAACAAGAAAAGGAGATAGCAAATGCTAAACTCCCTTATTTACGGAGAATGGGGGATTCGAACCCCCGCGCCAGTTACCCGACCTAACGATTTAGCAAACCGTCCTCTTCAGCCTCTTGAGTAATTCTCCAATATACTTAATGGGCACGAGTGGACTCGAACCACCGACCTCACGCTTATCAGGCGTGCGCTCTAACCACCTGAGCTACGCGCCCAAGTTATAAAAACTTGGTATGAACTTCTGTTCAAAGCGGGTGACGAGAATCGAACTCGCGACAACAGCTTGGAAGGCTGTAGTTTTACCACTAAACTACACCCGCATCTTAGATAATGGTATGGCGCGAGACGGAATCGAACCGCCGACACATGGAGCTTCAATCCATTGCTCTACCAACTGAGCTACCGAGCCAAATTGCGGGAGCAGGACTTGAACCTACGACCTTCGGGTTATGAGCCCGACGAGCTACCTAGCTGCTCCATCCCGCGATATTCTAATCTAAGGAGGATGTGGGATTCGAACCCACGCACGCTTTTACACGCCTGACGGTTTTCAAGACCGTTCCCTTCAGCCGGACTTGGGTAATCCTCCAAGATATTCATTATGGACCTTGTAGGACTTGAACCTACGACCACTCGGTTATGAGCCGAGAGCTCTAACCAGCTGAGCTAAAGGTCCAACAAGATCGTTATAGCGGCGAAGGGGATCGAACCCCCGACCTCCCGGGTATGAACCGGACGCTCTAGCCAGCTGAGCTACACCGCCAGATATCGGGAAGACAGGATTCGAACCTGCGACACCTTGGTCCCAAACCAAGTACTCTACCAAGCTGAGCTACTTCCCGATCATAAGTAAAAACGGAGTCATATGACCTCGTCTCCCTTCATGCACCCTAGAGGAGTCGAACCTCTAACCGCCTGATTCGTAGTCAGGTACTCTATCCAGTTGAGCTAAGGGTGCTCTATATCACGATAATCAATTATAACAAAAACACATAAAAAAGTCAAGACTTTCTTATGCACCCTAGAGGAGTCGAACCTCTAACCGCCTGATTCGTAGTCAGGTACTCTATCCAGTTGAGCTAAGGGTGCCCTGTCGCATATCCGCTATGCCGAGGACCGGAATCGAACCGGTACGATCGTTACCAATCGCAGGATTTTAAGTCCTGTGCGTCTGCCAGTTCCGCCACCCCGGCCTCAAAGCGAACGACGGGATTCGAACCCGCGACCCCCACCTTGGCAAGGTGGTGTTCTACCACTGAACTACGTTCGCATCTCTATCCAAAAAAAATGCCGGCTACATGACTTGAACACGCGACCCTCTGATTACAAATCAGATGCTCTACCAACTGAGCTAAGCCGGCTCATTTATATTTCTATGCGGGTTAAGGGACTTGAACCCCCACGCCCTAAAGCGCCAGATCCTAAATCTGGTGCGTCTGCCAATTCCGCCAAACCCGCGCTTATGACCCGTACTGGGCTCGAACCAGTGACCCTTTGATTAAAAGTCAAATGCTCTACCAACTGAGCTAACGAGTCTTTCTTCTTGAAATTGTCTTACAATTCCAACGGTCCCGACGGGAATCGAACCCGCGATCTTCGCCGTGACAGGGCGACGTGATAACCGCTACACTACGGGACCTATATGGGAGTTAACGGGATCGAACCGCTGACCCTCTGCTTGTAAGGCAGATGCTCTCCCAGCTGAGCTAAACTCCCAAAAAGGAAGTACTACTACTTCCTATCCTGCTAAGCGACTACCATATCTCACAGGGGGCAACCCCCAACTACTTCCGGCGTTCTAGGGCTTAACTTCTGTGTTCGGCATGGGTACAGGTGTATCTCCTAGGCTATCGTCACTTAACTAGCTGAATTAACTTGCAATATCTTATTGCCTTGTCAACTCAAAATTGAATAACTACTCAAACCTCACAATACTTGCCAAAAGCTGTGCTCAATGAAAATTGGATAAGTCCTCGAGCTATTAGTATTAGTCCGCTACATGTGTCGCCACACTTCCACTCCTAACCTATCTACCTGATCTTCTCTCAGGGCTCTTACTAACTTGCGTTATGGGAAATCTCATCTTGAGGTGGGTTTCACACTTAGATGCTTTCAGCGTTTATCCCTTCCCTACATAGCTACCCAGCGATGCCTCTGGCGAGACAACTGGTACACCAGCGGTAAGTCCACTCTGGTCCTCTCGTACTAGGAGCAGATCCTCTCAAATTTCCTACGCCCGCGACGGATAGGGACCGAACTGTCTCACGACGTTCTGAACCCAGCTCGCGTGCCGCTTTAATGGGCGAACAGCCCAACCCTTGGGACCGACTACAGCCCCAGGATGCGACGAGCCGACATCGAGGTGCCAAACCTCCCCGTCGATGTGAACTCTTGGGGGAGATAAGCCTGTTATCCCCAGGGTAGCTTTTATCCGTTGAGCGATGGCCCTTCCATGCGGAACCACCGGATCACTAAGCCCGACTTTCGTCCCTGCTCGAGTTGTAGCTCTCGCAGTCAAGCTCCCTTATACCTTTACACTCTGCGACTGATTTCCAACCAGTCTGAGGGAACCTTTGGGCGCCTCCGTTACCTTTTAGGAGGCGACCGCCCCAGTCAAACTGCCCGTCAGACACTGTCTCCGATAGGGATCACCTATCCGGGTTAGAGTGGCCATAACACAAGGGTAGTATCCCAACAACGCCTCCATCGAAACTGGCGTCCCGATCTCATAGGCTCCTACCTATCCTGTACATGTGGCACAGACACTCAATATCAAACTGCAGTAAAGCTCCATGGGGTCTTTCCGTCCTGTCGCGGGTAACCTGCATCTTCACAGGTACTAAAATTTCACCGAGTCTCTCGTTGAGACAGTGCCCAAATCATTACGCCTTTCGTGCGGGTCGGAACTTACCCGACAAGGAATTTCGCTACCTTAGGACCGTTATAGTTACGGCCGCCGTTTACTGGGGCTTCAATTCATACCTTCGGATTACTCCTAAGCACTCCTCTTAACCTTCCAGCACCGGGCAGGCGTCACCCCCTATACATCATCTTACGATTTAGCAGAGAGCTGTGTTTTTGATAAACAGTTGCTTGGGCCTATTCACTGCGGCTGACCAAAGTCAGCACCCCTTCTCCCGAAGTTACGGGGTCATTTTGCCGAGTTCCTTAACGAGAGTTCTCTCGCTCACCTGAGGCTACTCGCCTCGACTACCTGTGTCGGTTTGCGGTACGGGTAGAGTATGATACAACGCTAGAAGCTTTTCTTGGCAGTGTGACATCACTCACTCGCTACTAAACTTCGCTCCCCATCACAGCTCAACGTTATAGGTATAAGCATTTGACTCATACCACGCCTCACTGCTTAGACGTACATCCATTCGTACGCACGAGTTAGCCTACTGCGTCCCTCCATCACTTCATACTCTAGTACAGGAATATCAACCTGTTGTCCATCGGATACACCTTTCGGTCTCTCCTTAGGTCCCGACTAACCCAGGGCGGACGAGCCTTCCCCTGGAAACCTTAGTCTTACGGTGGATGGGATTCTCACCCATCTTTCGCTACTCATACCGGCATTCTCACTTCTATGCGTTCCAGCGCTCCTCACGGTACACCTTCTCCACACATAGAACGCTCTCCTACCATACCTATAAAGGTATCCACAGCTTCGGTAAATTGTTTTAGCCCCGGTACATTTTCGGCGCAGGGTCACTCGACTAGTGAGCTATTACGCACTCTTTGAATGAATAGCTGCTTCTAAGCTAACATCCTAGTTGTCTGTGCAACCCCACATCCTTTTCCACTTAACAATTATTTTGGGACCTTAGCTGGTGGTCTGGGCTGTTTCCCTTTCGACTACGGATCTTAGCACTCGCAGTCTGACTGCCGACCATAATTCATTGGCATTCGGAGTTTATCTGAGATTGGTAATCCGGGATGGACCCCTCACCCAAACAGTGCTCTACCTCCAAGAATCTTGATGTCGACGCTAGCCCTAAAGCTATTTCGGAGAGAACCAGCTATCTCCAAGTTCGTTTGGAATTTCTCCGCTACCCACAAGTCATCCAAGCACTTTTCAACGTGCCCTGGTTCGGTCCTCCAGTGCGTTTTACCGCACCTTCAACCTGCTCATGGGTAGGTCACATGGTTTCGGGTCTACATCATGATACTAAGACGCCCTATTCAGACTCGGTTTCCCTACGGCTCCGTCTCTTCAACTTAACCTCGCATCATAACGTAACTCGCCGGTTCATTCTACAAAAGGCACGCTCTCACCCATTAACGGGCTCGAACTTGTTGTAGGCACACGGTTTCAGGTTCTATTTCACTCCCCTTCCGGGGTGCTTTTCACCTTTCCCTCACGGTACTGGTTCACTATCGGTCACTAGGGAGTATTTAGGGTTGGGAGATGGTCCTCCCAGATTCCGACGGGATTTCACGTGTCCCGCCGTACTCAGGATTCTGCTAGGTACAGATTCTATTTAAAATACGAGGCTCTTACTCTCTTTGGCTGACCTTCCCATGTCATTCTTCTATAAAATCTGAGTCCACATTGCAGTCCTACAACCCCGAAGAGTAAACTCTTCGGTTTGCCCTCCTGCCGTTTCGCTCGCCGCTACTAAGGCAATCGCTTTTGCTTTCTCTTCCTGCAGCTACTTAGATGTTTCAGTTCACTGCGTCTTCCTCCTCATCTCCTTAACAGAGATGGGTAACAGGTAGTACCTGTTGGGTTCCCCCATTCGGACATCCCCGGATCTGCGCTTACTTACAGCTCCTCGAGGCATTTCGTCGTTTGTCACGTCCTTCATCGGCTCCTAGTGCCAAGGCATCCACCGTGCGCCCTTACTAACTTAACCTTATTTTTTTGACCTTTCAGTCTTAAACTCATTAATATTCACAGCGTTTCGGTTTATTTTCTTGTTACTATTTGATATAGTTATTCAATTTTCAATGGACAAGTTTAGAATAGTCATCACTATCCTAATGGAGCCTAGCGGGATCGAACCGCTGACCTCCTGCGTGCAAAAGCAGGCGCTCTCCCAGCTGAGCTAAGGCCCCACAAGACCTCTCAAAACTAAACATGACGACCAATGGCTTCCGTTTTTTTCCTTAGAAAGGAGGTGATCCAGCCGCACCTTCCGATACGGCTACCTTGTTACGACTTCACCCCAATCATCTATCCCACCTTAGGCGGCTGGCTCCTAAAAGGTTACCTCACCGACTTCGGGTGTTACAAACTCTCGTGGTGTGACGGGCGGTGTGTACAAGGCCCGGGAACGTATTCACCGCGGCGTGCTGATCCGCGATTACTAGCGATTCCGACTTCATGTAGGCGAGTTGCAGCCTACAATCCGAACTGAGACTGGCTTTTAAGAGATTAGCTTGCCGTCACCGACTTGCAACTCGTTGTACCAGCCATTGTAGCACGTGTGTAGCCCAGGTCATAAGGGGCATGATGATTTGACGTCATCCCCACCTTCCTCCGGTTTATTACCGGCAGTCTCGCTAGAGTGCCCAACTAAATGATGGCAACTAACAATAAGGGTTGCGCTCGTTGCGGGACTTAACCCAACATCTCACGACACGAGCTGACGACAACCATGCACCACCTGTCACCGGTGTGCCGAAGCAAAATCCTATCTCTAGGACGGGCACCGGGATGTCAAGACCTGGTAAGGTTCTTCGCGTTGCTTCGAATTAAACCACATGCTCCACCGCTTGTGCGGGCCCCCGTCAATTCCTTTGAGTTTCAACCTTGCGGTCGTACTCCCCAGGCGGAGTGCTTAATGCGTTAGCTGCGGCACTGAGTCCCGGAAAGGACCCAACACCTAGCACTCATCGTTTACGGCGTGGACTACCAGGGTATCTAATCCTGTTTGCTCCCCACGCTTTCGAGCCTCAGCGTCAGTTACAGACCAGAGAGCCGCTTTCGCCACCGGTGTTCCTCCATATATCTACGCATTTCACCGCTACACATGGAATTCCACTCTCCCCTTCTGCACTCAAGTTAAACAGTTTCCAAAGCGTACTATGGTTAAGCCACAGCCTTTAACTTCAGACTTATCTAACCGCCTGCGCTCGCTTTACGCCCAATAAATCCGGACAACGCTCGGGACCTACGTATTACCGCGGCTGCTGGCACGTAGTTAGCCGTCCCTTTCTGGTAAGATACCGTCACAGTGTGAACTTTCCACTCTCACACTCGTTCTTCTCTTACAACAGAGCTTTACGATCCGAAAACCTTCTTCACTCACGCGGCGTTGCTCGGTCAGACTTCCGTCCATTGCCGAAGATTCCCTACTGCTGCCTCCCGTAGGAGTCTGGGCCGTGTCTCAGTCCCAGTGTGGCCGATCACCCTCTCAGGTCGGCTATGTATCGTCGCCTTGGTGAGCCGTTACCCCACCAACTAGCTAATACAACGCAGGTCCATCTGGTAGTGGTGCATTTGCACCTTTCAATTAACTATCATGCAATAGTCAATGTTATGCGGTATTAGCTATCGTTTCCAATAGTTATCCCCCGCTACCAGGCAGGTTACCTACGCGTTACTCACCCGTTCGCAACTCATCCAGAAGAGCAAGCTCCTCCTTCAGCGTTCTACTTGCATGTATTAGGCACGCCGCCAGCGTTCGTCCTGAGCCAGGATCAAACTCTCATTAAAAGTTTGAGTTCTCACTCATTTCTGTCACTGACAGATTTATTGTTTTTTCTTTGTTCAGTACTACAACATATGTTGTAGCGCCCTGCACATTGGTTCGTCTTGTTCAGTTTTCAAAGGTCTTTATCGCTCTCTCAAGCGACAACTATATCAGTATATCACCTATCCATCCCCTTGTCAACACTTTTTTGAAATTTTTTTATCTTTTTTTCAATTTTATTTCCTAACACCATCAATATCACTGATAAATCAATAACTAAATAGGGAAAGGCAACCTCTCCCTATTACCTCTCCCTTAAGCCACTATATCACCGTGCTACTAAAGTCGCTTAAATATTCCTCTAACTCTCGCAATAGTCTTTTACGTCCCTTAAACCGTTCGTCGCCTAGTAAGCGGTGGTATAACTCTAGTTGTTCTTTGTCTAACTTTGAAGTGTAGGCTGCTAGAGAACTTCGAAGAGCGACTAAATCATCTAAGGCTAGTTCGCGCTTGCTCAGTCTATGACTAATGGTACCAACTTCCTCATAAGACTGTCGATCGAAGCGGCGTTTTTGGCTCTCTTGCTTGCGAAGAATGTCATGAATATGATTCCGAAATTTTGTCTTGAAGTAACGATAGAGGCGGCTTTCATCTTGACTGATATCTGGATGGCTTTCTTCCAGCTGGTGATAAACCAGCATACCCTCTTGTTCCCAGTCACTACTCTCCCATAAATGTATATAATAATCCCGTGCACAGCGTCGGACAATCCACTGCACTTTCTCATAGCGTTCCTTGAAGTTCATGTTTTCTCCTTTTTCTTTGATAATATGATTCTACAAGAAAAACTCTTCCCTCAGGCCTTCTGTCCCTATCCTGTCTATTTTATACCCTAACTGCTTCCTAACAAAAATATCTATGACATCTCAGGGACTTTTTATGACATGTTAGGCTTTAAAGAATAAAAAAAATAGCTTGATTACACAATTAGTAATCAAGCTATTTAATAAGAAAAGCATCTCTTAATTTTCTTCCATTTTAGATTTTATTTCATCATAGGAAAGGGCATGTGCTTCTCGTTCCAAGTCTTTTTCAGACTCTTCCGGCATATGACCTGTTTCATAGAGAGATTTAATTTGGGTGCTATCAAGCGTTTCGTATTTAAGCAATGCTTCTGCAATCAATTTATGGGTTTCACGATTTGCTTGAATAATCTCAGCTGCTTTGTTTCGTGCTTCATTTAGTAATGAACGAACTTCCTCATCAATCTCATAGGCTGTTTGTTCTGAAATTGATTTTTGAGGACTTTGTGCACCAAACATAGCATGGTTACCTTCGTATTGGACTGGGCCAAGTTTTTCACTCATACCGTATTCAGTGACCATTGCACGCGCCATCTGTGTAGCTTGTTCAAAGTCATTTGAAGCCCCTGTTGTTTGCACATTAAAGATGATCTCTTCAGCTACACGACCACCCATGAGACCAGCCAATTGCTCTTTCATGTCTTCTTTAGACAGAAGCATTTGGTCTTCTTTAGGCAGGGCAATCATATATCCGCCAGCACGACCACGAGGCACAATGGTTACCTTGTGTACGACACGCGCATTGGACAAAACAAGTCCGACAATCGTATGCCCCGCTTCATGATAAGCGACAATCTGACGATCACGCTCTGAAACGGTTTTATCTTTCTTAGACGGTCCTGCGATTACTCTGTCTTCTGCTTCATCAATATCATCGGCATCGATGACTTTTTTGTTACGACGAGCTGCAACTAGAGCTGCTTCATTCAAGACGTTTTCCAAATCAGCACCAACAAAGCCAGGTGTCTGCTGAGCAACTAGTTTCAAATCAACATTTTTAGCCAGCGGTTTATTCTTAGCATGAACGCGAAGAATAGCTTCCCGACCTTTCACATCAGGGCGACCAACTAAAACTTTTCTGTCAAAACGACCTGGACGTAGAAGAGCGGGATCAAGAACATCCGAACGGTTAGTAGCCGCAATGATAATGATTCCTTCATTGCCTTCAAAACCATCCATTTCAATCAAGAGTTGATTGAGGGTTTGTTCCCGTTCATCATTACCGCCACCAAGGCCAACACCACGCTGACGACCGACGGCATCAATTTCATCGATGAAGATAATAGCAGGAGCCGCTTTTTTCGCATCTTCAAATAGAGAACGAACACGGCTTGCTCCGACACCTACGAACATTTCAACAAAGTCAGAACCTGAGATGCTGAAGAAAGGAACACCTGCTTCACCAGCAACTGCCTTGGCAAGCAAGGTCTTACCAGTCCCCGGAGGGCCTTCCAAAAGAACACCTGCCGGAATACGAGCACCCAGCTTAGTATAACGTTTTGGATCTTTTAGAAATTCAACAACTTCAACAAGTTCTTGTTTCCTCTTCTGCACCAGCAACGTCAGAGAAGCGTACTTTGATATCTTCTTTATTGGCCGCACGAGCTTTATTGCGTCCAAAATTCATAGCGCCACGAGCACCGCCACCGCCTTGATTCATCATAGACATAAAGATGAAGGCGATGATGATAAATGGAACCAAGGAAATCAAAAGATTAATCCACATTCCACTGGAGCTTTCACGCTTAATAGTCACTTCTGTCTCATGTTCAGCAGCTAGCTTTTGCAAATCAGAAACTGTTGTATCTGATGGCAAAACAACACTAGTAAATCTGCTAACTTTTGAGATTTCTGGACTGAAAAATAGGATTCCTGTCGTATCTTTTGATTCTTTAGGTTTTTTGTAAGTACCCGACACCTCGATAATACTACCATTTGGCTGGTAGCTCATCTCTGTAACATTATTATTTTGGATTTCTTTTACTAATTGACTGTAGTTGATTTGCTGGCTACGACCTGTCGCACTTCCTGTAAAGAAATACTGAAAACCTGTAACAAGGACTACAATAATTAGAATATAGAGAAAAGGATTTTTTATAAAACCATTATTTTGTTTATTTTTCATTTATATCTAGTAAACCTTTATTTTGTATAAACTTCTTCTTTCAAGACACCTACATAAGGAAGATTGCGATAATACTCATCATAATCTAGTCCATAACCCACTACAAATTCATTTGGAATTGTAAAGCAAGTATAGTCTGCCTCAATGTCAACAATGCGTCCTTCTGGCTTATCCAACAACGTAGCAATTTTTACAGAAGCTGCATTTCTTTCTTTGAACAAATTACACAAATTCTTCAAAGTTTGGCCAGTATCGATAATATCTTCAACAAAAAGAATATCACGATCAGTAATATCTTGATCAATATCTTTGATAATATTAATCACGCCGCTGCTAGTTGTACCGCCATGATAGCTAGACACCAGCATAAAATCTAATTCAATATCTGTATCCACGTGTTTGATTAATTCGGCCATAAAAGGAACTGAACCCTTCAAAATTCCTACAAAAATAGGCTTTTTACCTTGATAGTCTACTGTCAGCTGTTGGCCCAATTTTTTTGCCGCTACTACGATTTCCTCGTGAGAAACCAATATTTTTTTAATATCTTGTTCTAGCATAATTTTACCTATCTAATTTCTGAATATAAAGTACAGTACTCATTATATCACTTTTTAATTCCTTACTCAAATCACTGATAGCGATATTTACAATTGCTAAAATCTGCTGATTTTGCTCTACAATAATCGCTTTTTCGCGTTCTTCAAATGGAATTTTTCGATCAATGAATAGCCGACGAAGTTTTTTGTGATGCCCCTTCAAACGAAGACAATCACCTGTTTTTCTGTGACGTAAAAGAAGTGGTGTTTCACGTGAAACAGAAATCGCTTGAACATTTTCACCCTCCAAAGGAGAGCCAAATGAGAATTGATAGTCTCCAAATTGAAGTAGATTACCACATTCTAACAGAATTGAGTCTATTTTCAAATCAGACCTACGACTGATTTTTCTGATTTCAAAATGCTTATAATCTTTCACCAACTCATATTCATCCTTTAAAGGGTGGATGTAATTAGCCTTGGTTCGTAAGATTCCTAAGATTTCTTCAAATTGCTTTTTATTTATATTTAATGAAGGAAATTTCTTTAAATATTCCTGCAGGAGAAAATTTTGCACTTCTGGAATTTGCCGCTCAAACACTTCAAGTTTTGTAATGTCCAATCCCCGCGTCAGATGAGACAGGGCTGTCTGTAAATCCTCAACTTCTTTCCCTAAAAAAATCAGAGAATCCTTAAAGCGTGGATTTTCCTTTTCAAGACTTGGAAGATAAAGATTGCGGATCCGATTTCTGAGATAGTCATTTTGAAGATTGCTCTTATCTTCAAAATGCAAAATATCAGGAAAATCTTGCTTATGAAAATAAAGTAGAGGTCGGATTAATTCCCCGTTTGCAAAGGATTGAACCTCGGTCATTCCAGACAAGTGGCGCAGCCTTGCTCCTCGTAATAGTCTCATAAACACCGTCTCGGCCTGATCATCAGTATGATGAGCCGTTACCAAGGCCGTGTAGCCTTCTGTCAACATGATTTCTTCAAAAAAACGATAGCGAAATCGCCGAGCTTTTTCCTCGGAAAAATCACCTGAAAAATTTGAGCTGAAAAATTTCACACCAAGTTGCTGGGCAAAATTTGACAGCTCTTTTTCTTCCATATTTGACTCTGGACGTTGCTTGTGGTTGACATGCGCTATCCCCAGTTCAATCTCTAGCTCTTCCCTGTTTTGGTACAAAAGATGGAACAAGGTCATCGAATCCAAGCCACCAGAAACTGCTACCAGCACTTTCCGATGATTTTGAAAATACTGCTTTTCCTGCATTTGTTTGCGAAACTTCTGATCGATCATTTCAGAACTCCGTACACATCATCTGCGATTTTAGAAATTGTATCGTAATCCGAATTATTCGTAAGAATGGCAATAATAAATGGCGAATCCGCATACACAATAGCGACATCATGCTTGAAGTCGTAAGCATCACCGATTTTATGGGCTACTTTTACATTGATGTTTTTAGAAATTCGCTGATTGTCATAATTTGTCTGAGACAAGGCATCGATAATCATGCCATTTTGTTTATAAATGGCTTCCATAACATTTCCTGCCATTCGAGCTGAAGCTTGTCTGCTTTCCACATCCCACTTTTTACCCGCAATTTTTTCAATAGTATTTTGAAATTGGCTATCAGATTGATTGCTTGTATAATAGGCGAGGATATTGTGGGCCACATTATCCGACTCTTTTGCTACACCATTGATTAAATCCTGCACAGAATATTCCTTGTCATTTGCTGATTTGGAAATACTGCCGCTTCCCTCAGGGTCATAGGCACCTGCAAAATCATTGACAGCCGCTGTATATTTTAACTTTTTATCCAAGGAAAGGCTATGATTGTTTAATTGCTCCTGGGCATAGTAAAGATAAGGAATTTTCGTCACACTGGCTGAGTACATTTGTTGATCTGGATTAATGCCTGCTTCTTTGCCCGTTTCTAGCTGTTTTACATAAATAGAAAAGTCAGCTCTTTTGTACTTAGAATTTAAAAGCTCCTGAACCTTTTCCATTCGATTATCTTCTTGGGAAAGAAAATCAACAGAAACCCAACCTTGACCTTCAATTTTAGCGTATTCTCCCTTAGCTGTTTGAGCAATTTGTACTACCTTTACTTTGCTATAAGCAGGTAGTTTAGCTGCAATCTTTTTAGAAGAATTGATCGGGATAGTATCGTAGAGCACATAGTTAGGGGCCAGCCATCTTTCCTGTTTAACATCTGTGATAGACTGAACCGTATCCTCATAAATGCTATTCTTATCTGCAATTACAAACTGGCCATTCTTTAATTTAAAGATAGGAATCCCAGCTTCATTCACGTGCAACTCTGTCAGCTCTAGTGGCTGATCCGGCAAAAGTTTCCCAGCTACCTTAGTCAAAGTAGCATCTGTAAAAGTAGGCGTTTCTTCATAAACATTAGGATTTGTAGGGATACTCGTATGGTAACGGCCATAAGCTGTACCTGTAAGCTGATACTTTTCTTCTTCGTCTAAAACAAGTTCTTTTTCAGTACTGATTGCTGTTTGACTACTCCATAAAGCTGGCAGTAAAAATATCAGCAAAAGTAACTTACGCATGACCTCCCCTTTCCTTTTTTGTTTCTTGAAGTTTTAAAGCTTGATTCTTTTCGGATAATTCTGCTAGTTTTTCATCCGAAAAAGATAAAAATTTCTCTATATTTTGAAGTAAATTTTCCATGATTATTGTGGTAATAAATCTGGTGTTGTGTAAATATATTCCCCTTCTTTTGAAAAAGAATACTTGGCACGAGCATATTTGGCAGCATAGCTGTCATCTTTCAACTTAGTAGCAATGTCAGATTGATAGCTCTTTTCTTCGCCTAATTTTTCATATTTTTTCTGTAATTGTGCATATTGAGCACGACGATTAAGTAAAGTTTCGTAACTTTGATATAAATTATAGGCTGGAAGAATAAAAAGTAGCATGACTAAAATTAGAACCCATCCCATAAAACGATTTCGCTTCCGACGTTCCTCATCGAGGTATCTGCGACGCTGATTTTCATCTTGGATAAAGCGATTATTTATTTGAACAATATTTCTAGACATTTTCTTCAATCCTTGTCTCACTGATAATTTCATACATTTTAGCAGCATCTTCTTTTTTAGTGCTGTCTTTCATTTCTAGCACCCGCACTGTTAACAGCTTATTGCCAAAACGAACTTCAATTTGATCATTGACTTTCAAATCTGTCGAACTTTTTGCCAAGATTCCATTTACCTTGATACGACCTTTATCTGCTACCTCTTTAGCTACAGGGCGTCGCTTGATAATACGTGATACCTTTAAATATTTGTCTAATCTCATAGTCTTTTCCTCGATTTTCTCTTAATATTCTATCATTCTTTTGAAAGAAACAAAGCTAAAAAGCTGAAATTTTACCGAATTGTAATGTTTATTCAGCTTTTCGATTCTTGATTTCTACCAGTTTTTCACCAAAGTTCAGCAAGTTTTCCAAAATCTCGAAATCTTTTTTATTCCGAACATCAAAAACGACTTCAATCAAGCCTTGCTGCTCACCAATTCGAGCCTTTAGATTTGTCGCTGACAAGGCTTCAAAATAATCTTGGGTCAGATAGATTTGCTGAGAAATTTTTTCAAAACGAATGATGACAGATTCATGCTTTCGCTCAACAAGTGCCACAAAAGCTTGATCAAGATAGGATTTGACTAAACCAATCTCCAGTAGGTAAGCCACTACGTCCGGATATTCTCCAAAGCGGTCAATCAATTCATCTTGCAGCTGTTCATAGTTTACACGGTTGTCAATTTCACGAATTCTCTTGTAAACTTCGATTTTCTGACGTTCATCAGAAATATAATCACTTGGAAGATAGGCATCAATCTGAAGATTGATTTCAGCATTGCTTTTTTGGCGCTTGGTTTCCTTACCTTGCTTCTTAGCAATAGCTTCTTCCAAAAGTTGAGAATACATTTCAAATCCTACAGAATCAATGAAACCTGACTGTGAACTTCCTAAAATATTTCCTGCTCCGCGGATAGACAAATCCCTCATAGCAATTTTGAATCCAGATCCTAGCTCAGTAAATCCTTTAATGGCTTCTAGTCTTTTTTCTGAAACTTCAGTCAGAGATTTATCTGGCCGATACATAAGATAGGCATAAGCGATTCGATTGCTGCGGCCAACTCGACCACGAAGTTGATACAAGGTTGACAGCCCCATATGATCAGCATTTTCGATAAAGAGAGTATTTGCATTTGGAATGTCGACACCTGTTTCAATAATCGTTGTTGTGACTAAAATATCGTATTCACCATTAACAAAGTCTAATAAGGTATTTTCTAAGCGAACCTCAGTCATCTGTCCATGAACATAACCAATTGAAGCCTCTGGAATCAACTCTTTTAATTCTGAAACTTTTTGCTCAATGGTGTCAACTTTATTGTAAAGGTAGTAAACCTGTCCACCTCGGTCTATTTCACGTAAAACCGCATCTCGAATAACAGTGAGGTTATTCTCTAAAACATAGGTTTGGACTGGATAACGATTGGTCGGTGGTGTTTCAATTACCGATAAATCTCGAATTCCTAACATCGACATGTGTAGGGTTCTTGGAATAGGGGTAGCCGTCAAGGTCAGCACATCAACCTTCTTTTTTAGTTCCTTTAACTTTTCCTTATGCTTGACACCGAAACGCTGCTCTTCATCTATCACCAGTAACCCCAAATCGGAAAATGTCACATCTGCCGATAAGAGGCGATGGGTACCGATAATAATATCAATCTGCCCTTTTTCCAACTTTTCCAGAGTCTCTTTTTGCTCCCCTTTGCTTCTAAAACGGCTGAGAACATCGATATTTACGGCAAAATCATTGAAACGTTCTTTAAAGTTTGTGTAGTGTTGCTGAGCTAAAACAGTGGTCGGAACCAAGATAGCCACCTGTTTATGATCGTTGACAGCCTTAAAAGCAGCCCGCATAGCCACCTCGGTCTTCCCAAAACCAACATCTCCAACCAAGAGTCGGTCCATAGGACGGTCACTCTCCATATCTTTCTTGATTTCCTGGATACTTCTGAGTTGGTCATCTGTTTCCACATACGGAAAGGCATTGTCAAACTCTACTTGATGCTGGTCATCACTAGAAAATTGGAAACCTTTTAATTGACTACGCTCTGCATATAATTTAATAAGGTCATCGGCAATGTCTTCAACCTGATGCTGGACTTTTTGCTTCGTCTTTTGGAAACGCCCATCATTTAACTTGTTAATTTTAGGTGCTTTTCCATCGCTAGCTACATATTTAGACAGAAGGTTGATTTGATCCACCGGAATGGAGATACGATCTGCATTTTGATACTGAATCGTCAAATAATCCCGATGAATTCCTGAAACTTCAATCGTTTCAATTCCTAAATAGCGACCAATACCGTGGATATTATGAACCACATAATCGCCTTTTTCCAACTCATTATAGTCTTTCAGCCTTTCAGCATTAGAAATATTTTGACGACGAATCCTACGTTTGATTTTTTTCTGAATCATCTCATGTTCAGTAATCAAAACGATTTTTTCATCAACAAAATTAAATCCTTGAACTAGATTTCCTTCTATGAGCTGGACAGCTTTGTCATGGATGTCTTTTTCCTTGATGTAATCTAAATGAATCTCATAATCCTGTAAAGTTTTATGTAAACTTTGTAAACTTGAGTTTGAATTTGCCTGCAAGACTACCGTATAATCCGATTTCCTAAAGCGATTGATTTCTTCTTTTAAAAGAGGAAACTGACTAAAGAATTCCTGCATTGGATATTGATTGAATTGATAAAGTGCATCAAATTTTAGATTTCCTAAGCCTTTATGAAAGTTAGAAAAAAATGTAGCAGGTTTATATTTACGATAGTCCTGATAGTTATTTGCAAAGTATTGTTGATTTGACAGTGCTTTACTATTTTGTAAATCATCTGTCAAGATGTTGGCAACTTCTAATTCAAACTGGGCATGCTTGTCCATTATCTTTTGAAAATCATCAAAAAATATAGGAGTGTGAGTTGGTAGATAGTCTAAAATAGTCCATTCTTTCTGATAGAAAAAGGAAAGGAATTTGCGAATATCTGCATGATGAGATTGTTCTCTAACAGAGCTTAATACTTCTTCTAAATAGGATTTTAAAGAAGGATCAATAACCGTAGAGAAGGACGCTTCTAGATTTTTCTGTCCCCTTGCATAATCTTCTTCTGTCAATAGAAGATCTGTAACAGGCTCTATCAAAATCTCTTCCACATTTTCAAGAGAAAGCTGATTTTCAGGATTGAAAATCCTTATGCCATCAATCTCATCTCCAAAAAATTCTATCCGATAAGGATATTGAGCTGAGCGTTCAAAAATATCCAGAATATCCCCTCTCAGACTATACTCTCCTTGGCTGAGAACTTGCGAAACTTTTTTATAACCGTTCCTTGACAAAGACTTTACTAACTTGTCAAGATTATATTCTTTACTAACAGAAAGGATAAGCTCAGATTTTTTAAAAACATCAGGCTGGGGCAAGAATAAGCGACTGGCTGCAACATTGATGATTAGAATCCCATTCTTCTCTTTGTCTGATAAAAAATTAATGGCCTCTAATCTGGCAAAGATTTTTTCTTGCGATGAAAAAACAAACTCAGCCAAAGGGGTATCATCTGCCAGGAAAGTATAAACTTTTTCTTCTCCCAACAAAGAAAGCAAATCACTAGCCAGACGCTCTGCTTCATTTTGACTCGAAGTGATGACTAGGATTTTCTCCTGCTCTTCTAAGCTACTGGCAATCGCTAAAGCTTTTGTTGAAGCTGAAAGTCCCATCACTAACTGACGGGTATTCTTTTGTAATTGTTGCTTCCAGTCTACAATTTGTTGGTTTCGACCAAATAGATTAAGTAGTGTCATTTTCTTATCCATTGTATTGTTGCATGGTCTGCTCAAAATTCTCAGTTTGTAAATAATGATTTACAGCACTGTCAACTTTTTCTAATGTATTTAAAATACTGATATAGTCTTCCTGATCAAATTTGCCTAAAACATGATGAATAACTGACATATTATTTTTAGGTCTTCCAATGCCAATTTTCACTCGCTTGAATTCCTGTGTTCCAATATGTTTAATGATGGACTTAATACCATTGTGCCCGCCAGCTGAACCTTTAGTACGAAGACGAATTTTCCCAACTTCCATATCCAGATCATCATAAATAACGAGTAAGTCATCTATATCCAAGCCGTAGTAAGTGAGCAGGGCATGGACTGCTTTCCCACTTTCATTCATAAAAGTAGTTGGTTTTACAAAATAGACTTTTTCCCCATTCAAGAAAGTTGAAGCAATCTCTGCTTGAAAAATCTTATCTGCTGTAAACTTTAGATTTAATTCTTTACACATCTTGTCAACTAACATAAAGCCAACATTATGTTTGGTCTCAAAATATTTATCTCCTGGATTTCCTAATCCAACAATTAATTTTGTCATTTTACTCCTTTATAAAAGCCAAAAGGGCTGGAAATTTCTTTCCAACCTATGTATTTTAAATTTACACTTGATTTACACGTTAAAGCGGAATTCCATAATATCTCCATCTTGAACGATATAGTCTTTTCCTTCTTCACGCAAACGTCCAGCTTCTTTTACAGCCTTTTCAGATCCATATTTTACCAAATCATCATAAGACATCGTCACTGCACGGATGAACCCCTTCTCAAAGTCAGAGTGAATGATACCAGCTGCTTGAGGAGCTTTCATACCACGCTTAAAGGTCCAAGCACGGACTTCCTTTTCACCAGCGGTAAAGTAGGTTCCAAGTCCCAACAAATGATAGGCTGCTCGTGTCAACTTGTCTACACCTGATTCTGTCAAGCCGATAGCTTCCAAAAATTCTGCCTTGTCTTCATCGTCCAGTTCAGAAATTTCCTCCTCGGCACGCGCTGAGATGACAACAACTTCAGCATTTTCTGTAGCTGCAAATTCACGAATCTGCTTCACATAGTCAATATTGTCTGGATCTGCAACTTCATCTTCACCGACATTGGCCACATAAAGCACCGGCTTAGTCGTTAAAAGAAAAAGGCCTTTGACAATTTTTTGCTCTTCTTCTGTAAACTCAACTGTCCGAGCTGACAGACCATCTTCCAGGACAGGCTTAATTTTCTGTAAAACATTAAATTCTGCCACTGAGTCCTTGTCCTTCTGAGTGCGAGCCATCTTCTCAACACGCGCATAGCGTTTGTTAATGCTTTCCAGATCGGCCAAAATAAGCTCTAGATTGATGGTCTCAATATCAGCCATAGGATCGACAAAATCAGACTCACGGCCTTGTTCCCGCATGACATTTTCATCATCAAAGGCACGGACTACATGGACGATAGCATCCACTTCACGGATATTGGCCAAGAATTTATTTCCCAGACCTTCTCCTTTTGAAGCTCCCTTTACAATACCTGCAATATCTGTAAACTCAAATGTAGTAGGAACCTTCTTTTGAGGTTTAATCAATTCTGTTAGTTTGTCCAAACGAGCATCTGGCACCTCTACCCGACCGACATTTGGATCAATGGTCGCAAAAG
Organism: Streptococcus cristatus; assembly: GCA_916438405.1. Lineage (GTDB taxonomy): Bacteria > Bacillota > Bacilli > Lactobacillales > Streptococcaceae > Streptococcus > Streptococcus cristatus_M. The sequence goes on along the minus strand of CAKAFB010000001.1, from coordinate 1,737,942 downwards.
GGTAGTTAGCAGCTTCTGCCCCTGCTTTTGTAATTGCATTAAATAAAGTTGACTTGCCCACATTAGGCAATCCAACAATCCCTGCTGTTAAAGCCATTCGTATCTTCTCCATTCATCTTTTCAATCCAAACCATTATACCATAAATCCTTATCCTAAACAGCGGATTTGAATGAAAAATTTCCTGCTTTCTGGATAGAAATAAAAATATTTTCTACAAAAAAATGATATAATATTGTTAATATTTTGATAAAAGGAGTTAGCCATGAAAAAAATGACAATTAAAACTTTTGTTCTTTCTTTCTTGACGATGTTTACTTTACTTTTTTTAGCTGCCTGCAGTAGCAGTCCTAAAAAAGCCTATTTTCAGTTGATTGACCAAAAGACCAAGCAAGACAGTCGGATCACTCTTGAGTATAAGGGCGATGATTTGCTGAACAATGAAACCAGCAATGTTTTCTATTATGAGCCTATCGGATTGACAAAAGATACCGCCAAAGAACAAATTGGAGGCTACATGAAAACTCTGGAAAATATTAAAGGACTTACTAATAAAATCGAGTATAAAGACGATCATTTGACGCAAAAGATGACGATGGATTTTAGCAAGGCAGATATCTCAGAACTGAAAAGCAAACAGCTTATCCAAACAGATGGAGACCAAAAAGCTAATTATATCAGTTATAAAGAAACGGTAAAATCTCTTGAAGCTTCTGGCTATAAAGAAGTCAAAGACGGCAAATTTGAAGAACTTAAATAAAAGCAGAAAACGGATAAGACTTTCTTAGTCTTATCCGTTCTTTGTTGATGAGGTAGCTCATTCAAAATCAAGCTAAGTCTAAAATATGGACTATTCAATTACCTTCTTCATTTTTCTTTCAAAATCATATCTGCTCATCATAACAACGTGTTCGCAGTTGCTGCAGCGAATCTTGATATCTGCTCCCATGCGGACGACTTCCCAACGATTGGCCTTCTTGCCCGTCGACTTAATGGTACAGGCATGGGGCTTTTTCATTTCTACAAAAGTTCCAAGTTCGTACATCTTCTCTCCTTTTGACAATCTTTTTTTATTATCTTAAAAATACAGATTAGCGCTTCTCTCAACCCTAGCTATATTATAGCACAATTTTAGAGTCAGCTGGCTTGTAAATGATCAAAATAAGACAAGGCGGATCGAGTCAGCCTTGTCTTAAATCTTATCTTCTAATTAGTACGGACTGGTGTGATCAGCTGGATAAAGTTTTCAGCATCTTCGCTTGGTACTAAAGTAAAAGGACGAACAGCTGAAATAAAGCTAATGGTCACCTTCTCACTATCGACTGCCTTTAGCGCTTCGATCAGGTAGGTAGGATTGAAGCTGATGCTCAAATCTTCTCCTGACACACTTTCTGTATCAATTTCTTCATTCACGCGTCCAACTTCTGGTGAATGGACATGAGCGCTGACAATGCCCTTCACAATTTCCAATTTCACGGTTCCATTTTGGGTCGCATTGGACAGAAGGCGAGACCGTTCCATGGCATGACGTAAATTATTGGTATTAAAGGTCACAACGCTTGAAAATTCTGTAGGAATCAGGCGGTCTGTGTCTGGATAGTTTCCTTCCAGTAAGCGTGTATAGAAGCTGATATTTTCACTTCTAAAGAGAAGTTGATTATTGGCAAAGAAAACCTCTACTGTTTCAATTTCGTCTGTGAAAACAGCTGTAAATTCACGCAGAGAACGGCTAGGGATCACCACATCGAAGTCATCGCCTTTCTTGTCCAAAGTAATTTTCTTTTGGCTCATCCGGTGAGAGTCTGTCGCAACTGTTTTGAGGGATTGGTTATCTGTCAAGACAAAATGAACCCCCGTCAAAATAGGACGGCTTTCTTGCGTGCTAGCAGCAAAAGCTGTCTCACTGATGATATTTTTAAGGACTTTTGTTTCTAAAACCAAAGGATTGCTAGTAGAGACTTCTTGGATACGTGGATATTGATCCGCATCTTTTCCTTTTAGCGTAATTTCTGATTTGCCGCTGGTAAGGACGATTTGTTTTTGCTCAATTTCTTTGAAATCAAGCACGATATCTGGCAAGCTAGAAATGACATTGATAAAGAAATTTGCTTCAAGGAGGATAGAACCTGATGAATTAATTAAGAGCCCGGCATTCTCATTTTGCACTGAAATGAAGTTTTCAATGGAAATTTGGCCATTTGAACCAATCAAGGTAATACCTTCTTTCGTCACATCAATTTTAACTGTTGATAAAATTGGAATAGCGTTTTTTGTACTGATAGCTCTTTTAGTTGTGTTCAAAGCTTGTAGGAATAAATTTTTATTAATAGAGAAGTGAATCATAGGGACTCCTTTTATTATTTATGATTATGAAGTTAATAGTAATAGTAGTTCTTGTGGAAGCTGTGGAAAAAGGGAGCAAAGTATCTAAAATCAAGTTTTAAGACTTGTTCACAACCTGTGGAAAAAACTTTAGATTCGTTCAATCTTTTCCACACCCTTATTTTATCTTGTTTTTGATATTTTCGATTTCAAGTCGCAGGCTATCGTCAGTTTCGAGTCGGGTTTTGATTTTTCCATGCGCGTGAATGACTGTTGTGTGGTCTTTGCCACCAAATTCTCGTCCGATTTTTGGTAGGCTATTGTCTGTTAGTTCGCGGGCTAGATACATGGCCACTTGTCGAGCCAAAACGATATTTTGGACTCGACGACTTCCCTTCATTTCTTTGACACTGACGCCATAGAAATTGCCGACCTCAGACTGGATTTTTTCAATCGGAATGACTGTTACCTGACTAGAATCCTGCTTGCGAGCTCGAATAGCTTCAGCAGCGATGTCAATCGTAATTTCCTTGAGATTGCGGACTCTTGCAATGAGTGTAATATCATTGAGGGCCCCTTCTAGTCACGGACATTCGAGTCAAATTGTCCGGCAAGGTATTCCAAAGTATCATTAGGGAAAATATAGTCCAGATGTTCGATCTTATTTCGAAGGATGGCAATCCGCGTTTCAAAATCGGGTGGTGTAATATTTTGAGTGAGGCCCCATTTGAAGCGCGTGACCAAGCGTTCTTCCAAATTATCAAGATGATCTGGACTGCGGTCGCTGGTCAGCACAATCTGCTTGTTATCGCCGTGCAGAGCGTTAAACGTATTGAAGAATTCTTCCTGGGTAGAGACTTTTTTGCCGCCAAGAGACTGGATATCATCAATCAAGAGCAAATCCAAGCTCCGATAGATTTTTTTGAAATTATCCATGTCACCGAGCCTCAGATGCTCCAGAAAGTCATTGATAAAGGTTTCCGCTGGAATATATTTTACACGCGCATCAGGAATATTTTCTAAAATTTGATTCCCAATAGCATTTAGTAAGTGGGTTTTGCCTAGCCCTGGTCCGCCATAGATAAATAGTGGATTATAGGTAGTTGCTAGATTTTCAGACACAGCCAAGGCTGCTGCTTTAGCCCAGATATTTCCGTCCCCTTGTACAAAATTATCAAATGTATATTTAGCTTTTAATCCAGTATCAATTGGCGGCAAACTTGGCCGAAATGGCGTCTTTTCAGGAAGTTCTTCCAGCTGATATTTAGAAATACTGTCATGTCCTGCATCTTCAAAGACGTATTTGGCCGTGATTTGATCGTTAAAAATTTCAAAGCCAGCTGTGAGAATAACGCCCACTAAGTTTTGTTCCCAAAACAGCTGTTTGACTGGGCTATCCAGAAAGATAGTGGCCTGGTTATTTTCAATGGCTATTAATTTTGCTTCCGCAACAAAAAAATCATAGGTAGTCTGTTTTAGCTGAGCAGCGGAAAGTTCTAAAATTCTTCGCCAAAATTCTTGCTCTTTGGTCATTGCCTCCTCCTTTTCAAAAAATTATTCTCTATGTCGACTCTCATTTTAACATAAAAAGGCCAAGTTTTCCACAAGTTGTGGAGAAAAATTAACAATGTTTATAATACTTATCCACAGATTGTGGATTGTTAATAAAATCCTTATTTTTCAATATTTTAGGCTACTTTTAAAGGTGGAAAAGTCTGTTAGTTTGAAAAAAGAAAATAACAGCCCTATTTCAGGCTGTTTATAATTCTTTGATACTCTTCCTCGTTTTCAAAAGGAATAACGATCTTTCCTTTTGAAGAATTTTTTAATTGAATGGAGACATTGAGTCCAAGGATTTTTTTCAATCTTTCTTCTTCCGAATGGGAGAAAATTTCTTTGTTTTTTCTGTTCTTTGACTTTTTTTTCTTTTGTAATGAAACTTCAAGAGCACGAACGGATAAATTATCTTGAATGATTTTGTCCAGCCAAAAAACTTGCTCTTTCTTTTTGAGTGGGATGAGGAGACGAGCATGCCCTTGCGAAATCATTTCCTCTTTGACAGCGTCCAGCATAAAAGCTGGTAGCTGTAACAAGCGAACGAGATTACTAATGTAAGGCCGAGATTTTCCCATGGTTTTTGCAATTTCTTCATGGGTCAGACCTTTCTCAATCAGATGTTGATAGGATTCCGCTTCTTCGATCGGATTGAGGTCTTCTCTTTGCAAATTCTCGATGATGGCTTGTTTCATCATGTCATCGTCAGACAAGTCTTTAATAAGGGCAGGAATGTTTTCTAAACCAGCAATCATAGCAGCTCTGAATCGTCTTTCACCTGCTAAAATTTCGTAACCAAATAAGGAAGATTTTCTCAAAATAATGGGCTGAATAATTCCATTTTCTTTAATAGAAGCTGCCAATTCATTTATTTTCTCTTGAGAAAAGCTTTTTCTAGGTTGATAAGGATTGGTTCGAATGTCTTTTAGTGGTACGTATTGATAATTTTCCATTTGTATATAGCATAACACACCTTTACGATCGTGTAAAGGTGTGTTGACAATTATGTAAAGGCTTAGTTGTTACTTAAGTCTTGGGTTGATTTTGTCAATTTGATGGTTGTAGTAGCTTCTTTACCATCTCTAAAGTAAGTCACTTTCAACTCATCCCCCAGAGAGTGTCTGTAGAGAGCAGATTGTAAATCACTGGTTGACTCGACATCCTTATCATCAACTTTTGTGATGACATCGTATTTCTGAAGTTTATTTTCAGCAGGCATTCCTTCTTGCACAGAGCGGACAAGGATACCTGATTTTACAGATGAAGGCAGACGTAATTTTGCTAAGTCAGAAGTGGCTATATTGGATAAATCGAGCATTTGGATACCTAGAGCAGGACGAGTCACTGTTCCATTTTTCTCTAATTGCTTGATGATATTAACAACATCGTTTGATGGAATTGCAAAGCCCATGCCTTCTACAGCAGTTTGACCATTGTGAGAGATTTTGCTGGACGTAATACCAATAACTTGCCCTTGGATATTGATGAGTGGGCCGCCAGAGTTACCAGGGTTGATAGCAGCATCTGTTTGCAAGGCAGTTGTCGAAATATTTTGGCCGTCTTCAGATTGCAGGGTTACATTTCTACCCAAACTAGAGATGATCCCTTGTGTAACAGAGTTAGCGTATTCTGTTCCGAGAGGGCTTCCGATAGCAATAGCAGTTTCTCCTACTGTCAGGGAGTTGGAATCTCCAAATTCAGCTACATCTTTCACCTTTTCAGAGCTAATTCTTACTACAGAAATATCAGAATAAACATCTGATCCCACCACTTCACCAGGAACCTTACTACCATCTGCTAGTAGAATATCGGGATTTTTTGCTCCATTAAGCACGTGAGTATTGGTAACAAGGTAGGCATATTTTCCTTCCTTCTTATAAATGACACCAGATCCCTCACTAGCTACTTGAGGATCACTGGTTGATTCATTATTGATCACTCCTTCTTGATTAGAACCAGTATAAGTAATCACCGATACAACTGCGTTTTGCACTTTTTTTACAGCCTTTGTGGTATCGGTTGTATTTTTATAAGATGTTGATACAGTAGTCTTTGAATTTGAAGAACCAAGATTAGCCATTTTATTATTGACAAATGCAGTGGCTAAATTTCCTAGGCTTCCGCCAATAAATCCTACAACTAAAACAATAAAAAGCAACAAAGATTTTTTAAAGAAATTTGAAGCGTTTTTCATATTTTCCTCCTTGATTACAATTGATGAAATTATAGAAATCTATTCTTAATTATAACTTAAAATCCACAAGTTTTCCACAAGTTGTGGAAAACTTATAAAAAATGTTGATAGAGGTTAGAAAATACATAGATTCAACCAGTTTTCCATAAAGAACTGATGTGAATAAAGTGTGAAATCCATGTGGATATGATAGAATGGAAATATGAAAATAAAGCTTGTAACTGTTGGAAAATTAAAAGAAAAGTATCTCAAGGATGGAATTGCTGAATATGCCAAACGCTTGAGTCGATTTTGTAAGTTAGAAATTGTGGAATTAGCAGACGAAAAAACACCAGATAAGGCCAGTGAGGTAGAAAATCAGCAAATCCTCGAAAAAGAGGGAAATCGGATCTTAGCAAAAATCTCTGAACGAGAATTCGTAGTTGCTTTGGCTATTGAAGGAAAACAATTTCCTTCAGAAGAGTTTAGTTCTATCTTGAGCGACATTACAGTTCGTGGCTTTTCTGATATTACATTTGTGATTGGCGGCAGCTTGGGTCTGTCTCCTGCTGTCAAAAAAAGAGCTAATCTACTGATGAGTTTTGGAAAATTGACCCTGCCTCATCAACTGATGCGCCTTGTTTTGGTAGAGCAGATTTACCGGGCTTTCATGATTCAACAAGGGAGTCCCTACCATAAGTAAATCTTGACGATACTAGATTTTTCTGATAGAATGAAAAGGTATCGGTCTCATAGCTCAGCTGGATAGAGCATTCGCCTTCTAAGCGAACGGTCGCAGGTTCGAATCCTGCTGGGATCATAATATGCATTACTCAGACACGAAAAATTTCGTGTTTTTTTATTATATTTTTGAGAAAACGACATTTCAGGAATAAAAAATGACATTTCAGGGAAAGATGACAGATTATTTAAAATTTTATTTATAATAGATCTTGTAAGGTAACACTTACGAAAAAATTTTTAGGAGAATCTAATATGAAAAAAATACTCAGAAAAAAACTTTAAAAACAATCGCTCAATTCCCAGTCTTGAATGAAAAAGAACTTAAAGAAGTTCTTGGAGGAGATTTAAGAAATATCTTCTTAAAAAATTAAATTTAAGAAAAAAATAACATTGATAACTGAGGAGATGGAATGATGTTTGAATTATTTTTTTTGGATATTGCAAGCCGCCATTGAAGTATATTTCACTATTGTTATATATGAAAAGATCAATAAAGTAAAATCTAGTTTTTACTTTACTTTTCTGTGTGCTATAGTCTTAATTTTATTACCATTACTCATATTAAATTTAGAATCTATATTTTTCTTTGTCAAGGCATGTTCTGTATTTTATTTTACTACTGATTTATCCTCTTTTTTTCTACAGGTATTTTTTTATAAAAAAAGAGAAGTTATCAACTCTTTTCTCTATATTTCTATCTCTTCTCCTTTATTTAACAGTCCAGGCTTCTACTACCTTTTTTTCCGTCATTATTTCCTCAATTACAGGGGATTCATTTGTAAAAGATAATTGGGCTGTCTTTTATATCATGATAAACAGTATCTCTGTTCTATTTATGCTTAAGTTTATCGACTACTTACCATTTTACGCATGTGATTTTAAAGAGGAGGTCTTTAAAAAGACAATTAAGAGAATTAATATTTTTTATGTTATAGATATTTTCATTTTAAATGTTTCTCATTGGTTAAGTGAAGACGATCATTTTAATAGTTTTAGCAGTATGCTAGCGACTATTTGTTTCTTGATCTTTATGACGACTCTTTTCTATTTGAAGGCGATTCGGGAAAAGTATGAAAAAGAAGAGGAGATTCGACAAAGAGAATTGGAACAGTTGCAGCTGCAGCAGTATACAGATGAAATTGTTTCTCTCTATAATGAAATTCGTGGTTTCCGTCATGATTATGCTGGCATGCTGACCAGCTTTCAGACGGCCATCAATACTCAAGATATCAAGGAAATTGAAAAAATATATCAAGAAGTTTTAGTTGATGCAAATTTAAAATTACGCTCGGATAAATACACTTATTTTGATTTGAACAATGTTGGTGACTCAGCTCTCCGAAGCGTTATGACGGAGACTTTATTCAAAGCGCGTGAGCACCAGATTGATTTGACATTCGAAGTCAAAGATCCTGTTGAGAAATTACCGATTAAGCTATTAGATGTGGTAAGAATGGCTAGTATATTGCTAAACAATGCTGTTGAAGGCGCAATCGAAAGCTATGAAAAAATGATTCATGTGACTTTAGTTCAACTCGATACGGAAATCATTTTTGTTGTAAAAAATTCCCGCAAGCAAAGAAAATTAGATTTAGAAGAAATTTATGAACCAGAGTTCTCAACGAAAGGTTATCGAAGAGGCCTAGGTTTAAATAATCTGAAAGAAATTTTAGAGAATTATGAATACATCATGCTAGATACAGAAATAAGTAAGTATGATTTCACCCAAGTATTAACAATTAAAAGAAGGAATAGTTTATGAGAATCTTAGCATTAGAAGATACCTTAGCCCACCAACTCCGCATGGAAAAAACTTTAGCAGAGATTGCTGAAGAAATGGGTCTCGATATCCAGGTCAAAATCACAGGAAAAATTCAGGAATTTAAGGACTACGTCGAAAATGAAGATGTCAATCAGATTTATTTTCTGGATATAGATATTAAAGGGGAAGAGACCAAAGGACTGGAGGTCGCTCGTTTTATTCGTCATCATAATCCATATGCTATTATTGTCTTTGTAACTTCAAAATCAGAGTTTGCGACCATGACTTTCAAATACAAGGTATCAGCTCTTGATTTTATTGACAAGGATATTAACGATGATTCGTTTAAAAAACGTATCAAAGATTGTATCATTTATACGAAAAACACCTTAATTACAAACACCAATATGGTTGACTACTTTGAATACAGCTATCGAGGCAATGATGTGCGCGTGCCATTTAATGATATTTTGTATATCGAAACCTCAAGTTCCTCTCATAAGTTACGGATGGTCGGAAAAAACTTTATAAAAGAATTTTATGGAACGATTGCCAGTGTTCAAGAGCAGGATGAGAAAACCCAACGTTTCTTTGCTTCCCATAAATCTTTCTTAGTCAATATCGATAATATCTGCGATTATGATAAGAAAACAAAGGAAATTATATTTTATGAAGGCCGCCGTTGCCCTGTTTCTAGGCTAAGAACAAAACATTTAAAAGAAATTTTAAAAAATAAATAAAAAACTGTTGACAAAGATTCAAAACCTGATATAATAGAATATGTTCTGAAAAGAACATAGATGGTCCGTTGGTCAAGGGGTTAAGACACCGCCTTTTCACGGCGGTAACACGGGTTCGAATCCCGTACGGACTATACTATCCGCCATAGCTCAGTTGGTAGTAGCGCATGACTGTTAATCATGATGTCGTAGGTTCGAGTCCTACTGGCGGAGTAAGAGAGTTTCAGGTATGCGAATTACCAATAATGAAGAGAGGACAATTGTCCTCTTTTTTTGTATGATATCAGGCAGAAATTTGATAAGTTTGATATAATAATTTTAGAAAATATGTTCAAGAGGTTTCTTATGAAATCATTAAAATTTCAATCTGTTTTTGACATTATCGGTCCTGTCATGATTGGCCCTTCCAGTAGTCATACTGCAGGGGCTGTGCGTATCGGTAAGATCGTATCCTCTATTTTTGATGATACACCAACCGAGGTTGAATTCCAGCTTTTTAATTCCTTTGCAAAGACTTATCGCGGGCATGGAACAGATTTGGCTCTGGTAGCAGGTATTTTAGGAATGGATACGGATGATCCTGAAATTCCTAACAGCCTTGAAATTGCCCATAAACGCGGTATCAAGATTGTCTGGACTATTCAGAAAGATAGCAATGCTCCTCATCCAAATACGACAAAAATCACGGTTAAAAACGCCTATAAAAGCATCAGTGTAACGGGTGTGTCTATCGGTGGTGGAAATATTCAGGTGACCGAGTTAAATGGCTTCTCAGTCTCTCTCAGCATGAATACGCCAACCATTATCATCGTCCACCAAGATGTTCCAGGTATGATTGCCCATGTAACGGAGGCTCTGTCCCGCTACAATATCAATATTGCTCAAATGACGGTGACTAGAGAAAAAGCGGGCGAGAAAGCGATTATGATCATTGAGGTGGATAGTCGTAGTTGCGAAGAGGCTATCGAAGAGATTCGGAAAATCCCCTATCTCCATAATGTCAATTTCTTTAAATAGGAGAAGAGATGTTTTATTCAATAAAAGAATTGGTTGAGCAGGCTGATTTAGATTTTAATGGCAATGTTGCTGAATTAATGATTGCGACCGAATATGAATTGACGGGTCGGGAAAGAGACGAAGTTTTACGTCTGATGAGTCGAAATCTTGAGGTGATGAAAGCCTCAGTCCTTCTTGGGCTTGACGAGAGCAAGTCTCGCAGCGGATTGACCGGTGGAGACGCAGCCAAGCTGCACCACTATATCCAGTCAGGGAAGGCCTTGTCAGATTATACTGTGCTGACTGCTGCAAAAAAATGCTATTGCTGTCAATGAGCACAACGCTAAAATGGGCTTGGTTTGTGCTACACCAACAGCTGGTAGCGCTGGCTGTCTGCCAGCAGTCCTTACATCAGCGATTGAAAAACTAGATTTGACAGAGGAACAGCAATTAGACTTTTTGCTGGCTGCTGGTGCTTTTGGTTTGGTTATTGCCAATAACGCTTCTATTTCCGGCGCAGAAGGAGGTTGTCAAGCTGAGGTGGGCTCCGCTTCTGCTATGAGTGCAGCTGCCCTGGTTTTGGCTGCTGGTGGCTCTGCTTTTCAGGCGAGTCAAGCTATCTGTTTTGTGATCAAAAATATGCTGGGCTTAATTTGTGACCCAGTAGCTGGTCTGGTAGAAGTTCCTTGTGTCAAAAGAAATGCTATGGGAGCTAGCTACGCCTTTATCGCAGCGGATATGGCTTTGGCCGGAATCGAGTCCAAAATACCTGTTGACGAAGTCATTGATGCCATGTACCAAGTAGGCTCTAGCCTGCCTACTGCTTTCAGGGAAACGGCTGAAGGAGGGCTAGCTACAACTCCTACCGGCCGCAGACTTTCAAAAGAAATTTTTGGAGAATAAATAGTATCTTTGAGTAAGAAAAATGACTAAATATGTTTAGTCATTTTTTTATTATTTTAGTAAGCCCAAGCAGATAGTCCTTGTGCACTGTAAGCACGGTAAGCTGCTTGAATTTGATCTTCAACAGTTGCAGTAGATCCCCAACCTGGCATTGTTTGGAAAAGACCACTTGCTCCTGATGGGTTGTAGGCATCGACTTGTCCGTTAGATTCGCGAGCAATAATATTTTCCCATGTAGATGCAGACACTCCTGTCATTTCAGCCATACGAGCAGCTGCGTAAGAACCTACAGCACCTGGAGTATTACCATTTGCGAGTACGACGTCTGATGAATAGGCAGAGTAGTCTGAAGTTGCAGCAACTGCAGGAGTTTCTGTCGTTACTGGAGTTTCCGTAGCTACTGGGGCAGCTGGAGTTACGGGAGCTGGGACTGCTGGTGTCGCTGGTGAGACAGCAGGTGCTGATGTTGTTTGTTTTGCAACATCTTTCAAATCACCTAATTCCAAAACTTGTCCAGTCATGATAAAATCTGGATTTGAAATTTTGTTTAATTCTACCAAACGTTCAACAGTTGTTTTTTTACTTTCAGCGATTTCTGATAGGGTATCTCCAGCTTTTACTGTATAAGATTCAGCACTAGCAACAATAGTTGATGCAAATAGTGTTGCTGTAGCAATCGTTCCTGCTAGAGTCAATTTTTTCACTTTCATACTCATTTTAAAAGTTTTCTCCTTTAGTTATAATACTATCATACACATTAAATATTACTAAAAGATTACATTTTAAGCACGAATATTACAAAAATATTGAGATTTACACATAAAAATATTATTTTAAAAGGATTTTTAGTGTATTTCATTAGATCTTTAACAAAAATATTGCTATCAAACTTATACTATTCTTTATTTTTTTAAGATAAAGAGCAAGATACCGATCAGGAAAATAGAGAGAAGAGCAAGATTATCAATCATTTTCCAAGAAAGTTGTCGATAGCGGCTTCTTCCTTCACCACCACTATAGCCACGCGCTTCCATTGCGATAGCTAAGGCGTCTGCCCGTTTGAAACTAGAAGCAAATAAGGGAATTAAGATTGGAATGATTGATTTAACCTTTTGAACAATCGTTCCTTCGCCAAAATCAACTCCTCGAGCCCTCTGAGCATTCATAATTCTCGTAGTGTCATCCATTAAAGTTGGTACGAAACGCAGGCTCATAGACAGCATGAGACCAATTTCATGCGTAGGAACTTTAAAGACTTTGAGTGGTTTCAGTAGAGCTTCTACTGCATCTGAAAGGCTGAGTGGTGTTGTGGTTAAAGTCAGAAGGGTTGAAAAGAAGATAATCAAAACAAAACGGCTAAAGATAATCCCCGCTTGAGAAAGACCAAATTCCGTAATTTTAATGAAACCAAACTGGAAAAGTACCTTGTCTCCCCCCGTCAGAAAGAGCTGGAAGAGGGTGGTAAAGGCAATAATGAAAACCATTGATTGAATGCCTTTTAGAAAGAATGTCAAAGGAACTTTTGAGAGAAAAATCAGAGTAAAAACGAAAACAAATAGCAGCAAATTAGTGATGAGATTGTTGGCCCAGAAAATTAATAAAATAAAGAAGAACATGGCCACCAATTTACTGCGCGGATCCAATCGATGGATGACCGAATTTCCTGGGATATACCGTCCTAAAATCAACTTATCCATGCAGCATCTCCTTAAATTCCTCAATCGTAATTGGATAATGAGAAAATTTCATTCCTTTTTCAGCTAATTCCTGGGCAAATTTTGTGATTTTAGGAACCCCTAGCTGAATCTTTTCCATAAAATCGACATCTTGAAAAACCTGAGCAGGCTGACCGCTTTTGACGACGCGGCCCTTCTCCAGTACATAGACTGTATCAGCAAAATTTGCTACATCATCCATTAAATGGGTTACAAGAACAATGGTCATTCCAGCTTGATGCAGTTTCTTAAAGAGTTCCATCAATTCTTTGCGTCCTGCTGGATCAAGTCCAGCTGTTGGTTCATCTAAAACCAAGATATCAGGCTCCATTGCTAGAATTCCAGCAATAGCGACCCTTCTCATCTGCCCTCCAGAAAGTTCAAAAGGACTGCGGCTAAATAATTCTTCAGAAATGCCGACAAGGCTTAATTTTTCACGCGCTAAAGCCTCGGCTTCTTCTTTAGAGACACCAAAATTTTGCGGACCAAAGGCCACGTCTTTCAAAACAGTCTCATCAAAAACTTGACTTTCAGCAAACTGAAAGACCAAACCAACCTGTTTACGAACTTGTTTAATGTCCTTGTTGACAGAATTTGAAGTGATGGTAACATTGTTGACTTGCACGCTGCCCTCACTCGGAGTCAGCAAGCCATTCAAGAGCTGTAAAATGGTTGATTTTCCGCTGCCAGTATGTCCAATCAAAGCCGTATAGCTACCATCTTTGATTTCAAAATCAACTTCAAAAAGCGCTGGACCCTCAAATGGAGTTCCAGCCTGATAGGTATAACTGACTTTATTTAGAGTAATTCCCATAATTGTTCCTGCAATTCTTTCAGTTAAATAGGTTTCTGGCAGAGTTAGCCCAGTTTGAATCATGGCAGCTTTGACCTGATTGACAAAGGGCTGATCCAAGCCCAAGTCTTCCAAATCAGGTCTGGAAAAGAGTTCTCTTGGTTTAGCGGTTGACTCAACCTGACCATTTTTCATAACGAGGACACGGTCACTCAGCGAAATCTCGTCCAAATCGTGGGTAATGGAGATGACTGTTAACTGATTCTTATCTTTAATGTCCTTGACAGTCCGAATCAATTCCAGTCGTCCTTCTGGGTCTAACATACTGGTTGCTTCATCCAAGATGATAATATCTGGCTGGAGCGCGACTACGCCAGCAATAGCGACTCTTTGCTTCTGTCCGCCAGAAAGTCGAGCAGGTTCCCTCTCTTTAAAATCCTGCATTCCGACTAGCTCCAAAGCTTCATGGACTCGTTTAACCATCATCGGATAATCCATACCTTGATTTTCCAGACCAAAAGCAACGTCATCCTCAACAGTCGCCCCAACAAACTGATTATCAGGATTCTGAAAGACCATGCCGATTTGGCGACGCTTTTCCCAGACATTATCAGCCGTCAATTTATCTCCAGAAATGATGATATCACCACTCTCGGTCTCCAAAAGACCGTCAATCAAACGCACCGTAGTCGATTTTCCACTACCATTGTGACCGACAATAGACAACCATTCTCCTTGTTTCACGTGAAACGAGACATCTTTTAAAATATAATCTTCAGACTTATGGTCATAACGATAACTAAGATTTTTTACTTCAATGATATTTTCCATATTATTTAAATGTATCTTTAAAGAGATAGGCACTGCCCTTGAAATAATCATAGCCAGAATAAATAGTGAAAATCAGGGCTATGTAAAGGAGAATCTGACCGATTAAAGTCCAATGGAGCAGAAGAAAGAGGATGGCAAACATCTGCGTGAAAGTCTTGATTTTGCCTGGCATAGCGGCCGCTAGAACTGTTCCGCCAGTTTCTACCAATAGGAGTCTCAAACCAGTGACGGCCAGCTCTCGGCAAATGATGATAGCTACCACCCAAGCAGGAGCCATTTTCATTTCAATCAGCATGATAAAAGCGGACATAACCAGCAGTTTATCGGCCATAGGATCGGCAAATTTTCCAAAATTGGTCACGACCTGCCACTTGCGAGCCAGATAGCCATCCAGGTAGTCTGTGATACTGGCAAGGGCGAAAATGATTCCAGCTAGGATATGCATGGCTGGCGAATGCCCAAAAGTCAAAATCAAAATAAAGATTGGAATTAAGGCAATTCTGGCAAGGGTTAAAGCGTTGGGGATATTTTCTTTTTTCATCATTCTTCCTTTATGATTCAATTGTGAGAGTAATTATAGCACTGTCGCTGGTCAAGGTAGATAGGTCTATTTTCTGACTGCCGACAGTGACAGTAACGCCTTTTACAACTCCTAAGGTAATTGTATAAGTGGTATTGGGAGAGAGTGTCACTGTTTGGCTTGATTGGGTTGGAGTAAGGGTTGTACCTGCTGCCAAGTCTGTATTTGTCACACTAATCCAGCTTGAGGTGTTGCTCGCTGAGATTGTTAACTGAGTAGTTTGCGACTTACCACGATATTTTGCAGTTAAATAGTTTCCTTCTCCTGTGACTTCCAGCTTTTCTTTTGTTGAGCTAGAGTCTGTTGTGGAAGTCTCAGGTGGAGTTGAACGATCTTCGATACTTGAGCTAGAGACGAGGCTGTAACTATCGGAGCTGCTGAACTGCGGAGTAGTTGTATTGGCATATTGCCAAACGTAATAGGTGACAAAAATAATGATAGACAGGGCAACTACTAGGAAATAAAAGAGCGGAAGTGAAAAGGAACGATTTTTATATTTTCTGCTTCGAAATTCTTCGTTTTCCGCTAATTCAATTTCGTCATAAACGACAGTATTATCTGTGTCGTATGCCTCTAAAAGAATTGTCTCGTCTAAATCCAGAGCCCAAGCGTATTTTCGTAGCAGGCTACGAACGTAAAAGGCATTTGGAAATTTCTCATATTGATTGTTTTCAAGAGCCTTTAGGTAGTCAGTTTTTATATCTGTTTTTTTGGCTAGATCTGCTAAAGTAAGTTTCTGGTTTACTCGAGCAAGTCTGAGTACCTCTCCTATCGTTTTTTTTCTCATAAGGATAGTCCTTTTCTCTTAGACATTATTCTAACAAAATTTTGAAATAAACTTGGAACTATTTTGGGAAAATAGTAAAATCTGTCATATCACACTGGTCAATAAAGCGATGTCCGACTTTTAAGACGTCATTTAAAGTGATATCCTGTAAAATCTTAGGTAAATCAAAAAGATTCTCCCCTGTTAAATGCGGTTCGTACTGGGTTGCCATGTATTCAAGAGAATTCAGACCATGCAGCAAATCTCCAAACATTTCACTTTTAATCGTATCTAGGTGTGTTTCTGTGACATCTGGATCCTGAGCAAACTTTCGAATGGCTGAGCGGAATTGATGAGAAATTCCTACGGGTTCCTGCGTGTCCATAGTTAGGATGACAAAGTGGAAATCCTTTTCCACCTCTACTTCAAGAGTGAGCGAATTGTCAATCTTGCCATTTTCATACAGGGTCTGGAAACGCTTGGAAGTCCAACCAAACATCATGGCAAAAAGCAATTTCAGGGCAATTTTATAGCGATAAAGCTCAGTATCCTTTATCGCATCTTTCCCACGAATACCGATCGCCAATTTAGGACTGGCAACTTCCATCCGACTAGTAGCAGTTGGAATTACTGGCTGTAAGATGAGAGGCTCTTTTTCAATCGTTTCAGTTAATAATTTAGGAGATAAGGTCTCTTGTGTTTGGACAATATCTTCAAAAGTGGACTCCAAATCAAAATTACCAATGACAAATAAAGTCATATTGGACGGACGGTAGAAAAGCTCAAAGTTTTCTGTCAGATCTTCCACAGTAATATCCATGATTGACTCTGTCGTTCCGGCAATATCTTCTGCTAGTGGGGTTTGAGGATAGAGATTGCCCAAAGCACCAAAGAAGAGCCGATAATCTGGATCGTCTTGGTACATCTCGATTTCTTGCTGGATAATTCCTTGCTCACGCTGAACAGATGCTTCTGAAAAATTAGCTTGGGAAACGAGTTCCTGCAACAGCTTTAGATTTTCTGCTACACAGTTTGTCGTAGAAAACAGATAGCTGGTACGTGTAAAGCTTGTAAAGGCATTACTTTCTGCGCCAAATTTAGTAAATTCCAGCAGCAAATCCTCACCGTTTTCACGCTCGAATAGTTTGTGCTCCAAAAAATGTGCAATCCCTGCTGGATAATGAGAAACTTGTTTTGTTTCACGTGAAACAACCTTAGTATCAACAGAGCCAAAGTGTGTTGAGATGATGCCGTAGGTTTCATTAAAATCATTTTTAGGGAGTAGGTAAACCTGCAATCCATTTGCTAGCACCGCCCGATAGATGCTTTCTCCCACGGCTATATAATTGATTTTTTCTAAACCTGGATTCTGCATTATTTCCCTTCCATAAAGTAAATCGCTTGTAATTTCAACTGCTGGGCTGCTTCTATAAGATCAGCTTTGCTGACATTTTCTAATGCTTTCAGCCAAGCCTCTAGTGACAGAAATTTTTTCCCTAGAACAGAGGACATGTAAGCACGCTCAATCAAGGTGTTTTGTCGATCCTGAGCCAGAAGTATTGAATTTTTCATCATATTCTTGGTTTGTTCAAGTTCTTCATCTGTGAAATGCCCCCGTTTCAAATCTAGAATTTGGCGGTTGATTAAAGCGACGGTCTTTGTCCGATTTGCTCGGTCAATTCCAGCATAGATTCGCATCAAACCAGAAAAAATATCAAAATTGCTAGAAATGGTATAGGCTAGACTCTCTTTTTCCCGAACATTGACAAAGAGCTTGGAATGAGCAAATCCTCCTAATAAGCCATTCAAAACAATTAGGGGCAGATGGCTGCGATCCCCATATTGACTAGAAAAATGGTAGGCCAGTTCAACAATGGACTGATGTACATCTCGCTGCTCCAGCTTTTCTCTAGTTATATTTGAATAGTTTTGCTGGTAGCTAAGCTGTAAAGGCTGCTCTCGCTCAGAAAACTGGAATTCTTGGATTTTCTCACGAACAGCAATCTCATTGAAGTCACCGATGAAGAAAAAATCAATTTGATCCTGAGTTAGCATTTGCTGAAAAGCAGCGAAACTAGTTTCAGCCGTTTCTTTTTCTACTAGCTCGATTGTTGCCACGCGTGGAATCCGCATTTCTGGTAAATCGTAAAATAAAATATTTAACTCTCTGTGAGCATGGTAGAAATGATTCTCAATTTCAGCTTCCAAGTCTGTTAAAACATTTCTCTTTTCAATTTCAAAGGTTTTGGTATCAAAAGCCTGTCCATTTGACAGAGGAAAAAAGAGACTAGCCTTCAAAAAATCTAGTATTTCATCTGCCAACATATTTTTTCGGCTCAAGAATTGATCCCGCACGAAAGAAAGATTGATATCCAGATAATGCACTAATCCCCGTCGCGAAAGGCTTGTCGAGTAATTAGCCCCATATAAATTTGCTAATTTTTCTCGAAAGGCTTGTGATGTTGGGTAAAGAGCATTTGAAGTTTCCAGCATACTGGCTGTAAGAACCCGCCCAGCTATTGTTTTTTCAGACATAGGAGCTGAAAATCGCACTTTAATTTTATTGGTTTTAAATTTTTCTGACTGAATGAAGTGAAGATGTACTCCTTTTATGATTTCCATTGCTCTCCTCATACCGAATAATATAGACTTCTATTATAACACGAAATGCTGTTTAATGCTTTGTAAGGAACGGCATTTTTAGAGATTAAAGCGTTTTCTATTTTTCTAGTAAAACTTGTCCTTAAATGAGACTACCACGGAACAGTTTCCGCTTAAATTATGATATAATGACAAGGATTGAGGTGAAATATGGAATACAAATTATTTGACGAATTTATTACTCTACAGGCTCTCTTAAAAGAAGTTGGTATCATTCAAAGTGGCGGAGCAATCAAATCCTTTTTAGCAGATAATCAGGTCTTTTTTAACGGTGAACTGGAAAATCGACGGGGAAAAAAACTTAGAATTGGCGATGTTATCTCTCTTCCAGACCAAGAACTGGAGATTGTCCTCCTTGCCCCAAGTCAGGAGGAGATCCTTGAACATCAAGAGGAGCAAGCAGAGAAAAAAAGAGTGGCAGACTTGGTTAAAGCTATGAATAAGGACTTGAAAAAATCTCAACCAACAAAAAAAGAAGAGAAGAAAAGAAAGCCCGAGCAGAGAAGCAAAAAAGCACCTGTTCGCTTTCCAGGAACCTAAGCCATGTGGTTAAAAACGCTGAAAATTAAACATTTTCGTAATTACCAAGCTGCAGAGGTTGATTTTGATCCTGGTCTTAATATCTTTCTGGGGCAAAATGCACAGGGGAAAACCAATATTCTAGAAGCCATCTATTTTTTAGCCCTTACTCGTAGTCACCGTACCCGAACCGATAAGGATTTGATTCATTTTCAAGAAAAAAATCTTCAAATTTCAGGAATCATTGAAAAAACAACGGGTAAAATCCCACTTGACATCGAGTTGACACCAAAGGGGAGAATCACCAAAATTAATCATTTAAAACAAGGGAAATTATCAGATTATATAGGGGTTGTCAACGTTGTCTTGTTTGCTCCAGAAGATTTACAGCTCATTAAAGGCGCCCCTGCTTTACGCAGAAAATTTATTGATATTGAGCTTGGGCAAATCAAGCCCATCTATCTTTCTGACTTGTCTAACTATAATCATGTACTCAAGCAAAGAAATGCCTATCTTAAGGCTAATGATAAGGTAGATGAAACCTTTCTCTCTGTTTTAGATGAGCAACTGCTTGATTTTGGTTGTCGTGTCATGCAACATCGCTTAGACTTTATTGAAAAGCTAGAAGGTTTTGCTCAGGAAAGTCATGGAGATATTTCTCAAGGAAAAGAGAAATTGACAATCAAGTATTTATCCTCTGTTCCGTTTTCACGTCTCGAAGACTTGGAAGCTTCTTTTCGAGCAGCCTTATCAGAGAGTCGTAGACGAGACCTTTTCAAAAAGAATACAGGTGTCGGACCTCACCGAGATGATATCAACTTTTTTATCAATGATATGGAAGCTGGATTTGGTAGCCAAGGCCAACACCGCAGTGTTGTTCTATCTCTCAAATTAGCTGAAATCAAACTAATTGAAAGTCTTACAAAAGATACTCCGATATTATTGCTTGACGATGTAATGAGCGAGCTTGACAACATGCGTCAATTGAAATTGTTAGAAACTATCTCTCAAAATATCCAAACTTTCATCACGACAACCAGCTTAGATCACTTACATAATCTACCAGAAGATATTAATATTTTTCAGATAAGTCAAGGCGTAATTAAGAAAGAAGAAAATATTAACTTTACAGATTAGTCAATGAATTGTAAATATATTTTACATTTTGTAAACCAAAAACCTTGTCAAGGAATTGACAAGGTTGTTTTTCTTTATAATTATAATTCTATTGGACAGAGTAGTTTGGAGCTTCATTGGTGATTTGTACATCGTGAGGATGACTTTCTTTCAAACCAGCACCACTCATCTCAATAAATTGAGCATTTTCATGAAGTTCTTGCAGATTAGCTGCACCGACATATCCCATACCAGAACGGATACCGCCCAACATTTGGAAGACGATATCTGCAGCCGCTCCTTTATAAGCTACACGCCCTTCAATTCCTTCTGGAACTAGCTTATTAGCTTCATTGACAGAACCTTGGAAGTAGCGATCGCTGGAGCCTTTCTTCATAGCTGCGATAGAGCCCATTCCACGGTAAGTTTTAAATTTACGTCCTTGGAAAATTTCAGTCTCACCTGGCGCTTCGTCTGTTCCAGCAAACATGGAACCAAGCATGACTGCATTTCCACCTGCAGCTAAAGCCTTAACAATATCTCCAGAATATTTAATTCCACCATCAGCAATGATGGTTTTTCCATATTCACGTGCGACTGCAGCTGCATCGTAGATTGCTGTGACTTGTGGGACACCGACACCGGCAATGACACGAGTTGTACAGATAGAACCTGGTCCGATTCCGACTTTTACTACATCAACACCGGCATCAAAGAGGGCGCGTGCACCTTCAGAAGTTGCAATATTTCCGGCAATCAAAGTGCGATCTGGGAAGTGAGCACGAATTTCAGCAATTTTACGTAGAACGCCAGCTGAATGACCATGGGCTGTATCAATAACAATGGCATCTGCTCCTGCTTCAAAGAGGGCCTCAGCACGCTCAAAAGTATCGGAAGTTACACCAACGGCCCCTGCAACTAGCAGACGACCAAATTCATCTTTGGCTGCATTTGGGAACTCAATCACTTTTTCAATATCTTTAATGGTGATAAGACCAGAAAGTCGACCGTTTTCATCTACTAAAGGTAGTTTTTCAATCCGGTGTTCTTGCAGAATTCTTTCAGCAGTTGCCAGATCAGTTCCGACTGGAGCTGTAACAAGATTTTCACTGGTCATGTGGTTGGAAATTGGTTGATTATAATCTGAAATAAAGCGTAAATCACGGTTAGTCAAGATACCGACTAATTTACGATTTTCCATCGTTTCAACCACTGGGACCCCACTAATGCGGTAGCGCCCCATCAATTCATCTGCTTCAGCAATCGTATGATTAGGAGTCAGGAAGAATGGATCGATAATGACACCATTTTCAGAACGTTTTACCTTACGAACTTCATCAGCCTGCTGTGCAATAGACATATTTGTGGATGACACCTAGACCGCCGGCACGGGCAATGGCGATCGCCATTTGACTTTCGGTAACTGTATCCATAGCCGCAGTAATAATTGGGATATTTAATTTTAAATTCTCAGCAAGTTTTGTACTTAAATCAGCATCATTTGGCAACACGTGACTTTCAGCTGGAATGAGCAATACATCATCAAAGGTAAAACCTTTTTTCAAAAATTTAGTGTCCCAGTTAGACATCCACAGTTTCCTCTTTTCTTATATATTGAGCAGGGCTCGTCTTTTTATTGTTAATATCATACCATTCTATAGGCATTTGTCAATGATTATTATGCAAAAATTAAAAACCATCTCTTTTGAAGGTAAAAGACGATGGTTTTTGATACAATCTGCTATTATTGTTCGTTATTTAAAGTAATTAATTCCCATTGCATTTTTGACTTCTGACAGGGTTAGTCCAGCAACTTGTCGAGCACGTTCACTGCCTTCTTTCAGCATGTCATAGACTTGGCCCATATCTTTTGCAAACTCGAGGCGACGCTCTCTGATTGGTCCTAATTCCCGCTCTAAAATCTCTAAGAGATAGCGTTTAGTTTTGACATCCCCCAGACCACCGCGTTGGTAGTGTTCTTTCATAGCCGCAATTTCAGCAGCATCTTCTGGCCGACCAAAAACATCCAGATAATGGAAAACCATATTACCTTCGATTTTTCCTGGATCTTCAACTTTGATGTGGTCGGGATCGGTGTACATACTCATGACCTTTTTCTTGAGTGTATCCATGTCATCCGCTAGATAAATCCCATTGTTTAATGATTTTGACATTTTAGCATTGCCATCAAGCCCTGGTAAACGCCCAGCTGCTTCATTTTCTGGATAAATCCCTTCAGGCTCCACCAAAACCTCACAACCATAGGCATGATTGAAGGAGCGAACAATTTCACGTGTCTGCTCAATCATCGGTTTTTGATCATTTCCGACAGGTACATAGTTTGCCTTAAAGGCTGTAATGTCTGCGGCTTGAGAGATAGGATAAACCAAAAAGCCTGTTGGGATACTTTCTCCAAATCCTTTCTGAGCAATTTCTGTCTTGACAGTCGGATTGCGCTCTAATCGAGCTAAAGATACCAAATTCATGTAATACATTGACAACTCTGCCAACTCTGGAATTTGACTCTGGATGAAAATAGTTGCTTTTTTGGGATCCAGTCCAGCTGCCAGATAGTCTAAGGCTACATTGCCAATGGATTCTACAATTGTTTGTGGATCTTTCGCATGGTCTGTCAGAGCTTGTTGATCCGCTAGAAAAACAAACATCTCATACTTGTCTTGATTTTGTAAAAGGACACGGTTACGTAGGCTTCCTACATAATGACCGATATGTAATTTTCCAGTCGGACGGTCTCCGGTTAAAATAATGGGTTTTGTCATTGCTTGCTCCTCAATTAGTGTTGTTCTCATTATATCATTTTCAAAGAAAATGCGGAAGAATCTAGAAGAAAAAAGAAGAATCATAGTTCAAAAGAAATACCTTGACAATATATTTACAGCATATGTACAAAGTTGATAGCATTTTTATCTCTTTAAATAGTTTTTTATTCCATAATAGTTTGAAAAAAGAAGAATTTTCTAGTAAAATGGAGGAGATTACATATATAGGAGAAAATCATTGCTTACAGTATCTGATGTGTCACTGCGTTTCAGTGATCGAAAATTATTTGATGAAGTAAATATTAAATTTACAGAAGGAAATACCTATGGTTTGATTGGAGCTAATGGTGCAGGTAAGTCTACCTTCTTGAAGATTTTAGCTGGGGATATTGAGCCAACGACAGGCCATATTTCTTTAGGGCCAGATGAGCGACTTTCTGTTTTGCGTCAAAATCACTTTGACTATGAGGATGAGCGGGCCATTGATGTTGTTATCATGGGGAATGAGCACCTTTATAATATCATGAAGGAAAAAGATGCCATCTATATGAAGCCTGACTTTTCTGACGAGGATGGGGTTCGAGCGGCTGAGCTGGAAGGTGAATTTGCTGAGTTGGGTGGCTGGGAAGCTGAAAGCGAAGCTTCTCAATTGCTACAAAATCTCAATATTCCAGAAGACTTGCATTACCAAAATATGAGTGAATTGACGAACGGCGACAAGGTTAAAGTTCTTCTTGCCAAGGCTCTTTTTGGTAAACCTGATGTCTTGCTTCTAGACGAGCCGACCAATGGTTTGGATATTCAATCCATTACTTGGTTGGAAGATTTCTTGATTGACTTTGACAATACAGTTATTGTCGTATCCCACGACCGTCACTTCTTAAATAAAGTTTGTACCCACATGGCCGACCTTGATTTTGGTAAGATCAAACTTTATGTCGGAAACTATGATTTCTGGAAAGAATCAAGTGAATTGGCAGCTAAGTTGCTCGCTGACCGAAATGCTAAGGCGGAAGAAAAAATCAAGCAATTGCAAGAGTTTGTGGCTCGCTTCTCCGCCAATGCTTCCAAGTCTAAACAGGCAACCTCTCGTAAAAAGATGCTGGATAAGATTGAATTGGAAGAAATTGTTCCGTCAAGCCGGAAATATCCATTTATCAGCTTTAAAGCGGAGCGTGAAATCGGGAACGACCTCTTGACAGTAGAAAATCTTTCTGTCAAGATTGACGGCGAGACTATTCTTGACAATATCAGCTTTATCCTGCGTCCTGGCGATAAGACAGCTTTGATTGGACAAAATGATATCCAAACAACTGCCTTGATTCGTGCCTTGATGGGAGATATTGACTATGAAGGAACTATCAAGTGGGGCGTTACAACCAGTCGTTCTTATTTGCCAAAAGATAATTCTCGTGACTTTGCGGGCGGTGAATCTATTCTAGACTGGCTCCGTCAATTTGCTAGCAAGGAAGAGGATGATAATACCTTCCTTCGCGGTTTCTTGGGTCGGATGCTTTTCTCTGGCGATGAGGTTAACAAGCCTGTCAATGTCTTGTCAGGTGGAGAAAAAGTTCGGGTTATGCTGTCTAAACTGATGCTTCTCAAGTCAAATGTTTTGGTTTTGGACGACCCAACCAATCACTTGGATTTGGAATCTATTTCTAGTCTTAATGATGGTTTGAAGAACTTTAAGGAGTCGATCATTTTTGCCGGCCATGACCATGAGTTTATTCAAACCTTGGCCAATCATATCATTGTTCTCTCAAAAAATGGTGTGATTGACCGCATTGACGAGACATATGATGAATTTTTGGAAAATCAAGAAGTTCAGGCAAAAGTCAAAGAACTTTGGAAGGATTAATAAGTTGTCAACATGAGTTGACAGAGGTTTACAGAGGCATGAAACAACGTTTCAGCCTCTTTCTCTATAAGAAACATGGAAAAAATCAGATATTTTTTTAAGAAAAATTGGCTTTATTTTGCCTCCTTCATCTTACCTTTTCTCATTATGTGTTTCGTTTATCTGAGTCAAGGTATTTACTGGGGAAGCGATACTTCGCCGTTACTTGGAGACGGCTTCCATCAGTATGTCGTATTTGATACGACATTGAGGAATATCCTTCATGGAACGGATAGTCTTTTTTACACGTTTTCAAGTGGATTAGGACAAAATTTTTATGCCCTCTCCAGCTATTATCTAGGAAGTTTCCTTTCCCCCTTCGTCTACTTTTTCGATTTAAAATCAATGCCGGATGCGGTCTACTTGTTTACTCTTATCAAGTTTGGCTTGATTGGCTTGACAACTTGTATCAGTATTAAAGGGATCTTTAAAAAAATTCCAGAGACACTAATCTTGATTCTGTCAACTTCCTTTGCCTTGATGAGTTTCTCAGTCAGTCAACTAGAAATTAAAACTTGGTTAGATGTATTTATATTGGTACCCCTTATCATCTTTGGTTTACACAAGCTGATGAATGGACAAGGGAGAGTTTTGTACTTTACAAGCTTGTCAATTCTCTTTATCCAGAATTATTATTTTGGTTACATGATGGCTCTGTTTTTAGTTCTTTGGTATCTCGTTCAGCTTTCTTGGGACTTTAAGGCCAGGATTCGGTCTTTTCCTGATTTTGCTATCGTGTCAATATTAGCAGGCTTTACTAGTTTAATTATGATTTTGCCGACTTATCTAGATCTGAGTTCACATGGTGAGACCTTGACAAAGGTTGAAGGTTTGTTTACTGAAAAAAGTTGGTATCTAGATATTTTTGCTAAAAATTTTATAGGAAGTTTTGACACAACTAAGTATGGCTCTATTCCTATGATTTATGTTGGTCTATTTCCTCTTATTTTAAGTATCTTATTTTTTACGATAAAAAGTATTAAGCTTCGCGTGAAACTGGCCTACATTTTGTTGATTGGCATTTTTATATTGAGCTTCCGACTGCAGTATTTGGATTTACTCTGGCAGGGAATGCATGCGCCAAATATGTTTTTACATCGCTATTCTTGGCTTTTTTCTCTTCTTATCATTTTGATGGCTGCAGAAACGCTTAATCGTTTGGAGGAAGTTAAATGGTGGCAAGTATTCCTTAGCTTCCTGCTCATTTCTTTTGGTTTTCTAGCCACTTTATACTATAGTAAACGCTATGATTTTCTTGGTCCTGAAAATTACATTTTTACTTTAGAGTTTTTCTTTGCCTATCTCTTAATCAGCTTTGCTTTTATTCGTTGTCACGTTAGGCAGAGTATGTTTACACTATCTTTACTGTTTTTTGTGGTTTTTGAGCTCACCTTAAACTCTTATTATCAGGTCGATGGTATTGCTAAAGAATGGGTCTTTGCAAGTCGTTCTTCCTATTCGAAGAAGATGGATGAAATTGATAACCTTGTCAAGTATAGTAAGAGGGAAAATAGAGATTTCTTTCGAACAGAGAGACTTGATCCTCAGACTGGCAATGACAGTATGAAATTTAATTATAATGGAATTTCTCAATTCTCATCAGTCAGAAATACGCAAGCTAGCTCGACATTAGATAAATTAGGTTTTAAATCAGCAGGAACTAATCTGAATCTCCGCTATCAAAATAATAGCATTTTGATGGATAGCCTTTTTGCTGTAAAGTATAACTTGTCTGAGACAGATCCGCAGAAATTTGGTTTTTATGCTGAGAAGACTGAGGGGGCAATGACATTGTATGAAAATAATTATGCTTTGGGTTTGACTTTCTTAACCAATGATGTTTACAAAGATGTCAAGTTCACTAATTTAACCCTTGACAATCAGACAGCCTTTTTAAATCAACTATCGGGTTTGAATCATAAATATTATGAGCGAATTTCTATCGCTGGTGATGAGGAAGAAACTGAAGGGAAAGTAACTGCAAGCATTGAAAATAACGCTCAATTAAGCTATGCTAGCGTTACTTACACAATTGAGGTGCCTGCAGGTAGTCAAGTCTATGTCAATCTTTCAGATCTTGACTTTTCAAACGATAATCAGACGGATGTCAATATTACTGTAAATGGAATCACGAATCGTTATCCAACTCATAATGTTTTTCCATTTTTGAATATTGGCTACTTTAAGGAAGCACAGACGGTCTCTATCCAATTTTCTTTCCCAGAGAATCGAACTGTCTCTTTTAATAAACCAGAGTTTTTCTCTGTGGATGTAAACAAATATCAGCAACTCATAAGTAAATTGAAAGAACAAGAAGTTTCTGTGACGACAAAATCCAATACGGTAACGATTGATTATCATGCGGATAGAGATAGTTCTCTCTTTTTCACCATTCCTTATGATAAGGGGTGGACAGCTAGTGTAGATGGCAAGAAGGTACCGTTAAAACGTGCGCAGAACGGTTTTATGAAACTTGATGTGAGCAGAGGAGCAGGCAGAGTTACCTTATCATTTGTTCCAAGAGGATTAAAGGAAGGAACTGCAGCTTTCATTTTAGGAATAGTTTTATTTTTCTTCTATGATAGGGTTCGATTTAAATGGATCAAAAAACATAGGGATAGTTCAGCATAGCCTTTACATCATCAAAAACTTTAGAATATATGTCTGTTTTTACAAGTTCTTCAATAGTCTGTAATATAATTCATCAAAGTAATAAGATTCTGTAATACTTTTACTTTAGGATAGATATATCACAGAAAAGGAGAATTCTAAACATGAATTTGTATTTTAAAAATAGAATGATGAAAGCAGGCTTACTCAGTTTGATGGCAGGAGCTGCTGCTTTGCTTCCGATTGTAGCCAATGCAGAAAGTTATACTGTCAAGTCAGGTGACACCTTGTCAGCGATTGCTGCTTCTCATCAGACGACTGTTGACAAGATTGCGCAAAAAAATAAGATCAGCAATATCAATCTGATTAGTGTTGGACAGGTTTTAGAGCTGGACGATGATGTGTCTGAGCAAATGACTGTTGAAAAATCAGATAAGACTGAGCAATCTACTGTAAACCCAAGTTCTGGCTTGAGTGCTGAGGATGCAGAATCCAAGGAGTGGATTGCTCAAAAAGAGTCTAGCGGCAGTTATACAGCGCAAAATGGGCAATACTATGGTCGCTATCAGTTGACTATCACCTATCTAAATGGAGATTTATCACCAGAAAATCAAGAGAAGACAGCGGATGCTTATGTAGCAGGTCGCTATGGCTCATGGTCGGCTGCTAAAAATTTCTGGTTAGCAAATGGCTGGTATTAAAACTTTATTTAGAAATATGTTTAGAGGGACTGGAATTTGCATTCTAGTTCCTTTTTTATAATTATTAGTACATTTTTGTTTGGAATATGATATTTTGCATCAAGGTATTTACAATACTGTAAATTTACTTGACAACTTATAAAGCTCATCAGATTGGCCAAAGGTTATTCGTTGTTCTCCGTGCTAAATCATGCTATAATAGACCTTGCTCAAGCGACCTTCAATCGTTGAAAGCACAGCACGACCTTCAATCGTGAAATAACGAAAAAGATGGGAGAACACAATGAGTGATAACTCTAAGACTCGTGTCGTCGTTGGTATGAGCGGAGGTGTCGATTCATCAGTAACTGCTTTACTCTTGAAAGAGCAAGGTTATGATGTAATTGGCATCTTCATGAAAAACTGGGACGACACAGATGAATTTGGTGTCTGCACGGCCACAGAAGACTACAAGGATGTAGCAGCTGTTGCAGACCAGATTGGCATTCCTTACTACTCTGTCAACTTTGAGAAAGAGTACTGGGATCGCGTTTTTGAATACTTCTTGTCGGAATACCGCGCTGGTAGGACTCCGAACCCAGATGTCATGTGTAACAAGGAAATCAAGTTTAAAGCCTTCCTTGACTATGCCTTGACACTGGGCGCAGATTACGTTGCAACGGGTCACTATGCTCAGGTGAAGAGAGACCAAGATGGCTTGGTTCATATGCTGCGTGGCAAGGACAACAATAAGGATCAGACTTACTTCCTAAGCCAACTATCACAGGAACAACTGCAAAAGACTATGTTTCCTCTAGGGCATTTAGAAAAACCAGAAGTTCGGGCGATTGCTGAAAGAGCTGGCTTAGCCACTGCTAAGAAAAAAGACTCGACTGGCATTTGCTTCATTGGTGAAAAGAATTTTAAAGAATTTCTGAGTCAATACTTACCAGCCCAGCCTGGTCGCATGATGACAATGGATGGCCGAGATATGGGTCAGCACGCAGGACTCATGTATTATACCATTGGCCAACGAGGGGGTCTTGGAATTGGTGGTCAGCAGGGTGGTGACAACGAACCTTGGTTTGTAGTCGGAAAAGACCTTAGCCAAAATATTCTTTATGTTGGTCAGGGCTTTTATCATGACCATTTAATGTCAACCAGTCTTGACGCTAGTCAGGTTCATTTCACGAAAGAAATGCCGGAAGAATTTACTATGGAATGTACAGCTAAGTTCCGTTACCGGCAGCCAGATTCCAAGGTGACAGTTACTGTAAAGGGTGACAAGGCTGTTGTCAACTTCGATCAACCACAAAGGGCCGTTACTCCAGGCCAAGCAGTCGTTTTCTATGATGGAGAAGAGTGTTTAGGTGGTGGCTTGATTGACAGAGCTTATAAAAATGGTCAAGTCTTGCAGTATATTTAGATTGACAATTCAGCTCAATTTGTTAAAATAAGATAAGCAATACCTATGATGGTCAAAGCTCATGGATGTTGCAGGCTTTTTTGTCCTGCACTTCTAGAGACTTGGCCTTTTTTGGTGAAAAATGAAGGAAAAAGAAATGACACACAATTTTACTGAAAGTTATGATGTTATCGTGATTGGAGCAGGGCACGCTGGGGTTGAGGCATCGCTTGCTGCTAGTCGAATGGGTTGTAAAGTTCTTTTGGCAACCATCAATATTGAGATGCTGGCTTTTATGCCTTGTAATCCCTCTATTGGAGGGTCTGCAAAAGGCATTGTTGTCCGTGAAGTAGATGCTTTGGGCGGGGAAATGGCCAAGAATATTGACAAGAGCTATATCCAGATGAAGATGCTCAACACGGGTAAGGGACCTGCTGTTCGGGCTCTTCGAGCGCAGGCAGATAAAGAGCTTTATTCTAAAGAAATGCGGAAGACTGTTGAAAATCAAGAAAATCTGACCTTGCGGCAAACCATGATTAATGAAATCTTGGTAGAAGATGGTAAGGTCATTGGGGTTAAAACAGCGACGCAACAGGAGTATGCAGCTAAAGCCGTCATTGTTACGACTGGAACAGCTTTGCGGGGAGAAATCATCATTGGTGATCTCAAGTATTCATCTGGTCCAAACCATAGCCTAGCGGCGATTCCATTGGCAGATAATCTGCGTGACCTAGGATTTGAAATTGGTCGTTTTAAAACTGGAACTCCTCCGCGTGTCAAGGCCTCATCTATCAATTATGATGTGACCGAGATTCAGCCAGGTGATGAAAAGGCCAATCATTTCTCTTATACGTCTCGTGATGAGGACTATGTGAAAGATCAAGTGCCTTGCTGGTTGACTTATACCAATGCAGAAAGTCACGAAATTATCCAAAATAACCTGCACCGGGCTCCTATGTTTTCAGGTATAGTTAAAGGAGTAGGGCCTCGCTATTGTCCATCTATTGAGGATAAGATCGTCCGTTTTGCGGATAAGGAACGCCACCAGCTTTTCTTAGAGCCTGAGGGTCGTGATACGGAAGAAGTTTATGTGCAGGGGCTGTCAACTAGTCTGCCAGAAGATGTACAGAAGGACTTGGTTCACTCTATCAAAGGTTTAGAAATGCTGAGATGATGCGGACAGGCTATGCCATTAAGTACGATATGATCATGCCTCACCAGTTGCGGGCAACCTTAGAAACCAAGAAAATTTCAGGACTCTTTACAGCAGGCCAAACCAATGGAACTTCTGGTTATGAAGAAGCCGCTGGTCAAGGAATTATCGCTGGGATTAATGCGGCCTTGAAGATCCAAGGGAAGCCAGAGTTGATCTTGAAGCGTAGTGATGGTTACATTGGAGTCATGATTGATGATTTGGTGACTAAGGGGACTGTAGAACCTTATCGCCTCTTGACTAGTCGAGCGGAATACCGTTTGATTCTCCGCCATGACAATGCTGATATGCGTTTGACAGAGATTGGCCGAAAAATTGGTTTGGTAGATGATGAGCGCTGGGCTCGTTTCGAGATTAAAAAGAATCAATTTGACAACGAGATGAAGCGCTTGGAATCCATCAAGTTGAAACCTGTCAAGGAAACCAATGCTAAGATAGAAGCGCTTGGCTTTAAAGCTCTGACAGATGCAGTGACAGCCAAAGAATTTATGCGGCGACCGGAAGTGTCTTATCAAGATGTGGTTCAATTCATTGGTCCAGCGGCAGAGGAGCTTGATGAAAAGATTATCGAGCTAATTGAGACAGAGATTAAGTATGAAGGCTATATTTCCAAAGCTCTTGATCAGGTGGAAAAGATGAAGCGCATGGAAGAGAGGCGCATTCCAGCTAATATTGACTGGGATGATATTGACTCGATTGCGACAGAAGCGCGTCAGAAGTTCAAGAAAATCAATCCAGAAACGATTGGTCAGGCAAGCCGTATTTCGGGTGTCAATCCAGCAGATATTTCTATTTTGATGGTTTATTTGGAAGGTAAATCTAGAAGTATTTCTAAAAATAAAGCAAAATCGTAGACATATTAACGTACTATCTTATTGATAGTACGTTTTTGCATAATTTACACGTTTGTAAACAAATGTTTACAAAAAATCTCTTTTATATAGAGAAATATTTACAACTACTGTCAACCTTTGTTTAATGAAGTTTACAAGGTTTACATATCTTGTAAATTGATTATGAATGCTTATTTGAGAATAGATCTGGGATTTGAGTCTTTCTTGCTTTACAAGTATCCAGAGGCAGTGAAAACTCGCTTTTTTTAAGAAAATATGGTAAAATGGCGCAATAAGAGGTTTTTTAATGAAAAGAATTCGTTTTTCCCCGAGCCACTTTGCGATAGTGGGGGTTACTTCCTTTATCATATTAGCTATTTGTCTACGCCTTTTTGGTGATAGTTTGCCTATGCTGGTGTCTCTTTTCATAGTGCTGGCGCTTTTAGTTTGGCTATTTATTCAGCAGCAAAGAGTGACTGAATTGGACGAGCTTGAGCAGATTCGCTATGTCAATCATCAAGCAGAGGGAAGTTTAGCTTCTTTGTTGGATAAGATGCCAGTTGGTGTGATTAAAATCAATGAAAATAGTGGAGATGTGGACTGGTTCAATCCTTATGCTGAATTGATTTTTACAACGGATGATGGGGAGCTAAATAGTGATCTCCTTCAGGAAATTATCCAGCTTGCTGCTTCGAAATCGGGTAGCTACGCAACAGTAGGAGATAATCAATATTCTGTTTATTTTGATTCGGCTTCTAGTGTCCTGTACTTTTTTGATGCATCAAGTGAGTATGAAGCAACAGTTGGGCTCGTTACGACGCGACCAGTTATCGGTGTTGTCTCAGTTGATAATTATGATGATTTGGAAGATGCTGTATCAGATTCAGATATCAGTCATATCAATAGTTTTGTAGCTAACTTTGTAGCAGAGTTTTCTGAGCAATTTCATATGTTCTACCGTCGGGTGGGAATGGATCGTTATTATCTTTTCACGGATTATACGGTTTTGGAACAACTGATGGATAGTAAATTTTCGATCATTGATCAATTTCGGACAGAAGCCAAGAATCGAAAACTTCCTCTGACGCTTAGTATGGGCTTTTCTTATGGGGATGGTAAGCATGATGAAATTGGTAAGATTGCCCTTCTTAATCTTAATTTAGCTGAGGTCCGGGGTGGTGACCAAGCGGTTGTCAAAGAGAATGACGAGAACAAGAATCCAGTTTACTTTGGTGGTGGAACGGCTGCATCTGTCAAACGTACACGCACGCGTACGAGGGCTATGATGGCAGCTATTTCAGATAAAATCAAGAGTGTAGATCAGGTTTTCGTGGTTGGTCATCGCAATCTTGATTTGGATGCCTTAGGCTCCGCGGTGGGTATGCAGCTTTTTGCTAGCAATATCATTGAGAAAGCCTATGTTGTGTATGATGACCAACAGATGGGCTCGGATATCTATCGCTCTATTCAAAAACTAACGTCAGAAGGCGCTGATTATCTTTTGCCGATCTCAGAAGCCGTAAACCGAGTGACCAGTCGCTCACTATTGATAATGGTGGATCACTCGAAGTTGGCCTTAACGCTTTCAAGAGAATTGTTTGACCGATTTAGTCAGACGATTGTGGTGGACCATCATCGTCGCGATGAGGATTTTCCTGAAAATGCAGTCATCGCCTATATCGAAAGTGGAGCTAGCAGTGCCAGCGAATTGGTAACGGAGCTGATTCAGTTTCAAAATTCCAAGAAAAATCGCCTGAATAAGATTCAAGCTAGCCTGCTCATGGCTGGGATTATGCTGGACACCAAGAATTTTACCTCCAGAGTAACGAGTAGAACCTTTGATGTAGCTAGTTATTTGCGGGCTCAGGGCAGTGATAGTGTGGTCATTCAGGATATTTCTTCGACGAATTTTGAAGAGTATCGAGCAGTCAATGAGCTGATTTTGACAGGTAAGAAGCTTTTGCCAAATGTGATTGTAGCAGCGGGTGCTGAAATGCCAGCTATGATACAGTCGTCATCAGTAAGGCGGCTGATACCATGCTTGCCATGTCGGGCATTGAAGCAACATTTGTGGTCAGCAGGAATACTGAGGGTTACGTATCCATTTCAGCTCGTAGTCGCAGTAAGATCAATGTTCAGCGGATTATGGAGAAAATGGGTGGTGGCGGCCACTTTAATCTAGCAGCAGCGCAAGTTAGCGATCAAACGGTTGCTGAAGTCACTCAACGTCTAAATCAAGAGATTATGGATCAAGTGATGGATAATGAGGAATCAATAGAAAAGGAGAAATAAAATGAAAGTTATTTTTTTAGAGGATGTAAAAGGAAAAGGGAAAAAAGGGGAAATCAAGGAAGTACCTACTGGCTATGCTCAAAATTTCCTGATTAAGAAAAATCTGGCTAAGGAAGCCAATGCACAAGCTATCGGTGAGCTAAGAGGAAAGCAAAAATCTCAGGAAAAGGCTCATGCAGAGATGGTGGCAGAAGCACAAGCCATTAAAGCTAAGTTGGAAGAAGAAGCAACGGTTGTTGCTTTTACAGAGAAAGTCGGACCAGACGGACGGACTTTTGGTTCGATTACTAACAAAAAAATTGCTGATGAACTACAAAAGCAATTTGGTCTAAAAATTGATAAACGGAATATCAAGGTTGATTCTCCCATTCGTTCGATTGGTTTGATTGATGTTCCTGTAAAGATTTACCAAGATGTGACAAGTGTGATTCGCCTGCGGGTTACGGAAGGGTAAAAAGAATTAAAGGAAGGATTCACCTATGGCAGAGATTGATGAGTTGCGAGCTCAGCCTCAAGATATTTTAGCAGAACAGTCTGTACTAGGGGCCATTTTCATCGATGAGAGCAAACTGGTCTTTGTCCGTGAATATATTGAGCCTGGAGATTTCTTTAAATATGCTCATCGGCTGATTTTTAAGGCCATGATTGACTTGGCGGATCGTGGGGATGCTATCGATGCGACTACCGTTCGCAATATTTTGGATAGCCAAGGAGACTTGCAGAATATTGGTGGTTTGAGCTATCTGGTGGAGGTCGTTAATTCTGTGCCGACTTCTGCCAATGCAGAGTACTATGCTAAGATCGTCTCTGAAAAAGCAATCTTACGCCGCTTGATTTCACGTTTGACGGAATCCATCAATCAAGCCTATGATGGGGAAAGACCATCTGAGGAAATCATTGCAGGAGCAGAAAAGGCTCTGATTGATGTCAGTGAAACGGCCAGCCGCAGTGGGTTTAAATATTCAAGATATTCTAAATCTTAACTTTGCTAATCTAGAAGCCCGTTCTCAGCAAACTACTGATATTACAGGGATTGCGACGGGTTACCGTGAGTTGGATAAGATGACGACGGGTTTGCACGAAGAAGAGTTAATTATCCTAGCTGCTCGTCCAGCGGTTGGTAAGACAGCCTTTGCCCTCAATATCGCCCAGAATATCGGGACCAAGCTGGATAAGACGGTAGCTATCTTCTCCCTAGAAATGGGGGCAGAGAGTCTGGTGGACCGGATGCTGGCTTCAGAAGGAGTGATTAATTCTCACTCCATTCGTACGGGGCAACTGACAGATGAAGAGTGGCAGAAATATACCATTGCGACAGCGAATCTGGCCAATGCTAGTATCTATATAGATGACACGCCAGGGATTCGGATTACAGAGATTCGTTCGCGAGCTCGTAAGTTGTCTCAAGAGACAGGCAATCTTGGCCTGATTTTAATTGACTATCTGCAATTGATTACAGGAACGGGTCGTGAAAACCGTCAGCAGGAAGTTTCGGAAATTTCCCGCCAGCTTAAGATTTTGGCGAAGGAGCTCAAGGTGCCTGTCATTGCGCTGAGTCAGCTCTCGCGTGGCGTGGAGCAACGGCAGGACAAACGTCCAGTACTATCTGATATTCGGGAGTCTGGGTCTATCGAGCAGGATGCGGATATCGTAGCCTTTCTTTACCGAGATGACTATTATGAACGGGCCGGTGAGGAAGAGGAAGGTATTCCTAACAACAAGGTTGAAGTCATTATTGAGAAAAACCGGAGCGGAGCGCGTGGTACGGTTGAGCTAATTTTCCAAAAAGAATATAATAAATTTTCAAGTATTTCTAAAAGAGAGGATGTATAGTATGAGTGATGCATTTACAGATGTAGCAAAAATGAAGAAAATCAAGGAGGACATCAAGGCTCACGAGGGGCAGATGGTAGAGATGACCTTGGAAAATGGCCGTAAGCGCCAAAAAAGTAAACAAGGTCGTTTGATTGAAGTTTATCCTTCTCTCTTTATCGTTGAGTATGAAAATGAAGGGGGGCAGCCGGGTGAAATTGCCAACACCTATGTGGAGTCCTATACTTACTCAGATATTTTGACAGAGAAAAATTTAATTCGCTATTTTGACTAAGAATAATAGGTGATTCCAGAACTTTGTATTGCTTCCTAGAGTTGGGTAAACCCCGACTTTGAGGAACAGTTCATTTCTGGGATTTTTCTTAACCTAAATATGCTATACCGAGGATGGTGAAGACCATCCGAAATAGCGGATTTGCAATGGCATGAGCTAGAACTTACGAAAGCTCCTACGTATAGAGAAAGGACTGGTGAAAGAAATGATAAGAAATTTAGTTTTTGACTTAGGAAATGTCTTGATTGAATGGAATTCTGAGAAAATCTTGACCTCTTTCGAACCTGAGAAAGAGCGTCGGCAGCTTCTTAGACAGGCTATTTTTGAGTCGGGTATCTGGCATCAAACAGACAAGGGAGAGCTGAGCTTGAAAGAAGCCTGTGATAAAGTGCTAGTTCAGCTGGATGACTCCTACCATCCTGTTGTTCAGAATATCTTCTACAATTGGTATGAGGTTGTAGAGGTTTACAGTGGTTTACAGGAAAAGATTCGACTATGGGCTGATCAAGGTTATCGTATTTACATCTTGTCAACTACTTGCGAGATTTTTTACCGTATTGAAAAAGCTGGTTCGCTGCCCATCTTTCCACTACTGTCGGGCTATATCCTCTCCTCAGAAGTCGGGGTTGTCAAGCCAGAGCCAGAGATTTATCAAAAGCTACTAAAAAAGTATAGTCTTGATCCGATAGAGTCAGTTTTTATTGACGACATTCAAGCTAACTTGGATACGGCAGCTGAACTGGGTTTTGAAATCATCTTATCCACCAGTGAGCCAGAGAATATCAGGGCTATGGAGTCTTTGTTGGCTGCGAAAGGAGAGTTTGCCTGATTGATGATCGTTTGATTCACTTGTAGTTGAAAAGTAGTGAGTCCAAGCTCCAATCTTGACATTTGCTGATGATTGCGTTATCATAATCCTATATATGGGAGTCTGTGTACAGTCTGAGAGGAAGTGTAAGCTTCGACCGCACCTGATCTGGGTAATGCCAGCGTAGGGAATTGTATTTGTAAAGACCTTGTGGTTTTGCTAAAATGGTGAATTATTCACCAATCTTTAGTTTACTGATGCATGCAACACCTTTTCCATATTGGAAAAGGTGTTTTTGTATGGAAAGCAAGGTGTTTATAAAGGGAGCTCGCTGTCTTTTTGTTTAAAAACCAAGTTATTTTCTTGTGAATTTTAATCCTATCTGCATACATTATTCTCAGATGAAGCATGAAAGTAAGGAGGTGAAGAGATGAAAGCCAGTATTGCTTTACAAATTCTTCCTTTGTCACATGATGTGAATCGTTTGGCAGTCATAGAGGAAGTAATTGAGTTTTTGCAAAAACAGCCAGTGAAGATGATCGTGACGCCTTTTGAGACCGTTCTAGAAGGGGAATGGGAGACCTTATTTCCTATTCTACAGCAGGCGATTGAGCTTGCAGGCACTCAGGCAGAAAATGTTTTTGCTAATGTGAAAATAAACTATGGAAAGATTTTAAGTATTGATGAAAAACTTGAAAAATATCCTGCGGCGGCAGATTAGCCTTTTGGGTATGCTGGGAATCCTTGTCATCTGGCAGGTTATGGGCTGGCTCAAGCTCTTGCCTAAGTTTATCCTGCCGACACCTCTGGAAATCGGTCAGGCCTTTATTAGAGATGCTGGATTTCTAGCAAGTCATAGCTGGGCCACCTTAAAAGTAGCCTTGCTGGGTTTAGTCTTGGGCGTCATCTTGGCCTGTATACTAGCTGTACTCATGGACAGCATGAGTTGGCTCAATGATCTGATCTATCCTATGATGGTCGTGGTGCAGACGATTCCGACCATTGCTTTGGCGCCAATCTTGGTTCTCTGGCTGGGTTATGGGATTTGCCTAAGATTGTGCTGATTATTTTGACGACTACTTTTCCGATTATCGTCAGTATTCTGGATGGTTTTCGGCATTGTGATAGGGATACTCTGACGCTCTTTGAGCTTATGCAGGCCAATCGCTGGCAGATTCTCTGGCATTTTAAGATTCCAGCTAGTCTGCCTTATTTCTATGCGGGCTTGCGTGTCAGTGTTTCCTATGCCTTTATCACGACTGTGGTTTCCGAATGGTTGGGCGGTTTTGAAGGCTTGGGCGTTTATATGATTAAGTCTAAGAAACTTTTCCAGTATGATACCATGTTTGCTATTATCATATTGGTTTCGGTTATCAGTCTTCTGGGGATGAAGCTGGTGGCTGTCAGTGAAAAATATGTTATTAAGTGGAAATAGGAGCTCAGCTCTGCTATTTCCAAAAAAGAAAAGAGGATTATAATGAAAAAAACTTATAAAATGTTATTGGCAGGTTTGGCTGCCGTGTCAATCATCGGCCTAGCGGCCTGCGGTCAGTCGAAATCTACGTCTGAAAGCAAGGATAAAAAGATTGATTTTATCCTAGACTGGTCACCAAACACCAATCATACCGGCCTCTATGTAGCTCAGGAAAAGGGCTACTTTAAGGAAGCAGGTGTGGATGTGGATATCAAGTTACCGCCTGAAGATAGCAGTTCAGATCTGATTATCAATGGCAAGGCGCCTTTTGGTATTTACTTCCAGGACTCCATGGCTAAAAAACTGGATAAGGGGGCAGAAATTACAGCTGTCGCGGCTATTGTAGAACACAATACTTCGGGTATTATTTCCAAGAAGTCTGCAGGGATCACAAGCCCTAAGGATCTGGCTGGCAAGAAATACGGCACCTGGAATGATCCGGTGGAGCTGGGCATGCTCAAAACCTTGATCGAAAGCCAAGGCGGCCAGTTTGATGAAGTGGAAAAAGTTCCCAACAACGATTCCAACTCTATTACGCCGATTGAAAATGGTTTGTTTGATGCAGCGTGGATTTATCATGGCTGGGACGGCATCATGGCAGAGACGCAAGGCATGGACACTAATTTCTTTTACATGAAGGACTATGTCAAGGAGTTCGACTATTATTCTCCAGTGATTATTGCCAATAATGACTATCTCAAGAAGAATCCAGACGAGGCGAAAAAGGTCCTGCAGGCTATCAAGAAGGGCTATCAATATGCCATGGAGCACCCTGAAGAAGCGGCGGATATTTTAATCAAGCATGCGCCAGAGTTGAAAAGCAAGCGTGACTTTGTCTTGGCTTCCCAAAAATATCTGTCCGAGCAATATGCATCAGATAAGGACAAGTGGGGTCAGTTTGAGGCTAGCCGCTGGAATGCCTTTTACAAATGGGCCAAGAACAATGGCATTGTGAACAATGACTTGACTGACAAGGGATTTAGCAACGATTATATAAAATAATGACAGAAATCAAACTTGAAAATGTAAGCTATGCTTATGATGAGCAGCAGATTTTGAAAGATATCAGCCTGGAAGTAGAAGCAGGCCAGGTCGTAGCGATTTTGGGACCAAGCGGAGTCGGGAAAACGACCCTCTTTAATCTGATTGCTGGGATTTTGGAGGTCCAGTCGGGCAGGATTGTCCTAGACGGGCAGGAAATCCCAAGGGTCGGGTGAGTTATATGCTGCAGAAGGACTTACTGCTGGAGCACAAGACGGTGTTGGGCAATGTCATCTTGCCCTTGCTAATTCGAAAAGTATCCAAAAAGGAAGCAACGGAGCAGGCAAGTCAGATTTTAAAGGAGTTCGGGCTCTTTGATGTGGCAGACAAGTATCCACATGAGCTGAGTGGGGGGATGCGGCAGCGCGTAGCTCTGCTAAGGACCTATATGTTCGGCCATAAGCTATTTCTTCTGGACGAAGCCTTTAGTGCCTTGGATGAGTTGACCAAGATGGAGCTGCACGCGTGGTATCTGGACATTCATCGTAGGCTGGGTCTGACGACTCTCCTCATTACCCATAGCATTGAGGAGGCCCTGGCTCTCAGCGACCGTATCTATATCCTGAAAAATCAGCCTGGACAAATCATAGCTAATCTCCAGTTGACCTGGTCAGACAGCGAGGATAAGGAACTGCAGAAGCTGCGATACAAGCAGGAGATTTTGAAGCTTTTGGGACTGTAAGCTGCCTTGTTTTCTAAAAATGACTTTAATCAAGCCTTTGGGCTTGATTTTTTTGTAGGATTCCCTTTACTTTTTACTTTATTCATGGTACAATAGCCTTTGTGTGAAATAGCAGCAGGAAAGCATGAAGCTCGTCAACAGGTGTCTTATAACAAGTAACCTTGGCTGTTTAGGCGAAGGGCATCTGCACGAATCAGGGCTTTCTAAGTGACTATTTCCACCGAAATATTTTTATTTTTAGGAGGACATACATATGTCACGTTATACAGGACCATCTTGGAAACAAGCTCGTCGCCTTGGCCTTTCACTTACAGGTACAGGTAAAGAATTGGCACGTCGTAACTACGTACCAGGACAACACGGACCAAACAACCGTTCTAAATTGTCAGAATACGGTTTGCAATTGGCTGAAAAACAAAAACTTCGTTTCACTTACGGTGTAGGTGAAAAACAATTCCGTAACTTGTTCGTACAAGCTACAAAAATCAAAGGCGGAATCCTTGGTTTCAACTTCATGCTTCTTTTGGAACGTCGTTTGGATAACGTAGTTTACCGTCTTGGTCTTGCGACTACTCGTCGTCAAGCTCGTCAATTCGTAAACCACGGTCACATCCTTGTTGACGGAAAACGCGTTGATATCCCATCATACCGCGTAACTCCAGGTCAAGTGATCTCAGTTCGTGAAAAATCATTGAAAGTTCCAGCTATCCTTGAAGCAGTAGAAGCTACTCTTGGACGTCCAGCATTCGTATCATTCGACGCTGAAAAATTGGAAGGTTCATTGACTCGTTTGCCAGAACGCGACGAAATCAACCCAGAAATCAACGAAGCACTTGTCGTTGAATTCTACAACAAAATGCTTTAATTTCTATTGGAAATTTATTCAGAAGCCGATTTCGGCTTCTTTTTTATTCAATTAACAAAAAGAGGCTGGGATATCTTGTCCCAGCTTTTATTAGTTGTCGAGTTTTATAGCATCTTTAAAAGAAGATTAGCCATTTGTTCCGGGCTTTCCTTACTGCCTCGGGCGATCCACATCTGGTAGACGCCAAAGAAAGCATTAACGAGGTAGACGATGCCGTATTCCTTTTCGATTTGATTGAAAGCTTTATTGCGAAACCGTTCTTGTAGGATTTGGGAAAGTAAGGATTGGAGCTTATGGCGTAGGAAATTTTGGATTTCTCTAGTGCCGTTTCCGTCAAGAGAGCAGCCAGAAGAGGCTCTTGGGTCAAGAACTGAAAGACCTCTGTGATAGCGACTGCTACATCTTCTCGATTGTGTTCAAAGATGTATTCTAGTTGATGGAAGAGGCCTTGCTGATAGCGCTCAATCATATCATATTTATCTTTGTAGTGGGTATAAAAGCTACTGCGACTGATGCCAGCAGCTCGGGCCAATTCGACTGTTGTAATATGGTCAAAAGACTCCTGATGCAATAAGTCAACCATAGCCTTCTCAATGATGGCCTTGGTCTTTTTACGTTTATTACTTTCCGTCATTTCAATTTTTCCTTTGTTATTGAATTATACAAAATTAGACAAGATGTACAAAAATAGATTTTTCTGCTTGCCTTAATTTTTTTATTGTGTATAATCTATTATATCAAATTTTTAGACAATGTGTATAAAAAAGGAGAAAAGATGTTCAAAGAATGGAAAGCGATCTTCAAAAAACCGAAGATTATTGTAGTCATGCTGGGGGTTGCCTTGATTCCAGCCTTGTATAATGTGATTTTTTTGAGCTCTATGTGGGATCCGTATGGCAAACTTTCTGATTTGCCAGTAGCGGTGGTCAATCAGGACCAGAAGGCGAGCTTGTATGGAAAAGACTTGTCCATTGGTTCAGATATGGTTCAAGATATGAAGAAAAATGCAGCGATGGATTTTCATTTTGTGGATAAGGATCAGGCAGAGAAGGGATTGGAAAAGGGCGACTATTACATGGTGGTGACTCTTCCTAAGGATCTATCAGCCAATGCGGCTAGTATCTTGAGCAATCAGCCCAAGCAAGTTACGATCCACTACCAAACATCCAGTGGTCATAGTTTTATCGCTAGTAAAATGAGTGATTCTGCCATGACTTCGATGAAGCAGTCGGTCAGTCAGAAGATCACGAACAGCTATGTGACAAGCCTTTTTGCGAGTATGGATAAGCTAAAAGGTGGACTTGGAACAGCCGCAGATGGTACAGCTAAATTGGCTGAAGGCAGTCAGGAATTGGCAAACGGCAGCCAAAAGCTCTCTACTAACTTGGAAAGTCTAGCTCAGTCCAGCCTCACTTTCTCAGATGGAGCCACAGCGCTGTCAACTGGTCTGGTAGCATACACAGATGGAGTGGCTCAGATCAATGCCGGCTTGCCGACTTTTACTAGCAAGATGACGGAATATACAGATGGAGTTGGGCAGCTTTCAGCTGGTGCCAGTCAATTAACCGCTCAGTCACAAACATTACTGAATGGAACCAACCAACTGACGGGCAATTCACAGGAATTAGTCGCTGGTGTGGAGCGACTAAACAGCGGTTTGGCAGAACTGCAATCATCCGTTAATAGCAGTGTTACGACTAACCAAGAAAAGGTTGCTCAGTTGACGGCAGGTCTAGATCAGCTCAATACAGCTATTCAGAATGCCACATCAGGAACGAGCTTGCCAACGGAAACAATTGCGGCTTCTCTCACAACGATTGCGACCAACGCGCAGTCTTTGGCAAGTAGTGCGCAAAGTGATCGGGCAGCAGCCATGGCAGCTTTGGAAGGAACAGCTGCTTACCAAAAACTTTCTGCCGATGAGCAAGAAGAACTAAAATCAGCTCTAGCAGGTGGTACTGATTCTAGCAGTAGTGCAGCGGCAACTATTGTACAGGAAGTCCAAGCTATCCAAACGAATCTGCAAGGTTTGCAAACGGCCAGCAGTCAGGCAAGTCAGCTGTCGGCAGCGGCCAACCAAGTCCTGCCAGGTGCTTCAGCTATGATTAGTGGTCTCTACGGTGGCTTGGGTCAGGTAAATGACGCCTTGTCCTCTGCCAGCACTGGTTCAGCGACCCTTTCTCAAGGCATTACGGCTTATACAGGTGGCCTTTCTCAAGTAGCTCAGGGAGTAGCTGCTTATACTGCAGGTGTCGATCAGCTTTCTCAAGGAGCGGCTAACTAGCGAGCCATAATGACCAAGTGACTTCAGGAATCGGTCAAATCAGCTCAGGCCTCTCTCAATTACATGATAAATCATCGACTTTGGTCGCAGGGATGCAAACATTATCTACAGGTGCCATTCAAATGGCGGATGGTTCTCAGCAGTTAGCGACTGGTGGTCTCACTTTAAGTAGTGGGCTGGGAGACTTGTCAGTCGGTGCCCAGACTCTAAATACAGGCTTGACAGATGCCAAGGGTCAATTGTCTGATCTTTCAGTGACAGAGGACAATGCGGCAGCCTTGGCTGGCCCTGTCGAGCTGAAAGACAGATAGAGATCAAGTTGGTAAAAATGGTGTTGGTATGGCTCCCTACATGATTTCTGTCGCTCTTTTTGTGGCGGCGATTTCTACCAATGTTATTTTTGGCACGCTTCCTTCTGGTCGAGTTCCAGCTTCTCGCAAAGCTTGGCTCAAGGCTCGTTTGGAGGTCAATGGTTTGATTTCTATTTTGGCGGGCATCTTGGTTTATGGAGCGGTTCATTTGATTGGTCTTGAGGCCAACTACGAATGGACGACGCTGGCCTTGACTGTTTTAGCCAGCATGGCCTTTATGGCGGTTGTGACGACTCTGGTCACTTGGGATAGTAAAGTCGGGGCCTTTATCTCCTTGATCCTCTTGCTCCTGCAACTGTCTTCCAGCGCTGGTACTTATCCGCTGCCCCTAACGGCAGAAATCTTCCAAAAGCTCAATCCAATCTTACCGATGAGCTATGCGGTGTCAGGACTGCGGGGAAACGATCTCGATGAATGGTCAAATCGGTGGCCAACTAGCTTTCTTGACCGCGACTTTACTGCTTTTTATGGTCTTAGGCACAATGGCCTATCGTCCTGATAAGAAGAAAATCATTTAAGATAGAGAAGAGTGCAGATTATTTTCTCTATGAAAGGAACAACTTGGTTTTGTGAACAAAACCAAGTTTTTTTGTTTCACGTGAAACAGTAGAGAATTTTGCTGTGTAGATTTTCTCCACAAGTCTATTTTATTCGCTATGAAAATATGAATGTTTTGTTTTCTTTAAGTTTTCTTTAGCCTTGCTTTAAGTTTTCATCCGTAAAATGGCTCTAGTTACAAGAAAGACAGGGGGAGAATCCATGGCTAAAAAGACATTTAAAGATAAATTTCAACGATTTGAAACCAAATACATTATTTCCAAAGAAACTTTGGCCGATTTACTGACCGAGTTTGAAAGCCATCTGGTGGAGGATGAGCATGCTTATTCGACCATCCATAATCTTTACTACG
This sequence comes from Streptococcus cristatus, assembly GCA_916438405.1. Taxonomy (GTDB): domain Bacteria; phylum Bacillota; class Bacilli; order Lactobacillales; family Streptococcaceae; genus Streptococcus; species Streptococcus cristatus_M. The sequence continues at coordinate 1,693,514 of CAKAFB010000001.1, read as the reverse complement.
ACACCCCGACCTATCAAATGATTCGTGAGTCCTTAGAAAAGCCCTATTTTAAAGAAAAATTGCGCGTGCGGACTTACGATGAAAATCCGAAAGAAGACAGTCAAGTATTTTTGGAAATCAAGAAAAAGTGCGTAAGATTGTCTACAAACGTCGTATTTCGACAGATTTAGTCACTGCCGAGGCTTACTTGGAGGGCGATCACAGTAAGATTGAAGATTGTCAGATTCGTGAGGAAATCGACTGGCTGGGTCAGCGCTACGGTGGCCTGCAGCCCATGATGTATATCTACTATAATCGTTATTCTATGAAGGGGATTGAGGATCCCAATGTTCGGATTACCATTGACCACGATTTGACCTACCGCAACTATGATTTAAGCCTTTTGCATGGTCATTACGGGGAAAATCTTCTGCCGGATCATCATGTGATTATGGAAGTCAAGGTGCCAGGGGCCTATCCGCTCTGGCTGAGTGAGATTTTGGATCGCCATCAAGTTTTCCCAAGCTCCTTTTCCAAATACGGGGTTGCTTACAAGAAAACGACAGACTATAAAGGAGTTGTAAATCATGCTTAGTCATTTATTTTATGATATTTTTACCGATACGGCTGTAGATCCGGCCATGATGATGTTGGCTATTGGAGTATCCTTGCTTTTGGGCTTAGTCATTGCCAAGGTTTACCAGTTTAAGACAGTTTACAGCAAGTCCTTTGTGATGAGTTTGGCGCTCTTACCGACCTTGATTGCAATTGTGATTTTCTTGGTCAATGGAAGTTTGGGAGCAGGGGTTGCCGTCATGGGGGCCTTCAGCTTGATTCGTTTCCGTTCCGCACCAGGAGGGGCCAAGGAGCTGGTGTCCATTTCTTAGTCATGACAATCGGAATTGCCATCGGAATGGGCTATCTGGTCTTTGCGACAGTCTTTACCCTCATCATGTCGCTTGCCATGCTGCTGCTTGAGGTGGTTAATTTCGGGCAGATGAAGCATTCCATGCGCCAGCTGACCATCGTTATACCAGAAAGTCTGGACTATGAAAGCATTTTTGATGATATTTTCAATAAAGCTGCCAATCATGTTGAACTGGCTAATGTCAAAACCTCTGATATGGGGAGCTTGTTCAAGATTAAATACATCATTCAGCTGAATGGTCGAATGACTGAAAAAGAACTCATCGATGCCCTACGTACGCGAAATGGAAATCTAGAGATTGCCATCAGCCGCTATATCACGAAAGAAAATGAATTATAACTAGGAAAGAGGCCAATCATGAAAACAGGCAAGAAAAAAATATTTCAGAAAATAAAACTAATGGTGCCCCTAGCGCTAATGAGCGTCACCTTGGGGGCTTGTAGTTTGACCAGCCAGTCCAGCACTAGTGCGAGTGCTAGTGCCACGACCACTCAAACGGCTACCAGTACGACAAAGACAGATACATCTAGCTATTTCACGGATCGTGATCAGGATGCTTCTTATGATGAGTCGACAGCGACCAAGATTAGCTTGAGCGGCTCTACAGCCAAGACATCTGGTGACGGAGCGAGCGTTTCTGGCTCCACAGTGACCATTACGGCAGCTGGAACCTATGTCCTCTCTGGCAGTAGTGAAAATGTCCAGATTGTTGTCAAGGCTGGCGATCAAGACAAGGTACAAATCGTCTTGGATAGTGTAACCATGACAGGGACAGATGCAGCGATTGTGGTAGAAAATGCGGATAAAACCTTCATTACCCTAGCTGAAGGCAGCAAGAATAGCATTTCTGACTCAGCCAATCACACCAATACTGACTACGATGCGGCCATTTACAGTAAGGACGACTTGACTTTCAACGGCTCAGGCAGTCTGACCATCGAAGGAAAATATGGTAACGCAGTCGAGTCTAATGATGACCTGCGCATCACAGGCGGGACTTATATGATTAAAGGTTACAAGAATGGTTTGTCAGCCAATGATGCCATCAACATCAAGGAGGCTAGTCTAGATATTACTGCGACGGAGGATGCGATCCACGCAGATAACGATGAGGATACTTCGCTTGGGAATCTCTATATTCAGTCTGGTACCATTACGATTAATGCTGGTGATGACGGTCTTCATGCCAGCAATGCAGCGGTGATTGACGGCGGAACGATCACAGTCAAGTCCAGTGTCGAAGCTTTAGAGGGAACAAATGTCACGATTAATGGCGGTAGACTTGATCTTTATGCGACGGATGATGGGATTAATGCAGCTAGTACAGCGACAGGGGCTGAGATTTTCATCAAGATTACTGGTGGTGATATCAAGGTTGAGGTCGGCCAAGGCGATACAGATGCTCTTGACTCCAATGGTGATATCATCATGACGGGTGGCAACTTAGCTATCACGTCCACTGTATCTGCCTTTGACTTTGACGGAACAGCCACCTATACGGGCGGGACCATCACGGTTAATGGGCAAACCCGAACCGAAATCACAGCCGATGGCCCTGGTGGCGGCGGTGCCCCAGGCGGACAAGGCGGTGGTCCCGGCGGGCACTAAGCCCAATCATAAAAGTTTAATGCAATAAAATCTAAATAGAGAAATCCCTCCTTCCAGCTGGAAGGAGGGATTCTTGTTTATTCGTCAATTTTGATGGACATCTTCTCTGTATCCACCGTCACTTGAGCACCGATGGTGATGGTAAAGAGTGGCTGAGTATGGGCAAAGTCCAAGTCATAGAGGACGGGAATCGTCTTTAGAATTGGATGTTTATCCAAGATATAAAGGAGCAGCTCCTCTGTCATCTGACATCCTTTTGGAAAGCGACCGATGAGAAGGGCCTGTGGGTTAGGATAGGCCTGAAGGAGGGCTGCTAGATTGCGGTCAAACTCCACATAATCATCTTCCTCGGCCTCTTCAACAAAGAGGACATAGTTTTCATCTGTTGGGGCATAGGGTGTTCCACGCAGGAGTGAGAAGGTGGAGAGATTGCCGCCGATAGCAGTGGCTTGGGCTTGCCCATGGTGATAAACTTTCCACTCCGTCTCATGGAAGGTCAGTGGGGCATCGGGCAGATACCAAGCATTGTCGCCCCATTTCTCACTAGGAGTCAATTCATAAGAAGTATGGCTGACGGCCTTGAGCCAGCTCTCGGTCTGATAGTCCTGCAGGGCATCCATTTTAAAGCTGGAGTAGGACGGTCCCATGTAGGTTTTCATGCCGGTCTTACTATAGATAGCGTTGAGCAAGGCTGTTGTGTCTGAGTAGCCGCAGAAAATCTTAGGATTTCTAGCAATCAACTCAAAGTCCAGATAGGGCAGGAGCTCATTGCAGTTGAAACCGCCGATGGTGGCCAGAATAGCATCAACGGACTCATCTGCGAAGGCAGCATGGATGTCTGCCACCCGGCTTTCGATGGAGGCAGAGCCTAGTATATCATTTTCCAGATAATGCTCCGAAAAAGACACGGTAAATCCTAGCTTTTCCAAGCGCTCCTTGGCGGCTAAATTGGCCTCAAATCCACCAAGGCGTTCGATTGACGACGAGGGACTGACGACCCGAATGTGCATGCCAGATGTGAGTTTTTTCATAGAAACCTCCTTGTGATAATTTTTTATAGAGTATCATAACATAAAGGATATAGGAAGTAAAGGTAGGGTTAGAGAATTTTTAACAAGTCCGATAAGGAATTTACAGTAAAATCAGGTTCTTCTGACGGTGATTGGATTGGACTATATGCACTAAATCCTTGTTTTATCCAAATAGTTTTCATGCCTAATGCCTTAGCTGGCGCAGTATCATTATCAAGTCTGTCACCAATCATAATAGCAGATGAAGCAGAACATGAAGCTTGTTGAAGGGCTAGTTGAAAAATTTTAGAACTAGGTTTGGAAATTCACAGTCAGCTGATGAGATAATCAGATCAATCCATTGTTTGATAGCAAACTTTTCTAATCGCTCCTCTAAGCCGGGTAGTTGATTAGCGATAATACCTATTTTATAGCGATTATGTAGTATTTCTAAGACCGTTTTTGTATCTGGGTAAAGTGTTTCTAGTTCAGAGTTCCATTTCGGACGTTTTAGGCCAAATTCTTGTAATGCTATTAAATCTCCCTTTTGCCCCTCTTTAAATGATAGTAGCATCCGCTGATAAAATGCATCATAAGTGATATTTGTTCCTGCAATTGCTTGTTCAATCCTATCTTGATAAGCTTTCTCTTCATTGATTAAAGTAGAACCAATATCAAAAAATATCCATTTATAATTTAGCATTCGAAACCCCTCTCTATCTTATTTTACCATTTTGACCATAAAAAACGGAACCAATCAGGCTCCGTTCTATTTTAATGACTAATCTCAATGCTGCCGGTGCTGGTGCGGGCGGTCAGCTTGGCTTGGGCCTGTTCATTGGTATGAATGACCCGATCGCCTATGAAGTCCTCTTGGTCGTGGCTGGTCTGCATGTCCTTGGGCAGTTCAATGTCACCTAGATCTGTTTGCAGGTCCAGTGAGATGGCTTTGAAGGTCTCTTCGGTGAGATGGAGATCGATGGAGCCATTGTCGCTGGACATGTTGATATTGCCCTTGAGGGTTAGTTTATCACTAGTGATACTGCCGTTGGAGAGACTGATTTGAGTATCGGTCAGGCTGGTTTGGACTAGCTCGATGCTACCATTGTCATTTTCGATACTGCCAGTCTCAATCTGGCTATGACTGAGTTCGATTGAACCATTGCTGAGATCGGCTTTTAATTTTTTGATTGTCAGGTCATTGATTGATAGGCTGCCGTTAGCTAAACTGGCCTTAACCTGCTCCAAGTTCCTTCCCTTAGGTAGGCTTAGAGTGATTTGTTGAGTCCTTTCCAAATCTCCATTTATCAGGCCTAGTAAAGAGCGTAGGCCGCTGTTAATGTTGATAAAAAAGCTGGATTCCTTAATGTATAGACTACCGTTTTCAGCCTTGGTACTGATTTTTCAGTTGTCTTGCCGTCTCCTTGATAATAGGTCAAGTGAACCTTATCATCGGGCGATTCTTCAATCACAACCGAGCGGTTGCTCAGGTCTAGATTTAAGGAATGGATATTGCCATAGGTTTCTTCTTGCTTGGCCATCTTGGTGCTAGCGGCTGAGCTCCTCACCAGATCCTGCAGACCACCACTGGCTAGACCGACCAATATCAGGCCTACTCCTAGTAGACAGGCGGCGACAGTAATACTGAGTATGGTTTTTCTTACTTTAGACATGACGGCCTCCTTTCCGTGCCAAGGCTTGGGCGAGTTTGACAAAACTCAGTTTGATAAAGCGAAGGATAGGACCAATGCTGAGATAGAAGAGTCCAGCCAGCCCCAAGGTTAAAAGGCTCATACCCAAACTAAGGGCAAAAGCAGGAATCGAAGTGGTCATGCCGAGAGTCAGGCTGTCCCAAATCAGACTCGCCCCCATGACAAACATAGCAAAAGCAAAGACGGCTATAACAAAAGCAAAGACACTGATGAGGAGGAAGAAAGTAAAAATCAAAGTCAAAGCCAAAATTAACAGAGGAATTGCTAGTGGAGCCGCCAAGATGGACAGAATAGCAATCTGGACGATCTGCTTGCTATTTTTGACAGAGTCAGCTTCTTGGCGGTCTTCTTCTATTTTCTTGTCCAGAAGATTGATGATAATCTCGTGAGCCGCTTCTTTGGGACTACCCAGCTCAGCTATAGCTGCTGCCTCTCCCTCTGGACCGACCTCGTCAAAGTACTCGGTGAAGTAGTCCATAGCTTCTTGATAGTCTTTTGCTGGTAATTTTTTTAAATATTTTTCTAGCTGGGCTAGATATTCAGTTCTTGTCATGGCGAACACTCCCTTCGATAATGTCCTTAATCATGCTGGTATAAAGCTCCCATTCATTTGAGGCTGATCAGTTGTTTCTGACCTGTTAGGGTCAGAGAGTAATATTTTCGTTTTCGACCTTGATATTCCTGAGAGTAAGTCTCTAAATACTGACTCTTTTCCAATTTTTTCAGGATAGGATAAAGCGTGGACTCCTTGATATCGGCAATGAGCTTGATGGTCTGGCTAATCTCGTAGCCATAGGAATCTTCTTTATCTAAAATCGCTAAAATCAGAAATTCTATCAGGGTAGAAGATGTGGGGAAATACATGTACTACCTCCTATATATAAAAATATTATATATAAACTTTCTACATATAGGATAATCTCTTTTGAACTAAAAGTCAAGTAATATATAGAAATTTTACTTATAAAATTTGAAAAGGATTTCATCCTTGAAAGATAAGGGAAGTAACTCTTTTTCTCTTTATTTCCTTACAAGAACTTTACACAATTGATAGCTTTTATATTGAAATCTTTCTCTATAAAATGGTAAAATAATCTATGTCTATCTAAAAAAAGATAAGAGTGAATGAAATGACGAAATATAAGACGATTTATAAGTTTGTAGGGCAGACATTGCTATACTTTGTGATTTTCGTAGCCCTGCTTTATTTCTTTAGTTATCTTGGTCAAGGTCAAGGTGGCTTTATCTACAATGAATTTTAATGTAAGAGAGTACTATACACATGTCAAACACAGCAATTACAGATATGATTGAAGCGATTGAGCACTTTGCTCAGACGCAGCCAGATTTCCCTGTCTACAATGTCCTCGGACAAGTTCATACCTACGGGGATCTAAAGGCAGACTCCGATGCATTGGCAGCCAAGATTGATAGCTTGGGGCTGGCTCCCAAGTCACCAGTCGTGGTCTACGGTGGTCAGGAGTATGAAATGCTGGCTACTTTTGTGGCCTTGACCAAAGCTGGTCATGCTTATATTCCTATTGATAGTCATTCAGCCTTGGAGCGCGTGACTGCTATTTTGGAAGTAGCCGAACCAAGCTTGATTATTGCCATTGCGGATTTTCCGCTGGCTGATACAGATGCAGCCATTCTCAGTCTGGAAGAGGTTCGAGCGGCTTACGCAGAGAAGACTGCCTATGAGATGAGCCATCCTGTCAAGGGTGATGACAATTACTACATCATCTTTACTTCTGGTACGACTGGCAAACCTAAGGGTGTGCAAATCTCTCATGATAACCTGCTCAGCTTTACCAACTGGATGATTACAGACAAGGAATTTGCGACACCGAGCCGTCCGCAAATGCTGGCGCAACCGCCTTATTCTTTCGACTTGTCAGTTATGTACTGGGCGCCGACTTTGGCGCTGGGGGGCACTCTCTATGCCCTGCCTTCTAGTCTGACTCAGGACTTCAAGCAGCTATTTGAAGCGATTCTCAGCCTGCCTGTAGCAATCTGGACTTCTACACCGTCCTTTGCGGATATGGCCATGCTTTCGGAAGATTTTAATAGCCAAAAGATGCCAGGCATTACGCATTTTTACTTTGATGGAGAGGAGCTGACGGTCAAGACAGCTCAGAAATTGCGGGAGCGTTTCCCTGAGGCTCGTATTATCAATGCCTATGGTCCGACTGAGGCAACGGTGGCTCTGTCTGCAGTTGCCATCACAGATGAGATGTTAGCTACCCTCAAGCGTCTGCCAATCGGCTATACCAAGGCGGATTCACCAACCTTTGTCATCGATGAGAATGGGCAAAAAATTGCCGAATGGTCAGCAGGGAGAAATCATTGTCTGCGGACCAGCCGTATCCAAGGGTTATCTCAACAATCCTGAAAAGACAGCTGAAGCTTTCTTTGAATTTGAAGGGCTACCAGCCTATCATACAGGCGATGTGGGTACGATGACGGATGAAGGTCTCTTGCTCTACGGCGGTCGTATGGACTTCCAGATTAAGTTTAACGGCTATCGCATCGAGCTAGAGGACGTATCTCAAAACCTCAACAAATCTAAGTATATCGAGGCGGCAGTGGCAGTGCCACGTTATAATAAGGACCACAAGGTTCAAAACTTATTGGCCTACGTTATTTTGAAAGAGGGTGTTGCAGAGCAATTTGACCGCGAAATCGATATCACCAAGGCTATCAAGGAGGATCTACAGGATATCATGATGTCTTATATGATGCCGTCTAAGTTCCTCTATCGGGAATCTCTGCCCCTAACACCAAACGGTAAGATTGATATCAAGGGGCTGATTAGTGAGGTCAACAAGTCATGATGGATTTCTTGAAACAGCTTCCTCATCTGGAGCCTTACGGAGACCCACAGTATTTCCTTTATCTTATCTTGGCTGTTTTGCCAATCTTTATCGGACTTTTCTTTAAAAAACGCTTCCCAGTCTACGAAGCCTTGGTCAGCTTGGCCTTTATCGTCTTGATGCTGACGGGCCCTAGTCTGGCGCAGCTTTATGCCCTGCTCTTTTATGTCGTCTGGCAGACGGTCTGGGTTTATTCTTATAAATTCTACCGCAAAAAGCGGGATAGCAAGTGGATATTTTATTTGCATACAGCATTGGCGGTTCTGCCCCTATTCTGGGTTAAGGTCGAGCCAGCTATCAGTGGCCATCAATCACTCTTTGGCTTTCTGGGAATTTCCTATCTGACCTTCCGCTCAGTTGGTATGATTATTGAGCTGAGGGATGGCGTGCTGACTGATTTCAGTCTCTGGGAATTCCTCCGCTTTATGCTCTTTATGCCTACTTTTTCTAGTGGCCCTATTGATCGTTTCAAGCGTTTCAATGAAAATTATCTCCAGATACCAGAGCGCGATGAGCTTCTAGATATGCTGGAGCAGTCGGTCAAGTATATCATGCTGGGCTTTCTCTATAAGTTTGTCCTGGCCCATATCTTTGGCCACATGATTTTAGGGCACGTCAAGACCTATGCCCTCTATACTGGTGGTTTCTTCAATCTGGGAACGCTAGGCGTCATGTATGTCTTTGGTCTGGATCTCTTCTTTGACTTTGCCGGTTATTCGATGTTTGCGGTGGCCATTTCCAATCTCATGGGCATCAAGAGCCCTATCAACTTTGACAAGCCTTTTGTTTCACGCGATTTGAAGGAATTCTGGAATCGCTGGCACATGAGCCTGTCCTTTTGGTTCCGTGACTTTTGTCTTTATGCGCCTGGTCATGGTACTCATGCGCAACAAGGTCTTTAAAAACCGCAATACGACTTCCAGTGTAGCCTATATAATCAATATGTTGGTCATGGGCTTCTGGCATGGTGTGACCTGGTACTATATCGCCTATGGTCTCTTCCACGGTCTGGGCTTGGTGGTCAATGACGCTTGGCTCCGTAAGAAAAAAAGACCATCAATAAAGAGCGTAAAAGTAAGGGACTGCCAGCCCTGCCTGACAACAAGTGGACCCAAGCGCTGGGGGTTGTGATCACCTTCCATGTTGTCATGTTCTCATTCTTGATCTTCTCAGGATTTTTGAATGACCTTTGGTTTAAAAAATAAAATGTAAACGAGGAAACTAAAATGGATGTAAAAGCAGAAGTAATTGAAATTATTGACGAATTATTTATGGAAGATGTTTCGGACATGATGGACGAGGATTTGTTTGATGCTGGCGTTTTGGACAGCATGGGGACAGTAGAGCTGATTGTTGAGCTGGAAAACCGTTTTGACATCCGCGTGCCAGTGTCAGAATTTGGCCGTGATGACTGGAATACAGCCAATAAAATCGTTGAAGGCGTAACGGAGCTTCGTAATGCTTAAACGACTCTGGCTGATTCTGGGGCCTGTCTTCTGCGCCTTGGTCATGGTCGCCCTGCTCTTTTTCTTCTATCCGCTTGAGAAAAAGCATGATGTGGAAGCAGAGAAGCGGGCAGCTGTGACTCTTACAGCAGAAACTTTCAAGAGCCGTAGCAAAAAAATGACGGCCCTGACAGATCAAGATACCCGTTTTGTGCCCTACTTTGGCTCCAGTGAATGGCTGCGCTTTGACAGTATGCACCCAGCTGTTTTGGCTGAGAAGTATGACCGCAATTACCGACCTTATTTTCTAGGGCAGCGGGGGGCGGCTTCGCTCAACCAATATTTTGGGATGCAGCAGATGACCTCTGAGCTGGAAAATAAGACGGCTGTCTATGTCGTTTCTCCGCAATGGTTTACCAAAAAAGGCTATGATGCAGCAGCTTTCAGCAGTATTTCAATAGCGACCAGCTAGCTGGCTTTCTCAGTTGGCAGGACGGTGGCGTAGGCGCTCAGTATGCAGCTCAGCGGCTTTTGCAGCTCTATCCCAACATTGCTATGGGGGATATTGTCAGGAAAGTGGCCGATGGAAGCCAACTGACTTCTTTTGAGCAGCAGTATATCCATGCTATGAGCCGGATTTATCAGCGGGAGGATGCATTTTTCAGTACGTTTGCTGCTGGTAATAATGGCAATTATGACACGAAGGTTTTACCTCAGCTTTCCCGTCTTCCAGATGAATTCTCCTATGAAGAATTGGAAAAACTGGCTACGGCAGATGCTGTCAAGCAGACTAATAACAATGATTTAGGGATCGATAACGACTTTTATAAGAAGCGTTTGGCTAGAAAAATCAAGAAGTTCAAAGGCTTCCAATCCAAACAGTCTTACGAAAAGTCTCCTGAGTACAATGATTTGCAGCTGGTTTTGGAACAATTTGCCAAATCAAAAACCAATGTCATCTTTGTCATCCCACCAGTCAATGCCAAATGGATGGCCTATACTGGATTGAGTGAAGAGATGTACCAGCGGACAGTTGAGAAGATTAAGTTCCAGCTGGAGAGTCAAGGATTTACAAATATTGCTGACTTTTCTAAGGACGGCGACAAGCCTTACTTTATGCAGGACACGATCCACATGGGCTGGAATGGTTGGCTGGCCTTCGACAAGGCTGTCGATCCTTTTGTGTCTAATCCTCAACCTGCTCCGAATTATCAGATCAATGAAAAATTCTTTAGTAAGGAGTGGGCTAATTACACGGGGAACTACGAGGAATTTGTCAAATAAGGTAATGTGGCTGGAAGGAGGCAACATGATTCGCTTGGCGGAAATGCAGGATATCCCAGCAATTTTATCAATTTTTGATCGGGCTAGGGAGTTTATGCGGACTATGGGGAATCCCAGTCAGTGGCCAGCTTCCTATCCGAATCGTCAGCTGGTAGAGGAAGATATTCGGGCAGGTCACTGCTATGTCTTTGAAGAGGCTGGGCAAGTTGTTGGAACCTTTGCGTTCATCATCGGACCAGATCCAACCTACCAAGAGATTGAAGGTGCTTGGCATTTTTCAGAGCCTTACGGTACAATCCACCGTATCGCTTCAAATGGACAAGTCAAGGGTCTGGCTTACCTGTGTTTTGATTTTTGCTTGCAGCAGATTCCTTATCTTCGCATTGATACGCATGAAGATAACCATCCGATGCAGGCAGCCATTCGCCGCTACGGTTTTAGCCAGTGTGGTACGATTTATTTGCCAGATGGCAGCCCTCGCCTTGCCTACGATTATCATCAATAAAAAAATCTGCTCAAGGGCAGATTTTTTTGCATTATAGTAAAACATATTCCTCAATAGCTTTGGCGACCCCATGTTGGTTGTTGCTTTAGTGACGGCTGTTGCCTCAAGTTTAACTGCTTTAGGGGCATTACCCATAGCGACTCCCAGACCAGCCAGTCGCAGCATCGGAAGGTCATTGAAGTTGTCTCCAATCGTCATGACTTGCTCCAGCGGAATCTGGTAGTGTTTGGCCACTTCCAGAAGGGCCTGCTCTTTTGACACTTGTTTATGTGTGACTTCCAAATAGTTGTCCTTGGACAGGTAGAAGGCTGTATTTGGAAAATCTATCGTTTGCAAGAAGGCATGGAGTTGCTGGATAACAGCTGCCTCATCAATCAACAGCAACTTATGGGCTGGGATGAGCACATCCAGAACAGGCAGTAGAATATTTTGAATAATAGGCTGCTCATCTGTAATATCGGCTTCAATTTGTACCCACTTGTCCAAACGGTCAGCAATCCAATCTTTACCAGAGTAGAGATTGATGGAAACACTAGGAAACTTAGTTTTTACCAGTTCCAGAAAAGTGCGAATTTCTTTTTATCCAATGGATGCTCGATAATGGTCTCGTAATCTTGCGGGTTACCCTTGATGACTAGAGCACCGTTGTAGCAGGCTAGTGGGTTATCACCCAGTCCCAGCTTGCGCGCAATTGGCTCCATGCCCAGAGGAGAGCGGGCAGAGGCTAGAACAAAAGGGATGTTTTCTTTTTTTAGCAAGGGAATCTGCTCCCTCAGCTGCGGATCTACTTGGTGCTGGTCATCGAGAATTGTGCCGTCAATGTCGCTGATAATCAAACGAATATCTTGCTTGGTCATGGTTGCTTCCTCCATAAGCTACAAAATGAAATCTTGTCGAGCTAGTAAATAATGGTGACTTTCCCAGCCAGAAGAGCTTCTAGCTCAGGGCTAGGTTTTTGATCGGTGATCCAGTAGTCAAAATCACTGATATTTCCTAAAATATAGGTTGATTCTTTCTTAACTTTGGCCTGCTCGGCCAGCAGAATCTTTGTCTTGGCCTGCTTGAGAGCTAGCTTCTTCAGATAGGTATCTTCCTGATCTTCAAAGCTGATTTGGCCATTTTTCAGACCTGCAGCTCCGATGAAGGCTAGATCAAAAGAAATTTCTCTGAGCAACTCGGCTTCATTGAGGGCGTAGTAAAAACGATTTCTCGGATAGAACTTCCCACCTAAAAAATGGAAATCAATCTGCTCCTGATCACTTAGCATGATGGCATTATCCAAAGAATGAGAAAAAATCGTCATCGGTTTCTGAACTTGCTGAGCTAGCTTAAGAACCACTGTGGATACATCAAAGAAATTGACCTGATTGGGTTTGAGAAAGTCCAGAGCCTTGTGAGCGATGGCCTTTTTTTCTTGGTTTAGTTGGTCGATACGGTCGTTGAAAGAAGGAATTTGCCGACTATTTTCCAAAGGAATAATCCCGCCATGGGTTCGCTGAACCAGTTTTCGCTCGCTCAAAATTGAGAAATCACGGCGAATGGTATCCTTTGAAACCTGAAAATAGTCCACCATGTCCTTGGCTGCCAGCTGTCCTTTGTCCTCCAAAAGTTCCAGCATTTTTGAAAGCCGCTGCTCTTGATACATCTTTCTCATCCTTTCTGCTACTTTATAAGTTCATTATAATTCATTTTATAAGTATATGCAAGTTTTTATAATGTAATGTAAGTATTTTTATCAAAAATATGAAAAATCCTTTTGAAATTATGTTATAATCAAAAAATCAAGCAGGTAAGATGAGGAAAGATGATTTCAAGTGAATTTCGGCAATCACAAGAAACTTGGCAGCAAAAAACTCCTGATGGAGAATCAGAAGTTTTATAGAATCTTATCAAATTTTTCTATGTAAAAGAGGCTCATGGTCATGATGACGGTCAGTCCGAGGAGGATGAGGATGGCTGGTGTCCAAGAGTGGAACAAATCAAAGCTGTAGCCAAAGAGGCTCGGGCCGAAGGCGGCTAGGATGTATCCTCCAGTTTGAGCCAGTCCAGATAGTTGAGCCGTTTGCGCAGGTGTAGAGGTCTTGAGGGAGAAGGTCACCATGAGATAGGGGAAGAGGGCGCTGACAGACATACCAATGAGCAGATTAAGAATCAGCCAGTAAGCAAAGGAATCTGTCCGAATCAAGAGCATGGCAATACCAATCAGGCCTGCTGCGGAAACCAAGCTAATCATGACCAGACGTTGACGAGCTTTCAAGCGTGCTGTCAAACTAGGAATGGTCATTGAAAAGGGCAGGCTAATCAGAGAAAAGATGGCTGCCAGTAAGCCTATCGTATCAGTAGAAAGGCCGGCTTGCTGCCCCAAGGTTGGCAACCAAGTCATGCTGGTATAAAAGAGTAGTGACTGTAAGCCACCAAATAAAATCAAGGCCCAGACTCTTGGATTTTTTAGAAGATATCCGTGCTCTTGCTTTCCTTGCTGTTTAGCCGCCAAGCGATGGCTATATTTGACATTGGGCAACCAAATCAGGAGAATCACAAAGCAAATCAGGGTTGATATCCAAATGAGACCTTGCCAAGAGCTCATTTGAACGATGGGAACAGCCAGAGCAGACAAAATCGTAATCGATAGGCCCATCGATGTGATATAGAGAGTTGTCAAAAGACCGACACGATGCGGCTGATTGGCCTGAATCAAGCTCGGAAGAAGGACGTTTAAGACAGCAATAGCCGCTCCTAAAATAATAGTTCCCGTATAAAGTAAGGGAAGATTAAATACGCGAATCAGTGAGCCTAGAGTTAGCACGAGTAAAACAAGAGCAAACAGTTTTTCCAAGCTCATCTTTTGCGCCAAGCGCGGAGCAAAGACCGAGCAGAGGGCAAACATAATCAGAGGCAGACTGGTCAAGAGGCCCAGAGAGCTAACTGGAACCTGTAGCCCCTCCGCAATGTCTGTCAGAACGATAGGCAAAACAGTAAAAGGAGCCCGTAGTGCTATCCCTATCATCACTATACCTGGAATTAAAAACGGTGAGTGTTCTTTTTTCATAAATAGTCAATCTCCTTTCGTACATCAAGGAACGATTATACCATATCTTTTCAGAAAATGATAGGCGAATTGCGGCTTAGTCCATCAAGTCCAGAAAATAGCGAGAAATCGTGTTTTCGCCAACTTGATTTCGTTGTTGCAGCCACCAGCTGACCGTCTCCACAAAAGTTGACGTCACATAATTTTTTAAAAAGTTGTCCGGCAGATGGCTTTTTTTCTGCAATAATGTCTGCTCAATCATGGGAAAGAGATAGCGCTCAAGCTCGATTTTCAGGCGGTTGATGAAGTAAGTATTTTTAGCCAAGAGAAGGGTGGCTATCCGATCCTGATTTTTCCGAAAGTGATGGAAAATATGGGCTGTCGCTTCAAACAAATCGCGTCCCTCAGAGCGCTCGATAAAGGTATGCTGAAAGAGCTCTTGGCAAAGTTCCTCCAGCAGGGTTTCTTTGGTCTCAAAGTGGCTATAGAAGGTGGAGCGGCCTACATCTGCTAGGTCAATGATTTCCTGAACGGTGATGCTTTCGTAACTTTTCTGATTGAGCAGGCTGATAAAGGCTTGGTAAATGGCTGCGCGTGATTTTTTTACTCGTCTATCCATGGAAATTCCGTACAAAAGAGCTTTTTGTCTGCTAAGAGACAAAGGGCATGAACTGGCTCTTGTTTCCTTTCTAATAATAGGAGATAATATAATTGAACAGAGTGTTCGGTATTGATTAGATTATACCATAAGTATTATTCCTTTTGGAAAATAAATAAGGAGGTTCACATGAAATCCAGTAAAAATATGACAATCGCTTTTCTCTTGAACTTTTCTTTTGCTATTATTGAGTTTATCTTCGGGCTTCTCTTTCATTCTAGCGCTGTCTTAGCCGATGCGGTTCATGATACGGGAGATGCTTTGGCTATTGGTCTATCGACTCTTTTTGAAAAGATTTCCACAAAAAAAGAAGACCGAGAATATACCTTGGGTTATAAGCGTTACAGCTTGCTGGGGGCCCTCTTGACCTCGGTGATTTTGCTGGTCGGATCGATCTTGGTGATTGTGGAAATATTCCGAAATTATTTGCTCCGGAGAAGGTGAATTATGATGGCATGTTAGTTTTGGGGATTGTTGCCATTGTCGTTAATACAGCAGCCAGCAGAGTGGTCAGCCATGGACATAGTCACAATGAATCGATTCTTAGCCTGCATTTCCTTGAGGATATTTTGGGCTGGATAGCGGTTATCGTAGTATCTCTCATCTTGCGTTTCACCGACTGGTATTTCCTGGATCCGCTGCTTTCTCTGGTTATCGCAGGCTTTATTCTCAGCAAGGCTCTGCCAAAATTTTGGGAGAATATCCAGATTTTCCTAGACCATGTGCCCAGCGATGTGGATCTCAGTCAGCTTTATCAGGAAATAGCGGTGCTGGAAAACGTGCGAGCCATCACTCAGCTCAATGTTTGGACGACGGATGGTTTGGAAAAATTTGCCATGCTCCATATCTGTCTAGAAAATCCCAATTTGCTGGCTGAAACGCAGGCTGTCCTGCGCCAAAGGCTTTTGGCTTATGGCATTGCCAAAGTGACCATTCAGACCGATGAAAGCTTGCAAGAACACCAAGAATATTGTATTGGTAAAGAATAAACCAGCTCCCCAGAGAAATTCTGGGGCTTTTGTTTGCGGAAATAAAAAATTTTCCCAAACAGCACATAAATGCTTGTCTTTTATTCTTGTGTGTGATATATTTATAACATAAAGGTGTTAAATATTTCTAACACTACGAAAGGAGTCTATCATGAAAAAAAGTCAAAAATGGGTGGCCTCATTTTGCTGGTCGCCACCGCTCTCTTTATTGATTTTACTGTTTTCCTTGCTCCCAGCAATCTCAGCTGGTCATCCAAGTGGATAATTGTCGGTTTGGTAAGTATAGGTCAGCTCGTGAGTATCTGGTCTTGGTTTCACATGAAACCATGGCCTAAGAGGATGAAAGAAGTTCAAGAAAAGCAGGTCTATGATCTAACCATGAAATTTTATAATCTATTGACTCTTTCAGCAACCTCTATCTATACTGTCGGAATCTGGTTATGGACTCCAAGTACCAATCCGCCTTTTATAAAGTACATTGCTTTGGGAGGCTTCCTCGCTATCCAGTTTCTCTTTCTTTTATTTTTTGCCTTGAAAAAGGTCAAGGAAAGAGCAGACGAGCGCTTTTATGCCAATCTGGCAAAAGCAGCGACTTTGATGTTTGCCATCTGTATAGCAACTTTGCTGGTACTTGCAGGGCTCAGCGCCAATATAGGAGCTATCACAGTCAATGCTGGAATATTTTTTATCATGATTGGTGTCTTGGTTTTGCTCTTTGGTTTTGTCTTCTTTTTATTTGAAAAGAGGGGTTAAAAATGGCCAAGGAAAGCAATATTATCACCAATCTCAAATTTGTCCGAGAATCCAGAGGCATGACCCAGCAGGAATTAGCGGATCGCATTGGAATGCGGCGCGAAACGATCTTGCACTTGGAGAATAACCGCTACAATCCCTCGCTAGAGATGGCTTTAAAAATCGCTCAGGTTTTTGATTTGCGGGTGGAGGAACTCTTTCAATTAAAGGACACAGGAGGACAATCATGAAGATGGTTTTTGACTACCAAAGGGAAGGTGAAAAAGGAGAGATTCGCCGCTTTGTCCTGCTATCTACGTCGCCCAGACGCAAGGAGTTGTTGAGCTTTTTGAATCCAGAGATTCAGGCTGTAGAAGTGGACGAGCGAGCTATTGAAGAGCATTGTATGGCAACCATCGATGATCAGGGTTTTCTGACTAAAGCAGCCAAGATTTGCTGTGAGATTTCCAAAGCCAAGTCTGATTTGGACTTAGAAGCCGAGACCCTTTATATTTCGGCTGATACCATCGTCGTAGTGGATGGTCAGATTTACAATAAACCACAGGATTTAGCTGAAGCCGGCCAGATGTTTCGCTCTTACTTTGGCAAGAGCCACCATGTAGTGACCTCGGTCTGCCTACGTATGCAGGATTTTCTAGAAGTCTTTTACACCGTAGCGCAGGTGGACTTTGTGGATTATTACCCAGAATTAGAGCCTGTCATCAAGGCATATCTGCATGACAAGCGTCCGCTAGACAAGGCAGGTGCTTATGGCTTTCAGGAGCTGGATCCTCGCTTTATCCGCTCAATTACAGGTGATATGTACACCATCATCGGCCTGCCTGTCGCTGAGACCAGCTATCGGATTTTTAGAGATAGCAAAGGAAAAGAGTAAGGCTTTGATTGCTCTTCTAAAACATCAAAAATCTCCCCACAAGTGATTATTCACTTTCTTAGGGAGATTTTTTCTATGTTTTGAGCTTGAGACTGGATCCTAGATATTTACATCGCTCCAGCTAAATGGTGTGTAGCCAAGCAACTCAATCCCGTCAATCTCAACGGATTTAATAATTTCTTGAACGTTGTCTTGAATATTCTTAGCTAATTGCGGATGGTCAGAGACCTCAGAACAAGTCTCAATGACCAAGAGAGGCTTGTGGTAGCGCTCATATAGCTCAGACATGGCAATCCGAAGAAGGACAGGTTGCGCAAGGCAAGTTTCTACATTTTTGCGGACATATTTGTTGGTAAACAAATCCTGGATATTTCCGCTGCATAATGTGAGAAAGCAACAAAGTCTACGATGCCTTCTCTTAAGGCGAAGACATCCTCTTCCGTAATGCCTAGATCCAGCTGATTTCGCTCAATGTAGCGAAGGAAGTGATTTGGATAGTGTCCTTTGGTCTGCACATCTGTAAAAATGTAGTTTTTACGTCTGTTCAGCTCATGGCCCAAGGCATCAGTAGCTGAGTGATTTTCTTGGTGAGAGTCACTATTGATGGTAATCAGACTACCGAATTGGAAGGTTGGATTGATGGTTTGACCGAGCTTAACCACGTTTGCGGACGCGATTAGCTGATGGTGAGCAGCCAGCCAAATTTGTTGCTCTTGGTTTTCCGTGCTGTCAAAGTGTAGCCCAGCGCCTAAGAATGGCAAATAAGACAGAGCGCTCATTTCTTTAAAGGTAATCCAGTAAGTGACTTTTTCTTTAAAGTGGGTCAAAACGGCTTCGCAATATTTTTCGTACATGGCAATCATTTGCCGACTTTTCCATGCGCCGTATTTTTCATACAAATGAAGCGGGAAATCGAAATGAGACAGGCTTACAATTGGTTCGATGTCATTTTCGAGCAGTGCATCGATAATTGACTCATAGAAAGCAAGAACTTTAGCATCGGGTCTCCGCTCTTCTCCTGTCGGGAAGAGGCGAGTCCATGAAAAGGATAGCTGGTAGGTATTGAAGCCCATTGTTTTAATTTTTTCAATGTCTGCCAGATAATCCTGTTTACTGGAGCCTTGTTTGAACAGATCGTAGGCTCCTAGGGGGATTGTTCGATAGTCAACTGTTCCGTCCATGACAGAGAGACGATAGTCTTCACCATACTGGGGCAGGATGTCGGTGATTCCTAGACTTTTACCATTACTTGATAGAATATTTCTAATCATATTAGTTCCTTTCAGTATTCATTCGCTGTTTGTTCTGAGCTTATTTTTTTTATGTCTCTTAGTAATCATGGCCAAGGTTGATAGATTCTGTGTGACAGTAGTAAACTCAGAAGCCATGCTTTGCGATTGATATACGGCAGCAGACAGACTGATCGAATGGGCTCTCTCTGCACTGATTGATTGTTCAATGATCATTCTTTGTGACTGTGATTCAGCGATAGATAGACTGATTGAACGCTCTCTTTCCACGCTCATTGATTGCTCAATAGCGATACTTTGCGATTGCGATTCCGCAACAGACAGGCTGCGTGACTGTTCTTGCTCTAGGCTGATAGACTGCTCAATGATCTTACTTTGGGCTTCAGATTGGGCAAGGTAAATGCTGAATGAATGATCCTGTTCGACGCTGATTGATTGTTCAACGGCTCTGCTGAGGATTTTAGATTCTGCAGTAGATAAGCTAAATGATTGTTCTTGCTCCAAGCTGGTAGACTGCTCAATAGTATCTCTTTTGGCTCTAGATTCCGCAGCTGCCAAACTGTATGAATATTCCTGTTCCAGATTGCGAGATTGTTCTACCGCCGCATGTTGTGATTGCGATTCCGCGATAGACAGGCTAAGGGATTGTCCTTGTTCCAAACTGATAGACTGCTCTACGGCTACGCTTTTCGCTTCAGCTTCTGCCATAGATAGGTTAGAATAAACTTCATTTTCTAGGCTGATAGATTGTTCAATCGCGATGCTTTGAATTTTATTTTCTGTAATAGATAGGCTTAGCGATGCCTTGTTTTCAGCACTGATAGACTGTTCAATTGCCCGACTTAAGGCTTGGGATTCCGCCATAGACAGGCTGATAGACGCTTCATTTTCCGCGCTAATTGATAACTCGATCGCTTTACTTAGTGCTTCAGACTCTACGATAGATAAGCTCGTAGACACTTCGTTTTCCGTCATAATAGACTGTTCAATCGCTCTATCTAAGACTTGGGATTCTTCTACAAACAAGTTGGTAGACGCTTCGATTTCTGCGCTGATAGATTCTTGAATGGCAATGCTTTGAGAAATAGACTCAGCAGCAGATAAGCTGTTAGATGCTTTGATTTCCGCGCTGATTGATTCTTGAATCGCGATGCTTTGAGATACAGACTCCGCCACGGACAAGCTGTTAGACGCTTCGATTTCCGCGCTGATTGATTCTTGAATCGCGATACTTTGAGAAACGGACTCTGCTACAGATAAGCTTAGCGATGCTTCCAATTCTGCACTAATAGATTCTTGGATAGAAATGCTTTGCGAAACGGATTCTGCTACAGATAGGCTCAACGATGCTTCCAATTCCGCGCTGATCGATTCCTGGATGGCAATGCTCTGAGACACAGACTCTGCTACAGATAGGCTCAGCGAAGCTTCCAATTCCGCGCTGATCGATTCTTGGATAGCAATGCTTTGTGACACCGATTCCGCCACGGACAAGCTCAGCGACGTTTCCAATTCTGCGCTGATTGATTCTTGAATCGCGATGCTTTGAGAAATAGACTCAGCAGCAGATAAGCTGTTAGATGCTTCGATTTCTGCGCTAATGGATTCCTGAATCGCGATACTTTGAGACACAAACTCAGCCACGGATAAGCTCAGCGACGTTTCCAATTCTGCGCTAATGGATTCCTGAATCGCGATACTTTGAGATACAGATTCAGCGATAGATAAGCTTGTAGATGCTTCGAATTCTGCGCTAATGGATTCCTGAATCGCGATGCTTTGAGACACAGACTCAGCTACAGATAAGCTTGTAGATGCTTCGATTTCTGCGCTGATCGATTCTTGAATGGCAATACTTTGAGAAACCGACTCAGCAGCAGATAAGCTCAGCGATGCTTCGATTTCTGCGCTGATTGATTCTTGGATAGCAATGCTTTGCGCCACAGACTCAGCAACCGACAAGCTCTTAGACGCTTCGATTTCTGCGCTGATTGATTCTTGAATCGCGATGCTTTGAGAAACGGACTCTGCTATAGATAAGCTGTTAGATGCTTCGAATTCCGCGCTGATAGATTCTTGGATGGCAACGCTCTGAGAAATAGACTCAGCCACGGATAAACTCTTAGACGCTTCGATTTCTGCACTGATCGATTCTTGAATCGCGATGCTTTGAGACACAGATTCAGCCACGGACAAGCTCAGTGATACTTCGTTGTCCGCACTGAGAGACTCTTCAGCGGCCATGCTTTGAGATACTGACTCAAAAATTGATAAGCTAAGCGACGCTCTATTTTCTTCAAGGATTGATTGCTCGAAGGCATGACTTTGCGCAATTGACAAGCTAGCAGAAGTATCCGTTTCTTTGCTATCAGATTGCCCAACTCCCAAACTTTGTGTCTGTGATTCGGTTACTTCTAAACTACGAGAAGCCTTTTTACTTTCTATACTTAATGATAGAGATATTGAATCAGCAGTACTCTTCAAGCCCCTCTTTTTCATAGAATCTGAAGAAATGCTTGTCTCAGCAGATTCTGTCGTGCTGGCTGCCTGGCTTTTCGCTGCCATTTTTTCCTGCTCCAGACTAGCTTCACTTTCTACAGCTGGAGATTCGTCTACTTCTTCTCCACCGATATTCATAACATCCAAGCGGTCGTAGTATTGGATCGACTCCAAAGCTTTCTCAATGAGGAAATTTTCTCTATCTTCTGGGTTCACATTGACTTGTGGGTTACTTCCTTCATTGTTATGAACCGCAGAAGTGGATGATTCGTCCTCTTCACCTTTTATAAGACGCTTAAAGCCACCTAAAAAATTACGAAACATACCTTTGTTCTCTTCATTATTTGGCATGGACATACTCTCCCTAATTTTAGTAATAATACTATTATAAAGGCTAGTAGAGCATCTGTCAAAGTTTATTGCATTAAAATGAAGATTTTCAAAAGTAAGGGTTTTCTTGGAATTTTATCCATCTTTGCTCTCTTTTTTGAAGGATTTGAAGTCGATAGAAATAATATTTTAGAAATGCTATAATATGAGCAGTTATTCTCAGAATCGTTAGAATTGATAGAGGTATTAGGTTGGAAAATTGTGTTTATATTGTTTCTGGACCTCCAGGTGTTGGAAAAAGCACGGTCAGCAAGGAATTAGCCTACTCTTTTGACAAAAGTGCAGTGATAGAAGGCGACATGATCTACTTAATGATTAAAAGCGGCCTAGTAGCACCTTGGGAGGATGATGGCTATTACATGGATTTATTCTGGGATAATGTCATCAGTCTGACCGATAATTTCATGGCTCGAGGCATTACAGTCATCATAGAATATGTCATATTTGAGGAACAACTGAAGAAAATCGCAGAGTTCTTAAAGGCAAAACAGATAAACTTAAAATACTGCGTTTTGCTAGCAGAAGAAGAAACCCTTAGAGACCGTGATTCTTCTAGAGAAGAAATTGAAAGAACAGGCGATTTATCTATCCAGTCAAGAAATGAGTTCTTAACTAAAAATATTGAGAAAAATCATTTGTTGTATACAGATGATTTGGACGTCAAAGAAACTGTAAATCTCATAAAAACGGAAGATAGATTTTTAGCTGATTAAAATTGAGCTTGATAGCTGGGAATTAGAAAGTAAAGAGATAAGACAGGTTTACAAGTTGGTAAATAGATTGATTGTATGACAAATTTGAATTTATTAAGGTGGGCATATGAAAGAAAAAAGACCTGATTTTGGAGAGATAAAATCATTTGAAGAATTTAATAGATACTATTGGTATCGAGAAGAACTTTCACAAATTTGTAAGTCCCTTGGATTAGAGTATAGATGTACGAAGCAAGAATTGAACTATATTATCGAACAGTATTTTAAGGGAAATAAAATAGAAAAATTTTTGAGTAAAGGAAACAAAAGTCAAGTCGAAGTGATAACCTTGGAGACTCCGTTACTTAACTGTGGTTTTTCTTTTAACCAAAAATTTCGAGATTATTTTTCAGCTGTAACAGGCATTAGTCCCTTTAAATTTAGTGCTGATATGGCGACGGCTTGGCGAAAAGTAAAAAGGGATAAAGATATAAAATTCACTATTCAAGATATGATTAAAATATATTATGGTGAGTCAGATTATGCCAAGTATGATAGTTCGGCTTGCCAATGGAATCAGTTTCTAAAAGACTTTTGTTTAGATGAATTGAGCGATTGTTATTCTAATAAGTTAAAAGTTGCGGCTATTCTCTGGAAAGAAGTTAGAAACTCGATACATGAAAAAGTTTACTCACGGGAACTTTTAAAAAAGTATGAATCTAAAGTAGAGGAATACCGTAAGTAAACAGATTCCAGCTTATCGAGCTAAATAAAGCTGGACGGCATTAATTTATATGCTATTTTAGCATAACACAATAATAAAATAGATGTTGGAGCGAGCATAGAAAAAGAGGAGACTCATAATGAAGCTCCTCTTACTTTTGATTGTCCGAATCAATATTCTTATTTAAAATAAAGGTAGTGAAAAAGGTAGTGATTCGCTTGATTTATATTGCGATGTACTGAATTTGACAAAAAGAAAAAACGCTTTAAATCAGCGTCTTTCTTCTGTATTGATTCGTATTGAATGCTTACTTCACTTCTGTAAACACAACGTGTTTGCGAAGTTTTGGTGAGTATTTCTTCAATTGAAGACGGTCTGGAGTGTTACGTTTGTTTTTAGAAGTAAGGTACAAGCGTTCACCAGATTCTTTGTGTTCAAGTGTAATATTTACGCGCATGGTATCTCCCTTCTATTATTCAGCTGCTGTAGCTTTAGCGATTTTACGTCCTTTGTAGTATCCTTTAAGTGATACACGGTGAGAACGTGAGTAATCTCCAGTAGTTTCGTCAAAAGTTACAGATGGAGCTGTTACTTTGTAGTGTGTACGACGTTTGTTTTTCTTCGCTTTTGAAGTGCGACGTGCAGGTACTGCCATTGTTTGTTTCTCCTTTTAGAATGTAATTCGATGCAATCTCATGATTTTCATCAACTTTAACAGTATAACAAAACTTTTTTGTAAAGTAAAGTTACTTGACAGAATTTTTTGATTTTCTTTTTGACAATAGTAAGGCTTTTTAGCAGTTGCATCTATTTTTTGGTATTGTTTCAATATTCTGAAAATTTAAAAATTTTCTTCTATCCAATAGAGCATAAGTGTGGTATAATAAAACACAAAGATGACTACAACGAAAGGGAAAGACATGACAGATAAGCTAGATACACGCCACAGAAGTAAGATTTATGATAGTATGGTCAAATCTCCTAACCGCGCCATGCTTCGTGCAACAGGGATGACGGACAAGGACTTTGAAACTCCAATTGTCGGAGTGATTTCGACTTGGGCAGAAAATACGCCTTGTAATATTCACCTACATGATTTTGGTAAACTAGCCAAGGAAGGAGTAAAAGAACAAGGTGCTTGGCCTGTTCAGTTCGGTACGATTACTGTAGCAGACGGGATTGCCATGGGGACACCGGGCATGCGCTTCTCTCTGACTTCACGTGACATCATCGCAGACTCCATCGAAGCTGCCATGGGCGGACATAATGTGGATGCCTTCGTCGCTATTGGAGGCTGTGACAAGAACATGCCTGGATCTATGATTGCCATTGCCAATATGGATATTCCAGCTATTTTCGCTTATGGTGGAACCATTGCACCGGGCAATCTGGACGGGAAAGACATTGACTTGGTTTCTGTTTTTGAGGGCATCGGAAAATGGAACCACGGTGACATGACAGCTGAGGACGTGAAGCGTCTCGAATGTAACGCCTGCCCTGGCCCTGGTGGCTGTGGTGGTATGTACACGGCTAATACTATGGCGACAGCTATTGAAGTTCTAGGTATGAGCTTGCCTGGCTCTTCTTCTCACCCAGCAGAATCTCAAGATAAGAAGGATGATATCGTGGAAGCTGGTCGAGCAGTTGTCCGTATGTTGGAAATGGGACTTAAGCCGTCTGACATTCTGACTCGCGAAGCCTTCGAAGATGCGATCACAGTGACCATGGCTCTAGGCGGCTCTACCAATGCCACTCTGCACTTGTTGGCCATTGCTCATGCGGCCAATGTGGAGCTGACCTTGGATGACTTTAATGTCATTCAAGAGCGCGTGCCGCATTTGGCGGATTTGAAACCATCTGGTCAGTATGTCTTCCAAGACCTATACAATGTCGGTGGTGTGCCTGCTGTTATGAAATATCTCTTGGCTAATGGCTTCTTGCACGGTGATCGAATCACTTGTACAGGTAAGACTGTGGCGGAAAACTTGGCTGACTTTGCTGACTTGACGCCAGGTCAGAAGGTTATTATGCCGCTTGAAAATCCAAAACGTGCGGATGGTCCATTGATTATCCTGCATGGTAATCTGGCACCAGATGGCGCGGTTGCCAAGGTATCAGGTGTCAAGGTGCGTCGTCACGTCGGACCTGCTAAGGTTTTTGACTCAGAAGAAGCTGCTATTGATGCAGTGCTGGCCGATGAAGTAGTCGATGGCGATGTAGTCGTGGTTCGCTATGTTGGTCCAAAGGGTGGCCCTGGTATGCCAGAAATGCTGTCACTTTCTTCTATCATCGTAGGGAAAGGTCAAGAGACAAGGTAGCACTCTTGACAGACGGTCGCTTCTCAGGTGGTACCTACGGTCTCGTTGTCGGACATATCGCTCCGGAAGCTCAGGATGGTGGCCCGATTGCCTACCTTCGTACAGGCGATATGGTCACGGTTGACCAAGATACCAAGGAAATTTCCATGGCAGTTTCTGAAGAAGAACTTGAAAAACGCAAAGCAGAAACAACCATTCCACCGCTTTATAGCCGCGGTGTACTTGGTAAATATGCCCATATGGTATCCTCTGCCGCTAAAGGTGCTGTTACTGACTTTTGGAAACCAGAAGAAACAGGGAAGAAATAGCCTATATATGACAAAAGAACCCGCTAGTTTTCCTAGCGGGTTTATTAATTTGGATGAATGTTCATCTTCTTATCTAGGACTAATCCCCAGCGCAATTCGTCCAAAGCGGCTGATGCGCGTGATTTTCCACGCGGGCGACCAAGTGACTTCAACGGAGACAGTTTCGATGCCCTCGATTTGCTTCAGGGACTCGACAATTTCAATAGGAACGGTTTCGGTACAGTCGCAGGCTGTGTCTGTGAAGGTCATGACAATCTTGCAGTGGCCAGTCTCGTCAAGATTGATTTCATAGATGAGCCCGAGATTGTAGACATCAAGCTCGACCTCTGGATCGTAAATCGTTTCGAGTTTTTTAATTAATTCTTCTTGGATAGCTGCTGCTCGGTCATTGATTTTGATATCGTCTCTCATCTTCGGTCCTTCTTTCTCTATAGAATGGTGGTCTTATTTTCTCATAATTCTGACAATTTTTCAAGAAATTCTGGCGAATGAAAACGGATTTAGTCTCTTCGAGGGAATTTTTCTGCTCTAACTCCTCAAAACATCTGATTTATGGTAAAATAATAGATATTATATAGTTGCAGAGGATTAGAAAATGAAATTACAAAAACCTAAAGGAACTCAGGATATCCTCCCTCAGGAATCTGCTAAATGGCAGTATCTGGAGGAGTTTGCTCGTAAGACGTTTAAAAAATACAACTATGCGGAAATTCGGACACCGATTTTTGAGCACTATGAGGTCATCAGTCGTTCTGTTGGGGATACGACAGACATCGTGACCAAGGAAATGTATGATTTCTACGATAAGGGGGACCGTCATATCACGCTGCGGCCAGAAGGAACTGCACCGGTCGTTCGTTCTTATGTCGAAAATAAGCTCTTTGCACCAGAAGTTCAAAAACCAGTTAAGCTTTATTATATGGGATCTATGTTCCGCTATGAGCGGCCTCAGGCTGGTCGCTTGCGCGAATTTCACCAAATCGGGGTGGAGTGCTTCGGCTCTGAAATCCAGCGACAGATGCAGAAACGATTGCTATGGCGGCTCAATTCTTCAAGGAAATTGGAATTGGACAGGTGACGCTGCAGCTGAATAGTTTAGGCAATGCAGCGAGTCGAGCTGCCTATCGTCAGGCCTTGATTGATTATTTGACTCCGCTGAAAGACAGTCTTTCTAAGGATAGTCAGCGTCGTTTGGAGGAAAATCCGCTGCGGGTGCTGGATTCGAAGGAAAAAGAAGATAAGGCGGCCGTTGCGCAGGCACCTTCGATTTTGGACTTTCTGGACGAGGAGAGCCAGGAGCATTTTGCGGCTGTCCGCTCAATGCTAGAGTCTTTAGGGGTTCCTTATGTCATTAACACCAATATGGTGCGCGGTCTGGACTACTACAATCACACGATTTTTGAGTTTACGACTGATGTGGCAGGCAGCGAACTGACTATCTGTGCGGGTGGCCGTTATGATGGCTTGGTTGACTATTTCGGTGGACCAGAAACCCCTGCCTTTGGTTTTGGTATGGGAATGGAGCGTCTCCTCTTGATTTTGGAAAAACAGGGAGCAGCTTTGCCATTTGAGACAGGCTTGGATGCCTATATTGCCGTTCTAGGTGAGCTGCCAATCGCAGCGCTTTGGAGCTGGTGCAAGCCCTCCGGAATCAAGGATTTGCGGCCGAGCGAGACTATTTGGACCGCAAGCTTAAGGCACAATTCAAGTCAGCAGATGCTTTCAGAGCCAAGACCATCATTACTTTAGGTGAAAGTGAAATCGAAAGCAACCAAGTCACTGTGAAGAATAATGAAACTCGTCAAGAAGTGGTGGTTGGACTAGATCAAGTTCAAGAAAATTATCAGGCTGTTCTCGAAGAATTGGGTTGTTAGAGAAAAACTTATTCTTTCTTAAAGGCTGAGCTCTTTAAGGAATCTCAAAATATTACAATTTTGTTACACAGCGAGCAAATAATGTAACAAATTGATAATATTTTGGTATAATGGATATACTCTTACATAAATAAAGGAGAAAAAATGAAAAAATTGATGAAATTTGGCGTATTGCCTGCTTGTATTCTTTTGTTGGGAGCATGTTCGGCCCTGCCAAAACCACAGAAGAAAAACGCTGAAAACGTGAAGACAGAGCAGTCTTCATCTTCTACATCAGAAAAAGAAACCAATGAAAAGCGGATTGAGAAAGATGCAGATATTATCTTGCGTGCAGTCTTTACAGATCACTCTTCAGGTTTCACGACCTTGATGGGAACTTCTGTTGACAAATGGAAGAAAGGTATTACTCAGTCTTACGTTGATGAAAATCTGTCTAAAT
Source organism: Streptococcus cristatus (assembly GCA_916438405.1). Taxonomy (GTDB): domain Bacteria; phylum Bacillota; class Bacilli; order Lactobacillales; family Streptococcaceae; genus Streptococcus; species Streptococcus cristatus_M. The sequence continues at coordinate 1,665,374 of CAKAFB010000001.1, read as the reverse complement.
ATACGCCAGAAGAAAACTATACGCTTGACTTAAAGACAGAAAAATTCCCTCCATCAAAAATCTTAGAGCTATTTGACCAAGCACGTTTTAAAGTCTTGGCTACGATTGGCGATGATTTTGAAATTACTAAAGTTGAAGACGATGGAGAAACAGCAACGGTAACATTTAAGAGCCGTGCGATTGCGACACGTGATTTGGCCAATTTAATCAATATGACGAAAGCTAGTCTGTTTGAAAATGGAATTGAAGATGTAAAAGCCTTGGAAGACTCAACGGATCCAGATCTTGAGAAACGTTTGGCTTTGGTAAATAACTTCCTCTTCTACTATGCTTTTGACCGTATGAATGAAGACTTTGGCTACATTGCGCCACGTGAGTTTACAATGGAGTTAACGAAGACAAAAGAGGGTCGCTATATTCTCAATGATGAAAACTTTATTGAATTGCGTAAATCAATGTTTGTAAATGAGTATTCAGCAAATGGTGCGGAAACCCGTAAAGGAAACAAATCAACCGATTCTGGCTCTAAATCTGACTCAAGCTCCTCTTCATCTTCCGATAAATCAAAGATCTAATAGTTTGAAATAAGATTTAGGATCTCATTTATATAGATAACGGGTCTGGGGCTTTTTGTCTCAGACTTTTATTTTTCAACTAGCTTGAATTGACGGAGGATAGAATGGAAACGATTTATTTAAGCAAAGAAGACATGTTGGAAATCTGTCAAGATGGCGATAAGTATTTCTTGCGTTATCCAACTTTTAATATTACCTGCCCAGAAGTGGTTAGAGAAATTCCCAAAGAAGCTGCAGATAGCTATATGTCGGGAGAACATACTGGCAAAGAGTTGATGAATTATGCGCAGTATGGTTTTTGGAAATCTAAAAAACAGTATACACAAGATGAATCCGATAAGCTCTTCATCGAAGATCATCCTTCCTTTATTTTGAAGAATCCTGAAAATAGCCGTCGTCTTTTCACAGCAGAGGAATTTAGACAAATTGTCACCCAAGCCATTGTTTCAGAACTGGAACCTAGCGAACTTGACGCTATTGGTACAGTTGATAATCATTTAGAGCTTCTTCTGGTGGATCCAGTTGGCTGGGAGGAAGAGATAGAAGCAATCCATCTGGAAATTTTGCAGGAAAAACTAAACAACTATATTTATTTCATTGAAAGCAAGCAGTATGTGGAGCGATATGGTGATAACTTTGATAAAAAGTCATCCATATCACCTTCCAGTATTCTCCATCTGACAATGGCCTAGCCTTCCTAGCAGCTGCTCAGAAGGTATTGCAGAATACAGATATGAGTTTGAAGATAGAATTGCCGGAGTGAAAAGACTAGCGAAATATAGAGAAAATAATCATCTTCTCTTTTTTTAGAGCACTGTGTTTTTTCAGTACTACCTAAGTCCCAATATGTTATAATAAGCAAAGGTAAAATTTCCGATTAGTACCTTTTGATGTGTCGGAAAAGTCGAAGAGATTTCTATTTTTATTTGGATTTAGAAACTAGAAAATGAATAAAAGATGGCGTAGCCTATTGAGGAAGAGAAATAGAAGCCTGATTTTTATGATATTTAATGCTGAGAGTAGAACTTGTACTAGGAGAATACAAATGAAACCAACAAAACTACAATGGGAAGGTGTTATTCGGTTTGAAGAAGTTGAAGGATACGGGAAATCTATCTGGAAAAATAAGGATAAATATTATTTAGTTTCAGAAGAGGGAACTGTGGCTTCTTGGTTAGTAGTCTATGAGTTACCACAAGAATTATTTACCTTACTAGAGAGTGGAGAACGGACTCTACTTGAAATATCTTGGAAGGTTCAAAACGATTCTTGGCCACCAACGGAAGAAGAGAGAAAAGAGTCTAGAAGAAAATTTATAAGTAAATATCCAGCTTCTTTGATAGATGTCCCTAAAAATAGGAAATTGTTTTCTAAGGAAGAACTTAAAGAATTGATTCCAATTGCTGAGAAACAGTGGATTGAATCTGAAGGCAAACTTCCAGATGATTATGTATCACCACTTAAGTAAGGAAGGTCTAAAATGAAACCAACAAAACTACAATGGGAAGATGTTATCCAGTTTGAAGAAGTAAAAGGTTACGGTCAGCATATATGGAGAGATGGTAATCATTTTTATTACGTTACTGAGGAGGGAGGAATTGCCCCTCAGCGTGTAGTTTATGAATTACCAAATGAGTTATTTGCCTTATTAGAAAGTGGAGAGAGAACGCAGTTAGAAATATTAAGTAAACTTCAGACCGATCGTTGGCCACCGACGGAAGAAGAAAAGAACGAAATAAGAAAAGATAGAGCTAGAGAAAAGCCAATTGTGCTGATTTCCAACCGCAAAAATCAGTTGCTTTTTAGTAATAAAGAACTTGAAATACTTATTCCCCAAGCCGAACAACAATGGATAGAATCAATGGGCAAACTTCCAGATGATTATGTATCACCAATAAAGTAGAAAATGACTGTTATATATTGAATACATGGAGGGATGATGGATAAATTATACATAGTGGTTGATGGAATTGAACACCAATACTTTGATCGTGATAGTACAGGATATTATTTGATTTCTTATGATCCTTTATCAGAGAATAATGGCTATAAATTATTTGATTCAGAGTTGAAACAATATAGAAAATACTTGACAGAAAAACAGGTTGAAAAAAAGTATAAAATTATAGATCATATTTGGTTTAATGAACAGAAATGGGATATTTTTCAGCGAAGTGATGATAATTTAGATAAGCCTAATTCATGGGTAACAATCGTTTCTGATGATATACAATTTTTAAAAAGAAATGGGCTATGGAAGAAGGAGAATTTAGTTGAAAGTAGGTATGGACATTTGTTTTATTGTTCTTTACCAATCGAGGCAGAAAAGTTTTCTCTAATTCGAACTCGAAAAAATCTCCCTATATAGTCAAGATAGTAAGAAAGTAGTTTATTATGAAATCAGTTATTTTTACAATTAAAAGCAATCAGTCACTAAGGATTGGTGAGGTACTTCAAGCTGAAACTTTTGAATGTTACAGCGTTTCCGCTAAGGATGCGGGCTTAAAACCCTCTGCAGACTCTCTTATTTCAGATTTCCATTCAGTCCAGTTTGGAGTCAAAGAGAAGTCTAGTCTAGGATTCCGTCTATCCTTTGATGGTCAAGTTTATCAGGTATCTGTTCCAGATTTGGCAACAGCTTCTGATTGGACTGGGGCCTTGATGTTCTTGGAAACATTACTCTTTCTCTTAGATGTAAGTGTGTGTGAACATGATGGTGTGGAGTATGATAAAGATTCCATTCTTGATTTTCATTTCACGGATATTTTCTTATCTGCTCTTTCAGAATTGACCAAGGAAGTAAAAGTCCATCCTATAGTAGAAGTTATGGGAGTGAAACGTCCTATTTACATCAATGAACTCTACCTAGGGCAGATTATCCATGTGCCGGACGAGCAACTCTTAAATAGTTATGACCAGCGTTTGCGCTTTACCCAACAGCTAAATGCTTATTACTCTGAGCAGCAAGTTTTTAAAGTAGAGCAAAATGGAGAGGACATCATTATCCCTATCAATTATCTAAATAGTGAAGGACGAACAATCTTACCGGCTCAACCAGAGTTAGAACCTCAATATTTGCAACAGTATCTAGGAAGTAAGGTTGCAGTTGCACGACTATTTATCATGACAGCCGATGGAGAAAAACTAGCCGAAGTTCCTTATCGACAGTTCTTAGAGTCGTTGACCGAGGGCATCTATATGCTGGATGCTAAATACGTTCTTGTGGACCCAATTTCACCTGAAATTTTGCAGAAGTTATCACAAAACTAACATTCAAAGAAAGTTATTAGCCTGTTCAAGATTGAAAAGTTTACCATCTGATAGTTTTTCAGGTGGTTTTCTTTTTCCTTAAGTTCCCCATTTTATTATTTCTGTATTTATTTTATGCTATAATAAGACAAAGTTTTAATACCATCATTCAACAATAGTGCAAGTAAATACCTAGAAATAGGCAGAATAAATCAATGGAGTAACTAAATGAAAATATATGAATTACCAGAGCCTAAAGAATATGAATCTTTTGTTAATTTTTATCGTAATGTGATGGAAGAAGGGAAAGAGGAAGAAGCTTTTTTAGGTACAAATCCAAAATATCGTATATGGCAAAGGGACTCTTATGAACTTGATAGTACAGATATTGGAGTATTGATAGAATATTGCTTATTCCCTCTGTATGCAGAAGGTGATAGGGAGATAGCGCGCAGAACCTTTGAAATCTTGAAAGATTTTAGCTTATCTAATGATCTAATGAAATTAAAGAAGGTCACTCAATATATTTCTAATCAAAAATGGTTTGTAACGAATTATTATGATATTCCCTTTGTTATTGAAACAGATGAATTGGTAAGAAATATTATAGAAAGCACTTCCCACCTATCAGATGATCAAAAACGAACGTATACCTATGAAGGGTTGTGTAATGTATTAGATCGTAATCCAGAATACAGGCAGTGTGATGAAGAAAAGGTGGAGAAGATTCTTAAGGAATTCAAGGAAAAATACTACAATCCACCAAAAGTAGTGAAAACCATTAAAACAGTTGAGAAAATTGAACTAGACGTTACAAGTATCGATGCGATGGGTGTTTCAGATGACCATCTTGAGTTGTTATTGATTGATGAAAAAAAATGGATTGAGTCATTAGAAGAGGAGCATCTCTTGAAACTTCAAGAAAAACTCAACAACTATATCTACTTCCTCGAAAGCAAGCAATATGTGGAACGATACGGTGATAAGTTTGACAAAAAAGTCATTCATATCACCTTCCAATATTCTCCATCTGATACTGGACTAGCCTTTCTCGCCGCTGTTCAGAAAGTGTTACAGCCGACTGATATGAGCTTGAAGATAGAATTACCAGAGTGATAAAGAGAGCGAAAGACGCTCTCTTTTTGTGGTATAATGAGACTATATTTATAAAAAGATTATTTAACAGTTATAAACAGCGAACTACTTATGCCAACGATTGGTACAAAAGGGTATTCTTACGATGATTTTCTATCTGCGATTGAACGTCAAGGCTATTATGAAATAAAAAATCCACGTGTATATAAGCCTGGCACTAATGAAACTGATGAAGAAAAGGTAGAGAAGATCCTTAAGGAATTCAAGGAAAAATACTACAATCCACTTAAGGTAGTGAAACTATAGGAAACACCATGGAAAATTTAAAATGACGCAACAAGAACTAATAAATTTTATTAATAAACATAGAGATAAGATAGGGGCATTTCATATTGCGCTTGATGAACGATTTGAAGGTCAATTTACTTTGGGATACTATTATGATGATAAGCCTAGGAAGTATAAGGTTTATGAAGTTAATGAACGTCAACGTGTCTGGATTAGAGATGAATTTAAAAATGAAAATGATGCAATAGAGCGACTTTTTCGTTTGATAAAAACAACATTTTGGATAAAAGAAACTACAATTCTGTTAGATGATTTAGAAATCGATTGATTAGAAACAGTACTATATTTTTCATTGAGCATACTTATATGACGGGGAAAAGGTGTATTACCAAATGAAAGCAAATGGTTTTATTATAACAGAAGAAGACGGAAATTATACTATGTCCTGGATGACAGGAGGTTTTCAAGATAAAGAAGTTAGTTATCCAGTTAGTAAAGAATTAGTTGATAAAGCTTTAAAATCAGAACAGGATGCTTATGAAGTTGAACTGTTCTTAGAAACCGGAGAATGGGTGACTAAGGAAAGCAACGAAGCGGCTAGACAAAATTATTTTAGGTCATCACCTGTTCGCGTTTTAGTAAATCCACCATCTATTAAGCGGTTGTTTTGTGAACGAGAATTTATTGAGTTGCTACAAGAAGGCATTTCTTCAAAACTAAAGTCAACTGAACTTGATGCAATTGGTACAGTTGATAATCATTTGGAACTTCTTCTAGTAGACTCTCTCGAGTGGCAGGAAGAAATTGAAGCAGTCCATCTGGAAATTCTGCAGGAAAAATTAACAACTATATCTACTTCCTCGAAAGCAAACAGTATGTGGAACGATACGGTGATAACTTTGATAAAAAAGTCATCCATATCACATTCCAGCATTCTCCATCTGACAATGGCCTAGCCTTCCTAGCAGCTGCTCAGAAAGTCTTGCAACCTAAAAATATGAGCTTGAAGGTAGAATTACCAGAGTGATAAAGAGAGCGAATTTAGAGGAGACGACCATCTTCTCTTTTTTGTTTGCGACAGACCTTATCCTCCCATCGGCGCTCAATATTCAATATGGTATAATGGGACAAGGTAGATGGACAACTAGTCTAATGATAGGAGAATGGGCAATTGAAAGCTAAAAAACTTGGTGTTATCTTTCTAATTTTAATTGGTGTATGTAGCCTTTTTGTATTTGGTGTTCGAGAGTTTGAAAAACAAGACTTATCTAAATATGAATATTGGATTGTAGATACAGAAATTACGGATTATGAATTTATTGAAAATGGGAGAATGATCACAGTTGATTGGCACAGTAAAAAGGAAGTCAATCAACAAGTAAGTGTTCTTGATAAAAAACCTAGATTTGGATCTCCCGGGCGAATAGCTGGTAGACGTTTTCTTGTTTCCTATGCGGCGCGATTCAAAGCAAAATCCGCCTGGAATGAAGTGCGAGATGATTTTCCTATTCTAGAACGAAATTATCCAGATAAGGGGGAACATTGGCAAGAGTATCAGGAATCGATCTTAAAACAAGGAATTGATGCTGACATACCTTATCGTAGAGGAGAAGATATCAAAATCCAACATAATCAGCTGTTTGATCGTTTAGTCGGTTCAGGAGGACAATAAATGAATAAAAGAAAACAAATTATTTTAGTGATAGCTGTCTTACTAGTAGCTTTCTGTAGCTTTGTTTATCTAAAAAAACAATTCTTTTCTTCCTCCAAGCCAAAGGAAGAGTCCAGAAAGGAAACGATTGTATTTGATTCTTCGCTGAAAGATATCACTCTAACAAATGATGGGCGCTATGTCTTAGTTAGTCCTAGTAGCTCAAAGTGGCATTCTAATAATTTAAGAATTAGTCGGAACTACGTAGTCTCAACATTTATAACTTATGAGCACTTTTATGCAAAAAAGAATACCCTACCATCAAGTAAACTCGTAAAATTTGATATTATCACTTATGATTTACGTAAAAAAAAAATTTCGTTGAAAAGCGCATAGACCTCAAAAAGGTCGTAGAAGAATACGATTCAGATTACGGCTTGAGAGATGACGGGTCCCTCCAAGTAGTTGGTTCTAGTTTCTATTTTGAGGGTAAAGATTATGTACGGCTTTTTGTTTCAAAAAGAAAAAATTTAGAAGAAACAAAAAGCCTAGTATTAAATTTGGAAAATGGGAAATTGACAGAGCTTAGTGAAGCGATGGAAGAAGTGAGTACCGCACAAAATAGTTTCCCTTCCCTGTCCAGAACCAATCTCGATGATATTCTATATTTTAATGGATTTTCAGACTTAAATTATTTAACTTATATTAATGATAAAAAGGAAAACGAGATTGGTCAGGATATTAACTTTAGCCATGAGTTTCCTGACTTAGTAAAGCGTCTAAAGAAAAATAGAATTACAGAAATTCAGTATCGTAGAGACTTGGTTTCTCCTGCAGATTACTATGAAGATCTTCGCCATTGGTTTGCGCCAGTTGGTCAGGATAAGCTAGATATAATCGCAAAGGATTATGAAACGAACGAAGAAACTCCTTTAAATAATTACCAAGAATTCATTGATTGGTCCAAAGCGGAAGCTCAAAAAGCACAGGAAAGGATAAAAGCAAATGGGAAAAAAGAGACAAATTAATACGACACAAATTTACGAAACATCTGTTCGGTTAGATGCGGCAGTAATGTCGGGAGGTACAAATGATGCTTCAGAGTGGGTTGATGATGTGTCTACAGAATTATTTGCAGATTGCAATACCTTATTGGATGAGGCTTCAGCAGATATTCATACTACGGTAGAGAATCTTAATAACTACTTAAATTCTGTAGCAGCAGAGTTTGAGAAAGCTGATTCAAAAATGGCAAAATTAATATCTGCAAATAATGGCTTGGAATCTATCCCAATGGAAAATAAAAAAGCTGCAGAAAAGGAAAAAATTCGCTCGAATGATTATTATAATGAATTGAAAAAAAGTAAATAATCTCTATACTTTTTCCGATTTTATATTTAATGTGATGATATAACAATGTGGTTATTTCTTTTAGAGCGAGTGATACTTCTCTAGTTTTCATCAGCAATTCTGCCCTGTTATTCTCCAAAGGGTTATAGTTTTTGCCCTAACCTTCCCTGCTTATGCTATAATAGTCTATAGAAAGTCGAGGGAATGATGAAGAAAATATTATTAGTGGTTGTGGTGCAGGGAGTGGCCCTATTTGTGATAACGGGTCTACTCTGTTATTTTATGCGAGGGGATTTTTTCTTCCGTGCTTTGGCACCGATTTTTGGTCTGGCAGCTGGAGCCTTTCGCTTCTTGACAGCCATGGTGACAAAAACGCTGGCTCCCAGTCTTTATGAGGATGGGAAGAAAAAGGAATAATCTATATAAAATTAGGAGGTCTGAGAATATTGATTCCAGACCTTTTTTATAAAAGTGAGTACTTTAAATAAAGACTTTTAATTTTTTTCAGAAAAAGGACAGGTAGGGGGGCTTTCCTAGGCTCTTTGTGGTAAAATAGTAACAGAATTAAAATTTTGGAGAGTAAAGATGAAACGTTCAATGTATGCGGGACGTGTTCGTAGTGAGCATGTCGGTCAGGAAATTACTTTGAAAGGTTGGGTTGCCCGCCGTCGCGATTTGGGAGGCTTGATTTTTATTGATCTGCGTGACCGCGAAGGCATTATGCAGCTAGTTATTAATCCTGAGAGTGTTTCAGATGAGGTCATGAAGACAGCTGAGAGTCTGCGCAGCGAGTTTGTCATTGAGGTGACTGGTAAGGTAGCTGCGCGTGAGCAGGCCAATGACAAGCTGGCCACAGGAAGTGTAGAGCTTCACGTAGACAGTCTGACAGTACTGAATACTGCTAAAACGACTCCTTTTGAGATTAAGGATGGGATTGAAGCCAATGACGATACGCGCTTGCGCTACCGTTATTTGGATCTGCGTCGTCCAGAAATGCTGGAAAATCTTAAGTTGCGTGCCAAAGTGACTCATTCCATCCGCAATTATTTGGATGAGCTGGAGTTTATCGATGTAGAGACACCGTTTTTGACCAAGTCAACGCCTGAAGGAGCGCGTGATTATTTGGTGCCGAGTCGTGTCAACCAAGGTCATTTCTATGCCCTGCCTCAAAGCCCACAGATTACCAAGCAGCTTTGATGAATGCTGGTTTTGACCGTTATTATCAGATTGTCAAGTGTTTCCGAGACGAGGACTTACGTGGAGACCGTCAACCAGAGTTTACACAGGTGGACTTGGAAACTTCTTTCCTATCTGAGCAAGAAATCCAAGACATTACAGAAGGTTTGATTGCCCGTGTCATGAAGGAAACCAAGGGTATTGAAGTGACCTTGCCTTTTCCACGTATGAAATATGACGATGCTATGGCTCTCTATGGTAGCGACAAGCCAGATACTCGCTTTGACATGTTATTGCAGGACTTGACAGAGCTTGTCAAGGGTGTTGACTTCAAGGTCTTTTCTGAGGCGCCGGCTGTCAAGGCGATTGTAGTGAAAAATGTTGCTGACAAATACTCACGCAAAGACATTGATAAGCTGACAGAGCAAGCTAAGCAGCATGGAGCTAAGGGACTTGCTTGGGTGAAAGTAGTTGATGGGGAGCTGACTGGTCCTGTTGCTAAGTTCTTGACAGACTTGTCAAGTGAGTTGACAACTGATTTACAATTAAAAGAAAACGACTTGGTACTCTTTGTGGCAGATACCTTGGATGTTGCCAACGCAGCTCTAGGGGCTCTTCGTGTCCGCCTAGGCAAGGAATTAGGTTTGATTGACCCTGCTAAGTTTAACTACTTGTGGGTAGTAGATTGGCCAATGTTTGAGTGGTCTGAAGAAGAAGGCCGCTATATGAGTGCTCACCATCCATTCACTCTGCCTCAAAAGGATTCTGAGCAGGAGCTGGAAGGAGACCTGAGCAAGGTTCGTGCGGTTGCCTATGATATCGTACTCAATGGCTATGAACTAGGTGGTGGTAGCCTACGGATCAACCAAAAAGATCTGCAGGAACGGATGTTTAAGGCTTTAGGCTTCTCAGCTGAAGAAGCGCAAGACCAGTTCGGCTTCCTTCTAGAAGCTATGGATTATGGTTTCCCACCACATGGAGGTCTGGCTTTGGGTCTGGATCGCTTCGTCATGCTTTTGGCTGGTGAAGAAAATATCCGTGAAGTCATTGCTTTTCCTAAGAATAACAAGGCTTCTGACCCAATGACGCAAGCACCAAGCTTGGTTGCTTCTGCACAATTAGAGGAATTAAGTTTACAAGTAGAATCACATGAAAAAGACTAGTTTGCGGAAACTTTTTCGCTATTATCTTCATCGCTTTGCCTATCATGTCAAGTTGCTAGAAGTTCTGAAAAGTATTTCGCGTGAAAAATATGATGAGAAATTTTCGGCCTCTCTGGTATATGGATTTCTCTCAGCAGTAGCGGTCAATTTCTTTTTTCAGCCGGGCCATGTCTACTCAAGCGGGGCAACAGGCTTGGCGCAGATTGTCTCGGCTTTGAGTGGTCGTTTTATTGGCTTTACCATTCCAGTTTCCATTACTTTTTATGCGATCAATATTCCACTGATGATTTTGGCTTGCTACCAAATCGGGCATAAGTTTACTGTTTTTACTTTTATCACTGTTTCGATGAGCTCGCTTTTTATCCATTTTGTGCCAGAAGTGACATTGACGACCAATCCCATTATCAATGCCTTGTTTGGGGGAGTTGTCATGGGGACAGGGATCGGCTTTGCCCTCAAGTCAAGCATTTCAAGTGGAGGGACAGATATTGTTAGCTTGACCATTCGCAAGAAACAGGCCGTAATGTAGGCAGTATCTCCCTGATTGTAAATGGCATTATTATGCTGATTGCTGGTCTGACCTTCGGTTGGGAATACGCTCTCTACTCGATGATTACCATCTTTGTATCGAGCCGTGTAACGGACGCTGTCTTTACCAAGCAAAAGCGGATGCAGGCCATGATTATCACCAGTCATCCTGAAGAGGTAATTAACAAGATTCACCACAAACTCCACCGCGGTGCGACCATTATCAATGGAGCGGAGGGAACTTACAATCACGAGCAAAAGGCGGTGCTGATTACAGTTATTACGCGTGCTGAATTTAACGAATTTAAGTACATCATGAAGCAGACAGATCCGACAGCCTTTGTCTCTGTATCTGACAATGTACATATTTTAGGAAGATTTGTAGAAGAGTAGTCTCGATTATCGGCATTACTAGTGAATCTTACTCAAACTCAGTGAATACATTTATACATAAAAAAAGGAACAAGTTCAGCTGGATGTTTTCCCATCCAAAATGAACCTGTTCTTTTTTATAGTTATTGCTTTATTTCAAAACCAAGACTTGCTTAGCAGGAACTGTATAAGAATCTGCTAGCGGGGCGATTGGTTTTTTAGCGTTAATGCGCGGATACTGAAGGTGAATGCTTTGCTTCATTTTATTTTCATAAGTCGCTGCTTCAGTGCCGAAGTTAATCAAAATGGTCAGCGCTTGTTTATCTTTTTGAATCTTATATTCAACGAGGCTAGGGCTGAGCCATTTGACCTGACAAGCTTTTTGAATAGCAGAGCTAGTTGTCAGAGTCAGAAGTGGATGAGCCTTTCTAAAGGCAATGAGTTGCTTCAAAAATTCAATGTCTTCGGTATAGTGAAGTGAGCGCAGCCAGTCTAGCTTGTTGACATCATCAGGCAGGTTGTAGGTGTTGTCAATCAGATTCTTGGTCCGATAAAATTCCTGCCCGCTGTGGAGGAAAGGAACTCCTTGCGCTAAGAGAACGATGTGCAGTGCTAGGCGAGAGTTAGCTAGACGCTGACGGAGGCTGATATTTGGATTTTGAATATCAAATAATCAAACACCGTTGCGTTGTCATGGCATTCTACATAGTTGATCGCCTGATGAGGCGCTAGGAAATGTGGCTCTCCTGTCAAGCCGACATTGGCTGTCAGGACATTTTCTAGCCAGCTGGTCGCAAGCTCTTTGTCCAGTCGGCTACCTTGGACGATGGTTTGCTTGATCGTATCACGGAAATGATCGCTGAAGAATCCATACTCAGGTAGTTGTTCAGCGTTGAACTGATGAGCTAGAAGGTCACTATCAAGACCGGTAGGCATCTGCCAACCTTCTCCGTAAAGGTAGATGTTGGGATGGATGGCTTTTAGTTCCTGAGCGATTTGCTTCATGGTGGTTATGTCGAGAATGCCCATCAGGTCAAAGCGGAAACCGTCAAAGCCGTAGAGGCTAACCCATTGCTGGACAGATTGTTGGATATAATGCCGCACCATAGCTTTTTCACTAGCCACATCATTTCCGCAGAATGTACCATTTGTCCGTAGGCCTTGCTCATCGAGACGATAGAAGTAGCCTGGGACAATTTTTTCAAAAGCATAGGCATCTGCCTCATAGACGTGATTGTAGACGACATCCATGATAACGCTCATATCAGCCTGGTGATAAGCTGCAATCGCGTCTTGTAGTTCAAAGATACGGCTATAGGGATCATGTGGGTCGCTTGACAAGCTACCTTCAGGAACATTATACTGGACGGGATCATAGCCCCAATTATAAACGAGTTCAGGATGTTTTTCGTCAACACTGCCAAAGTCATAGACAGGCATAAGTTGAATGTGTGTAATGCCCAAATCCTGCAAGTATTTTAGACCAAAGATCTGGCCGTGTACGGTTGGAGATTCGGACAGAGAAGCAAATTTTCCAGGCTGTGAAAAACCAGCTTCCTTTTGCATAGAGAAATCTCGCACGCTCATTTCATAGATAACGGCTTCTGTTGGTTTTACTTGGCTGGCAGCCCGATGAATAGGCCTGCTAATCTTTTTGCGGTCAATGACATAACTATGGCCAGAGTTGGCATCTGAAGAGAGAGCGTAGGGGTCATGTACCTCTATCCATTTCCCATTCACCTTGTGGATATAGTAGTAGGCCTTGCCATCTAAGTCCCCAAGGATCTGCGTATGCCAGACGCCCCTATCTTGCCTTTGGAGAGGAATAATCTGCTCTTCCAGATGTAGCAAGACTTTTTCTGAAATCGGAGCCCAAAGTTTGAAGTCTGTTGCCTGAGGGCTATAGCTAGCTCCCAAATCTCTTCCCTGGTAGCTAAATAATTCATCAAAAATTGGCTTCTGGACAATGTGGCGATACTGGAGAATGGTGTGATTGCGATCCTGATCATAGACTGTGTAGGCTTCAGTCAAATCAATTGGCTCATTGGCTGAAAGAGTGTAAATAATCCGATGTTCTTGATTCTCAATTTTTTTGATGGTCAAAGGACTGGAGCTATGCTTGTCCTCCAGAGTGAAGTGGATAGAATAAGCGTCAAAGGACTTTTCCAATTCGATAGTGATGCTATTTTCATCATCTAAGTAGGCTTGGAAAATACGATAAACCATGAAATTTCTCCTTAACTAACGAGTAAGAATGCTGTGGGGGATAACTTGGCGATAGCAAGTATGCTTGTCATCCTTATTATCTTTAATGATTTGGAGCAAGGTTCGGAAAGATTCTCTACCTAACTCGAGGGTATTGATATCAATGTAGGCGTCCACGTCGATGCGTGGCTTGATAGAGTCAAAAGTGATAATCGGGAAGCGGTAGTCGATATCCTTGAGATAGTGCAGAGCCCCTTCGGCAACCATACTATCCGATGTCACAAAGGCTTCAATTTCCTGAATAGGCATCTTTTCCATAATCTTATAACTGCTATCTTCCAAGAGGAAACCGAAAGAAAACTTGACGATATGTTCATCGAGAGGGATGCCTGCTTCATCTAGGGCTTGTTTGTAGCCAGCAAAGCGGTCTTGGGACACGACGAGCTCTTTATTACCAGCCAGGAAAGCGATTTTTTTATAACCTTGGTCTAGGAAATATTTGGTTGCATCGTAACCGGCCTTGATATTATCATTGTCGACCAAAGAAACAAATGGTGGCACTGCTTTCCCTAAAATCAAGAAAGGAAATTGGTTTTTAATCGCAAAGTCAACCAGCGGATCGTTTGGCTTAGAATAGAGAAAAATCAAACCATCAACGCGTTTTCCGAAAATCATTTGTTTGATATTTTCTAAACGACGCTCTTCGTCCTGTCCGGTGCTAATCTGAATGGCATAGTCATGTTCAGATGCGATGCGCGAAATCCCCCGCAAAACAGTTGGGAAGAATGGGTTTTGGTAAAAAAGATCCGAATCATCGGGCAGCACCAGGCCGATGACTTGGGTTGATTGGCTGACCAGACTTCTGGCATTGAGATTTGGATGATAGTCCAGCTCCTTCATAGCAGCGCGGACGCGTTTTTTTGTTTCATCACTGATGGTAGACTTGTTTGTACGACGCGTGTCACCGTCGAGGGAGACACACCCGCTAGTTTGGCTACTTCTTTAATCGTAACGCGCATAATAACCTCCTAATTTCTGAAATCCTCATCACGGAAATGTGTTTTGTAGAAAATAATCACCAAATAAAGAACAAACAAGATATTTTGGACGGTGATAATCGTAGGCAGGCTTTGTCCAAATAAGCCGCAGATAAGGCCGATAATCGTTGGTAATCCTAAGCAGTTGAGGATAAAGTGATAGCATTCTTTAAAGGTTTTAAAAGAAAATAGCCGTGATTTCTTGGTTAGATAGAGCAGGAAGGAGGCACCGAGCGCTAGAAAGGCAAAGTTGATGCTAAAGAGGAAACCTGCGGAGAGGACTAGAAAGAGGCTGATCACCAAGCGGTTTTGCTGGAACCAGTCTTTAGAAATGGCTTTGGTCAGGGCTTCTTTACTTTTTAGAGTCTTCTGGTCTATGGCTTGGTAGCGGATATTGGCCAGCTCTTTTCCTTCTTTAGTGATTTTGAGATTTTCTTTGTCAAAGTAAAGGGTCAGCTCCTTGCCTAATTTGAGCTCTCATGATGGCCAATAATGACAGTCCCAGCAGCATTGCGATGAATGGCTTCGGGATTTTCAGTGGTCAACACATGGTCTTTCATCTGGGCATGATGGTCAAAGTCAATCATCACGTCTTCATCCAGAGTGTCAAAAGCCTTATCAACAAAAGTATCCAAAGCATAGCTCGTCAAAGACGCTGTCTGAATGGCCACAGGAATCAAAGACAGAGAAATCAAAAAGACACTGGTAAAGATGAGCTGGAACCAGCTGAGCCTGCGACGATTGGCGAAGGTTTTTCTAAAACCAATCAAGCTCGAAAAATAATTAAAAGGATAAGGTAACATAGCTGCCTCTTTCTAAAATTATAATCAGGTGGTGGCCAATAAAGAACTTATTGGCTGCCATATAACTATAATTGTTTTTAAATCAAAAACAGGGTGGGACAAGATTATCCCTTGTCTCCACCACTTGTTAAACCAGATACAAAATTCTTTTGCAGGAAGAAGAAGAGAATACAGATTGGAAGGGCAGTGAGAATCGCACCGGCAGCAAAGAAGGCAATTTTTTGATTTTTGACATCGCTGACGAAGGTACGAAGACCAACTGCAACCGTATAAAATTCTTTTTCACGAAGAAGGAAGCTGGAGAGGATGTAGTCTCCGAAAGGTCCCATGAAGGCCCAGAGAGCTTGCACAGCAATCATTGGACGAACGAGGGGCAGGACAATCTGCCAGAAACGTCTGAAATGACCAGCGCCGTCTAATTTAGCTGACTCGTCTAGAGACATAGGAACGGTATCGAAGTATCCTTTCATCAACCAAGCATTCATTGGGATACCACCACCTACATAAAGGAAGATGAGGAACCAGCTTTGGTTAAGGGCATTGAGCATCAGCGCCATAACAAAGAAGGCGGTCAGAGCTGCAATAGTTGGCACCATTTGGATAATCAAGAAGAAAACCAAACTTTGCTTTCTTGCGATGAAATTGTAACGGCTGTATGCATAACCTGCAAGTACCACTATACTGGTTTGGACAATCATTGTCAAGACGGCAATGATAATGGTGTTAAAGTACCAAGTGCCATATAGAGTCTCTGAGAAGAGACGAGAGAAGTTTTCCAGACTGAAGTTGATGTCTGTGTCTAGCTTGAAGGCCACGACATTCCCCGTCTTGAAAGCAGACATGATCGTGATCAAGAGTGGGTAGAGAATGATAATGGAAAGCACTACAAGGTAGAGATAGGTCAAACTATGGTTGATAAAACGTTTAAATTTAACAGAACTATTCATCTTATACATCCTCCATATCAAATGCGTGTAGTTTCTTGAAGGCAATCATAGAGATAGAGATGACGATGATGGAGATGATGAGGGTAACGGCCGCCGCCATTGAATATTGCGGTGCTGTACCTGTGGTCAAACGATAAATCCAAGAGATAAGGATATCAGTTGAACCGGCTCCTCCACCGACACTACCAGGACCACCTGCATTGAAGAGGTAGATGATTGAGAAGTTATTAAAGTTAAAGGTGTATTGACTGATCAAAGTTGGTGCCGCAACTGCCAAGATCATTGGGAAAGTGATGTTGCGGAATTTCTGCCAAGCATTGGCTCCGTCGATGTAAGCTGCTTCGTAAAGGTCGTTTGGAATAGACTGCAAAATACCCAAGGTCAGGACATAGATATAAGGGAATCCAAGCCAACCTTGCATCATAATCAGAGCAATCTTAGTCCAAGTTGGATCAGTCTTCCACGGGATCAGATGTCCATTTAAGAAAGGAAGAACCTTGCCGAGAAGTGGGATAACCTGAGTATTGATGGCCCCGATACTATCGTTGAACATATTTGAGAAAGTCAGGATAGTAATAAAGGCTGGAACTGCCCAAGGAAGCAGGAAGATAACACCGAAGATGCGTTTTCCTTTGATGAATGGCTGGTTAGCAATGATAGCGGTGAAAATACCGATTACGATTTGCAAAGTAGAGGCCGCCAGTGCCCAGATGATAGTCCAAGTCAAGACAGAACCAAAGGCCGCACGGAAGGTGCTCAATTGCCAAATGTTAGCAAAGTTGGTAAAACCGACCCAATCCAAGAGTTTATTTGGTGGCAAGTGTTTGAAATCATAGTTGGTAAAGGCGATCAAGAGTGTTACCAATACAGGGAAAATGATAGCAAAGGTCATTGCCAGATAAGAAGGGATGATGAGTAAGTAAGGGAAGCCATTTTCATAGATTCCATCAAACATTTCCTTCAAGGTAGTGTGAACAGGATAATCATTATTCCACTGTTTAGCAACCGTCTGAGCATCCTTCAAGTTAAATCCATAGAAAATCAGGAAAAACGCCACAAGGATGAGGTGGAAGGCACCGCGGATCAGCATGAAGAGTGAGTTGTCCCCACGGACTTCACCAAGAGTGATGAGATTTTCAATTTCTGGTAGGGCAATAGCTACGAAATAAGCTAAAAATGCAACCGTAACCCCAAGAAAGATGTATCCTTTGGCTTTTTGATCATTATAGATTTGCCCCAACCCTGGAATGAGGGAGCGCAACATGGCTTGTTTGGGATCTTTTTTTGTCATTGTAGTCTCCTTAGATACGAGAAAGATTGAGGAATTGCAGTAAGTACAAGTCCTAATCCGAGTTTTTCTTAATTAGAAGATAGAATAAATCCTCATTCTATCAAACAAGGGGTAGGGAAAATTCCCACCCCTTTATTTAAACTTGCTTATTTGTTGCCGAATTTTTGATCGATAGTTTCTTTGATCAATTTAACAGCATCTTCAGCTGAAGTTTTAGCATCTTTCTTACCGCTTACAGCATCGAAGAGCATGTTCTTAGCTGGATCCCAAACAGTACTCATTTCAGAGATATTTGGCATTGGTTCTGCAGATTTAAATTGTTTAACAACAGCGTCTGTCAATTCATCTTTCTTGCTTACAGCGTATTCACGTGCTTCTGTGTTAGCAGGAACTTCGTTTGTTGCATCGTAAAGAGCTTTTTGTTGTGCAGTTGATGCAAGGAAGTTAACGAATTTTTGTGCGCCTTCAACGTTCTTAGAACCAGCAGGGATAACCCAAGCTTTACCACCACCAAAGGCTTTGTATTCTTTGCCGTTTGGAAGGGTAGGGATAGTAGCTACACCGTAGTTTACTTTAGCTTCTTTAAGAGATGCAGCTTTCCAAGGTCCGTCGATGATTGCAGCAGTTTTTCCACCTTGGAATTGAGTTTGGATCAAGTTAGAAGCGCCTTCTGTATCTTGCATACCTTTAGGCCATTTTTCATACCAAGTCTTAGCGTATTCAATTCCCTTGATAGAACCTTCGTTAGCCAAACCGATATCTTTAGGATCTGTACCGTCTTTACCGAAGACATAAGCACCATTTCCAGCAAGGAGACCGTAAGCATAGTAGAAGTTTGTCCAGTCAGCAAGGAAAGCAGAAGTTTTGCCATCTTCACCTTCGAAAGCGTACTTGCTGTCTTTAGCCAACTCTTCAAGTTCAGCAAATGTTGTAGGAGCTTTTTGGATCAGGTCTTTGTTATAGTACATTACCAAAGTCTCGATAACAGCAGGAGCACCGTAAGTAGTTCCGTCGATTGTTACCAAAGATTTAGTAGTATCGTCAGCTTTTGCATCTTTGCCCAACTCAACTTCTGAAAGTTGTCCGTCAGCACCTAGGCTTCCCACGCGGTCGTATGGTGCCATCATGACATCTGGAGATTTACCAGATTGGTTGTCAAGCGAAAGGTTATCAAGACCTGTAAGAGCATCACCAGTTTTGATAGTGACCTTTGTTCCGGTTTCTTTTTCATAAGCCTTCGCAGCTTCTTCCATGTAGCTCTTGTAGCCTTCGTCTACATATGCAGTGAGCTCATTGCTTGCAGCAGCTTCTTTTTTAGAAGATTTGCTACCGCAGGCTGTCAAAATAAAACCTGCTAAAGCAACAGTACCGAGAACAGCAACGCTCTTCAACATTTTGTTTTTCATGATTATTCCTCCTAAAGAATAAAAGTATAATACCATCTAAGAACACGCTTGCATAGCGCAAACGTTTTCTTGAACTTAAAATAATTTTAGCACAAAAGGTAAACGCTTGCAAGTGTTTTTAAGAAAATTTTAAAAATTTTTTAAGGAAAGAGTGTTA
Organism: Streptococcus cristatus; assembly: GCA_916438405.1. GTDB lineage: Bacteria > Bacillota > Bacilli > Lactobacillales > Streptococcaceae > Streptococcus > Streptococcus cristatus_M. Next base: position 1,646,081 of record CAKAFB010000001.1, on the reverse strand, counting down.
ATTTAGATGATATATAAGGAAAGAAATTTGAAATCTATGGTATAATAAATAAAAAAGTTTTTTAAAAAGCTTGCACTTGAAAAAAAAATAGGTTATAATTCAAGCAACGCAAACGTTTTCGCTAGATAAAGTAGGAAACAAGCATGAAAAATTTTTTTGAGGTGATAATATGAAAGCGAGACAAAGTGGTGTATTGATGCACATTTCCTCTTTGCCAGGCAAGTACGGGATTGGTTCTTTTGGTCAGTCTGCTTATGATTTTGTGGATTTCTTAGTTAGAACGAAGCAACGTTATTGGCAAATCTTGCCTTTGGGAACGACTAGTTACGGGGACTCTCCTTACCAGTCTTTCTCAGCCTTTGCAGGGAATACTCACTTTATTGATTTGGATTTCTTGATTGACGAGGGCCTGTTGGCAGAAGAAGATCTAAAAGGCGTTGATTTTGGTGATGATCCAAAAGCTGTAGATTATGCAAAAGTATTTGAAGCACGTCGTCCTCTTTTGGAAAAAGCGGTTGCTCGTTTCCTTAAAGTTGGCGATCTTGACAAATTCCGTCACTTTGTTGCAGAAAATGCAGCTTGGTTGGAGCTTTTTGCGGAATACATGGCTGTTAAAGAGCATTTTGATCTGAAAGCTTGGACAGAATGGCCAGATGAAGCGATTCGTCGTCGCCAACCAGAAAGCTTGGCTAGCTATCGTGAGAAATTGGCAGACAAGCTGGAGTACCACCGTGTAACTCAATATCTCTTCTTTAAACAATGGTTGGAACTCAAGAAATATGCCAATGACCATCACATCGAAATCGTTGGTGACATGCCAATCTATGTAGCTGCTGACAGCGCAGATGTTTGGGCTCAGCCTCACTTCTTCAAGACAGATAAGCAAGGTCGCCCAGTTAAGGTTGCTGGCTGCCCACCAGATGAATTTTCAGAGACTGGCCAATTATGGGGTAACCCAATTTATAATTGGGATGCCATGGATAAAGATGGCTATGCTTGGTGGATTGAGCGCCTGCGCGAAAGCTTCAAGATTTACGACATTGTTCGGATTGACCACTTCCGTGGCTTTGAGTCTTATTGGGAAGTGCCAGCTGAGTCTGACACAGCAGCTACTGGTCACTGGGTCAAAGGTCCAGGTTATAAGCTGTTTGCCGCAGTGAAAGAAGCTTTAGGTGATTTAAACATCATTGCAGAAGACCTTGGGTTCATGACGGATGAAGTCATTGAATTGCGTGAACGAACTGGCTTCCCAGGTATGAAGATTCTGCAATTCGCTTTCAATCCAGATGATGAAAGCATCGATAGTCCACACTTGGCGCCACATAACTCTGTGATGTACACTGGTACTCACGACAACAATACTGTATTGGGCTGGTATAAGGATGAGATCGATGATCCAACCCGTGAATACATGGCTCAGTATACTAACCGCAAAGAATACGAAACGGTGCCACATGCAATGCTTCGTACAATCTTGCTTCCGTTAGCTACATGGCTATCGCAACGATGCAAGATTTGCTAGAGCTAGATGGCTCTGCCCGTATGAACCTGCCTTCTACAATTGGTGGTAACTGGGCATGGCGAATGACAGCTGAAGAGCTAAATCCGATTGTGGAAGGTCAGCTTTATCATTTGACTAAGGTCTATCGTCGTCTGAATACTGACTTACTTTCATAAGACAATAAATTTCAATACTTTCTAATACTAGGAGAAATCATGTCAAACTTACAAACATATATCCAAAAAACTTATCAAAAGCAAATTGCTGATTGTAGCAATGAAGAGCTTTATTTGGCTCTCTTGAACTACACAAAATTAGCGAGCGCTCAAAAGCCAGTTAATACTGGTAAAAAGAAACTCTACTACATCTCTGCTGAGTTTCTGATTGGTAAACTCTTGTCAAACAACTTGATTAACCTTGGTCTTTACGACGATGTGAAAAAAGAACTTGCTGCTGCTGGTAAAGACTTGATCGAAGTTGAAGAAGTAGAATTGGAACCATCTCTTGGTAATGGTGGTTTGGGCCGTTTGGCAGCCTGTTTCTTGGACTCTATCGCAACCTTGGGTCTTAATGGTGACGGTGTTGGACTAAACTACCACTTTGGTCTTTTCCAACAAGTCCTTAAAAACAATGAACAAACAACTATTCCAAATTTCTGGTTGACTGAGCAAAACTGGTTGGTTCGCTCAAGCCGTAGCTACCAAGTGCCATTTGCACACTTTACCTTGACATCAACTCTTTACGATATTGATGTTCCTGGTTACAAGACAGCTACTAAAAACCGTTTGCGCTTGTTTGACTTGGATTCAGTTGATTCTTCCATCATCAAAGAGGGAATCGAATTTGACAAGACAGATATCGCTCACAACTTGACTCTTTTCCTTTATCCAGATGATAGTGACAAGCAAGGTGAATTGCTCCGTATTTTCCAACAATACTTCATGGTTTCAAACGGTGCACAATTGATCATTGACGAAGCGATCGAAAAAGGAAGCAACTTGCATGACCTTGCAGACTATGCAGTTGTACAAATCAACGACACTCACCCATCACTGGTTATTCCTGAGTTGATCCGTCTTTTGACTGCGCGTGGTATCGAGCTTGATGAAGCGATCTCAATCGTTCGTAGCATGACTGCCTACACAAACCACACTATCCTTGCTGAAGCCCTTGAAAAATGGCCTCTTGAATTCTTGCAAGAAGTGGTTCCTCACTTGGTACCAATCATCAAAGAATTGGATCGTCGTGTCAAAGCAGAATACAAAGATCCAGCTGTTCAAATCATTGACGAGAGCGGCCGTGTTCACATGGCACACATGGATATCCACTATGGATACAGCGTTAACGGGGTTGCAGCACTCCACACTGAAATCTTGAAGAACTCTGAGTTGAAAGCATTCTACGATATTTATCCAGAGAAATTCAACAACAAGACAAACGGTATCACATTCCGTCGTTGGCTCATGCACGCTAACCCACGTTTGTCTAGCTACTTAGATGAACTTCTTGGTCGCGATTGGCACCATGATGCCGCTAAGTTGGAAGGTCTACTTGACTTTGCTGGCAAGCAAGAAGTGAAAGAAAAGCTGGAAGGCATTAAGTCTCACAATAAGCGTAAATTGGCTCGTCACTTGAAGGAAGCTCAAGGTGTAGAAATCAATCCAGATTCTATCTTTGATATCCAAATCAAGCGTCTACACGAGTACAAACGCCAACAAATGAACGCTTTGTATGTGATCCACAAATACTTGGACATCAAGGCTGGTAACATTCCTGCTCGCCCAATCACTGTCTTCTTTGGTGGTAAGGCAGCTCCTGCTTATACAATTGCCCAAGACATCATTCACTTGATCCTTTGCTTGTCAGAAATCATCGCGAATGACCCAGCAGTGGCACCACACTTGCAAGTGGTTATGGTTGAGAACTATAACGTTACAGCATCAAGCTTCTTGATTGCAGCTGGTGATATTTCTGAGCAAATTTCACTTGCTTCTAAAGAAGCTTCAGGTACTGGTAACATGAAATTCATGCTCAACGGTGCTTTGACACTTGGTACTATGGACGGTGCTAACGTGGAAATCGCTGAGTTGGTTGGCAAAGACAACATCTACATCTTTGGTGAAGATTCAGAAACAGTTATCGACCTTTACGCAAAAGCAGCCTACAAATCAAGCGAATTTTACGCTCGTCCAGCTATCAAACCGTTGGTTGACTTTATCATCAGTGATGCTGTTCTTGCAGTAGGTAAGAAAGAACGCTTGGAACGTCTTTACAATGAATTGATCAACAAAGACTGGTTCATGACGCTTCTTGACTTGGAAGACTATATCAAAGTCAAAGAGCAAATGCTTGCTGACTACGAAGACCGCGATGCATGGTTGGATAAAGTGATCGTTAACATTGCGAAAGCTGGCTTCTTCTCAGCAGACCGTACGATCCAACAATACAATGACGAAGTATGGCATTTGGAGAACTAATTATTTAAAATAAGTGAAAAAGCCTAGACAGGATTGTCTTGGCTTTTCTCGTGTTAGAAGACTAGAGTAAGTAGCCTTGGAAGATAAGTTTTTTTGGTAGTGGAGCTTTAAAATCGTAGCAGACCTTGGCTCTTGTCAGTCTTTTCTTTTGGGTGTATAATAAGAAAAAGTATTTCTTTACAGGAGGTTATTATGAAAAAGAAACCAATTTATCTCTATGTCTTACTGGGATTAGAAACAGTAGGCACTTTGTGGGAGCTTATTTCGAAGTTCTCCTCTTCAAATGATGCCGTGGAAACCTTACTAAAGGGGATCAATGAGCCAGCAAAATCTCAGTATGCAGCTTACTTTAGCAAGAGCGCTGAACTGTCAGGTTCGCTAATAAATAATATTTTCTTTTATGTTGGCTTGCTTCTTTTGATTGCAGCTTGGTTCTTCGTTTTTAAGAAAGATATTTTCAAAGCCAATCTTATTTACATCGCGAACGTTCTTATTGGCCTGATTGGAACAGCGTATGGTTATGTGGTAGCAAAAGGGATTGCGACGTCTTCTTTTTCAGATCCGACCTTACTCTCATCTCAGATGCTGGGACTGAACTTTACTATTGGCTTCTCTGTTGTTGTTAGTCTTATCTTCCTTTCCATCGTTATCTTTAAGTTGATCAAGCAGCAAAAGGAAGCTGAGAGTGTAGAAGTAGCTGAAGAAGATTAAGATTTAGCAAATAACATTTACTGCTGATAAGCTAGATGAGCGGATAAATGTTGTTTTTTTGGAATGGAGCAAATAAACATGAAAGTTTCCTTAGTTTATATTAGCTTGAGTGGCAATACAGAGAGTTTTGTCCGTCGTTTGAGCGACTATTTGTTAGAGCAGCATCCGAGTTTAGAGATTGAGAAAATACACATCAAAGACCTAGTGAAAGAGGGACGTCCGTTCTTTGAAATGACCAATCCTTTCATCGCCTTTCTACCGACCTATCTGGAAGGTGGCAATGGTGTAGATAATGGCGATGTCGAAATTCTCACGACGGATGTAGCCGATTTTATTGCCTATGGGCAAAATGCTAGCAAGTGTTTTGGAGTTGTTGGAAGTGGCAACCGTAATTTTAACAATCAATACTGCCTGACTGCTAAGCAATACAGCCAACGTTTTGGCTTCCCGGTTTTAGCTGATTTTGAAATGCGTGGTATGTTAGGCGATATTAAAAAAGTAGCTGGCATTATCGAGGAATTGTACGGAATAAAAGCATAAGAAAAAAGCCATTCGATCAATATTTTTGACCGAGCGGCTTTTGTTTCTATTCTTGACTTGTTTGCTTGCCGGTGATAGTTTCGACCAGCTCTTTTGAATATAAAATTCCTAAACGGTAGTTTTTGTTAACGTAAGCTATAAGGTCATTTTGGTTTTCACTAGTGGCCATTTTTTCTTGGAGTTCTTGTCGAAAATGATCACTTTTTAGGAGTTCCTGCTGCAGCAAAATCTGCAACTTTACCTTTTCTCTTTTGTTGTACAAAAAGAGAATGACCAAGCTAAGGGCAACTAAAATATAAGCAGTTTCATTCATAAAATATCTCTTCCTAAGAAAACCTCCCAAAACTGGAAGGTTTGTGTAGGGTTACATTTTTCTGGTGCTTCTACACCAAGCATGCGGAGAGCTTCCTTCAGTACAACAGCAGTGGTGTAGCTAAGGGCTAGACGGCTGTCACGTTCCGGAGTTTCATCCAAGATGCGAGTGTGAGCATAGTATTTATTGAAGGCTTGAGCTAGGCTGATCGCGTATTTGGCAATCAGAGAGGGCTCAAAGTTATCAGCTGCACGTTTAACTACGCGAGCGAAGTCTTGGATCAGTTTGATAATTTCCCAGCTTTCAGCATCGTTGAGGTTGTAGTTGGCATCAAGACTTGGCTTGAAGTCTGCCTTACGCAGGATAGACTGGATACGTGCATAGGCATATTGTACATACGGTCCAGTTTCACCCTCAAAGGAAACCATTGCTTCCAAATCAAAGTCGTAACCATTGCGGCGGTCAGTTTTAAGGTCGTAGAATTTAACGGCACCGACACCAACTGCATGGGCAACAGCTTCTTTGTTTTCCAGATTTGGATTTTTCTCTTCAATTTGAGCTTTGGCACGGCTGATTGCTTCTTGCAGAGTTGGTTCCAGAAGGATGATGTTTCCTTTACGTGTTGAAAGTTTTTGGCGGTTTTTCGTAACCAGGCCAAAGTCCACGTGGATCATGTCATCGCTCCAGTCAAATCCCATCTTCTTAAGGACGGCCTTGAGCTGACGGAAGTGGTTTGATTGTTCTTGACCAACGACATAAACATTCTTGACGAAGTTGTAAGTACGTGCACGGTACATAGCAGTGGCAATATCACGGGTGATGTAAAGCGTAGCACCGTCTGATTTTTTAATCATAGCTGGTGGCAGGTTGACATCGTCCAAGTCCACAATGCTAGCGCCTTTTGATTCTTTCAGGAGACCCTTGTCTTCCAGAATTTCACGGCCTCGTCCATCTTGTCATTGTAGAAGGCTTCTCCGTTTAAACTATCAAATTCAACGCCGAGCAATTCATAGATGCGGTTAAATTCAACGAGACTTTCGTCACGGAACCATTGCCATAGTTCTGTTGCTTCTGGATCGCCATCTTCCAGTTTCTTGAACCAGAGGCGGCCTTCGTCGTCCAAGGCTGGATCGTTTTCGATTTCAGCATTGATGCGGACGTAAAGTTGCAAGAGTTCATCGATTGGGTTAGCTTCAACGGCTTCCTTGTTGCCCCACTTCTTGTAGGCAACCATGAGGAGACCGAATTGCTTGCCCCAGTCACCTAAGTGGTTGATCTTGATGGTATTGTAGCCCATCTTGCGGAAGATATTTGACAAGGAGTCACCGATAACGGTTGAACGCAAGTGACCGACAGAGAAAGGTTTCGCAATGTTGGGACTGGAAAGGTCGATGGTAATATTTTCGCCCTGACCTTCGTTCTGTTGACCATAGTCAGCGCCTTCCTTGATGACTTCTTTGATAACTTGATCAGAGATTTTAGCTTTGTTGAGGAAGAAGTTGACATAAGGTCCAGTTGCGACAACTTTTTCAAAATGACTTGGGTCGATCTTTTCAGCAATATCCGCAGCGATAGCTTGAGGAGCCTTGCGTTCTACTTTTGCAAGTGAGAAAGCTGGGAAGGCAATGTCTCCAAGATCGGAACTCTTCGGTTGCTCTAGTAGGTTAGAGATAGCGCTTTGGTCCAAGCTGTCAATAACTTTGGCCAACTCGCTAGCGATTAATTGTTTATTATCCATATTTGCTCCTTTGGGTCTTTTGTTACTATTCTATCATATTTTATGAGGAATCTTCAATTTTTTTGGTATAAGATAGATTTTTTGATATAATTGAGAGTATAAATATTCAGTCAATGAGGTCGAGTATGAGAAAGAGTGAACGTCATCAGCTTATTAAATGGATGATCAAGGAAGAAAAGTTAGGAACACAAAAGGATATTCAAAAAAGGCTGGAAGACGAGGGGATATTTGTGACCCAAACAACCCTCTCGCGGGATTTAAGAGAGATTGGCTTGACCAAGCTGAAGAAAGACGGGCAAGTCTACTATGTGCTGGCTCATGAAGCAGAGGAATTGGATCTGGCTGGATTTCTGGCCAGTCATGTTCAGGCTGTTTCTAGAGCGGAGTTCACGCTGGTTTTCCGTACAGGGCTGGGCGAAGCGACGGTCTTGGCAAATGTGGTAGATGGTTCGCTGGATAGTCGGATTTTAGGAACCGTTGCAGGTGCCAATACCTTGCTCGTGATTTGCCGGGATCAGGATGCGGCTAGAGAAATCGAAACGAGTGTCAAAGAAGGCATGGAATAGCCAAAAGCTTAGAATTGACGGAGAGGTTTGAGACGGAGGTCCTGACCTCGTTTGTTTTTAGAAAGGATAGAGATGGCAGTAGAAAAGTTATCGCCAGGCATGCAGCAGTATTTGGATATCAAAAAGGACTATCCAGATGCTTTCTTGCTCTTTCGGATGGGGGATTTCTATGAGTTGTTTTATGATGATGCGGTCAATGCCGCCCAGATTTTAGAGATTTCCCTCACCAGCCGCAATAAAAATGCAGAAAATCCGATTCCCATGGCTGGAGTTCCCTATCATTCGGCACAGCAGTATATTGATGTTTTGGTCGAGTCAGGCTATAAGGTAGCGATTGCGGAGCAGATGGAAGATCCCAAGGAAGCCAAGGGCGTTGTCAAGCGGGAGGTCGTTCAGGTTATCACACCAGGGACGGTAGTGGACTCCAGTAAGCCGGACTCTGCTAATAACTTTCTGGTGGCTCTGGATTACTCAGACGGCCTCTATGGTCTGGCTTATATGGACTTGGTGACCGGTGAGTTTCAGGTGACTAGTTTAGAGGACTTTAGCCTAGTCTGCGGGGAAATTCGCAATTTGAAGGCTAGGGAAGTGGTGCTGGGCTATACCTTGCCAGAAGCTGAGGAGCAGGTCTTGGCTGGACAGATGAATCTTTTACTGTCCTATGTACAGACGGCCTTGGACGATGTCCAGCTGCTGGGCGAGGAGCTGTCTCCTATGGAACGTCAGGCAGCAGGGAAATTGCTGGAGTATGTGCACCGGACTCAGATGAGGGAGCTCAGCCATTTAAAGAAGGCCCGGCATTATGAAATCAAGGACTTTCTGCAAATGGACTATGCCACCAAAGCGAGTCTGGATTTGACAGAAAATGCTCGCTCGGGCAAGAAGCACGGCAGTCTTTATTGGCTGATGGACGAGACTAAGACGGCCATGGGCGGCCGCATGCTGCGCTCTTGGATCCAGCGTCCGCTGATTGATGAAGCGCGAATTAGCCAGCGACAGAATGTCGTTGAGGTTTCTGGATCATTTCTTTGAGCGGAGTGATTTGACGGAGAGCCTCAAGGGGGTCTATGATATCGAGCGGCTGGCTAGTCGGGTGTCTTTTGGCAAGACTAATCCCAAGGATCTGCTGCAGTTGGCAGCAACATTGGGCAATGTGCCTCAGATTAAAGCTATCCTGCAAGGAATCAGCAGTCCGCATCTAGCGCCTTTGATTGAGGGCTTGGATCCTATTCCAGAGTTGGCGGGCTTGATTAGCTCAGCTATTTCACCGGATGCACCTCATATCATCACCGAGGGCAATATCATTCGGACAGGCTTTGATGAGACCTTGGATCAGTATCGGCTTGTGCTGAGGGAGGGTACTGGATGGATTGCAGAGCTGGAAGCCAAAGAACGTGCTAACAGCGGCATCAGCAATCTGAAGATTGATTACAATAAAAAAGATGGTTACTATTTCCACGTGACCAATTCCCAACTGGCTCATGTGCCTAGTCATTTCTTTCGCAAGGCGACCCTGAAAAATTCTGAGCGTTTCGGAACGGAGGAGCTGGCCCGGATTGAGGGAGAGATGCTGGAGGCGCGTGAAAAATCTGCTAATCTGGAATACGAGATTTTCATGCGGATTCGCGAGGAAGCTGGCAAATACATCCAGCGCTTGCAGGCCTTGGCACAAACACTGGCAGCTGTGGATGTCCTGCAGAGCTTTGCTGTGGTGGCAGAGCAGCAGCATTTGGTACGTCCTGTCTTTACTGCGGAGCGCCGTCTGCAGATTGAAAAAGGCCGCCATCCTGTCGTAGAAAAGGTCATGGGAGCCCAGAGCTACATTCCAAATAGTATTCTGCTGGACCAGGAAACGGACATCCAGCTGATTACCGGGCCGAATATGAGCGGGAAATCGACTTATATGCGCCAGCTGGCCATCATCGTCATTATGGCACAGATGGGATCTTATGTGCCTGCTCAGTCTGCCAGTCTGCCGCTATTCGATGCGATTTTCACTCGCATTGGTGCAGCAGATGATCTGGTGTCCGGCCAGTCCACTTTATGGTGGAGATGATGGAGGCCAATCGAGCCATTCGGCAGGCCAGCGAGCGTTCGCTCATTCTCTTTGATGAGCTGGGCCGTGGAACGGCTACTTATGATGGGATGGCGCTGGCTCAGGCTATTATCGAGCACATTCATCACTATACTGGAGCCAAGACCCTCTTTGCTACCCACTATCATGAGCTGACAGCCTTAGAGGACAGCTTGGAGCATTTGGAAAATGTCCATGTGGCAACCTTGGAAAAGGACGGGCAGGTGACTTTCCTGCATAAGATTGAGCCGGGTCCGGCTGACAAGTCCTACGGGATTCACGTGGCGAAAATTGCCGGTCTTCCTGAGAAATTACTGGAGCGGGCGGATAACATTTTGAGTCATTTGGAGAGTCAGGATACAGGACTAGGCTCAGAGCTTCCTACCGAATCCAGACAAAAACGGTCACAAGTGGCGGAGCAGATGTCTCTTTTCGCAGAAGGAACGGAAAATCCAATCCTGACTGAACTCCGAGACTTGGACATCTACAATATGACTCCCCTGGAAGTCATGGCGGCAGTGGCCGAGCTCAAGAAGAAGTTGTAAAAACAAAAAGCAGACTTGCTAATTTCACAAGTCTGTTCTTTTTGTTTCTCACGATTTGCTAAACAAACCGCTATTGATCTTTTGAATGTTACGGTAGGTGTGGTAATAGATGATTCCTGAAATAATCAGATAAATGAGAGTGAATTCCCCGACGGCAGTCAGTGTCAGGCTGAGTATTTTTTCTCTTGGGAAAAATCCAGCTAGATTAGCCAAAAGTGCAAAGGTCAGAATCATCACGCTATAGTGGCTGATGATGGAGCGCAGGATGCTCCAGTCTTTTTGGAAGAAGCTTCCACTCCATCTGAAAACAGCTCCCATGATAAACCAGATAAGCATGCAGTAGAGCATGATGAGGGAAACATGGACATGCTGGCTCAAAAAGAAGTGGCCGATAGGCGAGCGAGGGTGGAGCGGTAGATAAGCTGGATTGTAAAAATAAGAAACAATCATGGAGAAGAAGAGACCGATGAAAATCCCTCCAATCCCTCCGAAAAAGAGTTCTTTAAGACGAGTTTTCATAATTTTAACCTTTCTTTAATGGATTTGAGATAACGGCGGGACGAGTAAGTCTGGTCGCCGTTTTTCAGAAATATTTGAATCAGGCCATTTGGAGTCAGCTTGAGGTGGCTGATTTGTCGGCTGTTGATAATCTCCGACTGAGAAATCTGCAGGAAATACTCCGGCAGGACCTGCAGCAATTGATAAAGAGCTTGTTGAGCTCGATAGCTGTCTTTTGCTGTTCGGACCCGAACCTGACGATTTTCTGTATAGACTCGATGAATTTCCTTAGCATCCAGCAGATAGATTTCGTCCTCTTTCTTGACATGAATCTTGTCCTCTTTGCCTAGATGTTGAGCAAAGTGGACCAACTCCTGAATGCTTCTGTCATGAGGCGAGCCTCAATGCTGACGGAGTCTTCGGCGACTTGAGAATCGATTCTTAGCTTAACTTTCATAACTTCCTCCTTCACCTTTATTAAACCGCAACTTGGCAGCGAAAACAAGCCCTTTTGTCTATGTGGCAGCTATTTGTGTCTATCTGGTTTGCCTTGCGAGCAGAGTGGTTGAGAAAAGGCTGTCCTCTGCTAGAAAGAGCCCAATGTGTTATAATAGATAGCAGAACAAATACGGAGAAAAAGATGTCAAAAATTATTGAACTTCCAGAAATTCTGGCCAATCAGATTGCGGCCGGTGAGGTCATTGAGCGGCCTAGCAGCGTGGTTAAGGAGCTAGTGGAGAACTCAATTGATGCGGGTGCAAGCCAGATTACCATCGAAATCGAGGAGGCGGGCCTCAAGAGCATTCAGGTGACGGATAATGGCGAGGGCATAGACCACGAAGATGTCCCTCTGGCTCTTCGACGCCATGCTACCAGTAAAATCAAGAAGCAGGCGGATCTCTTTCGGATTCGGACATTGGGTTCCGTGGTGAGGCCATTCCTTCCATTGCTTCTGTCTCGCGTTTTACTATTGAGACAGCGACGGAAACCGGCCAGCACGGGACTCTGCTGGTTGCCCAGGGTGGCGAGATCGAAGAGCATGAGCCTACTAGCAGTCCGGTAGGAACGAAAATCAAGATAGAAGATCTCTTCTTCAATACTCCGGCCCGGCTCAAGTATATGAAGAGCCAGCAAGCAGAGCTATCCCACATCGTTGATGTGATTAATCGGCTCAGTCTGGCCCATCCAGAAGTGGCTTTCACCCTTATCAGTGATGGCCGTGAAATGACACGGACTGCCGGTAGTGGCAATCTGCGTCAGGCTATTGCAGGCATCTATGGTCTGGCAACAGCCAAGAAAATGGTGGAAATCTCTGCTTCAGATCTGGACTTTGAAGTGAGCGGCTATGTCAGTCTGCCTGAGTTGACTCGTGCGAATCGTAATTATATTACGATTCTCATCAACGGCCGCTATATCAAGAATTTCCTGCTCAATCGTGCTATTTTGGACGGCTACGGCAGCAAGCTGATGGTAGGCCGCTTTCCACTCGCGGTCATCAATATTCAGATTGATCCCTATCTAGCCGATGTCAATGTCCATCCGACCAAGCAAGAGGTGCGGATTTCTAAAGAGCGGGAACTCATGACCTTGATTTCGCAAGCCATTGCGGCTAGTCTCAAGGAGCAAGACCTTATCCCAGATGCTTTGGAAAATCTGGCCAAATCAACTGTTAAGCGTGCGACTAAGCCTGAACAGACCAGCCTCCCGCTGAAAGAAAATCGCCTCTACTACGATAAGGAGCAGAATGACTTTTTCCTCAAGCCACAGGTGGCTGAGCAACAACTATCCTTTGAAGAATCAGCAAAGCCTTTTCAGGCAAATACTGATGAAAGTAGAACCGCAACCGACTTCGGTCAAATTTGCAGAGAGAAAGCCAGTTAGCTATGACCAGCTAGACCATCCAGAGCTAGACCAGGCCAGTCTGGAGCGAGCTGTGGATAAGTTGGAACAGGAAGAGAAGTCAAGCTTCCCAGAGTTAGAATATTTCGGCCAGATGCATGGCACTTATCTCTTTGCTCAGGGCAAGGGTGGTCTTTACATTATTGACCAGCATGCTGCCCAAGAGCGGGTCAAGTATGAGTATTATCGGGAGAAGATTGGAGATGTGGACAATAGTCAGCAGCAGCTCTTAGTACCCTATATCTTTGAATTTCCAGCGGATGATATGCTGCGAATCAAGCAGCGGATGGAGCTGTTAGAAGACGCTGGCATCTTCTTAGAGGAGTACGGAGCCAACCAGTTTATCCTCCGCGAGCATCCCATTTGGTTTAAGGAAGAGGAGATTGAGGCAGGCATCTATGAGATGTGTGACATGCTTCTCCTGACCAAAGAAGTTTCTATCAAGAAATATCGAGCAGAGTTGGCCATTATGATGAGCTGCAAACGCTCCATCAAGGCCAATCACAGTCTAGATGACTACTCTGCGCGTGACTTGCTCTTTCAGCTGTCTCAGTGTGACAATCCTTACAACTGCCCTCACGGCCGGCCGGTCTTAGTCAACTTTACCAAGTCGGATATGGAAAAAATGTTCCGCCGCATTCAGGAAAATCATACTAGCCTGCGGGAGTTGGGGAAATACTAAACTCTATAGAAGATCAAACAGCCCTAGTCATGGAACTAGAGCTGTTTTGAATTTTTGAGCTGAACTTGTGTCCCAGCAAGTAAATCAGCTGGATGGCATTTGTCCTTGCGAAGCAGTCTCATCAACAGAAAGATCAAGAAGAGAATCCCTGCTGAAGTTGACAAGCAAATTGACAGAGTATCTGCTTGATAAGCACTACGGACAGCTCCCAGATGCCCCAGCTGCCAAGGGAAAAACTTGATAGCAGAGCGCAAAAAGCTGTGAGCAAAGCTCCTATGCTTGTAAACCAACTGTAAACCTGCCCAGTGCTTGCCAAAACTGCCTTTTCTATAGTCCAACCAAGCAAAGATAACAGTTAGGGGCAAAACTGAGCTAGAAAAAGCCAGAAGTTGGCTCTGAGCTTCAGTGAATGCAGGAATGCCCCCTAGAACCAGATTGTAAAAGCCCATAGCCAGTAAAAAAAGAGCAATGAGGTAGCCCGAGATGAAAGCCAGTCTCCAATCAGCTCTTTTCGACGAGTTTTGACAGGTATGGGATTGTCAATTTTTAGCTTGATCTTTAGCCCTTTCTTTCTCAGAATCCTCATCAAGGCCGATAACCTTGTCCAGATACTTTTCCTTAATCTTTAGCGCCTTGTTAATAGCCATTGCTGATGCGACTAGGAGGAAAAAAGTTAACCAGACCAGGCCAGTGAATTTTGCTGGAAAGATAGAACCTGCGGAAAAGAGATAAATAGCCAAGGCTAATACAAGAATATACAAAACATGCCAGAAGCCATAAGATTTTACTTGCTTATAGTAGCGGTCTTTTTCGTCTTCTGAGAGGATGGGTTTCCTTTCCGGCCTGTCATTTTCTTCTAAAAGCAGATAATCTGTCGTCACCTGGAAAATCTTGCTCAGCTCTACAATTTTTTCGAGCTCTGGCAGCGCTTGGCCAGACTCCCACTTGGAAATGCTCTGGCGAGAGACATTGATTTGTTCAGACAGTTTTTCTTGTGACCAGCCTTTTTCTTTTCTTAGTTCAAATAATTTATCAGCGAGTTTCATCATCGCAGCCTCCTTTTCTTTGCTAACTCTATCCTAACAGCTTTTAGTTATCTTGAGAATACAGCTTCCTGTACATTTTGTCAACCAATGGTTGCACTTCTGTTTGCAGTTTCCAGACAGAAAATATGATATACTAGATAGGCAAAATGATACAAAGAAGGAAGATTATGTACGAATATTTTAAAGGAATTATCAGTAAAATTACAGCCAAGTACATCGTATTGGAAGTCAACTCTATCGGCTATATTCTTCATGTGGCCAACCCCTATGCTTACTCAGGACATCTCCATCAGGAAGCTAAGGTCTATGTTCACCAGGTGGTGAGAGAAGACGCGGAGCTCTTATACGGTTTTGCGACTGAGGAGGAGAAACAACTCTTTCTCAGCTTGATTTCAGTCTCAGGTATTGGCCCAGTGTCTGCCCTGGCTATCATTGCTGCAGATGATAATGCGGGCTTAGTGCAAGCCATTGAGCAGAAAAACATCACCTACCTGACCAAGTTTCCTAAGATTGGCAAGAAGACAGCCCAGCAGATGGTGCTAGACTTGGAAGGCAAAGTAGTGGTTGCAGATGGTCCGGCAGAAAGCAAGGCACCCGTCCAGACTGCAGAAAATCAGGAGCTTGAAGAAGCCATGGAAGCCATGCTGGCTTTGGGCTACAAAGCTGCTGAGCTCAAGAAAATCAAGAAATTCTTTGAAGGCACGACGGATACAGCAGAAAACTATATAAAGTCTGCTCTCAAGATGTTGGTGAAATAGGAGAAAGCGATGACCAAACGCTGTGGCTGGGTAAAAATGAACAACCCCTTGTATGTAGCCTATCACGATGAGGAGTGGGGCAAACCCCTCCATGATGATCAGAAATTATTTGAATTGCTCTGCATGGAGACCTATCAGGCGGGACTTTCTTGGGAGACCATTCTGAATAAACGTCAGGCTTTTCGGGAAGCCTTTCATTTCTATGATGCCCAGAAAATTGCTCAGATGACAGATGCAGATCTGGATGATTTGTTGGGCAATCCTGATATTATCCGTAACAAGATGAAGATTTACGCAACTAGGGCTAATGCTCAAGCTTTTTTGGCTGTTCAAAAGCAGTTTGGCTCTTTTAATGACTATATCTGGTCCTTTGTCGATTTCAAAACGATTGACAATCAAATTACGAACTACAAGGAAGCGCCAGCTAAGACAGAGCTGTCAGAAAGCATGTCCAAGGCGCTGAAAAAGCAAGGCTTTAAATTTGTCGGTCCCGTTTGTGTCTATTCATTCCTAGAAGCCGCTGGCCTTATCAATGACCATGAAAGTGATTGTGACTGGAAGTAGAACGATGAAAACAAGAAAATTTCAGCTCATTTTTATTTCTCTATATACAATTCTATTTATAGGCAGAGGGTTACAGTTTATTGGACAAAAATGGATGACCTATCCAGTTTACTCTCTTTTGTTTACATCGGGGATATTGGCTTATCGAGAGGAATTGCAGGAGCAGCTAGCCTTGATTCTGACTAAAAAGAAGGAATTTCTAAAAACGATTTCCTTGTATATGGTCTTTGATTTCCTCCTGTCCATTGCCTGCAACTTTCTTTCAGCCTTCATCAAGTATAGTCTGGGCCTGCCACTGCAGGGACAGAATGAAGCCAATATTCAAGGTGCCTTGTTGAAAAATCCCTTTCTAATCTTGGTTATCGGTTGCTTTATTGGGCCAATCGTTGAAGAGTTTTTCTTCCGTCGCTTTTTCCTAGGCACCTTCTTAGAAAAATTCCCTAACTGGCTTGGTATTGTGTTAACCACCTTTCTATTTGCCACCCTGCATATGCACAGTTGGGCCTTGTCAGAGTGGGTGACAGCCATTTCCTACATTTCCGGGGGTCTTCTTCTATCCCTTCTGTATCTGAGAAAGGACAAAAATATCTGGTATCCAATTGCCCTTCATTGCTGCAACAATATCATTGCTTTTATTATTTCATTTATTTTAAGATAGAAAGATGAAAGTAATGTATAATCAGCTAATTTATCTTTAGAGAGTAGGGAGAATGTAAATCATTTAAAATAGTGATTCCTTTTGTTTAATAAGAGACTGTAAAAGTATTTTGACACCTTGTCAAAGATTTCAATTTATCGGTTCCGTTTGTGTCTATTCATTCCTAGAAGCAGCTGACCTTATCAATGATCATGAAAATGATTGTGACTTCAATTTACATAAAATACCGTTTGAGAAAGATTCTCAACGGTATTTTTCAATTTCTTCTTTTAGAGATTTTACTAGCTCTTTTTCATCGGCAAGTTGTAGTAGAGCAATCCCTTTTTTTATTAATTCGTTATCATTTTTGCAAATTCCAAGTCGAATCTGTGAAAGCCCGAGGGAATCATAACGTTTTTCCTTTTTTGACAAATCGTAAATGTACTTAGTAATTTCAGCGCATTCTCTCTTTAATCCATTATAAAGATAGATGGTAGAAAGGTTGACTAAGAGTCCGATTTGTAGATTATTCCCATTGCGAAATGATTGGTATTTTTTTATGCTATTTAAAATCTTTTGGGTAAATTGTTTGATATTTTCTAAAGGGAAGAAATAAAGGATAGTAGAAAGAAGTCGAAAATCACTTTCATACCAAGTGTCCTGTTTTTCTAAATACGCCCAAATTTTATTGGTAGTAGCATTAATTTCTTTTGTCTCAGAAATTCCATTTTGTCTCAGATGAATAGTAATATTGATGCTATCTAAAGCATGTTTAATCGGAATATCGGAATGTTTATATAGATATGCCTCGCATTCTCTCTTTAATTGTAACAAACCTTTCGTCCCTACAATAGTCTCACCTTGGTTATACAGAGAATTTAAAATTTTCTGCCGTTGACTAGGTTGATAATAATCACAAATGTATTTAAATTCTTCTAGTGTCATATCTATCTGGCGAAGTAAAAAAATCATGGTATCGAACTTTGGCACGACTTGCCCGCTTTCAATTCGTGCCAAAGTTGAGCGAGCTAAAAAATCTCCACAAATTTCTTCTTGAGTCAACCCTTTTGATTTTCTAATTTCTTTATAGATTTTTCCATAATCCCAGCGCATAAGAACTCCTTTTTAAAATGTTACTAAAAGCTACATTTTGAAAAAATATTTTAAAATAGTATATCATGAAATAAAAAGGAGGGCAAAAATGAAGAAAGTGAAATACAATTCTATTTTATTGGCAATGACGCTAATAATGCTTGTAAATGCACTCCCATGGTGGTGGTCGTGGAGATAAGGTGGATAGGATAGAAGGGGAGTGAGTTCAATGTTCTAAATATTTCAAAAAAGTAGGCAAAGATTAAATATATATATATATTTAAAAATTAGAATCTATAAAATTAAAGGAGATGAGACCAATGGGGTCGTTGATTGTGACTAGCTAAGCTATAAATTGGAAAGGTAAAAATATTCTCTAAAAAAACTATAAAATATTCAATATAGAAGTGTAGTTATGAAAATAAGAATTAAAAATAAAACATTAGCTTTATTAGCTACAGTTTCTTTAGGTTTTGGGCTAACTACTATGACTAGTATCGTTAGTGCAGAAGTAGCATATCCAGCCCCATATCCGATTATTGATGAATGGAATTATGGTGTGAATGATAACTATGGTTATTCTAATTACTATGTTAAATCTCCGAATAATATTGGTTCAAAATCTTCGATAACTAATCTTTGGGGAACTGTTAAGTCATCTGATTCTCAAAAATATGGATGGGCAATGTCAAGTTCAACAAAAAGTTGGAATGATGTTCGATTAAATGCACATTGGAACTACTTTAAATTTTAACAATAGTTTATGAAAGTTGGAAGACCCAATAATATTATAGGGTCTTTTATAATATAGGTAGGAGCTTATGAAATTAAAATTAGGTGTTATAGGACTCTTTTTTTGCTTAATTGCTGCCATTGGTCTGGTTAGTATTAGTGATACTCAAAAACCAATACCTTTACCAATTGATGGTGCCTTCTCCATTCAAGGGAAAAGCAATCTTTCTAATGAAGAAGTGTATCAAATGATTCGTGACCTATCAGAAGAGAAAAAAGTTAAAATATACAAGCCAGTAGTTCAGAATTCAGGGCAGTTGACTTATATAAATCTTGATGATGCCAGCTACGAACAATTAAAGTCTGTACCGATAACAGGGATGTACTATACTCTAGGGGAAATAGATTCAAATGGTTTAAAAAAACTTACGTCTACAGGTCTGCAAGTAGTATATATGGCTTACCCTTGGTATATGGGAGGAATGATACAATTTACTGGCTCTTTAAGATTTTTGTTAATGATTTCAATTTACTTAACCTTATTAGTTGTTTTATTTGTTGTTAGAGCGAGACAGATTAAAGAAGGGGTGATAAGACGTTCTTTAGGATTACCTGTGTATAACCTAAAAAAGGATTATTTAATTTCTGTTACTTTTGAGCTGATTTTAGTTGCTTTATTGATGGTTTTCTATGGCTCTTTTCTGGGGAGTGGTCTCTTCACCTATAGTTCCAAGTTATTCTTCTCTCTACTTCTAACCAATTTTATAATTTTTCAAATCATTGATCTCATCACCTTTGTTTTATTTTGGCTGACGATTCAGGTTGAAAAGCCTATTGAAATTATAAAAAATAAGGCCAAAAACAGCCTCATTTTTATCGTATGGCTTGCGGTTATTTCTAGCATAATAGTTGTTTCAGGAGTCTTTTTACGGGAAACAAAGGCTAGTCAATCAAAGATAAATATACAGATAAAGCATTTAGAACCATGGAGTGCAGTAAAAGATTGGAAAAGACTAGAGTTTTTGGGTATTGAAAATGAATCTGTTACTAATGGAGAAGAAGCAAATGACTCAGGAGCTAAGTATATAGAGATTGCTAAAGCCTTAAAAAAACTGGATTTTATATATATCAAATCATCTTCAGCCTATGTTCCAGATTTTATGAAAACTTCTCATGTTACAGAAGATTTTTCTAAGCAATTAAAAAGTGATGGGATAACGAATCCAGAGGTTAATAAAGAGCTGGTTTATATCAATCAAACAGGTGCTAAGGTACAAAATAAAGTTAATGGAACAAACTATCGTATTTTAGATAATAAGATCGCAACTATCTATATTCCTGAGAAATGGAAAGAAAATCAGAAATCTATTGAGAATACGGTTGTAGCAGAACAATTTACTGGTACAAACTATACAAAAGATGATCTTACGGTGCAAGTCATTCCTGATGGGCAAGAATTTTTCTATTTCAATGAAAATGGCAGTAGTGTCCCGGAAAATAAAGATAATCTACCTTTGGAAAGTGTGACAAATAGTAAGAGTAATATAGTGGTTGTATTAGATACTGATAAAATGGTAGAAACTAACGATTTTATTTTGGCAAGCAATATCATATATAACTCACTTTTTAGTCCAGAAGCAATTAAGGAAATCAACGATTTGAGTGCTAGTTTGAATTTTTCAATCAATCCAGTCGAGGTTTACCAAACTGTGAAACTTAATATTCAATCTTTAGAGCACCAAATTCTCCTTTCAAAAATACTGCAAATAATTATTTGTGGAATTGTATTTCTACTCATTTATCAATATGCTCAAATGTTTGTTGCCTTAAAACAGAATGACTATGTCAAAAAAATCATTTTAGGCCTATCGAAAAACAAGTATAGCCATTTCAAGTCTAAAAATATTTTATGATAACGATTATAATGGTTATCTTATTGACATTTATCATGACTGGACAAATAGAGTTATTGTATATTGGTCTTGCTTCTTTAACGGTTTTAATGATGTCAATAATAATAAGTTTCAGAAAATTATCTGATAGATACACTCAAATTCTAAAAGGAGATGACTAATGACAATTGAAATTGTGAATGTTACAAAAAAATATGGCTCAAAAAGAAATATTTACAGATTTAAATTTAACCTTTGAAGCTGGGAAAAAGCTACGCCTTGATTGGCGGTTCGGGTTCAGGTAAAAAGTACCTTGCTAAACATTATAGGAAGGCTAGAAAAAAATTGACAGTGGAAAAAGTGTTAGTTGATAAACAGGATATTTGGAAAAACAAAAAGAAAGAACCTATTTTTAAAAAAATACTATTGGGTATGTATTCCAAAATTATTCTTTGATAGAAAACAAAACAGTATATGATAATTTAAAACTCCTCAATAAAGACAAAAAGATTATATCTGAGATACTTGAAAAAGTAGGCCTTTCTACGGACTATTTAAAACATAAAATATATGAATTGTCTGGGGGACAGGCTCAGCGTGTAGCTATTGCAAGAATGTTAATGAAACCGCGTAAAATTATTTTAGCGGATGAACCTACAGGAGCCTTGGATAGTGAGATTGGGAATGAAATCATCAACTTATTATTGAGTGAAGCAGCCAAGAATAATTATGTTATTATAGCAACGCATGATCCAGCTGTATATAGTAAAGTTGATGTTATCGTTGACATAAAAGATATAGGAAGTCAGGCATGAAAAAGAAAATTTATATTAGTTTGCTACTAGTCATTGGAGTACTCGCAATCGTCTTAATTGGCAAACAAGTGATTAAAAAAGAAAATCCCAATAAACCTTCGGTGGATTTAACAGTCTATACAATCTCTTCGAATGATACCGAAAGATGGGATAAGGTAAGGCAAGTAGAAACAGAAGATGCTGTCTATCTAATATCTGTCAAAGAAGTAGCATCTTCAGAAGAAGTATTTTCAAATATTATTGCAGATGGCACTGCTATGGGATTTGGAGTTAGTGAAGAAGAAGTTAAACAATTTAACAATAATTTAGGAACTACTGTAGTAGATGCTAAAAATAATAAATTGATTGGGATAGAATTCTTCACTTTTTCTGATGATGGCAAGGGATTTTCAGTAGCGAATTTTGATTACGGCAAAAAAGAGTTTAATAATCAAAAAAAAGAAAAGAAAGAGTTCTATAAAAAACTATACGAAGCGTTTAAAAAATAATTTATGATGACACGACAAACGCATGAAGACAAAAGTTCCAATAAATTTTTGAAATACAAATGATTGTGCGACTATATTCCTTGTTTCATAGAAAAAATTCCTTGGTTTTCTAACATCCAAGGAATTTCGTTTAGTTATCCTTCTGCCTCCAAATCTTTTCCTTGATAAAGATGCGCAATTCATAGAAAAGCATAAAGAGGGTGGAGATGAGGAACCCAGCCATAAAGATATGGTGCAAATAGGCAAAGATGGCAATTTCAACCAAAGCGGAGAAGAGATAGAAAATGACTAAATAGTGCCATTTCTTAGCCTTACTGTCTTCAATGACCTTTTTCTCCAAGCGCTCATCCTCCTTGATGAGCTGGTCCAGACTGAGGTCAAACTCCCGACTGATAGCGATGAGATTCCCAATATCAGGGATTCCTTTTCCACTTTCCCAGCGGGCAATGGCAGAGCGGGAAACATTGAGCCTTTCTGCTAAGGCTTCCTGAGTGAGCTGATGATGTTGACGAATGTCTTTGAGAACTTGAGAAATTTTCATGATGATTCCCTTTCTTTTCTAGTGAAATAAATAAGTTTCTTCTTTACATCCTTTTCATGTTTATTATAAAAAGAAAAAGTTCCTTTGCCAATAGCATCTGCCTAACAAGCCAGTTATTCTCCGTAACAAACAGATTTTCAAAAGTTATCCACAGGATATTGACAACTCTGTCAATAAAGTTGACAGCTCTTTTTATTCCTGAAAAGAAAATCAACTTTTTTACTCTTTTTTGTGATAAAATAAAGCCAATTCCGAATAGTGAGGTAGGAGGTTCTATGAAAGCAGAAATTATTGCTGTGGGCACCGAGATTCTGACAGGTCAGATTGTCAATACCAATGCCCAATTTTTATCTGAAAAGCTAGCTAGTCTAGGGATTGATGTATATTTTCAGACAGCAGTGGGGGACAATGAAAACCGTCTTCTCTCTGTTCTAGAAATTGCCAAAGAGCGTAGCGATTTAGTTATCCTGACAGGGGGCTTGGGGCCAACAGAGGATGATTTGACCAAGCAGACCTTGGCTAAGTTTGTAGGTCGAGAGTTGAGCTTTGACCCCGAGGCTGTGGAAAAGTTGGATCGTTTTTTTGCTAGCCGACCAGATTATGCCCGAACGCCCAACAATGAGCGTCAGGCCCAGCTGGTTACAGGCTCCACTCCATTAGCAAATGCGACAGGCCTGGCCGTTGGTGGTTTACTAGAGGTTGATGGAGTGACCTATGTGGTCCTGCCGGGTCCGCCAAGCGAACTCAAGCCTATGGTCAATAACGAGCTGGTTCCCCTCTTATCCACAGGCCAAAAATTGTATTCACGGGTGCTCCGCTTCTTCGGTATTGGCGAGAGTCAGTTGGTGACTATTTTGTCTGAGATGATCGATCAACAAAGTGATCCGACCATTGCACCTTATGCAAAGACGGGCGAAGTGACCTTGCGATTGTCCACCAAGGCTTTGAGTCAGGCAGAAGCGGATGCTAAGTTTGAGGCTGTGGAAAAGTCTATTTTGGCGCATCAGAGTTTTGAGGGACAGCCTTTGTCTGAGATTTTCTATGGTTATGGGGATGACAATTCCTTGGCACAGGTGGCTTTTGAGTTGCTGAAGAGTCAAGGAAAGACGATTTCGGCGGCGGAGAGTCTGACAGCAGGACTCTTTCAGGCCATCTTGGCTGATTTTGCTGGAGCTTCTTCCATTTTTTCAGGTGGCTTTGTCACCTACAGCATGGAGGAAAAAAGCCGGATGTTGGATATTTCATTGGGAGAGCTAGAGGAGCACGGTGTCGTTTCTGCTTTTACGGCTGGGAAAATGGCAGAGCAGGCTAGAAAGCTGACTCGGAGCGACGTGGCTATCAGTCTGACAGGCGTGGCAGGCCCAGATTCGCTGGAAGGCCATCCAGCTGGGACAGTTTTTATCGGCTTAGCTAGTGCTGCTGGAACGGAAATGATTGAGGTCAATATTGCTGGTCGCAGCCGTCGTGATGTGCGAAAGATTGCTGTTATGCACGCCTTCAACCTCGTACGAAAAACTTTATTAAAGCGCTGATTTTTGGTATAATAAGCAGATGGCCAAAAGACATTTTAGAAAAAAACAGGAGAAATAAATGGCAAAAAAACAGAAAAATTTGGATGAAATCACAAAGAAATTTGGAGATGAACGCCAAAAAGCTTTGGATAACGCTCTGAAGAATATTGAAAAAGACTTCGGTAAGGGAGCTATTATGCGTCTGGGCGAGCGAGCTGAGCAAAAAGTTCAAGTCATGAGTTCAGGCTCTCTGGCTTTGGATATCGCCCTTGGTGCGGGTGGTTATCCTAAGGGGAGGATTATTGAGATTTACGGTCCAGAGTCTTCTGGTAAGACAACCGTTGCTCTTCACGCAGTGGCTCAAGCTCAAAAAGAAGGCGGCATCGCAGCCTTTATTGATGCTGAGCATGCTTTGGATCCGTCCTACGCTGCAGCTCTGGGTGTAAACATTGATGAGTTGCTGCTGTCACAACCAGACTCAGGGGAGCAAGGTCTTGAAATTGCAGGAAAATTGATTGACTCTGGTGCGGTTGACCTTGTTGTTATCGACTCGGTTGCAGCCCTTGTACCACGTGCAGAAATTGATGGGGATATCGGTGATAGCCACGTTGGTCTGCAGGCTCGGATGATGAGCCAGGCCATGCGCAAATTATCTGCTTCTATCAACAAAACCAAGACGATTGCCATCTTTATCAACCAACTTCGTGAAAAAGTTGGTGTTATGTTTGGAAATCCTGAAACAACACCAGGTGGACGTGCTTTGAAGTTCTACGCTTCTGTTCGTTTGGATGTCCGTGGCAATACCCAAATCAAGGGTACGGGTGATGAGAAGGATACCAATGTCGGTAAGGAAACTAAAATCAAGGTCGTTAAAAACAAGGTGGCTCCACCATTCAAGGAAGCCTTTGTGGAAATCATGTACGGAGAAGGTATTTCTAAGACAGGCGAGCTGATTAAGATTGCAACCGACTTGGATATCATCAAAAAAGCTGGTGCTTGGTACTCTTACAATGATGAAAAAATCGGCCAAGGTTCTGAAAATGCGAAGAAATATTTGGCTGATCATCCAGAAGTCTTTGATGAAATCGACCGTCAAGTCCGTGTACGTTACGGCTTGATTGAAGATGATGAGCCAGCAGAAGCAGTGAAGGGTAAGGCTGAGGCTCCTCTTGAAAAATTAGAAGAAGTGACTCTTGATCTAGACGATGCCTTTGACATTGAGGAATAATTTTTCAAAATAGGTCGCAAGACCGATGGTTTTTGTGGTATAATATACTACGATAGTAGTATCGTGTAGCGAAAGGAGTACTTGCATGATCACAATTTATACGGTTTCAAGTTGTACTAGCTGCAAAAAAGCAAAGACCTGGCTAAACGCCCATCAATTGACTTACAAGGAGCAAAACCTTGGTAAGGAAGGAATTACCAAAGAAGAAATTCTTGATATTTTAGCAAAAACTGAAAATGGCATTGCCAGCATTGTATCTTCAAAAAACCGTTATGCAAAAGGACTCGGTGTTGATATTGAAGATTTGAGTGTAAACGAAGTTATTGACATTATCATGGAAACACCGCGGATTCTGAAAAGTCCGATTTTGGTGGATGACAAGCGTCTCCAAGTTGGTTACAAGGAAGATGATATCCGTGCCTTCTTACCTCGTGCAGTGCGCAATGTTGAGAATACAGAAGCTCGCTTACGAGCAGCTCTATAATTAGATAAGGAAAGGCGCCTTTTAGGCTGCCTTTTTCTGTCTAATTACCCAAAAATGATTGACAAGCGGTTAAACTATGATACAATATCTCTGAGGAGGACAGAACGTGAAGAAATTTTTACTAATTTTTGCCTTAGCAGCTGTGATATTGACTGGCTGCGCTCATAAGAAAGCAGACAAGCCAAAGGGGAAAAAAGAGGAAATTACAACTAATCTTCCCATTATCAGTCAGGCTGAAAAGCAGGAAGTCATCACAAAAAAACTGGTTTTCCCCAAAGATGAGCAAGGAATTCAATCTAGTCAAATTATCACTTATCAAGGGAAACGTTTTATCAAGGTGATTATGGAGAGAATTACTCCAACGGATGATAGTATCAAATGCGATTAAAGAAGTGGGGCTGGAGGAGACTCAGCGACTCTTGGATGAATCAATGCAAAAGGATACGGACTATACTCAGGCAAAAACTGTTGCTGGTTTCACTGGAACCGTTCAGATTCTTAATGAAAATGAAATGAAAATCACGTCAACTTACGATTTTGACAATTTGGATATTGAAAAGGCACTCACTTTAAATTATTTTAAAAATAGCAATCTAAAAGAAATGACAAAGATGCCACCTGAAGAATATATCAATAATTTATTGATGAACGGGGCTGAGGAGCAACAGTAAGGAAGCTTCTTGTTAATCATAGAAAACCAAAAAGGAGAAAGAAATGAAAAAATCAGTAGTACTTTTAATGGCTAGTTTGGCAGTGTTGACGGCTTGTGGACAACAATCACATAGTGGAAAAGCTGGTAGCAATCAGTCTGTCCAAAGCAAGGCAAAAGATAAATCGGTTACCAAGTCTTATCAGTTAAATCAAAAGGTACAAGGGCTCGATCAAACGATGACCTTAACAGTTACCTACGCGGGCAAGAAGTATGAAAAAGTTAATATTGCTATTTCACAAAATTTGCCAGAAGAAGCTAAGTCTGCCTTAGCTGGTCAAGACTTGTCCTCTCTGCAAGAAGAGGTGAGCAAGAGCTTCAAGCAAAGTTCAGGAGTGGATAAACTTGAACAAGTAAAAGGTATTCAAGTGAATGTTAAAGTGACCGAAAAAGGCACTGTTGATATTGATTTCGTTATTGATCCGACAAATCTTGATTATGATGCGGCTTCTAAAGTACCGACCTATGGGCCAATCTTTAGCCAAATGAAGTCTCAGACTCCAGAAGAATTTATCAAGTCCTTCCAAGATGAAGGGGGCAAGGAAATTAGCAATCCGTCCTAATATTTCTGATGAAAACTAGCCTTTGAAAAGGGCTAGTTTTTTGATGGGAAGGAGCGGTAAATAGTTGAAAAAATGTCGAAAAAGTAGAAAATTTACATGGATTAAGTTTGTGAAACTGCTGTAATTATGCTATAATGATGGTATTCTTAAAGAAAGAGGGTGTAATTGTGGGATTTACAGACGAAACTGTACGTTTTAATCTTGATGATTCAAACAAAAAAGAAATTAGCGAGACTTTGACCGATGTCTACAAGTCACTCAATGATAAGGGCTATAATCCAATCAATCAAATCGTAGGTTACGTGCTGAGTGGAGATCCTGCTTATGTGCCTCGTTATAATAATGCTCGAAATCAGATTCGTAAATACGAACGCGATGAAATCGTAGAGGAACTGGTGCGTTATTATCTGAAAGGGCAAGGCATTGACCTCTGATGAGAATTATGGGACTAGATGTTGGCTCGAAAACAGTGGGCGTCGCAATTAGCGATCCACTTGGCTTCACCGCTCAGGGGCTTGAAATCATTCAGATTGATGAAGAGAAAGAGCAGTTCGGTTTTGAGCGTTTGACGGAGCTTGTCGAGCAATATAAGGTGGACAAGTTTGTGCTTGGCCTCCCTAAAAATATGAACAATACCAGCGGTCCACGAGTAGAAGCGAGTAAGGCTTATGGCGAGAAGATTGCCCAGCTTTTCCAAATTCCAGTCGAGTATCAGGACGAACGTCTGACGACAGTGGCTGCTGAGCGCATGCTGATTGAACAGGCGGATGTCAGCCGCAGCAAGCGCAAAAAAGTGATTGATAAATTGGCGGCTCAGCTAATTTTACAAAATTATTTAGATAGAAACTTTTAGAAAGAATTGAGGAAACAATTATGGCACACGATCATAATCATGACCACGAACAGGCACAGCCTGAATTGATTACCTTGGTAGATGAGCAAGGGAACGAGAATTTATTTGAAATTCTTCTGACCATTGATGGTAAGGAAGAGTTCGGAAAGAATTACGTACTTTTGGTACCGGTTAATGCTGAAGAAGATGAGAACGGTGAAGTTGAAATCCAAGCTTACTCATTTACAGAAAATGAAGACGGAACAGAAGGCGAATTGGAACCAATCCCAGAAGATTCTGATGCAGAGTGGGATATGATTGAAGAAGTCTTCAACAGCTTTATGGAGGAGTAAAAAGGTCCGGGGGACCTTTTTAGCCCGAGCTTGAAAACTAGAAAGCGAGGAAGGTCTGGGAGACCTTTTTAGCCCGAGCTTAGAAACTAGAAAGCGAGGAAGGTCCAGGGAACCTTTTTAGCCTGAGCATAGAAATTAGGAAGCCAGCCAGTTGGAGAACTTATCATGGCTTGGCCACAGCTAGTTTCTTTACGAAGAATAGAAAAGAGAGAGAAGCGAGTGGCGATTCACATTGGAAATCCGCTTCGCTTCTCTTTTTATGTAGGAAAATGATGAATGAGATTGAAAAATGGTTGAATGGTCGTATTGGCCTAAACTTTCGTTCAGGTCTGGAACGGATGCAGAGAGCGGTAGATTTGCTGGGGAATCCTGAACGGGCTTATCCAGTCATTCATGTGACGGGAACGAACGGCAAGGGCTCTACCATTGCTTTTATGCGGAATCTATTTGCCGATCAAGGGAAAAAGGTAGCTAGCTTTACATCTCCGCATATGATCAGCGTCCATGACCGTATTTGTATCAATGGCCTGCCGATTTCGGATGCTGATTTGTTCGCTTGGGGCGGCAGATTCAGGAGATGGAGAGTGAATTGGTCAAGACTCACGACCAGCTATCCTATTTTGAAATCTTGACCTTGCTAGCCTTTCTTTATTTCAGAGAGGAGCAGGTTGATCTGGCTCTCATCGAAGTGGGAATTGGCGGACTCTTGGACACGACCAATGTCTTGGATGGGCAAGTTGCAGTGGTGACATCGGTGGGCTTGGATCATCAGGAAACGCTGGGGCAGACGCTTACAGCGATTGCGGAGCAGAAGGCTGGCATTTTCAAGAGCGGTCGCTCTGCAGTCATTGGTCCCTTGCCAGAGGAGGCTCGTCAGGTCTGTGAACAGCGGGCAGCAAGTTTGGACTTGGATTTGTATGAATACAGGCGAAATTTTTCGTTTTCTGATGGTTCTTTTAAGAATAAAGACTTGATTTTATCGCATTTGGTCTTGGGATTGCAAGGTACTTACCAAGAAGAAAATGCAGCGCTGGCTTTGCAGGCCTTTCTGCTTTTTATGAAGCAAATGGGCTGGGAAATTGATTTTTCTATGCTTCCTTCATCTTTGCGGAAGACCCATTGGGCGGGGAGGCTAGAGGAAATTCGTCCGAATATCTATCTGGACGGTGCCCATAATTTGCCAGCTCTGGCGCGTTTGGTCGAGTTTATCAAGGGACAGAAGGGCAAGACATGCAGCCTGCTGTTTGGAGCTTTGAAGCGCAAGGATTATAGCGGCATGCTGGACTATTTGCAGGAGGCTCTGCCGGAGGTTCAGGTGACGGTGACCAGCTTTGACTACGGGGAATCTGTGGGGCAGGCAGAAGCTGCGGACTTTGACTATGTGGCGGATTACAGAGCCTTTATCGAGAATTTCAAACAAGAGCAGACGGCCGACCAAGTTCTTTTTGTAACGGGTTCACTTTATTTTATTGCAGAGGTTCGAGCCTACCTCCAGAGTGTATAAGTTGACCATAGAAAGCCCTGTTTGGTAAAATAGAAGTGGAACAAAGAAAGGAGAAACAAAATGAAAGTTTCAAAAAAATTAGTTCTTTCAGCCCTTACGGCTATGACCGCTTTTGTATTGGTAGCTTGTGGCAATTCTGGCCAAAATCCATCCAATCAAGCTGCTCAATCTCAAGCGAGTTCCTCCGTTTCTCAGTCATCTGAGACAGTGTCATCAAATAGCAAGGCAAGTAGCAATACAAACAGTAGCGTAAATACTAGTAGTTCAGAGGCTTCTACTTCCAGTCAAACGGCTGCTAGTGACTTAGATGGGACTTATAAGGCCACTCATGAAGGTGATGCTTTAACTCTAGAAGTTTCTGGAAATAAAGGAACCCTGACCAAGGTCGAACGCGACGGTGAGCAGGAAATTGAACAGGTGCAGGTTGATCCAACCAATCAAACTATGATCGTTGGAGATGACGTTAAGCGTTATCGCGTAGAGGGCAATCAATTGACTCTGGAAGATTTATCGCAGGAAAACGATGATGACGACATAATCGTCTTCACCAAACAATAATTTTCAAAAAGAAATATCCTACAAAAGCTGGACAGATGCTCCAGCTTTTTGTGTGTTTGGATAATGGAGTGCAGGAACTTCCTTTAACCTTGGACTAGAGACTATTTTCTTTTAAAAAGTTTTGAAATTGCTGCTAATTATTGTTATACTAGATGAAATATGAGACGAGGGAGGATTGAGATGGATCTAGGCAAGTTTCGTTTGCTGATGTCCAAGTATGGTTTCAGCATCATTATCATGTTATTGGAATTGCTTCTTGTTTTTGCGGCCTTTTTCTATTTTAATCTGTTGGTGCCTAATTGGTTGTCAGCCCTTGTCATTGTTTCTTTATATATTGGGACTATCTTGGCGATTGTCAATCGGAATATGCCTCCCGAAAGCAAGGTGACTTGGCTCTTGTTTGCAGTTGTGCCCGTTTTTGGCTTCTTGCTCTATCTGATGATCGGGGAGCGACGCCTTTCCAAAAAAGAAATTCAGCAGCTGGAAAAAATGGACTCAATGAAGTTTCGAGAGGACAACAGCTATGACCTGCGAGTCGAACTCAAGCAGGAGAATAAATCAGCCTTTGGCATTGTCAAGTCCTTGCTGAGTATGGACCACAATGCAGATGTCTATGATGGCACGGCTTCGCAGTATTTCTCCCTTGGTGAAGAGATGTTTGAGGCCATGCTGGATGATTTGCGCTCAGCCAAGAAATTCATTTTTCTTGAATTTTATATCATTGATCCAGGTGTGATGTGGAATCGTATCCTTGAGATTTTGGTAGATAAAGTCCAGCAGGGAGTTGAAGTCAAGCTGCTCTACGATGATATTGGCTGTATGGCGACTCTACCAGGAGATTATACGAAAAGGCTGCGCAAAATGGGAATTGATGCCCATAAGTTTAATAAAGTGATTCCACGGATGACGGTGGCCTATAACAATCGTGACCACCGCAAGATTTTGGTGATCGATGGACAAGTCGGCTATACAGGCGGAATCAATCTGGCAGACGAGTACATCAACCATATCGTGCGCTTCGGGCATTGGAAAGATGGCGGTGTCCGTTTGGAAGGCCGAGCAGTGAAGGCTTTGACACGTCTTTTCCTAATGAATTGGTACATCAATCGCGGGGAAATTACGGATTTTGACCGTTACCATTTTGATAGCCAGCGAGTGGAAGGTGAGGGGCTTTATATCCCTTACGGGAGCGGGCCTAAGCCGATTTATAAGGAACAGGTAGGTAAGGCTGTTTACCAGAATATTATCAATCAAGCCATCGATTATGTCTATATCACGACCCCTTATTTGATTATTGACTATGATTTGACAGAGGATATCAAAAATGCAGCCATGAGAGGGGTGGATGTTCGCATTGTGACGCCATTTATTCCTGATAAGAAGCTGATTCAGATAGTCACTCGTGGTGCCTATCCAGACTTGCTGGAGGCTGGTGTTAAGATTTATGAGTACACTCCTGGTTTTATCCACAGTAAGAACGTTATTTCGGATGATGAGTTAGCCGTGGTCGGAACCATTAATTTTGACTACCGTAGTCTGGTGCATCATTATGAAAATGCCGTCCTTATGTATCAGACAGAAACGATTGCGGATATTAAGCAGGATTTTGAAGATTTGTTTGATGTTTCCAAAGAAATTTCTCTTGAAACCCTCCAGAATAGCTGGTACCAGCGTTTACTGAAGGAAATCATGCAATTATTTGCTCCGCTACTTTAAAGAGAGTGGGACAGAAATCGGTAATTCGTTAGAATTCGATTTCGTCGTCCCACCTCCGCACAGTTGAGTAGGGCTGTAAAAGCTGATGAAATCAGCGCAGTAGGGCCCACTCAACCACTGCGTCTTGCTTGACAATCCAAAGACAATTGAGAGGCTAGGACTTTTATCCCAGCCCCTTTTTTCTGTTTTTTGCTGGGAGGATTTGCTGGAGAGGCTATAAATGACACTTTCTTGGGATGCTCGCCTTTATTTTACGAATAGTAAATAGAGGACAGAGAATCAGAGGAGAATTATAGATGGAAATAGCAAAAATAATTTATCGGCTTCCTTGTCCAGAAGAGCGGCTAGTTTACCTAAGATTCCGCGATTTGGAGCGCTTGGCAAAGAAGAAACAGGAAAAGAAAGGGAGCCAAGATAAGGCTGACAGAAAGAGTGCTTTTTGATATACTATAGAGTATGGAAATCAAGGAGAACTTTTATGAACGATAGAAATCAGCAGGAAAACGTGGAAATTTTAGTATCTATGTCCGCAGAAACCTGGCAAAATACGAGTGAGAGACGGCGGCTAGAGAAAATAATCGAGCCAGTTCCTTCTTTACAACTATTTTTTTGGAGTATCTTGGTCAGTTTGACCAGTGTCATCAATCCTCTACTAACCAACTTAGCCACCAATTTGCAATCGCAAAATCTATATGCTGGCTGGGCCTTGACTCAGGGAGAAGTTGCCTATGCAAATATTTATGGAACTAGCGGTCTTCTCTACTACTTGGTGAGCTGGTTGGGGAATTTATTTTTGGGTCAGCTATTATTTTTACTTTTCCAAGTAGTGGCTTTGACCTTGGCAGGAATACATCTCTTCCAGACAATTTCACAAATAACGGTTAGAAGTGGTCTAGCTCGCCAGATTACAATCCTGTTTTATTTGTTTGTACTGACACTGGGATTTGGTGGAACTTATTCTATTATTTTTGCTTTTCCATTTATCTTTCGGAGTTTGTACCATCTCGTGAAATACTTACAAGGGCGTGTCCGCGATGAGTCTTTTATTCGTTTTGGGATGGTTGGAGCCTTGGCTTTTCTAATCGAGCCGGCTTTTAGCCTGCTTTTTTACTCATTGACGACGCTGTTCTTGCTCTTGTACAATATCGCTGACAAGCGAAAAGCGCGTGGTTTTTATCAGTTGCTGGCAGGTCTATTAGGTTTTTCTTTAGTCTTTTATCCACTGGGCTACTATACAGTTTTAAATGGTTCCTTTGGTGTGGCGATTAGCCAAGCTACTTATGTTCTAGAGGCTTTTCGTCTTAATGGCAGCTATATATTCGATCATTTGCTCTATTATGGCTTGCTTTTCCTAGGATTAGGTTTTGCGACAGCATTGATGACGGCTTTTGCTTTCAAAGAAGAACCAACTGCCGCGCGTGGCATGCGCTTTATTGGTTTGCTAGTCTTCCTATCAGTTTTGTTGGTGTTTTAGGTCTGCCAGAGAAGGGCGCTTATCAATTGTTGACGACTCTGCCTTTTGCCTTGCTGTTACTGGCCTTGTGGCTGGATACAGGTGGAGACAGGGATGGACATGAAAGACGCCACCGTAAGCCTACCAAGGCTTCTGGCTGGAATCGTTACTTGGGCAAACAACTCTTTTTGCCTTTGCTTGCGATGCTTTATCTCGTAGCTTATCCATTTGTAAATGAGTATATTCTATCCAACGGAGTTTCAGCAGAGAGAAATCTGGCTGCCCAACATATTCGTGAAAACAGCACTAGCAAGGATAGCATTTATGCCTGGGACAATACAGCTAGCCTCTATAAAAAATCGCAGCGTTTATCCGCTGTTTCTCTACTGAGTCCGTCGCTTTATACAGGAACGGAGGAAAATCGCATTTTCTTGCGTAATGCTTTAAACGAGGCAAGTCCAAAGTTTATCTTAGTCAATAAAGATGTGAAACTCTTTTCGGATGTGAAAAAGAAAATTTCTCAAGATTATGAAGAAGTGAACCTAAAACTCAATCACTTCAAGCTTTATCAAATCAAGTAATTAAATCAATATGTTGTGTGTAAAATAAAAAAATAACAATTTTACCACAACATATTGATTTTTTATTTTGGAGTGATATAATGTTTGGTAGATGATTAATTGAGAAGAGGAAGTGTTTGTGATGATTTTAAGAGAAGCAAATTTGATACAGCGCCTACCATCTACGTTGAGAAGCGGGACGGTCGGAGAGTGAATTTTGATGTGAGCAAGATTTATAAGGCTATGGTGCGGGCAGCTCAGGAAGTCGGTCCGCTGAATCCGATGCTGGAAGCTAAGCTAGAAGCTATCACAGACCGCATTGTGGCAGAAATCAGCAGTCGCTTTGCTAAGTATGTCAAAATCTATGAGATTCAGAATATCGTTGAGCATGAGCTTTTGAATGCCAAGGAATACGCTATTGCGGAGAACTACATCACTTACCGCACCCAACGGGATTTTGAGCGCTCAAAAGCGACTGACATCAACTTTACCATTGACAAACTCCTCAACAAAGATCGTACGGTAGTCAATGAGAATGCTAATAAAGACAGTGATGTTTTCAATACCCAACGGGATTTGACTGCTGGGATTGTCGGCAAGTCCATTGGGCTTAAGATGCTGCCGCCTCATGTGGCCAATGCCCACCAGAAGGGGGACATCCACTACCATGATTTGGACTACAGCCCTTATACTCCGATGACCAACTGCTGTTTGATCGACTTTGACGGCATGCTGAAAAATGGCTTTAAGATTGGCAATGCAGAAGTAGAGAGTCCCAAGTCTATTCAGACTGCGACAGCGCAAATCTCGCAAATCATTGCCAATGTAGCTTCCAGCCAGTACGGTGGCTGCTCAGCCGATCGGATTGATGAAGTCTTGGCGCCTTATGCTGAGCTTAATTATCAAAAGCACCTCAAAGATGCAGAGCAATGGGTTTTGCCGGATAAGCAGGAAGAATACGCTTGGGCGAAGACCAAGAAGGATATCTACGATGCCATGCAGTCGCTAGAGTATGAGATTAATACTCTCTTTACCTCTAACGGTCAGACTCCTTTTACTTCGCTGGGCTTTGGTTTGGGGACCAACCGTTTTGAGCGGGAAATTCAGAAGGCCATTCTCAATATCCGTATCAAGGGATTGGGAAGCGAGCACCGCACAGCAATTTTTCCTAAGCTAATTTTCACCCTTAAGCGTGGGCTCAATCTCGAGCCGGGAACGCCTAACTATGACATCAAAGAACTGGCTCTGGAGTGTGCCACTAAGCGCATGTATCCAGATGTCCTTTCATATGACAAGATTATCGACTTAACTGGATCGTTCAAGGTACCGATGGGCTGCCGTTCTTTCCTGCAAGGCTGGAAGGATGAAAATGGTCAGGAAGTCAACTCCGGCCGTATGAATCTAGGCGTCGTTACTGTCAATCTGCCGCGGATTGCGCTTGAATCCGAGGGGGATTTGGATAAATTCTGGGAAATCTTTAACGAGCGGATGAATATCGCTGAAGATGCTTGGTCTACCGAGTGGAGCGGACCAAGGAAGCCAGTCCAGCCAATGCACCGATTCTTTATCAGTATGGGGCTTTTGGTAAACGCTTGGGCAAGTATGATCAAGTAGACCAGCTCTTTACTCATCGTCGTGCAACGGTTTCCCTAGGCTATATCGGTCTGTATGAAGTGGCAGCAGTCTTTTACGGTGGTAACTGGGAGACCAATCCTGAAGCCAAGGACTTTACAGTTGCCATTGTCAAAGATATGAAGCGTCGGGTGGAAGAGTGGTCAGATCAGTATGACTATCATTTCTCTGTCTACTCAACGCCATCTGAAAGCCTGACCGACCGCTTCTGCCGTTTGGATACAGAGAAGTTTGGGGTTGTTACGGATATTACTGACAAGGAATACTATACGAACTCCTTCCACTATGATGTTCGCAAGAATCCAACGCCTTTTGAAAAGCTGGACTTTGAGAAGATTTATCCTGAAGTGGGTGCTTCAGGTGGCTTTATCCATTATTGTGAATACCCTGTTCTTCAGCAAAATCCCAAGGCTTTGGAAGCTGTCTGGGACTATGCTTATGACCGAGTTGGCTATCTGGGAACCAATACACCGATTGACCGTTGTTACAAGTGTAACTTTGAGGGAGATTTCACGCCGACCGAGCGGGGCTTCACCTGTCCAAACTGCGGCAACAGCGATCCTAAGACGGTCGATGTGGTCAAGCGGACCTGCGGTTACTTAGGAAATCCGCAAGCTCGTCCAATGGTCAACGGCCGCCACAAGGAAATATCAGCTCGGGTCAAGCACATGAATGGCTCAACTATTAAGTACGAAGGAAATTAAGATGGGAAAGTATCAATTGGACGACAAAGGAAAGGCTCAGGTGCAGCGTTTCCATGAAAAACATTCGCGGGGAGGCAATGGCAAAAAAGAGCGATTGGCCAAACTGCGTCAGCAATTTTTAGAAAAAAACAAGAAATAATAGAAGTCAGAGTGGGGCGCAAGGCGGTCTCACTCTCTTCGTATCAGGAGGAACTATGGAGCTGAGACGACCGAAACTAGAAGACAAGGAAAAGATTTTAGAGATGCTGGCTGACTTTGAAGCGGCTGGTAGCCGACAGGATGGCTTCTTTGGCGGAGCGGATTTTGTTTATGAGGACTGGCTGGAGACGATTCAGCTAGCTGAGGCAGGTCTAGGCTTGCCGCAAGGTTTTGTTCCTTACATCCAACTAATCTCTTTTGCTGCGGATGGTCAGGCAGTGGGCTTTCTCAATCTGCGCTTGCGGCTCAATGACCATTTGCTCCAAGAAGGCGGGCATATCGGTTACAGTATTCGTCCGTCTGCGCGTGGGAAAGGATTGGCCAAAGAGCAGCTGCGACAAGGCTTGCAAGTAGCTAAAGGTAAAAATATCAAACGTGCTTTAGTGACTTGTGATTGTGATAATGCTGCCAGTCGAGGAGTGATTCTGGCTAATGGCGGAACTTTAGAGGATATTCGAGCTGGTAAAGAGCGCTATTGGATTGATTTAGATTGAGGATAGTTTATGAAGTTACGACGACCAACTTTGGAAGATAAAGATGCAATTTTAGAGATGATTGCGGAGTTTGATGCTGCAAAATCCTACATGCACGGCGGCATGGGCTCTACTTGGAAACGAGCAAAGGATTATGAGGATTGGCTGAAAATTGTAGAACGGAAGGAAGATGTGGCAAACTTGCCAGCAGGTTGGGTTCCTGCCATCCAATTTTTATCCTTTGATGAGACCGGCTTGCCTCTGGGCTTTTTAGCTCTGCGCTTGTCCTTGAATGACAAATTATTTGTGGAGGGTGGGCATATAGGCTATTCTATCCGGCCCAGTCAACGCAGAAAGGGCTTGGCCAAGTTACAGCTAAAGCTAGGGTTAGCAGAAGCTCGAAAGCAAGGACTAGAACGAGTGCTGATTACCTGCGATGAAGACAACGAAGCCAGCCGCCGTACCATTCTCTCTGCTGGCGGTGTTTACGAAAATACAATCGACAGAAGTCAGCGTTATTGGATTGATTTGGAGGATGAAGATGAACAATCCCAAACCTCAAGAATGGAAAGTGAGGAGCTGAGCAAGGGGCGAATCATTGACTATAAGGCCTTTAACTTTGTAGATGGCGAAGGCGTCCGCAATTCCCTCTATGTCAGTGGATGTATGTTTCACTGTGAGGGCTGCTATAATGCAACAACTTGGTCCTTTAACGCTGGCATTCCTTATACGCAAGAGTTGGAGGAGCAGATTATGAAAGACTTGGCGGAGCCTTATGTGCAGGGACTGACCCTTCTAGGCGGCGAGCCATTTCTCAACACAGGCATTCTCTTGCCCTTGGTCAAGCGGATTCGGAGAGAGCTTCCGAACAAGGATATCTGGTCTTGGACGGGCTACACCTGGGAGGAGATGATGCTGGAAACGGAGGACAAGCTGGAGCTGCTGAGTCTGATTGATATTCTGGTGGACGGCCGTTTTGACCTTACCAAGAAGAATCTCATGTTGCAGTTCCGCGGTTCTTCCAATCAACGCATTATTGATGTGCAGAAGTCCCTTCAGTTAGGTCAAGTAGTCATCTGGGACAAGCTCAATGATGGTTTGCAAGCCTATGAGCAAGTTGATCGAGATGGCTTGTTATAATCGTCTAGATTGGAGCAAAACTTTCAGTATAAAAATAGAACATTTAGTCCAACTTTGTCCACAATTCTTAGAATGTCCTTACTATGTGCTAGCCGCTCTCTGAATTTCATGAGTGGAGATCTATCTTATCTACCAGAATAAGGTGGTGTCAATGCCTTGGTATCGCTTTATTTTTTCTATGTTTTAGCTTGAATTCGATTTCAAAGTTGAAGTCGTTGACAAAAGAATAGGATTTTTTTACAATTATGTAATATTCTTAAGAAATTCTTAAAAAAGCTATGTTTTTATGCTATAATAGACTAGAGTAATTTCGCACAGAAAGTAGTAAGGTGAATGTATCAGAGAACAAAAAAGTCTAAAAATAAAAGCAATCAATTAAAAATAGTTAATAGCACCCTCCTGGGTGTTTATACTTTGTTAGCGGCCTTCTTGATTTTCACAATTTTCCGCTATCATTTTCTAGCTTTTCGCTATGTGAATATCTTGGTGACAGCCCTTATCCTAGCAGTGGCGGTTCTATCAGGATTCCTGATTTAAAGGGTAAGGCAGGCAAGACCACTAGTGCTATCCTAATAGTAGCCCTGCTTGTGGGGTCTGTGTCTATGTATGCTGTAAAGGGCTTGGTTGACTTGTCGGCTGGCGTCAACTCTACTTCCAACTATTCTGAGTATGAAATGAGTATTGTGGTGCCGGCAGATAGTGATGTTAAGGACCTCAAGCAGTTGACAAATGTCTTAGCACCATCAGGCAATGACCAAGACAATGTCCAAGTATTGATGAAAAATATCAGTCAAACACAAGGGCATGAGCTGACAGTGGACACAGCATCTTCTTATCTCGCTGCCTATAAGTCGTTGACTTCTGGTGAAGCCAAGGCTATGGTCCTGAATAGCGTCTTTGAAGATACGATTCGTGGCGAAGATCCTGACTATGCTTCAAAAATAAAAAAAATCTATACTTACAAGATTAGCAAGAAGATTGATACAGCTATTGGCAAGCAAGATCCGAATGCAGAGGTCTTCAATATCTATGTCAGTGGTATTGATACTTATGGACCGATTTCTTCTGTGTCACGCTCGGATGTTAACATTATCATGACAGTCAACCGTAAGACCAAGAAAGTCTTGTTGACAACGACACCACGCGATGCCTATGTTCCGATTGCGGATGGTGGCCTTAATCAGCCGGATAAGCTGACTCATGCGGGTATTTATGGCGTGGACGCTTCAGTTCACACCTTGGAAAATCTCTACGGCATTGATTTGAATTATTATGTGCGCCTGAATTTCACTTCCTTCCTCAAGTTGATTGATTTGCTGGGTGGGATTGATATTGAGAACGACCAAGACTTTACTAGTCTGCACGGTAATTACCATTTCCCAGTAGGTAAGGTTCATCTTAACTCTGACCAAGCTCTGGGCTTCGTCCGTGAGCGGTATTCTTTAAATGGTGGAGATAATGATCGTGGTAAGAACCAAGAAAAGGTTATTGCAGCAGTCATTAAAAAGCTGACCTCGACAGATGCACTGAAAAATTACAACGCCATTCTCTCAGGACTGCAGGATTCTGTCCAGACCGATATGAGTTTGGAAACGATGATGAATCTGATCAATACTCAGCTGGAGTCAGGCGGAAGTTATCATGTGACTTCTCAGGCTCTGACCGGAACTGGAAATACAGGTCTGCCTTCCCATGCGATGCCAGAAGCCAATCTCTACATGATGGAAATTGATCAAAATAGTTTGGCAGCGGCCAAAGCAGCGATTCAGGAAGTAATGGAAGGGAAGTAAAGCATGATTGATATTCACTCGCATATCATTTTTGATGTGGATGACGGTCCTAAGACACTAGAGGATAGCCGACGTCTGCTCGAAGAAAGCTATCGTCAGGGCGTTCGCACCATTATTTCTACTTCTCATCGACGAAAGGGTATGTTTGAAACGCCTGAAGAAAAGATTGCAGCAAACTTCAAGCAAGTTCAGGAGGTAGCGAAGCAGGTTGCCGACGACTTAACCGTGCTATATGGAGCTGAGATTTACTATACTAGTGATATTTTGAAAAAGCTAGAAGAGGGGGACATTTCCCAGTCTAGGTGGCACCAAGTATGTCTTGATCGAGTTTAGTATGAATACACCCTACAAGGATATTCATTCCGCCTTGGGCAATGTCATTCGCCTCGGTATGACTCCGGTAGTGGCACATATTGAGCGCTATCACTGTCTGGAAAATGACGAAGACAGGGTTAGCGAATTGATCAATATGGGCTGCTATATGCAGGTCAATAGTTCAAATGTTTTGAAACCTAAGCTCTTTGGTGATCGTTACAAATTTATGAAAAAGCGTGTTCAGTTCTTTCTAGAACGGGACTTAGTTCATTTCGTTGCTAGCGACATGCACAATCTCGATGACAGACCACCTTATATGCAAAAGGCCTGTCAGATTGTCGCGAAAAAATATGGTGCTGAGCGTGCGGAAGAACTCTTTAAGACAAACCAAGAAATCTTATTAAGTAACGAGTTTATTTAATCAATCAAACTCTGGAGAAAGTAAATACATGAATCAAGAAAATCAAATGTTCGAAATCGATGTGTTGTCTTTGTTGAAGATACTTTGGAAACGGAAATTTTTAATCATCTTAACTGCCTTATTGACGGGTATCTTAGCTCTAGGCTACAGCGTTTTTATTGCCAAACCTACCTACCAAAGCACAACACGTATCTACGTTGTCAATCGTCAGCAGGGCGAAAATCCTACCTTGACCAACCAAGACTTGCAGGCTGGTTCGTATCTGGTAAAGGACTATAAGGAAATTATCCTGTCTCAGGATGTTTTGGCATCCGTCATTTCAGAATTGAAACTGTCAGGTTCACCATCTGACTTGGCATCTAAGGTAACTGTGACTGTACCAACAGATACTCGGATTGTGTCTATTACGGTTACGCATGCGGATCCGGCAGAAGCAAGCCGTATCGCGAATACCTTACGTGAAGTCGCTGCTGAGAAAATTATCGCTGTTACCAAGGTCTCTGATGTTACAACGCT
The DNA here is from genome assembly GCA_916438405.1 of Streptococcus cristatus. Classification (GTDB taxonomy): domain Bacteria; phylum Bacillota; class Bacilli; order Lactobacillales; family Streptococcaceae; genus Streptococcus; species Streptococcus cristatus_M. The sequence goes on along the minus strand of CAKAFB010000001.1, from coordinate 1,605,312 downwards.
GGAAGAAGCGGAAACACCGAAAACACCGTCCTCTCCGAACATTCGTCGCAATACTATCATTGGAGTGCTTGCGGGTGGTATTTTGATGGTCTTTGTAGTAGTGATTGTTGAGATTCTCGATGACCGTGTCAAGAAGCCAGAAGATATTGAAGAAACTTTGAGAATGACTTTGCTTGGTGTCATCCCAGATATGAGTAAGGTAGGTTAGGAGATACAATGCCAATATTAGAGTTAGCAAAAAAGAAAAAACTTTCTATTTCGAGGGTAGAGGAGTATTACAATGCTCTTCGAACCAATATCCAACTTAGTGGTGAGAACATCAAGGTGATTGCCGTGAGTTCTACCTTCCCGGGAGAGGGAAAGACGACAACATCAACCAATCTGGCTCTGACCTTTGCTAAGGCGGGTTACAAGACTCTTTTGATTGATGCGGATATTCGAAATTCTAAGATGCTTGGTGGTGTTTTTAGGAGTAGTGAGAAAATCACAGGCCTAACAGAGTACTTGTCTGGAAATACAGACTTATCGCAAGGCTTGTGTGAAACGGATGAGGAAAATCTCTTTGTTATCACTTCAGGGCAAGCTTCACCAAATCCAACGGCACTTGTGCAGAGCGAAAAGTTTGAGGTAATGATGGATGTTCTCCGTCGCCATTATGATTATATTATTGTGGATACTCCTCCTATCGGTATGGTCATAGATGCGACTCTTATTTCCAAGTTTTGTGATGCAAGCATGTTAGTCGTTGCTAGTAATGTAGTAAAACGGAAATGGTTCAAAAGTCTAAGACCCAGCTGGAGCAGTCCTCTACTCCTTTCCTTGGTGTAATCTTAAATAAATATAATGTCGAAGCAGATAAATACGGTTTCTATGGTTCCTACGGGAACTATGGAGATCGTTTGAGAGAAGAAGAAAAGAAAAGCGAGAAGTAATGTATGTTTAGGAAGCAAAGGGAAATTCAAGAGTTAGGAGTAGCTGTATTAGAACTGCTAGTGTCTATGCTAGCAGCGGTTTTAGTGAGCTTTATTTCTAATTCTGACTTGACAAGGACAAGTGTCTTTATTCTCTCTTTGCTTCATATTCTTGCTTTTTACATCAGCAATTATTTTCATCATTTTTTCCGTAGAGGTTACTTTATAGAGTTTATCCAAACTTTAAAATACAGTGCCTTCTATGCTCTCTTTGTCACTTTTGCTTCCTTTATCATGGAGGAACACTTCTCTATCTCACGCCGAGGACTCATCTATTTTATCCTCCTAAATGGTCTACTAGTTTACGCGGCCAATATTTTGTTTAAAAACTACTATTCTTCTATTCATGCTCGGTCAAAAAACAGTACGAAAGTTTTTGTCATTACTACAAGCTCTAGGGTAGGAAAATTTTTTGCTCAAATTGAAAAAGCACAAGACTTTGCTGGTCAGATAGTGGCAGTAACAGTAGTGGATGATCCTTCTTTTACCAGCTCTGCTTTTGATGTGGTGCTGGAAAAAGATATGATTGAGTACGCGACCCGGTCAGTAGTGGATGAAGTGTTTATCAACCTACCTAGCGATCTTTATCGCTTGGAAGATTTGATTTCTCAGTTTGAGCATATGGGAATCGATGTCAATGTTAATATCAATGCCCTAGATTTCCCAACCAATGGTGAAAAGCGCATTCGCAATGTGGCTGGTTTTAATATCGTGACGTTTTCGACCCGCTTCTATAGTTATTACCATGTCCTTTTGAAACGACTTCTAGATATCGTCGGTGCCCTATTTGGCTTGCTGTTCTGTGGGATAGCTGCTATTTTTCTAGTGCCTCAGATCAAAAAAGATGGCGGTCCAGCTATTTTTTCTCAGGATCGAGTTGGGAAGAATGGTCGTATCTTTAAATTTTATAAATTCCGTTCTATGGCGGTGGATGCTGAAGAGCGCAAAAAAGAGCTGATGGCACAAAACACGATGTCAGATGGTATGTTTAAGGTCGATAATGATCCTCGTATCACGCCGATTGGACATTTTATCCGCAAGACAAGTCTGGATGAGCTGCCTCAGTTTTGGAATGTCCTCAAAGGCGATATGAGCTTAGTCGGTACACGCCCACCAACTGTGGATGAGTATGAAAAATACACGCCTGAACAGAAAAAACGTTTGAGTTTCAAACCAGGTATCACAGGTCTCTGGCAAGTCAGCGGCCGCAGCGAAATCACGAATTTTGATGATGTTGTAAAATTAGATGTGTCTTATATTGATGATTGGACCATCTGGTCAGATATTAAAAATTTTACTAAAGACTGTTAAAGTTGTATTAATGAAAGATGGAGCGAAGTAAGTGAGACTTCGCTTCCTTGATAGGAGAAAGATGAAGAAGTCCGTTTATATCATAGGCTCAAAAGGAATCCCTGCCAAGTATGGAGGCTTTGAAACCTTTGTTGAAAAAAATTAACAGAATACCAGCAAGATAGGAATATACAGTACTATGTAGCCTGCATGCGCGAAAAATTCGGCTAAGTCTGGCATCACAGATGACCAGTTTGAGCATAATGGGGCAATTTGTTTTAATATTGATGTACCTAATATTGGTCCAGCCAGAGCCATTGCTTATGATATCGCTGCTGTAAATAGAGCGATTGAAATCGCTAAAGCAAATAAGGATGAAGCTCCTATTTTCTATATTTTAGCTTGTCGTATTGGTCCTTTTATCGCTGGACTCAAGAAAAAAATCAAAGCTATCGGAGGCAGTTTATTTGTCAATCCTGATGGGCATGAGTGGCTCCGAGCGAAATGGAGTTTACCTGTCCGTAAGTATTGGAAATACTCAGAGCAACTCATGGTCAAACATGCTGACTCATTAGTTTGCGATAGTAAAAATATCGAAAAATATATCCAAGAAGACTATAAACAGTATCAGCCCAAGACGACTTATATCGCCTATGGGACAGATACAAGCAAGTCTATTTTAAAACCTGATGACGAAAAAGTTCGTAATTGGTATCAAGAAAAAGGTGTTGCTGAAAACGAATATTATCTAGTTGTGGGACGATTCGTTCCCGAAAACAACTATGAAACCATGATTCGTGAATTTATGAAGTCTAATTCTAAAAAAGACTTTGTTCTCATTACAAATGTGGAACAAAATAAATTTTATGATCAGTTACTCAAGGATACAGGTTTCGACAAAGATCCAAGGGTCAAATTTGTTGGGACTGTCTATGACCAAGAATTGCTCAAGTACATACGAGAGAATGCTTTTGCTTACTTCCATGGCCATGAAGTTGGTGGGACAAACCCATCGCTTTTAGAAGCCCTTGCATCAACAAAACTAAATTTGTTACTAGATGTTGGCTTTAACCGTGAAGTTGGTGAGGATGGAGCCATTTACTGGAAAAAAGATGAGCTAGCGCATGTAATCGAAGAAGTGGAACGATTTGACGAAGGTGCTATTTCGGAATTAGACGAAAAGTCTAGTCAACGAATTGAGGATGCATTTACGTGGGAAAAGATTGTGTCGGATTATGAGGAAGTGATCAAGGAGGAGAATTAGTGTCAGCCAAATTAAAATATGACAAATCAGATATTATTTTTCTTAATGATGAAGGTTTGAAAAAATATCAGTCTGAGTTGCTTAAAATGATCTCAGATATCTTTCAATTTTTTGATAAGCATGGAATCCATTACTCCTTGAGTGGTGGGAGTATTTTAGGTGCAGTTAGACATAAGGGGTTTATTCCATGGGATGATGATGTGGATATCAATATTCCTCGCGAAAGCTACGATAAGCTTGTTTCCCCTTTGTAACACCTGCAAAGATTTCAGTGATCATTATTATCTTCAATCCCCGAATAGTCACCCTGAACTTGGCTTACATGTTTCTCAAATTCGTAAGAGGGGCACAGTGGCTCGCAGAAAGTATGATTATGCTGCGAATGAGTGTGGAATCTCAATAGATTTGTATATTGTAGAAAATGTCTTTGACAACCCGGTAAAACGCTTTTTGCAGGGATATACAAGCATGTTTTTGACCTTTGCCTTAGCTTCAGTTCGTGAGACAAAAAATCATGCGTTAATGAAAGAAATGTTTCGACTCGAAGGAAGAAAACTTAATTATTCAGCAGGTAAATTAATGGTAGGCTGGTTCTTTGGAATTATTCCTATTAGAAAGTGGTTAAGTTGGTTGGATAAATGTAACTCAAGTTGTAAAGATTCGAATACTAAATATGTTTCAATACCGACAGGACGCAAACATTTTAGACGAGAGACATACTTACGAGAAAACATGAATGTATATAAAAAAGTTCCATTCGAGACAGAAATGGTTAATATTCCTATTTGGTCAGAAGAATATTTAGAAATGTTTTATGGGAAAGATTATATGGTTGTTCCTTCTGAAGATAAGAGAGAACAACATTTGTTCTTAGAACTCAAATATGAAGGAGAATAAATGAAGATTGCAATTTTAACAGCATCGGGAATTGGTAGCCGTGTAGGTCAAGACATTCCAAAACAATTTATTCATGTTGAAAATAAACCAATTATTATCTACACTCTTGAAAAATTTCAGAATCACCCAGAAATTGATGAAATTTGTATAGTAATTTTAAAAGGCTGGGAGCAAATGGTGAAGGCTTATGCTGAACAGTTTGGTATTACAAAATTAAAGATGATTACTCTTGGTGGTTCTTCAGGCCAAGAGTCTATTTATAATGGTTTGAAAGCCGTTAAGGAAGCACACCCAAATGAAGAGGTCACTGTATTAATCCATGATGGTAATCGTCCTTTAGTGAGTAATGAAATTATTAGTGATGCTTTAGCTACTTACCAACAATTTGGGAATGCAGTGGCTGCTATTCCTACAACAGAAGTTGTTTTTGTTTTAGATAAGCCACATTCAAGAGCCTCTATTGAAGCTTTGAATCGTGATTTGTTGCTTCGTACACAGACACCCCATGTCTATCAACTTGATGCTATTATGGAACTGCATAACAAAGCTTTAGAAAAAGGGATTACAGATGTCGCAGCTTCTTGTCAGTTGATGCAATTATTTGGTAAGAAGAGCTACTTCTCACTTGGATCTGAGAAAAACCTTAAGATTACAACTGTTGAAGATTTAGATATTTTTAAATCCTTATTAAGTTCAACACGTGATAATTGGATTAAATAATCATGGTACTATTATCAAATAATCTTTATAAAAGGGATGTTAAAGAGTCATTGTCAGCAATCGTTAATGTTGCTGAACTGAAAGAAAAATCAATCCTAATAACAGGTGGGTCAGGCTTAATCGGCTCTTCTATTGTGGATCAGTTATTACTTCTAAACGATCTAAGAAATTTTAATATTAAAATATACTGTTGTGGTCGTAATCTTAGCTATTTAAAGGAGCGATTTGGTTCAGAAACAAGCTTCTTAAAATTTGTAGTTTATGATGCAGCAGTAGTTCCAGATTTTAATTTGATATTGATTTTATTATTCATGCAGCAAGTCCAGCAAGTCCAGAGTTGTATATCAATCAGCCAGTAGAAACCATGACTAGTAATTTTTTAGGAATGTACAACCTTTTGTCTTATGCTAAGAATGTTGGAGTTTCTAAGGTGCTTTATGTATCATCCAGTGAAGTTTATGGACTGAGTTCGAGTAATCAACCTTTAGAGGAAAACTATATTGGGCTAGTTGACCATCTCAATGTTCGTTCTTCTTATGCTAGTTCTAAGCGAGCGACAGAAACTCTTTGTACAAGCTTTGTTTCGGAATATGCTTTGAACATTACCATTGTACGTCCAGGGCATATTTATGGGCCAAGTGCTAAAGTAACAGATAACCGTGTTTCTTCATTTTTTATGAATGAGGTCGTTGCTGGTCGTGATATTGTTATGAAGAGTACAGGGAGTCAGTTAAGATCCTATTGTTATAGTTTGGATTGTGCTAGTGCTATTTTAAGTGTTCTTCTCTCAGGTGAGTCAGGACAGGTTTATAATATTTCTAATCCAAATTCAATCATTACTATAAAACAGATGGCTGAAATTATTTCTCAAGTTAGCAATGTGAAACTCATCATGGATGTTCCCGACAACCAAGATCTTAAGCAGGCTAATCCCATGCAGAATGCAAGTCTTAGGAGTGATAAGATCGAAAGTCTAGGATGGAAGGGGTTATTTGATGCTAAGCTTGGATTTGGGAATACTTATAGAATTTTAAAGGAGTCCACTAGTGCAAACAAGTAAGATACTAATCATGATGGCGACCTATAATGGTGAAAAATATCTTCGTGAGCAGTTAGATAGTATTATAAATCAAACTATAACAGATTGGGAACTGATTATACGTGATGATAATTCGTTAGATCAGACTGTTGATATTGTTAAAGAATATATTGCTAGAGATAGACGTATCCAATTAATTCAAAACGACTCGGATTTCCATGGGGCTTATTACAATTTCTTTGGTCTAATCAATGTTGTGCGAGCGCAAGAAAAAGTTTACGATTTCTATATGTTCGCCGATCAAGATGATATCTGGGATAGAGATAAACTAGAACTTTTACAAAATTTTTATCATGAAGTTCATACTCAAGGACCAACAATGATTTATGCCGATATGAGGATTATTGATGGAAAAGGAGAAGAAACGTCTCCAAGTATGAATCATTTGATGGGGATTAGTTATACTAATCCAATTACTGCTTATATGGCGCACAAAGTTTATGGTTGTAACACTTTCTTTAACTATGATTTGTTTTCAATTCTCCCAAAAATTGCAAATGATGCAGCTGAATTAGTCTTTTTATCACATGATAATTTTATAACTAAAGTAGCTGCTCTAAAGGGGAATGTTTATTTTTATCCTGAAACAGTAATGGGTTACAGACGTTATGGAAGTAATGTTACTAGCAAACATGAGTACAATTTCAAAATGAGCCGAATTTTGAAAAGATTGTCAAAAGTAAATGATTTGGCAAAAGATCATGCACTGACATATAAACAGAGTATAGTAACTATCTGTTTATTAAGAAAACAAGCATTGACAGAGTCTGAACAAGCTCTTCTAGACAAAGTCGAAAATATTATTCAATGTGGCGGTTTATATGCTGTCAGAATGGTTTTGTCAGAGGAAATTCGTTGGGGTAAGTCTGCGAAAACAATTAGTCGAACAGTGATTTTATTTAGTAAATTGTATAAGAAATATTTGAGAGATGATGAAAAAGAAGATAAATAAAAAAGAAGTGTTGCTAACATCCTTAAAAAATGGGACATTTTTGCCTTTAATGATGGGAACGCTTTTCTTAGGGCAGGATAGAAAAGGGCTTGAGTTAATTCGTTTAATCGTACGTTATAAGCTCATGAAAAAATTGAGAAAAGAAAATGCACCTGCAATTAAAGAATTTCTTTCTTCACAGAAATCATTTGATAAAAAGAAAAGTAATAAGGTATGGATTTGTTGGATGCAAGGATTAGAAAATGCACCTGAACTTGTTCAAAGGTGCGTTGTATCTATCCAAGATAATCTTCCTGAAAGGGATATTGTTCTGATCACGGAGGAAAATTATTCGCAATATGTTGAATTTCCTGAGCATGTTATGAATAAATTTGCCAAAGGAATTATTAGTCCGACACACTTTTCGGACTTACTGAGGTTGGAATTATTAACTCGACATGGCGGGACTTGGATTGACTCTACAGTTTATTGTACTTCTCCAGAGATTCCAAGTTATATGTTAGATTCCGATTTATTTGTGTTTCAAGGTTTAAAGCCAATCGATGGCCATGTGATGCAAATTTCTAGTTGGTTTATCACATCTGAAACTCACAATGAATTATTGGAATTAACAAAATATTTATTGTATAAATATTGGGAAAAATATGATTATATGAAAGACTATTTCATTTTCCATTTAATGTTTCAATTGGCAATTGAAACCTATCCTAAAAAGTGGAAAGAAGTTTTTCCAGCTTCCAATACTTTACCACATATTCTTTTACTTAATTTATTTGAAGATTTTAACCAAACTTGGTGGAACAATCTATTATTGACAACGCCTCTCCATAAATTAACCTATAAGTTTGATGAATCTGAAATGATGAAAGATGGGACTTATTATAAAAAAATTATGAAGGAGCTCATAAAATGATTTCTGTCGCAATGACAACCTATAATGGTGCAGATTATGTGGCTACTCAGCTACGGTCAATCTTAAATCAAAGTGTAGAAGTTGATGAGGTCATTATCTTCGATGATTGTTCGACCGATGATACAGCTGGTGTTATATCAAAAGTGGAAGATTCTCGGGTGAAATTCATTCGGAATCAGGAAAATGTAGGATATATTCAAAATTTTTATAATGCTATTGAAGCTTGTACTGGAGATTTCATTTTTTTAGCGGATCAAGACGATGTTTGGGAATTTGATAAAGTTGAAAAAACAATGGAAGTTATGAAGGAGTACAAGTGTGAAGCTGTTTGTACAAATTTTAGCCTAATCGATAAAAACGGTAGTGAATTAAAAACTACGGAACGATTTGTTCCGAATCGTTTTTTCACAGAATTAGAGAAAAAGGACGAAAGGATTATTAATCTATCATTTGATTATCTTATGTTGGGGAATGTTGTCCAAGGTGCCACATATTGTATTTCGAAGAAGATTCGAGAACTGTATTTGAAAATTAATAATAGAACCTTGTATCACGATCATCAATTATTATTAATTGCTTCAAAAATTGGAAAAGTATGTTTTTTAAATGAAAAATTAATAAGATATCGTATTCATGAAAACAATACGATTGGTTTTGGTGCGAAAACAAATATTTTTGGTTTGAAACGGCTTAAATTTCCGAAAATTGAACCATCAATGGTCACTTTTTTGAGGCAGTTGAATCGAGTATCAAAAGTAAAGCATTATTTTCAATATATTCTTTACTACTATTTAAGAATCCCATCAATTAAAAATATTATAAAAACGTTAAAATAGTTCCAAGAATGGAGAAAAACATGAATAGACTATCCCAAAGAAGTAGACTCATTACCTATATGATATTTTCTCTTTGGATTATTATTGGAGTTGCATATTATCGTAACCTAAATCTCACCCTTATTTTACCAATTTTTCTTTTGGTGCTAAGTCATAGAATTTTTTCAAAAAGATTTATCATTCAAATAAATAAAAATAGTAGATATATATTGCTATTCGTAAGCTACTATATCTTGATTAGTACGATTTATTTTCGTACGTCTGCGAGCTTTAATAATCTATTAATTCGCTATATCATGCTACCAAGTATAGCTTTTGGAGTTACTAGTTTATTAACAGTATTTGGTGATAAAGCAAGATTGTTTTTTATTCAGTGCTTAAAATCTTTTATTATGTTTTTTACTCTTTTTGGAATATATGAATGGTATGTGAGATATAATCCTATTTTTAGTTTTATTTCGACAGGTGCGGCAGAGTGGATTAAACGGATGAATGAATATTCTTATATAGCATATTATCCAAGCTCTTTTTTTACTCACTACACTTATTTTTCTTATGTCTTATTAGTTGGTTGGCTTTTATCATTAATCTTCCCAAGTAAGAACAAATTATTTGATTATAGCTACAAAGGAATTATTCTATTTACTTTAGTTATTAGTCAATCTCGGATGGCTTGGATTACATTTATCTTCATCATGATGATTTATTATCTCTTTTTTTCTACGAAGACGAAGATGACCTGGGTTATTGGATTACCTAGCGCTGCTATAGTCTTATATATGATGGGGACGATTGAAAAATTAACAACTTTGGTTTCGACACGATTTGGTCGGATTTTTGTATTGGGATTTTCAGATGGATCGTTGGGGCAGCGATTGGGAACATTGCAAAACGTGTATCCTTATATGGCTGAACATCCATTGAAAGCTTTGCTTGGAGGCGGATATGCTTCTACAACTTTTGATTTCTTGCCGAAGTATTCTTTCTTTGAAGGTTTTCAGACAACTGATTCTATGTTGACAACCTACTTAATTGAAGCTGGGATATTGGGCTTTATTTTATTGGTAATTGGTTTGATAAAGTATTTCATTTCATTGGATATAAAGAATCCATTCGGAATATTTTTGTTTTTGTTTCTACTGATGACCTTGCTTGAAATGCTTTTCTTTGACTTTTTTGCAAACAATATTATCTTATTCTTGTTTTATATGGTTTGGGGAGTTATGTCTACTAATTTAAATGTTAAGTCGATTAGTATAGAATAGGAGAGAAACATGAAAATTACCTTTTGCCTACCCTCTTTACCCCATGTACCGGTTGGAGGTTTTAAAGTTGTTTTTGAATACGCTAATAAATTAGTTGATAAAGGTCATGATGTTTCAATTGTTTGTTTTACAAATCAGAAATTTAACATCATCAAAAACTATACAATTAAATATTATTTATCACATATCTATAAACATTTCTATCCCAAGTGGTTTCCGCTTGATAAGCGTGTTAAGAAAATTGCAACACCATATCGGGATGCAACCCACTTTCCAGATTCAGATGTTGTTTTTGCAACTGCGGTAAATACGGCGGAAATTGTTTATAACTTACCAGAGCGTTGTGGACGTAAGTATTACCTAATTCAAGGTTTTGAAAATTGGATATTTACAAATGAACAAGTCTATCAGACTTATCAATTAGGCATGACCAATATTGTTGTTTCTAAATGGTTATATGATTTGGTGCACCCATATGATTCTGAGGTGAAACTACTCAAAAATCCCATTGATACTAACGTATTTTCAGTAGTAAATTCCATTGAGGAAAGGAATCCTTTAGAAATTGCCATGCTTTATCATTATGATGACCACAAGGGAATTCCGATAGCATTAGAGGCCTTAGAATTCGTTCATCAGAAGTATCCTAGCCTTCATGTGACAATGTTTGGTGCCTGTGATAAGCGAGAAGATATTGATAAAGATTGGATTAGTTATTATCAAAATCAAACAGCTTTGCAGTTAAGAGAACTTTACAATCAAGCGGCTATTTTTGTCTGTGCGAGCATCAATGAAGGATTTGGTTTAACTGGAGCTGAGAGTATGGCTTGTGGTTGTGCACTAGCTTCAACAGCCTATAAGGGTGTTTTCGAGTATGCTAATAATCAAAACGCTTTATTATCACCAGTGAATGATAGTCAAGCGCTTGCGGAAAATATCATTAGACTTGTTGAGGATCAAGGGCTTCGTTTTTCACTTGCTCGTAAAGGAAGTGAGGATTTAAAACATTTCTCACTTGAAAAGGCAGTAGATAAGCTTATGACATTTATGGAGCCAAAATGAGACTAGTAAATAATTTTTAGTAGTTTAAGGAGTCAAATGAAAGTCTTAAAAATTATGCTTATAACTTATCGTATCAATTATTAGTTATTATTCTTCCAATCATTACGACCCCATATGTAACGAGAATCTTTTCTTCAAATGATTTGGGACTATATGGCTATTTTAATTCTATTGTTACCTATTTCATCTTGTTAGCGACTTTAGGGGTTGCTAACTATGGGACTAAGGAAATTTCAGGTAACCGAAAGGAAATCAAAAAAAATTTCTGGGGTATATACACCCTACAACTTGGTGCAGCATTATTATCGATTCTCTTATATATTCTCTTGTGCATGGGAATCTCTACAATGCAAAATCCAGTAGCGTATATATTGGGGTTGAGTTTGGTTTCTAAAGGACTCGATATTTCATGGCTGTTTCAAGGGTTAGAAGATTTTCGTAAGATTACGGCAAGGAATATCATAGTGAAGCTTGTTGGTGTAAGTGCCGTTTTCTTGTTTATAAAATCAGCGAGTGATTTATACTTGTATGTTTTTCTTCTAACAGCATTTGAATTGTTAGGTCAGTTAAGTATGTGGTTCCCAGCCCGTGAGTTTATTGGAAAACCATATTTTGACATAGAGTATGCTAGGCATCATCTGAAGCCAGTTATCTTGCTATTCTTACCACAGATTGCTATCTCGCTTTATGTGACTTTAGATCGTACGATGTTAGGGGCGCTAGCTTCTACAAGAGATGTGGGAATTTATGATCAGGCTTTGAAATTTGTGAATATTTTATTGACCTTAGTAACTTCATTGGGGAGTGTCATGCTGCCACGAGTATCCAATCTATTATCAAAGGGTGATCATAAAGCTGTGAATAAGATGCATGAGTTAGCTTTCTTGATCTATAATTTAGTTATTTTTCCAATTATAGCTGGAATCTTAATTGTTAATGATGATTTTGTTCAATTTTTCCTTGGGAAGGACTTTCAAGATGCACGCTATGCAATTTCTATTATGATTTTCCGCATGTTCTTTATCGGTTGGACGAATATTATGGGAATTCAAATTTTGATTCCACACAATAAAAATAAGGAATTTATGATTTCAACAACTGCTCCGGCTATTATCAGTGTTGGTTTGAATCTGCTCTTTCTTCCTAAACTTGGTTATATAGGAGCAGCAATTGTCTCAGTGTTGACAGAAGCGCTTGTATGGGGAATCCAATTGTTTTTCACCCGCGTATATCTCAAAGAAGTTCCTATTATTGGATCTATGACAAAAATTGTCCTAGCATCAGCTATTATGTATGGCATTTTGCTAGGTTCAAAAACATTTATACATTTTTCGCCAACTATAAATGTTCTAGCATTTGCTGTACTTGGTGGAATCATTTACCTTTTTGAGATTCTATCTCTAAAAGTGGTAGATGTGAAAGAATTAAAACAAATCATTGGGAAATAACGGAGTTAACTATGCACGATTATCTTATCGTCGGAGCTGGTTTATCTGGAGCGATTTTTGCTCACGAGGCAACCAAGCGTGGTAAAAAAGTAAAAGTGATTGATAAACGCGATCACATTGGTGGAAATATCTACTGTGAAAATGTAGAAGGTATCAATGTTCATAAATATGGTGCCCATATCTTCCATACGTCAAATAAAAAAGTCTGGGACTATGTGAATCAATTTGCAGAGTTTAATAACTATATTAACTCACCTGTAGCAAATTATAAGGGAAGTCTCTATAACCTTCCTTTCAATATGAATACCTTCTATGCTATGTGGGGGACAAAAACTCCACAGGAAGTGAAAGATAAAATTGCTGAGCAGACAGCTGATATGAAGGATGTTGAGCCGAAAAATCTGGAAGAACAAGCTATCAAGCTGATTGGTCCGGATATCTATGAAAAATTGATCAAGGGCTATACTGAAAAGCAGTGGGGTCGCTCAGCAACAGAACTTCCTCCATTTATCATTAAACGACTTCCAGTTCGTCTAACCTTTGATAATAACTATTTTAATGACCGTTATCAAGGAATTCCTATTGGTGGTTATAATGTGATTATTGAAAACATGCTTAAAGACGTAGAAGTTGAACTTGGAGTAGATTTCTTTGCTCATCGTGAAGAGTTGGAAGCATCTGCTAATAAAGTTGTCTTCACAGGAATGATCGACCAGTATTTTGACTATAAGCACGGAGAGTTAGAATACCGTAGCCTCCGTTTTGAGCATGAAACCTTGGACGAGGAAAATTATCAAGGGAATGCTGTAGTGAACTATACAGAGCGTGAGATCCCTTATACTCGTATTATCGAACACAAGCATTTCGAGTATGGCACGCAGCCAAAGACAGTTATCACTCGTGAATATCCGGCTGACTGGAAGCGTGGGGATGAGCCTTACTATCCGATTAACGATGAGAAAAATAATGCTATGTTTGCTAAGTATCAAGAGGAAGCTTCAAAGAATGATAAAGTTATCTTCTGTGGGCGTTTAGCAGATTATAAATATTACGATATGCATGTCGTTATTGAACGGGCGCTTAATGTGGTAGAAGAAGAATTTGGGAGTGTTTGGTAAAATCGCAAGTAAAGGGGGAGAAAAGGTGAAATATTATCTGAAGGATTCGTTTTTGAATAATAATCAAGAAAAGAATGCAGGGAGTAAGGCTCGGAATGATGTGGAAGCTATTTTGATTTCAGAAGGCTATGAAGGACTGGAATTAAAAGTCGAGAATTGGTTTAAGATGAATTTCTTTAAGGCTCAACAATACAAATATAATATGCTAAAATCTGTGTTTGAGCAGTTGAATTCTGGAGATGAATTAGTGATTCAGTTCCCGATTATCCATCATACATTCTTTATTTCGCAACTCATCAAGCAGGCACAAAAAAGAGGAGCCAAATTTTACCTTCTCATTCACGATATCGAAACTCTACGCCATGCAGCGGGTTCGGAAGTGAAATTTAGACATAAATTGAGAAACTATTTTCAAGAAAAGAAAGCCTTGATGGCTGTGGATGGTCTTGTCGTTCATAACGACATCATGAAAAAAGTTTTGGCAGATCAAGGAGTACCAGTAGATAAAATGGTTAGTCTGGAAATTTTTGACTATCTGATTCCTAACTTTGAGGAAAAAACTGCTCCTCAAAAAGACCAGCCTATTATCGTAGCTGGGAACTTGATCCCAACAAAATCAGGCTATCTTTATAACTTGCCTGATCAACCAGCCTACAACTTGTATGGAGTTGGCTACGATGAAAGTCGCGCTCTAGAAAACACCACTTACTTTGGCTCCTTTATGCCAGATGACCTTCCAGCTGCCCTTGAAGGTAGTTTTGGTTTGGTGTGGGATGGGGATAGCTCTGAGACCTGCCAAGGTTCTTACGGAAATTACCTGCGTTTCAACAACTCACACAAGGCTCGCTGTACTTGGCGGCAGGCTTCCCTGTAGTTGTTTGGGAAGAGTCAGCTCTGGCTCATTTTGTGATAGATAAACAGTGTGGTCTAGCTGTTTCTTCTCTTTCTGATTTAAAAGAAAATTTTGATACCTTGTCAGAAGAGCAATACAAAGAAATGTTAGAAAATGCTAAACAAATTGGTAGTAAACTTCGGCAAGGGCAATATTTGAGGACTGCATTATCAAAATTGAAGTGAGATTGTTATTATGAAGGGATAAACTTACGACAAAAATTTTAGATACAGGTGTGCGAGACTATATTCATGTGTTAGATTTAGCAAAAGGTCATGTTTTAGCTGTGAAGCATAATTTAGAACATAAGGGAACAGCTGTTTTCAACCTTGGAACTGGGACTGGCTATAGCGTTTTGGATATGGTTAAGGCTTTTGAATGTGAAAATGGAGTCAAGATTCCTTATGTAATCAAGGAACGTCGTCCTGGAGATGTGGCTACTTGTTATGCAGATCCTAATAAGGCATATCTTGTCTTAGGATGGAAAGCCGAAAAAAATCTACAGGATATGGTACGGGACTCATGGAGATGGCAAAGACTAAATCCAAACGGCTATGAAGTATAAAAGGAGAGTGAGAGGTTAGGTTGTCTAATAAGTCATTCTTATTTCAAGTTATGAGTTAGAGCGATTGTATTTCATTATCGTCCTAAAATATTAGCTACTTCTAAATTTCAACATAGTAAAGTATTTAATCGTAAATGATTATCAAAAAGGTTACTTCCCCCAACTCCCAAATGTCAAAAATATTCCCTGAAATGTCATTTTCTAGTGACTAACCTTACCTTTTGGCTCTTAAACGAGACAAGTTAAGATTCTTGCCCCTAATCCTCTTCTTTTTGCGTTAAACTAGTGTTAAAGCAAAAAGATTGGAGTTATAATGGAAATTCAAGAAATTTATAAACGATTCAGCGATTACTATGGAGAGCTTGAGGCTGAGTATGCTCATTGTCAAAAGGCTAGCATGGAGTGGGAAAGCCTGCATCTGCGCTATCTGATTTACTATTTGATGCGCTATGGTATTGGGGAGATGAAGTTTTTTAATGCCTATCATTATCGGGCGGCTTACCGCTGGTATTTGCAGTCCTTGATGCCGAGCTCGGCCTGATATTAGAGAGTGGGACAGAAATCGGTAATTCGTTAGAATTCGATTTAGTCGTCCCACCTCCGCACAGTTGAGTAGGGCTGTAAAAGCTGATGAAATCAGCGTAGTAGAGCCCACTCAACCACTGCGTCTTGCTCGACAACCCAAAGACAATTGAGAGGCTAGGACTTTTGTCCCAGACTCTTTTTTATTCCCTTGGGAGGATAATTTATGATAAAATATAAGTAATACGGAGGTTGGCAAAATGGAGAAAAGATCTGGAACTAAGCGACAAGTAGCATTAAGCAACCGTGCCTTTATCCTTGCCCTGCTGGGAGCAGTATTTGTATCAGCGACTGTCATTTTATTCTTCCAAAACATCATGGGGCTGCCTAAGGGAAGCGGTAGGAATGTTGCTAAAGATGCTTCTAAATCCTCCTCGCTATCAGGAAAGAAAACCGACTCGAAAACGGTTCGCATTATGGCTAATGGCGATCTTTTGTACCATGATGGGCTTTATATGAGCGCTCAAAAGGCCGATGGTAGCTATGATTTTTCGGAAAATTTCACCTATGTCAAGGACTGGCTCCAGCAAGGCGACTTGGTCTTAGGGGATTTTGAAGGGACCATTCGTTCGGACTATCCTTTGGGAGGCTATCCGCTTTTCAATGCTCCAGAGGCTGTTGTGCCCGCCGTCAAAGATGCTGGCTACCAAGTGGTGGATCTGGCCCATAATCACATCCTAGACTCAGGGCTTGAGGGAGTCTTTACGACTGCCAAAGCCTTTGAAAATCACGGGATTAGCCCAGTCGGGATCTATACTCACAAAAACAGGGATAAAGCGCCCATTCTGATCAAAGAGGTAAAAGGCATCAAGATTGCTATTTTGGCTTACTCCTATGGTTTTAATGGCTTGGAGTCCAATCTCAGTCAGAAGGAGATTGATCATCACCTATCGACCTTTGATGAGGAGAAGATGAAGGCTGAGATTGAGAAGGCTGAGAAAGAAGCGGACATTACAGTAGTCATGCCACAGACGGGGATCGAATACCAGCTGGAGCCAAATGAGGAGCAGGTCGAGCTCTATCATAAGATGGTGGACTGGGGAGCGGACATCATTTTTGGTGGGCATCCGCACGTAGTGCAGCCTTCAGAAATCCTTGAGAAAGATGGTCAGAAGAAGCTGATTATCTACTCTATGGGGAATTTTATCTCTAATCAGCGGATTGAAACCATGGCTGGTGTGGACACGGCTGAGTGGACCGAGCGTGGAGTCTTGATGGATGTGACCATTGAAAAGACGGATAAGGGGACCATTATCAAAAAGCTCAGGCACATCCAAGCTGGGTCAGTCGTGTGGAAAAGGGAACTTATTCACCAGAGGGTTATCCGCTTTACACTTATCAAACCCTTATCTTAGAAGACTTCATTGAGGGTGGAAAATATCGCAATCAGCTGGATCAGGCGACCAAAGATCGGATTGATACGGCCTATAAGGAAATGAAAGAACATGTGCATCTGAATTGGAAATAAGCACAAAAAAGGACACTCCCTTTTGTTTCTTGGCTTTTCTTTGATGAAAAACGAACTATTATAGAGCCGACGAGCAAAATAGTTTCATTATCAAAGAATTTTATATATAATATAGGATACAAAAGGGGACAGGTATGTACAGCGTAATAGAAATGTATGGCGATTATGAGCCCTGGTGGTTTTTAGATGGTTGGGAGGATGATATCATTGAAAAAAGGTATTTCGATGATTATTATACCGCCCTCAAATACTATAAGCACCGCTGGTTAGAGATGTCTGAAGCATCGCCACTTTATAAAAGCCGCAGTGATCTTATGACGATTTTCTGGGATCCGGCCGATCAACGTTGGTGTGAGGAGTGCAATGAAGATATTCAGCAATACCACTCCCTGCTTTTGTTAGAAAATGAAAGTAAGATCCCCAAGAGCAAGTATCGTCCAGGTTACCGCAAGCAAAATGCTACTGAAAAACACCGTATTTGCAAAATTAAAGTGCGGGCTAGATAGGATAGAAGTCAAAGAATGGAGAAAATTTCTTCATTCTTTTTTTATTTTTTCTCATTTTGTACGAATAGTAAGGTGAGGAGGACTTATGGTTCAAAAAATTGCAAAGGAAATGATTCAATTGGCCAGGCAGGAAGCAGCTCAAGATGTCTATCTGATTCCCAAGAGCACCTGCTATGAGCTTTATATGCGGGTGGGTGATGAGCGGCGCTTTATTCAAACCTATGATTTTGATTTACTTTTGTCAGTCATCAGCCATTTTAAGTTTGTCTCAGGCATGAATGTCGGGGAGAAGAGGCGCAGTCAGCTAGGCTCCTGCGATTATGATTGTGGAGAAGTGACGGTCTCGCTTCGTCTGTCAACCGTCGGGGATTACCGCGGCTATGAGAGTTTGGTGATTCGGATCTTACACGATGAAGAGCGTGAGCTGCGTTTCTGGTTTGACAATCTGCCTGATCTTCGTAAAAAGTCAATTCTCGCGGCCTTTATCTCTTTTCAGGGCCAGTCGGCAGTGGAAAGACGACGCTGATGCACCAGCTGGCTCAGATGAGATTTGGGCAACAACAGGTCATGTCTATCGAAGACCCTGTGGAAATCAAGCAGGAAAACATGCTCCAGCTTCAACTGAATGAAACGATTGGGATGACCTATGACAGCCTCATCAAGCTGTCTCTGCGCCACCGGCCGGATCTCTTGATTATCGGGGAAATCCGCGACCAAGAAACGGCCCGAGCGGTGGTAAGGGCTAGTTTGACAGGAGCCACGGTCTTTTCAACCATCCATGCTAAGAGCATTCGCGGAGTGTATGAGCGCCTGCTAGAGCTAGGTGTCAGTGAAGACGAGCTGCGTATGGTACTACAGGGCGTTTGTTACCAGCGCTTAATCGGGGGAGGAGGTGTGATCGACTTTGTCAACCAAGACTATCAACAGCACGAAGCCAGTCTCTGGAACCAGCAGATTGACCAGCTTTTTGCAGATGGACATATCACAGCTGATCAAAGGCAGGCGGAAAAAATTATCTACGCCTAAGCAAAAGAAGATTATTGAGTTATTTCGTAATCTCTTTACCAGCGGTTTTCATCTGGCGGAGATTGTCGATTTCCTCCGTCGGAGCGCCCTTTTAGAAGAGGCCTATGTCGCAGAAATGCGTTCGGGTTTGGCTGCGGGTCAGTCATTTTCCCAGATTATGAAGCGTTTAGGCTTTTCAGATAATGTAGTCACCCAGCTATCTTTGTCAGAGTTGCACGGAAATCTAAATCTTAGTTTGGGTAAAATCGAAGATTATCTGGAAAATCTATCCAAGGTCCGTAAGAAATTGATTGAGGTGGGGACTTATCCCCTGATGCTGCTTGGTTTTTTGGTACTGATTATGCTGGGCTTGCGTAATTATCTCTTGCCCCAGTTGGACAGTCAAAATATGGCTACTCAGTTCATTCATTATCTACCGCAGATCTTTCTGGGAGGCGCTCTGGTGAATTGCTTGCTGATTTGCGGTGGCTGGCTCTATTATCGCAAGAGCTCTAAGATGAGATTTTTCAGCCGTTTGGCTAAGTTTCCTTTTGTTGGCGCCTTAGTGCGGGCCTATCTGACGGCCTACTATGCGCGTGAATGGGGCAATATGATTGGGCAAGGGCTGGAATTAAGCCAGATCTTTCTCATCATGCAGGACCAGCCTTCTCAGCTCTTTCAGGAGCTAGGGCGAGACTTGGAGATGGCTCTAGGTGCGGGTCAAGGCTACGCCGAGAAGGTCGGCACCTATCCCTTCTTTAAGAAAGAGCTATCCTTAATCATCGAGTACGGGGAGGTCAAGTCCAAGTTGGGTGACGAATTGGAACTGTATGCCGAAAAGACTTGGGAAGAGTTTTTCCTGAGAATCAATCGTGCCATGAATTTGATTCAGCCTCTCGTCTTTGTCTTTGTCGCCCTCGTGATCGTTTTACTTTATGCAGCCATGTTGCTGCCAATTTATCAGAATATGGAGATTCAATTATGAAAAAATTAAAAACTTTGAAGGTTAAAGCCTTTACTCTGGTGGAAATGTTAGTCGTCCTTCTTATCATCAGCGTCTTGATGCTCTTGTTTGTCCCAAATCTGACTAAGCAGAAAGATACTGTTTCAGATACGGGCAATGCAGCCGTCGTCAAGGTGGTGGAAAGCCAGGCTGAGCTTTATGAATTGAAGAATGTTAATGAAAAAGCCACTCTAGGGAAATTGGTTGCTGATGGTCGGATTACCGACAAGCAGGTGGCATCCTATAAGGCTTACTATGGAAAAAACAGCAGTGAACCTCGTGCAGTTGCGGATTAAGGCTTTTACGCTGCTGGAAAGTCTCCTGGCTTTATTTGTGGTCAGTTTCATTTTATTAGGTTTATCTGGCTCTGTTCAGGCTGGTTTCAATCAAGTACAGGAGCAGCTGTTTTTCATGGAATTTGAGCATCTTTATCAGGAGAGCCAAAAGCTAAGTGTGGCTGGACATGAAAAGATCAAATTGACCATTTCGGAGCGTAAGATTTCCAATGGCTACCAGCAGGTGGAGTTTCCCAAGGCCTTGCAGGAGCATGCTCCTCAGACCATTCAGTTTGATCAAGCTGGCGGGAATTCTTCGCTCAGCAAGATTGTTTTTTTCAAACGGAGGATAAAAAGGTTGTTTACCAGCTTTATATGGGCAATGGAAAAATTTAAAAAGACGACGAATGAAGGCTAGCATTTTGCTGGAGGCCTTGGTGGCAATGGCGGTTTTTGCGGCTATTGCCAGCCTCCTGCTTGGCCAGATTAGTCAGTCGCGGCAGGAACAGACTCGCTTGTTGCAGGAGGAGGAAGTGTTGCGGGTTGCTCGGATGGCCATGCAGACGGGACAGGAAAAATCTGACAGTCAACGGCATTACAGTCCGCCAGATCAAGACAGAGCAGCAATTAACCGTCTATCACCAAGAGGAGAAGGTGCTCAGTGTTAAAAAAACGTTAAAAATCAAAGCTTTTACACTTTTTGGAGACTCTAGTCGCCCTGCTGGTCTTGAGCGGTGGTATGTTGGTCTTTCAGTCGATGACTAAGCTTCTGGCTTTTGAACTGCGACATCAACAGGAAAAATAAGCAGCAGGAATGGCTCTTATTTGTCGATCAGTTGGAGACGGAGCTATCGCGCAGCCAATTTGATCGGGTCGAAAAACGACAAAAATCTATGTCAAACAGGATGGAAAAAATATAGCTTTGGGCAAATCTAGGAGTGATGATTTCCGCAAGACGGATGCTTCGGGACGTGGCTATCAACCCATGATCTATGGACTTAAAGCTGCTCCGGTCAGTCAGGAGGGGGGCCTTGTTCGCTTTCGCTTCCGGTTTGAAAATAATTTAGAAAGAGAGTATATCTATCGTGTTCAAGATAAAAGTTAAGGCAGGCATCTTGCTTTATGCCCTCTTTATGGCAGCTGTCTTTAGCTTACTCTTGCAATTTTATCTGAATCGGCAGGTAGCCAATCAGCGTCTCTTTCAAGCCAATCGGGAGCGGACAGAAGCCTATGCCTTGGCTGTTTTGACCAAGGAGACTGCCACAGAGGAGAGCGGAAAATTAGCCTTCGACCAAGGGAGCTCCCATTATCGCAGGCAGGGAAACATGCTGGAGGTCAGCAGCCAACTCGCCAATCAGAAGAGCTATTCTTTCTATTTTGAGAGCAAAAAGGAGCCAGAGAAGAAAGCTAAAGATGGCAAAGACTCCAAAGATACTAAAAAAACTAAAGCGCCCTCTCCTTCAACTGACAAGAGAAGCGACTAATATAAATGTAAAAGATTTGTAATCCGATAGCCCTTGGAAAGAGGGCTTCTTTTTGGTATCATAAGACAACGGAGGATGCCATGAAATTTGAAAAAATAGAACGAGCTTTTCACCTGCTTTTAGAAAATGTGCAAAATATCCAAAATGTGCTGGGGACTAATTTTTATGATGCCCTGATTGAGCAAAATGGGATTTATCTGGATGGAGATACAGACTTACAAGAAATTCTGAAAAATAATGAGAAACTTCGTGCCCTGCATTTGACCAAGGAGGAGTGGCGGCGGGCTTATCAGTTTATTTTCATGAAGGCTTCTCAGACAGAGCCGCTCCAAGCTAATCATCAGTTCACACCTGATTCGGTCGGCTTCTTGCTGAGTTTTTTGATCGACCAGTTGGCCCAAGAAGAGAGAGTCGATTTGCTGGAGATTGGCAGTGGGACAGGCAATTTGGCGGAGACTCTGCTTAACCACACACAAAAAAACATGGATTATCTGGGTCTAGAGATTGATGATTTGCTGATTGATTTGTCTGCCAGCATTGCCGAAGTCATGAATTCTAAGGCACACTTTGCTCAAGGAGATGCGGTGCGGCCTCAGGTTCTGAAAGAAAGCGACTTGATTGTCAGTGATTTGCCAGTGGGCTATTATCCAGATGATGCCGTGGCAGCTCGTTATGAGGTTGCCAGTCCAGACGAGCATACTTACGCCCATCATCTCTTGATGGAGCAATCGCTAAAATATTTGAAGCCGGGAGGCTACGCTATCTTTCTCGCACCAAATAATCTGCTGACGAGTCCTCAAAGTCACCTGCTGAAAAAATGGCTGCTTTCTAGTGCCCAGCTCTTGGCAATGATTTCCCTACCAGAGAAGATTTTCGCGAGCCGACAGAATGCTAAGACGATATTTGTCCTGAGAAAACAAGGCGAATCAGACATTCAGCCATTTATCTACCCTTTGCAGGACTTGCAGAGTCAGGATGAAATCTTGAAGTTTCGTGAAAGTTTTCAAAACTGGGTCAAAGTTAGTGAAATTCAAACAAATTTTTGATATAATAGTTTGAAAACGCTTAAAGAGGTGACGAGATGTCAAAAACTATTTCTATCAATGCTGGAAGTTCGAGTGTAAAATGGCAACTTTATTCAATGCCAGAAGAAAAGGTGCTGGCTAAAGGTTTGATTGAGCGGATTGGTCTCAAGGACTCAATCTCTACGGTTAAATTTGATGGTCGTTCTGAACGCCAAACCTTAGATATTGCTGATCATACACAAGCTGTGAAAATTTTATTGGACGATTTGAAACGGTTTGAAATTATTCAATCTTACGATGAAATCACAGGTGTTGGGCACCGTGTCGTAGCTGGAGGCGAGTATTTCAAAGAATCAGCTCTTGTGACTGACGATGTGTTGAAAAAGATTGAAGAGTTGTCTCTGCTAGCTCCTTTACACAATCCTGCCAATGCTGACGGTATCCGTGCTTTCAGGCAACTTCTTCCAGACATTACCAGTGTGGCTGTTTTTGATACATCTTTCCACACAACCATGCCAGAAAAAGCTTATCGCTATCCATTGCCAACCAAGTATTACACTGAAAATAAGGTCCGTAAATACGGAGCACATGGAACCAGCCATGAGTATGTAGCCCACGAAGCTGCGAAACTTTTGGGTAAACCGATTGAAGAATTGAAACTCATCACTTGCCACATCGGAAACGGTGCTTCTATCACAGCAGTTGATAAGGGGCGCTCAGTGGATACTTCTATGGGCTTCACTCCTCTTGGTGGAGTTATGATGGGAACACGTACGGGTGACATCGATCCAGCTATTATTCCATACTTGATGCAACATACAGATGACTTTAACACGCCAGAAGATATCAGTCGAATTTTGAACCGTGAATCTGGACTGTTGGGTGTTTCAGAGAAATCAAGTGATATGCGCGATATTCATGAAGCTATGCGTGCAGGTGATGAAAAGGCACAATTGGCAAATGAAATTTTTGTGGATCGCATTCAAAAATACATTGGTCAGTATTTAGCTGTTTTAAATGGAGCAGATGCCATTATCTTTACAGCTGGTATCGGTGAAAACTCTGTGACCATCCGTAGCATGGTTATCGAGGGGATCTCTTGGTTTGGCTGCGATGTTGATCCAGAGAAGAATTTCTTTGGTGCTACAGGAGATATTTCAACAGAAGCTGCTAAAGTCAGAGTTCTGGTTATCCCGACAGATGAAGAGTTAGTCATTGCGCGTGATGTAGAACGTTTTAAAAATCAATAATCAAAAGAGGCTGGGACAAAAGTCCTAGCCTCTCAATTGTCTTTGGATTGTCGAGCAAGACGCAGTGGTTGAGTGGGTTCTATTACGCTGATTTCATCAGCTTTTACAGCCCTACTCAACTGTGCGGAGGTGGGACGACGAAATCGAATTCTAACGAATTACCGATTTCTGTCCCACTCTCTTTTCTTGTGATTTTGTGACTTTTATTTGCTAAGATATTGATACAAAGCTAGATGGGGCATGTTCCAGTTAGTGTAAATAATCATGCATTGACTGAAAATCAATTTGGCAGAAGGCAGATGACCTATTAAGGTTTGATGGCAGATTGTGTGTATCTGGACTAGTTAGGTGCGAGTTAGAGGACAAGAAGAAAGACGATGTCCGGTGGGGAATCGTCTTTTTGGGGAAATTTTAATTTTTCTAGAGGCTGCAGCTAGTTGAGTGTATGGAGTGCTGGTCTTGGAGACTCGGCAATCAGGTAAGCTATCCTTTTTTAGACTTACTTCTGTGCTGTTTGAGTTCTGCTTCAAAACTTTCTGACGGTGCTTCTACGTTGATGGTTTCTAGGGTGAATGGATGAGTCAATGTCAAGCGGTGGGCATGGAGCATGAGGCGACCTTGGGGTTGAGGATGGTAGAGAGGATCGCCGACGATGGGATGGCTGTGATGGGCGAGATGGACGCGGATTTGGTGAGTCCGTCCTGTTTTTAATTGACATTTGACCAGAGTCGTATTTCCAAAGTCCTTGAGTCGGGTCACATGAGTTTCAGCGTAGAGTCCCTTTTTCGGATCAACGAGGCGTTTCCATCGGTCATGGCGATCGCGTCCGATTTTATCTTTGTAGACGATAGTTTTGCTGGGAAATTTTCCTTGAGCAAGGGCCCAATATTCGCGGGCGATTTTTTGTTTTCCAAGAGTCGGTTGAGAATGGGGAGGACAAAGGGATTTTTAGCAAACAGGATGGCGCCGCTGGTTTCTTTGTCCAGTCGGTGGACGACATAGCAGGTTTGTCCAACATAGCTTGACACATGGTTGAGCAGAGCGACTTCTGTCGGTTCATTGCCGTGGCTTTTCATGCCGTTTGGCTTGTTGACGATGATGAGATGCTCGTCCTGATAGAGCTCCTCGACCAGATGAGGCTGGCCAGCGGGGAGTTCTTTTTCTGGATAATCCTCTTTGTCAAAAGTTAGTTGAATGCTGTCACCAGACTTGACCAAAGTTTGCCAATGGATGGATTCACCGTTGACCAAAATGTGTTTCTTGGTTCGGAGAAAGTGACGAATCTTTCGTGGGATGAGCAGCTGCTCTTCTAGCAGTTGTTTGACGGTCATCGGAGGCAGGCTTGCGGGGATGGTAATAGTAAATTTCATGTTTTCATTGTAGCAAAAACTAGGCCATTTGGAAATGCTTCGTTGGAAAGAGGAAAGCTGATCTGCTATTTCCTTAAAGAAAGCTAAAAGGAGTAGCAAGTAGCGGAGTCGTGCCTTGTGTCTGCATGGATAAGGTGATAAAATATGTTTTATGAAGAAATTAAATGATATATTTGAAAAATTAGTCAATATGTTTAAAACGGATCATCCTCAGAAGAAAGTTGCTGAGGAGCTGGAGGGCGAGACACCTGAGCCTAGCTATAGCCGGTCTGGTAAGAATCGGAAGAAGCCTCTGTCTCAGCATCCCTTCCGCCGCTTTTGGCGCAGGTTTCATCTGACCAAGATATTCTTGATTCTCGGCTTGACCTTTGGTCTGGTGGTTGGTGGCTATCTTTTTTATGTAGCTAAGACGACCAATGTCAAAGACTTGCAGAATGCTCTTAAAGCCACGACTTTGATCTATGACAAGGATGGAAATGAAGCGGGCAGCTTGTCTGGGCAAAAGGGAACCTATGTCGAATTAGACGCGATTAGTCAGGACTTGCAGAACGCGGTGATTGCGACAGAAGACCGTTCTTTTTATAAGAATGGCGGGATTAACTACAGTCGTTTCTTTCTGGCTATTTTGACTGCGGGGCGTTCGGGTGGTGGCTCGACTATCACGCAGCAGTTGGCCAAAAATGCCTATCTCTCTCAAGATCAGACCATTGAGCGCAAGGCTAAGGAATTTTTCCTAGCTTTAGAGATTAACAAAAAATACAGCAAGCAGGAAATCCTGACCATGTACCTCAATAACTCTTATTTTGGAAATGGGGTTTGGGGCGTGGAAGATGCCAGCAAGAAATATTTTGGTGTATCTGCCAGCCAGCTCAGTTTGGATCAATCAGCGGTTCTAGCTGGTATGCTCAAAGGACCAGAGCTATATAATCCCCTGTATTCGATTGAGAATGCGACCAACCGTCGTGACACCGTTCTTCAAAATATGGTGGCGGCAGGGTATATTGATCAGGCAACGGCGGACCAGGCTGCGACGGTTGGCATTGGAGGCCAGCTAGTCGATGCCTACGAAGGCAAGTCAGAAGACTATCGCTACCCATCTTATTTTGATGCGGTTATCAATGAAGCGGTCAATGATTACGGTCTGACGGAAGAAGAAATCGTCAACAACGGCTATCGGATTTACACCGAATTGGATCAAAATTACCAAGCTAGTATGCAGGTTATTTATAGCAATGTCGATCTCTTCCCACTGGCTGAAGACGGGACGCGGGCCGAGTCCGGAAGCGTAGCGCTGGATCCTAAGACGGGTGGTGTTCGGGCTCTGGTTGGCCGTGTCAATAGTGCTGATGGCTCTGCTTTTCGGACTTTCAACTATGCGACTCAGTCTGCTCGTAGTCCAGGCTCGACCATCAAGCCTTTGGTGGCCTACAGCCCAGCTATAGCAGCCGGCTGGTCAACGGATAAGGAACTAGATAATAGTCGGACAGTTTTTGGTGACTATAAGGTTAATAACTATGGCAATATCCAAAGTTCACCGACGATTCCAATGTATCAAGCCTTGGCTGAATCTCTCAATATCCCCGCGGTTTCAACAGTGGATGAATTAGGCGTGAGCAAGGCCTTTGAGTACGGCAAAAAGTTTGGTCTTAATATGGACAAGGTAGAACAGAATCTAGGTGTGGCTCTGGGAAGCGGCGTGACGACCAATCCACTTCAGATGGCACAAGCCTATTCAGTTTTTGCGAATGATGGAGTTATGAATGATGCCCATCTTATCACTAAGATAGAAAATGCTAGTGGTCAGGTTGTCAAAACCCACCGGCAGACTTCTACCCGCGTTCTCAATCGCTCAACCACAGAAAAGATGACCAGTATGATGCTGGGAACTTTCTCAAACGGAACGGGAGTTTATGCGGCTCCGTATGGCTATACAATGGCTGGAAAGACAGGAACGACAGAGACTGACTTTAACCCTGATCTGTCAGGAGACCAGTGGGTCATCGGCTACACACCAGATGTGGTTATCAGCCAATGGCTGGGCTTCCCTAAGACGGATGAAACTCACTATCTGACTGGTACAAGTGCCAATGAAGCTTCGGCTATTTTCCGCAATGTAGCCAACACCATCCTGCCTTATACGGAAGGAACTTCCTTCTCGGGTCAGAAAAATGCTTATGCTGAAAATGGAATTTCCCCAGTCGATACCTACGGTACTGGTCAAACGAAT
Source organism: Streptococcus cristatus (assembly GCA_916438405.1). GTDB lineage: Bacteria > Bacillota > Bacilli > Lactobacillales > Streptococcaceae > Streptococcus > Streptococcus cristatus_M. The sequence goes on along the minus strand of CAKAFB010000001.1, from coordinate 1,577,825 downwards.
ACGACTAGCGAAAATAAAGACTTCCTGAAAGATGTCCAAGAGCGGGCGCAAAATCTGGTAGATGATGCCAAGAAAGCTATCGATGAGTCTGGGATTACTGAAAAAGCCAAAAATCTATGGGATACCATTACTGGCTGGTTCCATTAATCGTCTAAACGGCTTGTCAAAGAAGTAGAAAACTGCTATAATAAGGGGAACGGAGGCGTCATGGCATTAAAAAAAGCGAGTCTAGCGTGTACAGTTTGTGGGTCGCGAAACTACTCAATCAAACTTAGTAGCACTCCAAAACCTACGCGTCTAGAAGTGAATAAATATTGTAAACACTGCAGTAAATATACACTGCATAAAGAAACCAGATAGGAGATAGTTGTGAAATTCATTAAAGATGTTTTCGTTTTGCTACGAGATACAACTTGGCCTACCCGTAAAGAAAGATGGACTGATTTCCTTTCCGTCATGGAATACACCGCATTCTTTGCTGTTGTGATCTATATTTTTGATAAGGTAGTTGCCAGCGGTCTCTTCCGCATAATCAACATGTTTTCATAAGAAAGATGAGGCTGGGACAAAAGTCCTAGCCTCTCAATTGTCTTTGGAATGTCGAGCAAGACGCAGTGGTTGAGTGGGCTCTACTACGCTGATTTCATCAGCTTTTACAGCCCTACTCAACTGTGCGGAGGTGGGACGACGAAATCGAATTCTAACGAATTACCGATTTCTGTCCTACTCTCATTTGTCTGTAAAATATTTATCAAAATGCTTTGTAATTTTAGATTTTATGGTATAATAAGGCTAGATATCAAGCAGAAGCCCTAGGCTTTTTTATTTAGGAAAGGACAAAACATGGACAGTTTTGATAAAGGCTGGTTTGTACTGCAAACCTACTCAGGCTATGAAAATAAGGTAAAGGAAAATCTCTTGCAACGTGCCCAGACCTATAATATGCTGGAAAATATCCTGCGCGTGGAAATTCCGACTCAGACCGTACAAGTAGAGAAAAACGGAAAGAGCAAGGAAGTCGAAGAAAACCGCTTCCCAGGTTATGTATTGGTTGAGATGGTCATGACGGACGAAGCTTGGTTTGTCGTGCGGAATACACCAAACGTAACTGGATTTGTGGGTTCACACGGAAACCGTTCGAAACCAACTCCGCTCTTGGAAGAAGAAATCCGCAGCATTCTGATTTCTATGGGACAAACAGTTCAAGAATTTGACTTGGATGTCAAAGTGGGCGATACAGTTCGCATCATTGACGGTGCCTTTGCTAACTATACTGGCAAAATCACTGAAATTGACAATAATAAGGTCAAGATGATTATCTCTATGTTTGGAAATGACACAGTGGCCGAAGTCAACCTCAGCCAAATTGCCGAATTATAATTTTTGAATGCATGAAAAGGAGTCGGAAATCATTTTCCGCTCTTTTTTGTTAGCAGCCCTGAGATTTTAGATAAAAGCTGGTCATTCTGGTCTCATTGAAATTCATTAAACTTGAGCAGTGACGTAAAAAAGACAAACAAAAAAGAGAGTGGGACAGAAATCGGTAATTCGTTAGAATTCGATTTCGTCGTCCCACCTCCGCACAGTTGAGTAGGGCTGTAAAAGCTGATGAAATCAGCGTAGTAGAGCCCACTCAACCACTGCGTCTTGCTCGACATTCCAAAGACAATTGAGAGGCTAGGACTTTTGTCCCAGCCTCTTGGTTAGTATAAAGTCGGATTTGAACCGATAAAAAAGGCGGTAGACGGATTTGAACCGACGATCAAGCTTTTGCAGAGCCGTGCCTTACCACTTGGCTATACCGCCACAACTCTTACTATTCTACCTTAAAATGGCCTGTTCGTCAAGAGCCTGACCCGACTTAAGTGAGAATTTCTTGAAGGATGGCTAGCAGATGGGCTGAATCAAAGCGAGAAAATACTGCCCAAAGACTTGTCAAAAGCCAGAAAATTTGATATGATAGTAGATGCCGTTTAGACGGCAGAAATACTCATTTTAGATGAATTGTGGAGCCGTTGCCGATCGGTAGCTCTGCGAGCTGAAATCTAAGAGAGGAAAAAAACAAAAAGGAGAATTTACTCATGGCAGTAATTTCAATGAAACAACTTCTTGAGGCTGGTGTTCACTTTGGTCACCAAACTCGTCGCTGGAACCCTAAGATGGCTAAGTACATCTTCACTGAGCGTAACGGCATCCACGTTATCGACCTTCAACAAACTGTAAAATACGCAGATCAAGCTTACGACTTCATGCGTGATGCAGCTGCAAACGATGCAGTTATCTTGTTTGTTGGTACTAAAAAGCAAGCTGCTGAAGCTGTAAAAGAAGAAGCAGAACGTGCTGGTCAATACTACATCAACCACCGTTGGTTGGGTGGAACTCTTACAAACTGGACAACTATCCAAAAACGTGTTGCTCGTTTGAAAGAAATCAAACGTATGGAAGAAGAAGGAATCTTCGAAGTTCTTCCTAAGAAAGAAGTAGCACTTTTGAACAAACAACGTGCTCGTCTTGAAAAATTCTTGGGTGGTATCGAAGATATGCCTCGCATCCCAGATGTAATGTACATCGTTGACCCTCATAAAGAGCAAATCGCTGTTAAGGAAGCTAAGAAACTTGGTATTCCAGTAGTTGCGATGGTTGATACAAACACTGATCCAGACGATATCGATGTGATTATCCCTGCTAACGACGACGCAATCCGTGCCGTTAAATTGATTACTGCGAAAATGGCTGACGCTGTTATCGAAGGTCGTCAAGGTGAGGACGCTGTAGCGACTGTTGAAGCAGAATTTGCTGCAACTGAAACTCAAGCAGACTCAATCGAAGAAATCGTTGAAGTTGTAGAAGGCGACAACGCATAATTTTCATAAGTCAATTAACCTAAAGGGGCGGGGCTCAGCCCGGCCCCTTTATTTAAAAATAGTAAACATAGGAGAAGAAAAATGGCAGAAATTACAGCTAAGCTTGTAAAAGAATTGCGCGAAAAATCTGGTGCTGGTGTCATGGACGCTAAGAAAGCATTGGTTGAAACTGATGGTGACATCGAAAAAGCGATTGAATTGCTTCGCGAAAAAGGTATGGCAAAAGCAGCTAAGAAGGCTGATCGTGTTGCCGCTGAAGGTTTGACGGGTGTTTACGTGGATGGTAACGTTGCAGCTATCGTTGAAGTCAACGCTGAAACTGACTTTGTTGCGAAAAACGCTCAATTCGTTGAATTGGTAAATGCTACTGCAAAAGTTATTGCAGAAGGCAAGCCAGCTAACAACGAAGAAGCGTTTGCATTGACAATGCCTTCAGGTGAAACCCTTGAAGCTGCATACGTATCTGCAACTGCAACTATCGGAGAAAAAATCTCATTCCGTCGTTTTGCTTTGATTGAAAGACTGATGCTCAACACTTCGGCGCATACCAACACAATGGTGGCCGTATCGGTGTTGTTTCAGTGATTGACGGTGGTGATGACGCTCTTGCGAAACAAATTTCTATGCATATCGCAGCGATGAAACCAACTGTTCTTTCATACAAAGAATTGGATGAGCAATTTGTTAAAGATGAATTGGCACAATTGAACCACGCTATCGATCAAGACAATGAAAGCCGCGCTATGGTTGACAAGCCAGCACTTCCACACTTGAAATATGGTTCTAAAGCTCAATTGACTGACGAAGTAATTGCACAAGCTGAAGCTGATATCAAGGCTGAATTGGCTGCAGAAGGCAAACCAGAAAAGATCTGGGACAAGATCATCCCAGGTAAAATGGACCGCTTCATGCTTGACAACACTAAAGTTGACCAAGCTTACACACTTCTTGCACAAGTTTACATCATGGACGACAGCAAGACAGTTGAAGCCTATCTTGATTCAGTGAATGCTTCAGTAGTTGAATTTGCTCGCTTTGAAGTTGGTGAAGGTATTGAAAAAGCAGCTAACGACTTTGAATCAGAAGTTGCAGCAACAATGGCAGCTGCTCTTGGCCAAAACTAATCTAAGTTTAAAACAAAAAAAGATTGAAGAGAAAATAATTTCTTTTCAATCTTTTTATTATGCTGGCCTGAATAGTTCTTCTTTTAAATTGAGAAGAACTGGCCTACAAGATAGGTGACAGTCATGGTCAAAAGCCCGATAGTGAGGTTACGGATCATGGCATTTTTAATGGGTGCCTGTCCCAATTTTGCACTGGTATAGCCGGTTCCCAAGAGAGAAAGAGCTACAACAAGGACGGTCGCTGGAATCCGATAGGCAGCCGGAAGCAAAACGATGCTCAGCATGGGGAAAATTGCACCTATGGCAAAGGCTAGAAAGCTGGATATAGCTGCATGCCAAGGATTAGTGAACTCTTCGACCTCAATGCCGTACTTTTCCTCGACCAAGGCCTTGAGCGGATCCTGCAAGAAGGCGCGATTGGTCAAGAGTTGGGCAGAAGTCTCGCACTCACCATTTTGGACGTAGGAGGCGTAGAGGGACTGTCTGGCAATATCGGGATTCTTTTCCAAGAGTTCTCGCTCTCTAGCCACTGCAGCCTCCTCAGTGTCCTTCTGAGTGGAGACGGATACGTACTCCCCGCCAGCCATAGAAAAGGCGCCCGCAAAGACAGCCGCCAGACCAGATAGAAAGATAATCCAAACATCTTCCGTCGCACTGGCCACTCCAATAACTACACCTGCTATGGAAATAATGCCATCGTTGGCCCCCAAGACTCCCGCCCGCAAAATATTCAGGCGTCCGCTAAAATTTTTGTCAATCTTATGTTCTCCCATTCTGAAACTTTTCTCTTTTCTTTTTATTTATAATCATTATAAATAAAAAGAATGAGGAAGGCAAGTGAAAGTCATAAAATGAGAAAAGTCCGACGATTTAAGGGAAAAATCCATCCCATGAATAAAGAAATAAGCTTGGGACACAAGTTCAAACTAAAATATAAAAAACGAACAAAATAGTCTTCTGTGATAGTCAGAATTCTTCCTTGTTCGCTTTTTAGTTAGATATATCTAATATGAGAATCTTATAATTAAGGAGTCGTCAAAGTGAAAATCATCTTGCTCCAACTCCAGCCATGTTTTGTTAATCCATGACAATCATAGCCTTAATGGTCTTGCGTTCACCCATATCCTTATATGCTTGGCCAATATCTTCTAGTTTATAGCTTGTGGTGAAGACACGACCTGGATTAACGTCCCCATCAAGGACAGCTTTCAGTAAGAGTTGCTTGTCATAGGTAGTGACAGAGGCCGCACCACCTGCTACTGTGATGTTTTGAGCAAAGGTGGAACCAATCGGATGCTTTTCGTAATGAGGAACACCAACAAAACCTAATCGACCGCCATTGTGAAGGACTCCGAGGGCTTGATCAACAGCCACTTCTGTTCCCACGCATTCCAGAACTGCATCAGCACCACCACCTAGAATCTCACGCACCTTAGCAATACCTTCTTCGCCACGTTCTGCAACAACAGCTGTCGCACCTGACTCTAAGGCCATCTTTTGACGGTCTTCATGACGGCTCATGAGAACGATTTGGGAAGCGCCACGCATTTTAGCAGTGATAACAGCACATTGCCCAACAGCCCCATCACCAACCACGACCAGCTTTTGTATAAACTGTTTTCTTCATAGGACCTATCCTTTTATATTGGTTTATCACTTTCATTATACACTTTTTCTAGATTTTTGTTTGAAGTCAGGATGCGTGAGGCTATAAAACGTATTACTCTTGTGCTTTCAAATAGTCTTCTTCAGACACAGGGTCGTTCCATTCCGTACTAGTATTTTCACCAGGAATTTCAAAAGCTAAATGAGAGAACCAAGAATCCTTGCTAGCACCATGCCAGTGCTTTGTATTGGCTGGGATGGTAACGGTGTCGCCAGGTTGGAGTTTCACAGCATCTTTTCCCCATTCTTGGTAATATCCTTGACCACCCACACAGATGAGGACTTGTCCCCCACCTTTAGTAGCTCTATGGCTATGCCAATGATTGCGACAGCCTGGTTCGAAAGTAACATTAAAGATTGGGAAAGCTCCATTCGAGATTGGAGCTAGATAGGATTGACCCACAAAGTATTTTTCATAGGCACTATTGTCTTGTCCAATTGGGAAAATAATTGAAGCTTGATAAGCTTCTTTTGCACTAGCGTCTGACGGGACATCCTCCGTCCAGATTGTTTTAGCTAGGTTGAAAACGGCCCATGCTTTTGGCCAGCCTGCATAAAAAGCCACATGCGTAATGATAGCCGCAATTTCTTTTTTGCTCACCCCATGCTTCTTGGCATTTGCAAGATGGTAAGACAAGGATTGATCTGTGATACCAGCCGACATCAGTGCTACAACCGTGATAATACATCTTGTTTTCAGGTCAATATCTTGGTTATTCCAATTTTCTCCAAAGAGAATATCATCATTAAAATGGGCAAATTCTGGTGCAAAGTCACCTAGGGCATCTCTCCCTGCTGTTTGTTTGATTTTTGACATAATTTTTCCTCCGTTGCTTAGATTTTAACTTCCCTAAAATTCAGTTCTACTTTTTTACCAATGTCATGAAAAATTCTGCTGTTTCTGGAGCTTGGTGGTCAAAGAAGAGGGATTTCCCCTGATCTAAATCTTGAATGGCTGCCATCTCTTCTGTCGTCAATTCAAAGTCAAAGATATTGAAGTTTTCCTGCATGCGTTCTTTGCGAACAGACTTAGGAATCACCACAACGTCGCTTTGGAGGAGGAATCGCAATGCTACCTGAGCAACGGATTTTCCATATTTTTCTCCAATTTCTTTTAGAGTTGGCGTATTGAAGAAATCATTGCGCCCTTCTGCAAAAGGTCCCCAAGATTCGATTTGACAGTTGTATTTGTCTAAATAAGTCTTGGCTACTTTTTGTTGCTGGAAGATATGCGTTTCAATCTGATTCACAGCTGGCTTGATTTCTACAAAATGCTGCAAATCAATAAAACGATCTGGTGAGAAGTTTGAAACCCCAATAGCACGGAGCTTACCAGCCTTGTAGGCTTCCTCCATAGCTCTGTAACTGCCATAGTAATCACCAAAAGGTTGGTGAATCAACAAAAGATCGATATAATCTGTTTGCAATTTTTGCAAAGATTCTTCAATGGATGCCTTGGCCTTCTCATAACCGGCATTGCTAATCCAAATCTTGGTGGTGATGAAAAATTCTTCCCGCGGAAGGCCAGATTCCTTGATAGCTTCCCCCCACACCTGCTTCATTGCCATAAGCTTGAGCGGTATCAAAGGCACGATAACCGACTTCGATAGCATCAAGGACTGCACGCTTGGTTTCATCTACCGGTGTTTGGTAAACTCCAAATCCTAATTGCGGCATTTTAACCTTGTTATTTAAAGTTTTGTAAAACATATTCTGTATCTCCTTATTTCTTTTGATGCTTCTAGTTTACACCCGCTTGAAAATTTTGTACACTATTAATAAAGCAAACTAGTTTTCATAAAACGAAAAGTAAGAAAGAGGTAAACATGCTTAACCTAGAAGAACTCGAACAACTCGCCGCCTTTAAAGAATTAGGGACTCTCTCTAAGGTTGCAGAGAAATTCCTCATTTCGACACCTTCCTTATCACGTTCCATGCAACACTTGGAAGAAGATTTTGGTGTTTCCCTTTTTGACCGCAGTGCTAATCGGATTTCGTTAAATAAAACAGGAGAACGTGCTGTCGAAGTTGCACGCAGAATTTAAGTACTAGTCAGCAAGGCATCAAAGAAGTCAGACAGTTTGAGCAAAGCCTAAAGACCATTACGATTGCTTCAGTCGCTCCTGCACCACTTTGGTCTTTGCTACCGCAACTAGCATCCCTCTACCCTAACAAACAAATTAGCCATCAAATTTGCTCTATCCACAAGGTAATGGAAGCTATTGAGGAGGAAACCATTGATCTAGCTGTTCTCCCATTTGCATATGACCAGAATCAAACGACCTGTCTGCCCTATCTACAGGAGGAACTTGCCATTGCAGTCACGACGGGTCATGATTTGGCTCGTCTAGATGCCGTTAGCTTCGAGGAAATCAATGGCTATAACTTTCTCCTAATGGATCAAATTGGATTTTGGAATGAATTGGTTCAAGAAAAAATGCCAGCTTCAAAATTTCTCATTCAGTCCAACCGTTTTGAGTTTGAAGAATTAGCCTACAATTCTACACTTCCTCGGTTTGCGACCAATCTCAGCCAAGAAAGGGAAAAGATTCAGGACGACCGAGTAATGATACCTATTTCCGACCCTGAAGCACATGTCCACTATCATTTAGTGTCTCTTAATCCCGAAATCAACTTGACTGACTTAATAAATGTTTAAAATCGCCAGTAAAAGACCTTGAGAAAATATTCTCAAGGTCTCTTTTATATTTAGTAGTAAGGGCCTTCTCAAGCCCAATATTGTACTTGACTGTGTTCCTGCAAGTGCAACAAACAAACTAATTATTTCACCACAATATTAACCAATTTATTTGGAACACTAATGACTTTCACGACTTCTTTGTCGGCGATTTCAGACTTGATTTTCTCATCTGCCAGAGCGATTTCTTGCAGTTCCTCACGGCTCAGATCCTTGGCTACGACTAATTTAGCACGGACTTTACCCTTGATTTGAACTACGATTTCGACCTCTGCCTCGACCAGCTTACTTTCGTCATAAGTTGGCCAAGCTACATAGGAGATGCTCTCGTCTGTTTGAGCTACTACTTGCCAGAGTTCTTCAGCCAAGTGCGGTGCAAAAGGCGCTAGCAATTGGATAAAGCCTTTAGCATATTCGATATAGAGTTTTTCTTCCTTGTTGGCTGCATTGACAAAGATCATGAGCTGGGCAATGGCTGTGTTAAACTTGAGCTCCTCAATCTGCTCTGTGACAGACTTGACTGTTTCGTTGTATACCTTGTCGAGAGCACCATTGTTATCCGCAACGATTTCTTTGCTTGTAATCAAACGGTAGACACGATCTAGGAACTTGCGGCTGCCTTCCAGACCTTCCTCGCTCCAAGCGATGGAAGCATCCAGCGGCCCCATAAACATTTCATAGACACGAAGCGTATCGGCACCATACTGCTCTACTACATCGTCTGGGTTGACCACATTCTTCAGAGATTTAGACATCTTGGCTGGTGCTTGCTCCAGTTCTTCTCCCGTTTCGATGTTGAAGAAAGAACTATCTCGTTTTTCCACCTTGTCTGTCGCTACAAGAGCTCCACGGTGGTCACGATAGCTAGTACCCAGAATCATCCCTTGGTTAAAGAGTTTTTGGAAAGGCTCTTTGGTCGGAACCACTCCAATATCATAAAGGAATTTATGCCAGAAACGAGCGTAGAGGAGGTGGAGCACGGCATGCTCCGCGCCACCGATATAAATGTCAACTGGCAGCCAAGCCTTGAGCAGCTCTTCGTCTGCTAATTTCTCATTGTTGTGTGGGTCAATATAACGCAGGTAATACCAGCTAGAACCTGCCCATTGAGGCATGGTGTTGGTTTCGCGGCGTCCTTTGACACCATCTTCCCGAGTCACTTCCAGCCAGTCAGTCAGATTAGCCAGAGGGCTTTCACCGGTACCAGAAGGACGGATATCCTTGGTTACAGGCAAGACAAGTGGCAGTTCATTTTCAGGGACAGCAGTTGAAGTACCATCTTCCCAATGAATAATTGGAATCGGCTCACCCCAGTAGCGCTGACGGCTAAAGAGCCAGTCGCGCAGGCGATAGGTGACTTTTTCATTTCCGACACCTTCTTCTTCCAGCCAAGCAACCATCTTGTCAATAGCGGCAGCCTTGTCCAAGCCATCTAGGAAGCCAGAGTTAATATGCGGACCATCTTCTGTATAAGCAGCATCAGCAACATTGCCACCCTCTAGAACTGGAATAATCTCCAAATCAAACTGCTTAGCAAACTCCCAGTCGCGCTCATCGTGCGCAGGAACGGCCATGATGGCTCCTGTTCCGTAGCTTGCAAGCACATAGTCGGCAATCCAGATTGGGATTTCCTTGCCATTGACAGGATTGATGGCATAAGCTCCTGTCCAGACACCAGTCTTCTCCTTAGCCAGATCAGTCCGAGCTAGGTCGGATTTGAGGCTAGCTGCGTGTTTGTAATCTGCTACTGCTTGGGCTTGTTCTGCACTTGTAATGGCATCGACGAGAGCATGCTCCGGAGCCAAAACAGCATAGGTCGCACCAAAAAGAGTGTCCGGACGAGTCGTAAAGACGGTAAAGTCCTTGTCTGTGTCCTTAATCTTGAAGGTTACATTGGCACCGGTTGACTTGCCGATCCAGTTTCGCTGCATATCCTTGATAGACTCTGGCCAGTCCAGCTCCTCCAAGTCATTGAGCAAACGTTCTGCATAGGCTGTGATTTTCAGCATCCACTGACGCATAGGTTTGCGGACAACTGGATAACCACCGCGCTCAGAGGTGCCATCTGGCAGAACTTCCTCATTAGCGATAGCTGTTCCCAGCTCTTCAACCCAGTTTACTGGCACTTCAGCTTCATAAGCTAGGCCTTTTTCGTAAAGCTTGGTGAAAATCCACTGGGTCCACTTGTAGTAGTTAGGGTCAGTGGTATTGACTTCCCGATCCCAGTCGTAAGAAAAACCAAGCGCATTGATTTGGCGTTTGAAGTTAGCAATGTTCTCCGCTGTAAAGTCAGCTGGGTCATTACCTGTATCCATAGCATATTGCTCAGCCGGCAAACCAAAGGCATCCCAGCCCATAGGATGCAGGACGTTATAGCCCTGAGCTCGCTTGTAGCGGCTGAGGATATCTGTCGCTGTGTAGCCTTCAGGGTGTCCTACGTGCAAACCAGCTCCTGATGGGTAAGGAAACATGTCCAGCGCATAAAAGTTAGGCTTGTCCTTGTCCGTACCTGTCTTGAATGTGTGATGCTCAGCCCAGTATTTCTGCCACTTAGGCTCGATTTCTTTGTGATTGTAAGTTGCCATAATCATTTACTCTCCAACGATCTTTTCCGTGTTCTAGACACGTTTCTATCTATTATACCATTTTCAAGGGATTTTGAAAGCAACCGACGAAGGAGAATGAAGAAAATCTTTGCGGCTTGACCTTGACTTATTTTTAAAAACAGATAGAATGAAAGCAAGTTTAAAAAAGTGAGGTTGAGGATGACAAGGAAGACTTTATTTCAGATTATTGAGCCCCATCAAAAGGAAAATGCAATTGAAAAAGCCTATGATGTGCTTATGTTCCTGACTATTATTGTCAGCCTGATCCCCCTGACCACCAAGAGTCATACTGGAAGCTTCATGTGGTTGGATTTTGTGTCAACGATTATTTTTGTTATTGACTACATTCTTCGTCTTCTAACGGCTGATTATAAATTGGAAAAAGGTAAGCTTTCTTTTTTCCTCTATCCTTTTACCTTTCTGGCGCTGGCTGATCTGCTCTGCATTTTACCTTCCCTCTTTTTATTGAATAATAGTTTGCGGCTCTTTAAGATTTTGCGCATGCTTCGGATCTTGCGCGTCTTTAAGTTTATTCGCTATTCTAAAAATATCCAAATATTGACCAATGTCTTAAAAAAGCAGAAGGACAGTTTGATGATCGTGGGCCTTTTGGCTCTCGGCTATATCTTCATCTCTGCCCTTATCATTTTTAATGTAGAACCCAGCACGTTTCCTAATTTTTTTGACGCCCTCTATTGGGCAACCATTTCCTTGACGACGGTTGGCTATGGTGATATTTACGCAGTTTCAACGACTGGAAAAATTATTACCATGATTTCTTCCTTTTTAGGAATCGCCATTGTGGCTCTGCCCGCTGGTATCATCACGGCCGGCTATATGAAAGAAATCAAAGAACTATAAAAACCTGTTCGAGAAGGCTCTATTGCGCTTCCTGAGCAGGTTTTTGATTGATTAAATATTATTAAAGTCGCTTACCAAATCACTACCCGTTCTTCTGGACTGCGCCACATACCGTCTCCTTCTTGGACATCAAAGGTCGTAAAGAAGTCGTCAAAGTTAGGTAGCTGGACATTGGTCCGAAGTTTAGCGGGCGCATGGACATCGACGCTGGCTAGAAGCTTCATGTACTCTTCGCGTCCCTTCATCCGCCAGATGCGGGCAAAGTTGGTGAAGAATTCCTCCGCAGAGAAATCGTCTTCTTTCTTGGCTGCTTCGAGAGCCGCTGCAATACCGCCCAAGTCCGCTACGTTTTCTGAAACGGTCAGCTTGCCATTGACTTTGGCACCGTAGGAGTCTAGGCCTTCAAACTGGTCGATGACCTTCTGAGTCCGCTCAGTAAAGGCTTGGTAGTCATGTTCTGTCCACCAGTTGTTGAGACTGCCGTTTTCATCAAAGGAAGCGCCGTTGGTATCAAAGGCATGAGAAATCTCATGGGCAATAACTGCTCCGATACCGCCATAATTGGCTGAAGAAGACTGGTGCAGGTCATAGAAAGGTGCCTGCAGGATAGCCGCTGGAAAGACAATCAAGTTTTTCTGTGGATTATAGTAGGCATTGACCATATGGGCTGGCATTCCCCATTCTTTGTAATCCACTGGCTGGTTCCACTTGCTCCAACCATGCTTGATTTCCACTTGTCGAAGCTTTTGAGCATTTTCGAAGAGATTAAGATTTTCATCCACAATCTTGTCTGCGTAGCGCTCAGGCAGCTCCTCTGGGTAGCCGATATAAGGCTTGATGACATTGAGTTTGACAATGGCCTTGTCCCGAGTTTCTGGTGTCAGCCAGTCATTGCTTGCGAGGCGTTCCTTGTAGACTTGGATCATGTTGGCTACTTTGTGCTCCACATCGGCCTTGGCTTCAGGGGAGAATTTTTGTCCAGCATACCAGAGTCCGATGGCTTGATTGAAAGGCGCTTGAGCTAGGTAAAAGGCAGCTTTTTTCTTGTCTTGCGCCTGAGGTGTTCCAGATAGGGCACGGCGGTAAGCGCCTGCTAGGACACGGATTTCGTCAGTCAAGTAGGCTTCAGCTGACGCGATAGCGTTAAAGATAAGCACGGCCTTGAGGAGGGGCCAAGTCTCTTCGCAGTAGAATTGGTTGGCAGTTTGCCAGAAACGCTCCTCTGGTACGATAATCTGGTCAGGAATTTGCCCGATGAGTCGGGTGAAGATCGCATCTAAAGGTAGATTCGGTGCTAAGGCTTTGAAATCTTCCCACTTGTAAGGGTGGTAAAGCTTGGCATATTCTGAACTTTCCTCTCGTGATAGTACGACTTTGGCAATTCGAGCATCCAGTTCTAAAACCTTATCCAGCAAATCTTGGATTTCTTCTGCTGAAAATTCGAATTTTTGCAGCAAAGCTTCGGAAGATTCGCGCCATTTTTTCAAGAGCTTATCCTTTTGAGGATGCCCATCAGCATAGTAGGTTGTATCTGGGAGAATAGTACCCGGCGCATCTGCCCAGAGGACATTGATACGGGCGTCCATAAAGTCAGGCGCCACGCCAAAAGGAAAGAAATTGGGCTTGCCAGCAAGCTCAAACTCGGCAATCTTTGTGGTAAATTCTGCAAAGGAGTTGAGCGCTTGGTATTCCGCAATCAAAGGCAAAACAGGCTTTATACCGAGTTTCTCCCGCTTGTCATAGTCAGCTGCTAAACGATGGTACTTGATAAAGTTTTGCAAAATAGCATCGTCAGGAACTTCCTCACCCCGCAGCCATTGATCAGTAGTGGAGAGCATCAGCTTTTCAATCTCATCTGACAGATCTGTGAAGCCACCGGTGACAGGCTTGTCATCGGGGATAACGGCCGTTTTGGCCCATTCGCCATTAATGGCGTCATAAAAATCATCTTGTAAACGTGTCATGTTTTTCTCGCTTTCCTGCTTTTGATATAACCTTATCAAAATTAACTCCTTTTTTCAAATATTTCCTATATTGATTTTAAGGATTTTTTAAAAATTAACTTGACTTAATTTTCATTTTAATGTATATTAAAATGAAAGAGGTATAACAATGATTGAAATGAAAAATTTAAGTGTCAGTTATCAAGGACAACTGGCCTTAGAACCAACTTCTTTAACAATAAAAGGACCAACTATCACAGGTATTATCGGACCAAACGGGGCTGGAAAGTCAACTCTCATAAAAGGTATGTTAGGAATTGTTGAGAGTGAGGGGCAGACTTTTCTAGATAGAAAACCTATGAAGCAAGAATTAAGCAAGATTGCTTATGTAGAGCAGAAAATTCACATTGACTATAATTTTCCTATCAAGGTCAAAGAGTGTGTGTCTCTGGGCTTGTATCCTAAGATCAAGCTCTTTCAACGCCTCAAAGCGTCTGACTGGGAAAAGGTTGCTCGGGCTTTGAAAATCGTTGGTTTAGAAGATTTTGCTGAGCGGCAGATTAGCCAGCTGTCTGGTGGGCAATTTCAACGGGTCTTGATTGCCCGTTGCTTGGTTCAGGAGGCGGACTATATTTTCCTAGATGAGCCTTTTGTTGGGATTGACTCGGTCAGTGAAGAGATTATTATGAAAACACTCCGTCAGCTAAGAAAAGACGGGAAGACGATTTTGATTGTCCACCATGACTTGAGCAAGGTGGTCGCTTATTTTGATCAGGTCTTGCTACTTAACAAAAAAGTCGTCGCTTTCGGATCAACCGAGAGTACCTTCACCAAAGAAAATATGCAGAAGACCTACGGCTCTCAGCTCTTTATGAATGGAGGTGACTAGGATGATCCAGGAATTTATTCAAGGATTGCATGATTTTCATTTCCTGCAAAATGCCTTGATCACGGCCATTGTGATTGGAGTGGTGGCAGGTGCCGTTGGGTGCTTTATCATCTTGCGGGGCATGTCGCTCATGGGGGATGCCATTTCTCACGCGGTGCTGCCCGGCGTGGCTCTGTCCTACATTTTGGGAATTAATTTCTTCATCGGTGCCATCACCTTTGGCTTACTAGCTTCTATTATTATCACCTACATCAAGGGCAATTCCATTATCAAGAGTGACACAGCTATCGGGATTACTTTTTCTTCCTTCTTGGCTTTGGGGGTTATTTTGATTAGTGTCGCCAAGAGTTCTACCGATCTTTTCCATATCCTCTTTGGGAATATCTTGGCGGTGCAAGACCTTGATATGTGGATTAGTATCGGTGTGGGTATCTTGGTGCTGCTGGTCATTGCTATTTTCTTCAAGCAGCTTTTGTTGACTTCCTTTGATCCGCTTTTGGCCAAGGCTATGGGAATGAAGGTTAATTTTTACCACTATTTGCTGATGATTCTCTTGACTCTGGTTTCTGTCACAGCCATGCAAAGTGTCGGAACGATTCTGATTGTGGCCATGCTGATTACACCAGCTGCGACAGCCTATCTCTATGCCAAGAGTCTCAAGACCATGATTTTATTGTCATCTGCCTTGGGGGCTGGTGCATCTGTTTTAGGTCTCTTCATCGGTTATAGTTTTAATGTTGCAGCAGGTTCTAGTATCGTTCTAACTTCTGCCCTGATCTTTTTGGTTTCATTTTTTATCGCACCAAAACAGCGGTATTTAAAAAGAAAAGTAAAATAATATATTTATGGAGGATTTCCAATGAAAAAATGTCGTTTCTTAGTTCTGCTTTTGCTGGCTTTTGTCGGCCTAGCAGCCTGCTCTAGTCAAAAAAGCAGTACCGAGACTGGTTCTTCAAAATTGAATGTTGTTGCGACCAACTCGATTATTGCGGATATTACAAAGAATATCGCTGGCGATAAGATCAATTTGCACAGTATCGTACCTGTCGGCCAAGACCCACATGAATACGAGCCTCTGCCTGAAGATGTCAAAAAGACTTCCCAAGCGGATCTGATCTTCTACAATGGGATCAACTTGGAAACAGGCGGTAATGCTTGGTTCACAAAATTAGTAGAAAATGCTAAGAAGAAAGAAAACAAGGACTATTATGCTGTCAGCGAAGGTGTGGACGTGATTTACTTGGAAGGCCAAAGTGAAAAAGGGAAAGAAGACCCTCATGCTTGGCTCAACTTGGAAAATGGGATTATCTATGCTCAAAACATTGCTAAGCGTTTGAGCGAAAAAGACCCAGCTAACAAAGAAACTTACGAGAAAAATCTTAAAGCTTATGTGGAAAAATTAAGCGCTTTGGACAAGGAAGCCAAAGAGAAATTCAACAACATTCCTGAAGAAAAGAAAATGATTGTAACCAGTGAAGGTTGCTTCAAATACTTTTCTAAGGCCTACAATGTGCCATCTGCCTATATTTGGGAAATCAACACTGAAGAAGAAGGGACTCCAGACCAAATTAAAACTTTGGTTGAAAAACTACGCAAGACGAAAGTGCCATCTCTCTTTGTGGAATCAAGTGTAGACGACCGTCCGATGAAGACCGTTTCTAAAGACACCAACATCCCAATCTACGCTAAAATTTTCACCGACTCAATCGCTGAAAGGGGTGAAGAAGGAGATAGCTACTACAGCATGATGAAATACAACTTAGAAAAGATCGCAGAAGGTCTGTCTAAATAATAATAAGAGGTTAGGAAGATAAAATCCTAACCTCTTTATTTCTGAAGGACAAGCTTCACATGGAGTTGCTCTTAAATTTTCGGTCAAATTATTCGAAAAAAATCACTATTCGCAGTACAATGGAACTATCAAACATGAATGGAGACTTCCTATGACAACTTTTCTCGGAAATCCTGTAACCTTTACTGGAAAGCAACTGCAAGTCGGCGACACAGCCCACGATTTTAGCCTGACAGCTACTGACCTTTCAAAGAAAACTTTGGCTGACTTTGCTGGTAAAAAGAAAGTCCTCAGCATCGTACCGTCTATCGATACTGGTGTTTGTTCAACTCAGACCCGCCGTTTCAACCAAGAACTTGCTGATTTGGACAATACTGTTGTAATCACGGTTTCAGTTGACTTGCCTTTCGCCCAAGGCAAATGGTGTGCCGCTGAGGGTATCGAAAATGCTGTCATGCTATCTGACTACTTCGACCATTCTTTTGGTCGCGACTATGCCGTCCTCATCAATGAATGGCATCTGTTGGCCCGTGTAGTCCTTGTCTTGGACGAAAACAACACTGTGACCTATGCTGAATATGTAGATAACATCAACACCGAGCCAGATTATGATGCAGCCATTGCGGCAGTTAAAAATCTATAAAGAAACATCTTTTTCAAAAAATGCACTCAATTCTCCCTAAGAGTTGAGTGCATTTTTATCTTCTTGACCAAAAATACAAAAAGACAAACATCAGTTTTGACGTTTGTCCACGATTTGAAAGAGCCTGGATGGCTCTTTTACTTATTCTGTAGTTAATTCTTTCTGGGCTTCCTTGCCTTGATCCAGCAGGGCTTGGATAATCTTTTGATCACGTAGTTTGACAGAGTTGTTGATGGTCTCTGCAGATTGGATGACAGCCGCTTCTAGCAGAGCGCGTTTTTCTCGTCCTTTATCAATGGCTTCGATAATGCCTTGATTTTGAGCAACGAGGCTTTCTGCTAGCTTGGTGACAGACTCAACCGCAATAGTAGGGCTTTGGGAAATCCGTTCCAGCTGAGGAATGACTTCCTTGCTGGTTTCGGCGAGCATTTGCAGGGCAGCATTATTCGCATTAGAGATGGCGTCAGCTACCTGACCGGACTTCATGGATTGCTGGAGAATGCCTAACTGGGCGATAGACAGTTTCATAGTTGGAATGGTATTTCGACGGAGCATTCCTAGCTTCTGGCGCATATCAGAGGAAACCTTGACCAGATTACGCATTTGAGGCGTTGTCGCCCAAGCCACATAGAGACGGCTGACATATTCAGTGTGTTGCTGCTCTAGGGTGTTGACCACCTCTGTCATTCGGGCTAATTCTTGCGATTTGACTTGGTAGTCAAGAGTTGTCGTATCTAGTTGAGCGACTTCAGTCTGCAGTTTGAGCGCTCGATTGCCAGCTTCTCGCTGAGACGCTTCGATAAAGGAAATAACTCCAACTAGGTTTTCAATCGATTTGGTATTGTCCTCAATCAGCATTTCAGCAGAAACAATATTGCGAGCCAGAACATCTTCTTGTTTGACGACGGTTGCAGCCATGCCATCCATTTTCTGCTCAATATTTTGTGAGTCAAAATAGAATTCTTGAAGCGTGTTTTTGCTCTGTTTGAAGAGTTTTTCCAGGAAATTAGGCTTCTTGTCTAGTTCTGCCACTTGAGCGTCCTTGTATTTTGCGACAAAGCCATTGAGTTCCTTGTTGGTATTTTTTAAGAGCTCATCTACTTGAGGAATTTGTAATTTTTTCTGCTCGGCTAAGATACGATTGACAGTACCGTTGACTTCTTCTACAGCAGATTGGCCGAAGTCCAGCAAGGCATTTTGGTCTGATACGAAGTTATCCACCAGCTGCGGAGCTTTAGCCGTAATCGCACTCTGTTGCTCAGGAGTCAGCTTTTCCAGAAAAGTTAGCTGGCCATTTTCTTGAGTCGTATTGGCCTCTATGATTTCTGTTGTTTTGTCGCTTTTGCTGATGGTATTGTTGGCAATTTTATCAATGTCAAAATTAAATTCTTGGCTCATAGTTTCTCCTTTGGTTTATCTAGCTTAAAAGCCGGTGTCTGTTTGCTTTTCTTTGTCTAAGATACGCAGGCTAATGTCAAAGTCCCTCAAGTCAGCTTCATTTAATTGGCGCAGCGCCTCGTCTAGGTCCAAGTCAAACTGCTCGATAGCAGCTTTGGCCTTGGCTAGCCGCTCCTCAGCATTGTAAAAATCTTTGGGAGAGGCTTTGATTTTGAGGTAGCCTTGTAAAATATCTTCGTAGTGCTCCATCTGGGACTGATGGATGGCAGTCAGTTCTTCCTTATTGTTGCTTTCGGATTGAGAGATTTTTTGAAGAATGGCCTCGTGGTCAATCTGAATATTGCGAACCGTAGCGACCAATTCTGGGGCTAGTTCTTCTAGACTCGTTTTCTTAGGCTGCGCTTCCTTTTGCCTTTTCTCTCGTTCAATCTTTTGCAGTTGTTTATCAATTTCCTCGGTTACAGTAGTAATTTTAGTCTGAATGCGCTGGTAGACAGATGCAGGAATTTCATCTCGCAATTCCTTAGCAACGTTTTTGATATAGGTGAGTTGGGGAAGAATTTGCAGGGCCAAGTCTTGGTAGTCTTCCTTCTTGCCGTATTCTTGGTAGCTTTCTAATTCTTTAATACGGCGGTCCGCCTGACCAATCTCTGCCTTTAAATCTTCAATACGGCCAATGCTGGCTTGTTTAGCTTCAATACGAACTCTTTTCTGTCTTTGGTAGCGATAGATTCCATAGCCAATACCTCCCAAAATAGCAATGGGGATCAGATAGCTGGCTACCACTCCAGAACCAAATATAATTGCAAGTATCCAAATCCAGCTAAACCATTCCGGCTGCTGGTTAGAATAATTCTTTCTTCTCGACATGAACTTTTCTCTTTCTTCTCAATATGATATCTCTATTTTAACATAAAAGCTAGTTTTTGAAGGAGAAAGATTGATATATTCAGCCGCACTTTTAGATTTGATGAGAATGTTTGCCTCATCAAGAAAGAGCTTTGTTTCCTTTCCCGAAAGTAATCCTTGTTTGGAAAGCGAAAGATTCTTTGTTTATCGTAAGTAGACAAGCAAAAATCGCAAGGAATATCCTGCGATTCTTATTGCTTAGTCCATTTCTGGGAAAAGTTTAGCTAGTATTTAGGAGTGATGCTTTGTCCCGGCCCCTCAGCACAATAGGTGTGCATATACATAGAGGGATTGAAGTTGAGCTCGATGCAGGTACAGTTGGGATTTTCCTTTGTGGAAACAGCAGAACTGTCAGGGATGATGAGGTCAACGCCACAGGCCCAGGCTCCCATAGCCTTTGCCATGTCGGCAGCTAGTTCTTTATAAGATGGGTGCATACTTTCAGTCACATCAATCGAGTCTCCGCCAGTAGAGATGTTGGAATTGCGCCGCAAGTCAACCTTGACTCTATCAGGCAGGATATCATCTGGTCCATAGCCTTGCTGGTCCAGCATGAGCAGTTCAATGTCCCCCAGTTCAATGATTTCGAGCGGTGAACGATGGTCGCGCCCGCGTAGGGGATTGTCGTTTTTGATAGCAACTAATTCTCTCACGGTATGTTGACCGTCTCCGACGACATTAGCTGCCACGCGCAAGAGGACTGCCTCACACTGACCGTCTAAGACAAAGAAGCGGTATTCCGTTCCAGCGATAAATTCCTCCACCAAGACGGCAGCGTCTTCTGAAAAAGCGATCTCTAAAGCCTTGCGATAAGCTTCCAGACTAGCTGGTTCTTGGAAGATAGAGATGCCTAGTCCAAAGTTGGTTGACTTGGGTTTGACAACAATTTGTCGGTCTTTAATCAAAGGATAATAGGCCAGTCCTTCTTCAAGAGAAGAAAACTCTGCTCCAGCCGGAACAGGAAAGTCAGCTGCAGCCAAAATCTTTTTGGTGACGGTTTTATTAGCCATGGCCAGAGGGATGACATAGTTATCCTTGGAGGTCATGTTGCCGTTCTTGACATATTCTACATGGTGATCATGCCAAAGCTTGAGAAATTGGTCATTTTCATCTAAGATTTCGAGATGGAGTCCTTTCTGGAGAGCGTCAAACATAAGCATTTGAGTGGACAGCTCCATCTTTTCGTAGCCCTTGAGGGCGTAGGGTGCAGTCCAGGTGTAATCTCGATATTCCCGTGCTTTTTCAAGTCCAAATGCTGATAGGGAATTCTTCTCAATATGAGGCAATAATTGCCCTGCCAGAGTCAGTTTGGGTTCAGCCAGCGTAGCTCTGACTTGTGCTAGCAATTGACGGTAGGCGTCAGGGAGATTGAAATGCTGAATGACATTTTCCATAGCTTGGAGAATAGCAGAGCTGTCAGCCTCTGCAGGTAGAGGCGTCAAGGGGTGAGCCAGAGCAACGGCATCGTTGAGAGAATGAGCCGCTTGTAGTTGTGTATCGCTATCTGTCACATTATCCAGCCACAATAGAGCCAGGAGAAAGAGATGGACCGTGTCCAAGGTTTCCTGACTGATGCCCAAAGCGTCGAAAGGATTGAGGTCAAAGCAGCGGAATTCCAGATAAGTGATACCTTGCTCCAGATAGTCTCGATTTCGTTTTTGACCGCGAAAGCGCACAGGCGAGTAAAATTCCTTTTCTGCACTGAGGTCGCCAGACCCGACATAGGCCTCGATGTCCGAGACATAGCTTTCCAGCGAGCGAAATGATACATGGACATGCTCGTCATTGACGTAGCCGTGCTGGCTATTTCGGAGTGAGCGGACAGGAGCCTCAACTGGCTCATCGTAAAAGCCATTTTCTGCCAGTGGAGCCGCACCATACAGATAGGTCAAGAACCAGCGGAAACGGAGGAAATTGCGAGCCAATTTAAGATAGAGAGCATTTTTAAAATCCTTGAGGGAAGTGAAGTCACTAGCCTCAAAAAGGGCCGTCATCAAATCTTTTCCTAGCTCGATATTGTAATGAATGCCGGAAATGGTCTGGAGTCGTTTGCCGTATTTTTCTGCTAAACCTTGCCGATAATGGAGTTCGTAGGTATTTTCGAGGTGGGCAATTTCAATCTCGTCTTCTCGGAGTTGGGGAGGCATGGACAAGGGCCACATGAGTTCATCTTGGGGAATGGAGCGTCCAGCTACATCGGTGATGGCACCCAGTAGGCGACGGGCTTCCTGAGTTGAAGAGGCGATGGGCGTAATTAATTCGAGCTGTTGCTCGCTAAAATCTGTCTGGATGTAGGGATGAAAACTCCGAGAACCCAGAGAGCTGGGGTGGGGAGTTGAAGCCAGTGTACCTGCCTCTGTCACGCGTAGGGATTCTCTTTCCAGTCCAAAAGTCGCCTGTAAGATCGGGCTGGCAGGGTCTAGCTTTTCAAGTAAACGATCAATAGTCATCATGTTTTTCCGTCCTTAGTATAGTACTTTCAGTCTATTATAAAAAAGGCCAGAAAACAACTATTCACTACGTTTTTGATGAATTTCCGAACTTTTATCGCCATTTGTTGGATATATTTCGTGAAAATAGAAAATTTCAAAAAGAATTATTCGCTTTCAAAAGTGAAAATCCAAATTTAAAAGACACCTGATCTTGAAAAAAATTCAAAATTTTCTTATAATAAAGTGTGAGATACGTTTGCAGGTGAAACTCCTGCCTTGTAGATTAAGAAAGGAAGAGCTCTTGTGGCTCAGACGAAATTATGACATCAGTTGTTGTTGTAGGAACCCAATGGGGAGATGAAGGAAAAGGGAAAATTACGGATTTCCTTTCGGCCAATGCTGAAGTGATTGCCCGCTACCAAGGCGGTGACAATGCTGGACATACGATTGTGATTGACGGGAAAAAATATAAATTGCACTTGATTCCGTCAGGAATTTTCTTCCCAGAAAAAATCTCAGTGATCGGAAATGGGATGGTGGTCAATCCTAAATCTCTGGTCAAGGAGTTGGCTTATCTGCACCAAGAAGGTGTTACCACAGATAATTTGCGCATTTCAGACCGTGCACATGTCATCCTGCCTTACCATATCGAGCTAGATCGCCTGCAAGAGGAAGCTAAAGGCGATAATAAAATCGGGACGACGATCAAGGGAATTGGCCCTGCCTACATGGATAAGGCTGCGCGTGTTGGTATCCGTATCGCAGACCTCTTGGATAAAGACATTTTCAGAGAGCGCTTGGAGCGGAATCTAGCCGAGAAAAACCGCCTCTTTGAGAAATTGTACGATAGCCAAGCGATGAGCGTTGACGATATTTTTGAAGAATATTATGAATACGGTCAGCAAATCAAGCAGTATGTGACCGACACATCAGTCATTCTCAATGATGCGCTGGATCAAGGCAAGCGTGTCCTCTTTGAAGGGGCACAAGGCGTTATGCTGGATATTGACCAAGGGACCTATCCATTTGTAACCTCGTCTAATCCAGTTGCTGGTGGGGTGACGATTGGTTCAGGTGTTGGTCCAAGCAAGATTGACAAGGTAGTTGGTGTCTGTAAGGCCTATACGAGCCGTGTCGGTGATGGACCATTCCCAACTGAATTGTTTGATGAAGTGGGCGAACGTATCCGCGAAGTGGGCCATGAATACGGTACAACGACGGGCCGTCCGCGTCGTGTGGGCTGGTTTGACTCCGTTGTGATGCGCCACAGCCGCCGCGTATCAGGAATTACCAACCTTTCCCTCAACTCCATTGACGTTTTAAGTGGTCTGGATACAGTCAAAATCTGTGTAGCCTACGATTTGGATGGGGAGCGAATCGACCACTACCCAGCAAGTTTGGAGCAGCTCAAGCGCTGCAAGCCAATCTATGAAGAATTGCCAGGTTGGTCAGAAGACATCACTGGTGTCCGTAGCTTAGAAGACCTGCCAGAAAATGCCCGCAATTATGTTCGCCGTGTCAGCGAACTGGTTGGAGTTCGCATTTCGACTTTCTCAGTTGGACCAGGTCGCGAGCAGACCAATATCTTGGAAAGTGTTTGGTCTAGTTTATAAGCAATTGAAGACAAGAGAGTGGGACAGAAATCGGTAATTCGTTAGAATTCGATTTCGTCGTCCCACCTCCGCACAGTTGAGTAGGGCTGTAAAAGCTGATGAAATCAGCGTAGTAGAGCCCACTCAACCACTACGTCTTGCTCGACAATCCAAAGACAATTGAGAGGCTAGGACTTTTGTCCTAGCCTCTTTTTGAAAGCAGAAAGAGGAAAAAATGTACCAAACGATTTTATTTGACCTAGACGGTACCTTGACCAATTCAGAACTAGGGATTACCAACTCAGTGTCCTATGCCTTAGGAAAATATGGGATTCAAGTGCCAGACAAGAAAGCATTAAGAGTCTTCATCGGTCCTCCCTTGCAGGATTCTTTTGAGCGCTTTTATGGATTTTCTAAGGAAGAATGTTTAAAGGCCATTGACTACTATCATGAGTACTTTTCCGAAAAAGGCCTTTATGAAAATGAGGTCTACCCAGGCGTTCCTGACTTGCTGGCTTCTCTCAAGCAGGCTGGCAAACAGTTGATTGTAGCTACGTCAAAACCTGAAGAATTTTCCATTCAAATTCTCAAGTATTTTGGCTTGTATGATTATTTTGACTTTGTCGCTGGTGCGACTATGGACAGAAAACGTAGTAAAAAAAGCGATGTTATCCAGTATGCTTTGGAACAAAATAGGATCACAGATTTGGCGCATACCATCATGATTGGAGACAGGGAGCACGATGTGCTTGGGGCTCAAGCGCAAAAGCTTGATTCTATCGGAGTTCTTTATGGCTTTGGTAGCAGGAAGGAATTGGAAGAAGCCGGAGCCACCTATATTGCCCAAGAAGTTGGCGAAATTGCTAAAATTATCAATACTCAGAGAGCTTAAGCTTTATTTAAGATAGGCCAGCTATACTAGAAGCATAAACAAAGACCTCCTAACTTTGTTTAAACCTCCTAAACTTTTTCATAATAATCTCCCATAAGAGTCGCCCAATCGGCGGCTTTTTTGTGAGTCCTAAGCTGCCTGTGGTATAATGAACAAAGAAACTAAAAGGAAGAGGGAAGAGATGGACTACACGATAGAGGAAAAAGAGATCTTTATGAGGGAAGCTCTGAAGGAGGCAGAGATTGCTCTCGCCAATGATGAAATACCGATTGGTTGTGTCTTGGTCAAGGATGGTCAGATTATCGGACGCGGGCATAATGCGCGTGAGGAGCTTCAGCGGGCAGTCATGCATGCGGAAATCATGGCGATTGAGGAGGCCAATCAGCGTGAAAATAGCTGGCGCCTGCTGGATACGACGCTTTTTGTCACCATTGAGCCCTGTGTCATGTGTAGCGGTGCTATCGGCCTGGCTCGTATTCCAAAGGTGATCTATGGGGCGAAAAACCAGAAATTCGGTGCTGGGGGCAGTCTCTACGATATTCTGACGGATGAGCGGTTGAATCATCGCGTAGAGGTTGAAAGTGGTCTTTTAGAAGAAGAATGCGCTGCGATTATGCAGAACTTTTTTTCAGAAATCGCAGGAAAAAGTAAAGAAAAATTAGCCAAAAAAAGAAAGTTTGTGTTATACTAATTAGTGGAGCAACAGTTCTGCGTGAAGCGGGTCAGGGGAGGAATCCAGCAGCCCTAAGCGATTTGAACTGTGTGCTCTTTTCTATTGCTCTTGATGAATCAAGCCTGTGTAAGGCGCCGCTGAGTCTTGGAGAAAAGCTAAAATCTCAACCTACCCATGAAATTGGGGACAGGGATATTCTGGTAAAAATAGCAGATTGCGCAAACGATTGCGTTCGCTTCTGGTCTAGGATTTGCAAAATTGTAAAAAAATTAACAAAATTTTTATATTAAAGCGTTTTTCATTGAAGGAATTACTTGCTAAAAAAAGTATGAAAGCGATATGATAGAGTGGAAGAAAAAATGGAGGAATATCATGTCACATATTAAATTTGATTATTCAAAAGTTTTAGATAAATTTGTTGCCCCACATGAAGTGGAATACATGCAAGCACAAGTAACAGCTGCAGACGAATTGATTCGTAAAGGAACTGGTGCTGGTAGCGACTTTTTGGGTTGGTTGGACCTTCCTGAAAATTACGACCGTGAAGAATTTGACCGCATCTTGAAGGCTGCTGAGCAAATTAAATCAGACAGCGATGTCTTGGTTGTGATCGGTATCGGTGGATCTTACCTTGGTGCCAAAGCAGCCATTGACTTCTTGAACCACCACTTTGCAAACTTGCAAACAAAAGAAGAGCGCAAAGCGCCACAAATCCTTTACGCTGGAAACTCAATCTCATCTACTTACCTTGCTGACTTGGTAGAGTATGTAGCTGACAAAGACTTCTCAGTAAACGTGATTTCTAAATCAGGGACAACAACAGAACCAGCGATTGCTTTCCGTGTCTTCAAAGAACTCTTGGTTAAGAAATACGGTCAAGAAGAAGCCAACAAACGGATCTATGCAACAACTGACCGCCAAAAAGGTGCTGTTAAGGTTGAAGCAGATGCCAACGGTTGGGAAACATTTGTGGTTCCAGATGACATCGGTGGACGTTTCTCAGTCTTGACAGCAGTTGGTTTGCTTCCAATCGCTGCATCAGGTGCTGATATCAAAGCCCTCATGGAAGGTGCGAATGCAGCTCGTAAAGATTACACTTCAGACAAGATTGCTGAAAATGAAGCTTACCAATATGCAGTCGTTCGTAACATCCTTTACCGCAAAGGCTACGCTACTGAAATCTTGGTAAACTACGAGCCATCACTTCAATACTTCTCAGAATGGTGGAAACAATTGGCTGGTGAATCAGAAGGGAAAGACCAAAAAGGTATCTACCCAACTTCAGCTAACTTCTCAACTGACTTGCACTCACTTGGTCAATTTATCCAAGAGGGAACTCGTATCATGTTTGAAACAGTTGTCCGTGTTGACAAACCACGCAAGAACGTGATCATCCCTACTTTGGAAGAAGACCTTGACGGACTTGGTTACCTTCAAGGAAAAGACGTTGACTTTGTAAACAAAAAAGCGACCGACGGCGTTCTTCTTGCCCACACTGATGGTGACGTGCCAAATATGTACGTAACCCTTCCTGAGCAAGATGCCTTCACTCTTGGCTACACTATCTACTTCTTCGAATTGGCCATCGCCCTTTCAGGTTACTTGAATGCCATCAACCCATTTGACCAACCAGGTGTTGAAGCCTACAAACGCAACATGTTTGCCCTTCTTGGAAAACCAGGATTTGAAGAATTGAGCAAAGAGCTCAACGCACGCCTCTAATGAACAGATGAAGCGATCTAGAAATAGATCGCTTTTTATATAGCTATCTTTAACTATAGGAGTATTGGCGGATTATATCGTTTTATGATATAGTAGAACTTATATTTATACTTTGCGCGTTAAACTTTGGTCACGAAAAGTAGGAGATGCCGGGCAAAGGAGATTAGTAAAGGAGATATTATGACAACAGAAGATAAGATGCCTATTAAATCGCAAGAAGGTCAAAATATTCAACAACCTTTTTCAAAAAGAAAAATAATTCGGCCTTTCAACAGGGGGAGCCCTCAAGATTTTCAACTGAAGTCTAAATCTGGTTGGGCTAAACTTATTGTTTTTTCAATCCTTGCTATCTGTATTGGTGGATTGATTGGTGGAGGTGCAGGCTATCTTTGGGGACAATCATCCAAGTCCGAAGCAGACATCCAACGCTCTAAGCGACTAGAACGTGCCGAGAAAGAGGCTAAAGATACAAGAACTGGTTTTATTACAGATAAAGACAGGGTCGTATTTACTTGGACTCTCAAAGATCTTGGTTTGTTGAGTTATAACAATAAGAATGATCGTGGATTAACAGCAGATCAGATTGTTAATACCTATGGATTAGCTTCTAGTATAGAATATGAAAAGAAAGGGATTACTCTTTCTTGGAGGAGATCAAAGTCTTCAAAAGAACAAAGTGTTTCTATGTTTTTTGAAAAAGTTGATGGAAATTATTACTTGAAGTCTGTGTATGCTTATGAATTGAGTGAATTCTATCCTGACGAGAATTCGGAGGATGAAGATGAGAATGATACCGCAGAAGATCTTAATTTGACAACAGAAGAGTATAAAAGTCTGAGAAAAGGAAATGTACAGACAGGTAAAGGTGGTACATCTTTAGCTGAATTATTAAAGAAGCATAGACAGTCTGTTCGAATTGAAACAGAAAGGGATGCTGCTGATGATAGCTATAAATCTACTCGATTGCTTGCAACTGTATCTTATAAAGTTGATGGAGATTATAAGACAATGCGATTTTTAGCACAACCAAATGGGGATTTCCTATACATTGGTTCGGAACGTTATTAATTTAGAGGAGATGGATGAATGATGAACATGAATCAATCACAGGTACAGTTCGATGTGCTGGTAAAGCGTGATCACGAGAGGCCTAGAAAAGGGCTACTCCTTACTGGTATCATTGCTTTTGCGGTTTTAGGACTTATTGTTGGTCTATTTTTTGGCCATTCTGTAGGTGTTATGAATGTAACCAAGCATCTCTACCCAATCCTCAGACCAAGGACTGATACAGGTGTATCAAAAAGGGATGTAGCTGATAAGTTTATCAACCCAGAAGAGACAGATTTTAGTTGGGATATCGCTGATCTTACTGAGCTTAAGTTCGGCATATTTGATGAGCCAGATTTAGGGACTTCCATTGAAGATGTTCTTGATAAGCATGGAAAGGCCTTAAAAGGTTCGTTTCAAAGGGACAGAATTAATTTAGAGTGGGGTGAGTTGGATAAAGATCGCCAGGAGGATGAAGATTTTGATTATCACACAGTTCGTAAAATAAACCTTACTTTTAGAAAAGCAGGTGATAGCTACTATCTACAAGACATTTCTTATTCAGGGGACTCCCAAAAAGCTAAAATGAATCCTATGACTTCTGATTATTATGATAAGTTGAAAGTAGGAGATCCAAAAACAGGAAAGGATGGAATCTCTTATAAGGAGGTTTTAAAGGGGCATGCTATTTCGTCTTTGTCAATGTCCGCAGATAAAGCTTATAAAACTCATGAAATAGCTACTAAAATGACGATTAGATTTACTACGTCAAGTTCTGATGATTATAAGTTAGTCTTTGTAAAGCAGGCAGATGGAAACTTTCTCTTAGCTAAAAAAGGAGACGATTAAGAAGCGTTTGTCTGCGATAGAATAGAAAATTAAAATGACTATTGATGCCAACAGCGGTCGTATTTTGGCTGAAAAAGTGAAATAAAAATGGTCATATATAGTTGGTTTTGTGGGCACGGACGAGAGTTCGTGCCTTTTTGCTTGTGTGCTTTCAAGCTAAGCCCGTTCAAAATATGATATACTGGAATAAAGTTATATTAGCATGACAAGTTTCAGGGTAGGTTATTGTCTTGAAACAGTTAAGTACACAAGGTAGAAATTCTGATAGTTTGCGTAGCTATTTGACTGGTATGGTTATAGAAAAGAGAATAGCAGCATTCAGCGAAGAGGTATTGTGAACTGTTAATAGAGTCGTCTTTTTAATGATAGAAGAGCCAATAGATGAGGAGGAGTTATGGGAAAGAGAAATCTGGAAGCTTTGAGGCAGAAACATCAATCAAAATTCAAGAAGGCCCAAACGAAAAAGAAAGCAGATAACCAACCATCCTTTCTATCCAAATGGAAAACCAAGGAAGATAAACATATCAAACCATCTGCTGGATTGCAAGAAGCGCAGGGAAGACCAGAAGAAAATCAACCTCGTCCTTCAGGCTTGTCTCCTTCAAAAGCGGCCTTTCCAATAGAGAGCTCAAGCAATGAGCCGTCTGCCGTCTCTTCGATAGAGGTTAAAACTAAAACAAGTTCTCAAGACCAGCCAGTGTTTCCCGAGCAGTTAGAAGGAGCTCAGCAGGTAAAGGAGCCTCTGTCACAGAATTTGTTGGAAGTAGAGCAAAGGGAGCTGAAGCGTCTCATTTCTAGCTTAGAATCACTGAAAGCTAAAAAACAAAACCAAGTCCTTGGTGGAAATCAAGCTAGCCTGCCGGTGTCAGGCCTTGTTGAACCAAAGCAGACAAAGCTTTCTCCGCGAATAAGCTCGAATGAGCTTGCTAGAGAGATAGATAAAGTAGAGTTTAAGAAGAAAAAACTAGGATTCTTTTCTAAGATATGGGTGATGGTACTTTCTAGTTTGGGGATTTTGACTTTTTTGGCTGAGACTGGAAAAACGTGGCTAGAGATGGAAAAGGTAAAAGATAAAGAAAAAGCTGCAGCTATTTCTCTTATGTTAGACTCATATAGAAAAGATCAAGATTTAAAATCTGATAATCGTCCAGAATGGATTGCTAAAAAAGAGGAGTATCAGTTTCATATTAGCTATGATGATGTCACTTCTTTGTTCTCAGACTTCACTTCATCGGTTCCAAATCTGACAGAGGTCGACGAGGTGGTCGCAAAGTTAGGAAAAGCTGAGTCTGGTAAAGAAATAGACAAAGATGACCCAATCAAGACGATAGCTTTAGACTACTCACAAGCAGGGACGGAAGCGAAAGTCAGCCTCTCTTTCAAGAGCCATTTTGGTTCTTCTGAAACTCCTAAGTTGCAATCCCTAAAATGTGCTCATCTCAGTAGTGCGCATTTGCCAAACCGAAATGCTCAACTCACTCGCCAAGAATTGACTGGTATAGAGAAAGGGAAGACCTATCAGGAGATTGTCAGTCAGTTGGGACTTCCAGAGCGCCTTGATTGGAATGGGGGAATCTTTGGCAATGCTACCCTATCGATTTATTATCGTTTGGAGAATGGGCAGGAAGTCGGTTTTTCTTTTGAAAATAATAATTCTCAGAGCTATCAATTAACAGAGAGTTCGGGTTTGGTAAATGAAGCGGGAGATGCAGGTGCTCAGTAGCGCTTGCCTAGCAGGAGCATCAGTCGTTTGTGGAAAGGGAATGAGCAA
The DNA here is from genome assembly GCA_916438405.1 of Streptococcus cristatus. Classification (GTDB taxonomy): domain Bacteria; phylum Bacillota; class Bacilli; order Lactobacillales; family Streptococcaceae; genus Streptococcus; species Streptococcus cristatus_M. Next base: position 1,547,455 of record CAKAFB010000001.1, on the reverse strand, counting down.
TCAAGTATTTAGTTGATAGGTGAAAAGGTGAAAGATAGAAATTTAGAAGCATTGAGGCGGGAACACAAATCCAAGTTTAAAGCTAGAAACACTTCGTCGGTCAAGAATCAGTGGGAACGGGGAGGAGCTGCCCTCGAACAGACAAAGGAAGAAGCAAGGAGAGAAAAGCTAGGAGAGAATCAGTTTGGAGTTAAAACTGGTTGGAAATCGAGTAGGCTTAGAACAAGAAAGAAGGGGAATGTTAAGTCTCTAGTTGCTGCTTTGGCGAGTCTGGTCTTGCTATCATTAGCCCTTCTTTTGCTCTATCGTTTTCTTTCAAATATGGGCACTCGTGACAGAAGTATTGACCAAATAAGCTGGGAATCGAGCCAAGAAAATATAGCTTCTGCTTACGTTGCAGACTCGTCTAGCGAATGGGAAGCTTCGGAGCCACAGGAGTCGGCATCGTCGGCTTCTAGTGCTGACAAGGAGCCAGAAAATATGACTTGGACTTTCGAGGATGTCCTAGCTCTGCAAGTTTCTTCGCCTGGGCAGGGGGCGAGTGAGCAACTGTCTCCTACAGCAGAGGAAATTGCTGAACGATATGGAAAAGCAAGTTCGGGAAGTGTGGCTAAAGATGGAGAAGAAAAGGCTCTCTACCTTTTTTATCTCTCATCAGGTGGAGGGCAAATCGTTAAGCTCTATTTCAATCTTATCGGAGATCAGTATCGGCTGAATACAATTCGAGGGGAAGGATTGCTTAGCCAGTCTCAATTAAGCCATTCGGATTTATGGACTGAGGAGGATTTTCAGGATTTTACTGTGGATAAATCAGCACCAAGTAAAATTTACAAGCAGTATTAGAACGATTTGGTGTGCCACAAGTTATCAATAAGTCGGCGGACTATAAGAATCAAACGACAGTTTACATCAAATATAAACTAAAAGATCAAAGATATCTCTATTTAGAGTTTGTCTTAAGTCCAACAGGTGACTATGAGTTGACTCGGAAGAGTGTTTATTGATAGGGAGTGCTTGGTGCTAGAGCTTGGCTTATTTAGCAGAAGTTGTTTTTAGCGGAAAGACAGGAATTACCAGAAAAGCAAGAGGAACTTAGGTTCCGTGGAGGAGATGAGGATGGGAAAAGGAAGAAAAGTCCAAAGAGAATGGGGAAAAAGGTCAAGTTTAGACCAAAAAAAGCAGAGAGCCTTCTCTCATGATGGCTCTCGAGAGTCGGGTTTTGAGTTTTCAAGTAAAGAAAAGCGGCGAACAGAGTCAGCAGGCAATCCCAATGGCCAGCTTTTAGCAAAGTCTGTGCTATCTCGTTATGCCTCACTCTTAGTGATTGCCGCAGGTCTAGTGGGACTGATTAGCTTCTTGATGATGTATATGCGACCAACTTTTAAGTCAGAAGAAAATCAATCAGCTATATCGTCTGTTAATACTGTTCCGACAGAATCAGAAAATAAGATAGAGATCCTGACGGAGGGGAATTCAGCTTTTATTGAAAAGAATCGAGAGGTCGATTTTCCATTCGAAGAGATATTCGAGTTGATTAAAACCATGAACCAACCTAATGTGTCTCCAGAGGATATCGTTGAGAAGTATGGGAAAGCCAGCTCTGGGAGTGTGGATAATCGCGTGAAAGGCAGTAAATTGGTGATACTTTCCTACAATTTAGTAGGAAGAAAAGGAGTTGTTGATATGCATCTTAGGAGTACTGGAGGAGGAATGGAGCTCTATAGTGTATCTGCCGATTTCTTCCAGAATGCTGGGGAATCAATTACGAAGACAGTTGATGATTATCGGTCGCTCATTCCCAAAAGTGATCGAGAAGGAATGGAAGTAAAACAGGCCATAGCAGAACTGGGGATGCCTAAGAGGATTTATGCTCATAAACCAGTTAAGGGCAAAGTTGATTCACTTCTTCTTGAATATTCAACCACGGACAATATGACAGTTTCTTTGTTTTTTGACGAAGTGAATGGGCTTTACCGTCTAAAAAGTATGATGACAAGCACGGTCTGAGAGCCTAGACTGGAGAGCGTGAATTTTTTCTTAAACAGACAAGGATAGAAAGATGGGAAAAAGAGATTTAGAAAAATTACGAAGGGAACATAAGGGAAAATTTAGTAGAACTAGGGAACCCTTAAAACGAGAGTCTAAGGAAGGAGCTAGTTTGCTAGCTGAAACAAACCTCAAGGAAGGCACAAGACAAGAATCAAAGTCAACTTTTAAGAGAACCGCAAAGTTTAAACACAAATCACCATTTTTCAAGCTAGTGAGTGCTCTAGCCCTGATTGGCCTTGTTATCGGCCTACTTGTCTTAATCGGGAATTGGACCAATTCTTACAGAAAGAATCCGTTTGTAAGAACAGAAGCAAAATATTCTTCTTCAAATGCCGAAGTTTTGGATTGGGAACCAAGGGATTTTATAAAGTATAAGATTGAAGAGGACGAGGATAAAAATATAACAGTATCCAATTTTGTTCGTCAACATGGTTTAGCTAAAAGCAGCGATGAAACGGTGATTGGCAAGAAGGATAAATTATTATCACTGATCTATGATTTGAAGGGAGGAGGCTTTGCCGTCCTTCAATTCTGGGATTTTGGTTCAGGTCTACATCTTACTAGCATAGCTTATAATATTTATCAAAATGAGGATTTGACAGGGGAACGGCTTTCTTTCCTTAAGGGAATGACATCAGATGAAGAAAATGGCATTACTGATCTAGAAGTGATAGAACATTTGGGACTTCCCAACAACTACTACAAAGCAGTGGTGAAAGGATATTACAGTATGTCTATGGGCTATAGGGCAGAGGATAAAACCTTCTTCCATTTAAACTTTGTCAAGGGCAAGGATGGACAATTTCACCTGAATAAACTCCAAGAGTCTAAATAGCATACTAGCTGCCAATAAAGTCCTAACTGCATAGCCGAATTATGTTATAATAGAGAAATAAAAGAGATAGGAGAGGGACTTTCCTCTCCCAACAAAGAATAGAAAGAACAAAGAGGTGATGCCATGTCTGCTACTAAAATGAATGCTCAAGAAATTATCAAATTTATCGCTGATGCCAAGAAAAAAACTCCTGTCAAGGTAACTTTTGATGGAGAATTGCACGGATCAATCCCTTGGTCTGTTGTGAAGTTAGGCAATGTTCTTTTTGGAGACTGGGAAGAAATCAAGCCGCTCCTAGTAAACTTAGAAGAAAATAAGACCTATGTCGTAGAGCAGGATGCCCGCAACTCAGCGGTGCCGCTTTTGGACAAGCGCGATATCAATGCCCGTATTGAGCCGGGCGCTATTATCCGTGACCAAGTCGAAATTGGTGATAATGCTGTCATCATGATGGGGGCAGTTATCAATATCGGTGCGGAGATTGGCGCTGGTACTATGATTGATATGGGAGCTATTCTGGGCGGCCGAGCGATTGTCGGAAAAAACAGCCACGTCGGTGCTGGTGCAGTTCTGGCGGGAGTCATTGAGCCTGCTAGCGCTGAGCCAGTTCGGGTCGGCGATAACGTGCTGATTGGTGCCAATGCGGTTGTGATTGAAGGTGTACAAATTGGCAGTGGTTCCGTTGTTGCGGCTGGTGCGATTGTGACCCAGGATGTTCCGGAAAACGTAGTAGTTGCTGGCGTTCCAGCACGAGTTATCAAGACCATTGACGAAAAGACCCAGCAGAAGATAGCTCTGGAAGACGCCCTGCGTACTCTTTAAAAATAGCATAAATTTGAATTGATTGGGCGTGGCCCAACACTTTGACTGGTCTGACAAGATTTTAAAGGAAAGAAACAATGCTTGATTATCTGAACATTCGCCGTGATTTACACCAGATACCAGAAATCGGTCTGGAAGAATACAAGACTCATGCCTACCTGATGCAGGTCATTGATGGACTGACAGCAGGTCTAGACTTTGTGGAAATCCGAACTTGGCGGACTGGTATTTGGTCTTTATCAAGGGAAGTTCACCCGATAAGACGATTGGCTGGCGGACAGATATTGATGGTTTGCCGATTGTGGAGGATACAGGTCTGGACTTTGCCAGCACTCATGAAGGCCGGATGCATGCCTGCGGACACGATATGCACATGACGGTTGCCCTAGGTCTGCTGGAACAAGCTGTGAGCGCTCAGCCTACCCACAATCTGCTCTTTCTCTTTCAGCCTGCTGAGGAAAATGAAGCTGGCGGCATGCTCATGTATGAAGACGGTGCTTTTGGCGACTGGTTGCCAGATGAATTTTACGGTCTCCATGTGCGGCCGGACCTCAAGGTCGGTGATATTGCGACTAACAGAGGAACCCTCTTTGCTGGCACCTGTGAAGTCAAGCTGACCTTTAGAGGGAAGGGAGGCCATGCGGCCTTTCCTCACGAAGCCAATGATGCCTTGGTAGCGGCTAGCTACTTTATCACCCAGGTGCAGACCATTGTCAGCCGCAATGTCGATCCGATCGAGGGAGCGGTTGTGACCTTTGGTTCGCTCCATGCTGGCACGACCAACAATGTTATCGCAGAAACGGCTTTTCTGCATGGCACCATTCGGACCTTGACTCAGGAGATGAACCTCTTGACTCAGAAGCGCTTACGGGAAATAGCAGAGGGCATAGCCCAAAGTTTCGATCTGGAATTGGACTTGGAGCTTAAACAAGGCGGCTATCTGCCTGTGGAAAATCATCCTGATCTGGCAGACGAATTGATGGACTTTTTCCAGAAGGAAGAGGGAGTGCAGTTGATTGATATTGCGCCGGCTATGACAGGTGAGGACTTTGGTTATCTGCTCAGCAAGGTCAAGGGCGTCATGTTCTGGCTAGGAGTGGACAGTTCCTACGCCCTCCATCATCCCAAGATGACACCAGACGAGGCAGCCCTGCCCTTTGCTATTGAAAAGATTGGGAAATTCCTAGATTATAAAATCAACGAAAGATAAGGAAAGGTTGGACGAACTGCATGAAAAAAGAGTTGAGGCAAGCTGTACTGATTCAGATGAAGAAACTTTCAGGAAAAGAAAAAGAGCAGGCAGATAGCTGGCTGACCCAGCACTTGCTCAGTTCAGCAGCTTATCAAAACGCTCAGGTTATCGCTACCTATCTTTCTATGCCGCATGAAGTCTCTACCGCAGCCTTTATCAAGCAGGCTCAGTTGGATGGTAAGCGGGTTTTGGTGCCTAAGACCTATGGCCAGGGTCGGATGATATTTGTGGACTATGATGAAAGTCGCCTTCAAAAAAGCTCTTTTGGTCTGCTGGAGCCAATAAGTGAAGAGGCTGTGGACAAGACAGAAATTGATCTGATTCATGTGCCAGGCGTGGTCTTCAATTCTCAAGGCTTTCGGATTGGTTACGGCGGTGGCTACTATGATCGCTATCTGGCTGATTATGAAGGAGCATCCATCAGCACTATTTATGCAGTCCAACAGGAAGAATTTCTACCAGCTCAACATGATGTTGCGGTAAAGGAGTTACTCATTTATGAAACAAATCTTTGATAGAGACTATCCTGTGACAAGCATCTTGCTTATCCTGACGAGCCTTGTTTTTGTCTTGATGTTTCTTTCTTACGGTTTTCAATACAGCAGTTCCGAAGCCTTGTATCACTTTGGAGCCGTGCACGGTTATACGATTCAAGCGCTGCCGGAGCAGTTTTGGCGGGTTTTTGCTGCTATTTTTATCCATATTGGCTTGGAGCATTTTGTGGTCAACATGCTGACGCTCTACTTTCTTGGTCGACAGATTGAGGCTATCTTTGGCTCTTGGAAATTCTTGATACTCTACCTGATGTCAGGCGTGATGGGGAATTTATTCGTGGTCTATTTTTCACCCAATAGCCTGGCAGCCGGGGCGTCTACTGCTCTTTTCGGCCTTTTTGCTTCTGTTGTCGTGCTTCGTTATGCTACGCGAAACTACTATCTACAGCAGCTGGGTCAGTCCTATATGAGCCTGCTAGCTGTTAATCTGGTCATGAGTCTTTTACCGGGAATTAGCCTTGCAGGTCACTTAGGTGGTCTAGTCGGCGGAGCTTTAGGAGCTGTGATCTTACCAGTATCGGGAGAGCGCTACGCTTTTAGCAAGACTCAACGATTTTTAGCACTGGCAGCCTACCTTGGAGTAGTAGCTATTTTGATTTTTCTGACTTTTCAACGACCAATTTTTTAAGAAATGAACTCAATACCGCTTTAAAAAGCGGTATTCCAAAATGTTGCCAACCTCTATCAGCAATTTTCTATTGCTGATAGAGGTTGATACCATATAGTGAAAACTCTTAGAGATGTTGATATGACATCATTTTTAAGAGTTTTTTACTTTATCCAGCAAAAGAAAAAGATTGAAGAAATTGTCCAAAATGGACTTTTTCTTCAATCTAACACCTAGTAAATCTAGATGTTTTTTTGTATAGTGTTAAAAGCTGTTGCATTAGCTAATCTATTGCTTGTGCACTTCTATTATTTTTTCGCTTTCTTATCTAATTTTTTGCCTAAATCGATAATGTACTGTTTCAAATCGTCTTTGACTTGAGGGTGTTTGAGGGCATAATCGATAGAAGTTTTCATGAAGCCAAACTTGTCGCCGACATCATAGCGGTCGCCTTTGAATTCACGGGCAAAAACGCGCTGAGTCTTGTTGAGGGTATCAATGGCATCAGTCAGCTGAATTTCATTGCCCGCACCAGGAGTTTGTTTCTCCAAGATTTCAAAAATTTCTGGGGTTAGCAGGTAGCGTCCGATAATGGCCAAATCACTTGGTGCATCCTCTGGTGCTGGTTTTTCGACGAATTTTTCAACGCTGTAGAGGCCATTGACGCCTTCGCCTTGCGGTGCAATAACGCCATAAGCAGAGACTTCTTCGTGAGGAACCTGCATAACTGCAATGGTAGATGCGTGGGTTGCTGCGTAGTCATCCATGAGTTGTTTGGTGAGTGGCACTGCCTTGTCATTGGTAATGTCCATCAAATCATCACCTAGCATGACCACAAAAGGTTCATTTCCGACAAAGGCTTTAGCTTGTAAAACAGCATCCCCTAGTCCACGTGGATGACTCTGACGGATAAAATGCAAGCCAATACCAGTGGTTTCATCTACCAACTTGAGCAAGTCATTCTTGCCTTTTTCTTTGAGGTTGTATTCTAGTTCAAAGTTGGAGTCAAAGTGGTCCTCGATGGAGCGTTTTGACTTCCCTGTGACAACCAGAATGTCTTTGATTCCAGATTTAAGAGCTTCTTCGACGATAAATTGAATAGTTGGTTTGTCAACGATCGGCAGCATTTCCTTGGCCAGTGCCTTAGTGGCTGGCAAGAAGCGGGTTCGAGACCGGCTGCAGGGATGACTGCTTTTTCTGACTTTTGACATAAATTTCTCCTTTATAAAAAATACTATGAATTAAGACCACTCATTTTCAGCTTTGAATTCATTATTCATCATATCATGAATGGCATCTTTGATATCATGGCCGTCATAGATGACCTTGTAAATGGCTTGGGTAATTGGCATATAAACACCGAGCTCCTGAGCCAGTTCGTAGGCAGCCTTGGTCGTAGAGATTCCTTCGATAACCATGCCCATGTTGGCTTCAATATCAGCCAGTTTTTCTCCGCGACCCAGTGCATCGCCGGCCCGCCAGTTGCGAGAGTGGACAGAAGTTCCTGTGACAATCAAGTCGCCGACACCAGAAAGACCGCTGTAAGTCAGAGGGCTGGCTCCCAGTTTGACACCAAGTCGGGTAATTTCAGCCAGTCCGCGTGTGATGATGGCAGCTTTGGCATTGTCACCATAGCCCAGTCCGTGGAGAGCTCCAGCTCCGACTGCGATGATGTTTTTGAGAGCACCTGCTGTTTCCACTCCAACGACATCGGTATTAGTGTAGAGACGGAAATAGTGGTTGCTGAAGAGTTCCTGCACATACTTAGCGGTTTCGAGGTCCTTAGATGCTGCGGTAATCAGGGTAATGTCGCGGACGATGGTTTCCTCAGCGTGGCTAGGACCCGAAACAACGACAATCTCGCTACGCAAGTCTGCAGGGATTTCTTCTTCCAGAATAGTCGAAATCCGTTTGTGGGTATTGGGCTCCAGTCCCTTGGATGCATGCATGATTTACCTTGTGATCCAAGGTTTGCGCAACTTGTTTGGCTACCAGACGGGTCACCTTGGTCGGCACGACAAAAAGCACAGCATCTACGTTTGCTAGAGCATCTTTCAAGTCGTGATAAGCCTTGATTTCTTCGCTTAGAACCACATCTTTGAAATAGCGTTTGTTTGTATGCTGGTGATTGATCTCGTCAATCTGCTCTGCAATATTGCCCCAAATCCGGACTTCATGGCCATTATCATTGAGGACTTGCGACAGAGCCGTTCCCCACGAACCGGGACCAATCACAGCAATTCGTTGTTTATCCATCTTTTCTCCTTGTACGAGGCCTACAAAAGGACTCAATCAATTTAGAGTTATTTATTATATTGTACCATATAATAACTGAAATTTCTTACTTGACATTGTTTTTATCTATGATATAGTAAGGAAGCTAAACAAAGTTAAAAATCTACGAGGAGGAATTATGTTCAGAAAAGCTTTATCAGCCTATAAATTATTTATCTTTTTATCTCTTCTGATGACATCGCTGATGCTGGCTAGCTCGCTGTTGCAGCCCCTGTATCTCAAAGATGTCTTGAATGCTCTTTTGTCAGGAAATCGGGAAGAAATCTATCGTTTGGGAGCCTGGTTGCTGGGCTTTGGTCTGGTTGGTTTGCTCGCTGGCGGGGCAAATGTGACCCTGGCAGCCTATATTGCGCAAGGTGTGTCGTCAGATTTACGGGAAAAGACCTTTCGGAAAATCCAGACCTTCTCTTATGCCAATATTGAACAGTTCAATGCAGGGAATCTAGTCGTCCGAATGACCAATGACATCAACCAAGTACAAAATTTGGTCATGATGATGTTTCAGATTTTATTCCGCCTGCCTATTTTATTTTTAGGTTCCTTTATTTTGGCGGTGGTGACCATTCCTTCCTTGTGGTGGGTGATTGTCCTGATGGTCTTTTTGGTCTTCTTTTTGACAGGAGTGATGATGGGCTTGATGGGTCCACGCTTTGCCAAATTCCAAGTTCTCTTAGAAAAGATCAATGCGATTGCCAAAGAAAATCTGCGTGGCGTCCGTGTCGTCAAATCTTTCGTACAGGAGAGAGAGCAGTATCAGAAATTTACGCAAGTTTCAGATGAACTTCTAGAGCAAAATCTCTTTATTGGTTATGCCTTTTCGATTGTTCAACCGATGATGATGATCGTCGGCTACGGGGCTGTCTATCTGACCATGTGGCTCTTGTCTAGCATGATACAGATGGATCCAGGCTTGGTTAGCTCGATTGTCTCTTTCATTTCTTATTTGAATCAAATTATGTTTACCATCATCATGGTTGGCTTTCTGGGCAATACCGTTACGCGTGCAATGGTATCGATTCGGCGGATCAAGGAGGTCTTGGATACAGAGCCAGCGATGACCTTCAAGCATGAAGTTGAAGAAGATCTGGAAGGTAGTCTGGTCTTTGACCATGTGACCTTTACCTATCCGACAGATACAGAGCCCATGCTCAAGGATATTAGCTTTGAAGTCAAACCAGGAGAGATGATTGGTGTTGTCGGAGCGACAGGAGCAGGAAAATCAACTCTGGCTCAGCTCATTCCGCGTCTTTTTGATCCTCAGGAAGGCTCCATCAAAATTGGTGGCAAGGACTTGCGAGACATTAGTGAAGCTTCGCTGAGAAAAAATGTCTCTATCGTTCTGCAAAAAGCTATTTTATTTAAGGGGACGATTGCGGACAATCTGCGTCAAGGAAAGCAAAATGCTAGCCTGCCAGAATTAGAACAGGCGGCGCGCATTGCTCAGGCAAGTGAGTTTATCAATCGCATGGAAGATACCTACAACAGCCAAGTCGAAGAACGGGGAAATAATTTCTCTGGCGGACAAAAGCAGAGAATGTCCATTGCGCGTGGTGTTGTCAGCAATCCTAATATTCTTATCTTGGATGACTCAACTTCAGCTCTGGATGCTAAGTCCGAAACTGGTTCAAGAGGCGCTGAACAAGGATTTGAAGGGAACAACAACCATTATCATTGCCCAGAAGATTAGCTCCGTTGTCCATGCGGACAAGATTTTGGTGCTAGATCAAGGACGCTTGATTGGCCAAGGTAGACACGCAGACTTGGTTGCTACAAATGATGTCTACCGAGAAATTTATGAGACTCAAAAAGGAAAGGAGGACTAATATGAAGACAGCGAAATTTTTTTGGCAATATTTCAAACAGTATAAACTGGCCTTTTTGGTCGTCATGATTATGATTATCATCTCGACGGTTTTACAGGTTCTCTTTCCGATTTTTACAGGTCTCGCTATTAGTGAGCTGGTGGAGTTGGGTAGTGCTTTTGCGAGTGGCAAGCTTGCTTCAGGTGATGTTTCAGCCTTTGCTGCTTTTCAAGGAATCATGTGGAATTTAGCGCTGGCTTTCATCTTCCTTTCGCTATCGAGCTTGATTTATATGCTGCTGATGAGTCGAATTATCTCTTACTCAACCAATGAAATGCGCAAGGGGCTCTTTGGAAAATTGGCTCGCTTGACCGTTTCCTTCTTTGACCGCCATCAAGATGGGGATATCTTGTCGCGTTTTACCAGTGATTTGGATAATATCTTGCAGGCTTTCAACGAGAGCCTAGTCCAAGTGATGAGCAATATCGCTCTCTACATCGGTCTGATTATCATCATGTTTATGCGGCATGCGACCTTGGCTTGGGTGACGATTGCCAGTACGCCAGTAGCCATCATTGTCTTGGTGTCCATCGTCAAACTGGCTCGCAAGTACACAGACTTGCAGCAAAAAGAAGTCGGTCAGCTCAATGCTTATATGGATGAGACGATTTCCGGCCAGAAGGTAGTCATTGTGCAGGGAATGCAAGAAGAAGTCATCAAAGGCTTTGTCCAGCAAAATGATAAGGTACGGTCAGCAACCTTTAAAGGACGTGCTTTTTCTGGCTTGCTCTTTCCTGTCATGAACGGAATGAGCCTGATCAATACGGCTATCGTAATTTTTGTGGGCTCGGCCATTATGCTCAATGATCCTAATGTGAAGACCTCAGTAGCCATTGGTCTGATTTCAACCTTTACACAGTTTTCTCAACAATACTATCAGCCTATCATTCAGGTTGCGGCAAGCTGGGGAAGCCTGCAGCTGGCTTTCACTGGTGCGGATCGGATTCAGGAAATGTTTGATGCGCCCGAGGAAGTGCGCCCGCAGAATGCACCAGCCTTTACCGAGCTGAGAGAAGGCGTCGAGATAAAACATGTGGATTTCTCTTATGTCGAAGGTAAGCCGATTTTGAAGGATGTTTCCATCTCAGCGCCAAAAGGCAAGATGATTGCCGTTGTAGGGCCAACAGGATCAGGAAAGACGACCATTATGAACCTGATCAATCGTTTTTACGATGTGGATAAGGGCAGTATCGAATTTGACGGACGCGATATCCGAGACTATGACTTGGATAGCTTGCGCAGTCATGTAGGTATCGTTTTGCAAGATTCTGTCTTGTTCAGCGGAACCATTCGAGACAATATCCGATTTGGGGTGCCGGATGCAAGTCAGGAGATGGTTGAAATCGCTGCGCGTGCTACCCATATTCACGAGTATATTGAAAGCTTGCCTGATCAATACGACACAATCGTAGATGATGATCAAAACATCTTTTCAACAGGTCAAAGCAATTAATTTCAATCGCTCGAACCCTTTTGACCGATCCTCAAGTGCTGATCTTGGATGAGGCTACCTCCAACGTTGATACGGTAACCGAGAGCAAGATCCAGAGCGCGATGGAGGCCATTGTGGCAGGACGAACTAGCTTTGTCATCGCTCACCGCTTAAAGACTATATTAAATGCTGACCAAATCATTGTCTTAAAAGACGGGGAAGTCATTGAAAGAGGCAATCATCATGAATTGCTGCATCTAGGTGGATTCTATTCTGAGCTCTACCACAATCAATTTGTATTTGAATAAATATATACAGAAACGGAGGTATTTCATGAGGATATCTTCGTTTTTTGAAAGGAATTAATCAATTTTGTCCTGATCTATCTCTTTCATCGAACCAATCTGCTTCTGTTCATCATAGGAGTCATCCTAGCTATTTTGGGAATTCTTGTCATGCTGGTCTTTGGCTATGGCATCTACAAGGGTAGACTAAATTTGCAAAAAGTGATTGATGATTTTGAAGAGAAACTGAAGTTAGCTCAATAATATTTCCAATTAATCTCCCCCAAAAACTTTGTCATTCGGCAAAGTTTTTTCTTGACTATTTCTGACCAAGTGATACAATATTAACTATAGATTAGCACTCATATGGATAGAGTGCTAAAATTCAATCTTTGGAGGAAAAAGATGTTAAAACCATTAGGTGACCGTGTGGTCTTAAAAGTAGAAGAAAAAGAACAGAAAGTTGGTGGCTTTGTCATTGCTGGTGCAGGGCAGGACGCGACAAAAGAAGCGACAGTCATCGCAGTCGGTCAAGGCATCCGTACGCTCAATGGAGAATTGGTCGCACCAAGTGTCAAGCCAGGTGATAAGGTTTTAGTTGAAAGCCATGCTGGCATTGAAGTTAAAGATCAGGATGAGAAATTCTTGGTTGTTGGGGAAGCAAGCATTCTTGCAATTGTGGAGTAAAAATCGAAGAAAGAGGTTTAAAGATGGCAAAAGACATTAAATTTTCATCAGATGCACGCAGTGCAATGGTTCGTGGTGTGGATATTCTAGCAGATACTGTCAAAGTAACCTTGGGTCCTAAAGGTCGCAATGTTGTTTTGGAAAAATCTTTTGGTTCACCCCTCATCACCAATGACGGTGTGACCATTGCCAAGGAAATTGAACTGGAAGACCATTTTGAAAACATGGGCGCTAAATTGGTTTCAGAAGTTGCTTCAAAAACCAACGATATCGCTGGTGACGGAACAACGACTGCTACTGTATTGACCCAAGCTATCGTCCGCGAAGGGATTAAAAATGTTACAGCTGGTGCTAATCCAATTGGTATCCGCCGCGGGATTGAAGCAGCAGTTGCGACTGCTGTCAGCGCTCTGAAAGAAACTGCAATTCCGGTTTCTAATAAGGAAGCGATTGCTCAGGTTGCTGCCGTGTCTTCTCGCAGCGAGAAAGTCGGTGAGTACATCTCTGAAGCTATGGAAAAAGTTGGCAATGACGGAGTCATTACTATCGAAGAGTCCAAAGGCATGGAAACAGAGCTGGATGTCGTAGAAGGAATGCAGTTTGACCGTGGCTACTTGTCTCAATACATGGTGACGGATAGTGAAAAAATGGTGGCTGATCTGGACAACCCTTATATCTTGATTACAGACAAGAAAATTTCTAACATTCAAGAAATTCTGCCATTGTTGGAAAGTATTTTGAAAACCAACCGTCCGCTCTTGATTATTGCGGATGATGTGGATGGTGAAGCTCTGCCAACGCTGGTTCTCAACAAGATTCGTGGTACCTTCAATGTAGTTGCTGTTAAAGCACCAGGTTTCGGTGACCGTCGTAAGGCCATGTTGGAAGATATTGCCATCTTGACTGGTGGTACAGTGATTACAGAAGACCTTGGTCTGGAGCTCAAAGATGCGACGATTGAAGCGCTTGGACAAGCTTCTAAAGTCACTGTTGACAAGGACAGCACTGTGATTGTGGAAGGCTCTGGTAATCCTGAAGCCATTGCTAATCGTGTGGCCGTTATCAAATCTCAAATCGAAAGTACAACTTCTGAGTTTGATAAAGAAAAATTGCAAGAACGTCTGGCTAAATTGTCCGGTGGTGTGGCGGTGATTAAGGTCGGTGCTGCAACCGAAACCGAGCTCAAAGAAATGAAACTCCGCATTGAAGATGCCCTTAATGCGACTCGTGCCGCAGTAGAAGAAGGGATCGTGTCAGGTGGTGGTACAGCCTTTGTTAGCGTATTAGATGCAGTAGCTGCCCTCGAATTAACAGGTGATGAAGCGACTGGTCGTAACATCGTCCTCCGTGCCTTGGAAGAGCCTGTCCGTCAAATCGCTTTGAATGCTGGTTTTGAAGGCTCTATCATCATTGACCGCCTGAAAAACTCTGAAGCAGGTACAGGATTCAATGCAGCGACCGGCGAATGGGTGAACATGATTGAGGCTGGAATTATTGACCCAGTCAAGGTAACGCGTTCAGCCCTGCAAAATGCCGCTTCAGTTGCTAGCTTGATTTTGACAACAGAAGCTGTTGTGGCCAATAAGCCAGAACCTGCACCAGCAGCACCAGCTATGGACCCAAGCATGATGGGCGGCATGATGTAAGACACATCAGAGAAAGTACAACTTTTCTGAAATCAATAAAGTAAAAAAGACTTCAAACTATTGATTCAAAACAATAGTTTGAAGTCTTTTTATTGTACGGATAATGAGACAAAAATTTGTAAAATAATGAAAAAGCCTTGGATTCCAAGGCTTTTTAGTCATACTTTCTATGCCCCCTGCAGGGCTCGAACCTGCGACCCATAGATTAAGAGTCTACTGCTCTACCAACTGAGCTAAGGAGGCAAGAGAAAAAGCTGTATTGGTGCCGGACCTTCACGATTTGTATTGAACCCGCGCAATTAAGCAGGTGGGCAACTCGCTCTAACTGAAGCTGCTTCCGCGTGACACGGCTTGCACGCTGTTAGAAGTCTTTTGTTTCCCTAATAATACAAAAAATAGTCGGTCAACACTTAAGTGTGAAGTCGTACACCACAGCGTTTCTATAATTATAATACCATAAATTTTGAAAAATTCAAGAGAAAAACGTGATTTTTGCAAACGATGCCATCATTTTTTTAAGTCATCAATCTTATTCTTGGTCAATCCAAGGGCTCGCTCGTATTTGCCATTTTCATTGGGAGTGAAATAATTGGCATCCCTTATCTTGTCGGGCAGATAGTCCTGCTTGACCCAATTGCCAGGATAGGAGTGAGGGTAGAGATAGCCCTGTGCGTTGCCCAATTCCTTGCTTCCTGCATAGTGGCCGTCGCGTAAGTGGCGGGGAATGGGAAGATTTCCATTCTTTCGTAAGTCAGCTAAGGCCTTGTCCATGGCCAGATAGGCTGAGTTGGACTTGGGAGATAGAGCCAGATCGATAACAATATTGGCAATAAGGATGCGGGCTTCAGGGAAGCCGATTCGTTGGGCTGCTTCTAGAGCTGTAACGGTATGGACTTGAGCGTCAGGATTTGCTAGGCCAATATCTTCGTAAGCAATAACGGTCAAGCGTCGAGCTAGGCTAGGAAGATCTCCTGCCTCAACGAGGCGAGCCGCGTAGTGGAGACTAGCATTGACATCGGAGCCACGGATGGACTTCTGCAGGGCAGAGAGGACATCGTAATGGCCGTCCCCGTCCTTATCCATGGTGATATAGCTCTTTTGCAGGCTGTTTTCCATGACATCGAGCGTGATGTGGCGGATGCCCTTGCTATCTTCTGGGGTAGAAAGTACGGCTAAATCCAGCGAATTATAGGCGGAGCGCAGGTCTCCGTTGGTAGAGATAGCAATGAAATCCAGAGCCTCATCGTCTAGCTCTACTGGGAAATCAAATCCTCGTTCCTTATCTGTCAAGGCTAGCTGAATGGCTGTCCGGATGTCGTCGTTGCTGAGGGGCTCAAGCTCAAATATCTGAACTCGGCTGCGAATAGCAGGGGTGACAGAAAAGAAAGGATTTTCTGTCGTCGCCCCAATCATGATGACTAGTCCGCTTTCTAATAGCGGCAGTAGGAAGTCTTGCTTGGTCTTGTCCAGACGGTGAATCTCGTCTAGCAGGAGCACCAGTCCGCCGGAAAATTTAGCTTCTTCAGCGATTTCTTGCATGCGTTTCTTGCTATCTACGGTGGCGTTAAAGGTCCGAAAGGCGAACTTAGTTGTGCCGGCAATAGCTGAGGCGATAGAGGTTTTTCCGATGCCGGGTGGCCCGTAGAGAATCATCGAGGACAGGCGGTTGGCTTCAACCATACGGCGGATGATTTTCCCAGGTCCGACCAGATGCTGCTGTCCGATGATCTGATCAATGCTGGTCGGTCTCATGCGTAGGGCGAGGTTTTCTGGCATAAGATTTCCTTTCTGCAAGTGTTTTTCTTAGCGTTTTGTGTTACTATTATAGATAGTAATATTTTATCACAATGAAAAGAGGAAATCATGGCTAAGTACGGTTTTTTGGATATATTAGATGAGGAAATGGAGAAGAATTTTCCTTTTGACTATGAGATTAACTGGGACAAGAAGAACCACGCAGTGGAAGTGGCCTTTCTTCTTGAGGTGCAAAATCCCGGCGCGATTGAGACGGTTGATGCTGAAGGCAATGCTTCGGCAGAGGATATTTACTTTGAGGAAGCCGTGCTTTTCTACAATCCAGTCAAGTCTCGTTTTGAGGCCGAGGACTATCTGGCTGCCTGCCCTATGAGCCGAAGAAAGGGCTGTCACGGGAGTTTCTGGCTTATTTCGTGGATTTCCTAAGCCAAACAGCTGAGTCTGGCCTCGATGCACTTATGGACTTCTTAGCAGATCCAGAGGCGGCAGAGTTTGAGATAGCTTGGAATGCTGAGGCTTTTGAAAATGGCAGAGCGGATTTGACTGAGACAGAATTTTATTCATATCCGAGGTATTAGGAGGCGCTGATGGCGGATGCAGAAGGACTAGATTTGCTGCACAAACAGATGGAGTTTTCTGGTTGCAAGATTGCCTTGCTCTGTGATGATAAGCTGCTGACTATCTTGCGAGACGATATTTCAACCATTCCTTGGCCCAATATGTGGGAGCTGCCGGGCGGTGGCCGCGAGGGTGAGGAGACTCCTTTTGAATGTGTTCAACGAGAAGTTTTCGAAGAACTTGGTTTGAATCTTGAAGAAACGGCTATTGTCTGGGCTAAGGAATATCAAGGAATGCTTGATCCAGACAAAACCTCTATTTTTATGGTGGGAACTATCACTCAGGAAGATTTTGCCAGTATCGCCTTTGGCGATGAGGGGCAGGCTTATCAGATGATGGATGTGAGCCAGTTTTTAGCAGATGAAAAGGTTATTCCGCAGCTGCAGGACAGGTTGAGCGATTATTTGGAGGTGAGAGTATGATTTATATTGAACGGGCAGGCGCTGAGGATTTAGAGACTATTATTGCCATTCAGCGAGCGAGTTTTAAGGCCGTTTATGAGAAATATCAGGATCAATATGATCCTTATCTGGAGGAGCGAGAGCGAATTCGCTGGAAGCTGGTTGAGCGGCCCAATAGTTTTTATTATTTTGTCAAAGACGATGAGAAGATTCTGGGCTTTATTCGCTTGAATACAAATGATGAACAGACAGCGGGCTGGATTGGAACAGTGGCGATTTTGCCAGAGCACCAGAATAAAGGATATGGTTCTGAGGGGCTTGGTCTGATTGAGGAGAAATTCTCTACCATTAGGCAATGGGATTTGTGTACGGTTTTCCAAGATAAAGGCATGGTGGCTTTTTATGAGAAAAATGGCTATCATCAGACCCATACTGAGCCCGAAAAAGAAGGCATGGATATGGTCTATATGACGAAGACAATGAAATAAACAAAGAAAGGATTGTTCAGTTAAATTTCTAAACTGAACCCGCCCTAAACATTGTGCCAAAAAGATAAAGTTCTCTTAGACGCAAACGTCGTCAGAGAATTTCCTATTTTGGCTTTGTGTTTTACGGGCTTGGTATTTTAATGATGGACACTTGGCAGGAATTAACGATTGAAGTGAAGCGTGAGGCGGAGGAAGCAGCCTCGAATATTCTGATTGAGCTGGGCAGTCAGGGTGTGGCTATCGATGACAGCGCAGACTATCTGGGGCAGGTTGACCAGTATGGTGAGCTTTTTCCAGAAGTTGAGCAGAGCGACGGGTCAAGATTACCGGCTACTACCCAGATTCGGTGGATATAGAGGCTGTTGCAGCCAAGGCCAATGAGCGCCTGGCTGAGCTGGGTGGCTTCGGCTTGGAGACGGGAGATATTCAGCTGACTCGGCAGGAACTGGCTGAGGAAGACTGGGCGGACAACTGGAAGAAATACTTTGAGCCGGCTCGGATTACCCATGACTTGACCATTGTGCCGTCCTGGACGGACTACGAGGCGACAGCTGGTGAGAAGATTATCAAGCTGGATCCTGGCATGGCCTTTGGTACGGGCACTCACCCGACGACCAAGATGAGCCTCTTTGCACTGGAGCAGGTCTTGCGGGGCGGAGAAACGGTGCTGGATGTAGGCACGGGCAGCGGAGTTCTCTCTATTGCTAGCTCACTCTTGGGCGCTAAGGATATCTACGCCTATGATTTAGACGAGGTGGCAGTGCGCGTGGCACAGGAAAATATTGAGCTCAACCCTGGTATGGAGAACATCCATGTGGCGCCGGGGGATCTTCTCCGAGGTGTAGAAATCGAGGCAGATGTCATTGTTGCCAACATTTTGGCCGATATTCTCATCCATCTGACAGAGGATGCCTACCGTCTGGTCAAGGATGAGGGCTATCTGATTATGAGTGGGATTATTTCTGAGAAGTGGGAAATGGTGCGCGAGTCAGCAGAAGCGGCAGGATTTTTCCTGGAAACGCATATGATTCAGGGCGAATGGAATGCCTGTGTCTTTAAGAAAACGCAGGATATTTCAGGCGTAATAGGTGGTTAGATGCAGCAGTATTTTATAAAAGGAAGTCCTCAGTCTCCTCTGGTGGTCACGGATAAGGACACGGCCAAACATATGTTTTCAGTCATGCGACTCAAAGAGGGCGACCAAGTCACACTGGTCTTTGATGATGGCATGAAGCGACTGGCTCGGGTGTTGGACCCCAGTCAGCAGAGCTTGGAAATCTTGGAGGAGCTGGCGGACAATACCGAGTTGCCTGTTCAAGTGACCATTGCTTCGGGCTTTCCTAAGGGCGATAAATTAGAGTTTATCACTCAAAAGGCAACGGAGCTGGGAGCCAGTGCCATCTGGGCCTTTCCAGCGGACTGGTCGGTGGCCAAGTGGGATGGCAAAAAGCTGGCTAAAAAGAGTGAAAAGCTAGAGAAAATTGCTCAGGGAGCAGCAGAGCAGAGCAAGCGCAATCTGATTCCAGAGATTCGGCTCTTTGATAAAAAGGCAGCCTTTCTGGCGGCCTTGGCAGACTTTGACCGCATCGTCGTGGCCTATGAGGAATCGGCCAAAGAAGGAGAAACTGCAGCTCTAGTGCAGGCTGTGAAAGGTTTAGCCAAGGGAGACAAACTGCTCTTCATCTTCGGACCGGAGGGCGGTCTATCGCCAGATGAAATAGCCGCCTTTGGCCAAGCAGGGGCTGTATCGGCTGGCCTAGGTCCACGTATCCTGCGAGCTGAAACCGCTCCGCTTTATGCCTTGACCGCAGTCAGCGTTATGCTTGAATTAGAAAAATGAAATCAGCGGGCTTCTGCTGATTTTTTCTTGTCTGTCGCTACTATATCTCTTTTTGTGGAAAGCTGTACTTGACATAAAAAATTTTTATGGCCAGCTTAAAAAAATACTATTGGACGGCTGAGAGGTGGAATGGTAAGATATTCTATATCAAGTTAAGGAGGGAGCATCTATGTGCAGAACAATTGTTGGAGTGTCGGCTAATCTTTGTCCAGTGGATCAGGCGGGCAAAAACATTCATTCATCTGTATCCTGCAAATTTGCCGAAAGCATCAAGCTAGTCGGCGGTCTGCCTATGGTGATTCCTGTCGGGGATAAAAGTCTGGTCAAGGACTATATAGAAACCATTGATAAGCTCATTCTATCAGGCGGTCAAAATGTTCATCCGCAGTTTTACGGAGAGGAAAAGGCCATTGATAGCGATGATTACAATCTGGCTCGGGATGAGTTTGAGCTAGCACTCTTAAAGGAGGCTATTCGTCAGGGTAAGCCAGTCTTGGCTATCTGCCGTGGTCTGCAGTTGGTCAATGTCGCTTTTGGTGGCACGCTTAATCAGCAAATTGACAATCATTGGCAGGGGCAACCGTTTGGAACTTCGCACTCCATTCGTACAGAGAAAGGCAGTGTTGTGGAGCGGTTATTTGGTCAAGCCAGCCAGATTAATTCTGTCCATCGCCAAAGCATCAAGGACTTAGCGCCTAATTTCCGAGCAACTGCCTTTGACCCAAGGGACAATACCATCGAAGCGATTGAGGCTGTGGACGGCAGCCGTATCATCGGTCTTCAGTGGCATCCAGAGTTTTTGATCAACGAAGAAAAGGGCAATTTAGAGCTATTTCAATATCTTTTGCAAGAATTATAAAATCTAAAATTATTTTTAGCTAATTTTAAGATAAGCTTTATATAATATAACCATCAAATGAAGACCTCCTAACTTTATTTGATGAAATCCTAAAACTTTTCTTTTTCATAATAATCTCCCTATAAGAACCGCCCAATCGGCGGTTTTTTTGCTGGAAGGGCTGAGAAATCTGGATTTTCATCAAATTCAGGTCTTTTATGTTATAATGAGTCACAAGTAGGCCGAGCAAATCAGTCGGTAGATGGAGGAGCAGAAATGTCAAGAGCAGAGCGAGTTATTTTAACAAATATGTGTATGGTTTACGATGGGGACCGCATTTTAGTGCAAAATAAAGTAGATGACGATTGGACGGGCCTCTGCTTTCCAGGCGGCCATGTTGAACATCGTGAGTCCTTTGTCAAATCAGTGATACGGGAAATCAAGGAAGAAACGGGTCTGACGATCTATGAGCCTCGCTTGTGTGGTGTCAAGCAGTTTTATACTGAAAAAGATGAGCGCTATATCGTTTTTCTTTACAAGACCAATCGTTTTGAGGGAGAACTGGTTTCATCCGAAGAAGGCGAGGTATTCTGGATTGACCGCAAAGACCTTGACCGCTACTCGCTGGCCGTGAGCTTTAAGGAAATGTATCAGGTTTTCACATCAGATTTGACGGAGCAGTTTACCTATCTAGAAGATGGAGAGGTCGTCAAAGATTTATACTAAGGAGAACCGCCCAATCGGCGGTTCTTTTGCTTGTTTTTTGCGAATTTAGTATAATAGGGACAGTAAAAATAGAAAAGAGAAATGTATGAAAATTCGCGGATTCGAGCTGGTTTCCAGTTTTCCAAATGAAGATTTGTTACCTAAGAGAGAGACGGCTCACGCAGCGGGCTATGATTTGAAAGTGGCAGAGCGCACTATCATTGCGCCGGGGGAGATTAAGCTGGTTCCGACGGGCGTCAAGGCCTATATGCAGTCGGGCGAGGTGCTTTACCTCTATGACCGCTCGTCCAATCCTCGTAAAAAGGTCTGGTTTTGATTAACTCCGTTGGGGTTATTGACGGCGACTACTACGGCAATCCTGGGAACGAAGGGCATATCTTTGCTCAGATGCAGAACATCACAGACCAAGAGGTTGTACTGGAAGTGGGTGACCGCATTGTGCAGGCTGTTTTCGCACCATTTTTGATTGCGGATGGGGATGTAGCCGACGGTGTGCGGACAGGCGGATTTGGCTCTACTGGGCATTGAGATGAAAGTGATCTTTGTGCGCCATGGTGAGCCTGATTACCATGAGTTAGAGGAGCGTTCTTATACTGGCTTTGGTCTGGATTTGGCGCCTTTATCTGAGCAGGGAAGACGGCAGGCTCAGGAACTTTGCCAGCATCCTTTACTGCGTTCAGCTGATTTGCTGGTGTCTTCTGCAATGACGCGAGCTTTAGAAACGGCATCTTATGTGGCTTGTGCCACTGGCCTTCCTTTGAGAGTGGAGCCTTTGCTGCATGAATGGCAGGTTTATGAAACGGGAAGAGAGAACTTTGAAAAAGCTCGAAGCCTGTTTTTAGAAAATGATGGAGCCTTGCTCCCTAGTAGTCCTATTCAGTATGAAACAGCTGAGGAGATGAAGGCTCGTTTTGTAGACTGTATGGCAAAGTATCGAGACTACCAGACAGTAGTCCTTGTAGCTCATCGTATGCTGATCCGTCAGTTTGTGCCAAATGAAACCATTGATTTTTGCCAAGTGATTGAATGTGAGATAGAGATATAGAAAGAGGTTTATCATCGCTAAGAAAAAAACGACCTTTGTCTGTCAAAATTGTGAATATCATTCGCCCAAGTATCTAGGCCGATGCCCCAACTGCGGCTCTTGGTCCTCTTTTGTTGAGGAGGTAGAGGCCGCAGAAGTCAAGCATGCCCGTGTTTCCTTGACAGGTGAAAAGACTCGGCCCATGAAGCTGGCTGAGGTCACTTCAATCAATGTCAATCGAACCAAGACGGAGATGGAGGAATTCAACCGTGTGCTGGGTGGTGGAGTAGTGCCCGGCAGTCTGGTCTTAATTGGCGGGGATCCCGGTATCGGGAAGTCTACACTGCTTCTGCAGGTATCCACCCAGCTTTCTCATCAGGGCACCGTCCTTTATGTCAGCGGGGAGGAATCAGCTGAGCAGATTAAGCTGCGGGCGGAACGCCTCGGTGATATTGATAGTGAATTTTATCTCTACGCTGAGACCAATATGCAAAATATCCGCACGGAGATTGAGAAAATCAAGCCAGATTTTCTGATTATCGACTCTATACAGACGGTGATGTCGCCGGAAATTTCCAGTGTTCAAGGCTCTGTTTCTCAGGTCCGCGAGGTGACAGCCGAGCTCATGCAGCTGGCCAAGACAAATAATATCGCGACCTTTATCGTTGGCCACATGACCAAGGAAGGGACTTTGGCCGGCCCTCGAACGCTAGAGCACATGGTGGACACCGTGCTTTATTTTGAGGGCGAACGTCAGCACACTTTCCGTATTTTACGGGCAGTTAAAAATCGCTTTGGTTCGACCAATGAAATCGGTATTTTTGAGATGCAATCTGGCGGGCTAGTTGAGGTTGTCAATCCAAGTGAAGTCTTTCTGGAAGAGCGGCTGGATGGCGCGACAGGCTCTTCCATTGTCGTGACCATGGAAGGAACGCGGCCGATTTTAGCTGAGGTGCAGGCCTTGGTGACACCGACCATGTTCGGCAATGCTAAGCGAACCACGACTGGACTGGACTTTAACCGAGCCAGCCTCATCATGGCGGTTCTGGAAAAGAGGGCAGGGCTCCTTCTTCAAATCAGGATGCCTATCTCAAATCAGCTGGCGGCGTCAAGCTAGATGAGCCGGCTATTGATTTGGCGGTAGCGGTCGCCATTGCTTCCAGCTACAAGGATCTGCCGACCAATCCTCAAGAGTGCTTTATCGGAGAAATTGGCCTGACTGGTGAAATCCGCCGGGTCAACCGCATCGAGCAGCGCATCAACGAAGTAGCAAAACTAGGCTTCACCAAGATTTATGCTCCCAAAAACTCTCTGAACGGCCTAAAAGTGCCAGACAATATCCAAGTCATCGGTGTGACAACGATTGGGGAAGTCTTGAAAAAAGTCTTTGCTGGATGATTTTCTTTGTTTTAGATTGCAAAAATATTTTATTATTGCTATAATTTTCTTAAAAAACAAGGAGGGAACTCTTATGCAATTTTCTATGGATAGCAACATGCAATTTCCACTCGTTGACCTCTACCTCAATCAAGGAGAGACAGTCTTTATCCAGCGTGGCAGTATGGTCTATCACACACCTAATGTGACCTTGAACACTCAGCTCAATGCTAACGGTTCGGGTTTGGGCCGCTTTGTCAAGGCAGTCGGCCGTTCCATGGTGTCGGGTGAAAGTACCTTCATCACCCAAGCTGTCGCCCAGTCTGACAATGGTTTCCTAGCTTTAGCACCAGAAGTTCCCGGCCAAGTTATTCCTCTCTATCTGGGAGAAAAGCAGTACCGGCTCAATGACGGTGCCTTTCTGGCTCTGGATGGTACGGCTTACTATACCATGGAGCGCCAGTCTGTTGGTAAGGCGATATTTGGTGGTCAAGGTGGCCTCTTCGTCATGACGACTCAAGGGCAGGGTACTCTCTTGGCCAATGCCTACGGATCGATTAGGAAAATTGAACTAAATAACCAAGAAGTAACCATTGATAATGCTCATGTCGTAGCTTGGAGTCAGTCCTTGGATTATAATATCCATCTCGAAAATGGTTTCTGGCAGTCGATCGGAACGGGAGAGGGAGTTGTCAACACCTTCCGAGGCACCGGGGAAATCTATGTTCAAAGTCTCAATCTTCAAAGCTTTGCGGGCTCACTCAGTCGATATATCGCAAAAGGTTCATAGAAAGGTGTGGATGAATTTCCGCACCTTTTTTGCATTTTTCTTTCATTTTTTCATAAAAAACGGATATTTTTGCTTTATCTAGATCTGAAAACTGACAAAATACCCAAAAGATGATAAGATGGTAGGGAATGGTTTGACTATCAAATGAATTCTAGTAAGGGGAAAGAATGTCCTATTTTGAAAATTTTATGAAGGCCAATCAAGCCTATGTGGACCTGCATGGAACCTCCCACCTGCCGATTAAGCCCAAGACCAAGGTAGCGATCGTGACCTGTATGGACTCCAGACTTCACGTGGCTCAGGCTCTGGGCTTGGCTCTGGGAGATGCTCATATCTTGCGCAACGCTGGAGGTCGGGTGACAGAGGACATGATTCGTTCGCTGGTTATTTCACAGCAGCAGATGGGCACGCGGGAAATTGTAGTCTTACACCATACGGATTGCGGTGCACAGACTTTTAAAAATGAAGAATTTGCTGCTTTTCTCAATCAAGAACTGGGCGTTGATGTTAGCGGTCAGGATTTCCTTCCTTTTACAGATGTGGAGGAAAGTGTGCGGGAAGACGTGGAGCTTCTCCGCCAATCACCCCTAATCCCAGATGATGTAGAGATCTCAGGAGCAGTGTATGACGTTGCTACAGGGCGAATGACCGTCGTTCAGTAATTAGCTAAGAAAGCCAATTTATCTGTCGGTATTTCGGCATTGAAATTGGCTGCTTTTTTGTGTTAAAATAGAATACGATTTTAATTTAGTTAGGACAATAAGATGATTCTTTCCATTATTTCACAAGGTCTGGTCTGGGCCATTTTGGGTCTGGGGATTTTCATGACTTTTCGGATTTTGAATTTTCCAGATATGACGACTGAAGGGTCCTTTCCACTAGGTGGGGCGGTAGCTGTCACCTTGATTACCAAGGGGGTTAACCCTTTCTTGGCAACGGCAGCCGCGGTGTTGGCGGGCTGTCTGGCAGGTTTGGCGACAGGCCTTCTCTATACCAAGGGTAAGATTCCGACCCTGCTGTCAGGGATTTTGGTCATGACCTCTTGTCATTCCATCATGCTCATGATCATGGGACGGGCCAACCTAGGTTTGCTGGGAACTCGACAGATTCAGGACTTTTTGCCCTTCTCTGGGGAAATCAATAATCTCCTGACAGGCTTGATTTTTGTCAGTTTGGTTATTGTCGCTCTGCTCTTTTTCCTAGATACCAAGCTGGGACAGGCCTACATCGCAACCGGGGACAATCCTGATATGGCGCGTAGTTTCGGTATCAATACTGGCCGCATGGAATTGATGGGCATGATCTTGTCTAATGGCGTCATTGCCTTGTCTGGTGCTCTGATTGCCCAGCAGGAGGGCTATGCAGATGTGTCCCGCGGGATTGGGGTTATCGTCGTCGGCTTGGCCAGTCTGATTATCGGGGAAGTCCTTTTTAGGGGCCTGACCTTGGCTGAACGTCTGATTACCATTGTGGTTGGTGCCATTGCCTACCAGTTTCTGATTTGGGGTGTCATTGCTCTTGGCTTCAACACGAGCTATCTCCGACTCTACAGTGCGGTTATCTTGGCGATCTGCCTCATGATTCCGACCTTGAAAAATACATTCTTTAAAGGAGCTAAGTTAAGCAAATGACAGCGATTGTAGAATTAAAAAATGCCAGCAAGCGGGTCAATAACGGCTTTGATGAAGAAAAGGTCATCCTAAACGATGTGTCGCTGGAGATTCATGAGCACGATTTTATCACGATTTTGGGCGGCAATGGAGCAGGGAAATCAACCCTTTTTAATGTGATTGCCGGTACGCTCTCTCTAAGCAGCGGTAGCATTTACATCTTGGGCGAAAATGTGACCAACTTTTCTCCTGAGAAGAGAGCTAAATATCTGTCGCGAGTCTTTCAAGATCCCAAGATGGGAACGGCTCCTCGGATGACAGTGGCGGAAAACCTGCTGATCGCCAAGTTTCGTGGCGAATCCCGTGGCCTAGTCCCTCGTCGGCTGAATAGCTATCGGCAGGAGTTTCAGGAGACCATTGATAAGATTGGCAATGGTCTGGAAACATCTGGATACGCCGATTGAGTTTCTCTCTGGTGGTCAGAGACAGGCTTTGAGTCTGCTCATGGCGACCCTCAAGCGCCCGGAACTGCTTCTTCTGGACGAGCATACAGCAGCGCTGGATCCCAAGACCAGTGTGGCTCTCATGGAGTTGACTGATGACTTTGTCCGCAGAGACCAGCTGACGGCCCTCATGATTACCCATCACATGGAGGATGCTCTCAAATACGGCAACCGTCTGATTGTCATGAAGGAAGGGCAAATCATCCAAGACCTCAAGCAGGAAGAAAAAGCCAAGATGACCATAGCGGACTATTATGGCTTGTTTGAATAGGCTTGCCCAGACTCTTGGTTTAAACCTAATATCTAGTTTTTGGGATCTGTAGACAATAATAGGGAAGATTACGTGAAAGTTTTAAAGTTTAGTTTATCATTCATTGCGGTGATTGCAGTTTTAATTTTAGATTTAAAGCTCTTAGATGGATTTGAACAGACGGCTGAGGAGCAACATTCTCAAATGCGATAGAGACAAAACTTCATCAGAATCCAGATGTATATGCGTGGCTAACGGTAGAAGGGACTCGAATTGATTATTCAATTGCTCAACATCCACTAGATGATACTTATTACTTATCTCATGATATAGATGGGGCGAAGACGCAAATCGTTGGGTAGCAGCTGCAGAGCTAACTGTTGATATTGCAAGTAACTTCTATCCTATAGCTAAGGATAGCAAATTAAGGAAACTTGAAAAAGCACTCGATGCAGTGGACGCAGTCAATGATGCATCAAAAGTTGCGAAGGCAGCTGATAAAGCTAATGATGCTTCGAAAGCTGCAAGAGTGGTAGACAAGGCGTCCGATGCTGGTAAGCTTTTTAATCCTCCTAAATTAGATAAATTATCTCCAAAAGAGATAGTTGACCTAAATATACAGGAGCTAAAAGGAAGACTGCCAGAAGGCTGGACATTCCACGAAAATAATGGACGTGTTCATATAAAAAATAGCAAAGGGGACTATAAAATCAGAATAGATCCACCTGACCGCATAACTGACTATAATCATATGCACATTTATGATGAAAATGGAAAACCTTTAGATATAAACGGTAATATTGTTAATAGAAAAAGTCCAGATGCCCATATTCCATGGGATAAGTATTAATGGATATTACAAAATAGAGATATGAATATTGAACAAAAACAAAAAGAATTAGATTTAACAAATTATTGGGACGCACCTATTTACAATTTTTATGTGTCATTTTTTGGCGATGAAACTATTATTGAGTATGAGGATAATCAAAAAAAATATTGGCGCGTAACCTTCCTTTTATGTGGTAAAGTAGAGTATACAACAGATGCTTTATGGAAGAATTGGCGTGATTATGATGTGAAAAGTTTGAAAAAGATTCAACTCGGTTATTCCGCACAAAATTTCACGTTGCTTCAGTATGCTCAAAATAAAAATTTTGTTGAGTGCAGAATTGATCTAGGTATTACGGATATAATAATTGTTTGTCGTGATATTCAGATAGAACATCTTGATTTAAAGAGTGCTCATTTCTTTTGGCAGGATAATGAAACTTTAGAGTGAGTAAAGTGTTGAATTTAGATGATTGGAAAGTATAGATCACTTTCACAAATACAATTTGTGACTTAGTTCAATTGCTAACTAGGGGAAATTTTCCCCTAGTTTATTTTATACTTGCCTCACAGTAGACAAGCAGTATAAGCTCATATCGCCAAGGAAACCATCAAGCAGGATGGCGAAACCCTAGTCCATACCTATACCTACGATACTCTGGGTCAAGTGGAAAACATGACCGTATCGGATGGAGCTGGTAAGGAACTCTCTAAACTCTCCTACACCTATGACCTAGCGGGCAATAAACTGACTAGCACTGAGACGGTAGATGGCAAGGAGAGCCAGACACGCTTTACCTACGATGACCATAACCGCTTGACCAAACTGGAAGGGCCAGATGGTACCATCACCTATACCTACGACAAGAATGGCAATCGCATCGCTTCTGAGAAGAATTCAGAAAGCTAGACTACATCTACGATACAGAGAATCGCTTGCTTGCGATCAAGGACAAGAAGGGCCTTCTCATGGCTGCGCTTTACGACGGGGATGATAACCGTGTCTTCACTGCCAGTCGTAAGGAAGGCAAGAACACCTACCAGCTCTTCCAACGTAAACCAAAGGATAGCAAGTCAGGTCGCAAATCACCATACACAGCCCCAAGTGGGGAAGAACACTCCCTCTTCTGGTATGGCTTTACTCAGAATGTCCTACAAGCCCTATCCACATTACCGCAAACAGTAGGAAGCATCTGGCACAGCATCTTTGACGATGTGTCGACAGCCTACCACCAGAAAGTGGCTAAGGACCGAGCGACCAAGGAGGGGATCGTTGTCAACCCACCAGAACTTGGGAATTTACCAGGACAGGGAGAGGTGACCTATGCCAGTCAGGTTCAGGATGTCCTCATCCCTTATACCACACGAGAGGACACCTACAACTACTACGAAGAACGTAACTATGTCAACGATGTCAATCGTGAACATACAGAAGTCCTTGAAACCTATGACCATGATGGCAAGGCCCGTGAGACCTATAGCTATGGCAAGGGTCGAGCTAGCTACCTTAACAACCAAACAGGTGACAGCTACAACTACTTGACCAATCAGTCAGGCTCTGTGACAGGCTTGACCAAGGATGGACAAGCCGTCGCATCCAGTCACTATGGCGTCTATGGGGCAAGAAAGACAAGCACAGACACAACGGGTCAGCCATTTGCCTATAACGGCGAAGCTCGTGACGATACTGGACTTGACTACTTACGCGCAAGGTATTATGATAGTCAGGGAGGTACTTTCTTAACCGAGGATAGCTACCCAGGTGAGGCGACGGACCCTCTCAGCCAGAACCGCTACAGCTATGTGCAGAACAATCCCGTCAACTATACAGACCCGAGTGGGCATAATATGGTTTGGTTAGGTGGAGGCGGAGGTTCGAAACGCCGTAATATCAATACTCGCCTACAACGTTTCTACCAACAAGTATTGTCGGGCAAGATGCTTTAGGCCGTGCAGTGACACTACGTGAATACACGGATCGTCGCATTCAAACAGACCGCAACTTCCGAGCACCAGCAAGTTATTATCAAGCTTTTGGTCCCAATGTGGCAACCTACCAAGGTGGAAGTTATGGTGGACAGAGTTCATATGCTTATGTACAACAACAAGCAGCATACGCAAGAGCCCAAGCAGAACAGCGTCGTCGCCAACAGATTCGCTATGAATATGGTTTAGCGACTGGACTCAATACCTCACCGACGATCCGAGAAGGACTCAATCTTGACCGTAACTGGACTCCAGCTTTACAGAATACATTGAAACATGTCTGTGATCCCAAAACGACTAAGGCTCAAGATGATGCTAGAAATAAAAAGCTGACAGCCGGTGAAATACAGCAACTCATCCAAAAAGCAAACTCTGGGGATATGTCTGCGATTGCCACTTTGTCAAGAAGCTATGATTTCAAATCAATTATAGGAACAGACACACGCACGAAAGAGGAAATCGAAGCAGGGAATAGACTCGTTTGGCAAAATACAGTAAATAGCCTTAAAAAAATACCTTATTTACTCGGAGAGTTTTTCTTTGTGAATGATATATACCGTTTAACGACAGGGAAAGATCCTGAAACAGGTGAAGCTGCTAGTCGCTTAGAAGCAGCAGGATGGTTAATAGCTGGTTTAGCCTCTTTTGGAATTAGTAAAGTTGTAAAGGGTGGGGAATTAGCTGGTAAAGGCTTAAAAGCACTGGATAAGGTCAATGATGCATCAA
This sequence comes from Streptococcus cristatus, assembly GCA_916438405.1. Lineage (GTDB taxonomy): Bacteria > Bacillota > Bacilli > Lactobacillales > Streptococcaceae > Streptococcus > Streptococcus cristatus_M. The sequence goes on along the minus strand of CAKAFB010000001.1, from coordinate 1,517,367 downwards.
AAGTTGCGAAGGCAGCTGATAAAGCTAATGATGCTTCGAAAGCTATTAAGGCAGCTGATAAAGCATCGGATATAGTAAAAATAGTTGATGTAGATAGAATTAGAGATACTGCTAATATAATTAGAAACAGCGGAGGAGAAACTATAGCAGGCCATGCCTTGCAAAAGCACGCTGGCAGAAATCCGCAGATTTGGGGTGCAGTAAAAGGGAATTCAGAGTCAATAAATAGACAAGCCATGGAACATATAAATGATATAATTAAATCACCAGGGGACTTTATGACTCATACAACTGATAGAGGTATTAGTTTTCTTGAGAAAAAATTACCTGATGGACGGGGGATGAGATTAAATATGGATGGTTCTTTCAAGGGATTTATTGATAAATAGGAATGAAATTATGGTAAACATTGAATTGAGAATTGCGGTAGTAGATTTAGCAATTATAGATAGATTGTTGAAATTGTTAGATATTAGTCAGCAGATAATTAATTCTCATTTTTATTATAAAAAACAGGATATAAACTATTCAAATGATATAAAAATGGGGACAGTATTTTTTTCTAGTCCATCTACAGGATATTTACATGTAGGGACAAATATTTTTTTAGGAAAAATTTTTTTAAGGATGCTATAATTATTATTTCAGGAAATGAAAAATATAGCCGATTTTATTATTGAGTTCCAAGTTGAATATATGACAGATGAGGATATAAATAATATAAAAAAATTTATCCTAAAATATAATCCAGATATTTCAGATAAAGATATTGAAGTTATCTGTGAAGAGTATTAAGTTTTTATCAGTTATTAAAAGTTAACTAAAACAATAGATTGGATACCTACTTTCTTATGGTTGAAAGCAGATAGATATGCTTTTGTATTTGACAATTATAATTCTTTCTTAGCGGATGATCTTGTTTCGAAGGAGCTATTTTTAGAAATTCTGAAAGAAGACGTGTTGCCCTGGTGGGAAAATGATGCTAAAAAATATGTAGTAGGAGGAGTTGCAAAGAGTTTTCAAGTCTATATAATAAAGAATGATTAGGAGTAGAGTCAAAACTAATCATATAGAGGTTATCAAAGATATATCAAACTTCATTTGGTTATATTTTTGAAGGAATATTGGTAGAAACTGAACTACACCCCAAAAGTTAGACAGAAAATCTAATTTTTGGGGTGTTTTACTATGAAATTATAAGAAAGTGTTTCTATTCTTTACACTCGTCCAAAAATTATATTTTCCTCCCCACCGAACTTCACCACATGGATAAGCAGGACAAACTCATTGAGAATGAAATTCGTAATAAGAATAGATTATTTACCTAATTCTTTGGTAAAAAAATTCAATCTCTGTAGTGTAAACGCTTGCAATCTTTTGCTAGGAGGAGTATAATGTAAGTAAAGATAGGGAAAGGAAAAACTTAATTTCGCATTCGATTTGCTTTGCTGATATCTAGTTATTTGTAACAGATAAGTCGTTGCTTTACTGGACTATTGGTTAAATCATTGGGTAGGCCTGCTTAGCCTATCTGATTATGACAGTGGGATAGAAAGTAGAAGCTTTTAGATGGTTTTCAGTCTTCGAGATGTTAACCGATAGTTGCTTTGTGATCAATATTTCTAATGCTAAGATAAAAGAAAATCATTAGCGCTTAAAGGAATTAAAAATTTAATAAATTAAATAATCAACAATCAATTGTTAGTCAGTTCCGAATGGAATAAACTGATTGCTCCCATATCAGCAAGGTAAGTCAGACCTCTAGCCGAGTCACGCTAGAGGTCATTTTGATGGATTCAGCGGCTATTGCTGGAGTATGGCCTCAGCTAATGAGGACTAAGAAAGCGGCTTTAAAAAGTGATGGGTAGGGCTCGCTGGGAAAGAAAATTGTCACGAAACTCTTTTACCTTCCCTTAGGCTAGGTCTCTGAAAAGTGATATAATATAGTTAGTAAACACAAGGAGAAATGCAATGAAATCAGCAGTTTATCTCAAGGTTGGTCAAGTTGGACTAGTAGAAATGGATCATCCGCAAATTCTAGATCCAGATGATGCCATTATCCGCATTGCTCGTACCTGTGTCTGCGGCTCTGACCTGTGGAGTTATCGAAATGAGCAGGTGAAGCCTGGGCGCATGAACAGTGGACACGAGGCGATCGGGATTGTCGAGGAAGTCGGTGAGGCAGTAACGACTGTGAAAGCAGGCGATTTTGTCATTGCTCCCTTTACTCATGGATGTGGGGATTGTGATGCCTGCCGAGCGGGATATGACGGGACTTGTGACCGGCATATTGGCAATAACTGGTCAGATGGGGTGCAAGCAGAATATATGCGCTTCAAGTATGCCAACTGGGCTTTGGTGAAAATTCCGGGTCAGCCGTCAGATTATTCAGAAGGGATGCTTAAGTCCTTCTTGTCGCTGGCTGATGTCATGCCGACCGGCTACCATGCGGCGCGTGTGGCAGATGTTAAACCAGGCGACAAGGTAGTTGTCATCGGAGATGGTGCTGTTGGACAATGTGCTGTTATCGCGGCTAAGATGCGGGGAGCTTCCCAAATCGTCCTCATGAGCCGTCACGAAGACCGGCAAAAGATGGCGCTTGAATCAGGAGCGACAGCTGTGGTTGCTGAGCGTGGCGAAGAAGGCGTTGCCAAGGTGCGCGAAATCCTCGGTGGCGGTGCCGACGTTGCGCTCGAATGTGTCGGAACAGAAGCAGCTGTTGACCAAGCGCTTGGAGTCCTTCACAACGGCGGCCGATTAGGCTTTGTTGGTGTTCCTCACTATAATAATCGTGCCCTTGGTTCCACTTTTGCACAAAACATCACAGTGGCGGGTGGCGCAGCCTCTGTCACAACCTACGACAAACAACTCTTATTGAAAGCAGTTCTTGATGGCGACATCAATCCAGGCCGTGTCTTTACTTCCAGCTATAAACTGGAAGAGATTGACCAAGCCTATAAAGATATGGACGAACGGAAGACCATTAAAGCCATGATTGTGATTGACTAAAACAAAAATTCTAGTAGAGGCTATCTACTAGAATTTTTTAATACAAATCCCAATTCGGAGTTGAGAATTTCTTGGTTCGGCTCATATAAAAATGTGTGAAATGGATTTCCATTGCTAAAGTCATCAAGGCTGCAATTGTGATAACGATGGTAGGATGAGCTGAGAAAAGAAGGGAAAGAAGCAGTCCGATAAGGAAGATTCCTGCCTGGATACCGTAAAATGTCTTATTATAGTGAAGGTAACTCTTGTTAAAGTACCCATTTGCAAGGATAGCAGCTTGGAAGAGACCGATACCCGTATAGAAGAAGCTAGTCGCAAAGAGGTGATGAGTTTCTGGAGCGACCAAGAAACTCATAGACACAGTCACCATAATCAAACCAATAAAAATCGGATAGTGGCTGTAAATGAGGAAATTCCTTTATTCTCCCCATTCTCATCAATAGCATGGTCAAACTGACCGAAATAGTTCATAAAGATGTTGACCATGATGATAAAGTAAAGGATAGAATAGATGGAGAAGTTTTCCAGAGTAAAGAAGTCCGCTAGGCCCATAATCATCTCGCCAAAAGTGATGATAACTAAAAGCGAAATGCGTTCAATCAGGTGGGGAAGATTAATTTGAAAATGGGAAACTTTTCGGGTCAATAGGACGGGCATGATAAAGGTCAGGAGAATCCCAGTTATGTAGACATGAATCCCAAGATGAATTGGCAAGAGAGCAGCTAGGTAGACCAGGACAGTTCTGAGACCGGTCATCCAAAGAAACCCCTTGATGCTTTTACGATTGGCCGGCGTGGTAGATTTTCGAAGATATTCAACCAGATATTGGGAAAATAAGGTCAAGGTCAGTGTCCCAATCATCCAGCAGAAGGCATGGAAATAGGACTGCCAGTCATTGGTAATCATGTTTGCTATCAAGAGCAGCATGGCCATATTGATGAACATGACGACCATATTGAAAAGAGAATTTTTTCCGTAACGATTCGTGTAGACGGTCTGAATCATCCAAGAATTGACCAGAACTAGAAGGGACATCAGGAAACCAAAGATGGCGTCTAATGATAAGACACCATGGTGAAGATGATGGATAAGGGCAGTCGTTTTGGATATCGCGTAGACAAAGACCAGATCATAAAAGAGCTCGCTAAACTCTACGCGTTTATGTTTGATTAGATTTGTCATAAGGATTCCTTTCATTGAAATTTCTAACAGTTTATTATAACAGAAAATAATTAATGTGAGATAGATGAACATAAGTCTAGTAATCATCCTATCCAAGAGCCCTTTCTCTATTTTAATAGCGTGTGTTTCAAAAAGCATCAATATGTTTTTCTGGAATATATCCTGTGTAAATCCCTTTATTTTTAAACTATTAAAAAAATAAAAAAATTGATTTTATGTGTTGACAAACTTCAACGCGTAGTCTATAATAGGTTTATAAACTTAAACATGAGGTTTGAAATGAGCCAACAAACAATGAATTTATTAAAAGAAAGCATCCCGACTTTTGAGATGCTACGAGATCCTAGACGACAGGAAATCTTGATACTCTTATTCGACCATAAGGATTTAACGGTAAATGAAGTGGCTGAAAAGATGACCTTATCTCGTCCGACTGTTTCTCATCATTTGAAATTGCTTTTGCAAGCAGGTTTGGTAACTGTTACGCAAAAAGGTAAAGAGCGTTATTATGATGTGAGCTTTGAGCAGGCTATTACAAATTTGGAAAGTTTGTTAGCTTCACTGAAAAAGGACGCTTCAGAGAGAAACAGCTAAGGCTGTTTTCTTTCAAACCATCATGTTGATAGTTTTAAACACATAAACAAAAGGAGCATTTAAAATGACATACACGACACAAACATCTTGGAAAGAAGTTATGAACTATTTGCCAGAAGCATACCATTTTACTGATTCTTACAAACCAGCAGAAGAATGGTGGGACTGGAACGGCAACCGAATCCACTTAGATACCTTTAGAAATCCACAAGCGCCTGCAAAAATCATCATGTTTCACGGTGTGGGTACCAACGGACGTCAAATCTCAATGATTGCTGGTGGTCCTCAGTCAAAAAATGGCTTTGAAACGATTATGATTGATATGCCGACCTATGGAGTAACAGAAGTAAAAGACCGTAACGCAATCACCTATGCTGACTGGGTTCAGGCTGGTGTTGACTATGTAAACTATGAGGCGTCCAAAGATGATCGCCCAATCTTCTTATATGGCTTAAGTGCAGGTGGAATGGAAACCTACCATGTTGCTGCAGCTGCACGTAACCCTAAAGTAAAAGGGATTATTGGGATGACCTTCCTTGACCAACGTAATAAACAAGTCCGTACTGAAACAGTCAATAATAAGTTAACTGCCATGTTTGGTGCTAGCTCAGTGGCTCTGGGTAGAAAGATTGGTTTGGGTCGCATGACCTTGCCGATGACACAAGTATCTAAGATGTCTGCCCTCGTTAATAATGAAAAATTGTTGAAAGAAGTCTTCTATAAAGACAAGACTTCTGCAGGAAATAAGGCCTCCCTCAACTTCCTCGACTCTTATATGAATTATGCACCAGCCATTGAACCAGCTGATTTTGATGTCTGCCCTGTCTTGCTTACCCAACCTGAAAAAGACTACTGGACTCCAGAGCATTTGAGTGCGCCTGTATTGGACAAGATTAAAAAAGTTCCTACGAAAACAGTCATCTTGCCAAATGGAGGTCATTATCCAATCGAAGCAGATGCACTCTTGGTAATGAACAAAGCCATCAAAGAGTTTGTAGAAGCGAATCTGTAAAAATTTTGCTTGAAGAGGCGATAAATCTTTAGAAGATCAGAACGAGGTTTCTGGTCTTTTTCTATATGACTGAAGACAATCATGTTTAAAGGATTATCAAAGGTGTTATCCAAAGAGTGACGTAAATTGTCATCGACATGGCAGACATTATCATGTGCCTGTCGTTATCTGTATCGTATAATAGTCTCATTAATCAAATAAAACAAAAGAGGAAATTATCATATCAAACAAAAAAGTTATTTTAGTCACAGGCGATTCATCAGGTATCGGCTACCAAACTGCTGAACAACTTGCTAAAGAAGGTTATATTGTCTATGGCGCTGCCCGCCGTGTGGATGCAATGAAACCACTTGAATCCTTTGGTTACTTCAAAAATCCTGATATGACAACGGATGATGTAGCCTATCTACTGGGCTATTCAGAAGTCTCTTCCTTCTCACGGGCCTTTAAAAAGTGGACAGGAAAGACCATTTCGGAGTATCGAGAAGAAAATAAAGCGCTACGATAAATGGAAGGTATGATTTTCAGAATTGAGAAGAGAGATACTTATCAGGGCACTGGTTTAAAGAGTTGAGTCAAAACAATGGCTTTGAGTAAGTCTGTTCATCCATTCAGCCTATATAAGATAGGGCAGTTCTCTAACTAACTTTCTAATTTATTTTTGGAAATCGGTATAGGGAATCCCGCTCGAATAGTAGAATCTAGTCTCAGCCTAGGTTCTATTATTTTTTATCTTATGAGTAGAACTAGCTTCTAAAAGTTATCTTCTAAAATGAAACGGGGAGGGGCTTTCTTCGCATTTTGAATTAGGAAGGAAGAAGTGACCAGAGACTTGCTGTATCAAATACCTATTCTGAGATTTCTAGCTTGCTCTATGAGTTTCCTTTGTTTTGAAAAAAGCGTGAAAAAATGCTATAATGACTAAGATGTGCAAACTCTGTTTGCAAAACTGTAATTCGACTTGGCTTGCCAAGGACCGTTAGTAATAAAATCAAGGAATCTTTGATAAAGGAGATTCTAAAATCGATAGGAGTAAAAATGAGTAAAAGCACGATTAAGCTGATTACTTTGGGCGGCGTTCGCGAGAATGGGAAAAATCTCTACGTCGCCGAAGTGGATGATTCCATTTTTGTATTGGATGCTGGGCTCAAGTACCCAGAAAATGAGCAGTTGGGAGTAGATGTAGTCATTCCCAACATGGATTATTTGTTTGAAAATAAAGACCGAATTGCGGGTGTCTTTCTGACTCACGGCCATGCGGATGCCATCGGTGCACTGCCCTATCTTTTGGCAGAAGCCAAGGTGCCGGTTTTCGGTTCGGAGTTGACGATTGAGCTAGCTAAGCTCTTTGTTAAAAACAATGACGCTGTTAAGAAATTCAATGATTTTCATGTTATCGATGAAAATACAGAAATTGAATTTGGCGAAACGGTTGTCTCTTTCTTCCGGACGACCCACTCGATTCCAGAGAGCTTGGGAATTGTTGTCAAGACGCGTGAAGGTAATATTGTTTATACAGGAGATTTCAAGTTTGACCAATCTGCCAGCGAATCTTATGCGACAGATTTCGGCCGTTTGGCTGAGATTGGCCGTGAGGGTGTTTTAGCTCTCCTGAGTGATTCAGCCAACGCTGATAGCACTGTGCAAGTGGCTAGTGAGAGCGAGGTTGGTCGTGAGATTACAGACACGATTTCGGATTGGGATGGGCGTGTCATCGTAGCAGCGGTTGCCAGCAACCTGTCTCGGATCCAACAGGTCTTTGAAGCTGCGGCAGAAACAGGTCGTCGCGTCGTTTTGACAGGCTTTGATATTGAAAATATCGTTCGTACGGCTATCCGCCTCAAGAAATTATCCTTGGCGGATGAACGCCTTTTGATCAAGCCTAAGGAAATGTCTAAGTTTGAAGATCATGAGCTGATTATCTTGGAGACGGGTCGGATGGGCGAGCCTATTAATGGTCTACGCAAGATGTCCATCGGTCGTCACCGTTATGTAGAAATCAAAGACGGAGACTTGGTTTACATCGTTACAACGCCATCTATTGCCAAGGAAGCAGTCGTAGCGCGTGTGGAAAACATGATTTACCAAGCTGGTGGCGTGGTCAAGCTGATTACCCAAAACTTGCGTGTATCTGGCCATGCCAATGCACGTGACTTGCAGCTCATGCTCAATTTATTGCAACCCAAGTACCTCTTCCCGATTCAGGGAGAATACCGCGGACTGGATGCCCATGCTAAGGCAGCCATGGAAGTCGGGATTTTACCAGAAAATATCTTGATACCGAAGCGTGGTAGCGTCATGTCCTACGAAAATGGCGACTTTGTGCCAGCTGGAGCAGTGTCAGCAGGCGATGTCATGATTGATGGAAATGCCATCGGCGATGTGGGCAATATCGTCCTACGTGACCGTAAGGTTCTGTCTGAAGACGGTATCTTTATCGTGGCGCTCACGGTCAATCGTAAGGAGAAGAAAATCATTTCCAAAGCCAAGGTTCATACTCGTGGATTTGTCTATGTCAAGAAGAGTCGTGACATCCTGCGGGAGAGCACTGACCTGATCAATAAGACAGTGGAAGACTATCTGGCTCAGGATAACTTTGACTGGGGCGAGCTTAAGGGAACAGTCCGTGATAGTTTGGCCAAGTTCCTCTTCGAGCAAACCAAACGACGGCCGGCTATTCTTCCGGTTGTCATGGAAGTTCGCTAGAGTCACTCGAGGGAGTAACTTTCCCAGTATTTTGCAGAGAGAAAGTCGAATATCGGCTTTTTCTTATCTTTTGGCGGTCGCAGAACAGGCTTTGCTTTCGGAGTGTGGCTGGCTGTGCTGCATGGTCAAGAACAGTAGTTTTTACAAGAGGAGAAAAAAGATGGCAGTGATGCAGATAGAATATTATTCAGAAGCCTTGGAGATGGAGTGGGGAGTCAATGTCCTCTATCCAGATGCGTCGCGCGTGGACAAGCCAGATGATAAGGATATTCCTGTTTTGTATCTGCTTCATGGTATGAACGGTAATCACAATAGCTGGCTTAAGCGCTCAAATATCGAACGTCTGGTTCGCTCGACTAACTTGATTGTTGTCATGCCGAATACCAGCAATGGCTGGTACACCGATACTCAATACGGTTTTAACTATTACGAGGCTATCGCTGAAGAGCTACCACGGGTGCTCAAGCGCTTTTTCCCCAATATGTCTGACAAGCGAGAGAAGAATTTTATCGCTGGTCTTTCCATGGGCGGATACGGATCCTTTAAGCTGGCTCTCAAGTCTAACCGTTTTTCATACGCGGCTAGTCTTTCAGGGGCTTTGAGTTTTCTTGATAGTCGTCCAGATAATGCTGAAATAGCAACACCAGCCTATTGGCGAGGAGTTTTTGGAGACTTTAAAGACTGGACCAGTAGCCCCCATTCACTGGAAAGTATAGCCAAGCAATCTGATAAAAAGACTAAGCTTTGGGCATGGTGCGGTGAAGAGGATTTTCTCTACGAGGCCAATCAGGTGGCTGTGAAAAATCTGCAAGACTTGGGCTTGGATATTACTTACAGCCACAGTCCTGGCAACCATGAATGGTACTACTGGGAAAAGCAGATGGAGCAGGTTTTAGCTTGGCTGCCAATTGACTTTGTCCTCGAAGAAAGACTGTCTTAAAAAATCATGCGATTCAGCGGATTCTGGGTCGAGAATGTGATATAATAATAACGTTTGAATACGAAAGCAGGGGCAAGACCTTCCTGCTATTCCCAAATAGGAGATCGAAAATTGACAAAAGATATTCGAGTGCGTTATGCACCAAGTCCGACGGGACTTTACACATCGGAAATGCGCGGACCGCGCTCTTTAACTACCTCTATGCTCGTCACCACGGTGGAACCTTTATCATCCGTATTGAAGATACAGACCGCAAGCGCCATGTCGAAGATGGTGAACGTTCACAGCTTGAAAACCTTCGTTGGTTGGGCATGGATTGGGATGAAAGCCCTGAAACACATGAAAACTATCGCCAATCAGAACGTTTGGAATTGTATCAAAAATACATTGACCAATTGCTAGCCGAAGGCAAGGCCTACAAATCTTATGTTACAGAAGAAGAATTGGCTGCTGAGCGCGAGCGCCAAGAAGCGGCTGGTGAAACACCTCGCTACATCAACGAATACCTTGGCATGAGCGAAGAAGAAAAAGCAGCTTACATCGCAGAACGCGAAGCAGCGGCTATCATTCCAACGGTTCGTCTGGCTGTCAATGAAGCTGGTATCTACAAGTGGACTGATATGGTCAAGGGCGATATTGAGTTTGAAGGTGGCAATATTGGTGGTGACTGGGTGATCCAAAAGAAAGATGGTTACCCAACTTACAATTTTGCCGTTGTCATCGATGACCACGATATGCAAATCTCTCATGTTATCCGTGGTGACGACCATATTGCCAATACACCTAAGCAGCTTATGGTTTATGAAGCGCTTGGTTGGGAAGCACCAGAGTTTGGCCACATGACCCTGATTATCAATTCTGAAACTGGTAAAAAGTTGTCTAAACGCGATACCAACACTCTCCAGTTTATCGAAGACTACCGCAAAAAGGGCTACCTACCAGAAGCAGTCTTTAACTTTATCGCACTTCTTGGTTGGAATCCTGGTGGGGAAGACGAAATTTTCTCTCGTGAAGAACTCATCAAACTCTTCGATGAAAACCGTCTCAGCAAATCTCCAGCTGCCTTTGATCAGAAAAAGATGGACTGGATGAGCAATGAGTACATCAAGAATGCGGATTTTGAGACAATCTTTGAAATGGCAAAACCATTCTTGGAGGAAGCAGGACGCTTGACCGACAAGGCTGAAAAAATGGTAGAACTCTACAAACCACAAATGAAGTCAGTAGATGAGATTGTGCCATTGACAGACCTTTTCTTCTCAGATTTCCCAGAATTGACGGAAGCAGAGAAAGAAGTGATGGCCGGCGAAACAGTTCCAGTCGTTTTGGAAGCTTTCAAAGCAAAACTGGAAGCAATGACAGATGAAGAATTTGTGACAGAAAATATATTCCCACAAATCAAAGCAGTCCAAAAAGAAACAGGTATCAAGGGCAAAAACCTCTTCATGCCAATTCGTATCGCTGTTTCAGGTGAAATGCATGGTCCAGAGTTGCCAGATACCATTTACCTATTAGGCCGCGAAAAATCTATCCAGCATATCGACAATATGTTGAAAAAAATTCAATAAGATAAGCCAGCTTTCGAGCTGGTTTTTGCTTTCTAAAAAGCTGTATTTATGTTACAATAATGTTACAAGAACAAGAAAATATTGCGAGGTGCTAAAGATGAAAAAATGGATGATTCTCTTGGCTGGAACTCTGGTGGCATCGTCTGTGTTAGTGGCCTGCGGTCAAAAGAAAGACCAGCCGACTTCGCCTTCTAGCAGTTCCAAAGTTAGCTCGACCTCGACCAGCTCGGCTTCTTCCAAAAAGTCTGAGACGCGCAAAAGTTCGACAGAGCTTTCTACCGAAACAAGTAGTTCGGACACTTCTATCTCTAGCAGTCAGGAGCCTTCGGAGCCAGCAACTAAGGAGTCTTCTGCTAAGTCAGAAAGCAAGGTGGAAAAAGAGCCTGCCGCAACCTCTAATTTAGATATGCAGGCCATTGCTTCTGGGGATTTTTCTAGCATGGCTGGTACTTGGAAAGATGCCAATGGCGTCACTTATATCTTTGATGCCAAGGGACTTGTATCAGATGTTGCCAAGCTGGAGCTGGTTTACGCTGGTCTGGATGAAAATGGAATTTATCGCACAAATATTCGTTGGCATAATCTTACAGGTGCTGCCCTGTCTATTATTCCAGCAGGGAAAAAGCTGCCAGCAGGAGAGACTGTTAGCGGGCAGGATCCGACTGATAGCAGTCGAGATCGCTTCATTATTGCCCAAGGTATCTCAGAGCACCCAGACGTTTTTTACCGTGTAAAATGAGAGTGGGACAGAAATCGGTAATTCGTTAGAATTCGGTTTCGTCGTCCCACCTCCGCACAGTTGAGTAGGGCAATAAAAGCTGATGCAGTCAGCGTAATAGAGTCCACTCAACCACTGCGTCTTGCTCGATAATCCAAATACAATTGAGAGGCTAGGACTTTTGTCCCGGACTCTTTTTTGGAGCTGAGCGGCTGGTTTCTTCTTTTCAAACTACTTCTTTCATTCGGTAAAACTATTCAAAAAGAGGGCTCGTCTCGTACCTAGCCCTTATTGGCTTTTTGGGAAAATATGGTATAATAGAGTTAATTTTGGTGGATGGAGTTGAGTTTTGAGAAAAAACTATCGCGTTAAGAGCGAAAAAGATTTCAAGGCGATTTTTAAAGCTGGGCAGAGTTTTGCCAATCGAAAGTTTGTCGTTTATAAATTAGAAAAAGAACAGCGCCATTTTCGAGTGGGGATTTCAGTCAGTAAAAAGCTGGGCAATGCAGTTGTCCGCAATAGTATCAAAAGAAAGATTCGTCATGTCTTGATTCAGCATCGGGCGGATTTGACCAAGGATGACTTTGTTGTTATTGCTCGCAAGGGAGTTGAAACTCTAGACTACCATCAAGTGGAACAAAATTTATTGCATGTCTTAAAAGTTGCAAAAATTTATCAGGAAGGATTTATTTGTGAAAAAGAAGAGTAAATAGGATTTCTTTTAGTGGCTTCGCTGCTCATTCTGACGGCTTGTGGTACCAGCGAAGTGACCGCTAATTCAAGTGATTTTTGGGAGAAATTAGTTTATTTCTTTGCGGAGATGATTCAATTCTTGTCCTTTAATGGAAGTACAGGAATCGGGATTATTCTTTTTACCTTGATTATTCGTACAGTCTTGTTGCCAGTCTTCCAGTTTCAGACGACCTCGTCTAGAAAGATGCAGGAAGTTCAGCCTCATATCAAGAAGCTTCAGGAAAAATATCCGGGCAAAGATATGGATAGTAGAGCAGCTTTGGCAGAGGAAACCAGCAAGCTTTATAAAGAAATGGGAGTCAATCCCTATGCTGCATTCCTTCCCCTCTTTATCCAAATGCCAGTGCTTGTAGCACTTTTTCAAGCTCTGACACGGGTTGAATTTTTGAAAACAGGTCACTTCCTCTGGCTTAATCTAGGAACAACAGATCCGACCTTTATCCTACCTATTCTCGCCGCTCTCTTTACTTTCTTTAGCACTTGGCTATCTAATAAGGCTTTGCCAGAGAAAAATGGTGGGACGGCAGTGATGACCTACCTAATGCCGGTATTGATTTTCTTCTTTGCGGTGTATGCAGCTAGCGGGGTAGCTCTTTACTGGACAGTTTCTAACGCCTATCAAGTCGGTCAGACCCTGCTTTTGAGCAATCCTTTTAAGATTATTGCTGAACGCGAAGCGAAGGCAAAGGCGGAGCGCCAATTGGAAATGAAGAAAAAACGTGCCCTTCAAAAAGCACAGAAAAAGAAAAAGTAAAAAGGAGGACTCTTGCAGATGGTTATTTTTACAGGAGCAAGTGTTGAAGAAGCGATTCAAAATGGATTAAAAACGCTGGATATCCCACGAATGAGAGCACATATTACCGTTGTTTCGCGTGAAAAGAAAGGTTTTCTCGGTTTATTTGGCCAAAAGCCTGCGCAGGTAGATGTGGAGCCGATTGCTGAAACGACTGTGGCCAAGGCCAACCAACAGGCGGTAAAAGGAGTTCCTGAGGAAATCAATGCGCAAAATGAGCCGGTACAGAGTGTTAGTGAAGCAACAGTCGACTTGGGACGAGTGGTGACGGCTATCAAGAAGGCCGAGGGCGAAGGTGAAGTTGTTTCAGAAAAAGTCAAGGCTGAAATTCTTAAAAACGATAAAGATGCCAGTACCATTCTGGAAGAAACAGGTGCAATTGATTTCTTAAAGACCAGTCAAGCGGTTGATGAAGCACAGACTCAGAAAGACTCAGAGGAAGATAGCTCTTTAGCAGAAGTGGCACCTAGTCAGCAAGAGACAGCTGAGTCGTCCTTCTTTGACTTGGGGATCCAGGTTGAGGATGATTGTGATATTGAAGAAGTTGTCGCAAGTGTGACTGCATATGTGCAAAAGATTGTGGATGAAATGGATGTTGAAGCGACTCTTTCTAGCAGCCACAATCGCCGAACAATCAATATGCAAATTGATACGAATGAGCCAGGGCGCGTGATTGGTTACCACGGTAAAGTCTTGAAAGCCTTGCAGCTGTTGGCTCAGAATTATCTTTATAATCAATATTCTAAGAGCTTCTACATTTCTATCAATGTAAATGACTATGTGGAGCATCGTGCTGAAGTTTTGCAAAGCTATGCGCAAAAATTGGCTCAGCGTGCTCTAGAAGACCGTCGCAGCCAGCATACGGATCCTATGTCTAATAGTGAGCGTAAAATCATCCACCGGATCATCTCAAGAATTGATGGTGTGACTAGCTATTCAGAAGGCGATGAGCCTAACCGCTACGTTGTTGTAGATATTGATTCGGAATAAATCTTAACCAGCTGCTCAGCTGGTTTTTAGATACAGAAAGGAGAAAATTCCATGTCACTTTTTCCAGCTATTGAGTCATTTTTGACTGTTCAAGGAAGTAAATACATTTCACCAGACAAGGCAGGGGAATTGCGAGAGACAATGTTGGATTTGAAAGCTAGAGGTCAGGCTGCTCGGCAGGAGTTTGCGAACTTGGTCCGAGACTTTCAGGCACTCTATCCTAAGCTGAGTCTGGAGCGGACCAGCAATTGGCTGAATCAGGCTCAGATCTTACGCCCACATTTTTGGAACTATCTAAGAGGCTATGGGGAAATCACAGAACCGATGTTCGCTCTGCGCTTGTATGGAACTGCAGAAGATTTTGGAGTGTCGCTGGAGGTAAGCTTTATGGAGCGCAAGAAAGACGAGCACAGTCTCAGCAAGCAAAATCGGGTATTGAATCTGCCCATTCAGCCGCCGGCTTACTATTTTGCCCAGATAGATGGTGTGAGTCAACGCTTCGAAGCTACGGAGGCAAATAGGCAGTATCTAAGCCAGGAGGTGGCTGCTGGACTAGTTCGCAAGGTTTTGATCAAATATGATGTTAATCTTTCCGAGGCCGCAAGTAAGCAGCAAGTTCTATCGGAGCTTGAGCAGGCTATGACAGCCTTGATTCCCTTCTATGAAGCGACACGATTTGAATGATTTCGTTTCCAAAAAGAAACAATTCTTCCAATACTATTGACAAACAGGAGAGAATCCGATAGAATAGTAAAGTATGTTTAGTAACTGATCACTTTATAGCCGGCTAAACGAATACAAAATCTATGAGGAGGTATTCATCGTGAAACGTACTTATCAACCAAGTAAACTTCGTCGTGCGCGCAAACACGGATTCCGTAACCGTATGTCAACTAAAAACGGTCGTCGCGTATTGGCAGCTCGTCGTCGTAAAGGACGCAAAGTTTTGGCTGCATAATCCAAACGATTACCATAAAGAAACCAGTGGAGACTCGAGACCGCTGGTTTTTCTATTGCTCTTGTAAAACGAGCTTGTATGGTTTAAATATGGCTAGTAGTGCTATGAAGAAATGAGATTCAGAGAGTCCGTGCCGGATAGGAACTTAACGTGAAAGGGAAAGTAAGCGAGATGGTCTAGGAGTTTCTCGCGAGTCTATTAGCTAGTTTGAATAAAAGAAAAGAGAGTGGGACAGAAATCGGTAATTGGTTAGAATTCGATTTCGTCATCCCGCTCTCCGCACAGTTGAGTAGGGGCTGTAAAAGCTGATGAAATCAGCGTAGTAGAGCCCACTCAACCACTGCGTCTTGCTCGACAATCCAAAGACAATTGAGAGGCTAGGACTTTTGTCCCAGCCTCTTTTTGATAATTATGTTGGCATGTAAGTATGATCTCTATCAAGCAGCTAAGAGCAGGGGATAGAGATAGCAAAGTAGCGTGAAACTAATAAGGGCGTAGAAGATACCGATTCGGATCGCTTGGATGGGCTTGTAGAAGCGAATCAGGGTCAGAATACACCAGACCAGTAGAACGAGGATAAACCAAGCGGAGATCAGGCGCAATGGTGTTGGACCATAAAGATAGATATAGATGCCAAAGAGTTTCCAGCCAGCAAGCAAGGCCAGTAAAAATGCGAAAATAAAGAGAATAGTGCTGGCTAGACGAGTGCCTTTCTGGTCCCAGAGAGGCTTTTGGGCCAGCAAATAAAAGGCGGCTAAGACAGCGAAATTTAGAAGTGATACACGAACGAGCTGCCAGAAACCAGCAACAGCTACGGTTGAGGCATTTTGTGGAGAAATGGTTTGGAGGCTAGTGCCAGCACTAAGGAGTTCGCTTAATTCTCCTAAACCAACGAGGAAAAAGAGAGCGTAGGTCAGGCAGAGGCTGCCGATGATGATATAGGCTGTAAAAGCAGGGAACATCCGCAGTGGCTGAATTTTATTTTGGAAGCTTTGATAGGTAACTTTGATATCTTTTTGATTCAGTAAGCTGCCAACAATCAGACTGTAGAGATAAAGGCCGATAGGTAGGGCCAAGAAGAGACGAAGAGCGATGGCGTCTGTATCAAGATTTGAAAAGATCAAGTCAAAGAAAAGATGCAAGGCATCAGCTGTATCACTAAAGAAAAGAGCAAATCGATCAGAGACTTGGCTGAGTTGTGACCAAACGAAGAAGACAAGCGTACCAGCAATAAGAAGGCTGCTTGCGATCATCGTACTTTGGAGTGCTTTTTTAGAAGAATCGCTGTCTTCAGTAGTTGCATCTGAAGCCTTATCGCTCAGAGCAAAGACCTGAAGACCAGCGAAAAAGTTTCTAAAAGGTAGAATCACAAAAGCCTGAATGCTATCGTACCAAACCATGATCCCCAAGCGGCCTTGATTGAGCCAGCCCATCCGTGACAGGATATAAAAAGAAAAGGAGATGTGGAGAGTCAAAGTCTGAAAAATTTCTAATTGTGGGTGAAAGCTCCAGATACTGAGTGCCAGTGCCTGAGTTAAACTGAGAATCAGGAAAAGCTTGGACTCGAGCCCAGCAGAGGCATCCTTTTCGATTTGAGGCAAGCTTTTTGGCGTTTTTCTTACTAACCACTCGGTCAGGCTAATCAAACCAATCGCAATAGGAAAAAAGTAAATGGTTTTGTTACCGTCGATGGCAACTGTATAAAAGTAGGCCAAAAAATAGAGAATGAGAGAGCTGATTCTATAATTCTTCAGTTCCTTTATATTTAAAGCTGTGAAGATGCTTTTTCGTTCTTGGTCTTTTTCAAAAGGAAGGTAGGGTTGCCCTGTCATCTGTTCTTGTGATGGTGTTTCCATGTTTATTCCTCCTCGGTTTCATCTGTGATATATTCAAGAATATCGCCGGGTTGGCAGTCCAATTCCCGACAAAGGGCATTAAGTGTTGAAAAGCGTATTGCCTTGGCTCGGTTATTTTTCAAGATGGACAAGTTGGCAGGGGTGAGGTCAATCAATTCTGCTAAGCGTCCAGCACTAATCCGTTTTTGAGCCATGACAAGGTCTAAATTTATTTGAATCATAGTCCCTCCTAAATCGTGTAGTCTACTTCTTCTTGCAGCTCAATGGCCTTGCCAAAAGCATTGCGGATAACCCGGATAATCAAGGTTAAAATGCAGCAAGAAACGGCTACGAGGAGCATGGGCATATAGACTGTCAAGCCCATAAAGAAAGAAATGAGGGCGACCATTCCGACTTCCCAGCCCAGATAGCGCATATACTGTACATTCTGTCTGATAAAGACCTGATTTTTCCCGATGCGGCTAAGGAGCCGATAGAGATGCACGATACAGGTCAGAGCCAGGCAGCCCAAGACATAGCCTAGAAGCAACAATATCCAATAGCGACTTTCTCCCTGAAAGAAAGGAGAGGGAAATTCAATGACTAGGCTGACTACCCAAGGTCCGATGGCTATCAGGACAATGGAAGCAATGAATAAAATGCTGAGGCTGATTTTTGTAAGCACAATGCTTATATCTTCAGCTGTTTTTTGTCTTGTCTTTGACATGGATTCCTCCAAATAATTTCTATTTTTATTTACTATAGCACAAAATATATCGATAATCAATAACAAAATATCGAAAAATAACAAAAAATTATCAAAAAACAGTAAAAGTATTTTTGATGGGCGCTGAAAAAATAACAAATACCCGTTGAAGTAGGCGGAGAGAAAGTAAAGCTCTTGCCCCTTTAACTGACTTTTTTGGTATAATGAGAGACAGGAAATGTAAGGAAGTAAAGCATGAACATTTTTGATACACACACTCATTTAAATGTGGAAGAGTTTGCTGGTCGAGAGGCAGAAGAGCTCCAGCTAGCTGCAGAAATGGGCGTCCGCAATATGAATGTTGTCGGTTTTGACCGGCCGACCATTGAGCGCGCCTTGGAGTTGGCCGACAATTATGAGCAGATTTACGCAACTATTGGCTGGCATCCGACTGAGGCTGGGACTTATGATGAGGAGGTGGAAGCCTATCTGTTGGACAAGCTTGCTCATCCAAAGTGGTGGCTCTGGGCGAGATTGGGCTGGATTATCACTGGATGACAGCGCCAAAGGAAGTGCAAGAGCGAGTATTTCGCCGACAAATCCAGCTCTCCAAAGAGTTAGATCTGCCCTTTGTCGTCCACACGCGCGACGCTTTAGAAGACACCTATGAGATTATCAAGAGTGAGGGTGTAGGCCCTCGTGGCGGTATCATGCACTCTTATTCGGGTTCTTTGGGAAATGGCAGAGCGCTTTATCGAGCTGGGGATGATGATTTCCTTTTCTGGAGTCGTCACCTTTAAAAAAGCGACGGATATTCAAGAAGCTGCGCAGAACCTGCCTTTGGAGAAAATCCTCGTCGAGACGGATGCGCCTTACTTAGCACCTGTTCCCAAGCGTGGCCGAGAAAACAAAACAGCCTATACCCGCTATGTTGTGGAAAAAATTGCGGAGCTGCGTGGGCTGACTGTCGAGGAAGTGGCTCAAGCGACCTATGAAAATGCAAAGAAGGTATTTGGGCTTGACTGAGAAGATAAAAATCCCCCAAGTGATCGTTGTGGAAGGGCGCGACGACACAGCCAATCTCAAGCGCTATTTTGATGTTGAGACCTATGAAACGAGAGGCTCCGCTATCAGCGATACCGATATCGAACGCATTCAGCGCCTGCATGATTTGCATGGAGTTATTGTCTTTACAGATCCTGATTTCAACGGCGAGCGGATTCGCCGTCTGATTATGACGAAAATTCCCACTGTCCAACATGCCTTCCTCAAGCGTGACGAAGCAGCTCCCAAGTCCAAGACTAAAGGGTGCTCGCTAGTATTGAGCACGCTAGTTTTGAAGACTTAAAGACAGCCCTCGCTGGGGTAACCAGCCATTTTGAGTCAAGCAGTGATTTTGATGTAACAAAGAATGACCTCATGCGGCTGGGATTGCTCCTAGGAAGCGACAGCCGTCAGCGCCGAGAGTATCTGGGGGAAGAGCTCCGTATCGGCTATTCCAATGGCAAACAGCTGCTCAAGCGGTTGGAACTGTTTGGCGTAACCTTGGCAGAAGTGGAAGAAGTGATGACCGATTATTAAAGTCTAGTAGATAGGAGAACAATATATGAGCTTTTCTAATTTATCTAGAGAAAATAATGAAACGATTGGCTATACCTTAGAGGATGTTCGGGCTAAGAATCAAAATGACCTAAGGCATTTTTTAATTCCGAGTCAGGAAGAGATTAACGGACTGAAGGTTGGGGATCAAGTTAGACTTTTCTTTGTTCTAGACCGTGATTTGGGAAATGGCTGTCGAGCTGAACGAATGTGGGTTGAGATTACGCAGATTGGTGATGGAGTCTTCAAAGGGATTCTAACCAACCAGCCAGCTTTTATTACTTCCATCCAAATAGCTGATGAGCTTGAATTTCTACCTTATCATATTGCATCAGTGCTACTACCCAAGCCAAATTTTGATGAGTCGCTGGGTGCTTTGATTACAGATGATTGTCTTGAAAGAAGAGAAATCAACTGGGCGGTTCGAGCGGAGATCAATAGCGAAAAAGATAGTGGCTGGCAGTTCTTTACTGGTTATGAGAGTGAGGAGGATCTAGGCGATTCCTCTAAAATCAATATCATTAGTCTTGAAGATGCACTGAACATAGAACCTTTATTGGAGACAGTGTTAGATAAGGATGGAGAGGCTTATTTTTATCAAGCGGAAAGCAATTGTTTTGTTGAGGATAAATAAAGGTAGAATTAAAAAATAAAGTCCATAAGGAGAAATAGCATTGGCTTGGTTTAATTTTGGGAAGAAAAAAGAAAAGATAGAAACTGCAACAGAAGTTGTAAAAGAGACCAGTGAGACAAGTGCTTGCTTGGGAGTGTTTGACTTCTTTTCACTTGGGAAATCCGATCAGTTGCTGATTTTGGGCCGATTGAAAGGAAGCTTAAAGTTAGGCGACCGTCTGCAAGTATGTAATCCTGGTGAAAGCTTTGAGTCTTTTGGCGTGCTGACGGTTGAAAAATTAAGCAATGGAAAAGAAGATTCTAACTTCTTGACAGACGAGCCCCTTGCCCATATTGTTGTAGCTGTATCTGAGGTCGCAGGTCGACTTAAAAAGGGGAGTGTTCTCTACACGTCCAATATAGATGAGCGCCAGCTTTTATCTAGTTATACAGATGCCCTCTATACATCTTTTGTGGAAATGCAGAATGGAGATATGAGCAATGAAGATTATCTGCGAGCTAGTTTAGAAGATAGTGTAGAAATTTTGCGTTTATTCTTATGGGATTGTAGAGAGAATCGACAAAATGGAAGCGAAGAAGAATATCAAAAAAATCTGGCTAAAATTGCCCACCTTGAGGAGGTTGTCAGAGATAAGCTGCTTGAAGCAGATGAGGTCTATGTGATTTATTCCCAATTAACAGGAGAGCCTTATATGTTTTCAAAGACATATGACAGAGGGGATGATGGCTACCTGTGTACAGATCCTTTGATTCACCTCTCAACTTCTCGTTGGTACCATCATTACAAAGAAACGTTTGACAGTCAGCCAAATACCGAAGTGAGACGGATTGAAAATACAGAGGACAAGGAAGCTATCAAAAACTTTGGGCTCCGCTTTTTACCTTAATGGTGCGCTAGGAATTATCATGAATTCCGATGATGTGTGCATCAAGGCTCAAAGCTTGGTAGAAGAACCTGATTTTTCTAATCTTCCTTGGATCCAAGTGCCTGTTAGGAATCCTGATGTAGTGAGATGGCTACTTTTACTTGGACAGCTAGGTGAGCCAGATACAGAAGACAAACAGCTGGTTGACAGGCTTTATTATGGCTTCTTATCAAAGGCGGTACCTAAGGCTAAATTCCTCATTCCGGTGCGAAGAGGGGAGAATTTCCCTGAAGCGAGCGACGAGGCTAAGGAAGTAATATTAGAAAGAGGGGCTAGTCTAGATTTACCAGTTCGAGAAGGAAAAGAAGGCCGACAAGCTATCTCACTCTTTACAGACTGGAAACGTCTGCAGATGGTTTTTGATGAAGAATGGGACGGAATGATTGAGCCGGCAGGAAATATGATTGCTATTTTTGACTACATTGTCAATGGAACACAGTATCTAAAAGCGGGCTGTTACATAAGCCAAGATTCTTTCAAAGAAATGGAAAAAATAAGCGCCGAGTTAAATGATGCTCCAAAGCAGTAGAAGAGGTAAAAATGAAGATCCTAGTTGACAGAATCTCTGTTAGTGCGGGAGATGACACTGTTCCACATAAGACAGAATATAAAGTGTCTGAAGAAATGACAGTTGAAGCTTTCTTTGCTTTTCTTGAAGAGGATAGTTATCTCCCTCTTGTTCAAGGAAATGATGTTGCATGGGAGCTTCGCAATATCAATGGGGAACAGGGAGCCTACTTTACAAAAACAAAAGAGACGCTTCAAGCAGATGCCTTGTTAAAGACAATGATTGAAGGGGCGAATGGTGACAACCAATTTGAGCTGATTTACCATTCTACACCTGAAGCTTATTTTAATAGAAAAGAGAAAACATGAGAATTGCAGATTATAGTGTAACCCGTGCCATTCTGGAGCGTCACGGTTTCACTTTTAAAAAATCTTTCGGTCAGAATTTCCTGACGGATACCAACATCCTCCAGAAGATTGTGGATACAGCTGAGATTGACAAAAATATCAATGTCATCGAGATTGGGCCCGGTATTGGGGCTTTAACGGAGTTTTTAGCGGAAAGCGCCGCAGAAGTCATGGCTTTTGAGATTGATGATCGGCTGGTGCCGATTTTGGCGGATACCCTGCGCGATTTTGACAATGTGACAGTGGTTAATCAGGATATTCTCAAGGTTGATTTGGCCCAGTACATAGCAGAGTTTAAGAATCCAGATCTGCCTATAAAAGTAGTGGCGAATCTTCCCTACTACATCACGACGCCGATTCTCATGCATTTGATTGAGAGCGGGATTCCTTTAGTGAGTTTGTCGTGATGATGCAGAGGGAAGTGGCAGATCGTATTTCGGCTCAGCCTAATACCAAGGCCTATGGCAGTTTGTCAATCGCGGTCCAGTATTACATGACGGCCAAGGTTGCCTTTATCGTGCCGCGGACAGTCTTTGTGCCAGCGCCAAATGTGGATTCGGCCATTCTCAAGATGGTGCGTAGAGACCAGCCAGCAGTTGAAGTCCAAGACGAGAAATTCTTTTTTAAGGTTTCTAAGGCTAGCTTTGTTCATCGTCGCAAGACGCTTTGGAACAATCTGACCAGTCATTTTGGGAAGTCAGAGGAGACCAAGGCTAAGCTAACAGCTGCTTTAGAGCAAGCTGAATTGTCTCCAAGTGTTCGGGGAGAAGCCTTGACTTTGGCAGATTTTGCCCGTTTAGCAGATGCCTTGAAAGAACAAGGATTATAAGATATTGAAAACCAGCCTTTTTGAAAAGGGCTGGTTTTTCTGAAAGAAATTTTAAGATTATTTCATACTTTTTCAAAAGAAAAACTCTTGTCAACTTGGACAAGAGTTCCTGTTCGATGCGGAGGAAGGGATTTGAACCCTCACACCCGTACGGGCACATGCGCCTGAAGCATGCGTGTCTGCCGTTCCACCACCTCCGCTTGCTTTTTATTATAACATATTTTTCGAAAATGCCAATAGTAAAAGCCAAATATATGTTTTTTTGATATAATAATTGTATTAACTTTAAAGGAGCAGTCTTGCAAGGAATAATTATCAAAGCCTTGGCTGGCTTTTATTATGTAGAGTCAGATGGGCAGGTGTATCAGACGAGAGCGCGTGGAAATTTCCGCAAAAAAGGTCAGACGCCTTATGTTGGTGACCATGTCGAATTTTCAGCGGACAAGGATTCTGAAGGCTACATTTTAAAAATCGCCGAGCGTAAAAATAGTTTGGTGCGGCCACCCATTGTAAACATTGATCAGGCAGTTGTCATCATGAGTGCCAAGGAGCCGGACTTCAATGCTAATCTCTTGGATCGTTTTCTGGTGCTTTTAGAGCATAAGCGGATCCATCCTATTATCTACATCAGCAAGTTAGACCTGCTTGAAGATGAGCAGAGCTTGGATGTCTATGTACAGGCCTATCAGGCCATCGGCTATGAGGTTGTTAAAACCACTGAGGAGTTGCTGCCGCTTCTGACAGGGAAAATCACTGTTTTCATGGGTCAGACTGGTGTTGGGAAATCCACCCTGCTCAATAAATAGCACCAGACTTGCAATTAGAAACAGGAGAAATTTCTGAAAGTCTGGGGCGGGGGCGTCATACGACACGGGCGGTCAGCTTTTATAACCTGAATGGCGGGAAAATTGCGGACACTCCGGGCTTTTCTTCCCTAGACTATGAAGTAGACAAGGCAGAAGATCTGAACGTCGCCTTTCCAGAAATTGCCGAAATCAGTCGGGACTGCAAATTCCGCACTTGTACCCATACGCATGAACCGGCTTGTGCCGTCAAACCAGCCGTAGAAGCTGAGCAAATTGCTGCTTTTCGTTTCGAAAATTACCTGCAATTTCTCAGTGAAATCGAAAATCGTCGTGAAACTTATAAAAAGACGGCTAAAAAACTTCCTAAATAAAGAAAGGAACTATCATGAAAACATTTAAAATTGCTCCCTCTGTTCTGAGTGCGGACTATGCTAATTTTGAGACCGAGTTGAAAAAGCTAGAAGCTAGCGGGGCAGAGTATGCCCATTTGGATGTCATGGATGGCCATTTTGTCCCTAATATTAGCTTTGGTGCTGGTGTCGTAGCCAGTATGCGTCCCCACAGTAAGATGGTTTTTGACTGCCATCTTATGGTATCCAATCCTGAGCATCATATTGAGGAATTTGCTCGAGCGGGTGCAGATATTATCAGTATCCATGTGGAAGCAACGCCACATATTCATGGAGCTTTGCAGAAGATTCGGGCGGCAGGTGTTAAACCTAGTGTGGTTATCAATCCTGGAACTCCAGTCGAAGCGATTAAAAATGTCTTGAATTTAGTGGATCAGGTCTTGGTTATGACAGTCAATCCAGGATTTGGTGGCCAGGCTTTTCTGCCTGAAACTATGGGTAAGATTCGTGAACTGGTCGCTCTGCGAGAGGCCAATCAGCTGAACTTTGATATTGAAGTTGACGGTGGAATTGACGATAAGACGATTCAGATGGCTAGAGAAGCTGGCGCCAATGTTTTTGTGGCCGGTAGCTATGTCTTCAAAGGTGATGTCAGCCATCAAGTTCAGACCTTGAGGGATGCACTAGATGCCTAGGATTGCTCTGTTTGCTGGCGGTGATTTGACGGAGGTCAATCGAGATTTTGATCTTTTTGTCGGAGTTGATCGTGGTGCCTTTTATTTGCTAAAGCAGGGCTTGCCTCTGGACTTAGCGGTTGGCGATTTTGATTCTGTTTCCGATGAAGAATTGCTGCGCATAAAAGCTGGTGCCAAAGGAAGTCATTCAGGCTCAGCCTGAAAAGGATGATACGGACTTAGAATTGGCTGTTCTGGCTTGCTTTGAGCACTATCCAGATGCTTATCTGACGATTTTCGGCGCCTTTGGCGGTCGTTTAGACCATGCTCTGGCCAATGTTTTTTTGCCCAGCAATGATAAAATCGCTCCTTATATGGAGCAACTGATCTTAGTGGATGCCCAGAATTGCCTCCGCTATGTGCCCTCTGGCCGTCATGAAATCAAGCCAGTGGAAGGCATGGACTATCTGGCCTTTCTGCCGACAGAGGATGTGGCTCTGACCATTGAAGGAGCCAAATATCCTTTAAATGAGAGGAATTTTTTCTTTAAAAAAGTCTATGCTTCTAACGAATTTATAGATAGACCTGTATTTTTATCCTTTGACAAGGGTTATACGGTTGTTATTTACAGTAAAGATAGGAGTTGATATGGAGTATATCATCATCATCCTGCTTATCATCAATCTGGTCTTTCTCTATTTCTTCTGGCAGAGACAGGGACAGCAGGAGCAGGCGATCAGAGTCTTGCTAGAAGAGCAGGAGGATCACTTGTCTGACCAGCTGGATTACCGCTTTGAGCAGGAAAGGCAGCAGGAGGCTCTTCGGCAAAAAGAGTTGGAACTTGTTCTGGGAGATCGGTTAGCCGAAGTTCGAACAGATTTGCACCTTCATTTGACGGATTTGCGAACTGAAATGGCGGATAGTTTCAGCAAAAATCGAGACAAAACCGATGAACGGATGCGTCAGATTCAGGAGTCCAATGACCTGCGGCTGGAGCAGATGCGCCAGACCGTTGAGGAAAAATTGGAGAAGACTTTGCAGAGTCGCCTGCAGACCTCCTTTGAGACGGTGTCCAAGCAGCTAGAGTCTGTCAATCGTGGTTTAGGAGAGATGCAGACAGTGGCTCGGGATGTGGGCAGTCTCAATAAGGTTCTTTCCAATACCAAGACCCGTGGCATTATGGGCGAGCTCCAGCTGGGACAAATTATCGAAGACATCATGACACCCAGCCAGTATGAGCGCGAATTTGCCACAGTGGCAGGTTCTAGTGAGCGCGTGGAGTATGCCATCAAATTGCCTGGGCAGACAGAGCAGGACTATGTCTACCTGCCCATCGATTCCAAGTTTCCTCTGGCGGATTATTACCGCTTGGAAGAGGCTTACGAGTCTGGCAACAAGGAAGAAATTGAACTTTATCGCAAGTCGCTGTTGGCTAGCGTCAAGCGTTTTGCCAAGGACATCAACAGTAAATATCTAGCTCCGCCAGCTACGACTAATTTTGGGATTATGTTTTTGCCAACGGAAGGACTCTATTCCGAAGTGGTTCGCAATCCAGAGTTTCGATGGTTTGCGGCGAGATGAGCAGATTGTTGTTGCGGGTCCATCTACCCTGTCAGCCCTGCTTAATTCTCTCTCAGTTGGCTTCAAAACCCTAAACATCCAGCGTAGCGCAGATGACATCAGCAAGGTTCTGGGCAGTGTCAAGCTGGAATTTAATAAATTTGGCGGTATTCTAGCCAAGGCTCAGAAACATCTGAAGAACGCTTCTGGTAGCATTGATGAGCTACTGACTCGACGAACCAATGCTATTGAAAGAACGCTGCGGCATATTGAATTGTCTGACCAAGACCTTCATTTACACTTGCTCGATATTCCAGATGAAAGGGAAGACTATGAAAATTAATCAAATGAAAAAAGATGAGATGTTTGAAGGCTTTTATCTGATTAAGTCAGCAGAAGTCCGACAGACTAGAGCTGGGAAGAATTACCTCGCCTTCACTTTCCAAGATGACACTGGAGTGATTGAAGGGAAATTATGGGATGCCCAGCCCCATAATGTGGCGGAATTTACAGCGGGGAAAGTCGTTCACATGCAAGGACGCCGCGAGGTCTACAATAACACCCCTCAGGTTAATCAGTTGACCCTGCGCCTGCCAAAGGCCGGCGAGCCCAACAATCCTGCTGATTTTAAAGAAAAACCACCCGTTGACCAAAAAGAACTGCGGGAATATTTGGCACAAATGATTTTCAAGATTGAAAATCAAGTCTGGCAAAGGGTTGTACGCTCTCTTTACAGTAAATATGATAAGGAATTCTATTCTTACCCCGCAGCGAAAACCAATCACCATGCTTTTGAATCAGGACTCGCTTTTCACACAGCTACCATGGTCAAGCTAGCGGATGCAATTGGTGACATCTATCCTCAGCTCAATAAAAGCCTTCTTTTTGCAGGGATCATGTTGCACGACTTGGCCAAGGTCATTGAGTTGAGCGGTCCAGAAAATACGGAATATACTGTCCGAGGCAATCTGATTGGCCATATTGCGTTGATTGATGAAGAATTGACCAAAACCTTGGCAGAGCTGAAAATTGATGATACCAAGGAAGATGTTATCGTTTTGCGCCACGTTCTTCTTAGTCACCACGGCCTTCTTGAATACGGCAGTCCCGTTCGTCCAAAGATTATGGAAGCCGAAATCCTACACATGATTGACAATCTGGATGCGGAAATGATGATGATGACCACGGCTCTGTCTCTCGTTGCTCCAGGAGAAATGACTAATAAAATATTCGCATTGGAAAATCGTTCCTTCTATAAACCAAAAATTGATAAGTGAAATACGAAAAATGGGCATTATATTTAGTATAATGTTCGTTTTTTTGATATAGTATGATATAATGAAAAAAATAAAATAAATATTCATAGAAATCACTCCAAACTTTGAATCGAAAGAGCTGATTTGTGCTCTATGCGAGAAGAGCAGTGCTCTCAGATTAGTTTGTGGCTGATTTTGATGGAGTCGAATTGGTGAAAAAATGAAATTAAGAAGAAGTGAGCGCATGGTGGTTATTTCCAATTACTTGATTAACCATCCTTACCAATTAACAAGTTTAAACACATTTGCAGAAAAATATGAATCTGCCAAGTCTTCCATTTCAGAAGACATTGTGATTATCAAACGTGCCTTTGAAGAAATCGAAATTGGTACGATTGAGACAATTACGGGTGCTGGAGGAGGTGTTGTCTTCACTCCTTCCATTTCAGAAAAGGAGGCCAAGGCTATCGTTCAAGACCTCCGCGATCAGCTGTCTGAGAGTAATCGAATCCTGCCTGGCGGCTATATCTACTTGTCAGATTTACTCAGTACACCATCTATTCTCAATAATATTGGCCGCATCATTGCCAAAGCTTTTAAAGATCAAAGATTGATGCTGTTATGACAGTGGCGACCAAGGGTGTTCCCTTGGCCAATGCTGTCGCTAATGTCTTGAATGTTCCCTTTGTCATTGTTCGTCGTGATTTGAAAATCACCGAGGGTTCTACAGTCAGTGTCAACTATGTCTCTGGCTCTAGCGGAGATCGGATTGAGAAAATGTTCCTCTCAAAACGTAGCCTAAAGGCTGGAAGTCGAGTGCTGATTGTTGATGACTTTCTCAAGGGAGGCGGAACGGTTAAT
Organism: Streptococcus cristatus; assembly: GCA_916438405.1. Lineage (GTDB taxonomy): Bacteria > Bacillota > Bacilli > Lactobacillales > Streptococcaceae > Streptococcus > Streptococcus cristatus_M. Next base: position 1,489,194 of record CAKAFB010000001.1, on the reverse strand, counting down.
GGGATGATTAGTCTTCTGTCTGAGTTTGATTCGGAGTTGGCAGGAGTAGCGGTCTTTGCGGACAATGCGCAAGCTAATCGCGATCATCTGGAATATAAATCACTGCTAAAGGTGACCAATATCGACGTTAAATCAAATACGATTGATGTTGAGATTGGGAATATATTTGATTAACTTTAGGAAAGAATTATGAGAAATATTTTTGATAAATTAGAGAAAGCTTCTAACCTTGTTCGTTTAGGAATCCTGGCAATAATGCTGCTTATCTTGGTTTCTGGACTTATATTTTTAAAACCAGCTCAGAAGAATACGGGCTCCGCCAAAACAGTCAGTTATAGTAGACGTTCAAGCTCCAGTAAAGCTAGTTCTACTAAGAAAGCATCGTCAGAAGATAATACGATTCAGGATGCTGAAGTAGCTGTTAAAAAGTTAGAAGAAGAGCGTACCGATGAAAGTTTGACTCAAGCACAAGCAGCGGTTGACAAGGTAAAAGATGAGGAAGCCAAAGCTAAGTTCCAAGGTCGAATTCAAGCCGTAAAAGATGCAATGAAGACACCTGAGGAATCCACTGAACCTGATTCAGACCAGCAGCAGTCGTTCTCTCCTACGCCTGTTGCGCCAGTTTATCGAACACCTGCCATCTCCATCGAACCACGAATACAGCCACAAGAAAGTTCGACTCCTGCACCATCCTCTAGTCCAGAAGTTACCCCAAGTCCATCTTCGGAGATACCAAGCCCGTCTTCAGATACTTCGGGCGCCTCTTCAAATACGGTGGTTCCTTCCCAGACTTCAAGTGAAAAATAAGATTGAATAGCTATTTTTGTTAGTATTTAAGTAATTATCACCAATTAGTTGTCGCATATTTTCAGATCTTTAAGATGATAATAATCAAGCAAAAGGTTGATTAAGAAGTGAAGATAAGTAAAAAATTAAGAAAACCTATTGACGAGGATATGCTTACGTGTTACAATGATAGACGGTACTTTTTACTTTTGGTCTCTCAAAAGTGTACAGAGACGTGCTGACAAATGTTGCAAAAGTACACACAGATGGTAGCTGTCACCAAGTGTATCATCACCAAAATTAAAAAAATACAGGAGAATGTAGATGCCTACAATTAACCAATTGGTTCGCAAACCGCGTAAATCAAAAGTAGAAAAATCTAAATCACCAGCTTTGAACGTTGGTTACAACAGCCACAAAAAAGTTCAAACAAACGTATCTTCACCACAAAAACGTGGTGTTGCAACTCGTGTCGGAACTATGACACCTAAGAAGCCTAACTCAGCCCTTCGTAAATTTGCCCGTGTACGTTTGAGCAACTTGATCGAAGTTACAGCTTACATCCCAGGTATCGGACACAACTTGCAAGAGCACAGCGTGGTGCTTCTTCGTGGTGGACGTGTAAAAGACCTTCCAGGGGTACGTTACCATATCGTTCGTGGTGCACTTGATACAGCAGGTGTTACTGACCGTAAGCAAGGCCGTTCTAAATACGGTACTAAGCGTCCAAAAGCATAAGGAAAGGGGATAAAGATAAATGAGTCGTAAAAACCGTGCGCCTAAGCGCGAAGTATTGCCAGATCCGCTTTACAATTCACAATTAGTTACTCGTCTTATCAACCGCGTTATGCTTGATGGTAAGCGTGGTACAGCAGCTTCTATCGTTTACGGAGCTTTTGAGCAAATCAAAGAAGCTACTGGAAATGATGCACTTGAAGTATTTGAAACAGCGATGGAAAACATCATGCCTGTTCTTGAAGTACGTGCACGCCGTGTCGGTGGTTCAAACTACCAAGTACCGGTTGAAGTTCGTCCAGAACGTCGTACTACACTTGGACTTCGTTGGTTGGTAACAATTTCACGTGGTCGTGGTGAACACACTATGCAAGATCGTCTTGCAAAAGAAATCATGGATGCTGCTAACAACACTGGTGCAGCAGTTAAGAAACGCGAAGATACTCACCGTATGGCTGAAGCTAACCGTGCCTTCGCACACTTCCGTTGGTAATAAAATGATACTAAGAGCGGCAAAGGCCCAAGGCAAAAATAGGAAACTGATGCAGTGTTTGAAGAACACAAAGCAGTTTGTCTTTTTTGCGCAGGGCCTCGCTCGGGTTCAAATTAGCTAAAAATATTATTCTTAGCTATAATTCAACTGATCATCTTGTAAGTTGAAACCAACAAAAAACAAGATAAACATTTAGAACGGGTAGGTCCTGCCTATCCGTTTTTTCTAAATAATGTTATAATAGATTGTAAAATAAAAAAATAGGAGAAACTAACCTCATGGCACGCGAATTTTCACTTGAAAAAACTCGTAATATCGGTATCATGGCTCACGTCGATGCTGGTAAGACAACTACAACTGAGCGTATCCTTTACTATACTGGTAAAATCCACAAATCGGTGAAACTCACGAAGGTGCGTCACAAATGGACTGGATGGAGCAAGAGCAAGAACGTGGTATCACTATCACATCTGCTGCGACAACAGCTCAATGGAACAACCACCGCGTAAACATCATCGACACACCAGGACACGTGGACTTCACAATCGAAGTACAACGTTCTCTTCGTGTATTGGACGGTGCGGTTACTGTTCTTGACTCACAATCAGGTGTTGAGCCTCAAACTGAAACAGTTTGGCGCCAAGCAACTGAGTACGGAGTTCCACGTATCGTATTTGCTAACAAAATGGACAAAATCGGTGCTGACTTCCTTTACTCAGTAAGCACACTTCACGACCGTCTTCAAGCAAATGCTCATCCAATTCAATTGCCAATCGGTGCTGAAGATGACTTCCGTGGTATCATTGACTTGATCAAGATGAAAGCTGAAATCTATACCAACGACCTTGGTACAGATATTCTTGAAGAAGATATTCCAGCTGAATACCTTGAACAAGCACAAGAATACCGTGAAATTGGTGGAAGCAGTTGCTGAAACTGATGAAGAATTGATGATGAAATACCTTGAAGGTGAAGAAATCACTAACGAAGAATTGAAAGCTGGTATCCGTAAAGCAACTATCAGCGTTGAATTCTTCCCAGTATTGTGTGGTTCTGCCTTCAAGAACAAAGGTGTCCAATTGATGCTTGATGCGGTTATCGACTACCTTCCAAGCCCACTTGACATCCCAGCGATCAAAGGTATCAACCCAGATACAGACGAAGAAGAAACTCGTCCAGCATCTGACGAAGAGCCATTCGCAGCTCTTGCCTTCAAGATCATGACTGATCCATTCGTAGGTCGTTTGACATTCTTCCGTGTTTACTCAGGTGTACTTCAATCTGGTTCTTACGTAATGAACACTTCTAAAGGTAAACGTGAACGTATCGGACGTCTTGTGCAATTGCATGCCAATAGTCGTCAAGAAATTGAAACCGTTTATGCTGGGGATATTGCAGCTGCTATTGGTTTGAAAGATACGACAACTGGTGACTCATTGACAGATGAAAAAGCTAAAATCATCCTTGAGTCAATCAACGTTCCAGAACCAGTTATCCAATTGATGGTTGAGCCAAAATCTAAAGCAGACCAAGATAAGATGGGTATTGCCCTTCAAAAATTGGCTGAAGAAGATCCAACATTCCGCGTTGAAACAAACGTTGAAACTGGTGAAACAGTTATCTCTGGTATGGGTGAGCTTCACCTTGATGTCCTTGTTGACCGTATGCGTCGTGAGTTCAAAGTTGAAGCAAACGTAGGTGCTCCTCAAGTATCTTACCGTGAAACATTCCGCGCTTCTACTCAAGCACGTGGATTCTTCAAACGCCAGTCTGGTGGTAAAGGTCAATTCGGTGACGTTTGGATCGAGTTTACACCAAACGAAGAAGGAAAAGGTTTCGAGTTTGAAAATGCTATCGTTGGTGGTGTGGTTCCTCGTGAATTCATCCCAGCGGTAGAAAGGTTTGGTTGAGTCAATGGCGAATGGTGTCCTTGCTGGTTACCCAATTGTTGACGTAAAAGCGAAACTTTACGATGGTTCATACCACGATGTCGACTCATCTGAAACAGCCTTCAAGGTTGCTGCATCACTTGCTTTGAAAGAAGCTGCTAAGACTGCACAGCCTGCTATCCTTGAGCCAATGATGCTTGTAACCATCACTGTTCCTGAAGAAAATCTTGGTGATGTTATGGGTCACGTAACAGCTCGTCGTGGACGTGTTGACGGTATGGAAGCACATGGTAGCAGCCAAATCGTTCGTGCTTATGTTCCGCTTGCTGAAATGTTTGGTTATGCGACTGTCCTTCGTTCTGCAACACAAGGACGTGGTACCTTCATGATGGTATTTGACCACTACGAAGATGTACCTAAGTCAGTACAAGAAGAAATCGTTAAGAAACACCGTGGTGAATAATTCACTACATGACGCTCGCTTCTAGCGGGCGTTTTTTCTTTTTGGAATCGAAATATGAAATTTATGAAAAATATCGAAAATACATGAAAGAAAATTTGTTACTTGTTAATAATAATGAAATCAGTTGCAATTTTGGTCAATAAGGTATATAATAGATATGTTGAAAGGTGATTTGTAGTGATTCAAGTTACTCTTTTCACATAAAATTTTTTTTGATTTTCATAAGGAGGAAATCACTAATGGTAGTTAAAGTTGGTATTAACGGTTTCGGTCGTATCGGTCGTCTTGCTTTCCGTCGTATCCAAAACGTAGAAGGTGTTGAAGTTACTCGCATCAATGACCTTACAGATCCAGTTATGCTTGCACACTTGTTGAAATACGACACAACTCAAGGTCGTTTCGATGGTACTGTTGAAGTTAAAGAAGGTGGATTCGAAGTTAACGGTAAATTCGTTAAAGTTTCTGCTGAACGTGACCCAGAACAAATTGATTGGGCTACTGACGGTGTAGAAATCGTTCTTGAAGCAACTGGTTTCTTTGCTAAGAAAGACGCTGCTGAAAAACACCTTAAAGGTGGAGCTAAGAAAGTTGTTATCACTGCTCCTGGTGGAAACGATGTTAAAACAATCGTATTTAACACTAACCACGACGTTCTTGATGGTACTGAAACAGTTATCTCAGGTGCTTCATGTACTACAAACTGTTTGGCTCCAATGGCTAAAGCACTTCAAGACAACTTTGGTGTTGTAGAAGGATTGATGACTACTATCCACGCTTACACTGGTGACCAAATGATCCTTGACGGACCACACCGTGGTGGTGACCTTCGTCGTGCTCGCGCTGGTGCTGCTAACATCGTTCCTAACTCAACTGGTGCTGCTAAGGCTATCGGTCTTGTAATCCCAGAATTGAACGGTAAACTTGATGGTTCTGCACAACGCGTTCCAACTCCAACTGGATCAGTTACTGAGTTGGTAGCAGTTCTTGAAAAGAACGTTACTGTTGATGAAGTAAACGCAGCTATGAAAGCAGCAGCTAACGAATCATACGGTTACACAGAAGATCCAATCGTATCTTCAGATATCGTAGGTATGTCTTACGGTTCATTGTTCGACGCAACTCAAACTAAAGTTCTTGACGTTGACGGCAAACAATTGGTTAAAGTTGTATCATGGTACGACAACGAAATGTCATACACTGCACAACTTGTACGTACTCTTGAATACTTCGCGAAAATCGCTAAATAATTCAATTGTATGAAGAAGGGATCCGAATGGATCTCTTTTTTTGTTTTGCAGAACAGTTTGAAGGAATGGCTATTGGAAATCAACTCGATCATCTAGCAGCATTAGCATTTATCAGAAAAATGAGAATCGTGTAGTCTTTCATCTATCTTTGATTGGAGAAAAGGAAAAGCCATGAATTTTTGCTATCACTTTTGTAGATTTTGTGATATAATTAACACGTATAAAAAAAGAAGGAGTCATATCTAATGGCAAAATTGACTGTTAAAGACGTTGACTTGAAAGGGAAAAAGTTCTCGTTCGTGTTGACTTCAACGTTCCTGTAAAAGATGGCGTGATTACTAACGACAACCGTATCACTGCAGCACTTCCAACTATCAAGTACATCCTTGAGCAAGGTGGACGTGCAATCCTCTTCTCTCACCTTGGACGTGTAAAAGAAGAAGCAGATAAAGCTGGTAAATCACTTGCTCCTGTAGCTGCTGACTTGGCTGCTAAATTGGGACAAGAAGTTAAATTTATCCCAGGCGTTACGCGTGGTGCTGAATTGGAAGCAGCTGTTAACGCTCTTGAAGATGGACAAGTTCTTTTGGTTGAAAACACTCGTTTCGAAGATGTTGACGGCAAGAAAGAATCTAAAAACGATCCTGAACTTGGTAAATACTGGGCATCACTTGGAGATGGTATCTTCGTAAACGATGCATTCGGTACAGCTCACCGTGCACACGCATCTAACGTTGGTATCTCAGCAAACGTTGAAAAAGCAGTTGCTGGTTTCCTTCTTGAAAACGAAATTGCCTACATCCAAGAAGCTGTTGAAGCTCCAGAACGTCCATTCGTGGCTATCCTTGGTGGTTCAAAAGTTTCAGACAAAATCGGTGTAATCGAAAACTTGCTTGAAAAAGCTGATAAAGTCCTTATCGGTGGTGGGATGACTTACACATTCTACAAGGCGCAAGGTATCGAAATCGGTAACTCGCTTGTAGAAGAAGACAAATTGGATGTTGCGAAAGCTCTTCTTGAAAAAGCAAACGGCAAATTGATCTTGCCAGTTGACTCAAAAGAAGCAAACGCATTTGCTGACTACACTGAAGTAAAAGACACTGAAGGTGAAGCAGTAGATCCAGGCTTCCTTGGTTTGGATATCGGCCTAAATCTATCGCTAAATTTGACGAAGCCTTGACTGGTGCGAAAACAGTTGTATGGAACGGACCAATGGGTGTGTTTGAAAACCCAGACTTCCAAGCTGGTACAATCGGTGTGATGGACGCTATCGTGAAACAACCAGGCGTGAAATCAATCATCGGTGGTGGTGACTCAGCTGCCGCAGCCATCAACCTTGGTCGTGCAGACAAGTTCTCATGGATTAGTACGGGCGGAGGCGCTTCTATGGAGCTTCTTGAAGGTAAAGTTCTTCCAGGGCTTGCAGCTTTGACTGAAAAATAATCTTTGAAACGGAAAGAGTTGGGAAACCAACTCTTTTTCTTTTGTCCACGTAGGTGTCTGAGGAAATGGGCTTTTGGATTCTATTTTCCTAATGAGTAATCAATAATGGGAAATATAGTTAGAAATACAGTAGAAGCTGGCTATGCATTTTTGTAGGATACAAACAATAAACTCGATGGACAGAGCCTTTTTGTTAGAAAATATGTTAGAATAGAGATAGTTTACTTTTAAAAGGGAAAAGGCATGAGCTATTTTAGTAAGTACAAATTTGATAAATCAAAGTTTCGCTTAGGCATGAGGACGATGAAAACAGGGATAGCAGTCTTTATTGTCCTACTTATTTTTGGTATGTTTGGCTGGAAGGGGCTCCAAATTGGAGCTTTGACAGCGGTGTTTAGCCTGCGAGAAGATTTTGATAAAAGTGTTCATTTCGGAACTTCTCGTATTTTAGGAAATAGTGTCGGGGGCTTTTATGCCTTGCTATTCTATCTGTTGGGAAATTTATTGAACGGCCAATTTTGGGTGACCTTGGTATTTGTGCCAATCTGCACGATGCTGACGATCATGACCAATGTTGCTATGAACAATAAGGCTGGGGTGATTGGTGGTGTTTCAGCTATGCTGATTATCACTCTCTCCATTAGTCCGGAAGATACTATTTTATACGTTTTTGCTAGAGTTTTTGAAACCTTTATGGGTGTCTTTGTTGCAATAGTGGTAAATTCGGATGTAGATAGAATTAAGAATTTCTTTAAGTCTATAAATTAAAATGTGTAAGAAAATCTCACATTGATTGTTGACATACAAAAAAAATTAGTTATAATAGTGCATAGAGAGGAAAAAAATGAAGGAAAAAGAGTTTCGCCGAAATATGGCAGTCTTTCCCATAGGTAGCGTTATGAAGTTGACGGACTTATCTGCTCGTCAGATTCGGTATTATGAGGAGCAAAATCTGATTACCCCCGTTCGGAATGAGGGCAATCGTCGGATGTATTCCTTGAATGATATGGATCGACTTTTGGAAATTAAGGATTATATTTCTGAAGGTTATAATATCGCCGCTATCAAAAAGAAATATGCTGAACGTGAAGCTAAATCCCATAAAACGATTAGTGAAAGGGAAGTCCGTCGGGCTCTCCACAATGATATTTTACAGCAAGGTCGTTTTGGCTCTTCTCTGCCAACTTTTGGTCACATGCGTCGACCATAAACTATTTTTAAAAATATAAGGAGTTACCCATGCCCATTACAGCAGCTGATATTCGTCGCGAAGTAAAAGAAAAAAACGTCACTTTCATCCGTCTGATGTTCTCTGATATTTTGGGAACCATGAAAAACGTTGAAATTCCAGCAACGGATGAGCAGCTTGAAAAGGTCTTGTCAAATAAGGCCATGTTTGACGGTTCGTCCATCGAGGGATTTGTCCGGATCAATGAATCTGACATGTATCTATACCCTGATTTGGATACTTGGACAGTTTTCCCTTGGGGAGATGAAAATGGCAGTGTAGCAGGCTTGATCTGTGATGTTTACACGACAGAACATGTTCCCTTTGCAGGAGATCCTCGTAGTAACCTTAAGCGAGCTCTCAAACATATGGAAGCACTGGGCTTCAAGTCTTTCAATCTTGGTCCTGAGCCAGAATTTTTCCTTTTCAAATTGGATGAAAATGGTGATCCGACACTGGAAGTGAATGACAAGGGTGGCTATTTTGACTTGGCGCCGACAGACTTGGCAGACAATACTCGTCGGGAAATTGTCAATGTTTTGACTAAGATGGGCTTTGAAGTGGAAGCTAGTCACCATGAGGTGGCAGTTGGTCAGCACGAGATTGACTTTAAGTATGATGAAGTGCTTCGCGCTTGTGATAAAATTCAGATTTTCAAGTTGGTGGTGAAGACCATTGCTCGTAAGCACGGCCTTTATGCGACCTTCATGGCTAAGCCCAAGTTTGGTATTGCTGGTTCTGGTATGCACTGCAATATGTCTCTCTTTGACCAAGATGGAAATAATGCATTTTATGACCCAGAAGATCCAAAAGGAATGCAGTTGTCTGAGACAGCCTACTATTTCTTGGGTGGTTTGATTAAGCACGCCTATAACTATACAGCTATCATGAATCCGACTGTCAACTCTTATAAACGTTTGGTGCCTGGTTTTGAAGCGCCAGTTTATATCGCTTGGGCTGGACAAAACCGCTCGCCTTTGGTTCGGGTGCCAGCATCGCGCGGCATGGGAACGCGCTTGGAATTGCGTTCGGTAGACCCGATGGCCAATCCTTATATCGCCATGGCGGTGCTTTTAGAAGTTGGCCTGCATGGAGTGGAAAATAAAATCGAAGCGCCAGCTCCAATCGAGGAAAATATCTATGTGATGACAGCTGAGGAGCGCAAGGAAGCTGGTATTACTGACCTGCCATCTACCCTCCACAATGCCCTTAAGGCTTTAACTGAAGATGAGGTCGTCAAGGCAGCTTTGGGTAACCATATTTACACTAGCTTTGTTGAAGCCAAGCGGATTGAATGGGCTAGCTATGCGACCTTCGTTTCCCAATGGGAAATTGATAATTATTTAGACTTATATTAATGAATTCTAGAACAGGGCTTGAAAAAGTCCTGTTTTTGTATGGAAACAAGATATTTTCATCTTTTTACTGTTAATTTTTCCGATACCTTTCATGTTTTTCTATCTTCAATGTACGGGAAAAACTTGTAAAATATATTTAAAAGTGATACACTTAAAGCATAAAAGCACGAAAGGCGAATAATAAAATGTCAAATAAGTTGTTATATTCGGGAAAAGCAAAGGATATTTTTGCGACAGAAGATGAGCAGGTGATTTTGTCCCGCTACAAGGATCAGGCGACTGCTTTTAACGGTGTCAAGAAGGAGCAGATTGCGGGCAAGGGAGTGTTAAATAATCAGATTTCAGCCTTTATCTTTGAAAAGTTGAACGCTGCCGGTGTAGCAACGCATTTTATCGAGAAAATCTCAGATACAGATCAGCTTAATAAAAAAGTTGACATTATTCCTTTGGAAGTCGTACTTCGCAACTACACAGCTGGTTCCTTTTCAAAACGCTTTGGTGTGGAAGAAGGAATCGAGCTGGAAGAGCCAATCGTTGAATTTTACTATAAAAATGATGATTTGGATGATCCTTTTATCAATGACGAGCATGTGAAATTCCTAAAGATTGCGGATGACCAGCAGATTGCTTACTTGAAGGAAGAAACGCGTCGTATCAATGAACTTTTGAAAGCCTGGTTTGCTGAGATTGGTCTTAAGTTGATTGATTTTAAGCTAGAGTTCGGTTTTGACAAGGAAGGCAAGATTATCTTGGCAGACGAATTTTCACCAGACAACTGCCGCTTGTGGGATGCGGATGGCAACCACATGGATAAGGATGTTTTCCGTAGAGGATTGGGTGAATTGACAGACGTTTACGAGATTGTCTGGGAAAAGTTGCAGGAATTGAAATAACAACCTAAAGGCTGTTTGGGAACATTGCAAGAGCTGAAATAAAGGAATAAGAATTGATGGATAAACGTATTTTTGTTGAAAAAAAGGCTGATTTTCAGGTTAAATCAGAGAGTCTGGTAAGAGAGCTCCAGCATAATTTGGGACTTTCAACCTTGAAAAGTATTCGCATCGTGCAAGTTTACGATGTCTTTGATTTGGCAGAGGACTTGTTTGCGCCTGCAGAGAAACACATCTTCTCTGAGCAGGTGACAGACCATGTCTTGGATGAAGCGGCTGTGCAGGCGGATCTTGCCAACTATGCTTTCTTCGCCATTGAAAGCCTTCCGGGGCAGTTTGACCAACGTGCAGCTTCTTCACAGGAAGCCTTGCTTTGCTGGGAAGTTCGAGTGACGTGACAGTCAACACGGCTCAACTTTACCTGGTGAATAAAGATATTGATGCGAATGAGTTGGAAGCGGTCAAGAACTACCTGCTTAATCCAGTGGATTCTCGTTTCAAGGACATTACGACAGGGATTGCCAAGCAGGAATTTTCAGAGTCAGACAAGACCATTCCTAAATTAACTTTCTTTGAGAGCTATATGGCAGAAGACTTTGCCCGCTACAAGGCCGAGCAAGGGATGGCCATGGAAGTGGATGATTTGCTCTTTATCCAAGACTATTTTAAGTCAATCGGGCGTGTGCCGACGGAAACAGAGCTCAAGGTTTTGGATACATACTGGTCTGACCACTGCCGTCACACGACTTTTGAGACTGAGTTGAAACAGATTGATTTCTCAGCTTCTAAATTCCAAAAACAATTGCAGGCGACTTATGATAAGTATATTGCCATGCGTGAGGAACTAGGTCGGTCTGAAAAGCCACAAACCTTGATGGATATGGCGACTATTTGGTCGTTACGAACGTGCCAATGGGCGTTTGGATGACATGGAAGTCTCTGACGAGATCAATGCTTGCTCTGTTGAAATTGAAGTGGACGTCAATGGTGTGAAAGAACCATGGCTCCTTATGTTCAAGAATGAAACCCATAACCACCCAACAGAAATCGAACCATTTGGTGGGGCGGCTACTTGTATCGGTGGTGCTATTCGTGACCCGTTGTCAGGCCGTTCCTATGTTTACCAAGCCATGCGTATCTCTGGTGCGGGTGATATTACAGCACCAATTTCAGCGACTCGTGCTGGGAAATTGCCACAACAAGTCATTTCGAAGACAGCAGCTCACGGTTATTCTTCATATGGTAACCAAATTGGACTTGCGACGACCTATGTTCGTGAGTACTTCCATCCGGGCTTTGTAGCCAAACGCATGGAGCTTGGTGCTGTTGTCGGAGCTGCTCCCAAGGGCAATGTAGTCCGTGAAAAACCGGAAGCCGGCGATGTGATTATTCTTCTTGGTGGTAAGACTGGCCGTGATGGTGTCGGTGGTGCGACAGGGTCTTCTAAAGTTCAAACGGTTGAGTCTGTGGAGACTGCTGGAGCTGAGGTTCAAAAAGGGAATGCCATCGAAGAGCGCAAGATTCAACGTCTTTTCCGTAATGGCGATGTGACTCGTCTTATCAAGAAATCCAACGACTTTGGTGCTGGTGGTGTTTGTGTGGCCATCGGTGAATTGGCAGATGGTCTTGAAATCGACCTTAACAAGGTTCCTCTTAAATACCAAGGCTTGAATGGTACAGAAATTGCTATCTCTGAATCACAAGAACGGATGGCAGTCGTTGTTCGTCCTGAGGACGTAGATGCCTTCGTTGCTGAATGTAACAAAGAAAATATTGACGCTGTTGTTGTGGCAACAGTGACTGAAAAACCAAATCTAGTCATGCACTGGAATGGTGAAACGATTGTTGACTTGGAACGTCGCTTCCTTGATACCAATGGTGTGCGCGTGGTCGTAGATGCCAAGGTTGTGGATAAGGATGTCGAACTTCCAGAAGAACGTCAAACATCTGCTGAAACACTTGAAGCTGATACCCTTGCGGTTCTATCCGATCTGAACCATGCGAGTCAAAAAGGATTGCAAACCATTTGATAGTTCAGTTGGTCGTTCTACGGTCAATCACCCACTTGGTGGTCGCTACCAACTCACACCAACTGAGGCTTCTGTGCAGAAATTGCCAGTTCAACACGGTGTGACTCACACTGCGTCTGTCATGGCCCAAGGATTCAACCCTTATGTGGCAGAATGGTCTCCATACCACGGAGCAGCCTATGCGGTTATCGAAGCGACAGCTCGTCTAGTGGCAACAGGTGCCAACTGGTCTAAGGCTCGCTTCTCTTACCAAGAGTACTTTGAGCGGATGGACAAGCAAGCAGAGCGTTTCGGTCAGCCAGTAGCGGCTCTTCTAGGTTCTATCGAAGCACAAATTCAACTTGGTTTGCCATCTATCGGTGGTAAGGACTCCATGTCCGGTACCTTTGAAGAATTGACGGTAGCACCAACCTTGGTAGCCTTTGGGGTAACGACGGCAGATAGCCGTAAGGTTCTTTCTCCAGAGTTTAAGGCGGTGGGTGAAAATATCTACTACATCCCAGGTCAAGCCCTCTCTGCAGAGATTGATTTTGACTTGATTAAGTCTAACTTTGCTCAGTTTGAAGCCCTTCAAAAGGATCATAAAGTGACGGCAGCTTCAGCTGTCAAATACGGTGGTGTCCTTGAAAGTTTGGCTCTTGCTACTTTGGAAATCATATCGGTGCAGAGGTGTTCTTGCCTGAACTCGAAACGGCTTTGACAGCTCAGCTAGGCGGATTTGTCTTCACCTCTCCTCAAGAAATTACTGGGGTAGAGAAAATCGGTCAAACGAGCGCAGACTTTGCTCTTCTTGTCAACGGCGTGAAGCTAGATGGAGACAAACTCGATAATGCTTTCCAAGGGACATTGGAAGCAGTCTATCCTACCGAATTTGCCCAAGCCAAAGAACTGGACGAAGTTCCAGCTGTCGCTTCTAACGCAGTCATCAAAGCTAAAGAAACTATTGAAAAACCTGTGGTTTACATCCCAGTCTTCCCAGGTACCAACTCAGAATACGATTCAGCCAAGGCCTTTGAAAGAAGGGGGTGAGGTCAACTTGGTGCCATTTGTGACCTTGAATGAAGAGGCTATTGTCAAGTCAGTTGAAACCATGGTTGACAACATCGGCAAGGCTAATATCCTCTTCTTTGCAGGTGGGTTCTCAGCTGCGGATGAGCCGGATGGATCAGCTAAGTTTATCGTCAATATCCTGCTTAATGAAAAAGTACGTGCAGCTATTGATAGCTTTATCGCTCGTGGTGGCTTGATTATCGGTATCTGTAATGGATTCCAAGCCCTCGTCAAATCAGGTCTTCTTCCCTACGGAAACTTCGAGGATGCAAGCAGTACTAGCCCAACCCTCTTCTACAATGATGCCAACCAGCACGTGGCCAAGATGGTAGAAACCCGTATTGCCAATACCAACTCGCCATGGTTGGCTGGTGTGCAAGTGGGTGATATCCACGCTATTCCTGTATCGCACGGTGAAGGGAAGTTTGTCGTGACGGCTGAGGAATTCGCTGAGCTCCGTGACAATGGACAAATTTTCAGCCAATACGTAGACTTTGAAGGCAAGCCAAGCATGGATTCCAAGTACAATCCAAATGGTTCTGTCCATGCTATTGAAGGAATTACCAGCAAGAACGGCCAAATTATCGGTAAGATGGGCCACTCAGAACGTTATGAAGACGGTCTTTTCCAAAATATCCCGGGAAATAAAGACCAGCACCTGTTTGCGTCGGCGGTTAAATACTTTACTGGAAAGTAAGATTAGAGATGACTGAGGCGATTGGTATGCTTTGAGAAGTAAAATGAAAGTTAGTGAAGTATTTGAATAAATTAATTGATATTCCTGATGTTGAAAAAAAGATTCAATTGAAAAAATCATTATCTAGAAAGATGAAAGTAATGAAGGAGGACTTAAAACCAAGAAAGTGTTTGCTTTGTGATAAAGATACTACAAGTTTTTGCAACTCTCACACCATTCCACAGTTATCGTTAAAAATATTTCTGATTCTGGCATGTTGACTCAAGCTGGTTATTTAATAGGGAGCGATCTGTCAGATAATGATAAGGGAGTGAGCAATTCGGGAACGATACAAATTATCTGTCGTAAATGCGATTCATTCTATTTTCAGGAATATGAAAATGAAATGAATCTTACGTCTTATCCTAGCGATAAAATGTTGTCACAAATTGCATTGAAAAATTTCCTTTTAGAATTAGTTAGAAGGAGGGAGGAAAAATATCATTTTGAAAAATCAATGTCTGATAATACGATCAAGAAGGCTTTATACTTAAGAATACCTGAGATTTCTAATAAAATATTAGAGAATACATCTCAAAAAATAAAAGATCTTCATAATTCTTTTGATTATGATATTGAAGATTTTCAAAATGAAATTTTACTCTATAAAACTGCTATTGAAAACAATCTTAAAGGAGCATATCAAATTATTTTTCATGAGGTGCTCCCCTATAAGACACCGATAGCGTTTCAAGGCTCATTAACGTTGATTAGAGATATGTATGAATATCCAGTGAATGATACGAGTAACCATTCAAAAAATAATCGTATTCAGAAGTTGCATCTGGCTATTTTACCATTAAAAGAAAAGACGATGGTGCTAGCTTTTTATCATAAAAGGGATTGGAAATATAGATCTCTAAAAAGTCAGTTTAATAGTAGCGATCGATTGAAGAAACTGGATTTTCTTAATTATTTAATATTTGCTTACACTGAAAACTATTACTTTAGCCCGACAATTAAAGAAAAAATTAGAACAAATGAGAAGCTTGTGCTACTTAGTCAAGAACTTTTCGGTGAACCTAATTTGGGTCAGTATGTAGGTGTTGATAGTTATAAGAGAGTCGAGCCAGATGAAATTCCTAATTTTCTTTTAGAAGAGTGGGCTATAATGTAAAAATAAAAGGTATAAAAAATGACATACGAAGTAAAATCTCTTAATGAAGAATGTGGTGTTTTCGGTATTTGGGGACATCCAGATGCTGCTAAAATGACCTATTTTGGGCTCCACAGTCTTCAGCACCGTGGTCAGGAGGGGGCTGGAATCCTCTCCAATGATCAGGGGCAATTGAAGCGCCATCGTGATATGGGACTTCTATCAGAAGTTTTCAAAAATCCTACCAAATTGGATAAACTGACAGGAACTGCTGCCATAGGTCATGTGCGTTATGCGACCGCAGGAGAAGCTTCTGTAGATAACATCCAGCCTTTCATTTTTCGCTTTCATGATATGCAGTTTGGCTTGGCCCATAATGGAAATCTGACCAATGCCGAATCGCTCAAGAAAGAATTGGAACAAAGAGGTGCTATTTTCAGTTCAACTTCCGATTCAGAAATCTTGGCTCATCTGATTCGTCGGAGTCACAATCCGAACTTGATGGGTAAAATAAAGGAGGCGCTCAGTCTTGTCAAAGGTGGCTTTGCTTATATCTTGCTGTTTGAGGACAAGTTGATTGCGGCGCTTGATCCTAATGGCTTCCGTCCACTTTCTATTGGGAAAATGGCAAACGGAGCGGTGGTGGTTTCCTCTGAAACTTGTGCCTTTGAAGTCATCGGTGCTGAGTGGATTCGTGATGTGAAACCAGGAGAAATTGTGATTGCAGATGATAATGGCATCCAGTACGATAGTTATACGAATGATACTCAGTTGGCGATCTGCTCTATGGAGTATATCTATTTTGCTCGTCCTGACTCTAATATCCATGGTGTTAACGTCCATACAGCCCGCAAGAGAATGGGAGCTCAATTGGCGCGTGAATTTAAGCATGAGGCAGATATTGTGGTCGGTGTGCCAAATTCCTCACTCAGCGCAGCCATGGGCTTTGCAGAAGAATCAGGCCTGCCAAATGAAATGGGACTGATCAAAAACCAATATACGCAACGCACCTTTATCCAACCAACTCAAGAATTGCGGGAGCAAGGGGTGCGGATGAAACTGTCTGCTGTTTCAGGTGTTGTCAAAGGCAAACGTGTGGTCATGATTGATGATTCCATTGTTCGTGGGACGACCTCTCGCCGTATCGTTCAGCTTTTGAAAGAAGCAGGTGCGTCCGAGGTTCACGTTGCTATTGGAAGTCCAGCACTAGCTTATCCATGCTTCTACGGTATTGATATCCAGACGCGTCAGGAGCTGATTGCTGCCAATCATACGGTCGAAGAAACACGCCAAATTATTGGTGCAGATAGCCTGACCTATCTTTCGATTGATGGCTTGATTAACTCTATCGGGATTGAAACAGATGCGCCAAATGGCGGTCTCTGTGTCGCTTACTTTGACGGCGACTACCCAACTCCTCTCTACGACTATGAAGAAGACTATCGTAGAAGTTTGGATGAAAAGACCAGTTTTTACAAATAGGCGGATGACGATTCTTCATTAAAGAAAAGGAATAAACAAATGACAAATAAGAATGCTTATGCCCAATCGGGTGTGGATGTTGAAGCGGGTTATGAAGTTGTTGAACGAATCAAAAAGCATGTGGCACGTACGGAACGTGCAGGTGTCATGGGAGCTCTAGGTGGCTTTGGTGGCATGTTTGACCTTTCAAAAACAGGTGTCAAAGAGCCTGTCCTGATTTCAGGGACTGATGGTGTCGGAACCAAACTCATGCTGGCTATCAAGTATGATAAGCATGATACTATCGGTCAGGACTGTGTGGCCATGTGTGTCAATGACATCATCGCTGCAGGTGCGGAGCCCCTCTATTTTCTCGACTATGTGGCGACAGGGAAGAATGAACCAGCCAAGCTAGAACAAGTCGTTGCTGGCGTGGCGGAAGGTTGTGTGCAGGCAGGGGCTGCCCTCATCGGTGGGGAAACGGCTGAAATGCCTGGAATGTACGGCGAAGATGACTATGATTTGGCAGGTTTTGCAGTCGGCGTGGCTGAAAAATCTCAGATTATTGACGGCTCAAAAGTGGCAGAAGGAGATGTTCTTCTCGGACTTGCTTCGAGTGGTATTCACTCAAATGGTTACTCACTCGTTCGTCGTGTCTTTGCCGACTATACAGGTGAAGAAGTCTTGCCAGAATTGGAAGGCAAGAAACTCAAGGAAGTTCTTCTTGAGCCAACTCGTATCTATGTCAAGGCTGTCTTACCACTTATCAAGGAAGAGTTGGTCAACGGCATTGCCCACATCACAGGTGGTGGCTTTATCGAGAATGTCCCTCGTATGTTTGCGGATGACCTGGCGGCAGAGATTGAGGAAAGCAAGGTTCCAGTCTTACCAATCTTTAAGGCCCTTGAAAAATACGGTCAGATCAAGCACCAAGAAATGTTTGAAATCTTCAATATGGGTGTGGGACTCATGCTAGCAGTTAGCCCTGAAAATGTAGATCGTGTCAAAGAATTGTTGGATGAACCAGTCTATGAAATTGGCCGCATCGTCAAGAAAGAAAACGAAAGTGTCATCATCAAATGAAAAAAATAGCGGTTTTTGCCTCTGGTAATGGCTCAAATTTTCAGGTGATTGCCGAAGAGTTTCCGGTGGAGTTTGTCTTTTCAGACCATCGTGACGCCTATGTGCTGGAGCGGGCAGACAAGCTTGGCATTCTATCCTATGCTTTTGAACTCAAGGAGTTTGAGAACAAGGCGGACTACGAAGCAGCCCTAGTCGAACTCTTGGAAGAGCACCAGATTGACTTGGTTTGTTTAGCAGGCTACATGAAAATAGTTGGGCCAACTTTATTAGCAGCTTATGAGGGTCGAATTATCAACATTCATCCAGCCTATCTGCCAGAATTTCCAGGAGCTCATGGGATTGAGGATGCTTGGAATGCTGGTGTTGCTGAGAGCGGCGTGACCATTCACTGGGTGGACTCAGGTGTAGATACCGGAAAGATTATTAAGCAAGTCCGTGTACCAAGGCTAGCTGATGATACCATCGAAATTTTTGAAGCTCGCATTCATGAAGCGGAGTACAAGTTGTATCCGGAGGTTCTGGATAGCTTGGGAGTAGAGATAAAATAATGAAAAAATCACAAGCCAAAGGATATTTATTAGAAATTGTATTGACCAAGTTATTAAAAGTTAATGGATATGATTTAGTAACGAGCACCGATAATGAGATTGTAGATTTACCTAGGAATGGTCTAAATGTCAAGGGAAGGGGTGGCTATCATCAATTTGACTCGTTAGGAACATTTCGTATTACACCGCCATTTGTTTATCCTATACGTTTATTTTTAGAAGCTAAATTTTATTCAAGTAATAAAGTAGGTATAGACAGAGTTAGAATGGGAATAGGTATTCTCCAAGATGTTAATACTAATTATTCTACAGTTCAGATGACAAGTGAAGAGCTAAAACTACCTAAATATAATTATAATTATGCTATTTTTTCTACATCAGGATTTACAGATGATGCTCAAAGATTGGCCATAGCTCATAAGATTTATTTAATGGATTTATCATCTGGCTATTACGAGTGGATTAGAGATTTTATAAATCAAATTGTAGACAGATTGTTTGTCATTGATGGGCATAGTGTTGAAGATATTAACAGTGATATTTTTAATGATTTTAAGGAAAATTTTTCTAGGTGGGTTGATAATTCAAGTTATAGTCAACATCATAGATTGCTTGATTTCAATATTCAACAATTAGTTGAGAATGAAATTGTAAACAAAATGCAAAATATTGGAAGCATTTATATAGCGAGCACAAAGAGTTCGCAAATCATAGCACTTATACCTGATGATGATCGTATGTTTCGTAATTCGCTACTTATAAACCCACATCAAGAAGTAACTATCACTTGGAATGAAAATGAGAATGATGTATGGATAATTGAACCAACTGAAGGTTATGAACAATATAGACTTACATTCCAATTACCATCTATTATTCGAAATTATATTTTCAATAATTCAGTAAATCAAGATCAGAGAGCTTTTAGGGAAAAAGGAAAAAGTTTTGGATTGTTATCATTTATCGCCTATCTTGATGGAAGAAATCCTACTTTGTGCACACTAAAATTTAATGAAGAAGAAACGAAACGCTTGGTAGATCGCTATAATTAACATTTTAGATTGGAGAACATAATGACTAAACGCGCCTTAATCAGCGTCTCAGACAAAGCGGGCATTGTTGAATTTGCCCAAGAACTTAAAAAACTTGGTTGGGAGATTATCTCGACAGGTGGGACAAAGGTTACCCTTGATAATGCTGGGGTGGAGACTATTGCCATCGATGATGTGACTGGTTTTCCAGAAATGATGGACGGTCGTGTCAAGACTCTTCATCCAAATATCCACGGTGGGCTCTTGGCTCGTCGTGATCTTGATAGCCATCTAGAGGCTGCTAAGGACAATCAGATTGAGCTCATCGACCTTGTTGTAGTCAATCTCTATCCTTTCAAGGAAACCATTCTCAAACCAGATGTGACTTACGCTGATGCGGTGGAAAATATTGACATCGGTGGACCATCTATGCTTCGCTCAGCAGCGAAGAATCATGCCAGCGTAACAGTTGTGGTAGATCCTGCAGACTATGCAGTGGTTTTGGACGAATTGGCAGCCAATGGTGAAACAAGTTACGAAACTCGCCAACGTTTAGCAGCCAAGGTTTTCCGTCACACTGCGGCTTATGATGCCTTGATTGCAGAATACTTCACAGCTCAAGTGGGTGAAACAAAACCTGAAAAGCTCACTTTGACTTATGATCTCAAGCAATCAATGCGTTATGGGGAAAATCCTCAGCAGGATGCGGACTTTTACCAAAAAGCCTTACCGACTGACTATTCGATTGCATCAGCGAAACAGCTCAACGGTAAAGAATTGTCCTTTAACAATATCCGTGATGCGGATGCAGCCATTCGTATTATTCGTGACTTCAAAGATCGTCCAACCGTTGTGGCTCTCAAACACATGAACCCATGTGGTATTGGTCAGGCTGATGACATCGAAATTGCTTGGGACTACGCTTATGAGTCAGACCCAGTGTCTATCTTCGGTGGGATTGTCGTTCTCAACCGTGAGGTGGATGCTGCGACAGCTGAGAAGATGCATGGTGTTTTCCTTGAAATCATCATCGCGCCAAGCTATACGGATGAAGCGCTAGCTATTTTGACCAACAAAAAGAAAAACTTGCGCATTCTAGAATTACCATTTGATGCCCAAGATGCAAGCGAAGTAGAAGCTGAGTACACTGGTGTAGTAGGTGGACTTCTGGTGCAAAACCAAGACGTGGTCAAAGAGAGCCCAGCTGACTGGCAAGTGGTGACCAAACGCCAACCAACCGAGACAGAAGCGACAGCCCTTGAGTTTGCATGGAAGGCAATCAAATACGTCAAATCAAACGGTATCATTGTGACCAACGACCACATGACACTTGGTGTCGGCCCTGGTCAAACTAACCGTGTGGCATCCGTTCGTATTGCCATTGACCAAGCCAAAGACCGCCTTGATGGTGCTGTGCTTGCCTCTGACGCCTTCTTCCCATTTGCGGATAATGTGGAAGAAATCGCTAAAGCAGGTATCAAGGCCATCATCCAGCCAGGAGGCTCCGTTCGTGACCAAGAATCTATCGAAGCAGCAGACAAATATGGCTTGACCATGGTCTTCACAGGCGTGAGACATTTTAGACATTAAGAAGATTTATATTGGAGAAAATGGTTAGATATTTTCTCCAATTTTTTGCGCAAAAAAACTCCCGAAAGGATGAATGAATCATCTTTTTGGGAGTTGAATTTTATAAGGACTTAACAGAATTAGAAAGAAAGTCCACTTTGGAAAGCGCTGAGTTTTTGTTTAGCTACTTCGTTGATTTGATCGATAGCAGCATTGATAGCTTGGCTAGTCAAATCAGATAGAGTTTCCATATCTTCTGGGTCTACAATAGCAGGCTGAAAGTCAATTTTGACAACCTTTTTATCACCAGTAAGAGTTGCTACAACTAAATCTTGGCTAGATTTTCCAACAAATTCAGTTGCGGCTAATTCTGCTTGAGCAATGTCCATGTCTTTTTTAAGTTTTTGGGCTTGCTTCATCATGTTTTGCATATTCATCATGATAATATGTCTCCTTAATGTCTATTACTTATTTATTCTACCATATTTGGTAGGTCAATGCAAGATTGTTCTAGGTCAATTGTCAACTGATAATCGGTCTTATCACGGACGGTGTGTTCGAAGTCAGTGGTGTAGAGGACGAGGCGGAGTTGGTCGCCTTTTTTCATTTTATAGATGGTTGGTTGCAGTTCAAAGGAAAATTCCAGCCATTGGTCAGGGGCAACTTCTTCGACCGTCAGCAAATCTGTCCGATTTTGCAGGTTGAGGAAGCCTTTGGTGATGACACGGTGTGGCGTTTCGGCAAAAGGCAACTCAACTAGATTGTCCAGCATATAGTAGCGGCCGTTGTCCATGACTCTAGGCTCAAGCGGTGTCGGAATTGGAGTGAGGCGTTTGGCTGGTCCAAAGTCCAGTAGCTGGGCAGAAATCAGCCCCTTGTCTGTGCTGGATTTAAGGCACAGTTTGAGCTGGGTGGCTCCGTTGAGGAAGAGGTCGTCTTCCAAAGTCCAATCCAGAGTAATCTGGTTAACCTTGCCGTCAAAGAGCTCGTTTTTAAAGCTTTGGTAATTTTTGGCAAAACGATTATAGTCTTCTTCTGAATACTGATTTTGAATCTCTTGAGAGCCTTCACCTAGTTGGAAATGAGCGTAGTTCTTCTGTCCACCAAAGTCTTCCAGAGTTAGCCAATTTTGAGCTTGGCTGTTGTCCTGCCAGATGACTGATGGCAGTTCAAAGTCTGAGGCATGGCCTAGCAGTTTCTTGCTGAGAAGGGCATTCATGGATTCGCGGAAGTCAATGTCCTGCCAGTTGTTCATGTAAACATGGGCACCGTTATGGAAAAAGAGGTGCTTTTTGATGTGAGCTGGCAGAGCTCGGAACATATTATAAACATGGAGGGGCTTGACATTCCAGTCCTGAGAGCCGTGGGTGAAGACAACTTCGGCATTGACCTTATCTGCATGGAGGAGGTAGTTGCGGTCATGCCAAAATTGATTGTAATCTCCGGTTTGCCGGTCTAGGTCCTTACGCTGTTGCTCTAGACTTTGCTGATAAGCATCATTATGACGCAGGTAGTCACCAGCCCTCAGGTTGCGGGAGTAGGTCAGTTCAGTCAGGGATTCAAATCCTCTCCTGGGTAACCTCCGGGACTTGTGACGAGGCCATTTTCGCGGTAGTAGTTGTACCAAGAAGAAATCCCAGCTTCGGCGATGATGACTTCCAGTCCATCTACTCCAGTCGTTGCCAGCCCGTTGGACATGGTGCCCAGATAGGAGATACCGGTCGTAGCCACTTTTCCGTTGGACCAAGTGGCCTTGATTTCCCGTTGGCGAGTGTGGTCGGTGAAGGCTCGACAGCGGCCATTGAGCCAATCAATAACGTTCTTATAAGCCTCGATCTGCTGATAGTCGCCGCTGGTCATCAGTCCTTCAGAGTCTTTAGTTCCCACGCCAGACACATAGAGATTGGCAAAGCCGCGGGGCAGCAAGTAGTCATTGAGCGTGTAGGTGCCGATATGGCCCAATTTTTCCTCGGCTTCAGAGACTTCTTGAACAGGAGCTAGCGCATCCAGTTGAAGCAATTTAAGCTCGGGTTCTTGGACTGTGATGCGATGGGACTCTTTTTTGGCTAGATCCACATTCATATTGTGGAGAGCCTTGTCGCTGGCTGGATCGTTGGTTCCTTGATGATAAGGAGAGGCTGTCATGACGGCAGGGATTTGCCCTTGATAACGAGGACGGATAATGCTAACCTTGACTAGATCTGGCAGGCCGTCCCCATCAGTATCGACTCGGCTTTCCACATAAACCACCTCTCGGATGGCATCGTGGCTGGAAAGGTTGCTAGGCTCTTGCCGTTGAAGTAGTGGTGGGTGTTGTCCTCAGGAATCAAACCCTCGCTGACTAGCTTATCAACCAGCAGATTGCCATTTTTTGTTCGAGTGTTGAGCAGCTGGTAGAGGTTTTCTAGCAGATCGCCGTAGACGATAGGGAAGTTGCTTTCTGTTCGGAATTTCTCAAGATCGGTGAAATCAACAAAAGGGACAAAGTCCAAGAGCTGAAAGGCTGTCATATAAAAGACCTCAGCTGTCAGTTCGCGGTCTGACTCAAAGAAGGTCAATAGGTCGGTTTCGCTATCAGCGGCCCAAGCTCGAAGCAAGTAGTCGGTATCCTGATAGAGAAAGAAACAGCGTCCTAGAAAGCTTTGGAGATTGTCTTTGTCAGAAAGGTGCGGCTCATAAACAAAGCTCAAGTCGGCTAATTCTTGGCGCATGGTGTCTGGATTTGTCTTGCGATAACTATACTGATTGAAGCGCATATTTTTCCCTCTTTTTCTGGTTTTTATTTAAAATGACCTTTACATTATCCATTATACTTGATAAAATATAGATTGTCTAAAAAATTTAAAAGGAGAAATTAGATGGATTTCAGTTGGGCTATTAAATATGCCACGGAATTTTTAGGAACAGCTATCCTTATCATTTTGGGGAATGGTGCTGTTGCCAATGTTGAATTAAAAGGAACTAAAGGTCATCAAAGTGGCTGGTTGGTCATTGCCGTTGGTTACGGTATGGGGGTTATGATTCCAGCTTTGATGTTTGGAAATACCTCAGGTAACCACATCAACCCTGCCTTCACTTTAGGGCTTGCAATTAGCGGTTACTTCCCATGGGCTCAGGTAGCTCCTTATATTATTGCTCAAGTTTTGGGTGCGATCTTTGGACAGGCTTTGGTTGTAGCGACACACCGTCCTTACTACTTGAAAACAGAAAATCCAAACAATATCTTGGGTACTTTCTCAACCATTTCAAGTCTAGATCACGGAACAGCTGAATCTCGTAAAGCAGCAACAATCAATGGCTTTATCAATGAGTTTGTTGGTTCCTTTGTTCTTTTCTTTGCAGCGATGGGCTTGACTAAACTTCACTTCGGTGCGGAACTGAAGGTTCTTATCGAGAAGAATGTACAACAACAAGCTCTTCAAGCAGCTCAAGCAGGTCAAAAAGTAGCAGAATCAGATGTTCAAAGTCTTATTCATAATACATTTGCACAAGCAACAAATGGATCATCTGCTGTCGCTCACTTGGCACTTGGTTTCCTTGTTATGGCCTTGGTAACTTCACTTGGAGGCCCTACTGGACCAGGTCTTAACCCAGCCCGTGACTTTGGACCTCGTATCTTGCACTTTATCTTGCCAAAATCAATCCTTGGTGAACACAAGGGTGATTCAAAATGGTGGTATTCTTGGGTACCAGTTGTGGCACCAATTCTTGCAGGTATCACAGCAGTAGCTTTGTTTAAAGCGATTTACGGATAATATCTATCGAAAGGCTGAGAGCAATCTCGGTCTTTTTTTGTCAGCCTTTGAGCAGCGGGGGATTACCATATATTTTATGCTTTTTGACTTGTTTGATTAGGATAGTGGAAATGTTCTGAAAATTGTTGGTTTGCGCATAATTTCTTGTAAAAAATATGAAAATCTATTACAATAAAATGGTTCGGAGGAAGTTATGAGTGTAAATCATGTGGCAAGAATCGTTCCAGTAATAAAAGTAAATAATCGGAACTTGAATCAAGATTTCTATGTCAAAACGCTGGGGATGAAATCCCTATTAGAAGAAGGAGCCCAGTTGTCTTTGGGCGATCAAACCAGAACAGAAAGATTGATTTTAGAAGAATCTCCAAGCATGCGCTCTCGTCGAGTTAAAGGAGCAAAGAAATTGGCTCGCTTAGTGATCAAGGTTGCACAAGCGTCAGAAATTGAGGCTTTGTTGGCTCGAGGGATTGAAGTTGACAGTTTATATCGTGGGGAGAAAGGTTATGCTTTTGAAGCGATTTCCCCAGAAGGCGATCGCATCCTGCTCCATGCAGAAGAGAACCTGAGCAGCTTGCAACCAGTCCAAGAAACTCCTACATTTGAAGAGCAGAGCGATTTTATCGGCTTGAGTCAATTTGATGTGGAAAAGATTGAGCTTCGTGTCCCAGATTTACAGGCTGTCAAGACTTTCTATCAGCCAGTGAGTAATGTCTTGGATTTCCTAGATGTGCAGGAAGCCCAAGGAGAAGATTTGCAAGCTGATAATGCGAAAACTTGGGATTTGGCCATGCTCAAATGTTTGGTGGCAGACTTTGATGTGGAAAAATTGTCATCGATTTTTGCGACACAGGAATTTTTTGTACCTAAATCTAAAAAATTCTTGGTCAGCCAAGATCGAAGTAATATTGAACTATGGTTTGAGCAACTATGACTCAGCGGATTTTAGAAAAGATCGATCAGCAGCTTGCTGCGGGTCTTTATCCTGGGGCTAGTTTGTCTCTTTATCGTGATGGTCACTGGCAGAGTTTTTATCTGGGTCTGGCAGACCCAGCCAATCAATCAGCAACGCGAGCTGGCCTGCTTTATGACCTGGCCAGTGTCAGCAAGGTGGTTGGAGTAGGTACCTTGGTGGCATTTTTGTTTCAGACTGGCGACTTGGATATCGATGCGCCTTTGCGGCGATATTATCCAGCTTTTCATGATGATCGGGTGACCCTGCGCCAGCTGTTGACCCATACCTCTGGGCTAGATCCCTTTATTTCCAATCGGGATAGGCTCAATGCGCAAGAACTAAAGGCGGCTCTTAATAGCTTGACGGTGCTGGATGACAAAACCTTCCATTATACAGATGTTAATTTCTCCTGCTGGGCTTTATGCTGGAGGAAATCTATGGGGAGGATTTGGACAAGTTATTTGAAGAAAAGATTTTTCAGCCTTGGGCGATGCGGAAAACTAGCTTTGGACCAGTAGCTTCTGCGGTGCCAACTGTTCGTGGTGTTGAAGCAGGGGTGGTTCATGATCCCAAAGCGCGTGTCCTAGGCCATCATGCCGGTAGTGCTGGACTTTTTTCAAGACTTGAGGATTTGCAGATCTTTTTAGAGCATTATTTGCAGGACGAATTTGCAGAGAGATTGAGCCAAAACTATGCTCTAGAGCCGGGCAAGACACGCAGTCTAGCTTGGAATTTGGAAGGGGAATGGCTGGATCATACTGGCTATACGGGTACTTTTATCATGTACAACCGGGCGGAACAGAAAGCCGCAATCTTTCTTTCCAATCGCACCTATGAAAAGGATGAGCGTGCCCAGTGGATTTTAGACCGCAATGAACTGATGGATCTAATCAGAAGAGAGTGGTAGCCTCCTCCCTACCGAAGCCAAAGGCCCGTCACTGATGATAAAATAGGATAGAACTCCGGCTTTTGCTTGGAGTTTTTGACTGCTTAACGTGACTTTGTCAGTCAAGATAGGAAAAGATCGCTTTTTTTCCAAAAGTATATTAAAATATAGAAGATAGAAGGAAGAAATAGAGAGAAAGTATGACGAAAGAGAAGGGTGTCGGCAGGGCACATAGCAAGATTATTCTTATGGGAGAGCATTCGGTGGTCTATGGCTATCCAGCCTTGGCTTTGCCTCTCAACAATATCGAAGTGACTTGTCAGGTATTCCCTTCTGAGAAGCCTTGGACTCTCTATGAGCAAGATACCTTGTCCATGGCTGTTTTTGCCTGTCTGGAGCACTTAGGGAAGCAAGGTGCTCAGATTCGTTGCCAGGTGAATTCCATGGTGCCAGAAAAGCGGGGCATGGGTTCGTCTGCGGCTGTCAGTATTGCAGCCATTCGTGCAGTTTTTGACTACTTCGAAGAAGCCTTGGATCATGAGACACTGGAAATTCTGGCCAATCGAGCAGAGATGATTGCCCATATGAATCCAAGCGGTCTGGATGCCAAGACCTGCCTTAGTGATGTAGCCATCAAGTTTATCCGTAATGTCGGATTTTCAGAAATCGAGTTAGATTTGGATGCTCATCTGCTGATTGCGGATACGGGTATTCACGGACATACGCGGGAAGCTATCAAAAAGGTGGAAAGCTTAGGTCAGGAGGCTCTGCCCCTCTTACAGGAGCTGGGAAATCTGACAAAAATCGTTGAAAAGGCGATCCATCTCAAGGATTTGCTAACCATGGGACAGGCCATGACCAAGGCTCACGGCAAACTAGCCCAGTTGGGAGTTTCTTGCCAGCTATCTGATGACTTGGTCGAGCTTGCGCTTGAAAATGGGGCTCTTGGAGCCAAAATGAGCGGCGGTGGCCTAGGCGGCTGCGTGATTGTGCTAATCAAAGAAAAGAAAGAGGCGGAAGACCTAGCCCGTCTTTGAGAGAGAAAGGAGCCAGCAATATATGGATAGAAAGCCTGTAAGTGTCAAGTCTTACGCCAATATTGCTATTGTCAAGTATTGGGGCAAGGCAGATGCTGAGCGGATGATTCCTTCCACTAGCAGTATTTCCTTGACTTTAGAGAATATGTACACCCAAACCCAGTTAAGTCCGCTTTCGGCTGAGGCTGCTGGCGATGAATTTTATATCGATGGGCAACTGCAAAGCCCAGAAGAGCATGCTAAGGTCAGTCGGATTATTGATCGTTTTCGGACGGAGCCAAGTGATTGGGTGCGGATTGATACCAGTAACAATATGCCGACAGCAGCAGGTTTATCCTCTAGTTCCAGTGGCTTATCTGCTTTGGTCAAGGCCTGTGATGCTTATTTTGAAACAAATTACAATACCGAGGAGCTGGCTCAGTTGGCCAAGTTTGCTTCAGGTTCGTCAGCCCGCTCCTTTTTTGGTCCTTTGGCAGCATGGGACAAGGATAGCGGAGCGATTTATCCTGTGCAAACCGACCTTAAGCTAGCCATGATTATGTTGGTGCTTCATGATGAGAAAAAGCCGATTTCTAGTCGACTTGGCATGCAACTTTGTTCTGAAACTTCCAAAGATTTTCAGGCTTGGATTGACCAGTCAGCTCAGGACTATCAGGATATGCTGGCCTACTTAAAGGACAATGATTTTGAGAAAGTTGGGCAGTTGACCGAGGAGAATGCCCTGCGGATGCATGCAACGACAGAGACAGCCACGCCTCCATTTACTTATCTGACGGAGGAAAGCTATGCTGCGATGGATTTTGTTCGCCAGCTCCGAGACCAGGGGCGTCGTTGTTATTTCACCATGGACGCTGGTCCTAATGTCAAGGTTCTCTGCCTTGAAGAGAACTTGGAAGACTTGGTGCCCCTCTTTGCGGATCAGTACCGTCTGATTGTCTCCAAAACGAAGGAATTGCCTGATGGAAACTAAGATGCAAGTCCAGACATGTGGAAAACTCTATCTAGCTGGGGAATATGCTGTCCTGAGTCCTGGTCATGCGGCTTTGATTAAGAATATTTCCATCTATATGCGGGCAGAGATTGAGGCGGCGGACAGCTATGAGCTGGATTCGGATCTTTTTAGCCATAAAGCCAGTCTAGCACCAGATGCGGATTATGCCTTGATTCAGGAGACCATTCAGCTGATGAACGACTATCTCAGCTTGCTGCAACGCCCATTGCACCCATTTGCTCTGACTATCAGAGGAAAAATGGAGAAAGACGGGCGAAAGTTTGGGCTGGGTTCCAGTGGTAGCGTGGTTGTCCTGACGATCAAGGCGATGGCTGCCTTTTATCAACTGGAACTAAGCTCTGACCTCCTTTTTAGACTAGCTGCAGTAGTGCTTCTCAAGCGGGGGGATAATGGCTCCATGGGTGATTTGGCCTGCATTACTTATGAACAACTGGTTTACTATCGTTCTTTTGATCGGATGGCAATCCGCCAGCGATTGGTCGACACAAGTCTATTAGAAATTTTAGAGCAAGATTGGGGCTATGAAATCAAGCCTATCCATCCTGCTTTATCTTGTGATTTCTGGTTGGTTGGACGAGAGAACCGGCTATTTCGAGTGACCTTGTCAAGCAGGTTAAGTCGAGCTTAAACGAAGACTTCTTGACTCAAACCCAGCTTCAGGTGGACAGTCTGAAAGAAGCTCTTTTGTCGGCTGATAAGATAGCTGTAAAGAGTAGTCTATCGACTGCTAGCCAGCTTTTAGATAAGCTCAGTCCGCTGATTTATACGGAGAAATTACAGGCCTTAAGAGAGGCGAGTCAGGGCTTGGATTGTGTCGCTAAAAGCAGTGGAGCTGGCGGTGGAGATTGTGGCTTCGCCCTGTCTTTTGCTGCCGAAGATAGTAAAACCTTGATCCAACGCTGGCAAGAAGCTGGTCTGGAATTACTCTACCAAGAAAGGATGGGTGCTCATGAGCCAAAGCCGTAAAGATGATCATATCAACTACGCCCTAGAACAGCCCCTTGGCTACAATAGCTTTGATGATATAGAATTGATTCATCGTTCTTTACCAGCCTATGATTTGGACGAGATTGACTTATCCACTCATTTCGCTGGGCATGATTGGGATTTTCCCTTTTATATCAATGCCATGACAGGTGGAAGTCCAAAAGGGCGAGAAATCAATGAAAAACTAGCTAAAGTAGCCGAAGCCTGCGGCATCCTCTTTGTGACAGGTTCCTACAGTGCTGCTCTGAAAAATCCAGATGATGATTCTTATGCTGTGGCAAAGGATAAGCCTAGTCTACTCTTGGCCAGCAATATCGGTCTTGACAAACCAGTAGCCGCAGGCTTACAGGCGGTGTCAGATTTGAAACCTTTGTTTCTTCAACTACATGTCAATGTCATGCAGGAATTGCTAATGCCTGAGGGAGAGCGGACTTTCAAAACTTGGAAGCAGCATCTGGAATCCTATGGAAAAGATTTTCCAGTCCCCCTTGTCCTCAAGGAAGTAGGCTTTGGCATGGATCGGAAGACGATTGAGGAAGCGCAGGCGCTAGGTATTTCGACCTTTGACATTTCTGGTCGTGGTGGAACGAGCTTTGCCTATATTGAAAATCAGCGGAGCGGTCAGCGATACTATCTCAACGGTTGGGGGCAAACCACAGCCCAGGCCTTACTGGCAGCGCAAGACTGGGTGGACAAGGTGGAGTTGCTGGCAAGCGGTGGCATTCGCCATCCTCTGGACATGGTTAAAGCCTTAGTTCTCGGGGCTAAAGCAGTCGGCCTTTCTCGGACTATGTTAGACTTGGTCGAAAAACATTCAGTCGAAGAGGTCATTGCTATTGTAAATGGCTGGAAAGAAGATTTACGTCTGCTGATGTGTGCCCTGTCTTGTCGCAACCTTGAAGAATTAACATCCGTCCCCTATCTGCTTTACGGTCGCTTAAAAGAAGGAGCCGAGCAGGTGCAATAAATCACCAGCTTATGTGCTTTGTCTAGCTAATAAAATGCTTTAGCAAATCATTCAAGGAAAAGCGAAATTTATTCTTGCTATTTGTTGGAAAATCTAGTATAATTATTATTTGTGAGTGAACCTCACTTACCCCTTGCAGCGTCTCGGGGTCATTAGACCAAAAGGAGGAACATATCAATGGCTAAATACGAAATTCTTTATATTATTCGTCCAAACATTGAAGAAGAAGCTAAAAACGCTTTGGTAGCACGCTTTGACTCTATCTTGACTGACAACGGTGCAACTGTTGTTGAATCAAAAGACTGGGAAAAACGTCGTCTTGCATACGAAATCCAAGATTTCCGTGAAGGACTTTACCACATCGTTAACGTTGAAGCAAACGACGATGCAGCTCTTAAAGAGTTTGACCGTCTTTCAAAAATCAACGCTGACATTCTTCGTCACATGATCGTCAAACTTGACGCTTAAGAAGGTAAATTATGATTAATAACGTTGTACTTGTGGGACGTATGACCCGTGATGCTGAACTTCGCTATACACCGCAAAACCAAGCGGTCGCAACCTTTACTCTGGCTGTCAATCGCAACTTTAAAAATCAAAGTGGTGAGCGTGAAGCGGACTTTATCAATGTTGTTATCTGGCGTCAGCAGGCAGAAAATCTTGCTAATTGGGCCAAAAAAGGCGCTCTAATCGGAATTACTGGTCGCATCCAGACTCGTAACTACGACAATCAGCAAGGCCAGCGTGTCTATGTCACAGAAGTCGTTGCAGACAACTTCCAGCTTCTGGAAAGTCGTGCAAGCCGTGAAGGGCAACCTTCAGGTGGCTTTGGTGGCGGTGGCTTCGGTGGAAATTCTGCACCAAGCTATGGTAATGCTGACTCATTCAACCAAGTACCGAATTTCTCGTGATGAAAGCCCATTCGGCAATTCAAACCCGATGGACATCTCAGACGATGATTTACCATTCTAATAATGGACAAAACTAGAACTATAATATAAAGGAGAATAACATGGCTCAACAACGTCGTGGCGGATTCAAACGCCGTAAAAAAGTTGATTACATCGCAGCAAACAAGATTGAATATGTTGATTACAAAGATACTGAGCTTCTTAGCCGTTTCGTTTCAGAACGTGGGAAAATCCTTCCTCGTCGTGTAACAGGAACTTCAGCTAAAAACCAACGTAAAGTAACAACAGCTATCAAACGCGCTCGCGTAATGGCTTTGATGCCTTTCGTAAATGAAGACTAATATGAATCCCTGCTTCTAGCAGGGATTTTTGCTGTCTTGATGATAGGAAGGGACAGTGCTATAATAGGAGCAACTATCGAGATATGGGAGGCTTGCCATGACAGAAGAACTAGCCATCAGAAAGATGCTTTTTGAGGATATTGAAGGCTTATCGAATGCTTTTATCCAGCAAGGCTGGCCTGGTCGGAGAGAGATTTTAAAAAATTACTTTCTGGAGCAAGAGGCGGGTGAACGCCAAGTTTTGGTGGCGGTCGTTGGGGAATTTTTGGCTGGCTACATTACAGTCATCCCATTGGCAAAGCATGGGCCTTTCGCTGGCCTTTATCCTGAGTTAACGGATTTTAATGTTTTTGAAAGTTTCCAAAAGCGAGGAATTGGGACAGCTTTATTGGACAAAGCTGAGCAAGCAGCGCAGCATTATTCAGATGTTGTCAGCTTGGGAGTTGGCCTGCATAAAGGCTATGGTCCAGCACAACGACTATATGTAGGTCGCGGTTATATGCCAGGTGGGTCAGGAGTTTGGTTTCAAAATCAGCCACTCACGCCCTATGTTTCGTGCGAGAATAACGACGACTTGGTCTTATACTTTTCAAAAAGGGCAAAATAAAAGAGGTTGCAAAACCTCTTTTTCTATGCTGCTTAGTATTTCGCTGGCCCCATGGTTGCACTCTTGATATTGAAGCGTTTCTTGAGGTAGAAACGGAGTGCTAGGGTGATCCCTCCGATGATGGCAACGACGATATTTGAAAAATGTGGGTTGAGAGAGTCGGGCAGTAGGCTAGAACCAATGATTGAAAGGGTCCAAAGACCAATGGCTGCTAGCATGATAAGGATAGATTTGAGTAGATGTGGACGCTGGCTACGCTCAGTATCTGGTCCGTAAAAACGGTAAACGAAATGATAGAGGGCGTAGAAAGCGAGACCACCGACAATACTACCAAAGACAAGTGTCGTCATGCCGTAAACAGACGGTCGAGAAGATGCCAAATTGACGATGGAAGTCAGAACGGTGAAGAAACCGAAAATGAAGAGGACGGAATCCAGCATCATCCATTTTGGATCATCGTTTTGTTTTGGATGCTCGGCGTCATAGCGCTCCTTAGCAGTGAGAGAAGAGGCCCAGTAAGTTGGTGCACCGTAGAGAGCACGGGCAGGGATACCCTTGGCTTGATTTTCTAAAATGTTTGGAATGATTTCTTCTAAGATTGCTTTTACTTCTTCATCGGATTTGCCATCTTTGAGGAGTTGATGAGTAGCGATGTGGAGAAATTCCTTATTTTTCTTAGTTAGTTTGTCTGATACTACTTGTGACATAAGAGTCCTTTCTGGTGGTTAGAATAATTTTTTATGGAAGAGGTAGAGGGTCAGAGAGCCACTCAGAGCAAAGGCGATAAACATGATAATCCAGAAGGCATGTGGCTCGCCATTTAGAGGCAGTTCATTATCTTTGAAGTTCATCCCATAGGCTGAGAAGAGCATGGTCGGGATGGACATAACAACGGTTACCAAAGCCAGTGTCTTCATGACATTATTCTGGTTGTTGGAAATAATGGAAGCAAAAGTATCTGTCATGCTGTGGAGGATATTTCCATAAATATCAGCCATCTCGATGGCCTGCTGGGTCTCAATCAGGGTATCTTCCAGCAAATCCTCATCTTCCAAGTATTTCTTGATATTGCTAGTAGAGCTGGTTAGTTTTTTAATCACGCGCTCATTTGTCTTGAGGGAGGCTTTGAAATAGACGATGGTCTTTTCCAGCTCCATGAGCTCAATCAGTTCTTCATTTCGAGTTGACTGGTGCAGCTGGCTCTCAATCTGCTCACTCTTGCGGTCAATGGAACGCAGGGCTGTCAGATATAGCTCGGCATTGCGATAGAGAATCTGAAAGATAAAACGTGACCGCATGAAAGTATAAAAAGTTACGCAAGCGACGGTGGATAAAGATATCCAGCAGGGGCAGCTTTTCCAAGCAAGTCGTGATGATAGCTTCTTCTGTGATGATAATACCAAGCGGGATAGTGACATAGTAAGTCTGGTTATTCCGCTCCTCAGTGATGGGTACGTCTACGATGATCAGTGTGTATTCATCCTCGATGGTGACCCGAGACATTTCCTCGGCATCGAGGGGTGCCCGTAGGTCAGCTATGTCAATGCCAAAGGCGTTTGCGATTTCTAAAGATTCATTTTGGGAAGGATTTACCATATTTATCCAAGTTCCCGATTCAAGTGTATCAATCTCCTTGAACTCGGTTGTTGTTGATAAAAATACTTGCTTCATATCTCCTCCTAGAATCGTTTATAAGCACCGTCTTATTATACTACAAATTCTAGTCTTTTGGGAAAAAGTTTGCAGAAAAATTTGCTATAATAGAAGAAGTTTAAAGGTAAAGTGTGGAAGAGATGCAAGATAAAATTGTGATTCATGGAGCGCGAGCTCATAATTTAAAAAATATTGATGTAGAAATCCCCCGAGATAAGCTAGTCGTAGTGACTGGTCTGTCTGGTTCGGGTAAGTCTAGTTTGGCTTTTGATACCCTTTATGCTGAGGGGCAGCGCCGCTATGTGGAAAGTCTATCAGCCTATGCTCGGCAGTTTTTGGGCAATATGGAAAAGCCGGATGTGGACTCGATTGATGGTCTTAGCCCGGCTATTTCCATCGACCAGAAGACGACTAGTAAAAATCCTCGCTCAACAGTGGGAACAGCTACCGAAATTAATGATTACCTACGGCTGCTCTATGCCCGTGTTGGAACGCCCTACTGTGTCAATGGACATGGAGCTATTAAGGCTTCGTCTGTTGAACAGATTGTCGACAAGGTCTTAGAATTGCCAGAGCGTCAGCGGCTGCAGATTTTAGCGCCGGTCATTCGCAAGAAAAAGGGCCAGCATAAGACCGTTTTTGATAAGATTCAGAAAGACGGTTATGTCCGGGTACGCGTGGATGGCGATGTCTACGATGTAACAGAAGTGCCAGAGCTTTCTAAGAGCAAGCAGCATGATATTGAAGTTGTGGTGGACAGAATTGTCATCAAGGAAGGAGTGCGCAGTCGCCTCTTTGACTCGGTCGAAGCAGCTCTGCGGATTGCTGAGGGCTATGTGGTGATTGATACCATGGACGGCCAAGAACTGCTCTTTTCGGAGCATTATGCCTGTCCAGTTTGTGGCTTTACAGTCCCAGAGCTAGAGCCGCGACTCTTTTCTTTCAATGCGCCTTTGGCTCTTGTCCAGACTGCGATGGTCTGGGAGTTAAACTGGAAGTGGATCTAGATGTGGTCGTGCCAGATTCTAGCAAGACTTTGCGCGAAGGAGCGCTAGCGCCTTGGAACCCCATCTCCTCCAACTACTATCCACAGATGCTGGAGCAGGCTATGGCAGCCTTTGGCATTGATATGGACAAGCCTTTTGAGGAGCTGACTGAGGAAGAAAAGCAGTTGATTTTCTTTGGCTCAGATGGACGGGAGTTCCATTTCCATTATGAAAATGAATTTGGCGGCGTGCGCGATATTGACATTCCTTTTGAGGGGGTTGTCACCAATATCAACCGTCGCTACCATGAAACCAATAGTGATTTTACTCGGACGCAGATGCGGGCTTATATGAATGAGCTGACTTGTGCAGCTTGTCATGGTTATCGACTCAGTCCCCAGGCCTTGTCTGTCAAGGTTGGCGGCGAAGATGGCTTGCACATCGGTGATATTTCAGACTTGTCCATTGCAGATCATTTGCTTCAGTTGGACAAGCTTCACTTGACTGACAATGAAGCTACTATTGCGCGGCCTATTCTCAAAGAAATTCATGATCGCCTGACCTTTCTGAATAACGTTGGTCTCAATTACCTGACCCTGTCTCGCTCGGCTGGAACCTTATCAGGCGGTGAGAGTCAGCGGATTCGCTTGGCGACTCAGATCGGCTCGAACTTGAGTGGTGTCCTCTATATCTTAGACGAGCCCTCTATTGGCTTGCACCAGCGTGACAATGACCGCCTAATTGCCAGCCTCAAGAAGATGCGCGACTTGGGTAATACCCTCATCGTGGTTGAGCACGATGAGGACACCATGCAGGAGGCTGACTGGCTGATTGATGTCGGACCAGGAGCCGGTGTTTTCGGCGGTGAAATCGTCGCAGCGGGTACTCCTGCACAGGTGGCTAAGAACAAGAAATCCATCACAGGCCAATACTTGTCAGGTAAGCGCGAAATCCCAGTACCATTGGAACGCCGTGTAGGCAATGGCCGCTTTATTGAAGTGACAGGGGCGCAGGAAAATAACCTGCAGAATATCACGGCCAGATTCCCCTTGGGCAAATTCATCGCTGTGACAGGAGTTTCTGGATCCGGTAAGTCAACGCTGGTCAACTCGATTCTCAAAAAGGCCATCGCTCAGAAACTCAACCGCAACTCTGCCAAGCCAGGCAAGTTCAAGAACATCAGTGGTATTGAGCATGTGGATAGGTTAATTGATATTGACCAAAGTCCGATTGGTCGGACACCGCGCTCTAATCCAGCTACTTATACTGGAGTCTTTGACGATATTCGCGATCTGTTTGCCAAGACTAATGAAGCTAAGATTCGCGGCTACAAGAAGGGCCGTTTCAGCTTTAACGTCAAGGGTGGTCGCTGCGAGGCCTGCTCGGGTGATGGAATTATCAAGATTGAGATGCACTTCCTGCCTGACGTCTATGTGGCCTGTGAGGTCTGCCACGGTACTCGCTACAACAGTGAAACTCTGGAAGTCCACTACAAGGAGAAGAATATTTCCCAAGTTCTGGACATGACGGTCAATGATGCGGTAGAATTCTTCCAGCACATCCCCAAGATTGCCCGCAAACTCCAGACCATCAAAGACGTGGGGCTAGGCTATGTGACTCTAGGGCAGCCAGCCACAACCTTGTCAGGTGGTGAGGCTCAGCGGATGAAGCTGGCCAGCGAGCTTCACAAGCGCTCGACTGGTAAGTCCTTCTATATCTTGGATGAGCCGACGACAGGGCTTCATACAGAGGACATTGCTCGTTTGCTCAAGGTTTTAGCTCGCTTCGTGGATGATGGCAATACGGTCCTCGTTATTGAGCACAATCTG
This sequence comes from Streptococcus cristatus, assembly GCA_916438405.1. GTDB lineage: Bacteria > Bacillota > Bacilli > Lactobacillales > Streptococcaceae > Streptococcus > Streptococcus cristatus_M. The sequence continues at coordinate 1,452,135 of CAKAFB010000001.1, read as the reverse complement.
GACGTTATCAAAACGGCAGACCATATCATCGACCTAGGACCGGAAGGCGGTGTCGGTGGTGGAACGATCATTGCGACAGGTACACCAGAGGAAGTCGCAGCCAATCCAGCCAGCTATACTGGTCAGTATTTAAAAGGCAAGCTGAAATAAGATTTTTATCCTTCTAAAACACAAATCCCTCACTAGGCTAACCTAATGAGGGATTTCAACTTATAGTTATGAGGAAAGTAGGGCATAGCTATTGCAGCAACCTACTAGATATTTTAGAATGTTTTCTCTTTGTCACGAACGACTAGTAAGTCCACTTTAGCGTGGCGAAGGATATACTCAGATGATGAGCCGACTAGGAGGCGTTCAAAGGCATTGAGACCAGTAGCTCCGACCATAATCAAATCAACCTTGTGTTCGTCAGGAATGTCAGTTGACAGGAGGGTTTTGGGATTGCCCAATTCAATGACGATATCGACGTATTTGACCCCAGCTTTTTGCGCCTTTTCCTTGTATTCTGTCATCAACTTCTGTGCTTCTTCTTGGAGGTCTTCGTAGACCTCGGCGTCAAAGGTTGAGACGCTTTGGAGAGCCCGTGTATCAATCACATGAGCAATTGTCAAACGAGAAGCATTTCTCAGTGCTACATTAACACCTTTTTCAAAAGCGAGTTCTGCTTCGCGAGAGCCGTCAACAGCGACCATGATATTTTCATATTTTTGTTGAGTCATAAAGCTACCTCCATCTTTTGTCGAATACTAGATTCGAGTTTCTTATATCTTCACTTATATTGTAAACCTTTTCAGAAAAAAAGTAAAGCTGCAAATGAAATTCAGAAATCAAGTGAAATTATCATGATGGACAAGTGTATTTTCCTAAATTAGAAGCTTTATTTTAGTTGAATGGAGCGTTCTTAGATTCTTCCTAATTGTCAATCTTTTTTTCTGATGGTATAATAAAATCATTCAGATGAATTGAGGAAAATAGGATGAAAGAATTTAATAAGTCCAGCAAACTGGAGCATGTAGCCTATGATATTCGTGGGCCAGTTTTGGATGAAGCGATGCGGATGCGGGCCAACGGAGAAAAAATTCTCCGCCTGAACACAGGAAATCCAGCTGAATTTGGCTTTACTGCTCCAGACGAGGTCATTCATGATTTGATTATGAATGCGCGTGACAGTGAGGGTTACTCTGATTCTAAGGGGATTTTCTCAGCCCGTAAGGCCATTATGCAGTATTGCCAGCTCAGAAATTTCCCTAATGTTGATATCGATGATATTTATCTTGGAAATGGAGTCAGCGAGCTGATTGTTATGTCTATGCAGGGACTCTTGGATGATGGAGACGAGGTCTTAGTGCCAATGCCGGACTATCCGCTCTGGACGGCTGCAGTTAGTCTGGCTGGTGGGAATGCGGTTCACTATGTCTGTGATGAGCAGGCAGAATGGTATCCAGATATTGATGACATCAAGTCAAAAATCACTTCTAATACTAAGGCTATCATTATCATCAATCCTAACAATCCAACGGGGGCACTTTATCCTAAGGAACTTTTGCTAGAGATCGTGGAAATTGCTCGCCAGAACAATCTTATTATCTTTGCGGATGAGATTTATGACCGCATGGTGATGGATGGACATGTGCATACGCCTGTGGCAAGCTTGGCACCTGATGTTTTCTGTGTCAGCATGAATGGCCTGTCAAAATCTCATCGTATCGCTGGCTTCCGAGTTGGCTGGATGGTACTATCTGGTCCTAAGCGGCACGTTAAAGGCTATATCGAAGGCCTCAATATGCTTTCCAATATGCGCCTTTGTTCTAACGTGTTGGCCCAGCAAGTCGTACAAACCTCTCTAGGTGGGCACCAGTCAGTAGACGAATTGCTTTTGCCAGGTGGCCGTATTTATGAACAAAGAAACTTCATTTACAATGCCATTCAAGATATTCCAGGTTTGTCTGCAGTCAAACCTAAGGCGGGTCTTTACATCTTCCCGAAGATTGATCGAGAAATGTACCGTATCGATGATGATGAGCAGTTTGTCTTGGATTTCCTCAAGCAGGAAAAAGTTCTCCTTGTCCATGGACGAGGCTTTAACTGGAAGGATCCAGATCATTTCCGAATCGTTTATCTGCCTCGGGTAGATGAGCTAGCTCAGATCCAAGAAAAAATGACGCGCTTCCTGCGCCAATACCGCAGATAAGCATAATTATAAGTCATAAACCGTTTAAAACAAATTAGTCTTAGAATTGTTTTAAATGGTTTTTTTGATGAAGTGATTTTTTTCGCTATCATTAAATTCTGAATCTTTCAGAATTGTAGCGAATTTTTTTTCAATACACAATTTTCAGATAATTATTGAAAATTTCGGTCGATTATGATACAATCAAGGAGACTAAATACGAGGTAAATGTATGGCAAAACTATTAGAAAAAACAAGGAAGATTACTTCTATCTTGAAACGTTCAGAAGAGCAACTTCAGGAGGAACTTCCTTACAATGCGATCACTCGCCAGCTTGCTGACATTATTCACTGTAATGCCTGCATCATCAACAGTAAGGGCCGCCTTTTGGGCTACTTTATGCGCTACAAGACAAATAATGATCGTGTAGAAGCCTTTTTCCAAGACAAGACATTCCCCAAAGAATATGTCCAAGAAGCGAACATGGTGTATGAGACGGAGGCTAATCTGCCTGTAACTCACGATTTGACGATTTTCCCAGTGGAAACCAAGGATGAATTTCCAGATGGTTTGACTACTATCGCACCGATTCATGTTTCAGGAATTCGCTTGGGCTCGCTGATTATCTGGCGCAATGATAAAGAATTTTTGGATGACGATTTGATTTGGTCGAGATTGCCAGCACAGTGGTCGGTATTCAGCTGCTTAACTTCCAGCGGGAAGAGGACGAGAAGAACATCCGTCGCCGGACGGCCGTGACCATGGCGGTCAATACCCTGTCTTACTCAGAGTTAAGAGCTGTCTCAGCTATTCTGGGCGAGCTCAATGGCAATGAAGGGCAACTGACGGCTTCTGTCATTGCTGACCGCATCGGGATTACTCGTTCAGTCATTGTCAATGCTTTGCGTAAGCTGGAAAGTGCGGGGATTATTGAAAGCCGCTCGCTGGGGATGAAGGGAACTTATCTGAAAGTACTGATTCCAGATGTTTTTGAGGAAATTAAAAAGAGGGATTACTAATGGCAAGAGCACTGATTTCCATTGATTATACAGTTGATTTTGTTGCGGATGAGGGCAAGTTGACCGCAGGAGCGCCGGCTCAGGCGATTTCTGAAGCCATTGCCCAAGTGACCGAGGCAGCTTTTGATCGAGGCGACTATATCTTCTTTGCTATTGATGCTCATGATGAGAATGATGCCTTTCATCCTGAAAGCAAGCTGTTTCCGCCTCATAATATCAAAGGGACTAGCGGTCGCAATCTTTATGGTCCTTTGGCTGATTTTTATGAGAAGCATCAAGCAGACTCTCGGGTCTTTTGGATGGATAAGCGCCATTATTCTGCTTTTTCTGGCACGGATTTAGATATTCGATTGCGGGAAAGAAAGGTAGATACGGTCATTTTGACTGGAGTCTTGACAGATATTTGCGTCCTGCATACGGCGATCGATGCCTATAATCTTGGTTATCAGATTCAGGTGGTAGAGCCAGCTGTGGCTTCTCTGTCAGAGGAAAATCATAAATTTGCCTTAAATCACTTGCAAAATGTTCTAGGTTCGACTATAATAAATACAATTTAAGAGTAAAAGAGAAGCAGAGTAGGTTTGCTGACTTGCACAGAGAGTACTGATAGCTGAGAGCAGTACCAAGAAAGCAAATCGAAGAACATGCTTCGTAATCTTTTGTGTGATTAAGCACAAACGTCGCTCACGTTACGAGCGTAGAGGCTGCCTTTTAGGGTGGCGAATAACAGTGGTACCACGGCTTTCGTCTGTTTCAGAGACGGAAGCTTTTTGTTTTGCAAAAGGAAAAGTGGAGATACTGGACGAGAGTTGCTAATATGCCTAAGGACAGGGCGGCTTGCAAATGGATTTGAGAGGGAAAGAATATGAAAGAAATTTTTATCGGAAACTACGGTTTAGAGCAGGTTGGACAGACCATGACCGCAACTGGCTGGGTGGCCAATATCCGCAATCACGGCAAGCTGGCTTTTATTGAATTGCGGGATCGCGAGGGCTTGCTTCAGATCTTCGTTGGCGGTGAGATTGAAGATTTTGCTAAGCTAGAAGACATTGGCAAAGAGGATGTTATTTCAGTGACAGGGCAAGTCGTTCAGCGGGAAGAGCGCTTTGTCAACAAGGCCATCAAGTCTGGTCAGGTTGAGCTAAGGGCAGAGAAGATTGAGCTTATTGCTAGCAGCAAGGCCCTGCCATTTGAGTTGGACCAGCATGCCCATACTGGCGAAGACCTGCGTCAGAAATACCGCTACCTGGACTTGCGCCGTGAGAAGATGACACATAACCTCAAACTGCGCCATCAGGTCACATCAACTATTCGAGAATATTTAAACGGTTTAGACTTTTTGGAAGTGGAGACGCCTTATCTGACCAAGTCAACACCTGAAGGGGCTAGGGACTTCTTAGTTCCTAGTCGGGTCTTTAAAAATCAGTTCTACGCCTTGCCACAGAGTCCACAGATGCTCAAGCAGTTGCTGATGGGAGCTGGCCTCGAGCGCTATTATCAGATTGTTCGTTGTTTCCGTGACGAAGACTTGCGGGGCGATCGTCAGCCAGAGTTTACTCAGGTAGATTTGGAGCTGAGTTTTGCAAGCGAAGAAGAAATCCGAGCTCTGGTTGAAGCTATGCTCAAAGCAGTTGTCAAGAAAACCCATGGGTTGGAGTTGACAGAAGCTTTTCCGACTATCAGCTATGAAGAAGCTATGAGCCGCTTTGGTTCTGATAAGCCGGATACACGCTTTGGTTTAGAGCTGAAGAGTTTGACGGATTTGTGCCAGTCCAATGATTCGCTCCTCATCAAGAAAGCCTTGGATAACCAAGAGGAAGTGATGGGAATCTGTGTGCCAGATGCGGCTAGTGCTTTTAGCAAGAAGCAGCTGAGCCACTACTATCAGGAAATGAAGGAATTTGGCTGCAGTCGTTTCGCCAGTCTAAAGGTTGAAAATGGCCAATTGGTTGGTGATTTGGCTAGCACCTTTGAAGCTGAAAGTCAGGAGTTACTGACACGTTTTGAGGCCAAAGATGGAGATCTTATTCTGCTAGTCATGGCCAAGAAGCATCGTGCTCAGGAATCTTTGGGACATCTGCGTCTAGAAGTCGCAAAAACTTTGGATTTGATTGACCCAAGCCTGCTTCATTTCCTCTGGGTTGTGGATTGGCCGCTGTTGGAGTGGAATGAAGACCAAAACCGCTATCAAGCCATGCACCATCCTTTCACACAGGGCATTTTTGAAGAAGGTCAGGATCCAGATCAATACCGCAGCCATGCCTATGACATCGTCTTGAACGGCTATGAGATTGGCGGAGGAAGTCTACGGATTCATGATCGGAAGGCTCAGGAAGCGATGTTTGAGCTATTGGGCATGAGCCGAGAAGACTATGAGCGAGACTTTGGTTTCTTCCTAGAAGCCTTGGAGTACGGCTTCCCACCACACGGTGGCTTGGCTCTGGGCTTGGATCGCTTGGTTATGATTTTGGCTGGGGAAGAAAATATCCGTCAGGTCATTGCCTTCCCGAAATGGTACTGGCTTTGACCCTATGCTGGAAAGTCCAAGTTTGGTGGACCAAAGACAGCTGAAAGAACTGTATTTGGAATTGAAGAATTAGCCGGAAATATGGTAAAATGAAATGGTGCGAATTCCTGAAGAAATCAGGAAGAAGCCAAAGAAAGAGGTCGTAGCTACGAGAGCTTGGCGCCCCTATCTTAGCAAAACAATGCGAGCTAAAGCCTCGAAAACAAAGATTTTTCTTAGATTTATCGTTTTCGGTCGGTATTCATGCTCGTCTATCTTATGAAAGGAATCAGAGATGAAGATTACTCAAGAAGAAGTAAGTCACGTTGCAAAACTGTCAAAACTGGCTTTTTCACCAGAAGAGACAGCTGAGTTTGCGACAACCTTGTCTAAAATTGTCGACATGGTCGAATTGCTCAATGAAGTGGATACGGAGGGGGTGCCTTTCACTTCCAATGTGGCAGCCAATATCAACTATATGCGAGAAGATGAGGCTCAGCCAGGCTGGAACCGAGAAGAGCTTTCCAAAATGTACCTGAAAAAGAGCGGGGCTACATCAAAGTGCCTGCCATCCTAGATGACGGAGGAGATGCCTAATGACTTTTAATCACAAGACCATTGAAGAGTTGCATGATCTGCTGGTCAAGAAAGAAATTTCTGCAGTAGAGTTAACTCAGGCGACTTTGGCAGACATCAAAGAACGTGAAGGAGCTGTGGACAGTTTCATTACTGTCAGCGAAGAGGAGGCTTTGGCTCAGGCTGCGGCTCTAGATGCCAAGGGTATTGATGCTGACAATCTTATGAGCGGAATTCCGCTGGCGGTTAAGGACAATATCTCAACCAAGGGAATTCTGACAACAGCTGCATCTAAAATGCTCTACAACTATAAACCAATTTTCGATGCGACCAGTGTAGAGAAGCTCTATGGTAAGGATATGATTATCGTTGGGAAGACCAACATGGACGAGTTTGCCATGGGGGGATCTAGCGAAAACTCTTACTTTAAGACGACTAAGAATGCTTGGGATAGTAGCAAGGTTCCTGGTGGCTCATCTGGTGGTTCAGCGACAGCTGTTGCTTCTGGTCAGGTTCGTCTATCACTGGGTTCAGATACGGGTGGTTCTATTCGCCAGCCGGCGTCCTTTAACGGTGTAGTCGGCCTCAAGCCAACCTACGGCCGGGTTTCCCGTTTTGGTCTCATTGCTTTGGTTCTTCTTTAGACCAGATTGGGCCTTTCTCCCAGACGGTTAAGGAAAATGCTCAGCTTCTGAATGTTATTTCTGGTAATGATCCTAAGGACTCTACATCATCACAAGAGGCAGTGCCAGACTTTACTAGCAAGATTGGCCAAGACATCAAGGGCATGAAGATTGCCTTGCCTAAGGAATACATGGGTGAGGGAATTGACAGCAAGGTCAAGGAAACGATTTTGTCAGCAGCCAAGCACTTGGAAAGCCTAGGTGCGATTGTTGAAGAAGTTAGCCTGCCCCACAGCAAGTATGGCGTGGCTGTTTACTATATCATCGCTTCCTCTGAAGCTAGTTCTAACTTGCAGCGTTTTGATGGTATTCGCTATGGCTACCGCGCAGAAGGCATTGAAAATCTAGAAGATGTCTATGTTAAATCTCGTAGTGAAGGCTTTGGTGAAGAGGTGAAACGCCGTATCATGCTGGGAACTTTCAGTTTGTCATCTGGTTACTACGATGCTTACTTCAAGAAAGCTGGTCAGGTTCGTACCCTGATTATGCAAGATTTTGCTAAGGTATTTGAAAAATATGACTTGATCTTAGGTCCAACTGCACCAACAGTAGCATATGACTTGGGCAGTCAAAACCAAGATCCGGTGGCTATGTATCTGGCTGACCTTTTGACCATTCCAGTCAATCTGGCTGGCCTTCCGAGCATTTCAATCCCAGCTGGCTTTGCAGATGGTCTTCCTGTTGGCCTGCAGCTGATCGGTAACCACTTTGATGAAGAGACCATCTATCAGGCAGCCGCGGCATTTGAAGCGACGACTGACTACCACAAACAGCAGCCAGTTATCTTTGGAGGTGAAAAATAATGAACTTTGAAACAGTTATCGGACTAGAAGTCCATGTTGAATTGAAGACCAATTCAAAAATTTTCTCACCGGCTCCAGCTCACTTTGGTGAAGATCCAAATGCCAACACCAATATCATTGACTGGTCCTTCCCAGGTGTTCTGCCTGTTATGAACAAGGGCGTCATTGACTATGGTATCAAGGCTGCTCTGGCTTTGAACATGGATATTCACCAGAAGATGCACTTTGACCGCAAGAATTACTTCTATCCAGACAATCCAAAAGCCTATCAAATTTCTCAGTTTGATGAGCCGATTGGCTACAATGGCTGGATTGAGATTGAGCTAGAAGATGGCACGACCAAGAAATTCGTATTGAGCGGGCCCACTTGGAAGAAGATGCTGGAAAGAATACCCACGGCAGTGACGGCTACTCTTATGTAGACCTCAACCGCCAAGGGGTGCCGCTGATTGAGATTGTATCTGAAGCGGATATGCGCAGTCCAGAAGAAGCCTATGCCTATCTGACTGCCCTCAAGGAAATCATCCAGTACACGGGCATTTCGGATGTCAAGATGGAAGAGGGCTCCATGCGGGTCGATGCCAATATTTCCATCCGTCCTTACGGCCAGGAAGAATTTGGTACCAAGACTGAGCTGAAAAACCTCAACTCCTTCAACTTTGTTCGCAAGGGTCTAGCATTTGAGGAAAAACGCCAAGCTGAAATCCTACGCAGCGGTGGTCAAATCCGTCAGGAAACCCGTCGTTATGACGAAGCGACTGGCGAAACCCTGCTCATGCGGGTCAAGGAAGGTTCAGCGGACTACCGTTACTTCCCAGAGCCTGATCTACCCATCTTTGAGATTGAAGATGCATGGATTGAGCAAGTGCGCAATAGCCTGCCAGCCTTTCCAAAAGAACGTCGTGCCAAGTATGTAGGCGATTACGGTCTTTCTGACTACGATGCCAAGCAGTTGACAGCGACGAAAGCTGTGTCAGATTTCTTTGAAGCAGCTGTTGCGGCAGGTGGCGATGCTAAATCTGTCTCTAACTGGCTCCAAGGAGAAGTGGCGCAATACCTCAATGCAGAAGGTAAGACCATCTCTGAGATTGAGCTGACGCCTGAGAATCTGACTGAGATGATTGCGCTGATTGCAGATGGCACAATTTCCTCTAAGATTGCTAAGAAGGTTTTTGTCCATCTAGCCAAAAATGGTGGCTCTGCTAAAGAGTATGTACAGAAAGCAGGCCTAATCCAAATCTCAGACCCTGCCCAGCTTCTTCCAATCATCCAGCAAGTCTTTGCGGATAATGAAAAAGCCATCAATGACTATAAGGGCGGCAACAAGAATGCGGCCAAGTCCCTGATTGGTCAGCTCATGAAGGCCACCAAGGGTCAAGCCAACCCGCAAGTAGCACAAAAATTGCTCAATGAAGAGTTGGAGAAATTATAGAAATAAGCAGAAAACCAGTCGTGAGGCTGGTTTTCACCTTTTATTTGAAGGGAACTTATGGTAAAATAGATAAAAATAAAGGAGTTCTTATGTCAGAAATTAAAGTAAAACGCGGAACAGGTTTTGTAGGGATCATTGGGAATTTTCCAATTTTAATCAATGGTCAAAAGGTTGGTACAATCCAGAATGGCGACGAGGCGGCCTTTCCTATTGAGGGAGAAGAAGTTGTTGTTCGTGTAGGAGCTGCTCCTATGAGAACCAAGCCAGTGACAGTTAAAGCAGGGCAAACCTTGTTGGTTGAAACGAATTTTACGAATTTTTCTATCTGTCTAGGAGTTTTGTTGCTCGGCCTGTTCTTTGGTGGTCTAGTGCGTGCAATTCTCTTAATTCTTTATATTGTTTTAATGTTTCTTCTGCCTTTTTACTCAGCTAGGATTGAAGAATAAACTGAAGAATTTTTGTTGATAGGTTAGCTTGAAATAAAGGAGTTTTTGATGCCAAAATTTACCATTACGCGTGCTACCGGTATAGTTGGAGTTGCCCAAAATGTTGCGGTATATCTAAATGGAGAACTTGTGGATAAACTTGCGAAGGATGAAAGTAAAACGCTGACTTTTGAGGGAGACAGTGTTGAACTACAGGTTGGACAAAGTTTTATGAAGTCGCATAAGATTCAGGTAAAAGATAGTCAGAAGGTACTTGTTACAGCTTCTGGAATGCGAGCTATGCTAGGAATTATTGGCTTTATATTAGGTTTGCCTTATTTACTTCTTGAGATAGAGGATTAGCCATTTTTGGGCTCTGCTAAATCATAAAAAATCAGTCAAAACAGACTGATTTTTCTTTATGGTTTATGTTATAATGATCAAAGCTAACAGAAAGAGGTTTGGGATGTCAAAAGTTTTAAGGGGAACCCTTTATACCTTGGCTGCGGGGATTGCTTGGGGCTTATCGGGAACAAGTGGTCAATATCTGATGGAGCATGGTTTTTCCGCACTGATCTTGACCAATGTACGCTTGTTGCTAGCGGGTTTGGTCTTGATGATGTTGGCTTATGCGACAAATAAAGAATCCTTTAAAAAGATTTGGAAAGACAAGAGCTCTCTGCTACACATTTTAATTTTTGCAGTTCTAGGCTTATTCATCAATCAATACGCATATTTAGCGGCCATCCATGAGACGAATGCAGGAACAGCAACGGTTTTACAATATCTCTGTCCAGTGGGAGTCTTGGCATACACTTGTATCAAAGACAGAGTAACACCGACTGTGGCTCAGGTTTGCTCTATGATTTTGGCTATCGGTGGAACCTTTCTGATTGCGACCCACGGTCAGATCAATCAGCTCTCGATGACGCCAAAAGGCTTATTTTTAGGTGTTTTCTCAGCCTTTACATACGCACTTTATATTCTTTTGCCGATTGGGCTCATCAAAAGGTGGGGAAGCATGCTGGTAATCGGCATCGGCATGACCATTGCAGGTATCTTGCTCCTTCCTTTCAGCGGTATTTTCCAGCATCAGTGGCAAGTCCGTTTGGATATCCTTCTAGCCTTGGTCGGCATTATTGTCATCGGGACAATCTTTGCTTACACCGTCTTTTTGAAGGGAACAAGCTTGGTTGGCCCTGTTAAATCTAGTCTTTTAGCTTCGATTGAGCCTATTTCAGCGGTCTTCTTTGCCTTTGTCATTATGAATGAACGCTTTTATCTGCTTGATTTTGTAGGTATGGGCATGATTTTGCTAGCTGTCCTATTGATATCTGTCAAGGACCTAATCTTGGAAAAGAAAAAAGGTTTCTTATAAGCAAGAAAGAATAAGGAAAGACCTGGCTCCACATAGAGCTAGGTCCTTGTTGTTTACTTATTCGGTTTATTCATCGCTTTCTGAGCTGCCAAAGAATGCTTTGTACAGAGCACGGATGGCCTCTTTTTCTTGGTTCTTATTGACAACAAACATGATAGAAACTTCACTGGAACCTTGTGACATCATTTGGATATTGATTTTGTTGTCAGAAAGAGCTCTAGTCGCAGTAGCAGTCACCCCGATATGACTTTTCATTTTTTCGCCAACAATCATGATGATAGAGAGGTCATGCTCAATCTCAGCGTAGTCAACTTCTGCCTTTTGTACAAGTTGGCGCAAAATTTCTTCTTCTTTGATTGGAGTTAATTCACGTTCACGAAGAATGATGGAAAGATCATCGATTCCTGTTGGCATATGCTCCCAACCGATATTTAGATCTTCCAAAATCTGAAGTGCCTTTCGACCAAATCCAACTTCTCGGTTCATGAGATACTTGGACATGTTAATGCTTACGAAGCCTGAGTCACCAGCGATTCCTACAACAGGAGGATGATCTTCGCTATGTTTATGGACAATGCGCGTACCGGGGTGCTCTGGATTGTTGGTATTTTTGATAACGAGTGGAATTTTTCCGCGATAGGCTGGAAGCAGGGCTTCATCGTGAAGGACAGTAAAACCTGCATAAGCTAATTCTCGCATTTCACGGTAAGTAAGCTCGGCGATGGAACGTGGCTTATGAATAATCCCAGGGTGAGCAGCAAAGATGCCGTCCACATCAGTGAAGTTTTCATAGACGTCAGCTTTGACACCAGCTGCAATAATTGATCCTGTAATATCTGAGCCGCCACGAGAAAGTACAGATTTGTCCATCTTGAGTGACACCGAAGAAACCAGGAATGACAAGAACTTCATCGGAATGGATTAGTTCTTCTAATTTATCATAGCTTGAAGGAAGGATCCGAGCATTTCCTGGTTCGCTTGAAACCACTAGTCCAGCTTCTCTAGGATGGACGTAGCGAGCCGGAATACCATTGTGGTTAAAGTAGGCTGCAATGAGCTTAGCATTGTTGTTTTCACCAGCTGCTAGGAAAGTATCGTAAAGAAATTCATTATTCTCAATTGGCAGAGTAGCTAGGGAGATGATGCTCTTAGAGATTTTTTCAATAATTGCAGATTTTAGACCTAGCTCAGAGACCATATCGGAGTAGCGTTTAATAATCCAATTTTGCTCCTTGGAGACATCATTTCCTGCAATGTACTGGCGATAATACTTAATCAGGGCATCGGTGACTTTTGTATCTTGGTCATCTCTTTTTCCTGGTGCGGAAACGACGACGAAACGACGCTCAGCATCAGACTTTACGATATGTAAGACTTTTTCTAATTGTGAAGCAGAAGCAAGTGAACTTCCGCCAAATTTTACAACTTTCATAGAAACTCCTAAACATGATTTAGGAAAAATTATAACAAAATTCTGAAAATTTTGCAAATCTATCAGAAGCACTGCTTTATGTAAATTTATTGCAAAAATAAGCAAAAAACGAATATAAAATCAAATTTTCCAGTTTTTTTGTTTTCTTTCTTACATCTTTTATGCTAGAATAAATGTAATTTGACTATCAAATTATTTAATTATAAAATAAAATGACTGTAAGTACCCAGTCTGGAATGGAGTTAGAATGACTTTTAATGGTATTCTTTATAAGGTAGTTGATGAAGTGGCAACTATTACCTTCAATCGTCCTGAAGTTTCAAATGGTTTCAATATTCCCATGTGTGAGGAGATTTTAGAAGCGATTGAGCTAGCCGCAAATGATGAGGCAGTGAAGTTTCTAGTGATCAATGCCAATGGGAAGGTCTTTTCTGTCGGTGGCGACCTAGCAGAGATGCAAAGAGCTGTCAGCGCTGACGATATTCAATCCTTGGTAAAAATTGCAGAGCTGGTCAATGATATTTCCTTTGCCATGAAACGGCTACCCAAGCCAGTTATCATGAGTGTGGATGGCCCTGTTGCTGGTGCAGCTGCCAATATGGTCGTGGCTGCAGATTTCTGCATTGCGACGGAAAAATCTCGATTCATTCAAGCTTTTGTGGGAGTGGGCTTAGCGCCAGATGCCGGTGGGCTTTATCTTCTAACTCGGGCAATTGGTGTGACTCGGGCGACTCATTTGGTCATGACGGGAGAGGCCTTGACTGCTGAGAAGGCTCTGGATTATGGTTTGCTTTATAAGGTCTGTGAAGCAGAAAAACTGGAAAAAACAACGGAACAGTTGCTGAAGAAGCTAAAACGCGGTTCGCTGAATTCTTACAGAGCTATGAAAGAAATGGTCTGGAAGAGCCTTTTTAGCGGTTGGAAAGAATATGCGGAGTTGGAGCTATCTTTACAGAAGTCCCTTGCTTTCACTGAGGACTTCAAAGAAGGTGTCCAAGCTTATACTGAGAAGCGTCGTCCACAATTCACAGGTAAGTAAGGATTTGTAGGATAAGAAAATTGTTTGAAAATCAAATAAATTTTCAAAAGGACTTGCAAATTATTTTGAGATCTGATAAAATTTGAATGTCAAAGTATTTATGAAGGAGGTGTTGGTTTGAATTATCAATTAGTCAATGATTATTTAACATCCATTTAATAATGTTTTGGTTATTGAAGAGTCCAGCCTCCGAGGCAGTCAATTTAAAGACGTCTCCATTAAAGAAATGCACACTATTGATGTTATTGGTACCATGCCTAATGCGACTCCAAGCGATATTTCAAAGGAATTGTTAGTCACTTTGGGGACTGTCACAACCAGCTTGAATAACTTGGAGCGTAAAGGGTATATCGAGCGTCGCCGTTCATCCATTGACCGTCGTGTAGTTCATCTGAGTTTGACTAAGAAGGGGAGACTCTTGTATCGCCTTCATAAACGATTCCACAATCGCATGGTCATGCAAGTAGTGGAAGGAATGTCCTCAGAAGAAAAAAATGCAATGCAAAAAGGTTTGCAGAACTTGTATAATTTTTTAGAGGAGCTGAAATAATGAACTATGCAAGAATTACTCAAGTAGCTCATTATGCTCCAGAGCAGATTGTCACAAATGATGATCTGGCTAAGATGATGGATACAAGTGATGAATGGATCTCAAGTCGTACGGGTATCAAACAGCGACATTTATCTCGGACTGAGTCAACCAGTGCTTTAGCTACAAAGGTTGCTGAGCAATTACTGGAAAAGGGCCAACTGTCTGCTGATCAGCTTGATTTTATCATTATTGCGACGATCACTCCGGATTCTATGATGCCGTCAACCGCAGCTAGAGTGCAGGCCAATATTGGAGCTACCAAGGCTTTTGCTTTTGATTTGACGGCAGCTTGCAGTGGCTTCATCTTTGCCTTATCAACTGGAGAAAAGTTCATTTCCTCTGGTCGCTATCAAAGAGGTTTGGTGATCGGTAGCGAAACGCTTTCGAAAGTCGTTGATTGGTCGGACCGTGCGACGTCAGTCTTATTTGGTGATGGGGCTGGAGGAATCTTACTTGAAGCGGCAGAAAAACAGCATTTTTGGGCTGAAAGTCAGTTTACTGATGGCTTGAGAGGTCAGAGTTTGACTTGTGGTGGACTTGGTTTGTCTTCTCCGTTTTCGGAAAAGCAAGTTGATGACCGCTATTTGAAAATGGAAGGCCGAGCAATCTTTGATTTCGCCATTCGTGATGTGGCACAGTCTATCAAAAATACCATTGAAGAGAGTCCATTTTCAGTGGAGGAGCTTGATTATCTGCTCTTGCATCAGGCCAATATCCGAATTTTAGATAAAATGGCTAAGAAACTCGGAGTTTCTCGGGAAAAACTACCTGCTAATATGATGGAATATGGCAATACTAGTGCAGCTAGCATCCCGATTTTATTATCTGAGTGTGTCCAACAGGACTTGATTAAGCTGAACGGAGATCAGACTATTTTATTGTCAGGTTTCGGTGGAGGTTTGACATGGGGCACGCTTATTGTTACAATTTAGTTAATCATGTGGAAACACATAGATAAAAAATATATTTTTTAAAGGAGTCTATCCATGGCAGTATTTGAAAGTACAAGAAATTATCGTTGAGGAACTTGGTAAAGAGCCATCAGAAGTTACACTTGAGTCAACTTTCGATGATCTTGAAGCAGATTCATTGGATTTGTTCCAAGTAATTTCAGAAATCGAAGATGCATTTGACATCCAAATCGAAACTGAAGAAGGCTTGAAAACAGTTGGTGACTTGGTTGCCTACGTAGAAGAAAAAACAAAATAATAAAGATTTGAGAGTATCGCAAGATATTCTCTCTTGTTTAGGTAATAGTTTGAATTTCAAAGTAAAAAGACTGCTATCTAGCGGTTTGGGCTCAAGCTATTACTTAAGCAATGATTATGAGGAAGGTATTATGCAAACACGAATTACAGAATTATTAGATATTAAATATCCTATTTTCCAAGGTGGTATGGCCTGGGTTGCAGATGGTGATTTAGCTGGTGCTGTTTCAAAGGCTGGTGGTCTTGGGATCATCGGTGGCGGAAATGCTCCTAAGGAAGTGGTGAAAGCTAATATTAACAAGATTAAGTCTTTGACGGATCGTCCTTTCGGCGTCAATATCATGCTTTTGTCGCCTTTTGTAGATGACATCGTGGATTTGGTGATCGAAGAGGGTGTAAAAGTGGTGACGACTGGTGCGGGCAATCCAAGCAAGTACATGGCTCGTTTCCACGAAGCAGGTATTACGGTGATTCCTGTTGTACCAAGTGTGGCTTTGGCTAAACGGATGGAAAAAATCGGAGCGGATGCCGTCATTGCTGAAGGGATGGAAGCCGGTGGTCACATCGGTAAGTTAACGACCATGACCTTGGTTCGTCAGGTTGTAGAAGCAGTTAACATTCCAGTTATTGCGGCTGGTGGTATTGCGGATGGATCTGGTGCTGCGGCTGGCTTTATGTTAGGAGCAGAAGCGGTTCAGGTCGGAACACGCTTTGTTGTAGCTAAGGAATCCAATGCCCACCAAAATTATAAAGATATGATTTTGAAGGCTCGTGATATTGATACGACAATTTCTGCTCAGCATTTCGGACATGCGGTTCGTGCACTCAAGAATAAGCTGACTCGCGATTTTGAAAAGGCTGAAAAAGAAGCCTTCAAGCAAGAAAATCCAGACTTGACTGTTTTTGAAAATCTAGGTGCTGGTGCCTTGGCCAATGCAGTTGTCCGTGGCGATGTGGAAAATGGTTCCGTCATGTCCGGTCAGATTGCTGGCTTGGTCAGCAAGGAAGAAACAGTCGAAGAAATCCTCAAGGATATCTATTATGGCGCTGCTGAAAAGATTCAGCAAGAAGCAAAACGTTGGGCAGGAGTAACTAGAAATGACTAAGACAGCCTTTCTATTTGCTGGTCAGGGAGCCCAATATCTGGGGATGGCTCGTGACCTCTATGAGCAGTATGATGTGGTTAAGGCGACTTTTGAGGAAGCGAGTCAAGTTCTGGGCTATGATGTTCGGATATTGATTGACCAATATGAAGAAAAACTCAACCAAACTCGCTATACTCAACCAGCAATTTTGACAACCTCTCTTGCTATTTATCGCCTGTTGGCAGAAAAAGGAATCCGTCCTGATATAGTAGCCGGTCTTTCTCTGGGCGAATACTCTGCCTTAGTAGCTGCTGGTGCGCTGGACTTCAAAACAGCGGTAGCTCTAGTCGCTAAACGCGGAGCTTTCATGGAGGAAGCAGCTCCTGCTGGTTCTGGAAAGATGGTTGCGGTGCTAAATGCGGACGTAGGTCTTATTGAAGAAGCCTGCCAGACAGCCAGTCAGCTAGGAGTGGTCTCTCCTGCTAACTATAATACTCCAGGTCAAATCGTCATTGGGGGAGATGTGGTAGCGGTGGATAAAGCAGTGGAACTCCTCAGAGAAGCAGGTGTGAAGCGCTTGATTCCGCTGAATGTTTCAGGTCCTTTCCATACAGCACTCTTAAAACCAGCCAGTGAGCAATTAGCCCAGGTTTTGGCTGAAACAGAATTTGCTGATTTTAAGCTTCCGCTAGTGGGCAATACAGAGGCGGATATCATGGAAACTGGCAGAATTAAGGAATTGCTGACCCGCCAGGTCATGGAGCCGGTTCGTTTCTACGATAGTATTGCTAAAATGCGAGAAGCTGGTGTGACAGAATTTATCGAGATTGGCCCAGGGAAAGTCCTGTCTGGCTTTATGAAGAAAATTGATAAAACAGCAGTTGTTCATTCTGTTGAAAGTGTAGAGACTTTGACAGCCCTACTGGAGAAATAATGGGGAATACCAATGGAATTAAAAAATAAAAATGTTTTTATTACTGGCTCTAGCCGTGGGATTGGTCTGGCCATTGCACATAAGTTTGCAAGTGCAGGTGCCAATATTGTCTTGAACGGTCGCGGTCAAATTTCAGACCAAGTTTTAGCTGAGTTTGCTGGTTATCCGATCAAGGTCGTGGCTATTTCAGGTGATGTATCTGATGGCGCTGATGCTAAGCGAATGGTTGAGGAGGCGATTGCGGCTTTGGGGTCTGTAGACGTCTTGGTCAACAATGCTGGAATTACCCGCGATAAGATTATGCTCAAGATGACAGAGGAAGACTTCGAGCAAGTGCTGAAGGTCAATCTGACTGGAGCCTTCAATATGACGCAAGCTGTCTTGAAACCAATGACCAAGGCTCGTCAGGGAGCAATTATCAACCTATCAAGTGTTGTCGGTTTGACTGGTAATGTCGGTCAGGCCAACTATGCAGCCTCTAAAGCTGGCTTGATTGGATTTTCTAAGTCGGTTGCTCGTGAGGTAGCTGGGCGCAATATCCGTATCAATGTGATTGCCCCAGGCTTTATCGAATCAGATATGACAGACGGGCTTTCTGAAAAAATCAAAGAAGCTTCTCTGGCTCAAATCCCAATGAAACGGTTCGGAAATACCGAAGAAGTGGCGGATGTCGCCTTGTTCTTGGCAGGACAGGAATATCTTACTGGTCAGGTCATCGCTATTGATGGCGGGCTGACCATGCAATAAGTGTAATATATTTGGATTTGACAGTTCACCAATTATCATAAAGGAGTTCACCATGAAACTAAATCGAGTTGTTGTGACAGGTTATGGCTTAACCTCTCCCATCGGAAATACACCAGAAGAATTTTGGAATAGTTTAAAAGAAGGTAAGATTGGGATTGGTCCCATCACCAAGTTTGATCACAGCGATTTTGCTGTTCATAATGCGGCTGAAGTCCAAGACTTTCCTTTTGATAAATACTTTATCAAGAAAGATACCAATCGTTTTGACAATTATTCTTTGTATGCCTTGTATGCAGCTCAAGAAGCGGTAACAAATGCGAATCTTGATGTAGAAGCAATTGACAAAGATCGCTTTGGTGTCATCGTGGCTTCTGGTATCGGTGGTATCAAGGAAATCGAAGATCAAGTTATCCGTTTGCATGAAAAAGGTCCAAAACGCGTCAAACCAATGACCTTGCCAAAAGCTTTGCCAAATATGGCTTCAGGAAATGTGGCTATGCGCTTCGGAGCAAACGGGGTTTGTAAATCAATCAATACAGCTTGTGCCTCATCAAATGATGCGATCGGTGATGCTTTCCGCTCTATCAAGTTTGGCTTCCAAGATGTCATGTTGGTAGGTGGTTCAGAAGCCTCTATCACACCATTTGCCATTGCCGGTTTCCAAGCTCTGACAGCTCTTTCCACGACGGAAGATCCTAGCCGCGCGTCCATTCCGTTTGACAAAGACCGTAATGGCTTTGTCATGGGAGAAGGATCAGGAATGTTGGTTCTTGAAAGCCTTGAACACGCTGAAAAACGTGGGGCGACTATCTTGGCTGAAGTAGTTGGCTACGGTAATACCTGTGATGCTTACCATATGACTTCACCTCATCCAGAAGGTCAAGGTGCCATCAAGGCTATTAAATTGGCTTTGAAAGAGGCAGAGATTTCTCCAGAGCAAGTGGCTTATGTCAATGCCCACGGTACTTCAACTCCTGCTAATGAAAAAGGAGAAAGTGGTGCTATCGTAGCTGTTCTTGGTAAAGAAGTACCTGTATCTTCAACCAAGTCATTCACAGGACACTTGCTTGGGGCTGCAGGAGCGGTAGAAGCAATCGCTACCATCGAAGCTATGCGCCATAACTTTGTACCAAAAACAGCCGGAACAAGTGAATTGTCAGACTATATTGAAGCGAACGTTGTTTATGGACAAGGCTTAGAGCAAGAAATTCCCTATGCGATTTCCAATACATTTGGTTTTGGCGGTCACAATGCTGTTCTGGCATTCAAGCGTTGGGAGGACTAGATGAATATCAATGAAATTAAAGACTTGATGGCTCAGTTTGACCAATCAAGCCTGCGTGAATTTTCTTATAAAAATCAAAGTGATGAATTGACTTTCAGCAAGAATGAAAGTTCTGCTGCAGTCGCAGCAACTCCAGTAGTCAGTTCAGCCCCTGTTGTAGCTCCTGTGCAGCCAGCAAGTGCACCTGTAGCTGAGACAGTTCCCCAAGTAGCTCCAACTGCAGCACCTGAGGTGGCTCCAGAAGCTTCGGCACCAGCTGCTGAGGGTGATGTCGTGGAAAGTCCCTTGGTTGGCGTGGCTTACTTGGCTGCAGGCCCAGATAAACCAGCTTTTGTCAGTGTAGGAGACCAAGTTAAAAAAGGTCAAACCTTGATGATTATTGAAGCCATGAAGGTCATGAATGAAGTGCCAGCACCGAAAGATGGTCTGATTACAGAAATTCTGGTTCAGAATGAAGAAATGGTTGAGTTTGGGAAAGGGCTGGTACGCATCAAATGATTGATATCAATGCAATAAAAGAGGCGCTTCCGCACCGCTATCCTATGTTGTTGGTGGACCGTGTATTGGAAGTCAGCGAAGATGAGATTGTAGCTCTGAAAAATGTGACAATCAACGAGCCTTTCTTTAATGGACATTTTCCCCAGTATCCTGTTATGCCAGGTGTCTTAATCATGGAAGCACTGGCTCAAACGGCTGGTGTGCTGGAATTGTCTAAAGAAGAAAATAAGGGCAAACTGGTCTTCTATGCTGGCATGGACAAGGTTAAGTTCAAGAAGCAAGTTGTGCCAGGTGACCAGCTGATTATGACGGCCAAGTTTGTCAAGCGTCGTGGCACTATTGCAGTGGTAGAGGCCAAGGCCGAAGTTGATGGCAAACTTGCAGCAAGCGGAACCTTGACCTTTGCGATTGGTCAATAAGAAAGAGGAGATTTCACCATGTTTCGTAAATTTTAATTGCTAACCGTGGGGAAATTGCGGTCAGAATTATTCGTGCAGCTCGCGAGCTGGGAATTGATACAGTCGCCGTTTACTCAACGGCTGACAAGGAAGCGCTCCATACTTTACTGGCTGATGAGGCAGTCTGCATCGGGCCAGCCAAGTCTACGGATTCTTATCTGAACATGAATGCCGTCTTATCTGCTGCTGTTCTGACAGGTGCAGAAGCCATTCACCCTGGTTTTGGTTTTTTGAGTGAAAACTCTAAATTTGCGACCATGTGCGAAGAAGTTGGAATTAAGTTTATTGGACCTTCAGGTGCTGTTATGGACTTGATGGGGGACAAAATTAATGCTCGGGCTCAGATGATTAAGGCCAAAGTGCCGGTTATCCCAGGTTCTGATGGAGAAGTTCATACCTCGGAAGAAGCCTTGGAAGTAGCCGAAAAAATTGGCTATCCAGTCATGCTTAAAGCTTCTGCTGGTGGCGGCGGTAAAGGCATTCGTAAGGTCGAAAAGCCTGAGGATTTAGTAGCGGCCTTTGAGTCTGCTTCTAGTGAAGCCAAAGCGGCCTTTGGTAATGGTGCTATGTACATGGAGCGAGTTATCTATCCAGCGCGCCATATTGAAGTGCAGATCTTGGCAGATCAGCAGGGGCATGTGGTTCACTTGGGCGAGCGGGATTGCTCTTTGCAGCGGAATAATCAGAAGGTGCTGGAAGAAAGTCCATCTGTAGCGATTGGAAAAACCCTGCGCCAGCAGATTGGGGAAGCGGCTGTTCGAGCAGCTGAGTCTGTCGGCTATGAAAATGCCGGAACGATTGAGTTTCTGCTGGATGAAGCCAAGGGTGAATTCTACTTTATGGAGATGAACACTCGGGTGCAGGTAGAGCATCCAGTGACTGAGTTTGTCACCGGTGTGGATATTGTTAAAGAGCAGATTAAGATTGCGGATGGTCAGGAGCTATCTTTCAGTCAAGAAGATGTTGAAATTCGCGGTCATGCGATTGAATGTCGGATCAACGCTGAAATCCAGCCTTTAACTTTGCACCGAGCCCAGGCAAGATTTCCAATCTTTATCTGCCAAGTGGCGGAGTGGGGCTACGTGTGGATTCAGCGGTCTATCCTGGCTACACTATTCCTCCTTACTATGACAGCATGATTGCCAAAATCATCGTTCACGGGGAAAATCGCTTTGATGCCCTGATGAAGATGCAACGGGCTCTCTATGAGCTAGAAATCGACGGTGTTGTGACCAATAGCAGTTTCCAACTGGATCTGATTTCAGATCCTAATGTGATTGCTGGTGACTATGATACAGCCTTTCTCATGGAGAAGTTCCTTCCGGCTTATCAAGAGAAAAAATAGATGACAAGGAGTGATTTTGTTTGAAAGAAGCAGAATCACTCTAAAATTTAATGAAGGAGTAAGCAATGCCTTTGTTTTCAAAAAAGGATAAATATATTCGAATCAATCCTAATCGTTCCTCTCGTGCCTTGCCTCAGCCAAAACCAGAAGTTCCAGATGAGCTTTTTTCCAAGTGTCCAGGTTGTAAGCATATCATTTATCAAAAGGATTTGGGAGCAGAGCGTGTCTGTCCAAGCTGTGGCTATACTTTTCGGATTTCAGCTTTTGAGCGCCTGAGTTTAACGGTGGATCAAGGAAGTTTTGAGGAATTGTTCACTGGTATTGAGACGACAGATCCCTTACATTTTCCAAATTATCAAGAAAAACTGGCAAAGATGCGGGAAAAGACTGGTCTAGATGAGGCCGTTTTGACAGGAACCGCTCTGATAAAAGGTCACAAATCTGCCCTTGGGATCATGGATTCCAACTTTATTATGGCTTCCATGGGGACAGTTGTGGGTGAAAAGATTACCCGCCTCTTTGAGTATGCGACAGAGCATAAGCTGCCAGTCGTTCTGTTTACGGCTTCTGGTGGTGCCCGCATGCAGGAGGGGATTATGAGCCTGATGCAGATGGCCAAAACTTCTGCTGCTGTGCAACGTCATTCAAAGGCTGGTCTTTTTTACCTGACCGTTTTGACAGATCCGACTACAGGTGGTGTCACAGCCTCTTTTGCTATGGAAGGTGATATTATCTTGGCAGAAGCGCAGGCCTTGGTAGGCTTTGCTGGCCGTCGGGTCATTGAGTCTACTGTACGAGAAAAATTGCCAGATGACTTTCAAAAGGCAGAGTTCTTGCTGGAGCACGGCTTTGTTGATGCGATTGTCAAACGTGGTGAATTGCGGGAACGGATTGCTACTCTCTTGAGCTTTCATGGAGGTGACCAATGACAAAAATCAGTCAGATTATCAAAGCGGCGCGTGATCAGTCCCGTTTGACGGCTCTGGATTTTGCCCAAGGCATTTTTGATGATTTTGTGGAATTGCACGGAGACCGTGGTTTTCGTGATGATGGTGCTGTCATTGGCGGTATCGGAACCTTAAATGGTCAGCCGGTCACAGTGGTCGGTATTCAAAAAGGTCGCAATTTGCAGGATAATTTACGGCGGAACTTTGGTCAACCTCATCCAGAAGGCTATCGCAAGGCTCTACGACTCATGAAGCAGGCTGAGAAATTTGGCCGTCCAGTCGTGACCTTTATCAATACGGCTGGTGCCTATCCTGGCGTCGGTGCTGAGGAGCGTGGACAGGGTGAAGCCATCGCCCGTAATCTCATGGGAATGAGTGATTTGAAAGTGCCCATTATTGCCATTATCATCGGCGAGGGTGGCTCTGGTGGGGCACTGGCCTTAGCAGTTGCTGATAAGGTCTGGATGCTGGAAACTCTATGTATGCCATTCTCAGTCCAGAAGGCTTTGCCTCGATTTTATGGAAGGATGGCAGCCGGGCGATGGAGGCGGCGGAGATGATGAAAATCACCTCGCATGAGCTTTTGCAGATGGGTGTCGTTGATAAGGTCATCCCCGAACGTGGCTTTAATAAAAATGAGCTCCTAGCTGCAGTCAAGCAAGAGATCAGTACTGAACTAGCGGAACTTTCCAAACTTTCTCTCGAGCAACTTTTGGAAGATCGCTATCAACGTTTTAGAAAATATTAGTCAGAAGCCTCAGGGCTTCTTTTTCTTGCTTGAGAGAGGTATGGAGGCAGTTAAGGTGGTAATATATTTTGGTTTGACATGTAGCAATATATTCTCTTTATAGAGGCCATATAAAATATATATTATACAAGTCATTGGTCCTATGTTAAGATAGTTTCTAATTAAAAGAAATGAGGTTTCATATGTCAGAATTTACTATCCATACGATTGAGTCTGCACCAGCTGAGGTGAAAGAGGTTTTAGAAACGGTTCAAAAAGATAACGGTGGCTACATTCCCAATCTTATCGGTCTTTTGGCCAATGCGCCAACGGCTTTGGAAACATATCGGACGGTTGGAGCCATCAATCGCCGTAACAGCCTGACACCGACTGAGCGTGAAGTAGTGCAGATTACGGCCGCGGTTACCAACGGCTGCGCTTTCTGTGTAGCGGGCCATACAGCCTTTTCAATCAAGCAGATTCAAATGAATGACGATCTTTTGGAGGCTCTGCGCAATCGTACTCCGATTGATACAGACCCGAAGCTAGATACGCTTGCTAAGTTTACCATTGCTGTCATCAATACCAAGGGACGGGTCGGAGATGAGGCTTTGGCAGACTTCCTAGAAGCAGGCTATACACATGAGAATGCTCTGGATGTAGTTCTGGGTGTCAGCCTTGCGACCCTCTGCAATTATGCCAATAATCTGGCCAACACACCAATTAATCCGGAATTACAGCCTTATGCTTAGCCTTTCAGGAGGTGAAAGGGCTTTTTAGAACGCCCCATTCTTTTTCATTGACTACAAGTCAAGCAAGAAACCAGTGCTGAACTAGCAGAACTTTCTAAAATTTTTCTTGACTAACTCTTGGAAGAATGTCATCAATACTTTAAGGAATGAAAAATTGTAAAATATAGTGCAATAAAACTTACAGAACTTCAATTAGTGTAAACCATAAATAACCACATCAACAGGTAACCAAGGAGATTCTATGAGTTACTATCATCTCACCTTTGAATAAATTATCTGTCTGACCTTTTTGGGTCAATACAATATTCAAAATTTTTCATAAAACATTGACAAAAACCGAATATTATTTTAAAATAATAGAAAATTTAGAATAAACACCGAATGAAGTTTTTCAGAAAGAGGCTGAGGCCTCTGACTGTGAAATGGACGGAACTCTGGAGAGACCATGATTGGCACCGAAGGGGCAAGGCAGGCAACTGCTCAAACTCTCAGGTAAAAGGACAGAGCAAGGGAAGGACAGGAAACGGTCGTTCTCAGGCATCCAGAGTACATGTTTACACATGTACTTTTCTTTTTCTCGGTGTGGAAAAGGAGCAGAAGACTTATGTTGAAATTGTTGAATCAAATTGATTCTCTGGTCTGGGGGCCTCCCCTCTTGATTTTATTAGTTGGAACAGGGCTTTATCTGACACTTCGTCTGAGGTTGCTACAGATTTCGCGCCTTTCTCGCGCCTTTCGCTTAATTTTTGTTTCCGGCGAGGATCATCATGGAGACGTGTCAAGCTTTGCTGCTCTTTGTACAGCTTTGGCGGCCACGGTTGGAACGGGGAATATTATCGGTGTAGCGACTGCCATAAAAGTTGGTGGACCGGGCGCCTTATTTTGGATGTGGCTAGCTGCTTTCTTTGGGATGGCAACCAAGTATGCCGAAGGTTTATTAGCAATCAAGTATCGTTCTAAGGATGCCCACGGAGCAGTTGCTGGTGGTCCCATGCATTATATCCTATTAGGAATGGGCGAAAAATGGCGTCCGCTGGCTATCTTCTTTGCTGTAGCGGGTGTCTTGGTGGCTCTTTTAGGGATTGGGACCTTCACACAGGTGAATTCCATTACAGAAGCTATGCAGAATACCATTCAGCTGCCTCCAGCTGTGACTGCCTCTATCTTGGCTATTTTGGTGGCTCTGGTTATTTTTAGCGGTATCCAGTCGATTGCTCGAGTGTCGACCAAGGTTGTGCCTTTTATGGCGGCTATTTATATCTTGGGGACTGTGACTGTATTAGCAGTTAATCTAGATCGTCTGCTGCCAACTCTTCAGCTAGTCTTTAGTTCTGCCTTTAGTCAGACAGCTGCTGTTGGTGGCTTTGCTGGTGCAACCATCCAGATGGCGATTCAAAATGGGGTCGCGCGCGGGGTATTCTCCAATGAATCTGGTTTAGGATCAGCACCTATTGCTGCGGCTGCAGCCAAGACCAAGGAGCCTGTCGAACAAGGATTGATTTCGATGACGGGAACCTTTATTGA
Source organism: Streptococcus cristatus (assembly GCA_916438405.1). Taxonomy (GTDB): domain Bacteria; phylum Bacillota; class Bacilli; order Lactobacillales; family Streptococcaceae; genus Streptococcus; species Streptococcus cristatus_M. Next base: position 1,426,569 of record CAKAFB010000001.1, on the reverse strand, counting down.
TACTCTGATTATTTGTAGTCTGACAGGTCTAACAATTTTAATCACAGGAGTTTGGGATAGTAATCTCAATGGTGTTTCCTTGACTCAGGCAGCCTTTGCGACTGTCTTTGCTAATTTTGGTCCAATCCTTCTATCCGTTTTTCTGGTTCTTTTTGCCTTTACCACAATTTTAGGCTGGAACTATTACGGTGAGCGTTGTTTTGAGTTCCTGTTCGGTGTCAAATATATTCGCTTGTACCGAATTATCTTTGTTACTATGGTGCTCTTAGGGGGCTTTATTGAGCTAGAAGCAGTTTGGGTCATTGCCGATATTGTCAATGCCTTGATGGCCTTGCCAAATCTGATTGCTCTCTTGGCCTTGTCTCCGGTTATTATTGCTGAAACCAGAAAGTATTTTGACAAGAAGGGCTGAGTTTCCATTTGCTGGATTTTTGAAAGAAGGTTACCCTGCTAAAGCTGCTTTGCCAGCTTTAGTTTTTTTATGGCTGGGAAATCTCTCGTCTTTTGTTATTGGTCAAAACATGGTATAATGAAGTATTAAGATTCTAGGAGGAAATGACATGCGTTGTCCCAAATGTGGCGGAAGCAAATCAAGTGTGGTTGACAGCCGGCAGGCAGAAGATGGAAATACAATCCGTCGTCGCCGTGAATGCGAGGAATGCCAGCATCGTTTTACAACTTATGAGCGCGTGGAAGAAAGAACCCTAGTCGTTGTCAAAAAAGATGGAACGCGTGAGCAATTTCTCGGGATAAGATATTTAACGGAATCATCCGCTCTGCTCAGAAGCGTCCGGTCTCAAGTGACGAGATTGAAGAATTGGTCAATCGGATTGAGCAAAAACTTCGCAGCCAGAGTGAAAATGAAATTGCCAGCGAATATATTGGCTCTCTGGTCATGGATGAGCTGGCCGAGCTGGATGAAATTACCTATGTCCGTTTTGCCAGTGTTTATCGGAGTTTTAAGGATGTTGGCGAGTTGGAAAGCCTTTTGAAGCAGATTACCAAGGGTTCTAAGAAGAAAAAGGAAAAATAATGCCTTATGAAACCAAATGATCATTTTTCTTTCTTGTCTAATAACCAGGTCAGTCAGGATATGAGCGGGCTGACCCGTTATTACCTACCTATTGTGGGCAAGGATGCAGTGGCGCTTTATCTTTATCTGGTTTCTTTTTGGGATAACGGAGCTCAGCAGCGACTTTTCAGCCATATTTTAAATCATCTTGATTTTGGTATGGAAGTGTTGGAGAGGAGCTTGGAACGTCTATCAGCTATTGGCTTGCTAGAGCTTTACCAGACAGAAACGGGATTTTTCATCCGACTCTATCCAACCTTGTCCGCTGAGGACTTCTTTGCTCACCATGTGTACAGTAGTCTTTTGGAGAAAAAGATTGGTCAGGCGGCGGTAGATAAGCTACGACCGAAAAATCCAGCTGGACAAAAAATCAGTCCTTCTTTTAGCCAGATCTATGGCATGGAAGAGGTCAGTCCGACGAGAACCAGTCGCCAGAATGATTTTGACTTGACGCATTTTAAACAGAGAATGGCTCAGGATGGCTTGCGTTTTTCGGATGAAAAAGCGGATCTCTTGGACTTGTTTGCTATTGCGGAGCAGAAGAAATGGACTTGGTACGAGACTTATGTCTTAGCACGTGAAACGGCTGTGTCACATGTGATTTCGACAAAACGGATGCAGCAAAAGATTCAGCAAAAACCAGTTTCGGGAGATTTTTCTCAGCAAGAGCAGTCTATTATCCGTGAGGCTAAAAGCAAGCAGCCCTTGCTCTTTTTGGCAGAAATCAAGAAAACCCGTCAAGCGGCCATTACGCGTAGTGAACGGAAGCTGATTCAGGATTTGGCAGAGATGGGACTGTTGGATGAAGTTATCAATATCATCCTGCTATTGACTTTTAACAAGGTGGATTCAGCCAACCTCAATGAAAAGTATGCCCTCAAGGTGGCCAATGACTTTTCTTATCAAAAGGTGACCTCGGCTGAAGAGGCAGTCCTGAAAATCCGTGAGCGTAATCAGCAGACGAATAGTCGTCCTGCGCAAGTCAGCCCAGCTGCTGCTAAAAGCAATGTGCCGAACTGGAGTCAGCCGGACTACAAGAATGAAACGAGCTTAGAAAAACAAGCGGAACTAGAAGAACAAAAAAGAAGGCTTTTAGCAAAACTGGAAGAAGGAGGCGATTAAATGGAAAAAATAGGACAGGCAATGCCTCATATGAATAAGGTGAAGCAGTTTGATTATCAAAAATTAGTCCAGCAGATTTTAGCAGATCCAGATATCGCTGCCTTTATCAGTCGAGAACAACTGTCTCCAACCGAAATTCAGCGTAGCATTTCTAAGTTCAATCAATACATTACCGAACGAGATCGTTTCCTGCTAGAAGATCAGAACTATATTGCTAAGGGCTATAAGCCAATTTTGGTGAAAAATGAAGGCTATGCGGATGTTGCCTATGAAGAGACGCCTGAGTTGATTGAGCAGGAGAGACAGGAGGCGATTAGAAGCCGTCTCAACCTTATCAATCTGCCAGTCAGTCTAAAAGAGGCTAGTTTGGCCAAAGTGGATTTAGACGATATTGGTCGTTACAAAGCTTTTGAGCTCTTGACCAGTTTTGTTGCGGATTTTCCGCATTATCAAAAGGCTGTTTATCTCTACGGAGATTTCGGCGTGGGTAAGAGCTACATGATGGCTGCGCTGGCACATGATTTGTCAGAAACGTGGTGTCTCAACGACTCTGCTTCACTATCCGAGCTTTGTTTTGGATGTTAAGAATGCCATTAGTTCTGGATTAGTTAAGGACAAGATTGACCAGGTCAAGACAGCTCAAGTGCTGATTTTGGACGATATCGGTGCAGAGCAGTCTAGTCCCTGGATGCGGGATGAGATTTTGCAGGTTATCCTCCAGCACCGTATGCAGGAAAATCTGCCAACTTTCTTTACTTCCAACTTTAGTTTTGCGGATTTGGAGCGTCACTTTGCTAATTCTAAGAATGGTGATGAGACTTGGCAGGCTAAGCGGGTTATGGAGCGGATTAAGTTTTTGGCTCAAGAAGTGCATCTAGAAGGAGAGAATCGTCGATGAATGAAACAATTAACTTGATGAAGGCTCATACGTCTGTTCGGCGCTTTACGGAAGAGCAGATTTCTGATGAAGAACTACGCGCCATTATCGATGCTGGACGTGCTGCTTCCAGCTGGAAAAACTTCCAGTCCTACTCTATCATTGTGGTGCGAAGCAAAGAGAAAAAAGAAGCCCTCTTTGAGTTGGTTCCCCAAGAAGCCATTCGGCAGTCTTCGGCCTTCCTGCTTTTTGTTGGCGACCTCAATCGTGCTCAAAAGGGCGTTCAATTGCACACGGATGGTTTTTACCCTAAAGGAACCGAAAATCTCCTGATTAGCTCGGTAGATGCTGCTTTGGCGGGGCAAAATACCCTCTTAGCAGCCGAAAGTCTGGGTTATGGCGGCGTTATTATTGGTTTAGTTCGCTATGAAGCTTCAAAAATTGCCCAGCTCTTTAATCTGCCAGACTATACTTATCCAGTTTTCGGCATGGCTTTAGGAAAGCCTAATCAAAACCATGCTGTAAAGCCACGTCTGCCTTATGAAGCGGTGGTCTTTGAGGAAGAATACCGTGAACAACTCAGTTCTGTCATTGAGACTTATGACCGTGTACAGGCTGAGTATGCTGGTGATCGGGCACAGGATACTTGGAGCCAGCGTTTGGCAGCCCAATTTGGTCAGGAGCCGAATCAAGCGATTGACCAACTGTTCAAAGAAAAGAAATTAGAAAAATAAGGCGGAGCTCAGCTCTGTCTCAAAGAATGAAAGAGGAAAAACATGGCTTTACCAACTATTGCCATTGTCGGCCGTCCCAATGTCGGCAAGTCAACGCTATTTAACCGGATTGCGGGTGAGCGGATTTCCATTGTTGAAGACGTGGAAGGGGTTACTCGTGACCGCATCTATGCGACGGCAGATTGGCTGAATCGTAAGTTTAGTATCATTGATACAGGCGGAATTGACGATGTTGATGCACCTTTTATGGAGCAAATCAAGCATCAAGCTGAGATCGCTATGGACGAGGCTGATGTTATCGTTTTTTTGTCGTGTCTGGCAAGGAAGGTATTACGGATGCGGACGAGTATGTTGCTCGCATGCTGTACAAGACTCACAAGCCGATTATCTTGGCGGTTAATAAGGTGGATAATCCCGAAATGCGCAATGAAATCTATGATTTCTATGCTCTGGGCTTGGGCGATCCATTCCCAGTATCTTCTGTCCATGGGATTGGTACAGGGGATGTTCTAGACGCTATCGTTGAAAATCTTCCACATGAGGAAGTGGTTGAAAATCCTGATATGATTAAGTTTAGCTTGATTGGCCGGCCTAATGTCGGCAAGTCTAGCTTGATCAATGCCATCTTAGGTGAGGATCGGGTCATTGCCAGTCCAGTGGCTGGTACCACGCGCGATGCTATTGATACGGTCTTTACGGACAGTGAAGGTCAGGAATTTACCATGATCGATACGGCTGGTATGCGCAAGTCGGGCAAGGTCTATGAAAATACGGAGAAATACTCTGTTATGCGGGCTATGCGGGCGATTGACCGCTCAGATGTCGTTCTGATGGTGCTGAATGCTGAAGAAGGAATTCGTGAGTACGACAAGCGAATCGCTGGCTTCGCCCATGAAGCAGGAAAAGGAATGATCATCGTCGTCAATAAGTGGGACACGCTGGAAAAAGACAACCATACTATGAAAGATTGGGAAGAAGATATTCGTGACCAGTTCCAGTACTTGTCTTATGCGCCGATTATCTTTGTCTCTGCCCTAACCAAGCAGCGCCTTCATAAGTTGCCAGACATGATTAAGCAAATTAGTCAGAGTCAAAATACCCGTATTCCGTCTGCGGTGCTCAATGATGTCATCATGGATGCTATCGCGATTAATCCAACTCCGACTGATAAGGGCAAACGTCTCAAGATTTTCTATGCGACCCAGGTAGCGACCAAACCGCCGACCTTTGTCATCTTTGTCAACGAAGAAGAGCTTATGCACTTCTCTTACCTGCGTTTCTTGGAAAATCAAATCCGCAAGGCCTTTGTCTTTGAAGGAACACCGATTCACTTGATTGCAAGGAAGCGGAAGTAGGACTTGCTTCGGACTGTTTATAAAGAAAAAAACAAGAGCGATTTCAGGGAATTCATGGGCGGATGCTTATCCTTAAAACCCTAAACTTGCCAGCTCAAAATTGGGAATAGACTGATGAGGGAAACTGAATTTGAAAAATTGAGTTTCTCTCATTTTTTGATGAGAAACTTTCTCCGTCTCAAGTCGGATTTGGGCTTAAAAAATGGTTTTTAAAAGAGTTTTAGCCTTAATTATGGTAAAATAATGTCTGAATACTATTAGCTATCAAATGAATTGAATGAGGTCTTTATGATGAAAATCGGAATCGATCAAATCGGTTTTGCGACCAGCAATTATGTTTTAAAATTAGATCATCTGGCTGAGAAGCGGGGCATTGATCCCGACAAGCTCAGCAAGGGATTATTGATGAAGGAGATTAGCATTGCTCCTTTAACTGAGGATATTGTCACTTTGGGTGCGACAGCGGCTGAGCAAATCTTGACTGTCGAGGACAAGAAGGTCATTGATATGGTCATTGTCGCAACAGAGTCTAGCATCGACCAAAGCAAGGCGGCTTCGGTCTTTATTCATGGTCTTTTAGGCATTCAGCCCTTTGCTCGTAGCTTTGAAATTAAAGAGGCCTGCTATGGAGCAACTGCTGCTCTAGACTATGCCAAGCTGCATATCAGACAATATCCAGAAAGCAAGGTCTTGGTCATCGCTAGTGACATTGCCAAATACGGGGCAGAGACGCCAGGCGAGCCGACTCAAGGTGCAGGCGCTGTCGCTATGGTGATCAGTCAAAATCCACGCATCCTTGAATTCAATGAAGATAATGTGGCTCAGACTCGTGATATTATGGATTTTTGGCGACCAAATTACTCTACGACTCCTTACGTCAATGGTGTTTACTCAACCCAGCAGTACCTGGATTGCCTCAAGACGACTTGGAACGAATACCAAAAACGTCATGGTTTAGCTTTGGGAGACTTTGCAGCGATTTGTTTCCATCTTCCCTATCCAAAATTGGCGCTTAAGGGACTAAATAAAATTATGGATAAAAACTTGTCTCAGGAGGAGCAAAAGGGTCTGCAAGAAAACTTTGACAAGTCTATTCTCTATAGCCAAAAGGTCGGGAATATCTACACAGGCTCCCTCTTTTTAGGGCTCTTGTCCCTCTTAGAAAATTCTGAAAATCTTAAGGCTGGTGACAAGATTGCTCTCTTTAGTTATGGTAGTGGTGCTGTGGCCGAGATTTTTAGTGCTAATCTGGTAGAAGGTTATGAAGAACAGCTGACGACTAATCGTTTGGAGAAATTAAATCAACGTCAAGAACTGACGGTTGCTGCTTATGAAGAGCTTTTCTTTGCCGAAGCCCAGCTGGATGAAAACGGCTCAGCTGTTTTCTCTGACTACGATGACCAAGTTTACGCCTTAGTTCAAATCGATCAACACCAGCGCAAGTATATCAAAGTTGAGAAATCATCATGAAAATAAATTGGACCGGATTTTCTAAAAAAACGCCTGCAGAGCGGCTAGAGTTTCTGAAAGCCCATGAGCTACTCCAAGCTGAGAATTGGCAAAATCTTGCTAATCAAATCCATTTGCCGCTGGAGACAGCCAATCAAATGAGTGAAAATGTGCTTTCTGTTTTGGCTTTGCCTTATTCGATTGCACCGGACTTTCTCATAGATGGGCAGGTTTATCAGGTACCTTTTGCAACAGAGGAGCCTTCTGTCGTTGCTGCTGCTAGTTTTGCAGCAAAAATCACCAAGCGTAGCGGTGGTTTCAAGACCGAAATTCATAATCGGCAGATGATTGGGCAGGTCGCACTCTATGATGTGCCCGATGTAGCTAAAGCCTTAGAGCAAATCCAAAATGAAAAGTCAGCCTTATTAGAATTGGCGAATCAAGCCTATCCTTCCATCGTCAAGCGAGGTGGTGGGGCGCGTGAATTGCGAACGGATTTCCTGGAGGGAGAGACGGATTTTCTAGTTGTCTACCTTGTCGTGGACACTCAGGAAGCCATGGGTGCCAATATCCTTAATACGATGCTAGAAGCCCTAAAAGAACGGTTAGAGGAGTTAACAGGTGGACAGAGCTTGATGGCCATCCTGTCTAACTATGCGACTGAAGCGCTTGTAACAGCCTCTTGTGAAATTGATTTCCACTCACTCAGTCGAGACAAGGCAGAAGCTGAACGAACTGCTCAAAGAATCGCTTTAGCTAGTCAGTTTGCAAAGCAGGATCCTTATCGGGCCAGCACGCATAATAAAGGCATTTTCAACGGAATTGATGCAGTTCTTTTGGCGACAGGTAATGACTGGCGCGCTATTGAAGCAGGGGCCCATGCCTATGCTGCTCGTGATGGCCGTTATCAAGGATTGAGTAACTGGGAGGTCGATCTAGAGGAAAGAAAGCTCTATGGCCAGTTGACTTTACCCATGCCGGTTGCAGCTAAGGGAGGCTCCATTGGCCTTAATCCAATGGTCGTCGCCAGTTTTGATTTATTGGGGCAACCGACAGCAAAAGAATTAGCTTCAATTATCGCTTCTGTCGGCTTAGCGCAAAATTTTGCGGCTTTAAGAGCACTGGTGACTACGGGAATTCAGGCTGGCCACATGAAGCTCCATGCCAAATCTCTAGCTTTATTGGCAGGTGCTCAGGAAGATGAGATTGCTGCTGTTGTTGCAGAACTTCTCAAAGAGAAGCAATTTAATCAGGCAAAAGCTAAGGAAATTCTAACCAAAATGCGTAAAGAAAAATGAGTCAATATGTATTGACTCATTTTTATAGTGAAGAGGATGTTTCTTCAGGTAGCTGTAAATCTTTAAGACAACCGTCCCGCTAGCCATGCCGATAGAGATGACCAAGGCTAGGATGACGACCAAGGTAGCATTGACCATAGCATGACTGTAATCACCTGTCACAAAGAAGGCAGTTGTCCGGTAAGAAATATATCCAGGTACTAGAGGCGCTAGAATAGCCAAAATAAAGACGACAGCTGGCGTTCTGTAGATGATGCTGAGGATTTGGCTGGCACAGGAACCAATGATAGCAGCCACAAAGGTTGCAATGATAACATTGGTCGGTCCCTTGAGTAGGAGATAGAGTAGCCAAGTAGCCATACCTAAAACTCCGCCGGGAATCAGCATACTACGCTGGACATTTAGAACGATTAGAAAAGTGATGATAGCCAGTAGGCTGGCCAGAGCTTGTAGTAAGAAAGTCAAGATTGTCATAGGCTTATTTCATAAGAATGAGGGCGACAGAGGTACCGGCGCCGAGAGCAAGGGTAATGAGGAGCGATTCAAAGAGTTTGCTCATTCCAGAGTTGATATGGTTGGTCATGATATCTCTAACTGAGTTGGTCAGAGCGATCCCTGGGACGAAGGGCATGACAGCTCCTGCGATGATCAAGTCTGCTGTTGAATCGAAACCTGAGTAGCGAGCCCAAAGCTGGGCCAACAATCCGAAGACGAAAGCTCCAGCAAAGGCCGAAACAAAAGGAATTCGAATATATTTATCGACATAAAGGGAGAAAGAGAAGCCAAATAGAGTCGCGATACCGGCTCCAAGAGAATCGTAAAAATTTCCACCGAACATGATAGAAAAGAAAGGAGCACTGAGTGTAGCTGCTGTGATGAGTTCTCTTTTGCTATAGGGAACCCCTTTTGTTTTAAGTTCCTTTAGTTGTTCAAGCGCTTCTTCCAGATTGATGGCTCCACTGACTAATTGCCGAGAAACCTGATTGACATCGCAGACTTTCTCGATATTGTAGTTCATATGGATATTTCGCTTCATTCGAGAAATATTAGTGTTTTCAATTGAAAAGAATATGGCAACGGGCATGGCTAAGGCATTACAGTCCATGATGCCTTGCGAATGGGCAATCCGGATCATGGTGTCTTCGACCCGATAAATCTCTGAGCCGCTTTGTAATAGCAAGGTCCCAGCTAGCATGATAACATCGACGGCCAGATTAAGATTTTTTTCATCTGTAGACATTTTCTCAGCCATTATATCCCCTTTTTTCATTTCACAATAACTCTATTATAACATAAATGCTCAAAGCTATCTCTCCAAAGCAAAAGAAAACCAGCTGATTTTCAGCTGGTTTTACAATTAGGAAAGAGGCTTAGCTCAATGCATCATCCATAGAAAGAACTTCGTGGAAGACACGTTGTGTCAATTCAGTTTTTTGTTCTGGAGTGAGGTATTTAGTGTTTACACAGTATCCAGAGATACGTACGATAACGTCTTCGCCAGACATGATCTTGTCGTAAACATCTTGCAAGTCCATAACGTTCAAGTTAACGTGTTGTCCACCGTTTTCAAAGTAACCATCAAGGATTGTTACCAGGTTATCAACTTGTTCGTCACGAGTCTTGCCAAGAGCACGAGGTGAAACTTGAGTTGTCAATGAAATACCATCAGCAGCGTAACCAAAGTCAAGACTAGCAAGTGAGTTCAAGTTTTGCAACCAGCCACCTTTCGCTTTGTTAGATGGGTTAGCACCTGGTGAGAAGAATTCCAATTTAGACAAGTTCACAGAACCATCTTCGTTGAGGTATACACCTTTGTGGACTGGTGAGTTACCAGTTTGTTTAGAGTAAGCAACGTTAGATGTGATTGTCAAAAGTGATACAGTAGCTTCTGCGTCTTTGTAAAGTTTGTGGCTACGTAGACGAGTTGTGTAAGCTTCGATCAACCATTCTGCCAATTCGTTTGAACGTGGGTCATCTTCACCCCAACGTGGGTATTCACCGATTGTTTCGTAATCGTAGATGTAGCCATTTTCGTCACGGAGTGGTTTAACTGTAGCGTACTTGATAGCTGACAATGTGTCAACAGTATTGGCAAATCCACAGATACCGAATCCCATGTTAGCACGTTGTTTAGTTGGCAAGAAGGCCATTTGAACTGCTTCGTAGTTGTACTTGTCAGTCATGTAGTGGATGATGTTCAAAGCATCTACATAAGTGTCAGTCAACCAGTCAAGTGATTTTTCAAAGTTCGCTTTAACTGATTCGAATTCAAGAACTTCGTCACGGATAGGATCGATGTCAAATACTTTGTAGTCTTTATGCACATCATCGTAACCACCGTTCAAACCAGTAAGAAGGGCTTTCAAAACGTTTACACGAGCACCGAAGTACTGGATGTTGTGGCGTTGATCTTCGTTTTCTGGGTCAAGTGGTGACACACAGCATGAGATACAGCTCATTTCTCCGTATCCATCTTTAGCCATTGTTGTTACACCTTCGTATTGGATAGAAGAGTGTTTGTGGCTCATATGCATACAGTAGCGACGGAAGTTGTATGGTAATTTGTCAGTCCAAAGAACTGTCAAGTTTGGCTCTGGAGAGTTACCGATGTTGTCAAGAGTGTTCAAGAAACGGTAGTCCATCTTAGTAACACGGTGACGACCGTCGTTACCCATACCAGCCATAGAAGTTGTGATGAAGGTTGGGTCACCAGAGTACAATTGGTCATAAGCTTTTGTACGAGCGAATTTCACTGTACGAAGTTTCATAACGAAATCGTCAACGAATTCTTGGATTTCTGACTCAGTAAATGTACCGCGAGCAAGGTCACGTTCTGCAAAGATATCCAATACGATTGGCACACGTCCTAGAGATGTTGCAGCACCGTTGATAACACGGCAGACAGCCATGAAGGCGATGTTAACCCATTGGATCGCTTCTTTAACGTTCATCGCTGGTTTACGAACATCAACTCCGTAAAGATCACCCAAGCGAACAACTTGTTGCAAAGCTTGGTATTGAAGGTTTACTTCTTCACGAAGGCGGATTGTTTCTTCGTCGATTTCTTTGATTGCATTCCAGTCGTTGACTTTTTCTTGCATCAAGTAGTCTGCACCGTAAAGAGCAAGACGTGCGTAAACACCGATGATACGTCCACGTGAGTAAGCATCTGGAAGACCTGTTACAGTGTGGGCGTGACGAGCACGGCGGATGTTAGAAGTATAAGCACGGAAAATACCGTCGTTAACAGTTGTCACATATTTTGTGAAAATTTCGTGAACAGCTGGATCAGGTTCATAACCATTTTCCTTCAAAGTTGTTTCAGCCATACGGATACCACCTTTTGGCATGAAGTTCAATTTGAAGAGTTCATCGTTTTGAATACCGTAAATTAGTTCGTTATCTCTGTCGATATAACCAGCAGGGATATCTGCAATAGATGTTGGACGAGTGTCCATTGGGAAACGAGTTTCTTCGTAGTGAGCTTTTGTTTCTTCTACGATTTTCTTGATGTGGAGTGAGCGCTCAGTAGGACCTGCCAAGAAGCTTTCATCTCCATCATAAGGTGTATAGTTGGCTTGAACGAAGCGAGAGATACTTGCTTTCTCTTTCCAGTCTTCACCTTTGAAGCCTTCCCAAGCCTTGTCAAAAATGTCTTGAGCTTCCACAACTGTTTTAACAACCATTAGATTTTCCTCTTTATTCTAGCAACATAAACTGTTACATTTATAATTAAAGTATATCATAAGGTAATCGGTTTCACAAACGAATTTTAGTGTTAAAAGAGGCTTTCTTTTATAATACAGATTGATATTTTATTGCAAACTGTTTTATAATTTTGAAAATGGTAAATGAAAATAGTAGAAAGAATCTGATAGACGGAACTATCTTGTACTTGTTTTGAATGTTACTATGTAGAAATTTGCCCAATACTGAAATTCCTATTTTTATACTTTGTCTATGTACTTCAGAAAGTTTCTCACATTTTCCGGTCTTGCTTTTGAATAAAAATCCTTTGAAACTTGCTTTAAAAATGATAAAATTTGCTAAAGAGCTATTCTAACTTATAGGAGACGGCATGCTAATTTTTCCGCTAATCAATGACACATCGCGAAAGATCATTCATATTGATATGGATGCTTTTTTTGCTTCGGTCGAAGAGCGGGACAATCCTAAGCTCAAGGGAAAGCCTGTGATTATCGGTAGTGATCCGCGTCAGACGGGTGGACGTGGTGTGGTTTCGACTTGTAATTATGAAGCCAGAAAGTTCGGAGTTCATTCGGCTATGAGCTCCAAGGAAGCCTATGAGCGGTGCCCGCAGGGGATTTTTATCTCAGGGAATTACGAAAAATACCAAACAGTTGGCTTGCAGATCCGAGAGATTTTTAAGCGCTATACGGATAAAATTGAACCCATGAGTATCGACGAGGCCTATCTGGATGTGACGGAAAATAAGCTGGGTATCAAATCTGCAGTCAAAATTGCCAAGCTGATCCAGCACGATATCTGGAATGAGTTGCAGCTGACGGCTTCGGCAGGCGTTTCTTATAATAAGTTTCTAGCCAAGATTGCCAGTGATTATGAGAAGCCGCACGGTCTGACAGTCATCCTGCCTGAAGAGGCTGAGGCTTTTTTGGCATCTATGGACATTGCTAAGTTTCATGGGGTGGGCAAGAAGAGTGTCGAGAAACTGCATGATATGGGGGTCTATACTGGTGCGGATCTGCTCAAATACCAGAAGTGACCTTGATTGATAAGTTCGGCCGCTTTGGCTTTGATCTCTACCGGAAAGCGCGTGGTATCAGCAATAGTCCCGTCAAGTCCAATCGTATCCGCAAGTCTATCGGTAAGGAGCGGACTTATGCCAAATTGCTCCATGGCGAGGAGGATATAAAAAAAGAACTATCTCGTTTGGCAGCTAAGGTCGCTCTCAGCTTAGAGAAACACCAGAAAGCTGGCAAGACGGTTGTCCTCAAAATCCGCTATGCTGATTTTTCAACCCTAACCAAAAGGAGGACCTTGGAGCAAGAAACGAAGGAAGTCGAAGTAATTGAGCGGATTAGTCATGAAATCTATGACAGCCTGAAAGAGCAGCCGCGAGGCGTTCGCTTATTAGGACTGACAGTAACGGGGTTTGGATAAAAAGATAAAGGCTTGGTTCGTGAATTGCCCCCCCAAAGTTAGTTTTTTCTGTCTAACTTTTGGGGGGGCAGTGCGGTTCTGTTCAGTAAGCTGTCCTCTTTATAATTCAAGATTTGGAAATTTGGCATGTATGTGATTTTTTAAACGAGTTAAAGCAAGGTCTGTTTTAGGGACATTTCGGTGTCTGAGAGGTAGTTTCTTTTCGTTTCCATCTGAAAGCACAACTCGAATCTCGTTTTTTCTGATGATTGGAAAGATATAAAACCAGAATGAATACCTATAGTTATACATTGTTAGTGCCTCGTGCATGTCACATGATTTGAAAATAGATTTATAACTGACCAAATGATTCTTGTATAAGAAGATACGAATATCTGGATCAATATAGCCACCATTGTTTTCAATTTGATCCAACGTTCCATTTAATTCGGGATATAGACTCTAAAAATCAGTCAATTTTTTGTGGTTTAAGTAATAACGGATGAATCCGATCAAAATGCATAATATACCAATATAGGTGAAGAAAGTGAAAGAAGCGTCTCCACCTTTTTGAAATTCTTTATCATTAGAGAGAGTGATGTAGTATTTCAGTTGTTGGTTATTTCCATCATTAAATAGATACGAGTTCATGATTTTAGCGTAATCAGGAATACCTGAAGCTGAGTGTACTGAGGCAATCAACCATTTTGGTTCTCCTTCTAAATTATCCGCTTTTTCTAGTTCATCTACGAAGCGGCTAGTTGAAGAATCATTGCGCAGGCCAATATCGCTTTTCCTACCATTTTTATCTATATAAGATACTTTGTAGAAATAGGTTGAGTCATGATCTTCTTTTAACTCTGCAACTGGTCCATCAATATGAGTAATTTTTATTGCTTGGTTGTAGAAGGTGTCAGAGATTTTTGCAGAAAGAATTTTTCCTTCTTTTCGCAAGGTTTCCACACTGATATTTCTAGATTTTGTTGATGAAAAGGTGCCAAATAAAATGAGACTGCATCCTACAAGCACCCACTTTATTAGAGTAGAATATTTATTGTATTTCATACAATCTCCTTTGAAGAAAGTTAGTTGTTATTTGGGCTAATCATATAGCCATATTTTAGCATTATACACAGAACAGTGAAGGGAGTCAAGGCTTATTTAAAAATTCCCTTTAAATCTTCCTCAGTCAACCCGATTAGAGGATTGATTGTTAGGATATTTTCCTCCGTCAGGATATAGTTTTCCACAGGCGGCTCACTGTTATCCACAGGGTTGTGGATAATTTCTTGAGGGGGTTCTACATCTCCAAAACGTTCAATCAGATAGGTTTTGCGGGCTGTTCCAGTATTTTTTACGGCGTAGTCAAAGGCCGACTTTTCCCCAAGTAGGATCAGTTTGCTCTTGGCTCGGGTGATAGCTGTGTAGACCAGATTGCGCTGGAGCATGCGGTGGCTGCTTCGGGTAATGGGAAGGATAACCACGGGAAACTCGCTGCCTTGAGACTTGTGGATGCTCATGGCATAGGCTAGGCGAATTTTGTACCATTCGCTGCGCTGGTAGCTAATTTCATTGCCGTCAAAGTTGATGGTTAATTCGTCCTGCTTGGAGTCGGTGTACTTAGCTGGGAGCAGGTCGACGATGTAGCCTAAGTCACCGTTAAAGACATTGCTTTCGGCATCATTGACCAAGTGGATAACCCTGTCTCCTTGTCGATATTGGCAATCGGGTGCTTCAAAGGTCAGCTGGTCTTTTTCCACAGGATTGATGAGATTTTGCATGAGGCTATTAATCTGGTCAATACCGGCCTGTCCGCGGTACATGGGAGCCAGCACTTGCACATCTTGAGCTGGGATGCCACTGCGAATAGCTGCGCTGGCAATTCGTTCAATCATGGGCGGGATGTGTTCATTTCGAGCTTCAAAATAAGAACGATCCGCTTTTTTCTCGGTAAAATCTTCTGGCAGTAGTCCCTTTTGGATCTGGCTAGCCAGAGTGACAATGGTCGAATCTTGGCTCTGACGGTAAATCTTTTCTAGCTTGGTTTGGGGGATGCTCGGTATTTGCAGTAGGTCAGCTAATACCTGCCCAGGACTGACAGAGGGTAACTGCTCTGCATCGCCCACCAAAAGCAGTTTGGTATTGGAAGAGATATTGCTGAGGAGCTGATTGGCCAGCCAAGTGTCCACCATGGAGAACTCGTCCACGATGATAAAGTCAGCATCCAGATAATCATCCAAATGACTGGTATCATCATCTCTGGTCATCCCCAAATGGCGGTGGATAGTGGCGCTAGGAAGACCGGTCAATTCGTTCATGCGCCGAGCAGCACGACCAGTGGGAGCCACTAGCAGAATCGGCAGATCATTGACCTTTCGCAGATCCAAGCCGCGAAGCTGGGCGTAGACGGAGATGATACCATTGATGACGGTTGTTTTTCCTGTTCCTGGTCCACCCGTCAGGATAAAGACTTTTTGTGTGATAGCGTCGAAAATGGCTTTCTTCTGAATCTGATCATAGTGGATGCCTAGGTCATCTTCAGCTTGGCTGATGGCACTGAGGATTTTTTCGTCTTCAAAGCGATCCTGATGGCCTTTTTCCAAGAGGCGGACCAGATTGCTGCAGATGCCTTCCTCGGCAAAGAAGAGACTGTTTTCAAAAATCTTAGTTTCGACATTCTGGACTTTGTCTTCTTCAATCAGGTGAGCCAATTCATCGGCTACCAGACTAGGGTCTAGCTCTACTTGGCGCGAACTTTCCAAAAGCTCAATAGTATGAGCCAATAGGTCTCTGGCCTCCAAATAGGTATCTCCAGTTTCCATGGACTGGGTCAGAAGGGTATGAATCAAGCCAGCCCGAAAACGCTCAGGAGCATCACTCTCAATGCCCAACTGCTGGGCCAGCTGGTCAGCGATTTTAAAACCGATACCTTGGATATCTTCAACCAGTCGGTAGGGATACTGCTCGACGATTTCCAGCGTTTCTTCCTTGTAGGTTTCCTGAATCTGAAAGGCTAGTTTGTTGGGAATGCCGTAGGCAGCCAGCTTAGCTAAGACCAGCTCTGTTCCATAGTTGAGTTGCAGTTTGGCCACAAAGGATTCTCGGTTCTTGGCGGAAAGGCCAGTGATTTCTTTAAGTTTTTCTGGCTCAGCTAAAATCTTGTCAATGGTTTCCTCCCCATAGAGTTCCACGATTTTTTGAGCTGTCTTGACCCCGATACCTTTAAAGTGGTCACTGGAAAAATATTTAACCAGCCCCTTGCTAGTTGGTTTTGCCCTCTCGTAGCGGGAAATTTTTAACTGCTGTCCGTACTTTGGATGTTGAACTAGGTTTCCCCAAAATGTATAATCCTCGCCTTCGATAATATCGGCCATGGTTCCGGTCACGATAATCTCAAAATCATCAAAATCTTCACAATCCGTGTCTTGGATATCCAAGAGGAGGATCCGAAAGAAATTGCTAGGATTTTCAAAAATGATGCGCTCAATAGTGCCTGAAAAATAAAATTCTGTCATTGTTTCTATATGCTCTTTAAAAAGCAAACCCAGCTGAGTAGTCAACTGAGTTTGGAGTGGGTATACTCTTAAGTATTAGTAAGTCTTGAAAGGTAGGATTGGCCAGATACGGAATTTAGCTTCGCCTTTAATCTGTTCCTTTTGGAAGGTACCGACTTGGCGACTATCTTTGGAAACAATTCGGTCGTCACCTAGAAGGAGGTACTCATCATCTAGAAGTTTAATGGTAAAGACGGGGCTACCTTCCTTGTCCACGGTAAAGGCTTGGGCTTGAGAGGCTAGCTTGCGGAAGAAAGTTCCGTTGTCCTTATAATCCTTGCCTACATAAGTGGATTGGAGCTTGTCTTTTTTAAATTTCTTGATGTATTCTGTTAAGTAAGATTCATCAGTTTTTTTACCATTGATATAAAGGGTATCGTTTTCGTACTGGATGGTATCACCTGGAAGGCCAATCACTCGCTTGATAACTTCTTTATCTTTGCCAGCATCTGTCTCAGTGGCTACAACAATATCAAAACGATCAATGGACTGGTGTTTCAAAACCATCAAATATTCCCCATTGGCTAAGGTTGGGTCCATAGAGTGACCGTCTACCTTGACAGGTGCCCAGAGCAGCCAGCGAGTGAGTAAGATGATAGAGATAATCAGGGTAAAGACTCCCCACTCCTTGAGGAAGGCACGGAAGTCAAAGCGTTTGTTTTTCATAGTCTACCTTTCTAAGAGCTTTTTAGCTTTTTCTGTATTTTTAAAATGAAGTTTAGCGGTATGCTGGAGGCCAGCCATTCCATAGGCTTGGAGGATTTGGCTAGCAACCTGGTCACTCTTGCTCCCAGCTCCACTCGGAAGGGTGTAGCCAAGCTCTTGGCTCAGATTTTCCAGATTTTCCAGGAAGAGGTCGCGAGCGATAATGGAGCTAACAGCGACAGCTAGAAACTTTCCTTCCGCTTTCTCAATGAGGCTAACGGGATTTGGAAAATGATTCTTTTCATTTTGCAGGTATTTGTCATAATTCTGCTGACTGGTAAAGGCATCGATGACGATTTTTCTGGTGTTAAACCTTTTTGTAATAGCAGATAAATGGCCTGATTGTGAAGGGCCACCTTGACAGATACGGCATTGTAACCAGAGGCAATCACTTCGTTATATTTTTCTGGAGACAGGAGCAGAGCCTGATGTTGGATTTCCTTTTTCAAAATCGGTGCCAGTTGCCGAATCTTAAGGTCGGTCAGGGCCTTCGAATCGCCCACGCCTAGATTACGCAGGAAAGTGTGCTGCTCTGGACTGACGAAGGAAGCAACAACTGCTAAACCACCAAAGTAAGAGCCATTTCCGACCTCATCCGTACCTATAAGGGAGATCTTCTGAGAAGTCTTGCTGGCTTCCTCGGCTTGATGGCCGAAAAAAGCAGCATAGTGACCAGCTTTTTCTCCTTGGAAAAGAACCTTGCCAGAAGTATAGATACTGACAGTTGCCTGGTTCAATTTCAGTAGATATTGGATATACTGATTTTTACTAGGCACAAGCTTGTCTTGATATTTCTGGACAAAAGCCTCAATTTTCGCTCGTTTAGGACTCAAAGTAATACTTTCCATAGCCCCTATTGTACCACAAAATGAAACTAGGGAAAATGGGAAAAATAGGATATTTAAAAGATTATGAAAAAATTACACATTTTTCTTCCAAACATGACATCGATGTCATGTTGAACCCGATAGGGTTGTTGTATAATATAGGTGTTGAAGCGATGTTTGAATAAAACTGACCACAAACAATATATTAACAAGGTTAAGGAAGCCTTGTAAAAAAGGAGAACACATATGGAAAACTTTGCTATGATGGACAACCAATTTGCTGCGTTGACTGAAGAAGAAATGATGATGATCGACGGTGGATGGGCATTCTACGGTATCCCTGTTGATATTTTCACAGTATCATTGGCTATTTTGGGTGGCTCATTGGTTTCAGGTTTCTTAGTAGGACTTTTCAACTAATTTAATATTTCAAATAGAAGAAGGTGAATTTTATGAACAAAGATTTTAAATCATTAGATCAAAAATTTATGCCACTTACTGAAGCTGAATTGGTTGAAGTAGAAGGTGGATGGGTCGGTGGTGACCTTGTACGTGCCGTATTTGATATCGGTCGTGAAGTTGGTCGCACTGTACGTGGACTTGCTATTCGTGCATACGGTCGTATTCGTTCTAGAATTGGATCAGGATCTGGTTCTAGCAATCGTGGCGGTGCTAACAACGGTGGTGCTGCAAGTCCAGACGTTTTTAACTAATATTTTTTGTTTCGACATAGAGCCTCTTGTTCGTCTTGATTGGGACAAGAGGCTTTTTAGTGTAGAATGGTCTGATAAAGTTACTTTGTGTCTGTTTTTTAAGTAATTTTATGTTTACATGGAGTAAATTGACTGATCCCATTGGAAAAATACGCCACATTAGTGTATGATAGAGATATCTATTTTTTGCTTGTTATGAAAGTTCTTCCTCCTAACTTGTACTTGTTATTTTACGGGAGAGAAGCACTATGGATAAAGTTGACAAGCAGTTTTTATTGAATAGTATGTTTACTAATTAGGAGTTTTTATGCGAAGGTCGTTCTCCATAAAAGCAAATTTACACTTTTGTGAATAAAGGAGTTTGTATGAGATTTACAAAGCGTC
Organism: Streptococcus cristatus; assembly: GCA_916438405.1. GTDB lineage: Bacteria > Bacillota > Bacilli > Lactobacillales > Streptococcaceae > Streptococcus > Streptococcus cristatus_M. Next base: position 1,407,358 of record CAKAFB010000001.1, on the reverse strand, counting down.
ATTATAGGGCTCAAGTTGACGCGAGAGATTGTGGTGTAGCAGCGCTAGCCATGATATATGGTTATTATGGTTCCTATTATTCTTTGGCTAGTTTGCGTGAAATGGCCAAGACAACTTTAAGAGGAACAACTGCTTTTGGGCTAGTGAAAGTTTCGGAAGAGTTAGGATTTGAAACACGAGCCTTTAAAGCGGATATGTCTTTATTTGACATGAAGGGCATCGTTTATCCTTTTATCGCCCATGTTATCAAAGATAAGAAATTGCTTCACTATTATGTTGTGACTGGGCACGATAAACATTCGGTTTATATTGCGGATCCAGATCCGGCTGTTAAAATGACCAAGCTTTCTAAGGAACAGTTTGCGCAAGAGTGGACAGGTGTCTCTATTTTCATCGCCCCAGCGCCAGAATATAGACCACACAAGGAAAAGGAAAAAAACGGTCTCTGGTCTTTTGTTCCGATTTTAATGAAACAAAAGGGACTAATTGCCAATATCGTTATTGCAACGATGCTGGTGACGATTATCAATATCGTGGGCTCCTACTACATGCAGGGGATTATTGATACTTACGTACCGAATCAGATGAGGAATACCTTAGGAATTATTTCTCTCGGTCTGATAGTCGTCTACATTTTGCAACAGGTCCTAACTTATGCTCAGAGCTATCTGCTTCTTATTTTAGGCCAACGCCTTTCGATTGATGTGATTTTTGTCCCTATATCAAGCATGTCTTTCATCTACCCATGTCTTTTTTTGCGACAAGAAGGACAGGGGAAATCGTATCGCGCTTCAACGATGCTAATAGTATCATTGATGCCTTGGCTAGTACTATTCTGTCCATCTTTTTGGATGTCTCTATCGTTGTCGTTATGGCAATTGTTTTGTTCTCACAAAACTTCTATTTGTTCTTTATCAGTTTGCTCTCGCTGCCGATCTATATCGTCGTGATTTTCGCTTTCATGAAGCCATTTGAAAAAATGAATCGTGACACCATGGAATCCAATGCCATTCTGTCTTCTTCTATTATCGAAGATATCAATGGTATTGAGACGATCAAATCCTTGACAAGTGAAGATTTCCGCTATCAAAAGATTGATAGAGAATTTGTGGATTATTTGAAGAAATCATTCGCTTATAGTCGGATGGAAAACATCCAAATCGGCTTGAAAAAGACGGCTCAGCTCTTGCTGAATGTTGCAATCCTTTGGATGGGAGCCCTTTTGGTAATGGACAATAAAATGACCTTGGGGCAGCTGATTACTTATAATACTTTGTTGGTTTATTTCACCAATCCGCTGGAAAACATTATCAATTTACAAACCAAGCTTCAGACAGCACAAGTTGCCAATAATCGCTTGAACGAGGTTTATCTGGTTGACTCTGAATTTATGGATAAAAAAGCGATCCGTGATTTGAGCATGACCAAGGGCGACATTGAGTTGAGAAATGTCAGCTACAAGTATGGCTATGGCCGAAACGTTCTGTCAGATATTAATTTGACCATTGAAAGAGGCAGCAAGGTGGCCTTTGTGGGAATTTCTGGTTCTGGAAAGACGACTCTTGCCAAGATGATCGTGAACTTTTACGATCCAAACGAGGGAGAAATTCTGGTTAATAATATCAACCTCAATCAGATTGACAAGCATGTCTTGCGCCGTCATATCAATTACTTGCCGCAACAGCCTTATGTCTTTAATGGTACCATCCTGGAGAATGTTCTCCTAGGTGCCAAGCCTGGAACGACTCAGAAAGAAATCATTCGGGCGTTGGAAATTGCAGAAATTCGTGAAGATATTGAACGGATGCCTTTGAATTACCAAACAGAATTGACATCGGATGGTTCAGGGATTTCAGGTGGTCAGCGTCAGCGCTTGGCCTTGGCTCGGGCTCTTTTGACCGATGCTCCTGTTTTGATCCTTGATGAGGCGACCAGCAATCTGGATATCTTGACAGAGAAAAAGATTATTGACAACCTTTTAGAGTTGGACAAGACCATTATTTTCATTGCCCATCGATTGACTATTGCGGAGCGATCTGAAAAAGTGGTTGTTTTGGACAAGGGTGAAATCGTGGAGCAAGGAACGCATGAAGAGTTGGTTGCTCAGGATGGCTTCTATGCTCATCTGGTGAATAGTTAGAAAGGAGAAAGAAGATGGAAGAACATTACTTAGAGAGTGCCGAATTTTATAACCGTAGATATTCTAGCTTTTCTGTGCGCGTGATTTTACCGACTTTCTTCTTGTTGATTTTTGTGGTCTTATTCTCCCTCTTTGCTAAAAAAGAAATCACTATTACTTCAGGTGCTTCTATTGAACCTAGCAAGATTCTGGCTAACATCCAATCAACCAGTAACAATGCCATTGTCACTAATAATTTGAAGGAAAACAAGGTTGTTAAAAAAGGGGATCTTTTAGTTCAGTATAAGTCTGATAGCGAAAATACTCAAAAAGAAACCTTCTCCTCTCAAGTAGAAAGCTTGAAGGAGCAAAAACGTCAGTTGGAGCTGCTGCAAGAAAGTCTGAAGACAGGGACTAGCCAGTTTTCAGGAGAGGATCGCTTCGGCTATGAGCAGGCCTTTAATGACTATAAGAGTCAAGCTGCGAGTATCCGTAGTAATACCGAACAGCAAAATTCGACCATTGCTTCTCAAAATTCAGCAGCTAGCAATTCACAGGCAGAACTGGGGAATTTGATCAATGAAACAAATGCCAAATTAGCAGATTACCAGACTCTTAGAAATGCTATCCAAATGGGACAAGTGTTCCTTCGACTAATGCTGGCTATAGCATCTATCAGGCTTATGAGACACAAGCCGCTGCAGATAGTCAAGGTCAGCTAAAGAGTCAGGTTCTTTCGCAAATTGATAGTCAGATTTCTCAGTTTGAATCAGCTCTTGCAGGTTATCGGGTGCAGTATGCGGGCTCTGGTGCTCAGCAGGCTTATTCTGGGAGCTTGGATAGTCAGCTTGAGTCTTTGAAAGCTCAGCAGTTGACTAAAGTTGGTCAAGAATTGACGGCCTTGAATCAAAAGATTTTAGAAGTTGAAAACAATCTCAAGGTGCAAGGTGGTATCACTCAAAAGGGCATGATCACAGCAACTGAAGACGGTATTCTCCACCTAAATCCTGAAACAGCAGGAGCGAATCTAGTTCCTGAAGGGAAGTTGCTCGCTCAATTGTATCCTGTTTTGACCAAGGAAAAAAAGGTCGTTATTACAACCTATGTGACTTCAAAAGATGTAGCTAGTCTGAAAAAAGGTGAGACCCTGCGTTTCACTGCAATGGATGGAAATAATAAAGAATTTGTTCTCAAATCTAAAATTTCAAACATTGACAGCAATGCAACGAAAACGGAAAAAGGAAACTTCTTTAAGGTGGAAGCTGAAATAAGCTTAACGGATGCCCAAGCCAAGAAGATACGTTATGGTATTGAAGGTCGTGCGGTAGTCATTACAGGAAGCAAAACCTACTTTGACTATTACTTGGATCAATTCTTGAGAAGAGACTAAAGAAAGAATGGTCAATAAGTTTTGATTGAAGTTTTTATCTCACAAATATGAAAAAACCATGGTTGCGCCATGGTTTGTACGGATTCCTAAAAGATAGAGGAATTGTTACTCCTTTGTTGACTAAATGAGGATCCCGTTTTATTTGGGGATTTATCAAATAAAAAAATCGAAGCCGAAAGGCTTCTTTTTATACTTGTTTTTTAATGTTTTGTGTGATATTATATTTTAAGAAACAAATGTTGCGCAACAATTGTATCTAAAAGGAGTTTCTATGCCACCTAAAAATAAATTTACTCGTGATGAAATTATCCAAGCAGCTCTAGGGATTGTCAGAGAAGACGGTTTGGCTGGTTTGACTGCTCGTTCTCTAGCGGAACGATTACAGTCTAGCCCCAAGGTTATTTTCGGTCAGTTTGAAAATATGGAGGATCTAAGTCATTCGGTTGTTCGGGCGGCTGAATTCGTTCTTGTCCAATATATTCGTTCGGCTTTGGAGCGAGCCAAGCCTTTCAGAGCAGTTGGCATGGCCTATATCCTTTTTGCCAGTCAGGAACCTCAGCTCTTTAAAATTCTCTATCTAAATCCTCACAAGCACCCCATTGAGTCTTTCAAAGACTTTTTACCTCAGAAAGACCATAGTTATCAGCAGATATTAGAGTCGATTGTGGAGGATTATCCTATATCCATAGAGAGTGCAGAGTTCGTTTATCAGCATTTATTTATCTATTCTCATGGTTTGGCTAGCATGATAGCATCGGGTATTTATTCTTTTAGTCAGGAGGAAGTGACAGAGCGCTTAACGCAAGTATTTACTGCCCTCCTAAAGGAAATGAAAGGAAAGCAAGAATGATTAGATTAAAGGGAATTCGCAAATCCTATAATGGGAGAGAAGTTTTAAAAGGGATCGACTTAGAGATTGCTGACCAAGATTACTTGGTCATTTTGGGAGCTTCTGGATCTGGAAAGTCAACCTTGCTCAACGTTTTATCAGGCCTAGAAAAACCAGACAGTGGTCATGTATACTACGGTGAGGAAGATCTATCCCAGCTGACAGAAGCTCAATTGACGGTTTTTCGCCGAGCGCAGATTGCTTTTATTTTTCAGCAGTATTTTTTACTTCCAAATCTTACAGTGGAGCAAAATGTCAAAATGGGTGCTAACCTAGCAGGCAATCAAGATTATGTCCGTATTTTGGAGGCTTTAGGTTTAGGTGATAAACTTCAGCATTATCCAAGTCAGCTGTCAGGCGGTGAGCAGCAGCGGGTGGCTATTGCACGAGCCCTAGCTAAAAGACCACGTGTCCTCTTTTTGGACGAGCCGACTGGAGCCTTGGACGAAGCAACAGGTCGTCAGATTCTAGCCTATATTTCAAGTCTTCAAGAGGAGCTAGGATTTACGCTGGTCATGGTGACACACAATGCAAATATTGCTCAAATGGCTAAGACTATTGTCCATATCAATAGCGGTCAGATTCAAAGCTTAGAGACAAATAGCCAGCCCAAGACGGCCTATGAGATTGGATGGTAAGCTATGTTTTCAATAAAAGATTTGTATAGATTAGTCGTTGTATCAATTATCAGCTTTTGTGCGGTCTTTGTGACCAATCTCTTCCTAAATTTATCTGGATATCCGTTTACTAGATCAAACAAATTGGTTGCCTGAGATTCGAGCTGCTTACGATGCTCAAGTTGCAATTTCTTGGTTAATTGCATCAATTAGCGGAGCTGTTTTATCCCTAACATCAATACTCCTTCTCTTCTTTTACATTCGGCAATTTATTGACCAGCATAAGCCAGAATTAGGAGTTTTAAAAGCTCTGGGCTATAAAAACTGGGAAATTGCTCGAAAGTTTTGGCTTTTTAGTCTTCCAATTGGTTTGGGAACAGGCACTGGCTATTTCTCTTCTTTTGCCATGATGCCGCATTTTTATCAGTTGCGTAATCAAAGCGGAGTTTTGCCTGAAATTACCATTAGGCAACATTGGTCCCTTTTCCTGTTTCTCGTTGTCTTGCCAACTTTAGCCTTTGCTGCTTTAGCCGTTCTCTACGCTAGTTATTGTCTACGCTTGCCTGCTTTAGACTTGCTCAAGCGGGTCAGCCCTAGTCGAAAGTCACCAAAAAGGAAAACAGTAAAGCAAATAAGGAAAGACCGCCCCTTTTTAAAAGACCTTTCTGCCAGCCTGCTCTGGTCTAGAAAATTATTAATATTCTTTGTCATTTTCGGTTCGATGTGCTTTTCAGCTATGATTCAACTATCATATGGCATGAAGGAATTGACAGATGAAATCATTCAGATGATGATGATGTCAATCGGTACTGTCCTGTCAGTAGCAATCCTCTATCTGTCGCTGGGAGTTCTCCTGCAGGAAAATCAGGAAACACTGGCTATTATGAAGGTTTTTGGTTATAGCAAAAATGAGTGCCGTAAGAGTTTATTTGCTCCCTACCGCTTTCTTGCCTTTTTGGGCTTTGTCTTAGGAACGGGCTATCAGTATGGGATTATGCAGCTTTTACTTAGATTGATGGAAAAATCAATAGCTCAGAAAGTTGACTATGATTTTGATTTTGGAGTCTGCCTGATGACTTTGCTAGTTTTTGTCTTAGTCTATGAAAGTTTAATCTATTTATCCAACAGGAGGCTAGATCAACTGACTATTAAGCAGGTCATGTTGGGAGAATAAAGAAAAAAATGAAGTGGTACTGTTCACTTCATTCTTTTTTGCTGATGATATGCTGAATACCTATCTGGAGGTGCTTGAGGATGTGTGTGATTTCTTTTGGAAATACTTTATAGTTTTCCAAGTCTGTAAGGGGAATCCAATAGACTTGTTCTTGCTTATGTTGATAGTCAAATTGCTTGCCGTGAGGCTTCATCAGGTAATAGAAGCAAATCTCATGACAGTCTAGCCCTTTGAGGACGCCAGTTGAGTTGGAAAATAAATTTTCATGGAGAAAAGCCAGCTTTTCAATCTCATACTTTTGTCCAGTTTCTTCGAAAACTTCTCGCTGGACAGCTTCTTCGGAGGTCTCTCCAAATCTGACCGCCCCTCCCACCGAATAGAAATAGTCCTCGCTAGGAGAGGATATGACACAGAGGGCTTCCTCCTCAATGATGAGTGCAGCAGCCCGATAGCGAAAGCGCTCCTGCCCTTGCCTATAAGAAATATCCTTTGCCATAGTATCCTCCTTGCGTTTTTTAGTTTACTTGATTTAGAACTTCCTGTCAATACTTTCTGTACCCAGACAGTTCTATTCTTTCTCTCTTGCGACAGGCTTTTTTTCCTGTTAAAATAAGGGCATGACTCGTTATAAAGCCCTTATTTCCTACGACGGGCATGACTTTGCTGGCTTTCAGCGCCAGCCTCATGCTCGGAGCGTTCAGGAAGAAATCGAAAAAACCTTAACTCGTATCAACAAAGGTCAGCCCATTGCTATCCACGGAGCTGGTCGGACTGATAGCGGTGTTCATGCGCTTGGGCAGGTCATTCACTTTGACCTCCCGTCAGCTAGGGATGAAGAAAAGCTGCGGTTTGCTTTAGATACCCAGACGCCAGAGGATATAGATGTCATTTCTGTGGAGGAAGTGACGGAAGATTTCCATGCCCGTTACAAGCCACATAGAAAGACCTATGAGTTTCTGGTGGATATTGGTCGTCCAAAAAATCCGATGATGCGCCATTATGCGACCCACTATCCCTATCCTTTGGAGATTCCTCTGATGGAGCAGGCCATTAAAGCCTTGGAGGGAACGCACGATTTTACAGGCTTTACAGCCTCTGGAACCAGTGTGGAAAATAAGGTTCGCACGATTACAGAGGCTAGTCTGACTTTTGATGAGCAACGCAATTTTCTAGTCTTTACGTTTTCTGGCAATGGCTTTCTCTATAAGCAAATCCGCAACATGGTGGGAACCCTGCTCAAGATTGGAAATAAGCGGATGCCAGTCAATCAAATCGAACGGATTTTAGAAGAAAAGGATCGACAGCTAGCTGGGCCGACTGCAGCACCTAACGGTCTTTACCTAAAGGAGATTATCTATGAAGAATAAGCTGATTTTAGCTCTCTCTGGCAATGACATTTTTAGTGGTGGTGGTCTTCATGCGGACCTGACTACTTATACGGTCCATGGCCTGCATGGTTTTGTAGCGGTGACTTGCTTGACCGCTATGACGGATAAGGGCTTTGAAGTTCTTCCGACCGACGAGCAGGTCTTTGCGCAGCAACTCTCTTCGCTCAAAGATGTGCCGTTTTCGGCTATCAAGTTGGGCTTGTTACCAACGGTTGCCATTGCAGATCAGGCTCTGGACTTCATCAAAAAGCAAGCGGGCATACCAGTCGTGCTAGACCCTGTCTTAGTCTGCAAGGAAACCCACGATGTGGAAGTTTCGGCCCTCCGAGATGAATTGATCAAATTTCCCTTATACGACCATTATCACGCCCAATCTACCAGAAGCAGAGATCCTGACCCGGTCAGAGATCAAGAGTCTGGATGACCTCAAGGCTGCGGCTGTGACCCTCCATGAACTAGGAGCTCAAAATGTCGTCATCAAGGGAGGAAATCGTTTCAGCCAAGATCAGGCCCTTGATTTATTTTACGATGGCAGAGACTTTGTGTTGTTGGAAAGCCCTGTTTTACCAAATAATAATACAGGAGCCGGCTGTACTTTCGCTTCTAGCATAGCTAGTCAGCTTTTGGCAGATCAATCACCTCTTGAAGCCGTCAACTATTCAAAAGATTTTGTTTACCGCGCTATCCAGCGCTCAGATCAGTATGGAGTTATTCAATATGAAAAATAATCAGACAAGAAAAATCGCTTTGCTGGCTGTCATTACAGCCCTATCCATTGTTTTGGGGAATTTTTTCAAAATCCCGACGCCGACTGGTTTTTTGACCTTGTTAGATGCAGGGATTTACTTTACCGCATTTTATTTTGGTCGTAAGGAAGGAGCCTTGGTTGGGGGCTTGTCTGGTCTCTTGATTGACTTAGTGGCGGGCTATCCTCAGTGGATGGTCTTCAGCCTCATCTGCCATGGTCTTCAAGGCTACTTTGCCGGCTTCACTGGCAAGCAGCGTTACATCGGTTTGCTCTTGTCCGGACTTGCCATGGTCGGTGGCTATGCTCTCTTTGGTAGCATTTTGAGTGGACCGGGTGCAGCTATCGCAGCGATTTGGGGCAATGTCATGCAAAATATTTTTGGTTTGGTGGTCGGCTATGCCCTTTACAGAGCCTTTCCCCTTGTCTTGAAAAGAGCCCTTCAGCCAGAGTAAGTGAGGTCAAAGATGGATTTAGAGAAGCTTGAAAAGGAAACCAGACAGATTGCCACAGATGTCTTGGACAAGGCGGGTTTGGTCAAGGGAAATATTTTTGTCCTAGGTCTATCTTCTAGTGAAGTCATGGGGGGACACATTGGCCAGCACTCCAGTAGGGAAGTCGGTCAGGTCATTGTCAAGACCTTGTTAGATATTCTGCAAGCTCGGGGGATTTACTTGGCCGTTCAAGGCTGTGAACACCTCAATCGTGCCCTAGTCGTGGAACGAGAATTGGCAGAAAAGAAAGACCTAGAAATTGTCAATGTCCTGCCCAGCCTACATGCAGGCGGGAGTGGCCAGCTAGCGGCTTTTGATTACATGGAGGACCCTGTGGAGGTTGAATTCATCACAGCCCATGCTGGCTTGGATGTGGGAGATACGTCAATCGGAATGCATGTCAAGCATGTTCAGGTTCCGATTCGCCCTCAGCTACGCAGTTTGGGTCAGGCTCACGTTACTGCCCTTGCCAGTCGTCCCAAGTTGATTGGTGGAGCTAGAGCGTCTTATATTGAGGATAGAATTCGAAAATCTTAGTAGAAGAGGAGAAGAGGTTGGGACAAAAGTCCTAGCCTCTCAATTGTCTTTGTATTGTCGAGCAAAACGCAGTGGTTGAGTGGGCTCTATTACGCTGATTTCATCAGCTTTTACAGCCCTACTCAACTGTGCGGAGGTGGGACGACGAAATCGAATTCTAACGAATGACCGATTTCTGTCCCACTCTCTTTTCCCAAATGGCAGACTTTGCCAGTCGATTCTCGTGCGGTGAGGGAAATAATCCCACAGTGATAGGAAAATAGTGTCTGCTAAGAGCTGGGGAAATGGTCAAAAAAGAGCAAAAAGTGGCTTGGGTTTTGACTTGTGAAAGGGGAAAAAGGCGAAAAATAAAAGGTGTCGCTTGAAAAAACTGCTACTTATGTTATAATGGATTGTATGCAAAAAATTTGAAGGAGAACTGACAGAATGTCTGTATCATTTGAAAACAAAGAAACAAATCGTGGTGTATTGACTTTTACTATCGGTCAAGACCAAATCAAACCTGCTTTGGATCGTGCTTTTAATGCAGTTAAGAAAAATATCGCTGTACCAGGTTTCCGTAAGGGTCATATTCCTCGCCCAGTCTTCAACCAACGTTTTGGTGAAGAATCACTTTATCAAGATGTTTTGAATGCATTGCTTCCAGCAGCTTATGAAGCAGCTGTAAAAGAAGCTGGTCTTGAAGTGGTTGCACAACCAAAAATTGATGTAACTTCAATGGAAAAAGGTCAAGAATGGGTCATCACTGCTGAAGTTGTGACAAAACCTGAAGTGAAATTGGGTGCTTACAAAGACCTTGAAGTATCTGTAGACGTTTCTAAGGAAGTTACTGATGCTGAAGTTGATGAGCGCATTGAGCGTGAACGCAACAATTTGGCTGAATTGGTTCTGAAAGATGGAGCAGCAGCTGAAGGTGATACAGTTGTCATCGACTTTGTTGGTTCTGTTGACGGTGTTGAATTTGACGGCGGAAAGGCGATAACTTCTCACTTGGACTTGGTTCAGGTCAATTCATCCCAGGCTTCGAAGATCAATTGGTTGGTCACTCAGCTGGTGAAACAGTAGACGTTATTGTAACCTTCCCAGAAGACTACCAAGCAGCTGATCTTGCTGGTAAAGAAGCCAAATTCGTTACAACAATCCATGAAGTAAAAGAAAAAGAAGTTCCAGCTCTTGATGATGAACTTGCAAAAGACATCGACGAAGAAGTTGAAACTCTTGCTGAATTGAAAGAAAAATACCGTAAAGAATTAGCAGAAGCGAAAGAAGCAGCTTACAACGATGCAGTTGAAGCAGCAGCGATTGACCTTGCAGTAGAAAATGCAGAAATCGTTGACCTTCCAGAGGAAATGATTCACGAAGAAGTTCATCGCGCTGTGAACGAATTCCTCGGCAACATGCAACGTCAAGGTATCTCTCCTGATATGTACTTCCAAATCACTGGTACAACTCAAGAAGACCTTCACAAACAATATGAAGCAGATGCTGCAGCACGCACTAAGACGAACCTTGTTGTAGAAGCAGTTGCGAAAGCAGAAGGCTTTGAAGCTAGCGCTGAAGAAGTTGAAGCAGAAATCACTTCATTGGCAACAGACTACAACATGGAAGCAGACCGCGTTCGCCAATTGCTTTCAGAAGAAATGCTTAAACATGATATCGCTGTTAAGAAAGCAGTTGAAGTCATCACAAGCACTGCTAAAGTAAAATAATAGCTTCTAGTCAGCCCTAGTGGGTGACAAATGAAAGCACAAGAGAGAACGATTTGTTCTCTCTTTTTTGATGTTGGAGAGCTTATTTCAAGATAAGAACTGTTCAAGAGAGATGTGGGGCTCCTAGGCCTCGGCTAGTCACTTCTCCTATAGCTTCTTAGCAATCTAGACCTCGGCTGGCCACTTTTCCTATAGATTCATGGTAACCTAGGCCTCGGCTGGCTACTTTTCCTATAGATTCTTGGTAATCTAGGCTTCGGCTGGTCACTTTTCCTATAGTTTCTTGGTAATCTAGGTATCGGCTAGTTACTTTTCCTATAGATTCATGGCAACTTAGGCCTCGGTCGGTCACTTTCCTTTAGATTTTAAGGTAAATGATACTTTAGATAACTGTTCATCAAAAGCAAGTGTCTGACGAGGGGGGATTTCTTTCTGTTTGGAAAACGGCTAGCGGAACTGACGAGTCTAGCTGGTTTCTAAGTCTCAAATAAGGAATTATTTCAAAAATAAATTGGATAACGAAAAGCAGTTTTTTGCTGATTGCTGAGAAATGCTAGGCTGTCATAGAGAGATATTTAGCTTTTAGACAGATTTTTTGGGGGAGCTTGTGATATACTGTTAGTATGGAAAAAAATGATATTGTTTACGGCGTGCATGCTGTGACCGAGGCCTTGATGGCCAATACGGGAAATAAACTTTACATTCAGGATGATTTGCGTGGCAAAAACGTGAGCAAGCTGAAAGATTTGGCGGCAGAAAAGAAGGTTTCTATCTCTTGGACACCCAAGAAAACCTTACAGGAGATGACGGATGGAGCCGTTCACCAAGGTTTTGTCTTGCGGGTATCAGAGTTTGCCTATGCAGATTTGGCGGATATTTTGAAAAAAGCAGAGCAGGAAGAGAATCCTCTGCTGTTGATTTTAGATGGCTTGACAGACCCGCATAATCTGGGCTCTATCTTGCGCACGGCTGATGCTACCAATGTCACGGGAGTGATCATTCCCAAGCACCGAGCAGTCGGCGTGACACCCGTTGTGGCCAAGACCTCTACGGGCGCTATCGAGCATATTCCTATTGCCCGTGTGACCAATCTCAGCCAAACTCTGGACAAGCTCAAGGAAGCTGGCTTCTGGATTTTTGGGACGGATATGCAGGGAACGCCTGTTCATAAGTGGAATACGGCAGGCAAGCTAGCCCTCATCATTGGCAACGAAGGCAAGGGGATTTCCAGCAACATCAAGAAGCAGGTGGACGAAATGCTGACCATTCCCATGAATGGTCATGTCCAAAGCCTCAACGCCAGCGTCGCAGCAGCCATTCTCATGTATGAAGTTTTTAGAAATCGGGTGGGCTAATGCAAGTACTTGGAAGTTATGTATTAGAAAAATATCAAACAGAAACGTTTGAGCCAATCATTATGATATCTACCATAATAAAAGAGAAGATAATTATTGCTTTTGCTTTGAAATCACTGAGGAAGAAGATCAGTATCCCTTAGAGGATTTATTGACCCAATATTCCTTAAACTGCACGGATTTATACGGTCAAGGAAGTCAGGTAAATAGCGCTTTGAAATACCTAATTGAGGTCGAAACCTTATCCAGTGATAAGGCAGATCTCATCAGTATTCTCAATCTTTCTACAATTTTAAATAAAGAGATTGTGAATTATGTAAAAGGAAAATATGAGTACCTTGCTGAAAAGAGGTGTATGAGTTCCTTTTATATGGGAAATCAAAAAGTGGAAGTTCCTGTGCTTGCTTACCGAAGTGATAACTCTGGGATGGTTTCTTTCCAAAATAAATATCCAGAAGTACAATTAACAAATTTATTTTTAGAGGATAAAAAATATGATGTTGAGTGTTTAGATGGGGAATGGATTTGTATCGAATTACTTGATGGTAAGGCAAACTTGATTTTAACAGATTCACAAGATGAATATTTCCAATATATGTTTGATTTGAAAGGTTTTCAAGGTGTTGGTCCTGTTCTAGACTAACCGAGCGAAACTAGGTTTCCTAAGAAGCAAGCAATTTCCAATAGCTAGTCCCGATATGGTGGCAGTCAAAGCACCACTATTAACCCTCTAATGTCCATGGAGCAGCCTTCTCTGTGGCAACTAAAAAATGATGGAGAAAAAAGATGACCTTTAAAATTTTAACGGATTCGACGGCAGACCTGCCAGAAAGCTGGACCCAAGAACATGATGTGCAGGTTCTGGGCTTGACTATTCAGCTGGACGGGCAAACCTACGAGACTGTCGGACCGGATAAGCTGACTAGTGAGCAGCTTTTAGCCAAGATGGAGTCTGGCAGCAAGCCGACTACCAGCCAGATCAATGTTGGCCAATTTGAAGATGTTTTCCGCCAGTATGCTCAGGAGGGCACAGCGGTTCTCTATGTGGCTTTTGCTTCAGCCTTGTCTGGGACCTACCAAAGTGCAGTCATGGCGCGGGAGATGGTCTTAGAGGATTACCCTGAGGCAATCATCACCATCCTTGATACCAAGGCAGCTTCGATGGGTGAAGGCCTCTTGGTCATGAAGGCCGTAGAAGCTAAGGAAGCAGGTCAAAGTCTAGAGCAGACGGCAAACTTGCTCCAAAGTCTAGTGCCTAGAGTCCAGACATATTTCTTAGTAGATGACCTCAACCACCTCATGCGGGGTGGCCGTATTTCCAAGGCAGCGGCTCTTATGGGAAGCTTGGTCAATATCAAGCCCATCATCGCAGTGACAGCTGACGGAAGTCTGGATTCGGTCGCTAAGGTGCGAGGCAAGAAGAAGGCGCAGGCTGAGGTGGTTCGGATGACCTTAGAGACGATTTCTGATCCGCGGGTGGTAGTCGCCTATGCAGGAGAAAAAGAAGTCGCTGAAAATGTCAAGGAGCAGCTGTTGGCTTCTGGACAGGTCACAGAAGTTCTTATCCTGCCTCTTGGTCCGGTTATTTCGACGCATACTGGGCCAGGTACTCTAGGACTCTTTAGCATTGGCAGTGAACTTTCAGACTAAATAGAAATGAAATCGTTATTTTATAAATAATTGCATCAAATATATTGACTTTTGGTTAGAAAATTTGGTATGATAGTAGGCGGTATTGTTTACCCCATTTGTAAGGCCCCGGAACCTTTCAAATAACCCGCGGACCGGAACATCCGCCCTGTAAACAAAAACGATATTCATATAGGAGAAATCATGAACAAAACAACATACATGGCTAAGCCAGGTGAAGTTGAACGCAAATGGTATGTAGTAGATGCTACTGATGTACCTCTTGGACGCCTTTCTGCAGTTGTAGCAAGCGTACTTCGTGGAAAAAACAAACCAACATTCACACCACACACTGATACAGGTGACTTCGTAATCGTTATCAACGCTGAAAAAGTTAAATTGACTGGTAAAAAAGCAACTGATAAAGTTTACTACACTCACTCAATGTACCCAGGTGGTTTGAAGTCTATCACTGCTGGTGAACTTCGCTCTAAGAACGCTGTTCGTTTGATCGAAAAATCAGTTAAAGGTATGCTTCCACACAATACTCTTGGCCGTGCTCAAGGTATGAAGTTGAAAGTATTTGTAGGCGCTGAGCACACTCACGCTGCACAACAACCAGAAGTTCTTGATATTTCAGGACTTATCTAAGGAAAGGAACAATAAAGTATGTCACAAGCACAATATGCAGGTACTGGACGTCGTAAAAAACGCTGTTGCACGCGTTCGCCTTGTTCCAGGAACTGGTAAAAATCACTGTAAACAAAAAAGATGTTGAAGAGTACATCCCACACGCTGACCTTCGTTTGGTTATCAACCAACCATTCGCAGTTACTTCAACTGTTGGTCAATATGACGTTTTCGTAAACGTTAATGGTGGTGGCTACGCTGGTCAATCAGGCGCTATCCGTCACGGTATCGCTCGTGCCCTTCTTCAAGTAGACCCTGACTTCCGCGATTCATTGAAACGCGCAGGCCTTCTTACTCGTGATGCCCGTATGGTAGAACGTAAGAAGCCAGGTCTTAAGAAAGCACGTAAAGCTAGCCAGTTCTCAAAACGTTAAGAACCAGCTACACTACAGGCTTTACAACACTTCATGGTTCACACCATGGGGTGTTTTTTTGACGTTTTTTAACAAAATTCACACCACTTTTCACACCAAATTCAGGCTCTTTGTCAACTGTAGTGGGTTACCAAAAAGTCATACTCTGGAGAGGACAAGATTTGTTCTCTCCTTATAAACAATCGCTTCATTTTGAAAATCAGGAAAGCGTTGTTTACGGATCTAGTAAAGCAAATAATAGCCAAGAAGGCAATGCAATGTTTGGTGGCTTCTTCTTTATCGGTATCTTCCTATCCATTATCTTTATGGTCGGTACAGTATTAGTCATCTACTACAAACAAATCTCTGAAGGATATGAAGACCGCGAACGCTTTGTAATTTTGCAAAAGGTTGGTTTGGATCAAAGCAGATCAAGCAAACTATTAACAAGTAAATCTTGACCGTTTTCTTTCTTCCTGTAATCTTTGCCTTCCTCCATCTGGCCTTTGCTTATCATATGTTGAGCTTGATTCTAAAGGTCATTGGAGTAGTCGATGCGACCATGATGTTGATTATAACCTTATCAATCTGTGGAATCTTTGCACTCATCTATGCTTTAATCTTTATGATTACTTCAAGAAGTTATCGTAAGATTGTTCAAATGTAAAAAATAATAATGCAATAGAGTGTCTAGAATATAAACATATAAAAATAAAGGAGAAAATATGAAATCTGAAAGTTATTTTGACGGAGGAATCCTAGATTATATTGGATACTCTATCTTAGTAGCCATAATTTGCGGGCTTACCTTGGGGATCGCAACACCTTGGGCGGTTTGCATGATGCAAAATTGGTAAACCAAACATACGTTAGTGGATGGTCAACGTCTATACTTTGACGGGACTGGAGCACAACTGTTCGGTAACTAGATTAAGTGGTTTCTTCTAACCATCATCACGTTTTGAATCTATGGCTTCTGGTTAACTATCAAAATGGAGCAATGGATTGTGAAACATACTCATCACGCCTAATCATGAAACTACATCTTCTTTTATAGGAGATGCAGTCTTTTGTTCTTAGAATAAGGAAACTGAAATTTTGTCTGTTCTCTATCTTGGAAAGGATATAAAAATCTTTTAAACTGATGGATTTCTTCAGGGAAAGACCATGAAATTTTTGATATAATATGGAGGATAGACTGATAGATACTTTTTTATTTGTCTAGTAAAAAGGGATATTTTTCAAAAGACTTACAGGTGAGAACTAAGAAAATTTAAATACATATGTAATGTTTGACAGAAAATCACTCTGCCCTCATCAATGGATAAACAGAAATAAATCAAATAAAAGGAGTAACCAATGACCAGAAACTATTCAACACGGGAATACCGTGAAAAATTATACGATGATCTTCATGTTAGATCGAGAGATATAGCGATTTTGATGTGTGCAATTTTTATTGCCTCTATCGGACTAAATATGAATTCAACAGCTGTTATT
This sequence comes from Streptococcus cristatus, assembly GCA_916438405.1. Taxonomy (GTDB): domain Bacteria; phylum Bacillota; class Bacilli; order Lactobacillales; family Streptococcaceae; genus Streptococcus; species Streptococcus cristatus_M. The sequence goes on along the minus strand of CAKAFB010000001.1, from coordinate 1,390,769 downwards.
ATAGGGGCCATGTTAATTTCACCTCTCATGACACCGATTGTTGGACTAGGATTAGGTTTAGCTATTTTTGACACTCGTTTAGTTAAGCAAGCTCTAGGGGTTTTACTTACTCAAGTATTGGTCAGTTTACTTGTATCGACTCTGTATTTCTGGATTACTCCCTTATCTTATGCAAGTAGCGAGTTGATTGCACGAACTTCTCCAACGATTTGGGATGTCCTCATTGCTATTGCCGGTGGGATTGCTGGTGTGATCGGTTCAAGGAAAAAAGAAGCAAACAATATTGTGCCAGGAGTAGCCATTGCTACAGCTCTGATGCCACCTATCTGCACTGCCGGCTATGGTTTAGCTAATGGAAATGTACGATTTTTATTTGGTGCTCTCTATCTTTTCTTGATTAACTGTGTCTTTATAATGCTAGCCAACATTATAGGAGCAAAAATTTTAATGAGAAAATCTCCCTTAACTTCATTCAAAGAGCTAAGCATTAAAATGAAAATTGGTTTGATATCTTTGATTGTATTATTGGTTGTTCCAGCCGGTTATTCGGCGGTTACTCTGACTATAGAACAAGCGCGAAAAGAAGGTGTCAAACAGTTTGTAGGAAAAGAGTTTGCCAATTATACGGTCATCAATCAAGTCTACAAGTCAAGGGACAATGAATTGGTCTTGACAATTGTTGGTGACCCGATTTCAGAAGAAGAATTAGAAATAATTCACCAAAAACAAGCCTCTTACGGTATTCAATCTGTTCAATTGAAAGTCAATCAAGTCCATAATTCGACAAATTAGATAGTGAAGCGACCAAGGAATTTTATGAAACCATTGACAAGTATATCGATCAAAAACTCTCTGAAAAGGATTCGCAAAAAGATCTCGTAAAAGAAAATGAAGTAGACAAGGATTGAGGGCGATGAACAGAATAGGTTTAGAGTTGCTGTCTGAAGAAAATAGTCTAGATGTCTATTCTTTTGAAAAAGAAAATCGGGAGTATTTTGAGCGAAATTTACCTCCCAGACCAGCTAACTATTTTGATTTAGAAGCTTTTTATAAAATTATAGCGCAATTGTTAACGGAACAAACGAATCGTGATGTCTATATGCATCTTATTAGAGATTCGCAAGGCATGATGGTCGGAAGAATCAATTTAAGTGTTTTAGGGAGTGATAGAAAAACAGCAGAACTTGGATATAGGATTGGAGAAAATGTTACTAATTTAGGCTATGCAAGCGAAGCGGTTAAACTCGTTTTAGACAAAGCATTTCATACTTATGGTTTAAATAGAATCATTGCGGGAGCGGCAACGGATAATCTTGCCTCTAAGAGAGTGCTTTTAAAAAATGGTTTCACCTTTAGTAGGATCATAGAAAATGACCTACAAATGAATAATGAGTGGGTTCATACAGCGGTATTTGAGATAATGAATCTATAACATCATCATTTCCAGTTTAGTGACAGGAATGATGGAGTCGTTAATCTTTGCGGACATTCAAGAATTTTCTCTGGATCTCTTTTTTCTAAAAAGTCAAGAGTTTCCCGGAAATTTCTCTGAGTCATTTTTTGAGATTTATAAAAGCAATTTTCACGAATTGTTTGATTAGCGATATCAGCTGTAATTACATATGCTTTTGTTACCTGTTTATCACTATGAGTTAAGGCTCCAGAAACAGGCTGTAGTGAAACTCCAGCTTGTTTGGCTAACATGGCTTCTGTGTATCTCAGTTTATAAAAGGATCGTAGAAAAAGTCTCAGTTTGACATTCAGGGGATGCTTCTGATCTCTCCTGAAAAATCAACGCCTTAGCAATATAGAAAAACACCCTCATCCCTAGTTCTGCTAAAAGCATAGGATAAGAGTGTTTTTCTATAAGAACGATAGACGCTGATTATTCTTCGTCTTTTTTGATAATGTTTTTAACACCTGCGATAGCACCTTCAACAGCGCCTTTTGCGTCTTCAGCGACTTCTTTCACTTTTGAAGCTACTTTTTCAGCAGTTCCTTCCGCTTGAGTCTTTGTATCGCCAGTAAGTTTACCGAAACCTTCTTTGATAGAACCTTTAGCTTGGTTGAATTTTTCTTCGATTGACATGGAAATTTCCTCCGTTTATTTAGTGTATTATCTAAGTTGGATGCGGTTTGATACTCATTCAAGCGAGATAATAGATACAGTATACACTCTTTGGTAACAAAAAGCAAATAACTGCTACGAAATGACAAAACATTTAATAAGTCACGACATTAATTTCGCCTTTGTCATATTCTGCAATGAAGATATCGGAGACATTTTCAAATCCTTCTTTTTGTAATTCGGTCATCAACCACTCTTCTGACTTGCCGATAGTTTCTAAAATTTCAAGCTGGACAACTCCATCTGTAATAATTGGATACTTTGGATTTTCATCGCCAATTCTTACGATGATCAATTGACCATTTTGCTCGATGACAGCTCTTTTGACTTCTTTTAATTGGAAGACTCCTTGGGAGCGTAATTTCAAAGCGACGTCTGATGCGGATAGACCTTTTGAACGGCAGGCTTCAGGATCTAGTTTACCGTTTTTGATGATAATGGTTGGCTTCCCGTCAATCAGATGTTTGATATAGGAAACGTTGGTGTTGAGCCATTTTAAAAGCAAAATCAGAATGGTCCAGATGATTAGGATGACTGCATATTGAAGGATAGTAATGGAGCTATTGTAGATGACCCCGCCGATAATGCCACCGAGAACAAAGTTTTGTACCTGGTCTGTTGCGGAACTTGGTGCTAAGTTTCCTTTACCTGTCACATTGATGACAAAAACGAGGGAAACAAGTCCCAAAGCCAACTTAATTGCAATTGTAATAAAAAAGCTCATTATTTTTCAACCTCCACGAGTTCAACGTCTGATTTGTACAGTTCCATTTTTTCTAATAAATAGCTATCTTGATCGGTTCCGCTAATAGCACGGTAGAATTGTTTGCCAACCTTAATGATAGCTCCATCTGTTGTAGCTGAAGTGTTGACGTAGACTTCTTCTTTCTCAACGCCTAATTCTTTTGAGACAACCTCAATAAAATGCAAGGAGCTACGGAATTGATTGTCATTTGACTGATTGTTTTGGAAGTTAGTAATGCTAATCAGAACAGTTGCTACTAGGGTCAAAATAGAAATAATGGACAACTCACGGAACTTACTTCCTCGTTTATCTTTATAGGCCTTAAAGGCGAAAAATCCCGTCACTAAAACCAAGCAGGCTGATATAATCACCATCACCCAATTCTGCTGGCTAATCTGACTCAGTACATAGTCATATGAATAGAATTTCATAAGATCCCTCACTTTTTTTGAATTCAAGCTATTATAAAACAAATCAGCAGCTACATCAATAGGCTTTTTTGAAAAATAGAGTTTTCTAGAACTTGTTTTAGATATGGAAGCTGCATATTCCTAGCTAGAATATTTTTCATTCGAGTTTTCAAACTGTAATAGAACTTGACAAAATCATTCAGAGTGCTAGAATAAGAGATAGGTAGAGGCCGATTTAGCTCAGTTGGTAGAGCAACGCACTCGTAACGCGTAGGTCACAGGTTCGAGCCCTGCAATCGGCAGAAAGAAAACCAGCACCTTTTTTATGGGGTTGCTGGTTTTGTTTATATAATTCTTATAAAGAAGTAAGAAAAGTTAGGCCACCTAATATCACTCCCGCAGCATTGGGAATAATGAGGATCCAGTCTTTTTTAGGTTCTTTTGTCCAACCGTAGATAACCCAAATCAGGCAAGAAACCGCTGCGAATAGTGGTTGGAAAGGTTGAGCTTTGGATCCTTGTAAGTTTGCGATAATTTGTGGAATATAAGCGACGAATACAAGAATTCCAATAAAAGCTCCAATAGATCCGACAAAACGATTAATTTTTTGTTTTGACATACGATACCTCCTGAGAGTCCATTATATCAAAACGGAAAAAATTGTCAAATGAGACGTAAGCCAGTATGGAGAATTAGTTTTAGTTTTTATCTAAAACTAAGAGAAAGAGCCAAGTGTGGTTTGAGAAGTAGCGTTAGAATTGTTCATACCTGGTTTATCCATTGTTAGGCTGGATAGAGAGCTTATGATTATAGAAATAGTAGTAAATCAGTATTGCCGTGTTGATAAAAATGGGTAATGATTAATTTCTTTGAAACCTTATGCTGGGAAAATTCAAGATTTTTTATTTCATTTTAATCTTTTAAAATAACCACTTACCAGCCCATATTGACCACTTACTGAAAGTCCCTTGTTTCTTTTCAAGAAATTGTTATAATGAAGATAGAAAGAGGGGAGGAGTGCTTATGAAGGTTCGGATTGAGCTAGACGATCGTTTGGCTGATACAGAATTGGTAATCCGAGTATCGCGGATTGATGACAGGATTCAGAAGATTCAAGATGCTTTGAATGAAGCGACTGCTCCAGCTATTCTCTTTTATAAGGAAAATAGTGAGTATTTTGTGGACTTGGCGGAGATTCTCTTTTTCGAGACCGATGGAGCCAAAATCTTTGCTCACGCGCGCAATGATGCCTATGAGGTCAAGTTGAAACTCTATGAGCTAGAGGAATTACTGCCTCGCTATTTTTGCAGAATTTCCAAGTCAACCATTGCTAATGCTAGGGCGATTTATTCACTAGAGAAGTCTTTCTCGGGTACCAGTTCCGTCCAGTTTTCTGAAACACATAAGAAAGTGCATGTTTCAAGGCATTATTATCAACTACTAAAAGAAAAGTTAAGTGAAGTGAGGTAATCATCATGAAAAAAACAATTCTAGGCGTCGGTTTTTTGGTTTTAGCCGGCTGGATTTTGCTTCAGGGAAACTTTGGTATTCCTATGTTCAATTTTAATATCTGGCCTCTGCTTTTGGTCGGCATGTTTGCGTATTTTGCCTTGGAAAATTTCTTGGAGCGAGATTTTGGTGCTGCTCTGATCATGACGATTATTGCTCTGATAATTGCTAATTCTGTCTATCACTTCTTGGCAATCTCTACAGGCACCTTAGTAATGGGTGGTGTTTTGGCCTGCATTGGGCTTAACATGATTTTCAAGCCGAGAAGGATCTGGGGTGTTCGTTATTTGTCTAGAAAGGGTTTGTCTACAACGGAAGGAGAGATTTCTTTTGGTAGCGGCACTCGCTATATCAATTCGGAGAATTTCGTCCATGATAAAGTAGAATGTGTTTTTGGTAGTGCAACTGTATATTTTGATAATGCCAGAATTTTAGGCGATTCTGCTAGTTTTGATGTGGAAGTAGCCTTCGGTAGTGCGACGCTTTACATCCCAAGTAACTGGCAAGTAGAGCTAAATGTGGACAATGCTTTCGGTACAGTGGTCAATCCGCATAATGTCAATGAGAAAGACAAGACTTTATATGTGCGCGGTAACGTCGCCTTTGGATCTTTGAAGATTGTTTACATTTAAGAAAACGGATTATTGGTTAGAAATTGCAAAGTTTGGGAAAATGTACTTGCCAAACGCCAAGTTTTTTGATAATATAGTACGGTATGTGGTGCTAGCACATCCGTAATATTAGATCTAATAGGAGGAAACACACTAATGGCTAAAGTATGTTACTTTACAGGCCGTAAGACTGTATCTGGAAACAACCGCTCTCACGCGATGAACCAAACAAAACGCGCTGTTAAACCAAATCTTCAAAAAGTTACTGTTTTGATCGACGGAAAACCTAAAAAAGTTTGGGCTTCAGCTCGCGCGCTTAAGTCAGGTAAAGTTGAACGCGTTTAATACATGAAAGGGATTGGAAAGATTTATTCCTTCCCTTTTTTGTTGTTGAATTTTCAGACTAAACAGTTTATTTCTGTCCTTCCTCTTTTACACCCTGTCTAAAATATGGTAAAATAAACTATAAAATACTTTTGAGGTACAAGTGATGACTGTAAAAATCAATACAAAAGATGGTCAAATTGAGCTGACTGATGACGTGATTGCAACAATCGTTGGCGGCGCAGCAACCGAAATTTTTGGTGTGGTTGGAATGGCCAGCAAAAATGCAATTAAAGATAACTTTCAAGCTCTTTTGGGTAAAGAAAAACTATGCCAAGGGTGTGGTAGTAAAAAAACGTCTGAGGATGGTGGTATTGCAGTTGATGTTTATACCGTTTTTGAGCTACGGCATTAAAAATCAGTGAAGTTTCCAAAAAAATATCCAAGAACGCGTTAAGTTTAGTTTGGAAAAATCAACTTGGGATCACTGCCCACACAGTGAATGTCTATATCCAAAATATTAAAGTTGTAGGAGAATAATCGTGTCAAATATTACTACTAGTTTATTTCAAGAAATGGTGCAGGCGGCATCAACTCGTTTAAATAAACAGGCTGAATATGTCAATTCTTTAAATGTTTTCCCAGTTCCAGATGGTGACACAGGAACGAATATGGGCATGACCATTGAAAATGGTGCCAAAGAAGTAGCGGATAAGTCAGCTTCAACAGTTGGTGAAGTAGCCGCTATCTTTGCCAAGGGACTTTTGATGGGTGCGCGTGGGAACTCTGGTGTTATCACGTCTCAGCTCTTCCGTGGTTTTTCACAAAGCGTGAAAGGAAAAGATGAGCTTGATGGGCAAGCTTTGGCTCTTGCCTTCCAGTCTGGTGTAGAAGTAGCCTATAAGGCTGTTATGAAGCCAGTTGAGGGAACAATTTTGACCGTTTCTCGTGGTGCGGCCATCGGTGCTAAAAAGAAAGCTGAAGCGACAAATGATGCTGTCGAAGTTATGAAAGCGGCTCTTGAAGGAGCAAAGGCTGCCCTTGCTAAACACCAGATATGTTACCAGTTCTCAAGGAAGTTGGTGTTGTGGACTCTGGTGGTCAAGGTTTGGTCTTTATCTATGAAGGCTTCCTTTCTGCCCTGACTGGCGAATACATCGCATCAGAAGATTTCCAAGCGACTCCGGCTACGATGACTGAGATGATCAATGCTGAACACCACAAGTCTGTAGCAGGCCATGTGGCGACAGAAGATATCACTTTTGGTTATTGTACAGAAATCATGGTGGCCTTGAAGCAAGGTCCAACCTATGTTAAGGACTTTGACTATGATGAATTCCGTAATTATTTGAATGAGCTTGGTGATTCCTTGCTGGTAGTTAATGATGATGAAATCGTGAAAGTGCACGTCCATACAGAAGATCCAGGTCTTGTTATGCAAGAAGGACTGAAGTATGGTAGCCTTGTCAAGGTAAAGGTGGACAACATGCGCAACCAGCACGAAGCCCAGCTTGAGAAGGAAGAAAAAGCTACCAAGCCAGCTGAAGAAAAAGAATACGCTATTATCGCCGTAGTAGCTGGTGACGGCCTTGCTGAAATCTTCAAGGCTCAGGGTGTGGACTATATTATTTCTGGTGGTCAGACTATGAACCCTTCTACAGAGGACTTTATCAAGGCTGTTGACCAGGTGAATGCGCGCAATATCATTTTCCTGCCTAACAATAAAAATATCTTCATGGCGGCTCAATCTGCAGCAGAAGTGCTTGAGCAACCAACGACTGTCATTGAGACACGTACGCTTCCTCAAGGTTTGACAAGTCTTTTGGCCTTTGATAGTGGAAAAACCATCGAAGAGAACCATGAGCGAATGACAGCTGCCTTGAGCGACGTGGTCAGCGGTAGCATTACGACTGCAGTTCGTGATACGACAATTGATGGCCTCGAAATCCATGAAAATGATAACTTGGGTATGGTTGATGGCAAAATCCTTGTGTCAAATCCAGATATGTTAACAACTCTGAAGGCAACCTTGCGAAGATGTTGGATGAAGACAGTGAGATTGTTTCCATCTATATCGGTGAAGATGGTGACGAGGAATTAGCAAATGGCTTGGCTCAAGATCTGATGGAAGAATATGAAGATCTAGAAGTTGAGATCCACCAAGGAAATCAGCCAGTTTATCCATATATTTTTAGTGTAGAATAATTTATTTGGGAGTGGGACAGAAATCGGTCATTCGTTAGAATTCGATTTCGTCGTCCCACCTCCGCACAGTTGAGTAGGGCTGTAAAAGTTGATGAAATCAGCGTAGTAGAGCCCACTCAACCACTGCGTCTTTGCTCGACAATCCAAAGACAATTGAGAGGCTAGGACTTTTGCCCCAGCCTCTTTGATTTTTTTATATGTAAGATTTAGACAAGATAGTGGTATTATGGTATACTGGAAAAAAATAAAAATAAAAATAAAAATAAAAAGAAAAAGAAAAGGTGTACTATGAAAAAGTTATTTATTCTTGTTATTTCTGCTTCTGTGTTATTGACAGGTTGCGTATTTCCAAAATCTGGCAAGCATCGTCCGAAAGTTCCAGCTGAATCAAAGGTTGCTAAAACAAGTTCTAGCTCGAGCTCAAGTGACTCCTCTACGAGTGCTTCTTCTGAAAGTACAGCTATTGTCTCTAAAACCTTGGTCGGAGACCTCAAAGGCATCCATCATCGTGATACGGTGACCTATCGAGGAGACAAACTCTTGAAACTTCGAATGGAACTGTTGAGTAATTTGCCAGAAGAAGCGAGTGGTGCTGCAGCTACTATGAGCCCAGAGGAAATGACCGCTATCATTCGAGAAGGAATGGAATCAGAACCAAACTATGTGGAAGCTAAGAATATGGAAGGAGTGACGATTGAATACTCCGTAACAGCTGATAAGAAATTACAGGCCATAGTTGATCTGGATTTTGAGAAAATGGATATAGCAAAAGTAGCAAGTCTATCTTTCTTTAAAGAATTGGGACTTAATGACATAAAAGATGCCTCTCCTTCAATGTTTATTTTAGGGATGAAATTAGGTGGCTTGAAAGAAGAATAAGAGTGATAAAGGCGAGTTATCTCGTCTTTTTTTGCTGCCTAGAAACCATGACATTTGTCATATAGTCTAATGACAAAATCATCTAGTCGGAAGATGCAGGAAGGTCTATAATACAAGTAAGAAATGAAGAAATAGGGAGCAGTTACATGAAAATATGGTTGATAAAAGTAGCAGTCTTGAGTCTTGTTGGGATGATGTTTTATCAGTTGGCAAGAATGAGCGGAGCAGCTCTTTACCGCTTTCCTTGGGAGATTTTTGCTAGCTTGGGAATGGCTAGCTACGTCCTAAAGGAAGTGGCTAAGTTAAGCAAAAGGAGAAAGTAGAAATGAAAAAGTACTTGTCCATCTTGTTCATTGGAGTTGCAATGGGTGTATGGTGTTTTCAGATGATACCGGGTTTTCTGTTGGAATTTCTACCCCGGCAATTTTATATAGGAGTAGGGGGAGTGATTCTAGTTGTCTTTGTCATCTGGCCGCTCATCTATGATTTTATTAAGGAGGAAGATCATGAAATTGATTGAAGTGAAAAAGCTATCTAAAAGCATTCGGGGGAAAGAGATTTTGCGCTACATTTCCTTTGACATTGAAGAAGGGGATTGTGTGGCTTTGATTGGTCCCAACGGAGCTGGCAAAACAACTCTGATGGACTGTCTCCTAGGCGATAAATTCCTGACTTCTGGTCAAGCCCTGGTTCAAGGGTTAAAGCCAACGGATAATCGTTTGAAAGAGATGGTTGCCATTTTGCCTCAGGAAAATACAGTAGTGGGAGATTTGAAAGTCAAGGAACTCCTCGCTTTCTTTCGATCCATCTATCCTAATAGCTTATCCGAAGAGGAAATCGATACCTTGTTGGGCTTTTCTGACAAGCAGAAGAACCAGCTGGCTTCCAAGCTCTCTGGTGGTCAAAAACGCCTCTTCTCCTTTATTTTAGCCTTGATTGGCCGTCCAAAGATTCTCTTCTTGGATGAGCCGACATCGGCTATGGATACCTCGACCCGCCAGCATTTCTGGGAAATTGTGGATCAGCTCAAGAAGCAAGGTGTGACTATTGTTTATTCTTCCCACTACATTGAAGAAGTGGAGCATACAGCTGACCGGATTTTGGTGCTCCATAAGGGAGAGCTAATCCGCGATACCACGCCTTATGCCATGCGCAAGGAAGAGCGGGAAAAACACTTCACCTTGCCTCTTTCCTATAAAGAAGTTGTGGAAAAGATAGCTGGTGTGACAGAGATTGAAATCAAGCAAAAAGCCCTGTCCTTTGCGACCAAGGATGCCAGTCAAGTCTGGCAAATTCTGCAGGAGCATGGCTGTACGATTGAAGAAATCGAAGTCCGTAATCGCACCCTGCTGGATAGTATTTTTGAGACGACACAAGAGTAAAGGAGCAGCATTATGAAAAATATGGTTAGTTTAATGAAAATGGAGTTGATTTTGATGAAGCGGCAGGCGGCTTACTACCTGCTTTCTATCGGGCTACCCAGCGTGTTCTATCTGATCTTTTCAGGAATGATGTCAGGTTCTGATGTACCGACGCTTGCGCTCCATACCTACCTTTTTTCTATGACCGTTTTTAGCATCATGTCCAGTGCCTTTTTCAGTATTCCTAGTACCTTACAGTCGGACAAGACCAATAACTGGCAAAAATTGATTCAGCATTCGCCAGTTTCTATGGTAGAATATTATATATCCAAGCTTTTCAGTACTTTGTTGACCTTTCTGCTTTCCATCATCGTGGTCTTCTCTGTTGGACATTTCGTTCGTGGAGTCAATATGCCCATGATGGACTGGCTGGCGATTGCCCTGATTCTTTTGGTTGGTAGTATGGTCTTTATCGCCATGGGCGTCTTGGTCAGTCTCCTGCCCAGTGCCCAGCTCATGTCTGTTGTGGGCAATATCGTTTATATGGCTTAGCAGTCTTGGGTGGGCTTTGGTTTCCACTGACTATGTTTCCAGATTGGTTGCAATCTATCGGCAAGCTAACTCCGAGTTACCAGCTCATGCAGGTGGTTTCTGCCTATTTGGAACACCATGACTGGAATCTTTCTGCCATGCTAATCGTCCTAGTCTACACCATTTTCTTTAGCATTTTAGTCCTTCAGCTCAAAAAACGGATTGAGGTTAAATAATTCTATGTGGGAAAAATTCAAAAACATACATTATATGTTTCATATTTCTCTGGTCTTTATCATTTTTCCAATAGCGGGTGTCATCAGCGGTGAATACCCGCTTTTGACTTTGCTTTGGACAGCATTGTTTATCGGGGCCTATTACACCATCCTCACGGAGAAAAAGCCTTTCTACCAGGCACTGTCCTGGTGGGGCATGCTTGCTTACATCTTTTACACTTCCATTTGGCTGAATGGGGGGTTTGTTTGGTATATTTTTTATTTATCAAATCTTCTAATTTATCATTATAAGGCAATTTCCTTTACCTCTTGGCGCTTCTGGAGTTTTCTAGCTGTCCAACCGGCCCTTCTGGTCGGGGTGTATATGCAGCATCAATTGAGTACCGGCTATCTGGTCTTTTTCTCAACGACCTTTCTCTTTTCAGATTTCTTGACGCTGGGTCTGCACCGTATCCAAGTTGCTGAACAGCTCAAGGAAGAAAAAAGTAAGCAAAATGCTCAGCTCAATCTCTTTCTAGCGGAAAATGAGCGCAATCGAATCGGACGGGATTTACATGATAGTCTAGGGCATACCTTTGCCATGCTCAGTGTCAAGACGGAGTTGGCCCAGCAATTCCTGCAAATGGAGGCCTACGAGCAGGCGGAGAAAGAGATGGAGGAAGTGCGACGGATCAGTAAGCAGGCCATGGCAGATGTTCGACGGATTGTAGACAATCTCAAGACGCGGACGCTGGATGAAGAATTAGCAACAATCCGAACCATGCTGGAAATGAGCGATATTGACTTGGAGCTTCATAATCAGCTCAATGTTGCCAGCATTCCTACAGAAATGCAGTTTACCATTAGTATGATTTTGTTGGAATTAGCAACCAATATTATCAAGCATGCAGAGGCCAAGAAGTCCAGAATTGATTTGTATAGTCAGGATCGAGATTTGATCTTGGAAGTTGAAGATGACGGCCGAGGCTTTAAGCAAGTGACGGGCCAAGACTTGCATTCGGTACGTGAGCGCTTGGAGGGGCTTGACGGTAGCGTGGAGGTCATCAGCAATCACAAGCCAACCATTATTCGCGTGCGCTTGCCGTATAGGATTAAAGGAGACGAGCGATGAAGATATTATTAGCAGAAGATCAGAGTATGCTGCGGGATGCCCTTTGCCAGCTCTTGCAGTTGCAGCCGGATGTTGCTAGTGTTTCTCAAGCGGTAGACGGTCGTGAAGCTGTTGAACTGCTCAAGACCAATCCAGTCGATGTGGCTATCTTGGATGTAGAAATGCCCTATCAGACAGGGCTGGATGTTCTAGAATGGGTGAAGGAGCATCAGCTAGATGTCAAGGTCATCATTGTGACGACTTTTAAGCGGCCGGGTTATTTTGAGCGAGCGGTTAAGGCGGATGTTGATGCCTATGTACTCAAGGAACGTAGCATTGCGGATCTGATGAAGACCATCCATACTGTCTTGGCTGGGCAAAAAGAATACTCGCCTGAACTCATGGAAGTCCTGATGACTCATAAAAATCCCCTCTCTCATCAGGAGCTTCTAGTCTTAGAAGCAGCAGCAACTGGGCTTTCTAATAAAGAAATTGCTGAAAAACTCTATTTATCAAATGGAACTATTCGCAACTATATGTCGACCATCTTGACCAAGCTAGCAGCAGACAATCGTACGGAAGCTGTCCGGATTGCTCAAGAACAAGGATGGATATAAGATAATTATCTCGCTACATTCGGATTTAGCGGGATTTTCTTATCTTTTCCAATCAGAATGAAAAAAAACATCCGCGATACTTGCAATTTTTTTCAAAAATGTTATCATAGTAGAAAGCTTTTTGAATTTTTAGAAAATTGTAAATAAATGAAAGGGGAAATATGGAAAGAATCCAATTAGAAACTCCTAAGTCCGGCTCGCAGCTGGTCTTGGAAACCTTGAAAAATCTTGGTGTTGATACTATTTTTGGCTATCCTGGTGGTGCAGTCTTGCCCCTCTATGATGCTATTTATAGCTTTAAAGGTATCCGCCATATTCTTGGTCGCCATGAGCAGGGGTGTGTTCATGAAGCAGAAGGCTACGCTAAGTCTACTGGGAAAATTGGTGTGGCCGTTGTAACTAGTGGCCCGGGGGCAACCAATGCCATTACTGGGATCGCCGACGCTATGAGTGACAGTGTTCCCCTTTGGTTTTTACTGGGCAGGTAGCGACGCCAGGCATTGGTAAGGATGCCTTTCAAGAAGCCGACATTGTCGGTATTACTACTCCCATCACTAAGTACAATTATCAGGTACGGGAGACGGCAGACATACCAAGAATCATTACGGAGGCCATTCATATTGCGACCACAGGTCGTCCGGGGCCAGTCGTTATTGATTTGCCAAAGGATGTCTCAGCTCTGGATACGGACTTTATCTATGACACTCAGTTACATCTGCCTAGCTATCAACCAACAATTGAGCCTAATGAATTACAGATTAAGAAGATTCTTAAACAGCTTTCTAAGGCAAAAAAACCTGTTCTTCTTTCTGGTGGTGGTATTAGCTATGCAGGAGCAGCAGCGGAGATGGTTGCTTTTGCAGAGCGGTATCAGATTCCAGTAGTGACCTCATTGTTGGGTCAGGGAACGATTGCGACAGATCATCCTTTGTTCTTGGGTATGGGTGGCATGCATGGTTCTTTCGCAGCTAATATTGCGATGACGGAAGCGGACTTCATGATTAGCATTGGATGTCGTTTTGATGACCGTCTGACTGGTAATCCTAAAACCTTTGCTAAAAGCGCTAAGGTGGCCCACATTGATATCGATCCAGCAGAGATCGGTAAAATAATCAGCGTGGATATTCCTATTGTAGGAGATGCAAAGAAAGCTTTGCAAATGTTGCTTGAAGAAGAGCAAGTGCACAACAATACCAGCAAGTGGATAGAAAAGGTGACACGAGACAAGGAGCGGGTGCGCTCCTATGATAAGAAGGAACGAGTTGTCCAACCTCAGGCTGTTATTGAGCGCGTGGGTGAGTTGACCAAGGGCGACGCCATTGTGGTCACGGACGTTGGCCAGCACCAAATGTGGACAGCCCAGTACTATCCTTATCGCAACGAGCGTCAGCTCGTCACGTCTGGTGGTCTTGGAACCATGGGCTTTGGTGTTCCAGCAGCGATTGGGGCCAAGATTGCCAATCCAGATAAGGAAGTGGTTCTCTTCGTTGGAGATGGCGGCTACCAGATGACCAATCAAGAGATGGCCATCCTAAATATCTACAAGATTCCGATTAAGGTCATCATGCTCAATAATCATTCGCTAGGTATGGTTCGCCAGTGGCAGGAAGCCTTCTATGATGGTCGTACCTCCGAGTCAGTCTTTGACAGTTTGCCAGATTTTCAGCTGATGGCTCAGGCTTATGGTGTCAAATCCTATAAATTTGATAATCCAGAGACCATTGCTCACGATTTAGAAGTCCTGAAGGAAGATATACCGATGTTTATCGAGGTAGATATTTCCCGCAAGGAGCATGTGCTTCCAATGGTGCCAGCTGGCAAGAGCAATCATGAGATGTTGGGGGTGAAGTTCCATGCGTAGAATGTTGACAGCTAAACTCCAGAATCGTTCGGGTGTTCTGAATCGCTTCACTGGTGTGCTTTCCAGACGTCAGGTCAATATCGAAAGTATCTCTGTCGGTGCGACCGAGGATGAAAATGTTTCTCGGATCACCATTATCATTGATGTAAATTCCCTCAATGAAGTGGAGCAGATTATCAAGCAGCTTAATCGCCAGATTGATGTGATTCGGGTGCGAGATATTACAGATCATCCTCACCTAGAGCGAGAAGTTATTTTGATCAAGGTATCAGCACCGGTTGCTAAGCGTGCAGAAATCTTGGCCATTATCCAGCCTTTCCGTGCAACGGTAGTCGATGTGGCACCAAGCTCGATCACTATCCAGATGACGGGCGATGCAGAAAAGAGCGAAGCGCTCTTACGAGTCATTCGTCCTTACGGCATTCGCAATATCGCACGGACTGGGGCAACTGGCTTTACCCGTGATTAACACTCTTCGAAAATCTCTTCAAACCACGTCAGCTTCGCCTTGCCGTAGGTATATGTTTTATTGACAACCTCAAAGCAGTGCTTCGAGCAACCTACAGCTAGCTTCCTAGTTTGATCTTTGATTTTCAGTGAGTATAAAACCCTACTTAAATTTGTTAAAACCGCCTAAGAGGCAATAAAAATAGAAAAGAGAGTAAACATTATGGCAGTAACAATGGAATACGAAAAAGATGTAAAAGTAGCAGCACTTGACGGTAAAAAGATCGCCGTTATCGGTTATGGTTCACAAGGTCATGCTCATGCACAAAACTTGCGTGATACAGGTCATGATGTGATTATCGGTGTTCGTCCTGGTAAGTCATTTGACAAGGCTAAAGAAGATGGTTTTGCTACATACACAGTAGCAGAAGCTGCTAAATTGGCTGATGTTATCATGATCTTGGCTCCAGATGAAATCCAACAAGAACTTTACGAAACAGAAATCGCTCCTAACTTGGAAGCTGGTAACGCAGTTGGCTTTGCTCATGGTTTCAATATCCACTTTGAATTTATCAAAGTTCCTGCAGATGTAGATGTCTTCATGTGTGCACCAAAAGGTCCTGGTCACTTGGTTCGCCGTACTTTTGAAGAAGGCTTCGGTGTTCCAGCTCTTTACGCGGTATACCAAGATGCGACTGGAAATGCCAAAGATATCGCGATGGACTGGTGTAAAGGTGTTGGTGCAGCTCGTGTTGGTTTGCTTGAAACAACTTACAAAGAAGAAACTGAAGAAGATTTGTTTGGTGAACAGGCTGTACTTTGTGGTGGTTTGACTGCCCTTATCGAAGCAGGTTTTGAAGTCTTGACAGAAGCAGGCTATGCACCAGAATTAGCTTACTTTGAAGTGCTGCACGAAATGAAACTGATTGTGGATTTGATCTACGAAGGTGGATTCAAGAAAATGCGCCAATCTATTTCAAACACTGCTGAATATGGTGACTATGTATCAGGTCCGCGTGTGATTACTGAGCAAGTTAAAGAAAACATGAAAGCAGTTCTTGCAGATATCCAAAATGGTAAATTTGCAAATGACTTTGTAAGTGACTACAAGGCTGGACGTCCAAAACTCACTGCTTACCGTGAACAAGCAGCTAATCTTGAAATTGAAAAGGTCGGTGCAGAATTGCGTAAAGCAATGCCATTCGTTGGTAAAAACGACGACGATGCTTTCAAGATCTACAACTAAGATTGTGTGGAAAACTCAGCTGGAATCCCAGCTGAGTTTGTTTACCTCATTTGGAAAGGAAAAGGAATGTTAACAGCAAAAGATATCGTCCGTGCTCATAAGGTATTAAAAGATGTTGTTGTCAATACACCGCTTGATTATGATCATTACTTGTCAGAGAAGTACGGGGCAAAGATTTATCTTAAAAAGGAAAATGCCCAACGTGTCCGTTCTTTCAAAATCCGTGGTGCCTATTATGCCATTTCTCAGTTGAGTAAAGAAGAGCGAGAACGTGGGGTTGTCTGCGCTTCTGCGGGTAATCACGCTCAGGGTGTCGCATACACTTGTAATGAAATGAAAATCCCAGCGACTATTTTTATGCCTATCACAACTCCTCAGCAAAAAATTGGGCAGGTTCGTTTCTTTGGTGGTGATTTTGTTACGATTAAGCTAGTAGGAGATACTTTTGATGCTTCTGCTCGGGCGGCTATGGAATTCACACGGATGGAAAATCGGACTTTCATCGATCCTTTTGATGATGCACATGTTCAAGCAGGTCAGGGGACGGTTGCTTATGAAATCCTAGAAGATACAGCTCGGGAGTCCATCAATTTAGACTTGGTATTGGTACCAGTAGGAGGCGGGGGTCTCATCGCAGGAGTATCCACTTACATTAAGGAAAGCCAGCCACAAATTGAAGTGATTGGGGTAGAGGCGAATGGAGCCCGCAGTATGAAAGCAGCTTTTGAAGCAGGCGGTCCTGTCAAACTCAATGAAATTGACAAATTTGCGGACGGTATCGCAGTCCAAAAGGTAGGGGCATCTACTTATGAAGCAACGAAAAAGAATGTAGAAACGCTTATCGGGGTTGATGAAGGCTTGATTTCAGAAACCTTGATTGACCTCTATTCTAAACAAGGAATCATCGCAGAGCCTGCTGGTGCAGCTAGCGTGGCAGCCTTGGAAGTGTTGCGAGAATATATTAAAGGGAAAACAGTCTGCTGTATCATTTCGGGCGGAAATAATGACATTAACCGCATGCCTGAAATGGAAGAGCGTGCCCTCATTTATGATGGAATCAAGCATTATTTTGTAGTAAATTTCCCGCAGCGGCCAGGTGCCTTACGTGAATTTGTAAATGATATATTAGGGCCAAATGATGACATTACTCGATTTGAATACATCAAGCGTGCCAGCAAGGGAACAGGTCCGGTCTTGATTGGGATTGCTCTAGCTAATAAGCATGACTATGCGGGTCTGATCAATCGAATCGAGCATTTTGATCCGTCCTTCATCAATCTAAACGGAAATGAAACGCTTTACAACATGTTAGTCTGATCCTAAAAATATTTTAGCAAAATCCCACTTTTTAATTGCAAGTAAGTGAGGACTGTGCTAGAATATACTATATTAAATTAAGGAGATGCGCTTATGTTACTGAATTTCTTTTTCTTCTTTGTCATTTTTGTCCTTCTTTGTGCTCTATTGGCATTTAGCTCGCTTTATGTCGTGCGCCAGCAATCTGTTGCTATCATTGAGCGTTTTGGTCGGTACCACAAGACTAGCACAAGTGGGATGAATGTTCGTTTGCCTTTGGGAATTGACAAAATCGCCGCTCGTGTTCAGTTGCGTTTGCTACAAAGCGACATTATTGTTGAGACCAAGACTCAGGATAATGTCTTTGTGACCATGAATGTGGCGACCCAGTATCGGGTAAATGAACACAATGTCACGGATGCTTACTATAAACTCATGCGACCAGAAGCGCAGATTAAGTCCTATATCGAAGATGCTCTGCGTTCCTCTGTTCCTAAGCTAACCTTGGACGAGCTCTTTGAAAAGAAAGATGAGATCGCCCTAGAAGTTCAAAAGCAGGTAGCTGAAGAAATGTCGACTTATGGCTACATCATTGTCAAGACCTTGATTACCAAGGTTGAGCCAGATGCAGAAGTTAAACAGTCTATGAACGAAATCAATGCCGCTCAACGCAAGCGCGTGGCAGCTCAGGAATTGGCAGAAGCAGATAAGATTAAAATTGTAACTGCTGCAGAGGCCGAAGCTGAGAAAGACCGTCTTCATGGGGTCGGTATTGCAGAGCAGCGGAAGGCAATCGTGGATGGTTTAGCAGACTCGATTAAGGAGCTCAAAGGCGCCAATGTTGAGTTGACAGAAGAACAAATTATGTCCATCCTCTTGACCAACCAATATCTAGATACCTTGAATAATTTTGCAGATAAGCAAGGAAATAACACGATCTTCCTTCCAGCAAATCCTGATGGAGTGGAGAGTATTCGCACCCAGATCCTTTCAGCCCTCAAAGCTAAATAAATATAGAATATTCAGAATTATTTAATTTGTTTGTTTTGGTTTTTCTAAGTTGACAAACTGTATAAAAACCATTATATTAGTATTCGAAATAAGTTAGAGAGGAGTAAGAAATGGCTAAATCAAATTTTGAAAAAGTAGAGTCAGTCGTTGGATGGGTTCGTGACAAAAAAATTACAGGTTACCGTATTAGTAAAGAAACAAACGCGCGTGAAATGTCAATTATTGCTCTTGCTCAAGGACGTGCAAAAGTAAAGAATATTTCTTTTGAAACAGCTCTTGGCTTGATTGATTTCTACGATAAGAATCATGAAAAGTTTGAAGACTAATCTTCGGAAAGTGGGGAAACCCGCTTTTTTATTTTGCGAATAAAAAAACAAGGCGGATGTATCTTTTTCCGTCTTGTTTGTTTGATTGGTTGTTTATTTTAAGAAGCGATGTAGGAATTCCTTGGTTCGTTCTTCTTTAGGATTGGTAAAGAATTCTTGTGGAGTGCCTTCTTCTGCGATGACGCCCTTATCCATAAAGATAACACGGCTGGAAACATCGCGGGCAAATTCCATTTCGTGGGTCACGACAATCATAGTCAGGCCTTCTTTAGCCAATTCCTTCATGATTTTCAGGACTTCGCCAACCATTTCTGGGTCAAGAGCTGAAGTTGGTTCATCGAAAAGGATGGCATCAGGGTTCATAGAAAGCGCACGTGCAATGGCAACCCGCTGTTTTTGTCCACCTGAAAGTTGTTTAGGCTTGGCTTGCCAGTAGAGCTCACCCATACCAACCTTTTCCAGATTTTCTTTGGCAATCTTTTCTGCTTCAGCACGCTCTCTTTTGAGCACGGTTGTCTGAGCTACTATAGTGTTTTCTAGGACATTGAGATTTTCAAAAAGATTGAAACTTTGGAAGACCATGCCTAATTTTTCGCGGTAATGAGTCAGGTCGTAATTCTCATCCAAGACATTTTTCCCGCGGTAGAGAATTTCGCCAGCAGTAGGTGTTTCGAGGAGGTTGATGGAGCGGAGAAAAGTTGATTTTCCGCTACCTGAACTTCCGATAATGGAGATAACTTCGCCCTTGTGGACAGTCAGAGAAATGTCTTTCAAGACTTGATTCTCTCCATAGGATTTTTTGAGATTTTTAATTTCTAAATTGTTTCGGTCATTGTTTCAATTCTCCCGTCTGCATTTGGTTGGCACCTGTTGTGTAATGATCTGTGTCAAATTTCTGCTCGATGAAACGTAGGATTCGAGTGACGGTAAAGGTCAAGACAAAGTAAATAACTGCGATAATGGTGAAGGTTTGGAAATACTGATAAGTCTGAGTAGCAATAGTATTTCCTGAGAAGTAGAGCTCCACCACGGAGATAACATTGAGGACAGATGTATCCTTGATATTGATGACAAATTCATTCCCCGTCGCAGGCAGAATGTTGCGAACCACCTGTGGCAGGACAACCTTGCGCATGGTTTGGCCGTGGGTCATTCCGAGCGCAGTAGCTGCTTCGAATTGTCCCTTATCAACGGCAAAGATACCACCGCGGACAATTTCACTCATGTAAGCACCAGTATTGATAGAAACGATAAAGATGGCTGCAGCCGTCCGGTCGATCGAAATGCCAAAAGCCTGGGCCGTTCCATAGTAGATAACCATGGATTGTACAATCATAGGTGTACCACGGAAGATTTCAATATAAACATTGAGGAACCAACCGAATAGTTTTTGTAGGAAGGCTAAAGCCTTATTTTTTGAAATGGGCGCTGTCCGATAGACCCCAATCAACAAACCGATGAAGAGGCCAGCGATTGTCCCTGTGATGGAAATGAGCAAGGTCAGACCAGCTCCGCGTAAGAACTGCGGCCAATTTTCCTTCCAAATCTTAAAAACTTTGTTGAAGAATGTATCTTCAGCATCGTCGGTATCAGTATCTACAGGCTGATTCTTAATCATCTGATCCATCAGCTGGACTTGGTCATCCGTTGAGAGTTTAGCGATAGCTGCATTAGCTTGCTCGATTCGGCTGTCGTCTTTACGCATGCCGACGGCGATGGAAGCATCCTCTTCGCCAACATCAAAGCCCTCTTTGAATTGAATCATTTTGAACTTAGAGTTGGCAGCTTCAGCTGTCAGAGCTTCGGGCCGTTCAGAGATGTATCCGTCAATAACACCAGATTCTAGAGCTTGGCGCATTTGGGCGAAGTCTCCCATGGCTGTTTCTTGCTTAGCACCTGGCAGTTGAGAAATCAGATTGTAAAGATAGACACCTTGCTGAGAGGTGATTTTAGCATCTTTAAAGTCCTTGAGGGTCTTAGCATTGGCGTAGTTGCCGTCTTTTCGAACCAGCATAACAGGCTCACTAGTATAGTAGCTGTTAGAAAAGGCGATTTCTTTTTTCCGTTCGGCAGTTGGACTCATACCAGCGATAATCATATCGATTTTACCAGAGGTCAAGGCTGGAATCAGTCCGTTCCAAGAGGTTTTCACAACTAGAGGTTCCTTGCCCATTTCCTGAGCAATCTTCTTGGCAACTTGGACATCGTAGCCATTGGCATACTGATTTGTTCCTTCGATTTTGACAGCGCCATTTGAATCATCATCTTGGGTCCAGTTGAAAGGGGCATAGGCCGCTTCCATCCCAATTCTAAGATAATCATCCGCCTGAGCTACGGTAAGGGTTCCCAGACAGACGAGGAGGGCTGTCAATAAGGTTAAAATGAATTTTTTCATATTCTCTCCGAGTCTTTCTAAAATAGTTCTTTCTATTCTACCGAAAAATATTTGACTTTTCAATCCTGGTAAGCCCTTACTTGAGAAAAATGCTATAATAGGATAAAGATTTAGAAAAGGACTTTGGTTTATGAAAAGGTACTTGTCAGGAATTTTCCTTATTCTTTTGAGTTTATTTTTTGCTGGGACAGTGTCAGCTTTAGACTATCAAATTCAGTCTTATAATGGAGATTTGGAGATCCACGCCGATAATACAGCCACCTATACAGAAGAGGTGACCTATCATTTTGATGATGATTACAATGGCCAGATGGTCTCCTTAGGATCGGCAGGAAAGATGCCAGAGGGCTTTGCTATTGATTCAGATCCAAAAGTCTCCGTGAGAACGAATGGAGTCGTAAAATATGACTTTGAGCCGCGAGTCACAGATTTAGGAGATGGCTACGAGGTTAAGATTTACAATGCGGGTAAAGAAGGCGATACGGTCAAAGTAACAGTCACATGGAACCTGACCAATCTTCTGTTTCTCCATAAAGATATTGCAGAGCTCAAATGGACGCCGATCAGTGATTGGGAAGAAGAGCTGCAAAATGTGACGATTAAGGTTTGGGGCCTGGGAACTTGGACCTTAACGGACATGTATGTCCATACAGGTTATTTTGGCCAACCGGCTACTATAAATAGGGACCGAGGTGATTATCGGATACAGCTATCTCATTTGCCTAGCAGGAAGAAGGTCGAACTGCATGGATATTGGCATCGACAGGCCTTGCATCAGTCAGCAGAGGATCCAAAAGCAACCGACTATCTACAGACTTTTCAAGCAGTTGAGAAAGAGATTGTAGCTAAGAGCCAGTTTTATCATCGCTTAGGGGAAATTTATCTACCTCTTTTGGGCTTGTTCTTGCTGATGCTTTCGGGAATATTTTATCTGATTTTTCGGATTAAGATTCGCCCTAGCCAAGCTTTTCCTAAAGACGCTCGCCTCTATGAAGCTCCGCAAGATCTGGCCCCTCTCATTGTAGCGGCCAATATCTTTGCTGTGGATATGAGGGAAGTCGATCCGACCAGTGGTGGACGGACGCATTTGAAATTCGAAAATTTGGTACAGGCGACCTTGCTGGATTTGATGGATCGAGGCTACATCGAACTTTTAGGAACTGCAGACAAGCCAATCTTGAAACCAACTTCTAAAAAAGGTTTGTCAGAGTTTGAAGGTCAATTCTTACAGATGGCATTTGGTGACCATAAACAGGCAGCTGTGGCAGACTTGTTTGAATCTTATCAGATTTCAGAAGATCTTTATAAAAATAAAAAATCAACAGATGAAGCACGAATCCGCCAAATAGGCAATCGAATAAAAAATCGCTTTTCAACTGATTTAAACCTTTTGTCTGAACAAGTATTAAAAGAGATTCGGGAGCTAAACTTGCTGGATCACTATCGTCCTTTGAAACGAGGAGAAAAGCTTCTCTTGTGGTTGGCTCTAATGGCAAGTTTCCTTGCTTTTGGCTTGTCTCTCTTGACATTTTTTATCTATTTGATCAAGCTAGGCGGTTTTATTTGGTCCTATCTTCCGCTTGCAGCTGTTGCTTCAGTCTTGACTGTCCTGCTGGGCAGAGCCTTACAGTTATATCGGCAGGATGGTGTCCTGAGCGATGAGGGAGCCCATGATTTCTATCTCTGGAATAGCTTTGCGAATATGCTACGCTACATCGCCCGCCTATACGATACCGAGGTAGAAGGCATTGTCCTGTGGAACCGACTTTTGGTCTATGCTACCCTATTTGGCTATGCTGATCGTGTTAGTCGGGTCATGAAGCTGCGTCAGATTTCCTTGGAAAATGCGTCTATGAATACTTATCTACAATACAATCTTCATCCTATTTTCTACGCAAGTTCCCATAGTTTTTCAAATTATGGACACATTGCCTCGACGGCCAGTCATTTTTCTGTTTCATCGGGAGGCGGAGCAGGAGGTGGCTTCTCTGGTGGCGGTGGAGGCGGAGGTGGCGGAGCCTTTTGATAAAAAGCTTGCCAAAGCCCTTGTGAAAGCTTTTCCTCTCCTCCAATATGTGGTATAATAAATGCTAAAGTTGTTTTAGGAGTTATGTATGTTTATTATTGAAATTTTAAAGTCCATTATCTATGGAATCGTTGAGGGAATTACAGAGTGGCTACCCATTTCAAGTACTGGCCACTTGATTCTGATTCAAGATTTTATCAAGTATAAAAATGAAAATCCAGCCTTCATGGAAATGTTCAATGTTGTCATTCAGCTGGGAGCTATCTTAGCGGTTGTGGTGATTTATTTTGATAAGCTCAACCCTTTTAAACCAGGGAAAACAGCTCGTCAAATTCAGCTGACATGGCAGCTCTGGGCCAAGGTAGTCGTTGCTGCTTTGCCAGCTGCAATCATCGGTCTTTTCCTAGATGATTGGTTTGAAGCCCATTTTTATAATCTGGTATCCGTCGCAATCATGCTGATTATCTATGGGGCTGCCTTTATCTATCTGGAAAAACGAGAGCAGGTGGAACCGACTGTTACAGAATTGAGTAGACTTCCTTATCAAACAGCTCTTTATATCGGTCTTTTCCAAGTCTTGTCCCTCTTTCCGGGAACTAGCCGTTCAGGTGCGACCATTGTCGGTGGTCTCTTGAATGGTGTCAGCCGACCAGTTGTGACAGAGTTTACTTTCTACCTGGGGATTCCAATCATGTTTGGTGCAAGTGGGCTGAAAATCCTGAAATTTATCATCAAGGGTAATTCTTTGGGTTTCGATCAATTATTCCTTTTATTGGTTGCTATGGGAGTGGCCTTTGGAGTCAGTCTTTATGTGATTCGCTTCCTGACAGACTATGTCAAGAATCATGACTTTACAATCTTTGGTAAATATCGGATCGGACTCGGAGTTTTGCTGTTGGTTTACGGTCTGATTAAGGTTATTATTGGCTAATCAAGGCTTGGGAAATTTTCCCAGCCTTTTCTTATCTGACCAGTTATTTTTTTGAAATAAGTTTAGAATTTTAGTATAATAGAAAGACTATGAAAGTATGAGGTTGATGAGATGGAAGTGAAACAGATTAATGATTCGACGATTAAAATCACCATCCAGTTGGAAGATTTGGAAGAACACGGAATGGAAATTGCAGATTTCCTAGTTCCCCAAGAAAAAACAGAAGAATTTTTCTATACCATTTTGGATGAGCTGGAAATGCCGGAAAGCTTTTTAGACAGTGGCATGCTCAGCTTTCGAGTGACGCCTAAGCCAGACAAGCTGGATGTCTTTGTGACGAGATCCAAGATTGATAAGAATTTGAATTTTGAGGATTTGGGAAATCTACCAGACATGGATGAGCTTAGCCAAATGTCGCCAGATGAGTTCTTAAAGACTTTAGAGAAAAATATCTTTGAAAAAAGTAAGGATGACCTTGAGGCGGTCAAATCTTTAGAAGCAGTAGAGGCTGATCAGGAGACCTCTGTAGATTCTTCAGAAGATAGGGAAGAGAATCTAGACCGTTATGTCTACTATATTTTGTCATTTACTGATTTGCAGAGTGCGGTTTCTTTCGCCAAAACGGTTGACTATCCAATAGACCTATCAGAACTTTATAAATATGACTCTGCCTACTACCTGACTATTTTGGTAGATCTGGAAGAGAAACCAGAGCTTTATCCAGCTTGGTTACTGGCTAAAATGCGTGAATTTGCTGAGGATACAGATATTACTCGTTCTGTCCTACAAGAACACGGGCGTCTGCTTTTGGTGACAGAAGCCATCCAACAGTTGCAGAAAGTTGAATGCGTATGATTGCTTTTCCATTGAAGTTC
Source organism: Streptococcus cristatus (assembly GCA_916438405.1). Lineage (GTDB taxonomy): Bacteria > Bacillota > Bacilli > Lactobacillales > Streptococcaceae > Streptococcus > Streptococcus cristatus_M. The sequence goes on along the minus strand of CAKAFB010000001.1, from coordinate 1,365,709 downwards.
ATTTTGGTGCTACTAGCAACATTTTTTGTCGGAGTTTTGCTGACTCCCCTCGTTCGGCTCTTGGCTTTTAAAATGGATGCAGTCGACTATCCTAATGCTCGACGAATCAATAAAAAGCCCATGCCGAGTGCAGGCGGTCTGGCGGTTGTAGCGGCTTTTACCTTGGCAACTTTGGTCTTCATGCCGCAGATTGTTGGCGTCACTTTTTTTGAACAGACTTATTTTGACTATATTTGGCCGGTGGTGCTGGGGGGCTTGATTGTTGCCCTGACGGGGCTTATCGATGATATTAAAGAATTAAGTCCCCTGATGAAGTTAGGGGGGATTGTGCTGGCTGCCTGTCTGATTTGGTGGCTGACGGATTTCCGTTTGGATGACTTTAAGATTCCTTTTGGAGGTCCCCATCTTTTTTTCCCACCTTGGCTATCTTTATTCTGACCATTCTCTGGATTGTCTCTATTACTAATGCGGTCAATCTCATGGATGGTTTAGACGGCCTTGTTAGCGGGGTCTCCATTATTTCCTTGCTAACCATGGGCATTGTTTCCTACTTTTTCTTGCCGGGTCATAATTTATTCCTGACTTTGACCATCTTGGTTTTAGTGGCCTCTATTGCTGGCTTCTTTCCTTACAATTATCATCCAGCCATTATATACGGTGGGGATACGGGGGCTCTTTTCATCGGTTTTATGATTTCGGTCCTGTCTCTACAAGGTTTGAAAAATGCGACGGCGGTAGCGATTGTCACGCCTATGATTATCTTGGGTGTACCAATTACAGATACCTTTTTAGCAATCATTCGTCGGACCTTGTCTGGTCAGAAATTTTACCAGCCTGACCGTCATCACCTTCACCATAGGCTCTTGTCCTTGGGGCTGACACATCGGGGAACAGTTCTGGTTATCTATGGGATTTCGATGATTTTCTCTATGATTTCCCTCCTGCTAAATGTATCGACTCGCATCGGTGGACTCCTCCTCGTAATTGGTCTTCTGCTAGGTGTTGAACTCTTAGTAGAACTAATAGGGGTTCTGGGTCCACAGAGGACGCCTCTGCTCAATATCCTGCGCTTTATCGGAAACTCCTCTTATCGAGAAGAAGTTCGAGAGAAGAGATACCAAAAGAAACATAAACAAGAATAGTTCTAAACAAAATAAAAGCCTTTTGGGCTTTTTTTTGGTATACTAAAGTATGTAAATCAGCTAAGCAAAGAAAGGAAAAAGAAATGTCTGTCTTAGAAATCAAAGATCTTCATGTTGAAATTGAAGGGAAAAAAATTCTCAAAGGGGTAAATCTTACTCTGAAAACGGGAGAAGTTGCAGCGATCATGGGCCCAAATGGAACAGGAAAATCTACCTTGTCTGCAGCCATTATGGGAAATCCTAACTACGAAGTGACCCAAGGAGAGGTGCTTTTTGATGGGGTTAATATCTTGGAGCTAGAAGTGGATGAACGGGCTCGCATGGGACTCTTCCTTGCGATGCAGTATCCTAGTGAAATTCCTGGTATTACTAATGCAGAGTTTCTCCGTGCTGCTATGAATGCTGGCAAAGAAGACGATGAAAAAATCTCTGTCCGTGATTTCATTACTAAACTAGATGAAAAGATGGAACTGCTCAACATGAAAGAAGAGATGGCTGAGCGCTACCTCAATGAAGGTTTCTCAGGTGGTGAGAAAAAACGCAATGAAATCCTGCAGTTACTCATGCTAGAGCCAACCTTTGCGCTCTTAGACGAGATTGACTCAGGTCTGGATATCGACGCTCTTAAGGTCGTTTCTAAAGGGGTCAACGCTATGCGTGGAGAGGGCTTTGGTGCTATGATCATCACCCACTACCAACGCCTGCTCAACTATATCACTCCAGACGTTGTTCATGTCATGATGGAGGGGAAAGTTGTTCTTTCTGGTGGTCCAGAATTGGCAGTTCGCTTGGAAAAAGAAGGCTATGCCAAATTGGCTGAAGAGTTGGGCTTCAACTATACTGAAGAAGTCTAGTCAAACATTCTTTTGACTTTGATAAAAGATAGGAGAATGACATGACAAAAGAATTGATTCACGAATTTTCACAAGTTCACGCAGAACCAGTATGGTTGGCTGATCTTCGTCAGCAGGCCTTTGACCAAATTGATCAACTGGACTTGCCAGTCATTGAGCGGGTCAAATTTAACCGCTGGAATCTGGGTGACGGCCGTATTAGCGACAGCGAGCCTTTGACCAGTGTGCCAGATTTTACGGCTCTCGGAGATAATCTCAAGTTTATCCAAATGGGAACCCAAACTGTCCTTGAGCAGCTGCCAGCTGATTTGGCAGAGCAAGGTGTGATCTTCACTGATTTCCACTCTGCTTTGGAAGAAATTCCAGAGTTGGTAGAGAAGCATTTCATGTCCGCAGTCAAGTATGACGAGGATAAATTGGCGGCTTACCATACTGCCTATTTCAACAGCGGTGCGGTTCTTTATGTACCGGACAATGTTGAGATTGATCGGCCGATTGAAGGAATTTTTTATCAGGACAGCGAAAGCGATGTTCCTTTTAACAAGCATATTTTGATTATCGCAGGCAAGCATTCCAAGGTTAACTACTTGGAACGCTTGGAAACTTACGGCGAGGGCTCTGTTCCAGTAACAGCCAATATCACAGTAGAAGTCATTGCTCAGGCTGGTGCTCAGATTAAGTTTTCGGCTATTGATCGTTTGGGCGAAAATGTAACGGCTTATATCAGCCGTCGCGGTAAGCTGGATAATGATGCCATGATCGATTGGGCTATCGGTGTTATGAATGAAGGCAATGTCGTAGCGGACTTCGATAGTGACTTATATGGCAAGGGTAGCCATGCGGATATGAAGGTAGTGGCTCTCTCAAGTGGCAAGCAAGTTCAGGGAATTGACACCCGCGTAACTAACTATGGCTGCAACTCTATCGGAAATATCCTGCAACACGGGGTTATCCTGGAAAAAGGAACCCTGACTTTCAATGGTATAGGCCATATTATCAAAGGGGCAAAGGGAGCAGACGCCCAGCAGGAAAGCCGGGTTCTCATGCTGTCTGATCAAGCTCGCTCAGATGCTAATCCAATTCTCTTGATTGACGAGAACGATGTGACGGCTGGTCACGCAGCTTCTATCGGCCAGGTGGATCCAGAAGATATGTATTACCTCATGAGTCGGGGTCTTGATAAGGCGACGGCAGAGCGCTTGGTCGTACGTGGTTTCTTAGGCTCAGTGATTGTAGAAATCCCTGTTAAAGAAGTCCGTGATGAAATGATTGAAAATATCGATATTATTCTCGCAAAAAGATAAAAAGCTGGGCTTTGTCCCGTATAAGTAGATAGGAGTCTTCATGTCCGGATTTAATGCAGAAGCAATCAAGCAAGATTTTCCCATTTTGGACCAAATTGTTAATGATGAGCCTTTGGTTTATTTGGACAATGCGGCGACAACCCAGAAACCCAAGCAGGTGCTAGCGGCTATTGAAACTACTATCTTAGAGACAATGCCAATGTCCACCGCGGTGTGCATACGCTAGCCGAGCGGGCGACAGCATCCTATGAAGCAGCCAGGGAAAGAGTTCGTTCTTTTATCAATGCGGCTTCTAGCAGAGAAGTCCTATTTACACGAGGAACCACGACGAGTCTCAATTGGGTGGCTCAGTTTGCGGCTGAAAGTCTGCAGTCTGGTGATGAAGTGCTGATTTCGATCATGGAGCACCATTCCAATGTCATTCCCTGGCAGGAAGCTTGTAGGAAGACCGGAGCCAAGTTGGTCTATGTCTATCTCAAGGATGGTGCGCTGGATATGGATGATTTCCGTGCCAAGCTCAATGAGCGGACCAAGTTTGTCTCTCTGGCTCATGCTTCCAATGTCCTCGGTGTCATCAATCCCATCAAGGAGATTGCCCAGCTGGTTCATCAGCAAGGCGCACTTTTGGTGGTGGATGGGGCTCAATCCATTCCACACATGAAGATTGATGTGCAGGATTTGGATGTGGACTTCTTCGCCTTTTCGGGACATAAGATGGCAGGTCCAACTGGTATAGGGATACTCTATGGCAAGGAAGAACTGCTAGAGAAGATGTCACCGGTCGAGTTTGGCGGCGAAATGATTGATTTTGTCTATGAGCAGGAAGCGACATGGAAGGAATTGCCTTGGAAGTTTGAGGCTGGAACGCCAAATATGGCAGGTGCAATCGGTCTTGCGGCGGCCATTGATTATTTGGAAGACTTGGGGATGGATGCCATTGCCCAGCATGAGCAGGACCTGATTGCCTACGTATTTCCTAAGCTTCAGGCAGTGGAAGGTTTGACCATTTATGGCTCTCAGGATTTGGCCCAGCGATCAGGTGTGATTGCCTTTAACCTGGATGGCCTCCATCCGCATGATGTCGCGACGGCTCTAGACTACGAAGGAGTAGCTGTTCGGGCGGGTCACCATTGTGCCCAGCCTTTGCTCACCTATCTACAGGTGCCAGCGACTGTGCGTGCCAGCTTTTATATCTACAATACCTATGCAGATTGTGACAAGCTGGTAGATGCTTTAGAAAAGACAAAGGAGTTTTTCAATGGCGCTTTCTAAGTTAGACAGTCTTTACAAGGCGGTTGTGACCGATCACTCGGCTCACCCCCATCATCATGGGAAACTGGAAGATGTGGAGCAGGTAGTCCTCAATAATCCGACTTGTGGTGATGTCATCAGCCTGTCTGTGAAGTTTAATGATGAAAATCAGATTGAGGATATTGCCTTTGTGAATTCCGGCTGTACCATTTCAACGGCTTCGGCCAGCATGATGACGGATGCGGTTCTGGGCAAGACAAAAGAGCAGGCGCTGGAATTAGCAGAAGTTTTCTCACAGATGGTTCAGGGCCAGGAAGACAGTCGCCAGAAAGAATTGGGAGATGGAGCCTTTTTAGCAGGCGTTGCCAAATTCCCGCAACGGATTAAGTGTGCGACCTTGGGTTGGAATGCCCTCAAGCGAGCAATTGAAGAAGATAAAAAGTAAGAATGTGAAAGGAAATTATGTCAGAAGAAAGAGTAGAACCAAAACCGATTGATCTCGGTGAGTACAAGTTTGGTTTCCATGACGATGTTGAGCCTGTTATCTCGACAGGGAAAGGGCTGAATGAAGCGGTTATTCGTGAGCTCTCTGCAGCCAAGGGTGAACCAGAGTGGATGTTGGATTTCCGCCTTAAGTCCTACGAGGTTTTCAAGAAAATGCCGATGCAGACTTGGGGGCCGGATTTGTCGGAAATTAATTTTGATGACTTGATTTATTACCAAAGGCCTCTGATAAGCCTGCTAGAAGCTGGGATGAAGTGCCTGAGAAGATCAAGGAAACCTTTGAGCGGATTGGGATCCCAGAAGCGGAGCGAGCTTACCTTGCTGGTGCAGCTGCCCAGTATGAGTCCGAAGTGGTCTACCACAATATGAAGGAAGAGTTCCAAAAGCTAGGAATCGTCTTTACAGATACTGACTCAGCTCTTAAGGAATACCCAGAGCTTTTCAAGCAGTATTTTGCTAAGTTGGTTCCGCCGACAGACAACAAGTTGGCTGCCCTTAACTCCGCCGTCTGGTCTGGTGGTACCTTTATCTATGTTCCAAAAGGTGTTAAGGTAGACATTCCGCTTCAAACCTACTTCCGTATCAACAATGAAAATTCCGGTCAGTTTGAGCGGACCTTGATTATCGTTGATGAGGGAGCAAGTGTTCACTACGTAGAAGGATGTACAGCGCCTACTTATTCAAGTAACAGCTTACATGCGGCTATTGTCGAAATCTTTGCTCTTGACGGCGCCTATATGCGCTATACGACCATTCAAAACTGGTCAGATAATGTCTACAACCTCGTAACCAAACGAGCACGGGCTATGAAGGATGCGACTGTTGAGTGGATCGATGGAAACTTGGGTGCCAAAACAACCATGAAGTACCCATCTGTTTACCTAGATGGAGAAGGGGCGCGTGGTACCATGCTTTCTATCGCCTTTGCCAATGCAGGGCAACATCAAGATACGGGTGCCAAGATGATCCACAACGCTCCACACACAAGCTCGTCTATCGTGTCTAAATCCATCGCTAAGGGTGGAGGAAAGGTGGACTACCGTGGACAAGTAACCTTTAACAAGAACTCTAAGAAATCGGTTTCTCATATCGAGTGTGATACCATTATCATGGACGACTTGTCTGCTTCAGACACCATTCCATTTAATGAAATCCACAACTCACAAGTGGCTTTGGAGCATGAAGCTAAAGTTTCTAAGATTTCCGAAGAGCAGCTTTACTATCTTATGAGCCGTGGCCTATCGGAATCCGAAGCAACAGAAATGATTGTCATGGGCTTTGTTGAGCCATTCACCAAAGAACTGCCAATGGAATACGCTGTTGAGCTCAACCGCCTCATCAGCTATGAAATGGAAGGGTCTGTTGGATAAAAAGAGGCGTTGGCCTCTTTTTAATTGTAAATAAATCTTTGCTTAAGCAAAGTGTTTAAAAAATTCAGAGGACCTGTTAAACGGTAGCAGAATACTATATTGCTAATTACCCCTCAAAGAACTTTTTTTGATTACTTTAAACGTTTACAAACTATACAAATAACCGCGACTCAATTGATTCGCGGTATTTCTTTTATAACTTCTCATTGACAAAGCGGATGAAGTCGTTCCACCAGACTTTGAAAATAATAGCTTTTTCAACCTTTTTTTCTGTAACCATAGAAATAGAAGTTTTCTTATTTTCGATGTAGCCCTGGCCGATCGGCTCAGAATCTGTATAAGTGAGGGTACCTACTACACTACCTTTTTTCAAGGGTGCCTGCAGCTCCTGTGGACTTGGAGTAAAGGTGACTTTATGTTCAGCCTGATTGGCTATCCGTTCTAGAATTACCAGGTCCTCACTAGCAACTGCAGCGACCTTATCCTCTTGGCTGTCTCTAATAGCTACTTGTGAGTTATTATATCGTTCCCCTTTTTTGACAAGGACTGTCGGAGAGAAATTCTGTGTAACGTAGGTCATTAGGCTAGATGTAACGCCAAAACGGGTATTAGGGTCGTTATCTTCCTGTGCGACCCCTAAAACGACTGTAATCAATCGCATCCCTTTTTCACTTGTCACACCGACAAATGAAACACCACTCTGCTCAGACCCACCTGTCTTCAAACCCTTCACTCCTGTCCGAAAACTAGGAGAACCTTCCAACATTAAGTTGGGATTTTCTAATTGGATTCCTGCAAAATTCACATGAGATTTGGAAGTGATACCAAGGACCTCTGGGTAGTCATCGATCAGATGTGAAGCAATCACAGCTATATCATAAGCACTGAATTTATTGACAGTCTCTTGTTTTTTCTTGCTTTTAGAATTCTCTGCGGCCTCCTCTTCGGTATTAGTAGTTTCTAGCGAACCATCTAGTAAACGAATATCTGTACCAGTAGCATTTACAATGATTGCATCAGAAATTTTCCATTCCTTGAGTTTGGCTTTCATCATCTTGACAAAATTTTCCTCACTTCCACCAACTTTTTCTGCCAGAGCGATGGTAGCGCTGTTGGCGCTTGCTAAAAGAGAAGCATTTAGCAAGTCCTTTACCTTGTAGCGTCGCGCTTCCAGAGGCAGGTTCGCGATAGAGGGATTTACTGTCAGCTGGTAAGCATAATCAGAAATATCAACCTCAGTTTCTAGGCTCAGTTTGCCATCAGCAATGGCTTCGTAAACCAGATAAGCAGTCAAAATGTTAGTAATAGCACCGACTTCTAGTGGGCTTGTAGCCTCCTTTTCATAGAGGATTTTTCCTGAGTTTGCATCAACAGCAATGGCGCTTTTAGCAGCAATTTCATAGTCATCTGCCAGAACAGGCTTGGCAATCAGACCAAAGAATAGCAGTAGGAATACAAAAAGTTTTTTCATTTCTTTCCCCTAGATTAGTAATAAATCTATTGTAACATAAAAAAGCCGATATTTTTGATAATCCTATTCAAGAATCCTTGTAAAATATTGAACAAATTTTTATTTATAAGATTTTCTGCATGTTTATGAAAATATATGAAAATGCATAGAAATTTTCCTATACTTTGTTTCAATAAAAATAAGAAAAATGCATAGAATTTTAAAATTTTCTTAAATAAGACTTGTATTTGTCTAGAAATGATGTATAATAATACATAATCTAAAGAAGGAGATTTGCTCATGAAAAAATCTAAATGGTTGGCTATTACTGGTTTGGTTGCAGCATCAGCGCTATTCTTAGCTGCTTGTGGCAAGTCAAGCACCAGCTCGGCAAAGACATATTCTTATGTCTATAATACAGATCCAGATACATTGGATTATGTAAACTCCAATCGCGCCTCCACTTCTGACGTTATTGCCAATTTGGTCGATGGTCTTTTAGAAATGATCAATATGGGAATCTTATCCCTTCATTAGCTGAAGACTGGACTGTGTCTAAAGATGGCCTAACTTATACTTATAAGTTGCGTAAGGATGCTAAATGGTACACAGCAGAAGGTGAAGAATATGCTGCTGTCAAGGCACAAGACTTTGTCACAGGGCTTAAGCACGCTGCAGATGAAAAATCAGAAGCCTTACCAATCGTGCAAAACTCTATCAAGGGCTTGGATGCTTATATCAAAGGGGAAAGCAATGATTTCTCTACTGTAGGTGTCAAGGCAATCGATGACTATACAGTCCAATACACCCTGAATCAACCAGAAAGCTACTGGAATTCTAAGACAACGATGGGCATTCTCTTCCCGATTAACGAAGAATTTCTGAAGAAAGAAGGCAAAGACTTTGGTACCGTGAAACCTTCAGGTATCCTCTACAATGGTCCATATGTATTAAAGTCATTTACTTCTAAGTCTGTTATCGAATATTCTAAAAACCAAAACTATTGGGACAAGGACAATGTGAAGATCGAAGATGTCAAGTTGACTTACTACGATGGTTCTGACCAAGAGTCATTGATCCGTAACTTTACTGATGGTGCTTACACACAAGCTCGTCTCTATCCGACTAGCTCAAACTACGCATCAGTAGAAAAGAAATACAAAGACAACATCATCTTTACTCCACAAAATTCAACTAGCTATTTCTATGCCTTTAACTTGAATCGTCAGGCTTATAGCCACACTTCTAAGACAGATGCCCAAAAAGCTGCCAGCAAAGAAGCGATTCAAAATAAAGACTTCCGCCAAGCAATCAACTTTGCTTTTGACCGTAAATCCTTTGGTGCCCAGATGAATGGTAATGAAGGAGCAACGAAAATTATCAGAAGCTTGCTTGTGCCTCCTAGTTTTGTGCAAGTAGATGGCAAGGACTTCTCGGATGTCGTTGAATCACAGTTGGCTTCTTATGGCGATGAATGGCAAGGTGTCAAATTAGCTGATGCTCAAGACAGCATTTACAACCCAGATAAGGCCAAGGCAGAATTTGCTAAAGCTAAAGAAGCTTTGCAAGCCCAGGGGGTTGAATTCCCAATTCATCTAGATGTACCAGTTGACCAGACAGATAAAATCATGGTACAACGGACCAACTCTTTCAAACAATCTGTTGAGGCAGCTCTAGGCCAAGAAAACGTTGTGATTGACGTACATCAAATGTCATCAGACGATTTTGATAACTCTACTTACTTTGCAGAAACAGCTGCCCAAAAGGACTATGACCTCAATATGTCTGGTTGGTCAGCAGACTATCAAGATCCAGTGACTTATCTGAATATCTTTAACCCAGAGACAGGGGATATTTTGGACAATATTGGTCTGACAAAAGGCCAAAACCAAGACCTTGCTTCTAAGGTTGGTTTAACGGACTACAAAGCGCTTTTGGATCAGGCAGATGCAGAAAAGCAAGATACCAATGCTCGCTATACGAAATATGCGGCAGCGCAGGCTTGGTTAACAGATAGTTCTATTGTGATCCCATCTATTTCTGCAGGTGCTTCACCAATGGTTCAAAAGGTCGTACCATTTACCAAAGCCTACTCTTATGTAGGTATCAAGGGTGATAGCTATGTATTTAAGGGAATGGAACTTCAAGATAAGGTTCTGACAGTAGCTGATTATCAAAAAGCTTTGAAAAAATGGGAAAAAGAAAAAGAAGAATCAAATAAAAAAGCTCAAGAAGAGTTAGCAAGTCACGTTAAGTAACAGAAAAGGAGAGTGGGACAGAAATCGGTAATTCGTTAGAATTCGATTTCGTCGTCCCACCTCCGCACAGTTGAGTAGGGCTGTAAAAGCTGATGAAATCAGCGTAGTAGAGCCCACTCAACCACTGCGCCTTGCTCGACAATCCAAAGACAATTGAGAGGCTAGGACTTTTATCCCAGCCTCTTTTAAAGTAGAAAATCCTATATTTCGTTTATTTTTTTGAACTGTTGGATTTCTCCTCAAGTAGAATAAGAAAGGTCCGATTTGTTTCGGACCTTTCATTGCTTATTTTGGTGCGATGACTTCCAAGCCGCCTATGTAAGGACGTAGGACTTCAGGAATGGTCACAGAACCATCTTCATTTTGGTAATTTTCCAAGATAGCAGCGACTGTGCGTCCGACAGCCAGTCCAGACCCGTTGAGAGTGTGGAGGAGTTTGACCTTGCCATCTGCTTCGTCACGGTAGCGGATTTGGGCTCGACGAGCTTGGAAATCTTCTGTGTTAGAGCAGCTAGAGATTTCACGGTAGGTGTTCTGAGCTGGAATCCAAACTTCCAAGTCGTAGGTTTTAGCAGCTGAGAAGCCCATGTCGCCAGTAGAAAGAGCAACGACACGGTAAGGCAGATTGAGCTTTTGCAGGATGTTTTCTGCATTGGCAGTCATCTTTTCTAGCTCTTCATAAGATTCTTCTGGCTTGGCAAATTTTACCATTTCAACTTTGTGGAATTGGTGCAGGCGGATCAGACCGCGCGTGTCACGACCAGCAGAACCAGCTTCAGAGCGGAAAGATGGGCTCATAGCTGTGAAGTAGATTGGCAATTCTTTTCCGTCTAGAATTTCATCTCGATAGTAGTTGGTCAGTGGAACTTCAGCAGTCGGAATCAGAACGAAGTTAGTGTCGCTCAGTTCGAAAGTATCTTCTTTGAACTTAGGATATTGGCCGGTACCAAACATAGAGTCATGGTTGACCATGTATGGAGTGATGACTTCTGTGTAGCCTTCTTTGCCATGCTCATCCAGCATGAAGTTGTAGATAGCGCGTTCCAAACGAGCTCCTAAGCCCTTGTAGAAGAGGAAACGAGCACCAGTAACTTTTGCGCCACGTTCCCAGTCCAGAATATCCAAGTCTTCGCCCAAATCCCAGTGAGCCTTAGCTTCAAAGTCAAATTGGCGAGGTGTACCCCAACGGCGGACTTCTACATTGTCATCCTCGTCTGCCCCGACTGGCACGCTATCGTGCGGAATGTTTGGCAGGGTTGTAGTGAACTCGGTCAATTTAGCATCCAATTCAGCTAAAGTGGTATCCAAGTCCTTGATTTCAGCAGATAGTTTTTGCATAGCAGCAATCTTGTCATCTGTATTTTCTTTGTTGCGCTTGGCTTGGGCAATCTCTGCAGAAACGGTGTTGCGTTCTGCTTTGAGATTTTCTACTTTCACCAACAAATCACGTCGTTGCTCATCAATTTCCTTCATTTGATTGAGCACATCAGCCGCTACGCCACGGGTAGCTAATTTCTCTGCGACAGTATCAAAGTCTGTCCGAATACGTTTTAAATCTAACATAAGACCTCCAAAAATAAAAGCACACCGAGGAGACTGTTGGAGCGGCTAGGCCGCGGTTCCATCCAACTTCACAGGTGTGCACTTGATTATGTATGTAGTTGTATTGCAACGGTAGAATTTCACACTAGGCTCCTATCTGCTCGCAGCACCCGCAGACTTTCTGAAAGAAGACTTAGTCTTACTTATCCGTTTCCTAGATTATACAGGATTTTCTATTTTTTTGCAAATAGATTTTTAAAGAATTGGCCAATTGTTTGGATCAAAGTAGGCAATTTGACGACTTTCTCATTCCCGATATGTTGCCGTGCAATTTTGAGAATCTTTCCAGTGTCCTTGGAGGCAAAGAGAAACTTGCCCTTGTCTGTAAAGACTTCAAAATGGCGACTAACATTTTTGCCAGAGACATTGGCACCGATCTGCTGGATGCTAGACCAAGGTAGCTGGATATAGTCTTCTACATTGGCATCAGCGTAGAATTCCAGTGCGACATCACCGACCAAAAACTTCCCAACCTTGCCACCTAAACCCAGATAGGAAACCCCTGTCGTTTGAAATTCAATCGATTTATTTTGCGATTGCGCCATAGAACATCTCCCTTTTAAATACTATAGCTATTATACCATAATAAAAAGAAGGCCGAAACCTTCTTTTTGATTACATCAAACCAATAACGCGGGCAACGATACCAACAACGAAAAGTCCGATGATGATTGTGATTGGAGAAACTTTCTTCTTAAGCAACCACATGCAGAGGAAGGTAAGGAGAAGTCCCATCAAACCTGGAATCAAAGAGTTAATTTGTCCTTGAAGGGTATTTGCTTTTTCAGGAGTCAAGCTCAATCCGCCTGCAACATCACCCAAGATTTTTGAAGTTGCTCGCCAGTTACAGCACCTTTAGGGAAGTTGATGTAAGCTCCCTCAGAGAGTTTTGTAGATGGCAATTGAAGCGCAAAGCTAACGTTTACCCAGCGTGCTACCAAAACAGCCAAGATAAACATACCGAGGATTGAAGCACCTTTAGTGATGTCTTGGAGGATACCACCAGACATGTCTTTTGTGATTTCAGAACCAGCCTTGTAACCCAATTCTTGAGTGTACCACAAGAAGGCCATACGGATTGCGTTCCAAAGAACGAAGAAGAGGAGTGGACCGATGATATTTCCTGACAGAGCAAGAGATGCACCGAGTGCTCCAAGGATCGGACGAACTGTGAACCAGAAGACAGGGTCACCGATACCAGCCAAAGGTCCCATCATACCGATTTTAACCCCTTGGATAGCTGCATCGTCAATTTCTGCACCGTTTGCTTTTTCTTCTTCAAGGGCGAGTGTTACACCGATGATTGGAGCAGCAACGTATGGGTGAGTATTGAAGAATTCCAAGTGACGCTCAAGAGCAGCAGCTTGATCTTCTTTTTTAGTGTAAAGTTTCTTGAGAGCTGGAATTAAAGAATAAGCCCAACCCAAGTTTTGCATACGTTCATAGTTCCAAGAACCTTGCAAGAAAGTAGAACGCCACCAAACTTTTTGACGGTCTGATTTAGATAATTGAATTTTTTCAGTCATGATATAGCAGCTCCTTTCTTAGTAGTCTTCTAGGATATCGCCGATTGGGTCGTTAGACGCAGCAGAACCGCCGCCACCGTTTCCGCCTTTTTTAGAAAGGTTGAGGTAGATAAGGGCGATTGCTACACCGATAGCACCGAGGGCAATCAAAGTCAATTGGCTAACAGCAGCAAGAGCAAAACCGATAGCAAAGAATGGCCATACTTCGCGAGTTGCCATCATGTTGATAACCATAGCGTAACCAACGGCAACAACCATTCCCCCGCCGACAGCCATACCGCCTGCCAACCAATCAGGCATCATAGCAAGCAATTTTTGCACTGCTTCCGCTGGGATAGCAAGAAGAAGGGCTGCAGGGATAGCGATACGAAGTCCTTGAAGAAGGAGAGCTACAAAGTGCGCACGTTCAACGCTAGCAAAGTCGCCTTTTTAGCAGCAGAGTCTGCAGCGTGAACCAAGGCAACAGAGATAGTACGCACGATCATAGTAAGGAAGAGACCCGCTACGGCAAGAGGAATCGCGATTGTAGTTGCAACTGTGATACCTTTGTCAGTGAAGTCTCCACCTTGAACCATGATGATAGCAGCAGCAACTGAAGCCAAAGCAGCGTCAGGAGCAACGGCAGCACCGATGTTAGCCCAACCAAGAGCGATCATTTGAAGAGATCCGCCAAGGACAACACCAGCAGTTAAGTTACCAGTTACAAGACCGATCAAGGTACATGCAACCAATGGTTGGTGGAATTGGAATTGGTCCAAGATACCTTCAAGACCAGCTAGGAAGGCAACAAAGACTACTAAAACCATAGAAATAATAGACATGTTTTAAATCCTTTCATAATAATATGAGAGCGAAACGGTTCAGATTATTGAACGTTGGCTTTGTTAATTAAGTCAAACAAATCTTTCTTAGAATCATTTGGTACTTTACGTACGTCGAATTCAACTCCGAGATCACGCAATTTTTCGTAAGTTGCCACGTCGTCCTTGTCCATTGACAGAACGTTGTTGACCATTGTCTTACCAGTTGAGTGAGCCATTGAGCCGACGTTGAGAGTCTTGATTGGCACACCGCCTTCGATAGCGCGTAGGGCATCTTGCGGAGTTTCAAATAAGATAAGAGCGTGCGTATTACCAAAGCGTGGATCTTTTGAAACAGCAATCAGCTTGTCAATTGGAACAACGTTTGCTTTAACATTACCAGGTGCAGCTTGTTTGATGAGCTCTTTACGAAGTTCATCTTTAGCTACTGAGTCAGAAGCTACGATGATACGGTCTGCTTTTGAATCTGGAGTCCAAGCTGTCGCAACTTGTCCATGCAACAAACGTGTATCGATACGAGCAAGGTTGATTTTGAGCTTGCCGTCTCCGATAACAGTTCCTTCTGGGATAGCCGCTTGAGCAACTGGTGCAGCAGCAGGAGCAGCGCTTTCTAGGACTGGATTTAGCTCTTCTGGAAGTGCTTTTACGCCTTCCTTAGCTTCCTTGATGATATTTGCAACGACAGCGTCTACGCCAGCGTTTGCATCCATCATGCGCTCTGTGTAGGCTTGAATTAGCATAGGCAGGTTCAAACCTGTAATAATCGCGAACTTGCGGTCTGGATTTTCACCCATGACACGGCTAGCTTGGTTAAATGGAGACCCACTCCAAAGGTCAGCCAAGACCAATACCTCATCGTTCGCATCAAACGAAGCCACAGCGTCATTGAATTTTGCATACAGATCATCAGGACCTTCGTTTGGCATGAAAGTTACAACTTGAACTTTTTCTTGCTCACCAAAAATCATAGAACCTGACTGATGAATGCCGGCAGCAAATTCACCGTGGCTGGCAATAATGATTCCAATACTCATTATTGTTTTTCCTCCTTATAAAATGTTTGACTTAAGTTTAAGAAAACTTTAAGGCTAACTATTATTATAAAACGTTTTCATGAAAAATGCAAGCACCTGAATCGAGGCGACAATGATTTTCAAATTCCATTTCTAGTGAAAAACGCCGTTATATCAGTCTTTTTTAATCTTTTCTTCTCACTAAATAATTAGATGAAGATTAGATTGCCGATGTAACTAGGTTAATATATGAAAGTGGATGAAAATTTCTATGAAAATGCTTATCTGATAAATTGATTAGAAAGTGAATTTATATGGGAAGAATTTATAGCTGAAGCCCAAGAAGTATTTTACAAATCATCTATTTTCTGCTATAATCGTTTCTAGAAAGAATTCTCATTGTCTACTTTTTAGCGAGTCTGGGTTGGTGGGAGCCAGATAGGGAAGCAGTACAGATGGCACTTTCGATTAGCATTTTTAAACGTAATGAAGTAATAAATTAGGGTGGAACCGCGTCTTGACGCCCCTAGGTCGCATAGCCTAGGACTGTCGGATGTGGTTCTTTTGTTTGTTCAAACAGAACAGAGGATGAGCCTAGCGCTAGAAATAAAACTAAAGGAGTAACAAATGTCTAAAAAATTGACTTTTCAAGAAATTATCTTGACTTTACAGCAGTTCTGGAATGATCAGGGCTGTATGCTCATGCAGGCTTATGATAATGAGAAGGGGGCGGGAACGATGAGCCCCTACACTTTCCTGCGGGCCATTGGTCCTGAACCATGGAATGCGGCCTATGTAGAGCCGTCTCGTCGGCCAGCAGATGGACGCTATGGGGAAAATCCGAACCGTCTTTATCAGCACCACCAATTTCAGGTGGTTATGAAGCCAAGTCCCTCCAACATTCAGGAGCTTTACCTGCAGTCGCTGGAACTGCTGGGCATCAATCCTCTGGAACACGATATCCGTTTTGTCGAGGATAACTGGGAAAATCCATCAACTGGATCAGCCGGTCTGGGCTGGGAAGTCTGGCTGGATGGTATGGAAATTACGCAATTCACATACTTCCAGCAGGTCGGAGGTCTGCCAACTCAGCCAGTAACTGCTGAGGTGACTTATGGTCTGGAACGTCTGGCTTCTTATATCCAAGAAGTGGACTCTGTCTACGACATTGAGTGGGCTGATGGTGTCAAGTACGGCGAAATTTTCACGCATCCTGAGTATGAGCATTCCAAGTATAGTTTTGAGGTCAGCGACCAAGACTTACTTTTGGAGAATTTTGAGAAGTTTGAAGCGGAAGCGAAGCGCTGTCTGGATGAGCATCTGGTACATCCGGCTTATGACTATGTTCTCAAATGCTCGCATACCTTTAACCTCTTAGATGCCCGTGGAGCCGTATCTGTGACTGAGCGAGCTGGCTATATCGCCCGTATTCGTAATCTGGCGCGTGTTGTGGCCAAGACCTTTGTGGCTGAGCGCAAGCGTCTGGGCTATCCACTTTTGGATGCAGAGACTCGTGAGAAACTCTTGGTAGAGGAGGGAGAATAATCATGGTAAAAAATTTATTAGTTGAATTAGGCTTGGAGGAAATGCCAGCCTATGTCGTGACACCGAGCATGAAGCAGCTGCGCGACAAGATGGGAGCCTTCCTGAAAGACCATCGTCTGACCTTCGAGAAAATTGAAATGTTCTCTACGCCTCGTCGTCTGGCGGTGCGCGTAGTTGGCTTGGCGGACAAGCAGTCTGATTTGACCGAAGATTTCAAAGGCCCTTCTAAGAAAATTGCTCTGGACGCAGATGGCAACTTTACCAAGGCTGCTGAAGGCTTTGTTCGTGGCAAGGGCTTGACGGTTGAGGACATTACTTTCCGTGAAATCAAGGGCGAAGAATACGTCTATGTGACCAAGGAAGAAATCGGCCGCCCGGTAGAGGAAATCATCCCAGCAGTGACAGAAGTTCTGCAAGCTTTGACCTTCCCTGTCAGCATGCACTGGGCCAACAACACCTTTGAATACATCCGCCCGGTCCACACCTTAACTGTACTCTTAGATGAGCAGGCCTTTGATTTGGATTTCTTGGACATCAAGAGCGGCCGTACTAGCCGAGGACATCGTTTCTTGGGTCAAGAAACGGAGATTTCTTCAGCAAATTCCTATGAAGATGACTTGCGGGCTCAGTTTGTCATTGCCAGTCCTCTTGAGCGGGAAAAGATGATTATCGAACAGATTCGGGCGTTAGAGCAGGAGCACGGTGTTTCTATCGAGATTGACGAAGACTTGCTCAATGAAGTTCTGAATCTGGTAGAATATCCAACTGCTTTCCTAGGTAATTTTGACGCCAAATACTTAGAGGTGCCTGAGGAAGTGCTGGTAACCTCCATGAAAGAGCACCAGCGTTACTTTGTTGTGCGCGATAGTGAAGGCAAGCTATTGCCGCACTTCATCTCTGTCCGCAACGGAAATGCAGAGCATTTAGAAAATGTCATCAAGGGGAATGAGAAAGTCTTGGTGGCTCGTCTGGAAGATGGGGAATTCTTCTGGCGGGAAGACCAAAAGCTGGCGATTGCCGACTTGGTTGAAAAACTTGGCAATGTGACCTTCCACGAAAAGATTGGCTCTCTGGCAGAGCACATGGAGCGGACTGGCAAGATTGCGGCTCTCTTGGCGCAAGATGCAGGATTGGATGCTGATGAGACAGCCGACTTGGCTCGTGCGGCAGCTATTTATAAGTTTGACCTGCTGACTGGCATGGTTGGTGAGTTTGATGAGCTGCAAGGAATCATGGGCGAGAAGTATGCTCTTCTGGTTGGTGAGAATGCTGCGGTGGCGGCTGCCATTCGGGAGCACTATATGCCGACATCAGCCGATGGCGAATTGCCTGACACCAAGGTCGGTGCGGTCTTGGCTCTGGCTGATAAGTTGGATACTATTCTGTCCTTCTTCTCAGTTGGCTTGATTCCAAGCGGTTCCAATGACCCTTATGCGCTGCGCCGTGCAACTCAGGGTGTTGTGCGTATCTTGGATAAGTTCGGCTGGAACATTGACTTGGCTCAGTTGGTTAGCCGACTTTACGAACTCAAGTTTGATAGCCTAAGTTATGAAAATCAAGAGGCAGTGCTAGACTTCTTCCGTGCCCGCGTTGAGAAAATGATGGACCGTAGCATTCCGAAAGACATCGTGACGGCTGTTCTTCAAAGCACTCACTTTGTCGTACGCGATTTGGTAGAAACGGCTGGGCTTCTAGCGGAAAAAGCCAAAGAAGACAACTTCAAGTCAGCAGTGGAAAGCCTGTCTCGTGTCTTCAATCTAGCTGAGAAAGACCAAGGACAGACAGCTGTCAATCCAGCCCTCTTTGAAAATCAAAAGGAAAAAGACTTGGCAGCTGCTATTGAAAAAGTGGAGCTGACGGCAGACTTAGCTGCCAATCTGGATCAACTTTTTGCTCTCAGTCCAGATATCGATGCTTTCTTTGACCATACCATGGTCATGGCAGAAGATGAGGCTGTACGTAACAACCGTCTAGCTCTTCTATCTTCTTTGACAGCCAAAGCGGGACAAATGGCTCAGTTTAATCAGATTAATACCAAATAAAAGGTAAGAGGGGTAGAATCATGGATCCTAAAAAAATTGAACGTATCAACGAACTGGCTAAAAAGAAAAAAACGGAAGGCTTAACGGCTGAGGAAAGTGGAACAGGCCAAGCTTCGTGAAGAGTACATCGAAGGCTACCGTCGTTCTGTTCGCCATCATATTGAAGGCATCAAGATTGTTGACGAGGATGGTAATGATGTAACGCCTGAAAAATTGCGCCAAGTTCAGCGCGAGAAAGGTCTTCATGGCCGCAGTCTAGATGATCCAAATTCATAAAAACAAGAAAAAGAGAGAGTGGGACAGAAATCGGTAATTCGTTAGAATTCGATTTCGTCGTCCCACCTCCGCACAGTTGAGTAGGGCTGTAAAAGCTGATGAAATCAGCGTAGTAGAGCCCACTCAACCACTGCGTCTTACTCTACAATCCAAAGACAATTGAAGAGTCTAGGACTTTTGTCCCAGACTCTTTTTTTGAATTTATAACTTCGCTTAAGGCTAAGAATATTTATGAACTTGGAACTTTATATCGAAGGATACAGCATTTATAAAGGAAAATCAAGAAATAATGCCTAGCAAGCGAGTAGACAAGCTTGGTTTTTTATCCTTCTATATAATCTCTTAATGCTTGACCACTTAGGCCGACATTGAGGGCAATCAGTAGCTTGATGCGAGCCTTCGGTGCATTGAGCTCTTTGACAAACATGATTCCGGCTTGGTGCAGCTTGACACCACCGCCTTCATAGGCGTAGACAGGCTCAGCAATACCGTTGAAACAACGTGAAACGAGAGCGATGGGGAGACCAGCTTCTGCCATCTCTGTTAATGTTTCCGCAGTTTCTTTTGGCAGATTGCCTGCGCCAAAGGCTTCGATGATGAGACCGTCTAGCTTTTGCCAATCCAGCATATCAAGCAGTTCTGTTTTCATACCGGCATAGGCTGGAATGATGGGTACCAGTCCCGAAATGCTAGTCAGATCAAAGCGGACGCGAGGCTCTGCTGTTTTAAAATAAAGAATTTCCTGCTTCATGACCAGGCCTAGAGGACCGTGCGTCGGAGTTTGAAAGGTGCTGACATTGGTGGTGTGGGTTTTAGTGACATATTTGGCAGCATGCACTTCATCATTCATAACGACGAGAACGCCCTTGCCTCGACTCTTCTCGTCACTGGCTACCCGCAAAGCAGTCAGGTAGTTATAAACTCCGTCACTACCGAGTTCATTTGAACTTCTCATAGCTCCGGTCAAAACGACAGGGATGTCAGGCAGGTCCATGGTATCAAGGAAGTAGGCCGTTTCCTCTAGAGTATCGGTTCCGTGGGTAATGACCACACCGTCGTATTGGTCAGCGTCAGCCTTGATTTTTTGGTAGAGGTCGAGCATGTGCTGGGGAGTGATGTGAGGACTGGGAACGTTGAAGAAATCAACGACTGTCACTTCAATACCCTCTAAGGGAAGAGCCACATGGTTCATAGGATTGTCTTGGCTGCTATTGACAGCGCCACTCCCATCAGCCTGCATGGAAATGGTTCCACCCGTATGTAAAACTAAAATTTGCTTATTCATAGATGAGCTTCTCCGTGAATTGTGTTATAATTTATTGTATCATAAAAGGAAAGAATGAGAAAATCAATGGAAATAAAAGCCGTCTTTTTTGATATAGATGGAACCTTGATTAATGACAGTCGAACCGTCTTGAAATCGACAGAGGCTGCCATTAAGAGTTTGCAGGAACAGGGTATTTTGGTCGGTTTAGCAACAGGCCGCGGCCCCTTCTTTGTCAAGCCTTTTATGGACAAGCTGGATTTAGACTTTGCTGTCACCTACAATGGTCAGTATATTTTTTCAAAGGACAGGGTTATTTCTGCTACACCGATTGATAAGCAGAGCCTGCGTGATTTGATTGCCTATGCCAAAGAGCACCGAAAAGAGATTTCCTTGGGAACAGAAAAGGCCATGCAAGGTTCAAAAATTATGACCTTTGGTATGAGTTCTTTTTCACAGTGGGCTACCCAGTTTATTCCTAGAAAAATGACTCGGACGGTGAGCCACGGTTTTAACAAGATTGTGAGCAAGGCCTTGCCTCAGCATGAAGAAGACCTGTTGAAATTGATTCAAGAGCCCATTTATCAAGTGCTGATTTTGGCGGATCCGGCTGAGAGTGAAAAAATTGAAGCGGATTTTCCCCATTTAAAATTTACTCGTTCGAGCCCTTATGCAGCGGACATCATCAATCAAGGGATGTCCAAGCTGGAGGGGATTCGTCTAGTCGGTCAAGAGTATGGTTTGATATCCATCAGGTCATGGCCTTCGGAGATTCAGACAATGACTTGGAAATGCTGTCGGGAGTTGGCTTGTCTATTGCCATGGGAAATGGCACCAGCTCTGTCAAGGAAGTAGCCAAGCATACGACGAGTAGCAATAGTCAGGATGGGATTCATCGGGCGCTGGAACATTTCGGTATTTTGGCCAGCGAGAAAGTCTTTGTATCCCGCGATCACCACTTCAATAAGGTCAAGACCTTCCATGGAGTCATGGATGAGTGTACGCAGGAAGAACCCATCGCTTGGACACCAGAAGAAGCACGGCACCGCGCTGACTTTAAGCTGGAAGAGGTAGTTGAATTTCTCAGAGCTGCCAGCTCTTCAGAAGAAGAATTTGACCAGTCGATGGCTAGAATGCATGAGGCTTTAGATAAGGCTGCTGCCAAGGTACGGGGCAAGCGAGAGGCTGAGGTTTCTTTAGTTGGACAAGCAGATGCCCTGATTGACATGCTGTATTTTACTTATGGTAGTTTTGTCTTGATGGGAGTCGATCCTGAGCGGATTTTTGATATTGTCCATCAGGCCAATATGGGGAAGATTTTTCCAGATGGAAAAGCGCATTTTGATCCAGTGACCCATAAAATCCTCAAACCAGATGACTGGGAAGAAAAATATGCGCCAGAACCAGCGATCGAACGGGAGTTGGAACGACAGATTCAGGCCTATCAGCGTAATGTGGAAAAGACGCAAAAAGAAACAAAAGGCGAGGAGTAACGGCTCTTCGTTGAACTGCACCCCAAATGTTAGATTTTTCTGTCTAACTTTTGGGGTGCAGTTCATTTTTAGGCAGGGTCTTTTTTATAATAAATTACGAATTTTTTCTTTTATAAATGGGTTAAGAGAATAGTGTTTATCCAGATATTCTAGGAGTGCTTGAGCAGATTCAGAAATGCGTTCGTAACCTTGCAAAAAGTGAGTCAATTGCTTGGCTTCCTTTGGATAACCTTCTTCAAATCGTCTGTTGGTATTAAAGATATCTATAAAATTAGATTTAGAAGTTGTTTCCAAACTGATTAGTTCAGTCCAAAGCTTGACGGATCTGTTTTGTATTAAATCATAAGCAGCTAATTTTTCGCCTCGCTGATAGCGACCTAGCCCTAAATATAGATTACATAAAATTTCTCCCAACAGCCATTCACGGTCTCTGTTTTCTTTTGATGGCAGTCTTTGTGGCTGACAGATTGTTTCATCAAAACCGACCTCCTTCCAGACAATCTTGCCTTCAGAGAAGGGAATGTTTACTAGTTCATGAGCTTCAAAGACAGCAAATTCACAAAAAACATCATCTTCAAATAGAACTTTATGTCCATCCACTGTATTTTGGTAGTGAAATGCAATTGGTTCTAGCTTACTTAACCAGGTTAGGTCCTGGATATAGGCATGCTTGTAGCCATCTTTTACAATAACAAAGAAGTCCAAATCTGAGTACTGATCCAATCGTTCTCTTTCTGCTCCGCAAGAACCAAGTGCCAGCAAAGCTAGTGCTTGTCTAGAATCTTTTAGAGACTGACCAATATCATCTAGTCTTTGTAACAGCAATTCTGTTTTATTCATATCGTTACCTCATTCTTTCTTGTTTAACAGAAATTATACATTTAGCGCTTTCAAATGTCAATTTCATCTAATCCTAGCTATATAGATTGTATTATTTTCGGTATTTTTTTGCTATAATAAATTAAATCATTTTACGGAGGTTTTCTCATGTTATCAAGAGTTGAAAAATTTGAAGCAGCCTTGGCTCAGACAGAATGCGATGCTGTCCTAGTAACCAATCTGAAAAATATTTACTATCTGACTGGTTTCAGCGGGACAGAAGCGACGGTTTTCATCAGCAAGTCACGACGGATTTTCTTGACGGATTCTCGCTATACCTTGATTGCCAAGGGCGTGGTTGAAGGCTTTGATATTGTTGAAACGCGGGATGCGGTTGGTGAAATTGCTAATATCATTGCAGACGATCAGTTGGCAAAAATCGGTTTTGATGATGAGATTTCCTATGCTTACTTCAAGATGCTGGAAAGTGTGTTTGCTGGTCATGAGTTGGTGCCGATGACAGCCTTTATCGAAATTTGCGCATGGTCAAGGATGAGCAAGAAATTGCGACTATTCGCAAGGCCTGTCAGATTTCAGATCAAGCCTTCCTAGATGTGCTGGACTTTATTAAGCCTGGTCAGACGACAGAGCTGGCTGTCATGAACTTTTTGGATGCCCGTATGCGCCAGCTAGGTGCTTCAGGCGCTTCTTTTGACTTTATCATTGCTTCGGGCTACCGTTCTGCTATGCCGCACGGTGTGGCTAGTGACAAGGTCATCCAAAATGGTGAAACCCTGACCATGGACTTTGGTTGCTACTACAATCACTATGTCAGCGATATGACGCGGACTGTTCATGTGGGGCAGGTGACGGATGAAGAGCGGGAAATTTATGATATTGTCCTGCGCAGCAATCAAGCCCTGATAGAGGCAGCTAAAGCTGGACTCAGCTGTATTGATTTTGACCGGATTCCTCGTCAAATTATCAACGATGCAGGCTACGGCCCTTACTTCAGCCACGGGATTGGTCACGGGATTGGTTTGGATATCCATGAGATTCCTTACTTTGGCAAGTCAGAAGAGCCGATTGAGGCTGGTATGGTTCTGACCGATGAACCGGGTATCTATCTGGATGGTAAATACGGCGTTCGGATCGAAGATGACCTTCTGATCACAGAGACTGGTTGTGAGGTCTTGACCCTTGCTCCAAAAGAATTGATTGTGATTTGAGAATTATCAAGCTTTATGGTAGAATAAAGAGTAAATTATTTATTAAAGAGGTAAAAAACAAATGATTGAAGCAAGCAAGCTGAGAGCTGGAATGACTTTTGAAACTGCTGATGGTAAATTGATTCGTGTCTTGGAAGCAAGTCACCACAAACCAGGTAAGGGAAATACTATCATGCGTATGAAATTGCGCGATGTTCGTACTGGTTCTACATTTGAGACTAGCTACCGTCCAGAAGAAAAATTTGAGCAAGCTATCATCGAAACAGTACCAGCACAATACTTGTACCAAATGGATGGTACAGCGTATTTCATGAATACTGAGACTTATGACCAATACGAAATTCCAGTCGTTAATGTAGAGGACGAGTTAAAATTCATCCTTGAAAACTCAGATGTGAAAATCCAATTCTACGGATCAGAAGTGATCGGTGTAACAGTACCTACAACTGTTGAATTGGTGGTAACAGAAACACAACCATCTATCAAAGGTGCTACCGTAACAGGTTCTGGTAAACCAGCAACTCTTGAAACAGGTCTTGTTGTCAACGTGCCAGACTTCATCGAAGTTGGACAAAAATTGGTCATCAATACAGCAGAAGGAACTTACGTTTCTCGTGCGTAATTTCAATCTTTCATATAGAAAGGAATTCTTATGGCAAACGAACAATTAGGCGAAATCGTTATTGCGCCACGAGTCTTGGAAAAAATTATTGCCATTGCTACGGCTAAGGTAGAGGGCGTTCATTCTTTTGCAAATAAAAGCATGTCAGATAGCCTTTCTATGCGTACGCTTGGACGCGGTGTTGCGCTGCATACAGATGAAAGTGGCGACATATCAGTTGATATCTACCTCTATCTGGAGTACGGTATTAGTGTGCCAACAGTTGCAGTTGCAATCCAAAAGGCGGTCAAAAGTGCTGTGAACGATATGGCTGAAGTGGAGCTATCTGCTGTCAATATCCATGTGGCAGGTATTGTTCCAGAAAAATCACCAAAACCAGATTTGAAAGATCTATTTGATGAGGATTTCCTCAATGACTGATGTTTTGTTAGAATCTAGAAGAGAGCTACGCCAGCGGGCGTTTCAGGCCTTGATGAGCCTAGAGTATGAAGGGGATGCCATTGAGTCTTGTCGCTTTGCTTATACCTATGATAAGGACGAAGAGCTGACAGATGCTGAGGTCAATATCCCAGCCTTTCTACTCAACTTGGTCACAGGAGTATCTCAATCCAAGGAAGAGTTAGATAAGAAAATCGCCCAGCACTTGAAAGCAGGCTGGACAGTTGAGCGTCTGACCTTGGTGGAAAAGAATATCCTGCGATTAGGCATCTTTGAAATGACAGAGTTTGATACTCCCGAGCGAGTAGCGGTCAATGAAGCTATTGAACTTTCCAAGCAATTCTCTGATGAAAAATCAAGTAAGTTTATCAATGGTATTTTTAAGCCAATTTATAACAGAAGAAAAAGACTGAGACGATTGTCTCAGCTTTTTTTGGTTTTTTTGATAGTTGTAGTTGCTGATAATGCTTAAAAAGTTTCCATTATAGCAACCTAGGTCTCGGCTGGTCCTTTTCCCTATAGGGATCATAGCAATCTAGGGTCTCGGCTGTTCACTTTTCCTATAGATTCGTGGTAACCCTAGGCCTCGGCTGTTCACTTTTCCTATAGATTCACGGCAATCTAGACCTAGGACGCTCTTTTCATCTCTGTTTATAGGATAAATCGCTTTCGTTTCTTAGGATTTTTTTACTAGGTTTTTTTTAGAGATGAGGAATGGTCTAGTCAGTCTAAGTAAGAAAAGAAAGAGATAATAGAAAATCGCCTAAAGAGCAATTCTTTAGAAGAGAGTTTTTGAGGGGAATCTTTGGATTTAATACCTATTTGAATAGGGCTATACGGGAAAATTTAAATTGCTGGTAAACATTGATAATGTTGAAAAAGTTGCTGTCCGTTTTTGTATGGTATTTCTACATATAAACTTTATGGATTAAATAATAATTGCTATAATAGGAGATAGGAAGTATCTAATAGATTGTATTCTTAAAAGCTTTAAGGTACTTGAAAAATTCCAAGAAGAGGAATAGCTTAGAGCAGGTGAATACAAGGATTATTTGCAGATTACAGGAGGATAAGCATGACGATTGTTTTGATTTCAGTTATTATTGCATTTCTATATCATAAAATCGCAGAACATTTTAAGAATAGTTATATTGATTGTATTCTATTTCTATCATTGATTTTATCTCATTTTATATGGGATTACTATTTCTTACCAATTGACATAGTAATAGCCTTCAGTGGAGTACATTTACTATCAAATTTCTTTGAAAAGGTAAGAAGTAAGCAATGAAACTGATTTAGAGAGAGTCACTATAAAATGAAAGTTAAGAAGTTAGGTATTTAAAATGAAACATTTTTTTTCAGGTCTTGGTGCCATAAACTTTGCTAGTTATCTAATTGCTATAGGTGTAGGATTGGCACCTCTCTTTCACATTTTTATAGTCGGTTCGGAAGTAAGTTTTTGGAAAATAGTATTGTCTATAATAGCTGTACTTTTAATCATAATTTTAACGATTGCGCGAATTTATAGAAGATTTTTCTATGTAGATTAGTTTGATTTCCTTTAGAATTTGGGAAAACCTTATCTTTCTAAAAAAACGAACAGTGCTATTGAATGCAGGCGATAGGCTAAGGAAAACGGTAGTGACTATGGCGTTAAAAGGCAATCATGGATTGAACTACATTAAAAGAGATTGTTAAAGAAAAGATTTACGGAAGAAATGCTTCTTTTGATGAGCCTAAAGAAATTTTTAGTTTCATTATCTTAAACAACAAAGAGAGAGCCGGTGGATTTCGTATGAAAGTAATCTGAAATCATACATAAAGCTTTGGAATAAAAAAATGATCTATGAAAACCTTTACATTTCGATAGAGAATCTGTATAATAAATACAGAAAACGTTTGCACACGTATTTTCTATAGGAAAAAATAAAGGAGTTTTTTTATTTATGAAAAGAAACTATCATCTACAGTCTCGGACCAGTGAAAAGCGTCATTATTTTGGAATTCGTCGCTTGAAAGTCGGAGTAGCATCTGTCGTGATTGCGTCTGGCTTTCTCTTTGGAGGTGCCCAGTTAGTCAAAGCGGATGAGACAAAGGCTACGACTAGCCCAGCAACGGAAACAGTATCAGCTACTAATTCAGAAGCTTTGCCTAAGCCAGCAGATGAAGCAAAAGCCGAGGAAGTGGATAGTTCAGCGCAAAAAGAAAGCGAACAAAAAGGCAATATCGAGAAAAGCGCCCAGCCTGAGGCAGTAGTAAATCAAGCTGCTCAGCCGACAGAGGGGGCAGACTCTAGTGCGACTCCAGAAGCAGCTGGGAAAGAAGCCAAGGAAACAGCTGGGAAAGAAGCCAAGGAAACAGCTGCATCTGACGAGAAAGAAAAGCCAGCGTCAACTGATCAGTCAGAGACATCGACCAAGGATGCTATCGCAGATGGCCATATGCGTTTCCATTTCAAAAATCTACCATCCGAAAATCTGGA
Source organism: Streptococcus cristatus (assembly GCA_916438405.1). Classification (GTDB taxonomy): domain Bacteria; phylum Bacillota; class Bacilli; order Lactobacillales; family Streptococcaceae; genus Streptococcus; species Streptococcus cristatus_M. Next base: position 1,338,401 of record CAKAFB010000001.1, on the reverse strand, counting down.
TAGCTTAGGTTTATGGAATTGGGATGATGTTGAAACCCCTTCTGGTCAAAAGGGAGGCTGGCCGACCGGTGCGACTAGTTTTGCGACAGCTAAAAAAGATGATTATGGCTATTACCTTGATGTCAAGATGGCAGAGAAAAGAAGCAAGGTTAGTCTCTTAATCAACAATACGGCAGGTCAAACATTACGGGTGATAAGACGGTTGAGCTGCTCAGCCCTCAGATGAATGAAGTTTGGTTTGACAAAGACTATAATCCTCATACCTCTGAGCCTTTGAAAGAAGGAATGCTTCGGATCAATTATTATCGCACAGATGGTCAGTATGATAAGAAATCCCTTTGGCTCTGGGGAGATGTGCAAAATCCAGGTCAAAATTGGCCTGATGGCGTGGACTTTGAAAAGACTGGGAAATACGGTCGCTACGTAGATGTTCCTCTGAAAGAGGCTGCAAAGATGATTGGCTTCCTGCTTTTAGATGAAAGCAAGTCAGGAGATGATGTGAAGATTCAAAAACAGGATTATAATTTTGCAAATTTGGGTAAGACTAGCCAGATTTTCTTGCGTGATGCGGATCCAACGGTTTATACCAACCCTTACTTTGTCAATGATATCCGCATGACAGGAGCCCAGCATGTTAGCTTGACAGAGATTGAGGCGACCTTCTCTACCTTAGAAAATGCTAAAAAAGAAGATATTCTGAAAAACCTAAAAATTACCAATAAAGATGGCGGAGAAGTCGCTGTTAAAGATGTGGTTCTGGATCCTAAGAATAAAAGCGCAAAATTAATCGGTGATTTTAACCAAGCTCAGTCACCTTATCTTATCAAATATGGCAACGACCAATTTAAACCAGCATGAACTGGCAGCTGAAGGACAGTCTTTACAAGTATGATGGTGATTTGGGCGCGCGTGTTTCTCAAGCGGGCAAACAAGTAGACCTGACCTTCTGGTCACCGAGTGCGGATCAAGTTGATTTGGTGGTCTATGACAAGGAAGATCAGAACAAGGTCCTTGGGCGCATAGCTATGCAGAAGGGTGAGTCTGGCACATGGACTGGCAGCTTGACGCCTAAGAGCGGGCTAGGTCTTTCTGACTATCGTGGCTATTTCTATCATTATGAAATTAGCCGTGGCGGCAAAAAGGTTCTGGTGCTGGATCCTTATGCTAAGTCTTTAGCTGCTTGGAACAGTGAGGATGCGGACAAGGGGGATGCCTACAAGATTGCCAAGGCAGCCTTTGTAGATCCAAGTGAATATGGACCAAAAGACCTGACCTATGCAACTATTCCGAACTTCAAGAAGCGGGAAGATGCTTTGATTTATGAGGCGCATGTTCGTGATTTTACTTCAGATCCAGCTATCTCAAAGGATTTAAAATCTCAATTTGGAACCTTCTCAGCTTTCATTGAGAAATTGGATTATTTGAAAGACTTGGGAGTGACCCACGTTCAGCTCTTACCAGTTCTGAGTTATTACTTTGTAAATGAGCTGAAAAATGCTGAGCGCATGGACAAGTATGCTTCCAGCAACAGCAACTACAACTGGGGCTATGACCCGCAAAATTACTTCTCGCTGACAGGTATGTATTCGAGCACACCGACAGATCCAGCCAAGCGCATTGAGGAATTCAAAAATCTTGTCAATGAAATTCATAAGCGTGGTATGGGCGTTATCATGGATGTGGTCTATAATCATACGGCCAAGACGTCTATCTTTGAGGACTTGGAGCCCAATTACTACCACTTTATGGATGCGGATGGCACACCGAGAACCAGCTTTGGTGGCGGCCGCTTGGGGACTACCCACTATATGAGCAGACGGGTCTTGGTGGATTCGATCAAGTATCTGACAGAGCAGTACAAGGTAGATGGTTTCCGCTTTGATATGATGGGAGACCACGATGCAAAGTCCATCCAAAAAGCCTTCGAAGAAGCTAAAAAGCTTAATCCAAATCTCATTATGCTGGGTGAGGGCTGGAAGACCTATGCAGGTGATGAAAATAAAGCTGTCCAGCCTGCTGACCAGTCTTGGATGAAGTCAACAGACACGGTGGCTGTCTTCTCAGATGACATTCGCAACACCTTGAAATCGGGTTATCCAAATGAAGGAACGCCAGCCTTTATCACTGGTGGAAAGCGCAATGTAGAAGATGTTTTCAAGAATATCAAGGCACAGCCAACCAATTTGAGGCAGATAGCCCAGGGGATGTGATCCAATACATTGCGGCCCATGATAATCTGACCCTCTTTGATATTATTGCCCAGTCGATTAAGAAAGATCCAGCAGTCGCTGCCAATAATCAAGAGATTCATCGCCGCCTGCGTCTGGGAAATCTGATGATGCTGACTTCGCAAGGGACACCATTTATTCACTCTGGTCAAGAGTACGGTCGGACCAAGCAATTCCGTGATCCTGCCTATAAATATCCTGTCTCTGAAGACAAGGTTCCTAATAAAGCGCATTTGTTGACCAATGAGGACGGCACACCGTTTGAATACCCGTATTTCATTCATGATTCTTATGATTCGAGCGACGCGGTCAATCATTTTGACTGGACCAAGGCGACTGATGCGGAGAAATTCCCAGAAAATGCCAAGAGTCGTGCTTATATGAGGGGCTTGATTAGTCTGCGGAAATCAACGGACGCCTTTACCCGCAGCTCCAAAGCAGAAGTAGATCAAAATGTGACCCTCATCACCCAGCCTGGCAAGGATGGCGTTGAGAAAGAAGACCTTGTCCTTGGCTACCAAGTGGTTGCTTCGAATGGCGATATTTATGCAGTCTTTGTCAATGCGGATAAAAAGGAGCGAAACTTCAACTTTGGTGAAACCTACAAGCATCTAGCAGGTGCAGAGGTTGTGGTTGATGGCAATAGCGCAGGCGTTTCTGCTATTTCAAATCCAGCAGGTGTCACTAGAAACAGTAATGGATTGACTCTAGCTCCGCTGACAGCGATAATTTTGCGGATTAAAAAGGCGAGTCCAGCTCAAGAAGAAAAGCCTCAAGATACAAGTAAAGACATCCAGCAAAATCCGTCTCAAGGCAGCGTTAAGGAGCTTCAAAAAGAACAAAGCCCTAGACCTAGCTTGTCGAATAAGCTTGTTCAAGTTCCATCTGCTACTACATCTCCATCTTCAGAGAGTCAAAAACAACTTGCTGCAGAGCCACAGCAGGACAAAGTAAGTCCTACTGAGACTGCTTCGACAGAAAAAGTCTTGCCGAAAACGGGCACAGAAACTTCTCTGCTGGCGATTTTAGGTGGTTCTCTTGCCTTCTTGGCTGGCTTGCTCGCTTTTAGAAGAAGCAATAAAGTGAGAGTGGGACAGAAATCGGTAATTCGTTAGAATTCGATTTCGTCGTCCCACCTCCGCACAGTTGAGTAGGGCTGTAAAAGCTGATGAGATCAGCGTAGTAGAGCCCACTCAATCACTGCGTCTTGCTCGACATTCCAAAGACAATTGAGAGGCCAGGACTTTTGTCCCAAACTCAGCAGTTGTAGAAATCCATGTTTCTCAGCCGTGATAGATAAAAATACGACTTCCATTTTGGAAGTCGTATTTTCTTATTTAGTAGGGATTGAATGAAAATTACACACTTTTACCAGGCAAGAGGTTCACAGGCAGGAAGTAGCCGGTTGTTGTGACTTCTTGCTTGTCAATTTTTTGTAGCAGTAAATCGACCAGAAGTTTGGCAATCTCCTTCAGTGGCTGTTTAATAGTCGCTAGTTGAGGATAATAATTTTCGACAAAATAAGTTCCGTCGTAGCCGATGATTTTTAAATCTTTAGGAATCTGGATGCCTAGCTCCTGAGCGACTTTCATCACTAAAATGGCTGTCAAATCATCTGAAGCAAAGATAGCATCTGGCTTCTCATGGGTTAAAATATGCTTGATTTCCATTTCCTTTCGGACGGGAGAATAATCGCTGGATACATTGATGATTGGAGCGTCTGGCAGGACAGAGGCAAAGCCAGCATGGCGCAGGCCAGTTGGGGAATTGGAGTTGTCATTGCCGGTGATCATGATGATATTTTGAGCGCCAGACTTTACCAAGGTCTGAGCAGCCAGCACCCCGCCGCCATAGTTGTCTGAGGAGACAACTGGAATATCTGGTGAAAGGTTACGGTCAAAGGAAATGATAGGAGCAGTTACGCGATTATAGTCTTCGATGCCTAGATTGTGACTGCCGGAGATGATACCATCCACCTGATTAGCCTCGAGCATCTCAAGGTACTCACGCTCCTTGTCTGAGTCATGCTCGCTATTGCAAATGATGGTTTTATAACCCTGTTTAAAGAGCTCATGCTCCAATTTACCAATCAATTCTGCGTAAAAAACATTGCTGATATTAGGGAAGATGAGTCCAATTAGCTTGGCTGATTTTCCTTGGAGGCTGCGCGCCAGATTGTTGGGCTTGTAGGCCAATTCTCGCATGGCTGCCTCAACCTTGGAAATCGTTTTGTCGGACAAGTAGCCTTTCCTGTTGATGACGCGGGAAACAGTTGTAGGGCTGACTCCTGCTAGTTTTGCTACATCAGTTAGCTTTGCGACCATAATCTAATTCATAGTAAGTACCGGTTGGATTGCCTTTGGTAATGGCAATGCCTGTCTGGTCTTCTCTCGGGAAGACACGGCCGGAAAATACTTTCTCTCCTTTATTGATGAAAATTTCAAAAATTGATTTATCGATGAAGATAGTAGCGCTTGTGGCTTCTTTGCCAATATCACAGCTTCGGCTAGTTCCAAAGTCCAGAGAAAATGGATCACCCGCCTGACTGCGGTCAACTGTCACTTTCCCTGCCTTGAGGTCGAAGTTGATGCGTAGCCCCTTGCCGTCCTTGTCTGCAAAGAGGACGATTTCGTGTTCGGTATCCGCAGCGAGATTTAGCTCTAGTTCGTAGCTGTTCTTGCTTTCTGCCAAAGCAGCGAAAGGCTGTTCTTCTGCTCGTAAGTCTTTGATAGCAGGCACTGGGTATTGGTAGAGCTTGCCATCTTTCAGACTTAATTCCTTGACGAGAGAGAAGGCACCTTGATGATCGAAGCGGTCAGATGGGTATTCGACATCAGGCAAGCCTAGCCAGCTGACAGCCAGAGCGCGACCGTCAGGCGCGTTAAAAGCTTGGGTCGCGTAGCAGTCGAAACCGTAGTCCAGATTTTGGATAGGGCTAGGATTAATCATAGCAGCTTGATTTGTGTCAAACGATTGACCTATTTTATACATATTTGGATAAATGTTGCCATAGTCCAGTACGTCCTTAGACAAACCTTGAGGGCAATAGAGCAGGATTGGCTGGTCGTTGATAAAGACTAGATTAGGACACTCCATCATATAGGCCGTCTTGTCATTGGCAAAGTTCAAATCACCGACGACTTCCCAGTTGGTATAGTCATTGTCAACAGCCTTGTAAAGCTTGACATAGCCTTGCTTGTCCAGATTTTGCCCACCAACAATAGCATAGAACTGCCCTTTGTAATTGAAAATCTGCGGATCACGGAAGTGGTCGGTTGCTTCGGCAGGTTGCTCAATCAAGACCTTGTCAATTTTTTCGAGCTTGCCTGATTTGTCTAACAAGGCACCGATTTGATAGGGGTGACGCACCCAATTCTCATCACGAACATTGCCAGTGTAGAAGAGGAAGAGCTTGTCGCCAAACTGCATGGCAGAGCCAGAATAGGCACCATGACTGTCCAGAGTAGTATCTGGCAGCACTCGAAGGCCAGTTTCAGTGAAGTGAACTAGGTCATCACTTTCTAATTGAACCCAGCACTTGAGACCGTGGGCTGCCCCGAAAGGAAAGTTTTGGTAGAAAACCACCCATTTTCCGTCAAAATAGGAAAAACCATTGGGGTCATTGAGCAGACCAGTTTGAGGCTCCACATGATAGCTGGCCCGCCAAGGAGATTTAGCGATGTTTTCTTTGATCTGCTGTACCTCTTCCTGAGTCCAGTCTTCATAATGTTTGTAGCGTTTTTCAGTCGTCCAAGCCAATCTTTTGTCCTCCGAATCATATTATTTCTTATTACTATAGTAAACGTTTTCTGCTGAAAAATCAACATTTAATAGTAAAAAAATATTTTTTCTGCAAAACGCTTGACATATCTCTGAATCATGGTAAAATAATATTCGTAAAGGTGATAAAATCGCTTTCAAAAAGTTTTACAATATTTTTATAAGGAGATTTTTGCAAATGAACAATACTGAAATTGCAAAAAAGGTCATCGAAGCCTTGGGTGGACGTGAGAACGTTAACAGTGTAGCCCACTGTGCGACTCGTCTGCGCGTTATGGTTAAAGATGAAGGAAAAATCGACAAAAATACTGTCGAGAATCTAGAAAAAGTTCAGGGTGCTTTCTTTAACTCAGGCCAATACCAAATCATCTTTGGTACAGGTACGGTTAATAAAATCTATGACGAAGTTGTAGCACTTGGCTTGCCAACTTCATCAAAAGATGACATGAAAGCTGAAGCTGCTAAGCAAGGGAATTGGTTCCAACGCGCCATCCGTACATTCGGTGACGTATTTGTACCAATCATCCCAGTTATCGTAGCAACTGGTCTCTTCATGGGGGTTCGTGGGCTATTGACTGCCCTTGGTATGACACTTCCAGATGATGTAACAACCTATACTCAAATCTTAACAGATACAGCCTTCATTATCCTACCAGGTCTGGTAGTTTGGTCAACCTTCCGTGTATTCGGTGGAAATCCAGCGGTTGGTATCGTTCTTGGTATGATGCTTGTTTCAGGCTCACTTCCAAATGCTTGGGCTGTTGCTTCTGGTGGTGAAGTGACTGCAATGAAATTCTTCGGCTTCATCCCAGTCGTTGGTTTGCAAGGTTCTGTTCTTCCAGCTTTCATTATCGGGGTTGTCGGAGCTAAGTTTGAAAAAGCTGTCCGTAAGGTTGTGCCAGATGTCTTGGATCTTTTGGTCACACCATTTGTAACCCTTTTGGTGATGTCAATTCTTGGACTTTTCGTGATTGGACCAGTCTTCCACGTTGTTGAAAACTACATCCTTATTGGTACAAAAGCTATTCTTGGTTTGCCATTCGGTCTAGGTGGTTTGCTGATCGGTGGAGTTCACCAATTGATTGTCGTATCAGGTGTACACCATATCTTCAACTTGCTTGAAGTACAATTGCTTGCAGCTGACCATGCTAACCCATTCAACGCCATCATCACAGCTGCTATGACAGCTCAAGGTGCTGCAACTGTCGCTGTTGGTGTTAAAACTAAATCCTAAACTTAAAACTCTTGCCTTCCCAGCTGCTCTCTCTGCCTTCCTTGGTATTACAGAGCCTGCCATCTTCGGGGTTAACTTGCGTTACCGCAAACCATTCTTCCTTTCATTGATCGCTGGTGCTGTCGGTGGTGGCTTGGCTTCTATCCTTGGTCTTGCTGGTACTGGTAATGGTATCACCATCATCCCAGGTACAATGCTTTACATCGGTAATGGACAACTCTTCCAATATCTCTTCATGGTAGCTGTATCATTTGCTCTTGGTTTTGCCCTTACTTACATGTTTGGTTACGAAGATGAAGCTGAAGTTGCTACAAATGCTACTACAGAGCGCCTTGTCGAAGAAGAAACAACTGGTAATGTTCCAGCGGCTCTCCAAGATGAAACAATCATTTCTCCAATCGTTGGTAGTGCAGTAGCTTTGAGCGATGTAAATGATCCTGTTTTCTCAAGCGGAGCAATGGGTCAAGGGATTGCGATCAAACCAACTGAAGGTGTCGTTTACGCCCCAGCTGATGCAGAAGTGACAATTGCTTTTGCGACAGGCCATGCCTATGGTTTGAAGACAGCTAATGGTGCTGAAATCCTGATCCACGTTGGTATTGACACAGTGTCTATGAATGGCGAAGGATTTGATCAAAAAGTTTCTCAAGGTTCTAAAGTCAAAGCTGGCGATATTATTGGAACTTTTGATTCAGCTAAAATCGCAGCAGCTGGTCTGGATGACACGACTATGGTTATCGTGACTAACACAGCTGACTACGCATCTGTGACTCCAGTAGCAGAAGGAACTGTTGCTAAAGGCGATGCGATTATTGAAGTGAAGGCTTAATCTTAGCTATAGAAAGTCAACAAAGGAAAACGAACAACTTATGTTTGTTCGTTTTTTACTTGAGTCTAAGATTTACAGAGGAAAATCTAAAATATAGAGCCATTTCCAATAGGGAAATATGCTATAATGGAGTATAAAGAATACAAGAGGTGTTTGAAATGACAAAATTGTACGGAAGTTTAGAAGCCGGTGGAACGAAGTTTATCTGTGCTGTGGGCGATGAAAATTTTAATGTTGTAGAAAAAACACAGTTTCCTACAACTACGCCGATTGAGACGTTAGATAAAACGATTGAATTTTTCTCTCGTTTTGACAATTTAGCAGGTCTGGCAGTCGGTTCTTTTGGTCCAATTGATATTGACCCTAATTCAAAAACATATGGCTACATTACGACAACTCCAAAACCACATTGGGCTAATGTGGATATCGTGGGAGCGCTTCGTCGCGCTTTGAATGTGCCAATCTACTTTACGACAGATGTCAACAGCTCTGCCTATGGTGAAGTTGTAGCCCGTAACAATGCCGGTGGTCGCGTTGAAAATCTGGTTTATTATACGATTGGAACAGGGATTGGTGCTGGTGCTATCCAACGTGGTGAATTTGTTGGGGGTACAGGCCATCCAGAGATGGGACACTACTATGTAGCTCAGCACCCGATGGATGTGGAAAAAGGCTTTAACGGCGTCTGTCCTTTCCACAAGGGCTGTTTGGAAGGCTTAGCAGCTGGTCCTAGCTTAGAAGCGCGGACGGGTGTGCGTGGTGAAAATATCGAGCTCAATAACTCTGTCTGGGATATTCAGGCTTACTATATTGCGCAGGCAGCTATTCAAGCAACGGTGACGTTCCGTCCGGATGTCATTGTCTTTGGTGGTGGTGTGATGGCGCAGCAGCACATGCTAGACCGTGTCCGTGAGAAATTCACTGTCCTGCTCAATGGTTACCTGCCAGTGCCAGATGTGCGTGATTACATTGTTACACCGGCTGTAGCAGGAAATGGCTCAGCTACACTAGGAAATTTTGTTCTCGCAAAAGATATTAGCGAACGCTATGCAAAATAAGTAAACAAGGCGTTGAGAGTGTTCAAATAAACTAAGGAGGCTGAGATAGGGAATCCAGCCTCTTCCATTTGAGGTGAAATATGCAACAAGCAATTGTGAAAGATCCTTTCTTTTTACAGCAAAAATCAGTCCCTGCCACGAAAGCTGATTTATTCTTGGCTCAGGATTTGCTGGATACCTTGTTGGCTCATAGAGAGTCTTGTGTTGGCCTTGCTGCCAATATGATTGGCTTCCAAAAGCGGGTGATTATTTTTATGTATGGTATGTTGCCCATGGTCATGTTTAATCCAGTTCTCATTCAGAAATCAGGAGCTTATGAAACGGAAGAAGGCTGTCTGTCTTTGACAGGCAGTCGGTCAACCATTCGTTACCAGAAAATCACTGTCGAATATCTGGACCAGAATTGGCTGAAGAAGACCATCGCTTTAGAGGATTTCCCAGCGCAAATCTGCCAGCATGAATTGGATCATTTGGAAGGAATTCTCATATAGGAAATATATCTGGAAAGGATAGGAATAGAATGAAAGTATATCAGCGCGATGGAGCAAAATTTTATGCCATAGGCTTTCTCTTACTCTTTGCTATTTTTTTATCATGGCTTTTGTATCTATGGATAAGGCCTCCCTTGAGTCAACAAGTCAAAATAGTAGCAATCAACTGGTTCATAGGAGCCCTACCAGCAAAGAAGACCAAAGAAGCAGCCAGACTACTGAAGAAAGTAACAATATGCTCAATCCAGTCTATTGGGGAATGGGCATAACCGCTATTTTTTTATGTTTGTTCTATGCTATGTTTCGAATCATAAACCACCGATTTTAGAGATGGATGAGATGGGAATAAGGCTGAAAGGCTTATCTGCTAAAAGAGAGAAGTACTTCTTGTGGCAGGAGATTGAGCAAATTGAATACGATATCTATCGATCTACGTCAGAACCGGGCAGTCGAATTTTATATTTCTATCCTAAAAATCAAGAGGAGAGTGCTGTCTCTTTGGACTTGGATGATGTGAAAAATGCTAGCTTCAATGAACTTCATCAAGAAATTTCCCAACTTGCTCCGCATATCAAGTGGCTTTTTCCGTAGAAATGTGACGAAGAAGGTTATTCTAGAGCAGGGATTTGCTACTATTGTTTCGGTTAAAAATATTAAGATTAAAAAACTTTGGATTGGTAGAACTGGGACTCTTGGTTCCAGTTTATTTTTTTATTAAAAATAGTTCTCATGGAAACTTTTTTCTTGACTTTCTTTTTTCTTGTGTTAAAATAGTTCTCACGAAAACTATTTTTACAAAGGATACAGGTATGGATAAGCCTTTACTGGAATTGAAGCGTTTTGGACGAAAGATTCATCTCATAGCGGAAAAGCTTGCCAAGGAGCAAGGGATTGAGTCCATGGCTGGGCCTCAGGGGCAGGTCTTGCATATTGTCGCCTGTCGTATGGAAGAGGGGAAGGATACCCTTATCAAGGATATTGAGCAGGAGTTGGATATTTCCAAATCGGTGGCCTCTAACTTAATGAAAAGGATGGAGAAGAATGGCTTTATCAAGCTGGAAATGGGCAAGACAGACAAGCGGGCCAAGTATATCCGCCTTACTCCGCAGTCGCAGGAAAGAATGAAGAAAATCCGCGACTTTTTTGGTGAAATAGACCGGTCTATTTTGAATGGTGTTTCTGAGCAGGAGCTACTGATTTTTTCACAAGTCATGGCCAAGTTCTATCAGAATATCGCAAGTTTAGAAAATGGAGGGAAAGATGATTAAGCTATTTAAACGGCTGACGGTAAGGGAAGTGAGCATGATTGTTCTCAGTGTGCTCTTCACCTTCCTAACGGTATTTTTGGAATTAGAAGTTCCGACCTATATTTCGACGATTACAGAGCTACTACAAACGCCGGGAACAGTTTTAGCAGATTTGTGGGAACCGGGATTGAAAATGCTTAGCTTATCCTTTGCTAGTTTGCTGTCAGCTATTGTGGTTGGTTTTTTTGCCGCTCGTATAGCAGCTAGCTTTACCCAGAGTTTGCGGAGCGATATTTTCAACCGTGTGCTAGACTATTCGCAGACGGAGATTAAGAAATTTTCGATTCCTAGTTTGCTGACTCGGACGACGAATGACATTACTCAGGTACAGACCTTAATCACCATGGGGTTACAGGTGGTGACCAGGGGGCCGATTATGGCGATTTGGGCCATGACCAAGATTATTGGCAAGTCCGAGAACTGGCTGATTGCTGTTCTGATTGCTGTGATTGTCAATGTTCTAATGACAGTAGTTTTGGTTACACTGGCCTTTCCCAAGCAGTCAGTGGCGCAGCGTTTGGTCGATAAGCTAAATAGCGTCACTAGAGAGAGTCTGACTGGGATTCGCGTGGTCCGAGCTTACAATGCGGAGGATTATCAGGATGAGAAATTTGCGGCGGCTAATGATGAAGTAACTCGCCTTAACCTCTTCATTAATCGTCTGATGGCCATAATGAATCCAGTTATGATGGGGATTTCTAGCGGTTTGACACTGGCGATTTACTGGATTGGTGCTTATCTGATTCAGGAGGCTGGTCTGCAGGAGCGTCTCCCGCTCTTCAGTGATATGGTCGTCTTTATGTCCTATGCTATGCAGGTTGTGATGGGCTTCTTGCTCATGGGTGCCCTCTTTATCGTCCTGCCTCGGACCATTGTATCGGCTGGCCGGATTAATGAAGTGCTGGACCTGCATTCTTCTATTACCAGTCCGGAACAGCCTAAGGCAGCAGCGGATAGCAAGGGAGAGGTGGTCTTTCGAGATGTGTCCTTCCGCTATTCTAAGAATTCTGAAGCGGTCATTGAGCATGTCAGCTTTACAGCGCATGCTGGTGATACTGTAGCCTTTATCGGTTCAACCGGTTCAGGGAAATCCACACTAGTCAATCTCATCCCTCGTTTCTACGATGTGACAGAAGGAGAGATTCTGGTAGATGGTGTCAATGTTCAGGATTACCAGCTAGAAGACCTACGCAATAAGGTCGGCTACATCCCGCAAAAGGCGGTGCTCTTCTCTGGTGATATTGAGAGCAATCTGGACTTCGGTCAAAGCAAAGAAAGCCCGCTGGATGAGCAGAAAATGTGGGATGCTCTTGACCTGGCACAGGCTAAGCCCTTTGTCCAAGAGAAGGAAAAGGGGCTGAAAGCTGAAGTGGCTCAAAGCGGAACCAACTTCTCTGGTGGCCAGCGTCAGCGCTTGGCCATTGCTAGAGCCTTGGCTCGTAAGCCAGAAATCCTCATCTTTGACGACTCCTTCTCAGCGCTAGACTATAAGACAGACCGCATTTTGCGCAAGGAACTGGCTGAGCGAACACAGGATATGACCAAGCTGATTGTAGCGCAGCGGATTTCTACTATCATGGATGCGGATCAAATCTTGGTATTGGATGCTGGTAAGGTAGTCGGTCAAGGTACTCACCGAGAGCTTTTGGAAAATAACGCGGTTTATCAAGAAATTGCCTACTCACAACTATCCAAGGAGGAATTAGAAAATGGAAAATAAGAAGCCTTCATTATTTAACCAGATGCGGCCTTATCTCAAGGGCTTCCAGCTTCCTCTTGCTTTGGCATTTGTGGGAGCTGTCTTGTCAAACATTATCACGGTCTACGGGCCAAATAAATTAAAAGAAATTACTAATCTTATTTCAGAAGGTCTGGGCAGCAATATTGATTTAAAAGCTGTGTCTCAGATTGCCTTTCTCCTCGCTATTCTATATGCAGTCGGAGCTCTGCTCAACTACGGTCAGTCCTTTGTCATCAGTACGGTTGTCCAGTATTTCTCCAAGCGGTTACGGACGGCCATTGCGGAGAAAATTAACAAGCTTCCCTTGAGCTATTTCGATGGTCATTCTCAGGGGGATACGCTGTCGCGCGTGACCAATGACGTGGATACGGTAGGCCAATCTCTCAACCAGAGTTTAGGAAGTGTTATCTCTTCTAGCTTGCTTTTGGTGGCGGTGGTTTTGACTATGTTCTTTATGAACTGGATTTTAGCTTTGGTGACCATTTTGGCTACTGTAGTCGGTTTTGTCTTTGTCGGCCTCATCATGGGCAAGTCTCAGGGCTATTTCACTGCCCAACAAAACGATTTGGCTGCTGTTAACGGTTATGTAGAGGAAATGTACTCGGGGCATAATGTCGTTATCAGCTATAATGCCATTGAACAGTCAAAGGAACGCTTTGCAGTTCTCAATCATAATCTCTATAATAGTATTTGGAAGTCTCAATTTATCTCTGGCATGATGATGCCGCTCATGTTCTTTACGGGGAATTTCGCCTATGTGCTGGTTATTTTGGTCGGTGCTGCTCTGGCGATTAATGGCTCTATTAGCATTGGGATAATTGTTGCCTTTATGGTTTATGTGCGGACCTTCTCTCAGCCTTTGTCACAGATTGCCCAAGGTATCACTGTTTTGCAGCAGGCTGGTGCAGCACTGGTTCGTGTCCTTGAATTTCTAGCTGAGCCTGAGATGGAAGACGAGCAGCATAAAGAGCAGCAGCTTACTGCTGTAAAGGGAGATGTTGCTTTTGAAGAGGTCTTTTTTTGGCTACAAGCCAGACCAGACGATTATTCATGATTTCTCAGCGCAGGCCAAAGCCGGACAGAAGATTGCTATTGTCGGTCCGACGGGTGCTGGTAAGACGACCATCGTTAATCTGCTCATGAAGTTCTATGAAATTGACAAAGGGCGTATCAGCATTGATGGTATAGATATTAAGGATATGAAACGCTCCGAGGTTCACGATGCCTTTTCAATGGTCTTGCAGGATACCTGGCTCTTTGAAGGAACTATCCGAGAGAACTTGATTTATAATCAGGAGCATGTCACGGATGAAGCAGTTATCGCTGCAGCGAAGGCGGTCGGTGTTCATCACTTTATCATGACTCTGCCACAGGGCTATGATACAGTGTTGGATGATACGGTTAACTTATCGGTTGGTCAGAAGCAGCTGCTGACCATCGCTCGTGCTCTGCTGAAAGATGCACCGCTCTTGATCTTAGATGAGGCAACTTCGTCAGTCGATACGCGGACGGAGGAGCTGATTCAAAAGGCTATGGACAAACTTATGGAGGGTCGGACTTCCTTTGTCATTGCTCACCGCCTGTCCACTATCCGTAATGCGGATCTTATCTTGGTCATGCGCGATGGAAATATCATCGAGCAGGGCAACCACGATGAACTCATGGAGCAGAATGGCTTCTATGCGGACCTCTATAATAGTCAGTTTGAGGAAGGTGAAGTAGCTTAAGGATAGCAATGGAATATTCTGCTATAAAAAATGGCACAGCTTAGGCTGTGCTTTTTTGTAACCAATTTCTTATATGAAAGTTAGAAATTTTGCCTGTTTTATTTAAGGCCGCGCTTTAAAATTTTCATTTGATCTGCTTGGTCATTTTAGAGATTGCAAGGATGCATTTTTACATGAGGTTGATTTCGAACGCTATTTACCAGTTTAGCCAAGTATGATAAAATAGAAAAGTCGCAGTATTAAGAAATTAAGGAGACAATGATGAAAAAAGTATTTAAATACACGGCCTTGCTTATGGCAGGGATGAGCTTAACCGCCTGTGCTTTGCTTCCAAGTCCAAATAAAAAACATTCTGGTAAGCCAAGTCAGGAAACGACTGTCAAAAAATCAGCCAGCAATGGGCAGGTTGATATCCAAATTAAGGATGGCCAGTTCATTATGCCAAGCAACGGATCAGCTGATGCCAAATACTTGGCCTTGTCTTTGGAAATTAAGAATAAAACAAATGATAAGATCATGATTTCCTCTTCAGACATTGGTTTTTATGATTCAGAGGGAGAGAAGATCCAGCCGGTCGGAGTCTATGACGACAAAGAAAACTTTAAAACACTGAGCTATGAAGATTTAGCGGAAGGAAAGACTCTTTCTGGTAATCTGGTCTTTAAGGTTGAAGATGGCAAGAAATATGAACTTCACTATGAGAAGAAATCCTACGGCTCCGATGAAAAAACAGAAGCCATCAAACTAAAGGTTGATCCTGCGAAATATCCGAATCACGTTGACGAATCGAAAAAATTAGCTTCTGATTACCTCAATGCTGTTTTCTTGGGAGGAGAAGCCAAGACAAAATCCTCCAAAGACAAAGGCGATTTGGTTTTAGGCGGCGATTTGGAGCAAGATAAAAAAGATTATAGAGCAGCCTTTGCAGCAGATTTCACACGTAAATTGCATGATTATCCATTTAGTGATGATGAAATCAATGCTTTCATTGATGCCTATGTGAAAAGTAATGCCAAACGCTCAGAAATTGATTACACAGTAGCGCAGTACATGCCAAATTCAATCGTTATCAAGATCAAACCGAGAACGGTCAGTCTAAATAAAACCATGTATACCTACCGTCAAGATTTTTATGATAAGCATCGTTCTGAATATGGAAGTCTGAGTGATGTCTATAAAGCTACCGATAAGAGCTATGCTAATGACATGATGGCTGGAATGGATTCGCGTCCTCTCCTTACACCAGAACGAGATTATCAGTTGAAATTTGTCAAAACAGATGGCAAGTGGGTTCTAGAGCGTGATTATTCTTATGAATCTATCGTCAGAGCTTTTGAGGGCGATATATCCTAATAGCAAAATTAGAGGGCAGATGCTTCATTCTGCTCTCTATTTTATTTTGTTTCCTAGCCTAGCTTTGTGCTATACTGGAGGGTAGATATGCAGAGTAAAGGAGTCTAGCATGAAAAATTCTATGATAAATTAGTAAAAACACGGCATTATCTCCATCAGCATCCAGAGCTGTCTGGCCAAGAATATGAAACAACGGCTTTTCTAAGCCGTTATTTGCAAGACTTGGGGATAAAAATCTTGGACTCTGGCCTAGAGACGGGCTTGATTGCCGAAATCGGTCAGGGAGAGCCAGTCATCGCCTTGAGAGCAGATATTGATGCCCTGCCCATTTTAGAGCAGACAGGTCTGCCTTACGCTAGCCAAAATCCTGGTGTCATGCATGCCTGCGGTCATGATTTTCATCAGACTAGTCTTTTGGGAGCGGCGGAGTTGCTCAAGGCTATGGAAGAAGATTTACAGGGAACCATTCGATTGATTTTTCAGCCAGCTGAGGAAACCTCCCAAGGAGCCAGTCAAGTTCTGGCTACGGGTTTGCTGGATGATGTAGTTGCGATTATCGGTTTTCACAATATGCCCCAGTTAAAAGCCGGGCAAATGGCCTTGAAGCCGGGAGCTATGATGGCAGGCGTGGAAAAGTTTAAGGTGACTGTGGAGGGAGTCAGCAGCCATGCGGCTCGGCCGGACCTGGGAGTGGATACGGTGCTGACCCTGACCAGCATGATTCAAAATCTTCAAGCTCTGGTTTCTCGGACTGTCTCTCCCTTTGAGCCGGTTGTTTTATCGGTGACCCACATTGAGGCTGGGGCGACTTGGAATGTCTTGCCGCAAAATGGCTTCTTTGAAGGCACGATTCGTTGTTTTAATTCTGATTTGCAAAAGCGTTTGAAGGCAGATTTTATCCGTATTGTGGAGCATACGGCGGAGAACTTCGGTGCTAAGGTCGCCATTGTCTGGGATCAGACTCCGCCAGTGACCTATAATGATCCAGAATTAGCCGAGCTTATTTTTAAAAATTCTCAGAATATCGGGGAGCTATTGACTGCCCAGCCGTCTTCAGCTGGCGAAGACTTTGCCTTTTACCAAGAAAAAATCCCTGGTGTCTTTGCTTTTATCGGCTCAAATGGTGCAGCAGATGCGCCTGACCTGCACCATGATAGCATGACGATTGATGATGCAGCCTTTCAGGTCTCTGTGCCTTACTATGTCGAAAACGCCCTCTTCCTCCTCAAGCACTATAAGAAATAACTATAGTCTTTCATAAAAAATAAGAACTAGGCAAGCTCCTCTTCTTTTGTTATCATAGAAAAACAAGATTTCGATATTTTCAAATAGTTTGAATAATCGAATCAGTGATAAAGAAAATCTATCACCTTGATAAAAAAAATATAATGGTCAGGATTTTCGACTTTTGGTATGATAGAAACATGCTCTTTAGGAGGAGATAGAGATATGAATATTAAAAAAATATTGAAATATACTGCCACTGCTGTGGTAGGAAGTCTTGCAGTTGGGCTGCTTGTAGCCTGCTCGTCTTCTGCAAGTAAAGATAGTACTACAAAGAAAAAGACGATTGAAGTCGGAACGGTTGGAACAACTAAGCCTTTCTCTTATGAGGATAAGGACGGAAAACTAACTGGTTACGAAATTGAAGTGCTTCGTGAAATCTTTAAAGGTTCAGATAAGTACGAAGTCAACTTCAACAAAACCAAATGGGCTTCTGTTTTCTCTGGCTTGGACAGTGACCGCTACCAAATCGGTGCCAATAACATCAGTTATTCAGAAGACCGTGCTGGTAAATACCTCTATACCAACCCTTACGCTAAAAACCCAACCGTCTTGGTGGTTCGTAAAGGAGTGAATATCAAGTCGCTGGACGATATCGGAGGCAAGTCTACTGAGGTTGTTCAAGGTACTTCAACAGCTAAGCAGTTGGAAAGTACAATGAAGAGCACAGTTCAAACCCAACAACTATCAACTATACAGATGGTACAATCCAGCAAATCTTGGCTAATTTGAATGATGGCCGCTCAGACTACAAGATCTTTGAGCGTATCACAGTAGATACTATCATCAAAGACCAAGGTTTAGATAATGTCGAAGTGATTGAACTTCCAAGTGACCAACAACCCTATGTCTATCCGATCCTTGCTTCAGGACAAGAAGAGCTTCAAACCTTCATGAACAAGCGGATCAAGGAACTCTACGAGGATGGAACACTTGAAAAATTATCAAAAGAATTCTTTGGCGGCACTTATTTGCCAGATGCCAAGGATATCAAGTAAGTTCTGATTTTCTTTGACCTAAGCAATCGGAACTAACTTACAACCCTTTCACTAGAAAAAAATATATTTTATAAGGAGATTATCTCATGAAATTGAAAAAATGGTTTGGTGCAACAGCACTCTTAGCTGTAGCAGCATTTGGTTTGGCAGCTTGCTCGTCTTCAACATCAAAAAACGCTAAGTCAGCAGACAGTGCAACAGTGATTGTAAAAGTTGGTGTGATGAGCCTCAGCGATACAGAAGAAGCACGTTGGAACAAGGTTCAGGAAATCCTTGATAAGGATAAAGCAGGTGTTAAATTGGAGTTCACCCAATTTACAGACTATTCTCAGCCTAACCAAGCAGTTCGCGATGGCGATGTAGACATCAATGCCTTCCAACACTACTACTACTTGAAAAACTGGAATAAAGAAAACAATGCTGACTTGGTGTCTGTAGCAGATACTTATATCGCACCAATCCGTCTTTACTCTGGTACTAAAGATGGCAAAAACAAATATACTGATGTAAAAGATATTCCAGAAAACGGAAGCATTGCCGTACCAAACGATGCAACAAACGAAAGCCGTGCTTTGAACCTTCTTCAAGCAGCTGGTTTGATCAAGTTAGACGTGGATTCAACGAAGCTTGCGACTGTTGCTAACATCAAAGAAAACAAGAAAAACTTGAAAATTTCTGAATTGGATGCTTCTCAAACAGCAGCTTCTCTTACTTCTGTAGATGCAGCGGTTGTCAACAATACCTTCGTTCGTGAAGCTGGTATTGACTACAAGAGCGCTCTTTACAAAGAAAAGACAGATGAAAATTCTAAATTGTGGTACAACCTGATTGCTGCTAAGAAAGATTGGGAAAAATCTGACAAGGCAGATGCCATCAAGAAAATCATCAAGGCTTACCATACTGACGAAGTTAAAAAAGTCATTGAAGAATCTTCAGATGGTATGGATCAACCAGTTTGGTAAGATTTTATAGAAAATAATTGAAGATAGAAAGGGCGGGGAATGGATTTCTCCAGCCCTTTATCTGCTATTAGTTAGAGTTTTTATCAGCGAAGATAATTTAGCAATATTAAAACGCTGAGTCAAAGACTTACATGACAGCAAGTCTTTGATCTTTCGTGAATCATAGCAGATAATCTTTAAACAGATGCGATTAGTAGGAGTTACACATGCCTTTCTCAACTGAGAGTGAACAAATTAAAAAGTTTGAAAATGATGAGGTGGCCCAACACTATTTTGAAGTGTTGCGGACTTTGATTTCTAAAAAGTCTATCTTTGCCCAGCAAATTGGGCTCAAGGAGGTAGCTACCTATCTGGGAGAAATTTTCACTGCCGCAGGTGCTAAAGTGATGATTGATGACAGTTACACGGCTCCCTTTGTATTGGCAGAATTTCAGTCGGACAATCCTGAGGCCAAGACTATCATTTTCTATCACCACTATGATACGGTTCCGGCCGATAATGACCAACCTTGGACCAACGACCCCTTTACTCTGTCGGTCCACTACGGTGTCATGTATGGCCGCGGAGTCGATGATGACAAGGGACACATCACTGCGCGTTTGACAGCGGTGCGTAAGTATATCCGAGAGCATGGTTCGCTGCCAGTCAATATCATCTTCATGATGGAGGGAGCAGAGGAGTCAGCTTCGACAGACTTGGATAAATATCTGGCCAAGCATAAGAAACAATTGCGGGGAGCAGATCTGCTGGTTTGGGAGCAGGGCACGCGTAATAATTTAGGCCAGCTTGAAATTTCTGGTGGAAATAAGGGCATTGTCACCTTTGATATGTCTGTTCGCAGTGCGGAAGTCGATATCCATTCTAGCTATGGCGGTGTCATTAATTCAGCTTCTTGGTACTTGATGGATGCTATCTCTAGCCTGCGTAGTGCTGACGGTCGAATTTTGGTGGAGGGTATCTATGAGCAAGTACAGGAGCCCAATGAGCGAGAGCTAGCTTTGATTGCCCGGTACGCTCTGAAGACACCAGAAGAGTTGAAGGAAATTTACGGCCTTCAGCTTCCAGTCTTGAAAGAGGACAGGCAGGAATTCCTCCGTCGCTTCTATTTTGAGCCAGCCATTAACATTGAAGGCTTCGGTTCGGGCTATCAGGGGCAAGGAGTCAAAACCATCCTCCCAGCATATGCATCTGCCAAGATGGAAGTGCGCTTGGTACCAGGCTTAGAGCCCCATGATGTCTTGGACAAGATTCGCAAGCAACTGGACAAAAATGGCTATGATAAGGTAGAATTAACTTATACATTGGGAGAAATGAGCTATCGTAGCGATATGAGTGCTCCTTCTATCCTAAATGTGATTGAACTGGCCAAGGATTTTTATCCAGAGGGCATATCGGTGCTTCCGACCTCGGCAGGAACAGGCCCCATGCATACAGTCTTTGAAGCTTTGGAAGTTCCGATGGCTGCCTTTGGCCTGGGGAATGCCAACAGTCGGGATCATGGTGGCGATGAAAATGTCAAGATTGCCGATTATTATACCCATATTGAATTAATCAAGGAGTTAATCAGAAGTTATGAGCAATGAAATTATCAAATTAGACCGTATTGATGTCACTTTCACGCAGAAAAATCGTGTCATCAAGGCGGTTGAAGATGTGACCATTCACATCAATCAGGGAGATATTTACGGTATCGTGGGTTATTCTGGTGCCGGAAAGTCAACTTTGGTGCGGGTTATTAATCTTTTGCAGAAGCCATCTGCTGGTCGCATTACTGTGGATGGAACAGTGTTATACGACAAGGAGACTGTCCAGCTGAATGCGGCTCAACTGCGGGAAAAGCGCAAGGACATTGGCATGATTTTCCAGCATTTCAATTTGATGGCTCAGATGACGGCCAAGGAAAATGTCGCGTTTGCCTTGAAGCACTCAACTCTGTCTGCTGCTGAAAAAGAGGAGAAGGTTCGCAAACTTTTAGAACTGGTTGGTCTGGAAGATCGAGCGGATAATTATCCGTCTCAACTGTCTGGTGGGCAGAAGCAGCGCGTGGCGATTGCTAGAGCTCTGGCCAATGATCCAAAAATCTTGATTTCAGATGAAGCGACTTCGGCATTGGATCCTAAAACAACCAAGCAAATTTTAGCCTTGCTTCAGGATTTAAATCAAAAGTTGGGGCTGACGATCGTACTCATCACGCACGAAATGCAGATTGTCAAAGATATTGCTAATCGTGTAGCTGTTATGCAGAATGGAAAACTGATCGAGGAAGGATCGGTCTTGGATATCTTTACCAATCCACAGAACGAATTGACCCAAGACTTTATCACAACGGCAACAGGTATCACTGAAGCGATGGTGAAAATCAATCAGCAGAAGATTGTGCAAGATCTGCCTGCGGATTCTGTTTTGGCGCATTTGAAGTATGCTGGTACGGTGACAGATACAGCTATTATCAACGATATTTACAAGCAGTATCAAGTTTCAGCCAACATTTTACATGCTAACATTGAGATTTTAGACAATGTGCCTGTTGGGGAAATGGTAGTCATTTTGTCAGGAAATGCAGAAAATCTTGCGTCTGCTCAAAGCAATTTACAAGCTGCTGGCGTAGAATTAAAGGTGCTTAAGGGAGGAATTTAGATTGATAGACTTGATTAAAACATTTTTGCCTAACGTCTATAAGATGGGCTGGGCTGGTCAGGCTGGCTGGGGCACAGCGATTTATCTGACCCTTTATATGACAATTATTTCCTTCCTGATCGGTGGGATTCTAGGCTTGATTGCTGGACTTTTCCTGGTATTGACAGCGCCAGGCGGCATTTTGGAAAATAAAACAGCCTTTCATCTTGGACAAGGTCACATCCATCTTTCGGGCAATTCCCTTTATCATCCTCCTAGCTTTGATCAATCCTTTCACACGGATGATTGTAGGGACAGGGATTGGACCAACAGCAGCTTTGGTGCCACTATCTTTGGCGGTCTTTCCTTTCTTTGCTCGTCAGGTGCAGGTGGTCCTATCAGAATTAGACCGCGGTGTGATTGAAGCAGCGCAGGCAGTTGGGGCTAACTCATGGGATATCATTGGCGTTTACCTGCGTGAAGGCTTACCAGACTTGATTCGGGTGACAACAGTGACTCTAATCTCGCTAGTAGGTGAAACGGCTATGGCGGGAGCGATCGGTGCAGGCGGCCTTGGGAACGTAGCGATTGCCTACGGTTATCAACGTTTCAACCAAGACGTGACCATTTTAGCGACTGTTTTGCTCTTGCTTCTTATCTTCTTTATCCAGTTTCTGGGAGATTTCCTAACTAGAAAGATCAGTCATCGCTAGACAGAGAGTGGGACAGAAATCGGTAATTCGTTAGAATTCGATTTCGTCGTCCCACCTCCGCACAGTTGAGTAGGGCTGTAAAAGCTGATGAAATCAGCGTAATAGAACCCACTCAACCACTGCGTCTTGCTCGACAATCCAAAGACAATTGAGAGGCTAGGACTTTTGTCCCAGCCTCCTTTTGTCAGCTATCTTCCTTTGAAAAGTCTGAAAGTTTAATTTACATTCTATTTTCATAATGCTATAATAAATAAAGCTAAGTATAGAAAAATAGCATAATATATTACTTATTGGCAGTGCTGGATTTTGCCCATGCCGAGGAAAGTTGATTTAATAAACAACTAGTTTTCCTAGGAAGAAAGCTTATCAAGGATGCTAGATCTACAAACCTTGCTAGAACTTCCTCCTGCAGGAAGGATGGCAAAGCATGAAATGCGCATTTGCACGTATCAAGGATATAGCTATCAATAGTTTTATGAAGTTTTAGCTTCACAATTAGAAAGGATTCAATAATGACATCGTTAACGCTGAAAGAGTTGAAATGGACGGGAGTCTTTGCTCTGCTCTACTTTCTCTGTGTCGGACTAGGAGTACTAGTAGGGCACTTTTTTGACAATGCTGGCAATATGCTCTATGCTCCAGTCTTTGCTGCAGTTTTTGGCGGAAGCGTTTATATGTTGCTGCAAAGCAAGATTAAAAAATTTGGAGCGATCAGCTTAGTAGGCCTAATAATGGGAGGATTTTTCCTCCTATCTGGTCATTTTATGATTGCTGGTCTGCCGGGCTTGGTGTTCGGTCTCTTGGCAGACACGATTGCAGGCTTGGGCAAATACGAAAATAAATTCTGGAGTCTGCTTTCCTTTGTTTGTTTCTCTTTTGTCAATTCGGGGCCTATTATCCTCATGTGGTTAGCGCGTCAGGCTTATATTGATAGCTTGGTGACGCGTGGGAAGACAGCGGAATACATCAATCGGATTTTGCTGCCGTTGGATTTCCCGACCATTGCTAGTTTTATCGTGATGGTAGTGGCAGGTGCTTTAATCGGTGGCCTGCTGGGTCAATATCTGGTAAAGAAACGCAGTGAAAAAGCTGATTTTCAGTCATAAAAAAGTTAAGCAAGACGAAAGCTGCTGGATTTTCCTATTTTAGCTTGCTCAAGGAATTATTCTGACATAAGTCCGATCCTGAAAAATGCTTTCATCTTGCATGCTATATCCTTGAGAAATAGACGGTTATAAAAAAAATCTATGCCTCCAGCTCTAGCGAAAAGAGCCTAATTTTGGTAAGATTAGAAGACTTGGAGAATATCAGGCTCAAGGCCTGGGAGGAATAAGATGAACAATATATTAGTGCTGCAGTCGGACTTCGGTCTGGTAGATGGAGCAGTGTCGGCTATGATTGGAGTGGCTTTGGAGGAATCACCAACGCTGAAAATCCATCATTTGACCCATGACATCACCCCTTACAATATTTTTGAGGGCAGTTACCGTCTCTTTCAAACGGTAGATTATTGGCCAGAGGGAACAACTTTTGTTTCAGTCGTGGATCCGGGAGTGGGTTCCAAGCGGAAAAGCGTAGTTGCTAAGACCAGCAAAAACCAATATATCGTGACACCTGATAATGGTACTCTGTCCTTTATCAAACAGCATGTCGGTATCGTAGCTATTCGTGAGATTTCAGAAGTGGAAAATCGCCGCAAGAATACCGAGCATTCTTATACCTTCCACGGGCGAGATGTCTATGCCTACACGGGTGCCAAGCTAGCTAGCGGCCATATTAGTTTTGAGGAAGTTGGCCCAGAGTTGAGTGTCGAAGAAATTGTTGAAATCCCTGTTGTCGAAACACGGATAGCAGATAATTTGGTCAGTGGAGCCATTGATATTTTGGATGTTCGCTTTGGCTCGCTTTGGACTTCGATTACGCGCGAGGAATTCTGCACCTTGGAGCCAAACTTTGGCGACCGTTTTGAAGTCACTATCTACAACAATGACATGCTGGTTTATCAAAACCAAGTGACCTATGGCAAGTCCTTTGCGGATGTCCGCATTGGTCAGCCGATTTTGTACATCAATTCCCTCTATCGAGTGGGCTTGGCTATCAACCAAGGTTCCTTTGCCAAGGCCTACAATGTCGGTGTCGGTGCTCAATGGCATATTGAGATTAAACGTATAGAGAATTAAAGGAGAATATTATGAAAAAGAAGTTTTTAGATACAAAGTTTACCATTAAAGAAGTCGTTGCAACGGGGATTGGAGCTGCACTTTTTGTAGTTATCGGAATGATTAGCATTCCAACACCTGTCCCAAATACCAGTATTCAGCTGCAATATGCGGTTCAGGCCCTCTTCAGTGTCGTTTTTGGTCCCTTTGTTGGCTTCCTGATGGGCTTGATCGGCCACATTATCAAAGACGCTATGGCTGGCTACGGTCTCTGGTGGTCATGGATTATCGCTAGTGCCTTCTTTGGTTTCATTCTTGGTTTGTTTAAAAATCGCATTCGTGCAGCAGAAGGTGTTTTTGAAGTGAAGGACATCGTCAACTTCAATATCTTCCAGCTTTTGGCCAATGCTTTTGTCTGGCTCTTGATCGCTCCGATTGGCGATATCTTGATTTATAGCGAGCCAGTCAATAAGGTCTTTGTGCAAGGCTTTGTAGCAACTCTGTCCAATGGAGTGACAGTTGCCGTAGCAGGAACCCTGCTCTTACTAGCCTACGCCCGTACTCAGACTCGCTCAGGCAGCCTTAAGAAAGATTAATCAAATTAGATAATTAAAGATTGGGAAAGTCCCAATCTTTTTTTGTACAAAATTAAAAAAACAAAATGTAATTTATATATTGCATTATTTAAAAATATATTGTATAATGTACTTATGAAGATGAAAGGAGCGCAGATATGAATAAGAAAGTAAGTGTCCTGCTTATCTGTCTTGTATCGGCGATAGTTCTACCAGTTGTTGGCACGATTCAGAAAAAAATCAAACCTTTATCATACTTGCTTTTTAGTAATGTCGCCCTTTGCTGTACTTTCTATGCCGTAGGTGAGCAAAAAGAAATACGAAAAGGATGGTGGCCATGGCAAAAAAATCTTAGGTTAAAAAAATGGCAAGGGCTGAGCATGACATGACCCAAGGAGACTTGGCTGATGCTATTGGTGTGACTCGTCAGACCATTGGCCTGATTGAGGCAGGCAAGTACAATCCCAGTCTCAGTCTATGCTTGGCCATTTGCAAATGTCTCAATAAAAACGCTGGATCAGTTGTTTTTGGGAAGAATAGGAAGAAAGTGAGAAAGAAAATGAAGGACAAACCACAAAAAAGTCTATACAGACGAGCGGACTTTACAACTTGAGCGAAAAATTAGGAAATGAAGTTGCATTTTTTTGCGATTATCTGGCTCCTTATCTCTATTTTTTTATCAAAATCATGATTTGGCATGTGCCAGTAGAAGGCTACTTACCAGAAATTCTGATTATTTTGGCTATGGAAATCTATGCTGGCATTCGTAGCTGGCAGTTGGGCCTTGACATCAGACGCGACAAGCCATCTATTGGGCATAGGAGTTTCAGAAGTCGTTTGGCTAACGGAGCTATCTTAGCGATTGTAATCGTGGCTGTTCAGATGTGGAGTGGAAATTCAGCTCTTCGACCATTCTTTCGCCATCATCCAATCTTGCAATTTATTTTTATTGTAGCTTTGATAACTGCCTTTTCTAGTATATTTGATCAGTTGGTCGATTATTTTTATCAGAAGAGACAGGTTTTATTGGACCAAGAACTAGAAAATGATGAGAATTAGAATCAATGAATCTTTAACTTATAAATAAGAAAGTGAGAAAGAAAATGAAGAAGCAGCCTGTTATAAAAGATGAACGAACAGAAAAATTGGACGGCAAAGTTGCGGGAGAGTTAGTACTAGGAATGTTCCTCTTCTTGGCTATCTCTGTATTTTTCAAAGCCTATATCCTCCATCTAAGCTTGCTGGCCTATCTGCCAGAGGGTATTCTGCTTACGCTAGTAGGTCTATATGCCTTGCTTCGTCGCGTAAGCCTAGGCGTTGATGTTCGCGATATGGTGAGAGAGGAAAAATGGCCAGAGCGTTTTGGCGGTGGCATTGTCTTCGTTCTCATCCTTATAGGCATTGATTTCTTGGGTCAGCGAGAAAGTCTGGCCAGCATGTTCAGCATTTGTATCTGCTCAAGCTGGCTCTTGCAATGCTACTGTTTATGCTTGGAAGCTTGACCATGGACAAGATCAGTCTTTACCTAAACGGCAAAGGTCAGGCAAAGCTCGATCAGGAATTGGAGGATGAAGAATGACTTGGTGGAAACGATTGATCTGGGGTAGTTGCGCTTTCTTAGCCTTAGGCTTGTATGTCCTCCCTATGCTGTTTCAGCAGATAGCAATCATTTATCAATTTCCCAAACAGTGGACCATCGGTCTTGGGCTTTTGCTGATTTTCCTGGTCTGGCTGGTCTTTGTCGTGGTAGCAAAGAAAACTGGAATTTTATTTCCGTCTGGGAAAATCTTTCAAAAAGGAGATGGGAAGCGAATTGCTCTAGGCCTCTTAGGCATGTTGCTCATATCTGTCCTTGGGACGGTATTACTCCGATGGCTGCATGGAGAAGTGACAACGGCTAATCAGGCGTCTCTGATGGAGGAGTTCCGAAGAGGAGATATAGTTTTATTGTCCATCATGCTTGGAGTTTTAGCGCCTATCGCAGAAGAAATTATTTTCCGCGGCATTATTCCTCTAAAAATCTTTAAAGGCTATGAAAGCTGGGGCTACATCATAGGCGGACTGCTTTTTGCGATTTTTCATGGTCCAACCAATATCATGTCTTTTGTGATTTATGGCGGTGCTTCTGTGATTTGACCTTGCTGGCTTATCGAACTCGGCGCTTGGAAGTCAGTATTGCAGTTCACATGTTAAATAACGGACTTCCTGCCATTCTTATGTTGTTAATCCCTATTTTTGGAGTAGAAGTATAGGAGCTTGAAATGAAAATGAAACTTATTAAACGTCAAATTTTAGACGAACGGGAAGAGCAGCTGGTCAACAAAGCTGGTATGGAGAGTTTCAGTCTCATGCTATGTGGTAGTTTAGCTTTATATATGGGTTCTGTAGCTATGAATGGGGGAGTCGTTCACTATCAGCCCTTCTTGGTACTGATTCTCATCACCAGCTTTTATTTTATGTGTCGAGCTCAGTATCTGGGGGCTAATTATTACAATAGTTTCAGTCTGACCATCTGGGGTGTGCTGGCTGCGACAGTATTTCTGACTCTTTTGATTGCCTGCCAGAATTTTCAGCTCAATCATACTATTTATCATAATAGTATTTTTCACCCCATGTTTCTTTTGGTCATTTTGGTTACATTTTGCATTCATCTTCCCTTGATGCTGCTGGTCAATATTTTCTTGGAGTATATAAACAAATGGCAGAAAAAACGCTTTGAGAAGTATTTGGAAGAATTGGAGAAAGAGGGCTAATCTGCTTCTCTGCGTAGAGATTCCAGCTCTGCTATTTTCCAAACAAATTTTTTGCCCAGTTTTTTCAATCAGGTTATAATAAATAGATGAATTAAAAAATTCAGAAAATTTATAGAGAAATGAGAGTTGAAATCTTATGGCAAAAGATATTCGCGTCCTACTTTACTACAAATATGTTCCGATTGAGAATGCTGAGAAATTTGCAGCTGATCATCTGGCCTTCTGTAAATCCATCGGTCTGAAAGGCCGTATTCTAGTGGCAGATGAGGGAATCAACGGAACGGTTTCTGGCGATTATGAAACCACTCAAAAATACATGGATTATGTGCACAGCCTTCCGGGCATGGAAGATCTTTGGTTCAAGATTGACGAAGAAAATGAGCAAGCTTTCAAGAAAATGTTTGTTCGCTACAAGAAAGAAATCGTGCACTTGGGCTTAGAAGACAATGATTTTGACAATGACATCAACCCGCTGGAGACGACAGGAGCTTACCTGTCACCTAAGGAATTTAAGGAAGCCCTTTTGGACGAAGACACTGTTGTCCTAGATACTCGTAACGACTATGAGTACGATCTGGGTCACTTCCGAGGTGCCATTCGTCCAGATATCCGCAACTTCCGCGAATTGCCGCAATGGGTTCGTGATAACAAGGAGAAGTTCATGGATAAGCGCGTGGTTGTTTACTGTACCGGTGGTGTTCGGTGTGAGAAATTCTCAGGCTGGATGGTCCGTGAAGGATACAAGGATGTCGGTCAGCTTCATGGTGGTATCGCGACTTACGGCAAGGATCCAGAAGTTCAAGGTGAACTTTGGGACGGCAAGATGTATGTCTTTGATGAGCGTATCTCCGTTGATATCAACCATGTTGATCCAGTCGTGATTGGGAAAGACTGGTTTGACGGTACTCCTTGCGAGCGCTATGTCAACTGTGGCAATCCAGAGTGTAACCGCCGCATCCTGACTTCAGAAGAAAATGAAGACAAGTACCTCCGTGGCTGTTCTCACGAATGCCGTGTTCACCCTCGCAACCGCTATGTGACTGAAAACGGTCTGAGCCAAGCTGAAGTGGTGGAACGTTTGGCTGCGAT
This sequence comes from Streptococcus cristatus, assembly GCA_916438405.1. Lineage (GTDB taxonomy): Bacteria > Bacillota > Bacilli > Lactobacillales > Streptococcaceae > Streptococcus > Streptococcus cristatus_M. The sequence continues at coordinate 1,309,504 of CAKAFB010000001.1, read as the reverse complement.
TGGAGAAAGCTTGGAAACATTGGTAGCTCAGTAATTTAATCATGAAGATAAAAACTTTAGATGTTTCAAGCGTCTAAAGTTTTTTCATTATTTAGTTGCAGCTTAGCTTTTCTTTATTCAGATTTTGATTTTTTGTCCTTTCTTTTTGATGTGATATAATGGGCTTAAATAAATGGGAAAGGAGCAAGTCTATGTCTAAAGCTATCATGGAAGAAGTGGCAGCCTATCTTCGTCAGCATGCAGATGAAGAGCTGAGTCTGACTGATTTGTCTCAGTATTTCCATTATAGTCCTTCCCATCTATCCAGAACTTTCAAGAAAAAGATGGGCTTTTCTATCAAGCAATATGTGGAAGCTCTTAAGATGGAAAAAGGGATTCAGGAGATTGTAGAAGGCCGACAAAATGTAACCGAGACCTCTATGGAAGCTGGTTATGATAGTCTAGGTAGTTTTTCCAATACTTTTAAGCGGCATACTGGACTTTCGCCTAAAAAATATTATCAGGAATCAACCAAGGCTTATGATTTTATGGTCAAACAGTTGGATGAGAAGGGAGCTTTCTTGCATCAGGATCCCGACTGTAAAAGTGGCAATCGCTTGACCGTGACGCTATCTTATCCTGAGGGGTATGAACCACGCATTAGCTGTATCGGGCTTTTTAAAACCCGCATACCTAAAGAAGAGCCAGTTATCGGAGTAGCACTGAGTCAGGAGAGACGGTTTACTTTTGAAAATGTACCGGATGGCCACTACTATCTTTTGGCCTGTGAATTGCTGGAGGATTTACGCCTAACTAAAAACTATGTCTTGAAGCATAACTTTCGCTGGGGCAGCGATGAGCCTCTCACTTTTTCAGGCGATAGCATCTATCAGGAGGAAATCAGCATGCGCAGGCCCTTGCCCAGTGATCCACCTATTACAGTTAATCTTCCAGTTTTAATCATGCGTTCCCTAGCCAAACAAGCGCAATTGAGAATAAGAAAATTTTTATCTTAATTGATAAACTGATACTAGAGATTTATTCTCAGTTATAAACAATTGGAGGAACAATAATGAAATTAGACGTGTTTTTAAGTTTTAATGGTCAGGCCGAAGAAGCTTTTCGTTTCTATGCAGATCTTTTTCAGACAGAGATAAAGGGACTTGTCCGAGCCAGTGAGATGATGGATCCAGCAGACCTTCCTGCAGAAAAAAACGAGATAAGATTGCCTGGATTGCCTTAGATACAGAAAAACTTGACCCTGAATGGTGAGGATGTGGGTGTTTTTTTAATGATCTGTCTATTCCTAGCAATCATCAGCCCAATCAATGGTTGGTTCTGAGCCCAGACAGTAGAGAAGAAGCTGATGAACTTTTTGCAAAAGCTTGCTGAAGGTGGGCAGATTCTCTATTCTCTAGAGAATCAAGCTTTTTGCTAAGTTTTATGGCCGCTTGATTGACCGCTTTGGTATCGGCTGGGATGTGATGATGAAGTAGGGGGAGCGATGGCATATAGTAAATCTTTAGCTCAACAGATTCGTACCATTTTAGCTACTGAGCTTCCTCCTCATGTTTTTGAAGAAGAGGTAGAAGAGAAGAAGATGTTTGGTGGCTTGGCTTTTATGATCCGAGGTAAGATGACCGTTACTGTGAGTTCGAGAGGTCAAGAGCTTGTCATGGTCCGCATCGGTAAGGAAATGGAAAAGCAGGTTCTACCTAAAAATGGTGCTAGTGTGACGTTAATGAAGGGGAGGCTTTATCATGGCTATATTGATTTAGATGGCGAGGGACAAAAGGAACTGTCTTACTGGATCAAGCTAGCTTTGTCTTACAATCAGGAGCTGACGCAAAAATGAAGTGATAGAGCGTTTGGCTTCGATTGGGGAAAGCTTAAATGAAGTAAGTCCTGCATAAAGAATAAAAAAAACAGTCCACTGGGGCTGTTTTTGATATGGAAAGACAAGCTGTTTAGTAAAAATGGGGCTGAGTGTTATGTATTTTAGGATGATGGTACGGTAAGCTAGTATTTTTAGAAATAAATCTAGAAAATCTCTTATAGCTCTATTTTGCTGGTTGTAGGTCTTTATTTTACACTCTTGTAGCATATGTTATAATATAACAAGATAATATAAGGAGGTTTGCTTTATGAGTATTACATTTTCCATTCCAAATAAACGGGGTTTTCTAGGATTTCAGAAAGTTTTAAAAATCAGTGAATTGCTTGGATTTGTTGATGGACTTGAACCCCACCCTATACAGAAAGAGTTTGTGTACCTTGGACTAGATAAGCTTGCTCTATTGAGATGCTGGGTTCCTGCAAAGTCTGGCCGCTATATTGACTTGGAATATGATAAGACTCAACAAACTTACAATGTGCGGATTCTGACTCCTTCAACACTTGCTGATTGGTCTCAGGCCCTTACTTTGATTTCTAAGTTATCAAGTCGTTTGGGGACAAGCATCCGTGATGAACATGGTAGAGAATATAGCAGTTCAAGTGTCTGGGACTACCCTTATCAAGAGGACATAGTTTTTGGCTTGGAGGACTTTCTAAAATCAGGCTATGAGCTTGTGTATCAAGATGGTATTCGGAGAACGCTTGCCCTGAGTCCACATCTGGTGGAAGGTTTCTTGAAGGCAGATAATCCTGCTCAGAGTTATAGCGATTTTTTCACCACTCGACAGTATATTGGTGCCTATGACGCTCAAAGTAAATTTTATGGAAGTGAGCAGAGTGAAAAAATTTTAGGGACCTATACGCTAACTGCTGGTGTTGATACAATCCTTCCTCTCGTACCTACCCTCGCACCAGAAGATACTGAATATATTGATGAATCAAACTTAGCTGGTACTGTAATCTGGTCGGATGTGATGATGCAGACCCAGATAATCTAGAGAAATTCTTTATTTACAAGAGAATTTCGTATTCAGATTTTTTGGACAAGCTTCCTGAAAATATGACACAGTTATTTGATGCTGAGAAAGTTCTTGTTCCTGCTATGACTTTTGCCCAAATGAAAGCTCTCTTTGAAGATTGTCAGGAGCTTGTTTAGTAGTCTTTATTCTTGGAAAGATTAGATTCAGCCAGTTTAGCTTCCATTTATGGATAAATAATCTTTTTAATGTGCAAACTCTCATTCAGATTGACTGCCCTCCGATTGCTAGATTAATATCTAGCAATCGGAGGGCAGTTGCATTTTTCCAATCTTTTTTGTTTTGAAATGCGCTTGAACCCATCCTTGCTATAGAGCCTGCCTATATCCTTGGCTAGCTAGAAAATATGCTGGCGATAGTCAGTAGACCGCCTTTTTATGATACAATAGTAGGATAGAGTCAGTGGACGCTAGCTGGCTATTTCGTGCTAAAGAAAGGGATAAAACAAGTCGATGATTCTTGAAGAGTTTGATCAAAATCGTAAGGCCATCATCAATCCAGAGGATTTGATAGAGCCTATTGAAGGCTTTCCGCAGACGGCAGTGTCCTGCTTTGCTCGGGAGACCTTTGCCCGAATGCTGGCGGATTTTGACCATGAGTTGATTATGACGACATCTATGGCCAACATTGAAATTCCCATTTATCGGATTTTTGTGGGTGGACGAGAGCTAGCCTTGTTCAATGCTCCGGTTGGTGCTTCAGCTTGTGTAGCAATTTTAGAGGATTTGATTGCTTTTGGTATGAGAAAGCTGGTTCTCTTTGGGACTTGTGGTGTGCTGGACGAGGACATCAAAGAAACATCCGTTATTATTCCGACAGCAGCTTTGCGTGATGAGGGGACTAGCTATCATTACCAGCCGGCTAGTTCGGAGATAGCAGTCAATGTCGGCTTGCAGGATTTTCTCTTGAATTTCCTTGAACAGCGAGGGATTTCTCATAGCTTGGGCAAGGTCTGGACGACAGACGGCATTTACCGTGAGACTGCAGACAAGCTGCGCAGGCGAAAAGAGGCGGGAGCTATCTGTGTGGATATGGAGTGTTCGGCTGTAGCGGCTTTGGCGGCCTTTCGTGACATTCAAGTTTGCCAGTTCTTTTATGCGGCGGATCATTTGTCTGAGGAGACTTGGGATATGCGCAATCTGGCTAATCATGCGGACTTAGACGAGAAAGACAAGGTGGCCAATCTGGCGATTCAGATCGCTCTGGCCTTATAGAAAAACATGAAAAAACCAATTATTCACTTTGAAGATTTTAGTTTTCAATACCAGGCTCAGTCGGAGCCGACTTTGAAGCATATCAATCTGACCATTTATGAGGGGGAAAAGGTGCTGCTGATTGGGCCGTCCGGCTCTGGTAAGTCAACCCTGGGGCAGTGCCTCAACGGAATTATTCCCAATATTTACAAGGGTCAGGCCAGTGGACAACTCTTGATTAAGGGGCAGCCAGCTTTGATAGCAGTATTTATGACAAGTCAAATCTTGTCAGCACGGTCTTGCAGGACACGGATGGTCAGTTTATCGGGCTCAGCGTGGCAGAGGATCTGGCCTTTGCCTTGGAAAATGATATGGTGGACTTGCCCTTGATGCGGCAGAAAGTCCTGCGTTGGGCGAAGCAGCTGGACCTAGAGCAGCTTTTGGATCACCGCCCTCAAGACTTGTCTGGCGGACAGAAGCAGCGGGTCAGTCTGGCGGGTGTCTTGATTGATGAGAGTCCAATTTTGCTGTTTGATGAGCCTTTGGCCAATCTCGATCCCAAGTCTGGCCAGGATACGATTGATCTGATTGATCGGATTCATAGAGAAGCTGCGACCACGACCATCATCATCGAGCATCGCTTGGAAGATGTTCTTTATCGACCTGTTGATCGAGTTGTTCTTGTCAATGATGGGCAAATCCTCTTTAATGGCGCGCCAGATGATCTGCTCAAGACGGAGCTCTTAGCGGAAAATGGGATCCGAGAACCCCTCTATATCACAGCCTTGCGGCAGCTTGGTTTTGATGTGGCAAGCGCGACTCATCTGGCTAATTTGACCAAGCTGGAACTTACAGGACTTTCGCAGAGTCTGACCGAGCAAAAAGCAGAGCAGGATGACAGTCGTCACGAAGCACTTTTGGAACTTGACCATGTTTCCTTTGCCTATCAGAGCGATAGACCTATTTTGCGGGATATCAGTCTGAAGATTTTCAAGGGTGAGCGGATAGCCTTCGTTGGGAAAAATGGAGCTGGCAAGTCTACGCTAGCCAAGGCTCTCTGTCGTTTTATTGATACAGAAGGGCAATATCATTGGCAGGGACAGGATATCAAGGGAGACTCTATCAAGGAGCGGGCAGAGCGGATTGGCTATGTCCTGCAAAATCCCAATCAGATGATTTCGACCACCATGATCTTTGATGAAGTGGCTCTGGGACTTCGATTGCGTGGTTTGGCCGAAGCAGAGATTGAAGAAAGGGTTCATGCTGTGCTCAAAACTTGCGGACTCTATGAATTCCGCAGTTGGCCGATTTCAGCCCTGTCTTTTGGTCAGAAGAAGCGGGTGACCATTGCTTCTATTTTGGTGCTAAATCCAGAGATTATCCTTTTGGATGAGCCAACAGCTGGTCAGGATCAGCGCCATTATACAGAGATGATGGACTTTCTCGATGAGCTAAACCAGCAGGGACACACGGTTATCATGATTACCCATGATATGCAGCTTATGCTGGATTATTCAGATCGGGCCATCGTGGTGGTGGACGGCCAGATTTTAGCAGACCAGTCGCCTGCTCAGGTTTTGTCCAATCATGAGTTGATTGCAGCGGCCAATCTAAAGGAAACTTCGATTTTTAGCTTGGCTGAGAAGCTGGGAGTGGATCCGCTAGCGCTGACTCAATTTTACATGCGAAAAAAGGAGGAAAGTCATGTTTAATCAACAAAAATTGATTGGCTACCATGCAGGAAAGACTTTTCTCCATGGTCTGTCTGGTGCCAGCAAGCTTATCTTTTTTATCCTGGTTTCGGTGGCAGCCATGATGAGCTACGATACGCGTTTCCTCCTTCTTGTGGCTCTGGCTTCCCTGATGTTATTTCGAGTGTCTGAGATTCGGCTGAAAGATATTTCTTTTGTTTTAGCTTTTGCGGGAACCTTTGCAGCGCTGAATATTCTCATGGTCTATCTCTTTGCTCCTCAGTATGGGGTGGAGATTTACGGAGCCAAGGATTTGCTCTGGACAGGATGGGGAGCTTATAATCTTACGCTTCAGGAACTCTTTTATCTCTTGAATCTTTTGCTCAAGTATTTCTCAACGATTCCTCTAGCGGTGATCTTTCTCATGACCACCCATCCCAGTCAATTTGCTTCCAGTCTGAATCAAATCGGCCTTTCTTATAAGATTGCCTATGCGGTCAGTCTGACCCTGCGTTATATTCCGGATTTACAGGAGGAATTTTACCTCATCAAGATGTCTCAAGAGGCGCGTGGACAAGAATTATCCAAAAAAGCTCCCCTTAGCAAGCGGGTCAAAGGCAATCTGCAAATTGTCATTCCCCTGATATTCAGCTCGCTCGAGCGAATCAATACGATCGCGACGGCCATGGAGCTGCGTCGCTTTGGGAAAAATAAAAAGCGGACCTGGTATACCCAGCAAGCCTTCGGAAAACTAGACAAACTTGTAATCCTGGTGTCCGTCCTTCTACTAGCCTTCAGCCTTCTTCTTTTCGTTGTCAATCAAGGACGCTTTTATAATCCTTGGGCATAGGCTAAAGGTGGAAAATTAGTCATGTTTGGATTGAGAGGATCAATCGGTGCAAGAAAAAATAAATGTTGAATTTTATAAGGACTTACTTTTTCCTGTTTTTGTGGTCTAGGAGCTTTCGTTTTGCTCTTAGCTTTGCCACAGACAGATGAAGCCGGGAGTATATGGGCTCTGATTTCAATCATCCTGCTAATAGGGATGAGCGCTCTCTTTACTTGCCTTGCTTTGGTCAATAAAGAAAAGAGTCTGCGACGCTGTCAAGAACTTTATTCTCACTTTCCAGAGCTGGAAAAGGATTTTCAACTGCTTTATAGTGACTCTCGTTATGCGCGTGAAAGCTTATCTCTCTATCTTTACAAGGATGCCATCATACGGGCTGATACTTATTTCCAATTTCTCATGCTTTCTGATTTAGTTGATGTGACTATTAAGATTGAGGAAGTGGAAGAAACAAAGTATGCAAAAGTTCATCACCTGTATCTGTATTACAATCCAATGAGTTCTAACAAAGATATTCGTCTGGCTTTTGGACCTTATACGGATCAAAAATATATTGACTTATTACAGTTTTTAGATGTGATAAATCAAGTTGCCCCTCGGATTCGAATCTATAATGAAGCTGTGGAAAAATAATATGGTTTAACAAACATAAAAAACCAGGTAAATTTAACAGGCCTCCCAAAGAGTTAGATACAAAAATCTAACCTTTCGGGAGGCCTGTTAAAGTAGAATGCTTTTTGTTTGATTCAATGGACTTTACTCGTTTTCAGTTGCCACAAAATTTTGTTGGTAATTTTGCTGCTCTTGATAGGGATTTTGGCTAAATTGCTGATCTTGGTATTCTGTATTATTATAGGAATCATTGCTAACAAGTTCATATTTTGTAGGCTGACAATAAAAAATAAACAGAATAAAATGGCCAAAAAATGGGACCAAGTACAAAAAGAGAAGAGCCCAATGATAGCCACCATCTCGCAATCGTCGAACTTGAATGGCGAGAGAGGGAAGCAGAATTGCAATGTAATAGACAACTATCAGGCCAACAAAGGCGGTAGATAAGGCTCCTCCAGTCTCAGAGTTCAAAACCGTCTCAATCAGAAGAGCAGTACAAAGTATTAGTATCATTACTAAAAAATGGCAGAGAATTGGCCACCAAAATTCTGAGCGAGTTGAGCGACCGGTGAAATCCACATAGCCCTTCCAAAATTTTTTATATGCATCAATCATGTAGTAATCTCCTTAAATATTTTTTATATATTCTACTATATTTAGCAAGAATTGGCAAGTTTTGGGGAAATAGCGATCTTTGGCCAGAACAAAATAGATGGCTAAATCAAGGTGTTTTATTATAGCCCTAGAAAAGAATTATGAACAAACTAAGAAGATCGTTTCTCAACCGATTTGATGAATAGAGCTGTTTTTTACTATTACTATCGTCGAAAGAAACTATGGAATAAAACCTCTCGTCCTTATTTATTTTAAGAGAAGAACGTCTAAAATCAATGTCAGGTCCCCTCTTTCAATCGCTAGGAAATATGATATAATGAAGTGTTATCAAAAAAGGTTTCATTAGCCTTGAAAGGATTAAAAAATGACTACAAAACAACCGTTTTATATTACGACACCTATTTATTACCCGTCTGGCAAGCTCCATATCGGGTCTGCCTATACGACTATTGCCTGTGACGTCTTGGCTCGCTATAAGCGCCTCATGGGCTATGATGTTTTCTATCTGACTGGTCTGGATGAGCATGGTCAAAAAATCCAGCAAAAAGCTGAGGAAGCTGGTATCAGTCCGCAAGCTTACGTCGATGGCATGGCGGTTGGGGTCAAGGAACTCTGGAAACTGCTGGACATTTCGTATGATAAATTTATCCGAACGACCGATGACTACCACGAAAAGGTTGTAGCTGATGTCTTTGAAAAACTCTTGGCCCAAGATGATATCTACTTGGGTGAATATTCAGGCTGGTATTCTGTATCTGACGAGGAATTCTTCACCGAAAGCCAGTTGGCAGAAGTTTTCCGTGATGAAGCTGGAAATGTAACCGGTGGAATTGCGCCATCTGGACATGAAGTGGAGTGGGTTTCTGAAGAGTCTTACTTCCTCCGCCTCAGTAAGTACCAAGACCGCTTGGTAGAATTTTTCAGATCACAGCCTGACTTTATCACGCCAGACGGCCGCCTCAATGAAATGCTGAGAAACTTCATCGAGCCAGGCTTGGAAGACTTGGCCGTCTCTCGGACGACCTTTACTTGGGGCGTGCCTGTGCCATCTAATCCTAAACACGTAGTCTATGTTTGGATTGATGCCCTGCTCAACTATGCGACAGCTCTTGGCTATGGTCAAGACGACCATGCTAACTATGATAAATTCTGGAACGGAACAGTCTTCCACATGGTGGGCAAGGACATTCTGCGTTTCCACTCTATCTACTGGCCAATCCTGCTTATGATGCTGGATATTAAGCTGCCCGACCGCTTGATTGCCCATGGTTGGTTTGTCATGAAGGATGGCAAGATGTCCAAGTCTAAGGGCAATGTGGTCTATCCTGAAATGCTGGTCGAACGCTATGGCTTGGATGCCTTGCGCTATTACCTCATGCGCAGTCTTCCGGTCGGCTCAGACGGAACTTTCACACCAGAAGATTATGTTGGCCGCATCAACTACGAGCTAGCCAATGACCTTGGAAACCTCCTCAACCGAACCGTTTCCATGATTAACAAGTACTTTGACGGTCAGGTGCCGGCCTATGAAGAAAATGTAACAGACTTTGATGGGGCTTTGGCTCAGGTAGCAGCTGAATCCATCGCTGACTACTACAAACACATGGATGCGGTGGACTATCCACGCGCGCTGGAAGCAGTCTGGACGCTTATCTCCCGCACCAATAAATACATTGATGAAACTGCTCCTTGGGTTCTGGCTAAGGATGAAGCCAAGGTCAAAGAACTGGCAGCAGTCATGAGCCACTTGGCAGCGAGTCTTCGTGTTGTGGCGCACTTGATCGCACCTTTCATGATGGAAACTAGCAAGGCTGTCCTCGGTCAACTAGGCTTGCCTCAATCAGTTTCGCTAGAAAACCTAGCAATTGACCAGCTCCCAGCAGGCCTGACAGTTGTAGAGAAAGGGACACCAATCTTCCCACGTCTGGATATGGAAGCAGAAGTCGACTATATCAAAGAACAAATGGAAGGCAACAAACCTGCGGTTGAAAAAGAATGGAAGCCAGAAGAAGTCGAGCTCAAACTTAATCGTAGCGCCATCAAATTTGACGACTTTGATAAGGTAGAAATCCGTGTTGCAGAAGTCAAAGAAGTTTCTAAAGTTGAAGGATCTGATAAGCTTCTTCAGTTCCGCTTGGACGCAGGAGACGGTGAAGACCGTCAAATCCTCTCTGGTATTGCTAAATACTATCCAAACGAGCAAGAACTGGTCGGTAAGAAAGTCCAAATCGTAGCCAACCTCAAACCGCGCAAAATGATGGGCCGCATCAGCCAAGGTATGATTCTCTCAGCCGAGCACGGCGACCAACTGACTCTCCTAACTGTGGACGAGAAAGTACCAAATGGAAGTTTGATTGGGTAACAATCTTTGAACTAATGACAATCCCCCAGCAGGAAGCTGCTGGGGGATTTATTAGTATTTTCTATTTAGAAATAACTCATATATTTATTTTAAGGATTTACAATTCAAAATCAAAAAGTTATAATGACATTGGTTTTATAAGGGAGTTAAAAATTATTAAATGAATCGGAGGGAAATATGAGAAAAAAAGTTACAGGGGAACAAATAGAGTTAAAAAAACAGAAATTTATATTTTTGGGGTTCTATTATTTTTTTATAACTATCCTAGGCTTAGTTTGTTTTTTTGTCTATAAGCAACATAGTTCGAAAAAAATACTAAAGAAGTTAGTGAACATATATATAGTTCAGATAAAGTTGATATTACAGGGGAGTATATTTCTAATACTGGCAGTAAAGCTATAATTAGTTCCCTTGACCATAAGTGGAAAATAGATTATCAAACCTCTGATGGTATGGTTTCTGGTATTTTTGAGACTAATTGGAAAGAAGAGTAAAAGAAAAAAACATCCACTAGCAAAATGAAAAAATCTGATGGTTATGATAGTTTTAAGATTACTATTGAAGTATTTGATGACAAAGCTAAACTTATTACAGTTACTTTATCTGATGGAGATATAGACCATGAAATGATATTTTCCAATCAAAAAGATTTTTTTAAATCAGATAATGCCAAAGACCAGGACTTAGTACTCAAGGGGAACTTATCTTCATTTAACGGTGTTTATTCCAATGACGATTTGGAACAATCAATAGCTGATTCAGGATTTACTTTATATGCATATAAGCCTGAAGATTATTTTCAAAATAGAACCAGTGTATTCCCAAGACTTACTGGAAAAGGCAATGATTGGAATTTTTGGAGTGGCTCTTCTCATATGCAATATAAGTTGAATGAGAATAAACTGCCTAGAAAAATAGGAGGCTATTATGAAGCATACTTTATTGGAGTAAACCAAATAGCTGTAGAGGGTAAAGAAATTTCAGTGTTATTGGTTCCAGAAAATATTGAGGGACCAAATGGAGATATTAGTTCTGAAAAAAGAATAATATTTGGTCAAACAAATCAAATTAGTTTTAGAGAATATCAAGATAAGTGGTGGGAAAAATATACTACTGACTCAGTAGAGAAACAAGATTTAGACATTGAAGCCATTATGAAAGGTGATTATGCGACTTTAGCAGGTGTCTGGAAAAATGGAGAAGGTCTGGAAGTAATTATATCCGCAGATGGAAAAACGAACAGAAATGAGAGTATCTCACCAAATCCGATTTCCAATTCTAAGTTTCCAACACTCAACATTCGGTCAGGGAATTCAGGGGCTATGATTGCTTTATTTAAAATTGGCTTTAGAAATCCGTATGGTGATCAATCTGATAGTAGTAGACCGAGATTAGTTTTTGGTCAGAATATCGGAAATGTCCCTGCTGATCAATACTACTATAGACAGTAGGAAAAATTAAAAATCCGAGAACAGAAATAGTTACTGTTCTCGGATTTTTATATCACACTTTTGTTTAAAACAAACAAAGAAAAATGGGAAAAAATAGGATTGAACTCCTCTTTTTGGTTTCTTTATTTAAACTTAAAACCTTCATAGACCAGATCTGCTTTAGGATTGATCTTTTTAAATTCGTTGGCTAGCTTCTCCATCATCTTGACAGGTCCACACATGAAGACAGTAGTTTTGTCGTCCAAAGGATAATTCTTGAAGTCTAAATAGCCAGAGACCTTGCTATCGACTAAATGAAGGTCAAACTGCGGATTCTTGGCTGCATAGTCTTTGAGGAGGTCTAGGTAAACAGCATTTTCAGCTCCAGTGTAAGCATAGTAGAAGCCGACTGGGCGATTCAGATTAGGATTTTCACGGATATAGGAGATGAAGGGGGTAAGGCCAATTCCACCAGCAATCCAAATCTGCTTTTCCTGCCCTTGGTCAAGTATCATGTGGCCATAAGCCCGATCAATGGTGACCTTGGTTCCCTCTTGGATTTTGTCATACAGTTTCTTAGTGTGGTCACCAGAGTTCTTGATGGTAAAGTAGACGATATTGTCATGGCCACCAGAGATAGAGAAAGGATGCGGCGCTTTTTCAAATCCTTCTTGGAAAATCTTGATAAAGGCAAACTGTCCATACTGGTAGTCTAGCTTTTGACTGAGCTGGATCTTCAACTCCACGGTATCGTGGTTGAGCCGCTTGACTTGTAGGATTTTTCCCAGATGGCGAAAGGCCAAACTTTGATAGAGGAAGATGATGTAAAAGCCAGAAGCTAAACCGATGATAGCATAGAATCCGACTATGAAACCTAGCAAGGTCGGTGTTAGGAGTCGACCACCCATTAGCATATAAGCGTGGAAGAGACCAAAGATATAGGCCAAATAGACAAAGCGGTGAATCCAACGCCAAGCCTCATATTTGATGTGCTTACCAAGATAGGCCACCAGAACAATACTGACAAAGAGATAGATGCCGATATTTCCAAGCTGGGCTGCCAGATGAGAACCCCAGAGACTGCCGCCCATGGCAACATTATGGAGAGCAAGAAGAACGACGGAAAAGATAGCTGTAAACTTATGATAGGCGTACATCTTTTCGATGCCATTGAACCATTTTTCCAATAGGGCGTTCCGAGTCGCAAGTAAAAAGGTCAGCGAAAGGGTAGTTAAGGCCAGACCGGGTACGATAAAGTTGGTCATCCCAGCTGAAGCCCAAGCATAGATGGTCAGGACTATGCTAACAGCAATAAGGGCGATTCCTTTGATAGATTTCATGATGGTTTCCTTTCTGATTTTTATCACTACTTAGTTGTAAATGATTTTGTTACATTCTAACAAAGAAAAAACAAGCTGTCAAGACTGAGTTGTAATCATGCTACAAGTTGCTTCCAATTTTAGAGAATTCACTTATTAGCTATAAAAAACGCTCCTGAGTCTAGTTTTCTAGATTTTGACAGGAGTGTTTTTCTTTTATATTAGAGAGTTTCCAAGTGCTGTATTTATAGCTTATTGCTCATCGGGTTTATCTGTTTGAGCGAAATCATTGCTTGTAAAAGGAAGATTCTTAGTGAATTCGGATAGATTTTCCTTGACTTCTTGAACAAGTTTACTAGGCTTCAGCAGGTTCATGTCGTCTTTCCAAGACTGGTAGCGCATGTCTACCAGTAGTTTGGCCAGGCGCGTCAGCATTTCCCGCTCTTGGTCTGTGAGAGCATTGGCATTTTCAAAAACAGCCAGGATTTTTTTGAAATTTTCCAGCTTGGTGAGGTCATTGATGGAGCTGATGCCAGCATCTAGGATGAGGCCAAAAAAGAGATCGAAAAAGTCTTTTAATTCCTCATCAGAAACGCTATCTACCCAGTTTTTCAGAGTTTTATCTACTTGAAGGCTGTCTGGATTGAGGTTGTCCAGTAGGACAAAAGTCTGGCCACTGATCTGCCAAGTGAAGGTATCGTGCTGAGCCAGACCGCCGAAAGCTGTACTTTTGACAATTTGAGCCTGCTTGGGCGTTTCGAGCATCATTCCGACGATAGAGCCTTGCGGAATGTAGCGCTTTATCTTGTCTGAAATAGTCTGGTAGCCTTGACTGGTAATGACCGAGTGATTCAGTCCGGGAGCATCATAGCTGTAAATACTCTGAATCCGCTCTTGATACTCTGGCTCAATCTGACTAGCAGCGTAGGAAGCCAGATTGCCTCCTTTCGAGTGACCTGTCAGGATGAACTGCCCAGGCAGAGCATCCATAGCTTTTCGCAGATAATTGACCGCCGTTTTTTGAGCTGGAACCTGATCCATATAGGTCATGTGGAAGTCCTCTTTCCAGCCGATAATGGAATCATCAGTTCCGCGGAAGGTTAGAACATAGCTATCAGGCTTGATTTTGAAAATCATAGCTGCAAACTGCTTTTGGACATCAGAATCAATATCATTAACATAGCCCATGAGTTTGATATTTTTGAAGCGGGTTGAGCTGGCTGCTTTTTCCAAGAGCTTCAGCCGATTTTTAGTCACTAACATGGATAAATCTTGAGGCATTTTTTCAGCAGCTTCAAACAAGCGGCAACTACAATCAGGGGACATCTGATCAGACACGATCTGGTCAAAAGGCAGATAAGTTATCTCGGTCAGCATCAGCATATCCAGTTCATTAAAGGGGGTGTCGTAGATACTATCGTAAGCTACTTGGTCTAGGTAATCAAAAATTATTCCCATATTTATCTCCAATATTCTATCTTCTTCCAGTATAGCATAAGTGGGGCTAGTTGTCAGAAGCAAAGAGAGCAGCAATAGAAGTTTGAATGATTTGTCAGTTTTTGCCTTCTTTCTTGAAACTTTCTGAAAAGAATATGAATTTCAAACTAAAAAAGTCTCTGTGATTTAAGGGAGAATTTGATATAATAGCAGTAAGAAAAATGAGTGAGGAAATGGAATGCACAAGATTTACTGGTTGAGGATGATGCAGTTATCCGTCAAATGATCAAAAAAATGCTGGAGCAATGGGGCTATCAGGTTGTGGCGATTGAAGATTTCATGCAGGTTTTGACAACCTTTGTCAAGGAGGAGCCCCAGCTGGTGCTGATGGATATTGGTCTGCCTCTCTTTAACGGCTACCATTGGTGCCAGGAAATTCGGAAGATTTCGACGGTACCCATTATGTTTCTGTCTTCGCGTGACCAGTCTATGGATATCGTCATGGCCATCAATATGGGCGCAGATGACTATGTGACCAAGCCTTTTGACAATAATGTCTTTCTGGCAAAGGTTCAAGGCCTGCTGCGGCGATCGTATGAGTTCGGTACAGACCAAAGCCTTTTGGAATATCAGGGTGTGATTTTAAATCTTAAATCCATGGATTTGGTCTATGAGGGCGAGCTTGTAACGCTGACCAAGAATGAATTTCAGATTTTGCGGGTGCTCTTTGAGCATTCTGGCAGCATCGTGGCGCGTGATGACTTGATGAAGGAGCTCTGGAACAGCGATTTCTTTATTGATGACAATACCTTGTCCGTCAATGTTGCCCGCCTGCGCAAGAAGCTAGAAGAGCACGGTCTGAAGCATTTCATTGAGACGAAAAAAGGGATAGGATATGGTTTAACTAATGGACATGCAGGATAAATTTTTCTTTTTGAAGCATCATCTGTACTCCCGTCGCTTCATCTTGTTGCTCTTGCTGATTGTATTTTCGATTATGGGGATGTTTGCCTTTATTTTCGAAGACGGACGCAGTCTGCTAGAGTATCAGCTGCTCTTAGCCTTTCTCCTCGCTAGTTTTTTCTTGGGAATGGATTTAGCTAGCGCTTATAAGGAATATCGAAACCAGCTCTTCTATGCCTCAGGTCGGCCTCAGACAGCCTTAGAGGCTCTCCTTTTTGAGAAACTGGCTCTGTTGGAAATGGACAAGAAGAACCGTGCGATTGAGGAGAGGGAGAAGCTAATGACCTGATGGATTATTATACGCTCTGGGCTCATCAGATCAAGACGCCTATTGCAGCTAGTTCATTGCTGGTCGGAGAAATTGAGGACAAGAAGGTCAAGAACCAGCTGGAGCAAGAGCTCTTTAAGATCGAGTCCTATGTCAATATTGTCTTGCAGTATCTTCGTTTGGAGAGTTTCCACGAGGATTTGGTCTTGAAAAAGGAAAATGTTGAAGACTTGGTCAAGGAGATTGTCAAGAAATATGCGATTTTCTTTATACAAAAGGGCTTGAGCCTCAATCTGCATGATCTGGACCGAACCATCATCACAGACAGAAAATGGTTCGTCGTGATTTTGGAGCAAGTGCTGTCAAATAGTCTGAAATACACCAGTCAAGGCGGAATTGAAATTTATTTTCAGGAGGATACGCTTTATATCAAAGACAGCGGTCTGGGGATTCAGGATGCGGATTTGCTGCGGGTTTTCGAGCGAGGATTTTCAGGCTATAATGGTCGTTTGACCCAGCAATCGTCTGGCTTGGGGCTTTATCTGTCCGAGAAAATCGCAGATGAACTGGGGCACCAGATTAGCATCGCTTCGCAGGTAGGACAGGGAACGACTGTCATGATTAACTTTTCTGAGAAGAAAATGATATTTGAATAGGGCATTCTTACAAGTTTGTAAGATTGGCAAGTGAAATTGAAAGGTTAGGTTATGGTACCGACCTTTCTTTTTTTGTAAGATAGATGTATAAAGAAGACAAGGAGATACGAAATGAAAACAAGGGGATTAAATGCTTTCCAACTCAAGTTCTTCATGGCCTTTTTAATGATTTTTGATCATATTGATAAGATTCCGGGGCTGTTACCAACAGGCTGGGACGGGATTTTCCACCTGCTAACCCGCTGTGTAGGTGCTTGGTTTGCCTTTAGCGCAGTAGAAGGCTTTCTGCATACGCGCAACCGCTTGGCCTACAATGCACGCTTATTTATCTGGGCGGCTATCATGCAGCTGGGCAATAGCATCCTGACCATGCTCTTTCATAGCAAGGGAATTCATCTTGAGAATAATATCTTTCTCAGTCTAGCCTGTGGCGTTCTAGTGCTCAATCTAGTATTTGGTTTTTCCAAATGGTGAAGAGGTTATGGATGAGAAGCGCTATTTGCGGATTGGAGCGGCAGTTTTAATTGGTTTGGCAGGAGTTTTTTTGACAGAAGGTGGCCTGACCATTATTCCTTTGATGCTGATTAGCTATATCTTCCGCAATCAGCCTGCCCTCAGAACTCTTTCTTACATGGTCTTGGCTTTTCTACTCTTCTGTCTGAGCATTGAAATCTACCCAACCATGGGAGCCACCATTTCGATGATGCTCTACAATTCAGACTGGGCCTTTATTACCGTCTTGCCCTTCCTCCGTCTCTACAATGGCGAGCGAGGCTACAATGGCAAGTGGGTCAAGTATTTTTTTTATATCTTTTACCCAGCCCATCTCTGGATCATCGCACTGATTGCTTATCTGGTGCAGAGATAAAAATATTGGCATTTAAAAATTAGTAAAATATGGAAATAAAGTTGTTTCTGTATTAAAATGGAATTATAGAAAAGGAGATCATGATGACCTTATTAGATGTACAACACGTGAAAAAGATTTATAAAACCCGTTTTCAGGGCAGTCAAGTAGAGGCGTTGAAAGACATTCACTTTACGGTAGAAAAAGGCGAGTATGTCGCTATCATGGGGGAGTCGGGCTCTGGGAAATCCACCCTGCTCAACATCTTAGCCATGCTGGACAAGCCGACTGAGGGCCGCGTCTTTCTCAACGGAACTGACACAGCAACCATCAAAAACAGCCAGGCTTCCAGCTTCCGCCGAGAAAAATTAGGCTTTGTCTTTCAGGATTTCAACCTGCTGGATACCCTGTCGGTCAAGGATAATATTCTACTGCCTTTGGTCCTCTCTCGCCGTCCCATTACCGAGATGATGCAAAAGCTGGTCACGACCTGCAACGAGCTGGGAATTAACAAGCTCCAAGAGAAGTTTCCTTATGAGATTTCCGGTGGTCAGAAGCAACGGGTGGCCGTTGCCCGCGCCATTATCACGGAACCTGAGATTTTGCTGGCGGATGAGCCGACAGGAGCCTTGGATTCTAAGTCCTCGGCAGCTCTATTGGATGTCTTTGAAGATATCAACGACCGCGGCCAAACCATTCTCATGGTAACCCACTCGACTTCAGCGGCTAGTCGGGCCAAGCGGGTGCTCTTTATCAAGGACGGGATTCTCTACAATCAAATCTTCCGCGGCAACAAGACCGAGCGGCAGATGTTCCAAGAGATTTCCGATACTCTGACTGTTATGGCAAGTGAGGTGGGCAACTATGTTCAAACTAACGAGTAAACTGGCTTATCAAATCTGATCAAGAATCGCAGTTTGTATTATCCATTTGCCTTGGCAACGGTACTGGCAACAGCGATTCTGTATAGTTTTGTCTCACTGGCTCACAGTCCAAATATGGAAACCTCTTATGGTGGTACAGCAGCTCGCATGACCTTGCAGTTTGGCATCCAAGTCATTCAGATTGCGGTGCTCATCCTTATCACCTATGCTAATAGCTTTGTCATGAAGAACCGTTCGCGTGAGCTCGGTGTTTATAGTGTGCTAGGGATGGAGAAGCGTCACTTGCTACTTATGACCTTCTTTGAGCTCTGTGTCTTTTATCTTGGCACGGTCGGTCTGGGAGTCTTGTCTGGTCTAGCTTTGGACAAGATGCTTTACGCAGTCCTTTTGAAATTGATGGGAATGCCAGCCGTTCTTGCTTCGACTTTCCAGTGGCAGAATGTCTGGATGACTCTAGCTAGTCTGGGTGTCGCTTTTGCGGTGATTTTGTTGCTCAACTCGACCCGCCTTCTACGCTATAGCTCTCTTAACCTAATGAAAGAAAAGAAAGCAGGCGAGAAGAAGGGACGCTTCCTTTGGGTGCAAACCTTGCTGGGGCTCTTCCTCATGGGAGTGGCTTATTATATGGCTTTGACCGTTACCAAACCTGTCGCTGCTATCGGCAATTTCTTTGTAGCTGTGATCATGGTTATCCTAGCAACCTATCTGCTTTTTAATGCCGGTTCGATTACACTATTGCAATTTCTCAAAAAGCGCAAAGGCTACTACTACAAAACGCAGAATTTCATTTCTGTTTCCAATCTCATCTCGCGGATGCGTAAAAATGCAGCAGGATTGGCTACTATCTCCATTCTATCTACCATGCTCTTAGTGACTCTGGTTGGTACAATCAATATCTATGTTGGTGGTCAGGATTATATTACTACCTTGCATCCAAAGGATTACAATGTTAGCGTCGTCTTGCCGAAATCGACTGATCAGACGGAAGCTCTGTTGGATAAGGTTCAGCAGGTCGCTCAGGACACAGGTCTGAAGAAGCCAAGCTATACTACCTATCTCTACCAATCAGCCTTCATCATGAAACTAGCTGGAAATGATGTAACGGTTCCAATGCAAAGCGAGCTGGATTCGGATCCAAGTATCTTGACCAAGTCTGCCGGCACGATTACGGTCATCAATCGTCAGGATTATGAAAAAATGACAGGGAAAAAGATAGACTTGGCAGATGATGAAACTCTTGTCTATGGAAAAAATGTTTCCTTAAATAAGTATAAACCTCTCCGAGTAAATGGTAAAGACTGGAAGATCAAGCAGCTTTTACCGTCGAATTTCACGCATGGGAAAATCCCTAATCCAAACGACGTGGCCATGGAACAGGGGCTCTATATGGTGGTCAATGATAGTAAAGAAGTAGGACTAAATGTTGCACACTATTACTACATTGGAGTTGCTTCAGAGACTAAGGGCAGTAAGAAATTTGTCGAGCAAGTCCAGCTGGGACTGCGGGACACTTTGGATCAGGAACAGGCCCAAGATGGCAGCTACGCAATGGCTAGTGATCGTCATAGCGCAGAAAAGAGCTATCAGGAACTTACTGGAACCTTGCTCTTCATCGGTGTCTTCTTATCCGTTATCTTCCTTCTAGGAGCTGTTCTTGTGATTTACTACAAGCAAATCTCTGAAGGCTATGAGGATCGTGATGGCTTTATCATCTTGCAAAAGGTTGGTTTAGATGAAAAGCAGACTAGAAGTACCATTCGCAAGCAGATTTTAACTGTTTTCTTCCTACCTCTCATCTTTGCTTTTCTACATATAGCGGCTGTTTTTCATATGTTGCGCTTGATAGTTGCCCTACTGGGTGTGACCAATCTTCCTCTCTTAATTCAGACAACACTTGCGACTTGCGGCGTCTTCCTCCTGACCTATATTTTAGTATTCTTACTAACTTCTCGCAGTTACCGCAAGATTGTTGCCAGATAAGAGCAAATCCCTGACCCTTGGTCGGGGATTTTTTGATGTCTGGATTTTTACCTCTCATCTCTCTCATTTTACCGCTTGTCCAAAAAGCCGAGATTTTTCAAAAAAGACTTGCTATCATAGTCTCAGAAGTTAAGATAGGAGAAAAGATCATGTTAGTCCAAGTAAAAATCTGACCAAAGTTTATGGAGACAAGGTAGCAGTAAATGGCCTGAATTTAGAAATTGAGGCAGGTAGTTTTACAGCCATTCTAGGCCCTAATGGAGCAGGCAAGTCGACAACGATTCAGATGCTGATTGGACTCTTGCAGCCAACATCAGGACAAATCATTTATGCAGAACAAACCAAGCTGGGCGTAGTCTTTCAAAATAGTGTGCTGGATGCCAATTTGACAGTAGTTGAAAATCTGCGAATTCGTGCTAAGCAGTACAAGCAGGTGGAAACTGGTAAGATTGAGCAATTGATCGAGCAACTGGGGCTGGCTAGCTTTGCTAAACAACGCTACGGGACGCTTTCTGGTGGACAAAAGCGACGGGTGGACATTGCCCGTGCGCTGCTCAATAGTCCCGACTTACTTTTTCTGGATGAGCCGACGACAGGCTTGGATATCCAGACTAGAGAAAGCATCTGGAAGCTGCTTAAAGACCTGCAGCAGAAGGAAAAGATGACCGTAGTCCTGACCACCCACTATCTAAATGAAGCCGATGATGCGGATAAGATCTATATCGTAGACCATGGTCAAGTCATTGCGCAAGGCTCTGCTGACCAGATCAAGGAGCGCTATGCCCGCAATGTTTTGCGGATTTTAACCCAAGATTCAGAGGGCTTGAAGGCCGCTTTACCGACTAGTTGCGAATGGGAGCAAGCTAAGGAAAATGAGTTTTTCTTTATCCAGAGACGACCCAAGAAGCGCTGACGTTGCTGAGCCAGCTTGGCTCCTATATTGAACAATTTGAATTCCAACCAGGGACGATGGATGATGCCTTTATGGCTCTGACAGGAAGAGAGGTACGTTAAATGCTAATGTTGGTCAAACGAAACTTTTTACTTTATTTTCGCAATCATAGTGGGGTGATCCTCTCTCTCTTTGGAGCCATTATTCCCTTTGTTTTATATCTGGTTTTTCTAAAGAACAACATGAAAGGCTCTTGGTCAGACAGTAGCCATGCGACGGAACTGCTCGACTTTTGGCTGATTAGCGGAACGCTGGCTGTCACCGCCTTGACAACCACCCTATCAGCTTTTTCACAACAAACTGAAGACCGAGAAAGAAAGGTGACCGCTGACCTCTTTATCACAGATTTGGGGCAATGGGGCTTGCGATTTAGCTACCTAATCAGTGCCTTTGTGATCGGCTTTGTCATGCAAGTCTTCATGTTTGCTGTCATGCTGACCTACTTTATTCTAGCGGACAAGATTGCCTTTGACTGGGGGCTTCTTCCCCAGCTGGTCGGCCTCATGCTGCTCAATAGCTTGCTAGCAAGTCTCCTCAATGCGCTAGTTGTTCCTTGTTTCAAATCGGTGAATTCCTTGGGGCAATACGCGACGGTCATTGGTGCAGCTTCTGGTTTTCTAGTGGGAACCTATATTCCGATTGGGACTCTGCCAAGCCTTGCCCAAAATCTCATGAAACTGACTCCCTCAACCTACATGGCTTCTCTCTTCAGACAAGTCCTGATGAAGGATTCTCTGACAGAGGTTTTTGCGGACCAGAGTCAGCTCCAGCAAGAGTTTGAGAAGCTCCTAGGTATCTGTATCGAATGGCAAAAGCTCTTGACAAGCCAAGAAACATACTATATAGTTGGAGTAGTGCTCACGGCAGCAGCCCTGTTCTGGCTAGGTCAAAATTGGCTGCTGAATCGACGGATGAGCTTCAAGTGAAGAAAGTAGGAGGCTTAGGTTTGCAGACAAGATTTGAAGAAGATGCTCAGATTTCCTCCCAAGACCCGCTGGTGGTCGTGAGAGCGGATCAGCTGGCTGGCGAGGCCAAGACCGTCCTAGACTATCTGGAAAACTTCAAGGCTGGTCCAAGTGGTGTCCTGCCTATTAAGTCGGATGATAAGCTGGTCATGCTCAAGACGGAGGACATTATCCTGGCCGATATCAATCAGACAACCCTGATGATTTACAGTACCGAGGGCATTTACACAACGACAGAAACGCTGACTCGTTTTCAAAATCGTCTCAATAGTCGCAATTTCATTCAGGTATCTCGCCACGCAGTCATTAACATCGATCATCTGGAATCCTTGTCGGATAGCTTTTCGGGCAATATGACTGCTAAGCTGACCAATCAGCTCAAAACCGATGTCAGTCGCCGTTATGTCAAGTTGCTCATGGACTATTTGGGAATTTAGGAGGAAAATCATGACCTTTAAAAAAATTCTGATCGGCATGCAGGATGGTCTGAGAACAGGTAGCTTGGTCTTTCTGCTGGTAAGTCTTATTTCAGGAAAAACAAGTCTCTTGACTCCGCGTTCAATTCTCAGTGTCCTCCTTGTCAGCGCCTTAATCGGAGTAGCAAGCTATATCTTTGACGCGACAGACCGCTTTCCATTTCCTTTCCTACTTTTCTGCCACTTTGTAGTGACAGCGACCATCGTTAGTCTAGCTATGATCTGCAATGGCTGGGGGACTATGCTCTTTGGTTGGTCCTTCTGGCTAAGTTTTGTTTTGATTTACCTCTTGGTTTGGTTTCTTGTCACTATTGATTCGATGATTAAAACCAAGAAAATCAACGAGGCTTTGAAAAATCGTAGAAACACTAATGTATCTAAGACGCAAGCAAGTTTTTCCGAGAACTTGTTTGTTTTTTTATTTAACAAAGGAGCTATTATCTCAAACTGCCGTCTTCCTTTTAAAGTACGATTTCCGCTTTTCTTGACAAAGATTTTTAAAGTGTTATAATTTGAATGAATAAAAAATTTGATTCATTCACAAAAGGAGAAGGTCATGGACAAAAAAGCTGAATTATTGGCTGAGGCTAGGCAGGTGTTTGCTGAGAAGGGCTATAAAAAGACAAATATTTCAGATATTACCAAGCGCGCTGGCATGGCTGTTGGCTCCTTTTATAAGTATTATGAGTCCAAGGAAGCTATTTTTTTAGAGGTTTATGTAGCTGAAAATAACCGCATACGTGAGGAAACCATGCAGCGCGTGGATTGGCAGGGTGAGCCAGAGGTCGTCGTTGAACAGCTTTTTGCAGTCACTTTTGAGTTGATTTCGCCTAATAAAATTTTGGCCGAGTGGAGCAAGCCGGGCATTTCTCAGATGCTACACGACTACTATAATCAGGATGCAGGCCGCGCGGCCAATGCCTTTCATCAGTTTTTGATTCAGACTTTCAGTCAGCGCTTGCAGGAGAAGGGCTTTTCACAGGAGGAAGTCGCCCAACTCATGAAGGCTTACGATTTGATCTACTACATCGACATGCATGTGACAGAGCAGGATTTTCCAGGTTATTGTGAGAGTATCGAGACCTTGGTGAAATATTTTTTAAAGGGAATTTTTTCTAAATAAGAATTTCCTTTTCTTGGAAGATGATCTGAATGAATTTATAAGAATATTCATTCAGATAAGGAGGTGGATTTGTGTGATATAGAGCGATGGAGAAAGCAAATTAGAGGAAAACAATTTTTTGAGAAGATGTGAATGAACCTTTAAGAATATTCATTCAAATAGGGAAGTGAGGAAAATGATGATGAAACAAGGTGGAATGCTGTTGAGTGGAAGGGCTATTTTGGGGCTTTGCCTAGTTGTGATTGGTTTTTTGACCCTTGGTTATGGCGGTGTGGAATTTGGCTTTGGCCTAAGTTTAGGCTTTCAGTCTTTTTTGATTGGTGGTCTCCTTTGTATCTTGGTTGGATTGCTTGTGATGTCAGGAGTAGCAGTAGCTGTCAAGCTGGTGGTCTTGGCCTTGACGGT
The DNA here is from genome assembly GCA_916438405.1 of Streptococcus cristatus. Taxonomy (GTDB): domain Bacteria; phylum Bacillota; class Bacilli; order Lactobacillales; family Streptococcaceae; genus Streptococcus; species Streptococcus cristatus_M. Next base: position 1,285,567 of record CAKAFB010000001.1, on the reverse strand, counting down.
GATCAGTATCTTGCTCTATATTCACAGTATGCCTGATTTGGAAATTCTCTTACAACTGATATCGGATGTAGTGGTTGTAGGCTTTGCTGCTTTTCTGGCAGTGCTTTTGTTGAGAAAGTAGGAGGAAAAAATGATTATAGTTTATGATTCAGTAACGGGTGTTGGGAAGCAATTTGCAGAATTGCTGGGTTATCCGACACAAAGCATCAAGGAAAAGTTGGAAGAACCTTGTATTCTGATTACGCGAAACGCTGGGGCTGGGAAAATTCCTTGGTCCACTAAGCGCTTTATTAAGAAACATTCAAGCCTGATTAAAGGCTTTGTCAATAATGGAGATTCGGTGAAGCATGGACAGACCTTCTGCGGGGCTACACCTTTGATTATCGAAAAATATGGGCTGCCGCATATCTGCGATATTGACAGAGGTGGCAAGGAAGAAGACATCAAACTTGTGCAGGAATACCTAGCTAAATTCTAAGAGTGGATGATTTATATGATAAATCTATAGGAAAAGGATGGGTGATAATCACTCATCCTTTTTAAGATGACAAAAATGTAAGTTTAAAGTTTAAAATGAAAGGTTATTCGATGGTAGTGGGACGGGGAATTTTATATCATATAGGTGTAAGGAAAAACAAATCGTAAATAATATCCAAATAAAAGGAGGCCCACTATGAAAACAAATCTCTTCAACCATAAACAAAAGACACCAAAGGCGCAAAAGATTTCTAAGGAAGAAATCGAAAAAACCAGACTGGGCTGTGCATCAAGCCAGTATTATTTCTGGTTACAATATAGTCATTAAGAAGCAGATGCAGTGAAGGGGCTGGAGAGTGGGACAGAAATCGGTAATTCGTTAGAATTCGATTTCGTCGTCCCACCTCCGCACAGTTGAGTAGGGCTGTAAAAGCTGATGAAATCAGCGTAGTAGAGCCCACTCAACCACTGCGTCTTGCTCGACAATCCAAAGACAATTGAGAGGCTAGGCCTTTTTTCCCAGTCCCACCGCCTTTTTGCTCAAATAGAATTGAAAGTTTAGGGAGGCAAACTGGGAAAGCAGCCCAAATCATACAGCCCTTTCCCTCTAATAGAAGTCAGGTATTTCCATAATTGGAAAATCGCTAAGTGACAAAAATGTAAGATTAGAGTTCAAAATGAAAGATTAGCTTATGGAAACTTATCGGGCTTTTCGGTATGATAATAGTATCGTTTTTAGTTTGCTTTCAGTAGGAGGCAGTAGCTCAGGTAATCTTGGAGCAGAGCCAGCTAATAAAGCATTGGAAGCTAAGCTAAATAACCATTTTACACATAAATAAAAAAAGAGGTTCAAGTATGACATTATTAGATGTACAACACGTGAAAAAGATTTATAAGACTCGCTTTCAGGGCAGCCAAGTAGAGGCGCTAAAGGACATTCACTTTACAGTGGAAAAAGGCGAGTATGTAGCCATTATGGGTGAGTCAGGCTCTGGGAAGTCCACCCTGCTCAACATCCTAGCCATGCTGGACAAGCCAACTGAGGGACGCGTCTTTCTAAATGGAACTGACACAGCAACCATCAAAAACAGCCAGGCTTCCAGCTTCCGCCGAGAAAAATTAGGCTTTGTCTTTCAGGATTTCAACCTGCTGGATACCCTGTCGGTCAAGGATAATATTCTACTGCCTTTGGTCCTCTCTCGCCGTCCCATTACCGAGATGATGCAAAAGCTGGTCACGACCTGCAACGAGCTGGGAATTAACAAGCTCCAAGAGAAGTTTCCTTATGAGATTTCCGGTGGTCAGAAGCAACGGGTGGCCGTTGCCCGCGCCATTATCACGGAACCTGAGATTTTGCTGGCGGATGAGCCGACAGGAGCCTTGGATTCTAAGTCCTCGGCAGCTCTATTGGATGTCTTTGAAGATATCAACGACCGCGGCCAAACCATTCTCATGGTAACCCACTCGACTTCAGCGGCTAGTCGGGCCAAGCGGGTGCTCTTTATCAAGGATGGGATTCTCTACAATCAAATCTTCCGTGGCAACAAGACCGAGCGGCAGATGTTCCAAGAAATTTCCGATACTCTGACAGTTATGGCAAGTGAGGTGGAAGCTCATGCTTAGATTAACTAGTAAGCTTGCGCTTTCTAACTTAATCAAAAATCGTAAGCTTTATTATCCTTTCGCTCTGGCGACCTGTCTGGCTATCGCCATCTCCTACATCTTTTTCTCCCTGACTTTTAATCCTAATTTAGTAAAATGACGGGGGCAAGCGCCGTTTCTATGGTGCTATCTTTTGGGATGGTGATTGTCAGCATCACGACCAGCATTATCGTCTTTTATGCTAATAGCTTTGTTTTCAAGAATCGCTCCAAAGAGCTGGGTCTCTACAGTGTGCTAGGGCTCAATAAATTCCACCTCTTTGTCATGGTGGTAATTGAATTACTAGTATTTGGTCTAGTCACCCTTATCCTTGGACTAGGGATTGGGCTCTTATTTGACCAGCTGATCTATGCTCTCTTGCTAAAAATCATGGCGATAAAGGTCGTATTGGTGTCAACTTTTCAGCCTGCTGTCGTTATCGCGGTTGCTGTTTTCTATGCCTTTGTCTTTTTCTGCTTGATGATTAGCAATGGTCTGCGCTTGAGAAAGCTTGATGCATTGCAATTGGTCAAAGAAAAGAATAGCGGAGAAAAGAAAAGTCGCTTTTTATTCCTGCAGACACTACTTGGGCTTGCAGCCTTGGCATACGGTTACTTCCTTGCACTAGGAGTGACCAATCCCTTGTCAGCAGTCTTTACCTTCTTTGTCGCAGTGCTCTTTGTGATTCTAGGCACCTATCTGCTCTTTAATGCTGGAATTACAGTCTTTCTGCAATTTTTGAAAAAGAAGAAGTCCTATTATTACCAACCTAATAACATGATTTCCGTTTCCAACCTGATTTTCCGCATGAAGAAAAATGCGGTGGGCTTGGCAACAATTGCCATCCTATCAACCATGGTTTTGGTAACCTTATCTGGCGGAGCTAATATCTATGCTGGCGGTGACTACATGCAAAAGGCTATGTTTCCTCATGATTTTAGCATTCAAGGAAAAGGAACCACAGGTGAGCAGATGGACCAAGTGCTGACAGAGTTTGTGAATGAGCAGCAGTTACCAGTCACAAAGAAAGGTGTCTATCCATACTATACGATGGGAGTGACAAGTCGTGCTGGCAACCAGCTCGATATCAACGCTGCCGCTCAAAAATTTGTCACACCGAAAACGTATATTTTGGCTATTTCAGAAGCGGACTATCAAAGTATGACGGGGAAAACTCTTGATCTTGGGGATGATGAAGTGGCCCTCTACCAGCAAGGCGTGAAATTAGATTCCAAGCAAGACTTGCAGCTGGCTGGTCAGACCTTTAAAATAAAAGAAGAACTCAAAGAAGACTTTATCTTTGGTCATTTACCCGATCAGATGAACATGATCGTCCCAGAGAAAATCTACATGGTTCTTAAAAATCCTGACCAAATCTTCTCTGCAATGATGGATAAATATGCTGTAAACCTTAATTATTATGGTTGGCTTGATACAAAGCTGTCAACGGAAGAACAGCGTAATCTGAGGGATGCTTACCAAGAAAAATTGAATCAGTTTAATCAGACCTTGCCTGAGAATCAAGCGGTCTATGGTTCGGTAACAGCTTTTGATAAGCAAGAAATCAAAGGCATGCTGGGTGGCATGTTCTTCATCGGCATCTTCCTGTCGATCGTCTTTATGTTAGGAACCATTCTCATCATCTATTACAAGCAGATTTCAGAAGGGCACGAGGATCGGGATCGCTTTGTGATTCTACAAAAGGTCGGTCTGGATGAGAAGCAAATCAGACAAACCATTCGGAAACAGATCTTGATTGTTTTCTTCCTGCCGCTGGCCTTTGCCTTTATCCATCTGACCTTTGCCTATCATATGCTGAGCTTGATCTTGTCTGCTCTTGGTGTTCTTAACTCAGCTCTCATGCTGGCTGTGACACTGGGTGTCTGTGCAATCTTCTTTATCAGCTATGTGATCGTCTTCATGATTACTTCCCGCAGTTATCGTAAAATTGTTTCTATCTAAGAAGTTGGGATTTCCCAGCTTCTTATTTTGCATTTCTTTGCCAAACGATAAAGTGGCATTTTAAAAGAGACTTTGGTAAATCCAATAATCTATGATATAATAAACCATCTATGCTTTGGAGGGAGATTTTATGAATATTTTTCGAAAAAAAGATGCCAGTAAAAACAGGACGGGAATGCGGCGGCACCTGAAACTGATGGATTTGATTCTTTTAGGGATCGGTGCCATGGTTGGTACAGGGATTTCACGGTTACGGGAATTGGGGCGGCGACTTATGCAGGTCCAGCTCTGATTGTGTCGATCGTGATTTCTGCCCTATGTGTCAGCATCTCTGCCCTATTTTATGCGGAGTTTGCCTCTCGAGTTCCGGCTAATGGCGGAGCTTACAGCTATATTTACGCTGTTTTAGGGGAATTTCCGGCTTGGCTGGCTGGTTGGCTGACCATCATGGAATTTATGACAGCTATATCAGGTGTAGCTTCTGGCTGGGGTTCTTACTTGAAAGGGCTTTTGAGCGGCTTTCATATCCAGCTACCGACAGCCTTGAATGGCACATTCAATCCAAAAGCAGGGACTTATGTGGATTTGTTGCCTATTCTGGTTTTGGTCTTTGTGACAGGCGTGGTACTTCTAAACTCAAAAGCAGCCCTGCGCTTTAACTCAGCCTTGGTCGTCCTAAAATTCTCAGCCTTGGCTCTCTTTATTCTCGTTGGGCTTTTTCATCTTCGACCTGAGAATTGGTCTAACTTTTCACCTTTCGGCTTTGGTCAAATCTATGGCGGACAGACGGGGATTATGGCTGGAGCTTCTCTGATGTTCTTTGCTTTTCTGGGCTTTGAGTCGATTTCTATGTCTGTGGATGAGATCAAAGAGCCTCAAAAAAATGTGCCGCGCGGCATTGTTCTTTCCCTTGGGATTGTGACCATCCTCTATATCTTGGTAACCTTGGTCTTGACAGGCTTGGTCCACTATACCAAGCTAAATGTTCCAGATGCAGTAGCCTTTTCACTTCGCAGTATTGGACTAGATTGGGCTGCCAATTATGTTTCTATCGTAGCGATTTTGACCCTGATCACGGTCTGTATCTCCATGACCTATGCCTTGTCTCGGATGATTTACAGTATAGCGCGCGACGGACTTTTACCGCCGTCTTTCAAGGAATTAACTGCTACTAGCCGCGTGCCTCAAAATGCTACCATCTTAGTGGGGATTGCATCAGCTATTTGTGCGGGTATCTTTCCTCTTGCTAGCATCGCCTCTTTCCTCAATATCTGTACGTTGACTTATCTGATTATGCTGGCCTTTGCCATTTTGAAGTTGCGGAAGGAAAAGGGACAGCCTAAAGCTGGAGAATTCAAAACTCCGCTAGTGCCTCTAACTCCGATTTTGTCTATTGTCATCTGCCTTTCCTTTATGACTCAGTACACGTGGGACACTTGGTTGGCCTTTGGCATCGCCCTGCTTTTGGGAATTTTGATTTACTTTGGCTACGGCTATCGTCATTCGGAAATAGAAGTGAAAGAAAAGTAGTGTAAAAAAGTTGTTCTTGACAAAAAGTAGAAGGAGAAAAGAATGAAGAGTTTTAACCTAACGAAAAAGAAGAGAGTTTGGTTGTTTACGCTTGCTTTGCTTGCCATTATTTTACTAGCCATTGTAATCAATATCCAGCTGAATCAACCCGAACATATGAGCGCTGATTATGTTGGCCTTTGGAGGTCAAGATGGCATGAGGAAAATAAAGACTGGCTCTATCCCCTGAAAAATATCTGCCTTGTCATTCTGGCAGTTCTAGCTGGGTCTGGTTTGATGATTACATTCTCTAAGAGTGAGAGATGGAAATAAGTTTTTGAAAATGAGGCAATCCAGCCCGATGTCCTAACAGAGCATCCTTTAGAAGAGGCGGAGTCTTGGTTGAAGGGACAGACAGGAGAATAGTTCATTGAAAGCAGTCAAACAGACTGCTTTTCTGCTATAATAAAGAGAAGAACGAGGTGACAGATGATTCGTAAAGTAAAACTAAGAGACGCCGCAGCTATTCAGCGACTTAATGCTGAGTGCCTGGGCTATGACTTCGATAGGGAAGCGACGGAGGCTCAACTGAAGAGGCTGCTAGAGAATGACCAGCATTTGATTTGGTAGTTGAAGAAGACGGTCAGGTCATAGGATACGCTCATGCGGCTAGCTACGACTGTCTCTATTTCCCGTCCTTGCTCAATCTCTTGGCTTTGGCCGTCGCTCAGGATTTTCAAGGGCAGGGGCATGGCAGAGCGCTGATGCAAGCTTTGCGTGAAGAGGCAAAAGAGGCAGGCTACACAGGAATTCGGATTAATTCAGGCATTTCCCGCTCATCAGCCCATGAATTTTATCGCAGCCTCGGCTGCAGCGAAAAAGCAGACCAGAAACGATTTTATTGGGAATTTTAAAGAAAAGAGGACTAGCTGATGATTGAACCACTAAGCCAGCAGCATGCTTTAGAAATTGCTAACGACTGGCATTACGAGACGCCTTATGACTTTTATGATATGGAAAATGATCTGGAGGATTATGAAGAAATAGTCTCCCAAGAAGCGCGTGGGGACCGTTATTATCAAGTCCTGAGAGAAGGGAAACTCTATGGATTCTGCTTAGAGCAGAAAGGAGAGCGAACTTTGGAGCTTGGTTTGGGGATGAAGCCGGAGCACTGCGGAAAAGGTCAGGGCGCGGGATTTCTACAGGAAATTCTGGACTTTATCATAGCAAATTTTGCGCCCCAAGTCATAAGGCTATCCGTGGCTGACTTCAATCACCGAGCCCAGCAGCTTTATCTCAACATGGGCTTTGAAGTGGTGAGGCGCATTCCGCAGGAAAGCAATGGCGATATTCATCTCTTTGTGGAGATGAAGAAGAGGGTATAAAATACCTATGACTGCTAGTAGCATATTTTGATAAGAGTATTAATAAACAAAAGGAGAAAACCATGACATTTGAAGAAATTTAGAAAAACCATGATTTTATATATTCTTTAGTGTCTCTTTACAGTGGTTTATAGCGGTTTATGGCAAGAATACCAATATTGGTTCATCTTTGATATTCTTCAGGAGTCCACAAAAAGGTGAACAAAAAAGCCCTCAAAAAGGGCATGAAATTTGATGAGTTCAGCAGGCAAGAACTAGCACGGTCAAACGTGCTTTTTTAGTTGTCTCGTATTTACTGATAGTTACATTATATCAAAAAAAGGAGTGTTTGGCCTTGTGGGCTATAACTCTCCTTAATTGTCTAGGCTATGCAAGTTTTCAGTTGTGACTATATTATATCACGTTACCAATCGAAAGAAAAACGCTAAAAAGCGCGTGCTTATCAATTATGTTAACGTCAACAATAATGTTTCACGCGCAAGCCTACTGTATTTTTATAGTTCGTCTTTTTCTATCTTTTCTCTGAGAATTCTATTCCAAATATTATAAAAAGAGTGTCCTTTCGGAATAACAGGGGGATTTTTAGCAAATTCTTCTTGTGTTAAGGTGGTTTCTTTGTCTAATATTGTACCATCTGCTAGTTTAGTGCCTTTAGGGACAATATGGGATATTGTTGGGTTCCATTTTTCTTTAACTTTTGCCATGTTAAATACTCCTTTATGGCAAAAACAGAACCGTCCCACCTCCTACCGCAGAAAAGTCTGTTTCAAGGGGAGATGGAAAAGCTCTGTTTATAAGTCAATTATATCATAGTTAATTATTAAGCATGGATTTTCTTATCAGCAATGGCATCAGTTAAAGTCTGGGAGAAGTTCAACCCTAGGTCACGTCCTAAAGTATCTGCCCAACGTGGGATAGTGAGTGTTTTCTTTACAGGCTCTTGGTTGCCTAGATACTCGGCGACATCAACCATAACCATTGAGACAAAGACTTGCTAGGGTCATAAACTAGCTCTATATCCTCATCATCGCGAAAAGGATTATTATCAGCTAAAGATAAGGTGTTAATAGGGCTAGGAGTGGGAATATCTCGCCCATTCTCGATATAGTCCGCTAGGTTAATACCTAACCAATCGCTAGCCATTGCCATAGCGTCTGCCATATCCTCACCTTGGGTTGTTGAATGCTCAAAGTCTGGGAAAGTGACAAAGTAAGGAGCATTAGCTCCATCTGTATCATCATAATAAAATAAAGCTGGATAAGTGACAAGCATAGTTTACCTCCAAAAGAAAACAAGCGGTAGGCTGTCACTATAACAGCCCTGCTTGCTTTTTGATACCCCTTTCGGTGTATTTGTTAATCTCACCGTGGGGAATGGTTATAGGTCGCTCTCCAGCTTTTTCAAGCTTAACGTGCGACCCCTTGCCGCCTTTGGTCTTTATCCAACCGTGGGCAGTCAGTAACTTAACCATTTCTTTTTGTGTCATAGGCATAGCGCTTTTACCTCCTGACAAGATAATTATATCATACGTGCTACACGTATTCAACTAAAAGGCAATATTTTATCTAAATAGGATAATCAGAAACAGGCTATAAAATTGCTTGTATGGCGTTTTATTTTATTAGCGGACAAGTTTATCGGAAGCGGTGAAACAAGTGCTAAAACAGGAGCGCTTTTATGTATAACGAGACTAAAAATCTTGTATTATCAATGTTTTTTAGGTTCTACCCCCCTTACCTAAAAATTTGAAAAAATGGCGCGTGATGTAAGACGAGAGTTTGTTGCGGCTCTCTTATCCACCACATAGGGGCGGGGGTAACGCACCTTATGAATCAACTCTGAAGCAGAAAGGGGTAGTATTGTAGCTGTTAGACTAGCTTGAAAGGTTGGTCTTATCATGTTTCTATTATGTCTTTAAAATTTTCAAAAAGGGAATTTTTCGCACGGAAAAGGCCGCGTCTTTTTAAACCGAAACAATATAGCCCCGTTCAAAAAAATAGAGGGTAATTTCCGAATGTTGAACAGTATAAGTGATAGCCTGAAGCATTTGGCCAAAAGGCAAGCATCGGAAGAAGCTGCTTTGCTAAGTAAGTTTAGAAGCTCTATCACTCGTAAGCTTAGCAAGATTCTTTATTCCTGAACTCTTTATTCTGTAAATCGTTGTTTTTGACTTTTCTATCTTGTCTTCGATATTCCAGATTTCCAAGTGATTGACATAGAACATCCGCAATACTGACCTTTCAAGAGGAGCGCTCAGCTTGTCAATGAGTTTAGAAGTTTCTAAACGTTCATTGATTAGATTGGAGAGTCTGTTTTGTATATCTTCTTTCAACTTCAAAAACATAGACAAGTTCATTCTCCGTATTGTTCACTCTACTAGTCTGGACTTTGGTTTGTGTCAGAGTTGATTTTTTTAAATAAACCTTGATCTAAATACTGAAGTTCTAACTGCAAACTCTGAATCTCTTTATCTAACCATCTAATACCTTCTAACTTTGCTTTTTACTTGCTCTGGTGTCATGCCTTAGCCTCCTCTTGTGGTATAATAAATCTATCTAATCTATACCAAGGAGTCAGTCGCAGGGCTGGCTTTTTGCTTGCTTTTTCTCTCTGTTTTGGTATATACTTGATATATACAAACAAAGGAGAAAAAGAAATGAATACAGTAAAAAAACCCGTAAAGTTGGGAACTCTCTGACTGTGACCATTCCCAAGGCGCTTGATGTCCCGGAAGGTCAAGAAATGGTCGTTTACAAAGGCGCTGATAATGTGATCGTCCTAGCTCCAAAGATTGCAGATCCATTCGCTGAAGCGGCTGACCTCCGTATGGAAAATGATTTTGAAGGGGTGAAACTACTTGACAGCGAAATCTAACTATGTCCCAGAAAAGCAGGATATCATCTGGATAGACTTTGATCCATCTGTCGGGCGTGAGATACAGAAGCGCCGCCCTGCTGTGGTGGTATCTCGTAAGGAATACTCAGAACGCACTGGCTTCGTTGCCGTCTGCCCTGTTACGCATGGCCAGAAGAAACTAGAAAAGCTAGGCTTGCTGGTTCCTGTTCTATCCTCTGAGGTAGACGGCTCAGTGAATCCGCTCCAGCTCTACACCTTCGACTTTCGAGAACGCCAGGCGCAAAAAATCATCACCATGGACACACCGAGCTTTCAGAAGGTTGTTCAACTCTATAACTTCATTTTTGAAGCATGAATCGATCAAGCTAAGGCGGAGCGCCTTGGCTTTTTGTATTTTAGGCGACTGGCGGAATATGTACATACTTTTCCATACCTGCCAACATGTTGTAAGCAACAAATCCAAAATAACAGACTTTTAAACATCCCTTATTTCCTTATCGTTTGACAAGGAGAAAAACGAAAATAAGGATCTTTTAAATTCGTCTTAACTCCCTATCGTTTTGTAAGCAATTAAGAAGGCTTATTGTCGTCCTTATCTGCCTATCATTCTGCAAGGAGAAATCCGAAATAAGAGGGGTAAACTCCGCTTATCTGCTTGTCATTTCTCAGGGAGTTAGGGAGGGGTTATTATTGCTATTAATTGCTTGATAAATGATAGGGAGATGTGGCCACTTTCTCGGGGTTCGCTCGAGGTTCAAGCAGATTTACCCCTGCCATTTGTCAGGCATATTTTTTGCCACTACCTAGCCAAAACCTCACCATTGGAGAAGTTCGATACCTTACCAAAACCTTACCATTCTATGGTTCTAAAAAATATCTATACCTTAGGGCAATCTTAGGGCTTTTTAAAAATGTAACCTTAGCCTAATCTTAGCCTATTTTTAGTATTTTTAAATACGCAACCTTGACAGAACCTTTACATTTTTTGCTCTTACCGCACCCTTTTTGGAACGCTCGAACCAGTCAAAATCCTTGATATAGCTGACTTATTTCAAAGGTCAAACCGTCAAATATGTAGTATTTGTTTGTTTTGTAAATTGCACACTACTACAAATTATCATGTAAAAAACCTAAATCTATTGGGATAAGTAGCAATTAAACCACAAAAAGAGGCAATGCCCCTTTGCTGCTATTCTTCACTGAGTAAGCCGCTTACTACCACATCACGGACAAACTGATCTTGTTTTTCTTTGGGCAGTTGCAAAGCTTCAAGTAAAGACTCCAGGGCTTGCTTGTCTGTGCTTGCGACTAACTTCTTAATGATATTCTGAAACTGCCCTTCCAGGTACTCGCAAAAATGGATCCGCTGGGCTTGTGTTGGCTGCACTGGTACTGGTGAACTATCTGCAATCAGTAAGAAGCAGGCTTCCGCGATTTGGGCGAATAACTTTGCACGCGCTTTAGGGTGTCTGTATAACTCATAGGCGTTTATGCTGGTGTCTTCTGCCCGGAGCTTCTCACCTAGTTCAATCAATTCAGGCGTATCTTCAAGACACACTGGTGTTGCATCCGCCATAAAATCCCTGCGCTTACGGTTGAATTCCTTCAGTTCCCGATCTGGTTCAAAGTATGTTGATTCTGTCATGGGCATCCTCCCTTTCTCTGGCTAAAAATTGCGTTTCATCCTCTTGTCTTTGATGTCTGTCATGTTGTATACATTCCCCTCTGATCGTTTTCCAATTCGACTGACTAGCTTGTCATTATAGATCTTGGCCAGCTCTTTGCCGTTGTGGTTGGTGTTGATGATAGTTGTTTCTCGCTTATCAAAAACCTTGAAAAGAAAGGTCTGTACCCAATTATTAGCCTCATCTTTTCGGCTATTCATAACACTTTCTGTACCTAGATCGTCAATAAAGAGATAGTCAACCTCAGTCAGCAGCTTCAAGGCGTCATACTCTGTAAAATCACTCTGCCTATACTGCCAGCCTGACTGAATGCGCGTGACGATTTCAGCAATGCTGATAAAGAGGACGCTCTTAGGCTCATTCTTAGCCTTATAGCCCTCGTTGATAGCTTTGGCCATGGAATAGCATAAATGGCTTTTACCAGTGCCTGGATTGCCCATAATCAGCGTGTTTCCTGTCATACCGTTTAGGTACTGCCTAGCTTGCTTGATAGCAAACTCCTTGGCCTCGTGTTCCTCTTTTGTCTCAGCTTTGAAAGTGCTAAAAGAAGCCTCTCTTAGCTCATTTGACACCGTACTTTCACGCGCTAGCATGTCATAGGTTGAAGAGTCCAGATCATGCCCTAGGGCTTTTTCTACGCCCTCTAGCTCTGTCTGTTTAATGTTCTCCCTAGTACATTCCATGCAGTAGGGTGATGTATAACCATCCGGCTTTTTGAATTGTACTAGGTTAATCTGATGAATTGGGCAAAGCTCATCAGTGACCTTTATTTTTTCATTGAGCTGGTCTGTATTCAGTAATTCCATTGATTCTCCTCTCCGTCAGTAGATAAACGGGTCTTGAATATCGTCATCAGACTGACCTAGTTTCTTTGCTGAAACTGTCTCTGTTCATCTTTGACTTGTACCATGGTTTTAATACCGTTCTGTTTCCAGTTCTTGAGTATTGAATTGATATAGCTAAAAGATCGCTTGCCGTTATCTGCAGCCTTGTCTATGGCAGTCTTGATAACCTCTAGCTCCATACCGTCAAGAGTGAGATAGTCAGTCAGTATTTGATATTGTTGTCCGTCTATAATCCCTATGCGGGTTTGGTAGTAACTAGAAATTTCAGCAGCAGGAGCAGCAGAAGTTTTTTTATCTATCTCTTCTTCTAACTCTATCTCTTTCTCTATCTCTATCTCTGTCTTACACATAGATAACGTTGTGAGGTCTTCGGGTAACATTGTAAGATTTTTGCTTTTTTCTTGTTGTTCTTTGCGATAACTTCGCATATAAGCTGCATGATTAGTTTCTTGTTGTACCAAGGCTTTTGCTTGTGTTAGCTCTGCATTTTTGTCTTCATCAATCTGAATGAGTCCACATTTTGTAAAATAGGTCATAGTCATTTGGATATCATCTTCGGACACATCTAACTTTAGAGCTAACTCCTCTTTGAGATTTTCCAAGTACCCCTCATAGTACAGAATACAATCACTTTCTAAGCTTTCCAGCATTAAGCGGATATATATCACTGTCATAGTGTAACCGCCTGGCATATTTTTAAGCCGCTTGATAAAAAGATTCTCAAAAAATTTCTTGTCAATTTTCAGCCAAAAATAGATTTTAGTTTTTGCCATTTTCCACCCCCAAAAATTTTAAAAGTTCGCTAACCCTGTAATATACTTTTCTAGCATCCTCTAGCGGTGGTTTGTATCGTCTTAGCCCTGCATTTTCCCACCGTTGCAGTGTCTTATATTTTATGTCCAGTTCGTCCATGGCTTGCTGGGCTGAAATTAACCCCGTCAAGCGTGGTTTGACCTTCTCACGCGCTTCTAGATAGTTCTCCACAAGCTCCAGAACGCCATGGGTTAGTTCATATTCGCTTTCTTTGCTGAGACTAAACATTCTGATCAGCTCCCTTCAGCAGCTCTTTATAGCTTTCTAAATCAGCTTTAATTAGCACATCTAGACGCTTTCCCTCTGTGTCATACTGAGCCTTTAGCTCCCTGATCCCTGCTAGGCGTTCGGTATCGTTAGCAGGGATATAGTAGCCGTTACTTGCCCCACGTTTGGCCACAATGGGAATACCATAGCGAACGATAAGCCGGAGAATATGATCTCGTAAGGCTCTCATCTCCAGCCCCAGTACATTGGCAATATCTCGCCCTGCGCGTGGCTCGTCCGCCCCTACTGGTATCAGTCTTAAAATTCTTTCTTCAAGCTCCGTCATCCTCTGCTCTCCATTGTTTCAAGCCATTTTTCCATCTTTCTGAGTTGCCGTTTGGTGATATATCCTCTGCGTCTGTAAGCAATAGCCCAGGAGTGAAACAGCTCAGCGCATACGCCAGCCAGAAAGAAAAGTAGTAGTGTTAAAATTGCGCCTAGTAGTTCATTCATTTTAATAGCCCTCTTTTTCGCAGATCAGCAACTACTAAACTACGTAAATACGTCCAGGTTGAAGCAGTTGTGTGAATGATCCCATTACTTAAATTATTTTCTTTTATTGCTTGATCTAAGAAACTGAATAGCAACCAGTCAGGAGCTTCCCCGTGCCTTTCTGTGCATTCGTCGTCATATTTTTTTAATTCTCCAAGCAGGTTCTCAACATTCCTATTAAAAAAATCCTCATGACTTGCCTCTTGCTTTTTATATGCTTCAGATAATTCGTAAAACTGAATCCATAACTGACTAATTGCTGATCTACAATCTTCAACAATCTCTGTTGCCCCATGGTGTTTCTTGGATAAATGCCACTCTGATAAAATATCTAGCTTTTCCTCTACAAGTCCCAACTCTTTTTCAAAATCTTTAAAATATTTTTCCATGTTTTTTACCTCTGTTTCTATGTTTGTGTAATTGCCTTGATGGGCTTGTCCTGTTTTGACAGCTTTTTAATGCCTTTCCTGTAATTGCCAGCCTCACGCTCAGACTCGCCAAACTTTGAGAGCGTGAGAAAGTACCAGTTTTAAGAGTTGGCGCTCTCCGTATGGTCAAAGTGTCCTAGATATGCTATAATCTAGGTATAAATCTTTACTAAAACCCTTTTAATAACAGCTTGCCTGCTTGTTTATTATGTTTTAGTGATAGTGTGAAAGGCTCTGCGGTGTGGTTATTGCTAAGCCTTTTTTGTTGCTCTCACGCGCCTTGTGGTGCGTTTTCTTTTGGTCTGAAGACCATGGACTTAATATCCTGATAGGTCATACCCAGGTTAATCATAGCGATAGCCATATCTTCCAAGGCTTGGTATCTGACAAGCTCGGTACTGGTCAGACTATCGATCCCTGTCAGACCGCCACGCGCTGCCATCAGTTGCTTTTTATTCATGCCGCTAGTGCCTTTTAGCAGAAGGTTTGTGATAGTGCTGTGCGCGTGCTTTGGAGCTTCCTTCCAGCTTTCTATGCTGTCATGTAAAGTCTTGCGCTTTGGCTTTTCTAAAGCACGCTGCAGCTTAAACTGAGTTAGCTCGTCGCGCATTTCAAAGAATGCTTTGACTAGGTTTGTCTTGAACTCAACAACTTGCAGTGTGTTGTCTAAGTAAGTGATTAGTAGAGTAGCTTGTTGCTCATTTAAACGATAGACCTTTTTAGGTCGTCCTTTTCCGTCTAATTTATGGATTTCAAATCCATAAAATCCAAACGCCGTAAATCGCTCTTTGTGATTTCTTAGTAGGCGTGTTACAGTGTGGTGCTGTACTCCAGCACATTCAGCGATAATCTCGCTTGTCGTGTACGGCTCTTTCTTGCCGTCCATGTAAACTAGGTTCATGGTTTGGCTCCTTTCTTAATCTTCGACTTTTAGAAACTCGTCCACAGTTATGCCTAAATACTCAGAGACTTTTTGCAAGGTCTCAATATCTGGACGCTTAGTGCGTTCATAGTACAAAGCAATTAATGCACTTTTAGAAATACCAGTGGCCTTATAGACATCTGAAACTTTTTTGCGTTGCTTTGCTAAAAGGATACGCATATTATTTCTCATGTTGTATCTCCTTTCTATCGAAAACGCAATTTATCTGCGTTACATAAAGTGTTTTAACGCTATAGTTTCGCGCTATAAAGTATTATTTTTGGGTAAACCGTAATTTTTTTGCGTGTTTCAAAAAAATGTGTTATAGTCTATTGTGAAAGGTAGTGGAAGTATGAATAGATTGAAAGAATTACGACGACAAAAAAAGCAAACTCAAAAAGAGCTTGCTCTTGAATTAGAGATTCCTCTGCGAACTTTACAAAGCTGGGAAAACGGCGAAAGTAATATTAAACCAGAAAAAGCCCAGCAACTAGCTGAATTTTTCGGGGTAAGCGTTGGATATCTGTTGGGGTATAGTGAGTATAGAGAATTAGAAAAAGCATTGGATAAAAAAATTTTTTCAAACTATCCTGATGTTGAAGCAACACTCAACCAAGAGATAAAAGAACTAATCGGAGAAAGAGTAAAAGATTTTTATGAGTATATTGATAAACAGTTCTATGAAAGCTATAAAAATAGTGCTGTACCTCCTGAAATAGTTGTAAAGCACCGTGAAGACTTTTATAGCTCGTTTCTATTTCTCCCTGCTAGATTACAAAAATTTATAGCTTTATGGAGCATACTGACAGAAACTGAGCAAGAAAATATAGGTAAAATTATTGAGTTATTAGCTACGAGAGAAAAATAATACTACCATTAGCGAAGTTGTGAGTATTTATAGAGAGAATTAAAAAATTCCCCCATATTTGCTGATAACAACCCTATTCCAAATGTCTATTGTGCAAAAACAGGGGAAATTGGAAAATAGTAACAAAAAAGACAAGTTAGCTACTGCCAACTTGTCTAGACAGTACCTAACTAAAAATAAGCGAAAGGTTAGGTAATTACGAAATCATTATACCGCTCTGGTATGGAAAAAGTGACTAAAGACATACCCACGCGCATAACTGCATAAAACACACCAAAGGAGAAAAACACAATGAAAAAAGCCCTCATTGCAACTGTCGCAACTCTCGCCATCGGATTAGCAGGGGCGGGATATTATTTTCTTTCCTACGCTCCACATCAAGAAGCCGTAAGCAGATTTGAAAAAGCAGCGGCAGCACTCGACGACGAAAACAAGGAGATTGAGAAGCTGGTATCAGACGCCGAAAAACTAGTAAAAGAAAACGCTGAACCGTTGGAAGCGGCCACTTTAGAGGAGTTGAAAACAACTGTAGCCGATACAAAAAAAGCGATTCGCAAAGTTCCTAAAATGGGAAGTGATACGGCAGATATTGAAAAACAGGCTGAAGAACTAGCCCAGCCTGTGGACTACTCAAATACTCAGAAAGAATTGACCGACAAGGTGGCCGGCTATCAAAAGAGTGTGACCCAGCTTCAGCAGATCACCAACCCATCAAGTGAGTTTGTAGAAACACGGCTAAAAGAAATTGATACAATTACAGGCGTTCAATCAGTAACGGAAGCTAATGATCCTAACGGAAACTTGAACAAGCAGGGTGGCTATACCGCTTCAGTCTATTTTGCCGATAGTCAAGTCACGGAAGCAGTGGACGGCTCGGATATTGTGGGCAAAGGAACAGACGGTGGCGGTAACGTGGAAGTCTATAAGACCAAAGAAGAAGCTGAAAAGCGCAATACCTACTTATCAGCATTTGATGGCAACGGGATCTTAAATCCAGGTTCCCACTATGTTTACGGGACTGCTGTTATCCGTACCTCCCGCCATCTAACAGCCAGCCAGCAAACTGCCCTAACTGAAAAAGTTTATCAAAAGCTGATTGAAATAAAATAACACTTCCCGCAAAATATTTTTTTCAAGGTTTGTCATGTTCTGATACTTCAGGACCCGACATAGTACTTTCAAAATATCAACCTTTTACGCTTTAGGGAGGCCGAAACAGCCGATTTTATAACTAATACGCGTGATTTCTCGGCGTTCGCTCGGAGTTCAATGCCTACCAAATCTTCTGAATAACGAATACACTAAACCACAGAAAGGAAACCGCATGACCTACAAACAAGATTACCTGGATGATATTCTGTTTCGCATGGCCTACCATTCCAGCGGAATTGAGGGAAACACTATATCTCTTCCTGAAACGGTCAGTATCATCTTAGAAAGTACCTTGCCAGGGAAGTATAAGAGTATTAGAGAGTTCTACGAGATAGAGAACCACAAGCAGGCCTTTTCTTTGCTGCTGGATAGCTTGGCCAATCATGCTCCCTTAACTTTAGGTCTGGTGCAAGATTTCCACGCGCTATTGACAGACCGCCTGCAGGATGATAGAGGGCGGTTAGAGCGTGTAAGTTCTATACATCGTCACTCTTCTATGCGCTGCGAGAGTGAAGCTAACCCCTTTATGGTGCGCCGTCTCATGGCTGAAGGATTCATAAAATGTGAAGCAACAGAATTTAATTAGCTTCAATTTTCCGAAAGACACAAATTTTCAACAACATGGGATGAAGATATGATTCAGGAAGAATTCAAGAAATTGTGAGGATGTGAATATGGCAAAGTACGAGATTCTTTTACCAAGAACACTAGATAATGAGTATCCCAACCTAGTTGACCTATATCAGCAAATAGATAATCTCCTTCCGTACTTAGCAAAAGAAGATAAAGTTGTTTTCAACTTTGAAAATATCCGCTGGATAAATGCTGAAATGACTGTTTTTTTAGGGATGTTGTTCAGTGCTGTAACAGATAGAGGGGCTGATGTCTATGCCATTGTAGAAAACCTCTCTTTAAAATCAAAAGAAATACTTCTAAAAAATGGCTTTTTAAAGCATTTCGGCTTAAAATATGAATTAGCCGATACCTACGACACCACCATACCATTTTTTAGAGAAACGATAGAAAAAATTAACAAAATTGACGAATATATAGATGACAAGCTTTTAAGACAGATCCGAAACAAAACTTCTGAAGAGTTTTTAGGAGAGATAAAGGAAGCTCTGTTGGAAATTATCCACAACGTTCGAGACCACTCGCGCTCGGATGTCCTATATATGTGCGGACAGCAATATCCGCGAAAACCTAGAGGAAGTCAAAATGGTACTATATCTTTTGCTATATCAGACAATGGCATTGGAATGATAGAAAATATTAAAACCAAAGGACATTCCTTTTCTGAAACAGAGGGATACTTTGAATGGGCTTTTGCCAGAGGGACGTCAACCAAAGAAAGATATGACAGTGGTGTAGGATTGTATGAACTCAAGAAAAAACTCCGAGGAAAAGGAGAAATAAATAGTCTCCAATAACGGGTATTATCACATCGATAAAACGGGTGATATTACTTTTTCAGAGTTCCCATTTAACGTCTCAGGGACGCTTGTTATTATCAACTTTTTCCTTGATGACTGTCAAAATCCTTCCCTTTCTGATACAATGGATTTATCAGGATTACTAGAAGAATGGTTTTTATAAAGGAGTATACATGAAAACACTAAATATTGCTGAAATAATTAATAACAAATCAGCTATTCTATCTGAAACTGGCCAGATTGTTTTTCAGAAAATTAAAGAATATGTTGAGAAAGACGAGCCAGTTATACTAGATTTTACAGGCATAGAAACTTTAACCACAGCATTTCTAAATCTCGCTATCGGGCAACTTTATGATCTAAAACCAACCAACGAACTCACAAAGCTAGTGAAGATAAAACGGTCATCAGTTAGCGACTCTCATTTCCAAAAAATAGGTCTTGTTCTATCTAACAGTAAAGAAAAAAGACAAGAGTTATCCGATTTGCAAGATGAGGTAATGCAGGATGGCTATTGAGAAAGATTTGAATACTTATACCTTGAATCAAGGTGAGACCTTTATCGTTGATACCAATGTCTGGATATATCTCTTCTCGCCATTTTCTACCAATAGCTTTAGTTATCAAAATTTCTTATCCGAAGCGCAAGATAAAAATTGCAAGCTCTTCACCAACTCACAAATCATTTCAGAATATATCAATGTCATTTGCAGAACCGCTTACGAGAACTACGTAAGAACTTGTGGATTGAATAAGAATAATTATAAGTTCAAACGTGATTATCAAGAGACTGCAGACTTCTCACACTATTATCAACTAGCTTGTGAAAGTGTAAAAAACGAAATCTTAAAGTACAGTGAAATTTTACCAATCAAACAATCGCATATCGATAGCAGTCTAAATGACTATCACCAAATGAAAGACTACAATGACTTGCTTTATACAAAAATGTTAACAAGTGACATAAAAATTGTTAGTCATGACAGAGATTTTGGAAATCATCCTGAAGACATTATCTGGTTACACTATTAAAAAACTCACACTCGTCATGGCAAAACGTTGAGTGTGAGGAAAACACGTATAAGAAACAACCATTCAATGGTCCTTTTCTTGTACCTAATTTTACCAAGAAATGAGGTGAAGCGAAATTTAGATAGAGAAATCAAAGAATTTAAAACTGTTGTAAAAAATTACTGAATGTTAACAAAAATTCTTACGCAAAATATCTGGATGTTAGAGTGATAAGTAAAATGAGGATTGTAAAGCTCGATCTATATAAAAAACAACTCAAGCACCTAGCGGATAAATAGTCTCATACCTTCACAATCTCATTTTTTGACCTAGATTATTCACCCAAAACATGCCACGTTTTAAAACGCAATATAAGCCCGTTTAAGCGCGTGTTTTCTTTTCTGGTATATTTGGCCATCCAACTCATTAAAATCGAAAATAGAGGGGTTCTCGTGACTCCTAGCATGATATAAACCTAATTCAATCTAAAATCTTTTTAATAACAGCTTGCCTGCTGATGGAAAGGTATATCATGAAAATAACAGAAGTCAAAAAGAAAGACGGTAGCAATGTGTACCGCGCAAGTGTCTATCTAGGAGTGGATCAGGTAACAGGGAAGAAAGTAAAGACCAGTATCACGGGACGGACAAGAAAAGAGGTCAAGAGCAAAGCCCAGCACGCGCAGCTTGACTTTAAAGCGAACGGGTCAACGGTTCATAAAACTGTACGGGTGAAGAATTATCAAGAATTGGCTGAGTTATGGCTAGAAAGTTACCGGCTGACTGTCAAACCACAGACCTTCATAGCGACAGAAAGAATGGTGAATAGCCACCTAGTCCCAATCTTTGGAAAGATGAAGCTGGATAAACTGGCCGCTAGTTATATCCAGAGTTTCATCAATGACTTATCAAGTCGCTTGGTTCACTTTGGCGTGGTTCACTCGATAAATAGTCGTATCTTAAAATATGGCGTTTCACTGCAGCTCTTGCCATTCAACCCAGCGAGGGATATTATCCTACCCAGGAAGCCAAAGCGTGAGAGTAAAGTAATCAAGTTTATCGCTCCGGAGGACTTGAAGTCTCTTTTAGGTTATATGGAGAAGCTGGCATTCAAAAAATACAGTCATTATTTTGATTATGTGCTGTATAGCCTACTGCTTGCGACTGGCTGTCGCTTTGGGGAAGCAGTGGCTCTGGAGTGGTCTGATATTGACTTGGAGAATGCGACCATCAGCATATCAAAGAATTATAATAGGCTGGTGGATCTAGTAGGCCCACCTAAAAGTAAGGCAGGGGTTAGAGTGATTAGTATTGACCGGAAAACAGTCAATATGCTGAAGCTCTACAAAAATAGGCAAAGGCAACTATTCGTAGAAGATGGGGCGCGTGCTCCGTCTGTAGTATTTGCTATCCCGACCAAAGAATATCAGAATATGGCCACAAGGCAAGATTCCCTGGATCGGCGCTGCAAAGAAATTGGAATACCCCGCTTTACTTTCCACGCCTTCCGCCATACTCACGCTAGTTTATTGCTCAACGCTGGTATCAGCTATAAAGAATTACAATACCGGTTAGGCCATGCTACTTTGGCTATGACCATGGACATCTATAGTCATCTATCCAAGGACAAAGAAAAAGAGGCTGTTTCATACTACGAAAAAGCCATAAATGACCTGTAAGTCCACAAAAAGGTGAACAAATTTAAGAACCACCTCATTTCTGAGGTTCACAAACCTTATCAAATCAAGGTTTATAGACGATAAAGGAGAAAACCATGACATTTGAAGAAATTTTACCAGGCCTTAAGGACAATAAAAAATATGTACGTACAGGCTGGGGTGGAGCGGAAAACTACGTCCAGCTCTTTGACACGATTGAGCAGAATGGGGTGGCTCTCGAGGTGACACCTTATTTCCTCATCAATGTTTCTGGTGAGGGGGAGGGCTTCTCCATGTGGAGTCCGACTCCTTGTGATGTCCTCGCGACAGATTGGGTAGAAGTGGATGACTAAGACAGTACTGGTGACGGGAGCTAGCTCGGGCATCGGCCGAGCTCAGGCTCTGACCTTTTTGGAAAATGGCTACCGCGTTTATGGGGTAGATAAGGGTGAAAATCCGGGTTTTCTAAATGAACTACGTTTTTTTAAAATGGATTTGACAGATGATTTGACACCACTTTTCACTAGCTTGCCTGAAGTGGACATTCTCTGTAATACGGCCGGTATTTTGGACGATTATCGTCCCTTGCACGAGACAAGTGACGAGGATTGGGAGCGGCTTTTTGCGCTTAATCTGACCGCTACCATGAAAATCACTCGCTTTTACCTGCAGAAAATGCTGGAGAAAAAGTCTGGTATCATCATTAATATGTGCTCGATTGCTAGTTTTTTGGCTGGCGGAGGCGGTGCAGCCTATACAGCCTCTAAGCATGCTCTAGCTGGTTTGACCAAGCAGATAGCCTTGGACTATGCGGATCAAAATATCCAACTTTTTGGCTTGGCGCCAGGCGCTGTCAAGACAGCCATGACTGCCGCAGATTTTGAGCCAGGCGGACTGGCAGACTGGGTTGCTGAGGAAACGCCGATCAAGCGCTGGCTGGATCCTCAAGAAGTAGCTGATGTCAGTCTCTTTTTGGCAAGCGGTAAGGCAGCTGCTATGCAGGGTGAGATTATCAAATCGACGGTGGCTGGAGTTTGAAATAGGGGATTTACTGAGTTTGGGAACATCATCCGTGGTAATCTACTACAAAAGAGAAGATAAATTTAAGAGCATAGGATGAAGATGAACAGGTTCTAGCACAAAAATAAATATTTTTTCTAACTTTTATAGATAAAAATGAAAGAATTTCTAGCAGAATTGTCTGAATTGTGATACAATAAAGCGATTTGTGAAAGGAAATGATTGAATGAGCGAAAATGAGTTGAAAAACAACGAAAAAACAGAAAAGAACGGGATGAAACGTGGCTTACAAAATCGGCATGTTCAGATTATAGCCATTGCTGGAACCATCGGCACGGGACTTTTCTTGGGGGCGGGACGCTCGATTAGCCTGACGGGTCCATCCATTATCTTGATTTACATGCTGACGGGCCTTTTCATGTATCTGATGATGCGGGCGATTGGGGAAATGCTTTACTACGACCCTGACCAGCATACCTTTATCAACTTTATTACCAAATATTTGGGAACTGGCTGGGGGTATTTTTCTGGTTGGTCCTACTGGATTTCTCTGATTTTTATCGGAATGGCTGAGATTACGGCTGTTGCCCAGTATGTGCAGTACTGGTTTCCTGACTGGCCAGCATGGATGATTCAGCTTGTCTTTCTAGCCCTTCTTAGCTTGGTCAATCTGATAGCGGTTCGAGTTTTCGGCGAGGTCGAATTTTGGTTTGCTATGATAAAGATTGTAGCTATTATTGCTTTGATTGCAACGGCTGTCTTTATGGTATTGACAGGCTTTAAAACCCCTCACGGAGTAGCTAGTCTTGGGAATATTGGCCGAGGTTTTCAGCTTTTCCCTAATGGATTTGTAAGTTTTGTCATGGCTTTCCAGATGGTCTTCTTTGCCTATCAGGCCATTGAATTTATCGGGATTACCACTTCTGAAACGGCTAATCCACGAGCGGTCTTGCCAAAAGCTATCAAAGAAATTCCTTTGCGGATTGTCTTGTTTTACGGGGGGGCTCTCCTTGCCATTATGGCTATCATTCCTTGGGAAAAACTAGCAACGGCTGACTCTCCCTTTGTTATTGTTTTTCAGTTAGCGGGTCTCAAATGGGCGGCAGCCTTGATTAACTTCGTGGTTCTGACCTCAGCGGCCTCCGCACTGAACTCAACCCTCTACTCAACAGGCCGCCATTTGTATCAGATTGCCCACGATACGCCCAATCCTTTTCTTGAGAAAATAGGAGCTGGGAAACTATCTCGGCAAAATGTTCCGCAGAATGCGATTTTGGCTTCGGCGGCTACCATTGCCTTTGCGGCCTTTATCAAGATTCTTCCGGGAGTATCGGACTCCTTTGCTCTGATTACGGCTTCCTCATCTGGTGTTTACATCGCTATCTATGGTCTGACTATGTTGGCCCACCTTAAATATCGTAAGTCACCAGATTTTATGGCAGATGGTTATCTCATGCCAGCTTACAAGTTTCTCAATCCTTTGACCATGCTCTTCTTTGCTTTTGTCTTTGTCACTCTTTTCTTACAAGAGTCAACGGTAGTGGGCGCAATCGGATCAGCTGTTTGGATTGTCGTCTTTGGTCTTTACAGCCAATTCAAATTCCGAAAATAATCCCTTTTTAGGAAAAATGTATTTTCTCTCAGTCTAGCTGGCTGAGAGATTTTGTTTTTAGTTACTCTATTCACTTTTTAGGGTATAGGTATTTGGTCGAGAAAATGATATAATGAAGAAAGAAATAATGTAAAACGAGGCTGAAATGTTAAATATTCAAGAAATTAAGAAGAATGCTGGCGGCTTGCAGTTCGACCAAGACTTTGATTTGGCGCAAGAGCTACAAGAGCGTAATCGTGAAGTGTTAGATATCCAGAAAATCGTGGCCAGAGGTCAGGCTCAGTATGAAAATGGGCTTTATTTTTTGGATTACACCTTGACCTACAAAATTACCCTCGCTTCTAGTCGCAGTATGGCTCCGGTTGATAGAGAGGAAGCCTATACGGTTCATGAAGTCTTTGCTTCCGTCGAAGATGGCTCCGTGCAAAAAGATTTACTGGAAGATGATTTGGTTCTACCATTTGAGGGGGATTCGATCGATCTGGCGGCTAGTGTGGCGGACAATATTTTACTTCATATTCCGTTAAAAGTTTTGACTCCTGAAGAGGAAGCTGGTGCGAGTATGCCTACGGGAAATGACTGGCAGGTGCTGACGGAGGAAGACTACCAAAAGCAGCAAATGGAGAAGAAAGAAGCCAATAGTCCTTTCGCCAGTCTTCAAGGCTTATTTGATGAATAAAAGCGTCTAAAATCTAGCAGAATTCTGGAGGATTATCAAGGAAATCTCTTTGAATCTTCTTGAAATATGAGCGCAATTTTGTTACACTAGATAGAAAGACTGTGAAGGAGATATGATGACAGAACGAGGCTTGTTAATTGTCTTTTCTGGCCCCTCAGGCGTTGGAAAAGGAACAGTAAGACGGGAAATTTTTGAGAGTACGGACAATCAGTTTCAGTATTCTGTATCTATGACGACTCGTCCGCAGCGTCCTGGAGAAGTTGATGGTGTTGATTATTTCTTTCGCACTCGTGAAGAGTTTGAGGAGTTGATTCGTCAAGGGCAGATGCTCGAGTATGCAGAGTATGTCGGCAATTATTACGGGACCCCGCTCACTTATGTCAACGAGACCTTGGATAAGGGGATAGATGTTTTCTTGGAAATCGAAGTCCAAGGAGCACTCCAAGTCAAGAAAAAGTGCCCGATGCTGTGTTTATCTTTCTGACTCCGCCAGACTTGGAAGAGCTGAAAGACCGTTTGGTTGGTCGTGGTACAGACAGCGCAGATGTTATTGCTCAGCGGATTGAGAAAGCAAAAGAAGAAATTGCCTTGATGCGAGAGTATGACTACGCCATTGTCAATGACCAAGTACCTTTGGCAGCTGAACGTGTAAAACGTGTGATTGAAGCCGAGCATTTTCGTGTGGACCGGGTCATCGGTCACTACCAAGACATGCTTCCTAAGGATGAAGCAGTCGTCCGTTAATAAAGTTAGAAATTAGGTAAATAGTTATGATGTTAAAACCGTCTATTGATACCTTGTTGGACAAGGTGCCGTCAAAATATTCTTTGGTTATCTTAGAAGCTAAGCGTGCCCATGAGCTAGAAGCTGGCGCTAAGCCAACTCAAGATTTTAAATCAGTGAAATCAACGCTACGTGCTTTGGAAGAAATTGAATCTGGTAATGTTGTGATTCACCCAGATCCAGAAGGAAAACGCGAAGCAGTTCGCCGTCGTGCGGAAGAAGAACGTTTGCGTAAAGAAGAAGAAGAGCGCAAGATCAAAGAACAAATTGCCAAAGAAAAAGAAGAGGGTGAGAAAATTTAAGGTTGGGGTTACTCAATCTTATTTTTCGTTTAGGGAAAGCGAGGTGAGAGTGTGAAAGTTGCCAAGGTTATTGTCGATGTTCCTCTGATGCAGACGGACAAACCGTATAGCTATGCGGTTCCAGAGGAGTTTTCTGGGATGCTAGAAGCTGGGATACGGGTGCATGTGCCTTTTGGAAAGGGCGGTCGGTTGATTCAGGGGCTGATTGTTGGCTTGTCTGATGAGAAAGCTAAAGATTTGGCGGGGCATATCGGAGAATTGAAAGATATTGCAGAAGTTCTGGACTTTAGGCCGGTTCTCAATGCGGAGCAGCTCTGGCTAGCTGACCAATTGCGCCAGTCTGTCTTTCCTATAAAATTTCCATCCTGAAGGCCATGTTGCCGAGTCTTCTTAATTCCAGCTATGACAAGTTACTTTATCCAACGGAGCAGCTTTCTTTTGAGGAGCGGCAGGCCATTTTCGGTCAGGAAGCTAGTCTTCGTTTTTCTGATTTGGACAAGAAAAGTCAGTCCAAGCTCATGCGGTTGACTCAGGCTGGTAAGATTCGCTTGGAATACCAAGCGACGGACCGTAAGCATATCAAGACAGAAACTTGGTATCAGGTGGATAGAGAGCGATTGACTCAGTTCCTGCCTTCTACCCGAGCGAAAAAGCAGCAGGAACTTCAGACTTATCTGCTGGAAAATCCGCAATCAGGTCTTCTCAAAAACCTACGCAAACTGTTTTCGCCTGCAGTGGTCAGCATTTTCTTAGAAAAGGAGCTTGTCCATACAGAGGAGAGAGAGGTCAGCCGGTCTGCGGCGCATTTCCAAAAGGAGCGACAGGATAAGAAGCTGGTTCTAAATGAGGAGCAAGCAATCGCGGTCGCTGCGATTTGTGAAAAAATCGGCCAAGCTGACGCTCAACCCGTTTTGCTAGAAGGAGTGACGGGGAGCGGCAAGACCGAAGTTTATCTCAAGGTGATTGAGGAGGCTCTAAGTCAAGGAAAGACAGCGATTATGCTGGTGCCGGAAATTTCTTTGACTCCTCAGGTGACCGACCGTTTTATCTCGCGTTTTGGTGACAAGGTGGCTATTTTGCATTCAGGCCTATCTGACGGTGAGAAGTACGATGAATGGCGCAAGGTGGAGCGGGGAGAAGCTCAGGTCGTTGTTGGTGCTCGTTCGGCCATCTTTGCTCCGCTGACAAATATCGGAGCCATCATCATTGATGAGGAGCATGAGTCTTCCTACAAGCAGGATTCCAATCCTCGCTACCATGCCAGAGAGGTTGCTCTCCTGCGAGCTCATTACAATCAAGCTGTTTTAGTGCTGGGTTCGGCGACTCCGAGTTTGGAAAGCAGGGCCAGAGCTAGTCGTGGCGTTTATGACTTTTTGCAGTTGACTAAGCGGGCTAATCCGCTGGCACAGATTCCTCAGGTTCAAGTGGTGGACTTCCGAGATTATATCGGGCAAAATGAAGCCAGTAATTTCACTCCAGTCCTGCTAGAAGCTATTCAGGATCGTTTGGAGAAGGGCGAGCAGACGGTTCTCATGCTCAACAGGCGAGGTTATTCCAGCTTTGTCATGTGTCGGGAATGCGGGACCGTTGATAGCTGTCCCAACTGTGATATTTCTCTGACCCTACATATGGATACCAAGACCATGAACTGCCACTACTGTGGATTTACCAAGGATATTCCGCAAGCCTGTCCTAATTGTGCCAGTCGCAGTATACGCTACTATGGTACGGGAACGCAGAAAGCCTATGATGAGCTGGCGACTCTCTTTCCAGAGGCTCGCATTCTGCGGATGGATGTGGATACGACCCGAAAAAAAGGGAGCCACGAAGAAATCCTAGAGGCTTTTGGTCAGGGACAGGCAGACATTCTGCTGGGAACTCAGATGATTGCCAAGGGACTGGATTTTCCTAATGTGACCTTGGTCGGTGTCCTCAATGCGGACACGGCTCTGAATTTGCCAGATTTTCGCTCTTCTGAGCGGACCTTTCAACTACTGACTCAGGTAGCAGGTCGGGCAGGTCGGGCTGAAAAAGCTGGGCAAGTTTTTATCCAATCTTACAATCCTCATCATTATGCCATTGACTTTGCCAGAAAGCAGGACTATGAAGGCTTTTACGCCTATGAAATGGGAATTCGTCGGCAGTTGGGCTATCCTCCTTATTACTATACAGTCGGGCTGACCCTATCCCACAAGGATGAGGAAATGGTAGTCAAGAAATCTTATCAGGTCATGGATATTTTACGGAGTGGCCTGTCGGACAAGGTGCAAATTTTGGGTCCCACACCCAAACCCATTGCTCGAACTCACAATCTCTACCACTATCAGATTTTACTGAAGTATCGCTTTGAGGATGACCTGCAAGCTACACTTAATCAGGTCTTGGAACTAGCGCAGCAAGCGGAAAACAAGGACCTGCGGCTCAGTATTGATAATGAACCCCAGAATTTTATCTGATGGCGAAAGTGAGCGAGAGCTATCAGCTTTGCTCGCTTTTTTGATATAATAGAAAGAAAAACAGTCGCAGGTGACAGGATTCTGCGACAGATTTGAGGAAATGACAGTGAAATTAATTTTTATGGGAACGCCTGACTTTTCAGCAACGGTCTTAAAAGGCCTGCTGGAAAGCGAACAATATGAAATTTTAGCGGTGGTCACTCAGCCAGACCGAGCGGTGGGCCGCAAAAAGGAAATCCGCATGACACCGGTCAAGGAAGTGGCTTTAGCTAACGGCTTGCCAGTTTACCAACCAGAAAGTTAGCTAAAAGCGCGGACTTGGAAGAGATGATAAACTTAGGAGCTGACGGCATCGTGACAGCAGCCTTTGGTCAATTTTTGCCTAGCCGCTTGCTGGACAGCGTTAACTTTGCAGTGAATGTCCATGCGTCTCTCTTGCCCAAATACCGTGGCGGAGCGCCCATTCATTATGCCTTGATAAATGGTGACCAAGAAGCGGGTGTGACCATTATGGAGATGGTCAAGGAGATGGATGCTGGTGATATGATTGCCAGTCGAGCGACAGCTATTGAAGAGTCTGATAATGTCGGAACTCTCTTTGAAAAACTAGCTGTAATTGGCCGCGATCTTCTTTTAGAAGTCTTGCCAGCCTATGTAGCGGGAGAGATTCAAGCCCAGCCTCAGGATCCAGAGCTGGTGACTTTTTCACCGAATATCAGCCCAGAACAAGAGCGGATTGATTGGACAAAGACCAGTCGCCAGATTTTCAATCAGGTTCGGGGCATGAATCCTTGGCCGGTGGCCCATACCTTGCTAGCTTGCCAGCGCTTCAAGATTTACGAGGTTAGCCAAGTAGAAGGCAGTGGTCGTCCGGGTGAAATCCTGACGATCAGCAAGAAAGAATTAGTCGTCGCAGCGGGGGAGGGAGCTCTTTCACTAAAGACGGTGCAGCCATTCGGCAAGCCTAAGATGGACATCAAGGACTTTCTCAATGGTCTGGGTCGGAACTTAGCAGTAGGTGATGAATTTGGAAAGTAAGCAAAAAAAGAGCCCGAGAGCTTGCTCTTGAAATTCTAGAAGAAGTCTTTGAAGAGGGAGCTTATTCCAATATTGCCCTTAATAAGGCTCTGAAACAGAGTGCCCTCAGCTCAGCTGATAAAAGTTTGGTTACTGAGCTGGTTTATGGTACAGTTGCTCGCAAAATCACTCTGGAATGGCAACTGGCTCATTTTGTGGAGGATAGAGACAAGCTGGATGCTTGGCTTTACATCCTACTTGAGCTTAGCCTTTATCAAATGCTCTATCTGGATAAAATCCCCCAGCATGCTGTTGTCAACGAAGCTGTTGAAATTGCAAAAGGCCGCAAGCGTGGCAGTGAAAAATACGTCAATGCGATCCTGCGGAAAATCGAGCGGGATAGTGCAGCTGATCCAACTACTATCAAACGCAAGAACAAGCGCTACTCGATCCAGTACTCTCTGCCAGTATGGCTGGTCAAGGTGTTGATTGACGAATACGGGGAGGAACGCGCGGAAGCTATCTTTGCTAGTCTCTTTGAGCGCAACAAGGCCAGCATTCGAGTGACGGATTTGGCTCGAAAGGAAGAAATTAAAGCAGTTTTGGGAGCGGACGATTCGCTCTTAGCCCCTTCAGCCTTGGTCAAGAAACAAGGTCATTTTGCTGGTCATGAGTTTTTTGAAAAAGGCTTGATTACTATTCAAGACGAGTCTAGCCAGCTGGTTGCTCCAACCTTGCAGATTGAGGGTCATGAGCAGATTTTGGATGCCTGCAGTGCGCCGGGTGGCAAGGCTGTGCACATGGCTTCCTATTTGACGAGTGGTCAGATTACAGCCTTGGATCTTTACGATCACAAGCTGGACTTGATTCGTCAAAATGCAGAACGGCTAGGCTTAGCAGATAAAATCACCACTAAAAAGCTGGATGCGACCAAGGTGTTTGAGACTTTTGGACCAAATGCTTTTGATAAAATCCTAGTGGACGCTCCCTGCTCTGGCATCGGCTTAATTCGCCGTAAACCAGACATTAAGTACAATAAAGAAAACGCTGATTTTGAAAATTTACAAAAAATTCAGCTGGATATATTAGACAGCGTTTGTCAAAGTCTACGTAAAGGTGGTATAATAATTTATAGCACTTGCACGATTGTGTCTGAAGAGAATTTTGAAGTAGTTAAGAAATTTCTAGAAAGACACCCAAATTTTGAGCAAGTTAGACTAGAACATGAAAGAGAAGATATCGTGAAAGACGGCTGTATCTTGATTACGCCGGAATTATATGGAAGCGATGGATTTTTTATCAGTCAATTTAGGAAGATATCAGACTAAGAGGAGGAAACTGACAGTATGGAAATTTCAATATTAACAGATGTTGGTCAAAAGCGGACAAATAATCAAGATTATGCCAATCTTTTTGTAAATCGGGCTGGCAAGACCATGATTATCTTGGCTGATGGTATGGGTGGTCACAGAGCTGGTAACATTGCCAGCGAAATGGCTGTAACAGACCTGGGTGCTGCATGGGTCGATACTCAGATTGACTCAGTGAACCAAGTCCGTGAATGGTTTGCAGAGCATTTGGAACAAGAAAATCAGCGTATCCACCAATTTGGTCAGGACGAAGAATACAAGGGTATGGGCACGACGCTAGAAGCCTTAGCCATTATTGATAATCAAGCTATCTATGCTCATATTGGTGATTCTCGAATTGGCTTGATTCGTGGTGAGGAATATAGCCAATTAACCAGTGACCATTCACTTGTTAATGCTTTGCTCAAGGCTGGACAGATTACACAAGAAGAGGCGGAACGCCATCCGCAGAAGAATATTATCACTCAATCTATCGGTCAAAAAGACGAAGTGCAACCTGACTACGGTATGATCACGTTAGAAGCTGGTGATTACCTTTTGCTCAACAGTGACGGTCTGACCAATATGATTTCAGACAGTGAAATTTATGATATTGTCACTAGCGATATCAGCCTATCTGAAAAAACTGAAACCTTAATTCGCTTTGCCAACAATGCTGGAGGGCTGGATAATATCACAGTTGCTCTGGTTCGTTTTGACAAGGAGGAACAGGAATGATTCAAATCGGCAAGATCTTTGCCGGGCGATATAAAATCATCAAACAGATTGGTCGTGGAGGCATGGCGGATGTCTATCTGGCCCGAGATCTGATACTTGATGGTGAGGAGGTTGCTGTAAAGGTTCTTAGAACCAATTACCAGACAGATCCTATTGCAGTTGCCCGCTTCCAAAGAGAAGCCAAAGCAATGGCGGACTTGGATCATCCTTACATTGTCCGGATTTCCGATATTGGAGAAGAAGATGGTCAGCAATATCTGGCCATGGAATATGTGTCTGGGCTTGACCTCAAACGCTACATCAAAGAAAATTCTCCACTTTCAAACGAAGAAGCAGTCAGAATCATGGGGCAAATCCTACTGGCTATGCGCCTGGCGCATACACGCGGGATTGTCCACCGTGATCTAAAACCACAAAATGTTCTCTTGACACCAGATGGCGATGCTAAGGTGACAGACTTTGGAATTGCCGTGGCTTTCGCTGAGACCAGTCTGACCCAGACCAATTCGATGCTGGGGTCGGTACATTATCTTTCGCCAGAGCAGGCGCGTGGTTCTAAAGCCACTGTTCAGAGCGATATTTATGCCATGGGGATTATTTTCTACGAGATGTTGACAGGGCATATCCCTTATGACGGAGATAGTGCTGTGACGATTGCTTTGCAGCATTTCCAAAAGCCCCTGCCTTCAATCATCGCAGAAAATCCGAATGTTCCTCAGGCCTTGGAAAATGTGGTCATTAAGGCAACGGCTAAAAAGCTGAGCGATCGCTATCAATCCGTTGCAGAGATGTATGTTGATTTGTCCAGTAGCTTATCTTATGACCGTCGAAATGAAAAGAAACTGGTCTTTGATGATGGGGCAAAGGCAGATACTAAAACTTTGCCAAAAGTTCCTCCAATTTCTCAGTCAGCTCCAAGTCCTGTCGCAGAAGCAATGGCTCCTAAAGCTGCGGCTGATGTGAAGAGAGAGGCCCCTGTTTTAAAAGCTCCAGTCAAAAAGCCGAAAAAACGTCATTTAAGAGCCAGATACAAAGTTATGTTTTTAGCTATTCTCTTAGTTTTTGCGGCCTTCTTCTTTCTGATCTACAAGAGTCCTGCCAATACTACGGTTCCAGATGTAGCAGGTCA
This sequence comes from Streptococcus cristatus, assembly GCA_916438405.1. Classification (GTDB taxonomy): domain Bacteria; phylum Bacillota; class Bacilli; order Lactobacillales; family Streptococcaceae; genus Streptococcus; species Streptococcus cristatus_M. Next base: position 1,253,079 of record CAKAFB010000001.1, on the reverse strand, counting down.
AACAGTGGCGGAAGCTCGTTCGACCATTACTGCTAAGGGTCTTGAGGTAGGAGAAATTAAGGAGGACTACAGTGATAAAGTGGCGGAAGGTAAGATCATCAAGACAGATCCACCAGCTAATAGTCAACGCCGTGAAAACAGTAAAGTGGATTTGATTGTCTCCAAAGGAGCAAAAAAACCTTTACGGTAGAAAAATTACGTCGGTAAGAAGTCCTCAGAGGCGATTGAAGATCTGAAAAAGCACTTACAATATTCCTGAGAAGCTGATCAAGATCGTAGAAGAAGAAAGTTCTGATGCTGAAGAAGGAGTGGTCATCAGCCAAACCCCAGCTGCAGGCTCTTCTTATGATGTGACGTCAAATAAACAGATTACTCTGACCGTTGCTAAAACAGTGACTACTGTTCCAATGCCGGACTTTGGTCATCTCCAAGTTTCGTATGCCTATGCGCGGTCCTATCTGATAGAGATGGGAATAGCTTCGTCTCGTATTGAGAGAGTGATTGATCGCTCCGTGGAGTCCAGTCAAGCTGATTTGGTGACAGCCCAGTCTCCAGCAGCTGGTCAAGGCATTAAATTGAAATCAAATACCAAGATTACTTTCTACGTGACAGACGGTACGGTAACAAGTTCTTCTAGTACAAGCGAACGTTCATCGTCGTCATCGCCTTCCAGCAGCACCACGAGTGAGAGTGAAAGTCATTCTAGCTCTTCCAGCAGCTCTACAACAGCATCGACGGACCATCAATAAGGCGACTAGCTACAGTTATCCTATCTAGTCTATTTAGACTTTGTAGAGAATTAGAAGTATATCCCTTGATTTTCAAGGCAGACTATGCTATAATCATTTTAGTTAATATAAAAGGAGAGGCGAGGAAGTATCTTCGCCTCTTGTCTGTGAGGAGGTGCAGTCTTATCGCAACAATTGTTGAATTAGTAAGAGAAGTCATTGAGCCAGCCATCCAAGACCCCTATGAATTAGTAGATATTGAATATGGCAAGATGGGCGGTGACTATGTTCTCAGTGTTTTTGTAGACAAGCCCGAGGGGATTACGGTCAATGATACAGCAGATTTGACTGATATAATCAGTCCTCTGTTGGACTCTATCAAGCCCGATCCTTTTCCTGACCAGTATTTTCTGGAAGTGACTAGCCCAGGCTTGGAGCGTCCGTTGAAGACCAAGGAAGCTGTGGCAGCTGCAGTTGGAAGCTATATCCATGTAAGCCTTTATAAGGCACTGGATAAAAATAAGGTTTTCGAAGGAACGTTACTTGGATTTGAAGACGATGTCTTGCTCATGGAATATATGGATAAAACACGCAAAAAAGAAGTTGAAATTCCATATAATCTAGTGTCAAAGCAAGACTGGCCGTTAAATTTTAGTAATAGATCGCAATAATATAATGAAGAAAGGAATACTTTTGCTTCAGCAAAAGTTACATGAAGATGAGTAAAGAAATGCTAGAGGCCTTCCGTATTTTGGAAGAGGACAAAGGTATTAAAAAAGAAGATATTATCGAAGCAGTGACAGAATCCCTTCGCTCTGCTTATCGTCGTCGCTACGGTCAGGCAGACAGCGCAGCCATTGAGTTTAATGAAAAAACAGGTGATTTCCATGTCTATACTGTCCGTGAAGTCGTGGACGAGGTCTTTGACAGCCGCTTGGAAATCAGCCTCAAGGATGCCTTGGCTATCAGCTCTGCCTATGAGCTAGGAGACAAGATCAAGTTTGAAGAAGCGCCAGCTGAATTTGGCCGGGTAGCAGCTCAATCTGCTAAGCAGACCATCATGGAAAAGATGCGCAAACAAACTCGTGCCATCACATACAATACCTACAAAGAACATGAAAATGAAATCATGTCAGGAACAGTGGAGCGCTTTGATAATCGCTTTATCTATGTCAATCTGGGTACTATTGAAGCACAATTATCTAAACAAGACCAGATTCCTGGTGAGGTCTTTGCCTCTCATGATCGCATCGAAGTTTTTGTCTACAAGGTAGAAGACAATCCTCGTGGTGTCAATGTTTTCGTTAGCCGTAGCCATCCAGAGATGATCAAGCGCTTGATGGAGCAGGAAATTCCTGAAGTTTACGACGGAACTGTGGAAATCATGAGCGTGTCTCGTGAAGCGGGCGATCGAACCAAGGTAGCGGTTCGTAGCCACAATCCAAACGTGGATGCTATCGGAACCATCGTCGGACGTGGTGGTGCCAATATCAAGAAGATTACCAGCAAATTCCACCCAGCTAAATACGATGCCAAAAGTGGTCGTATGATCCCGACTGAGGAAAATATCGATGTCATCGAATGGGTTGCCGATCCAGCCGAGTACATCTACAATGCCATTGCTCCAGCTGAGGTTGATCAAGTTATCTTCCATGCAGAAGACAACAAGCGAGCTTTGGTTGTTGTGCCAGATAATAAGCTTTCACTGGCTATCGGCCGTCGTGGTCAAAACGTTCGCTTGGCGGCTCATTTGACTGGCTTTAGAATTGATATCAAGTCAGCTAGCGAATTTGAAGCAATGGAAGCAGCCAACGAGCTTGGTGGATTTGGCCAAGATTACGTAGCAGAAGAAGTACCAGCCGAAGTCGATGCCCTTTCAGCAGGATTTGAAGCAGAAGAGCTGGCAGATGGTACAGAAGTGGCAACTGAAATCGAATTCGAAGAAAGTGAAGCAGTAGCCGCAGAATAAGGGAGGCAGATATGGCAAAAACAAGAAAAATCCCTTTAAGAAAATCAGTTGTGTCAAATGAAGTGATTGACAAGCGTGATCTGTTGCGCATCGTCAAGAATAAAGAAGGTCAGGTCTTCATTGATCCGACAGGAAAGGCCAATGGGCGGGGCGCTTATATCAAGCTAGATAATGAAGAAGCTCAGCAGGCCAAGAAAAAACGGGTCTTTAACCGTAGTTTCAGTATGGAAGTAGAAGAAAGTTTCTACGACGAGCTGATTTCCTATGTTGATCACAAAGTCAAGAGAAGAGAGTTGGGTCTTGAATAAAGAAAAACTAGCAAACTTGCTGGGTTTGGCCCAGCGGGCTGGCCGCATCATTTCAGGAGAAGAATTGGTTATTAAAGCCATCCAAGAAGGAAAGGTTCATCTGATCTTTCTAGCTGAGGATGCCGGACCAAATCTGACAAAAAAGATTACTGATAAAAGCCATTATTACAAGATAGAAGTGTCAACCGTGTTTTCAACACTGGAATTAAGCACTGCGATTGGCAAGGCTCGTAAAGTAGCTGCCATCACAGATGCTGGTTTTACAAAGAAAATGAGGTCTCTTATGCAATAGAAGAGGAGGACAAGAATTGTCTAGAATTAGATTGTACGAAATCGCAAAAGAATTGGGGAAGGAAAGTAAAGAGGTAGTAGCTCGGGCTAAGGAATTAGGCCTAGAAGTCAAAAGCCATTCTTCCAGCGTAGAAGAAGAAGCAAGCCAGCGCATCAAGGCTAGCTTCGCGACTAAAGAAGTTGCTAAGCCTCTTCCAAAGAAAGAAGCGGCTGTCCAGCCCGCACCCAAAAAAGTAGCTGAAAAACCTGCTGCTCCAGTTCAAAAGGAAGCGGCTCCAGTTAAAAAAGAAGAGCCAAAAGTTGCCGAAGTAGTGACAACTGAAGCTCCATCTAAACCGGCTCCAGCTCGGCCACAAAGTCGAAATTTTAAGGCAGAGCGTGAAGCACGTGCCAAGGAACAAGCAGAGCGTCGTAAGCAGCAACAAAATCGGAAACCACAAAATTCTGACCAGAAGGAAAGCAATGAGCGTGATCGTCATGACCGCAAGGCCAACAATGATCGCCAAGAGCGCCGCAATGACCGTCGTGATAATCGTGGTCAAGATGGCCGTCGGAATGGTCAGAATCATCAAGGATTCAACGGTCAGAACCGTCAACAGTCACAAGGGCCAAAAATTGACTTTAAGGCTCGGGCAGCAGCTCTGAAAGCAGAGCAAAATGCGGAGTACGCACGTTCTAGTGAGGAGCGTTTCAAACAGGCTCAAGCAGCTAAAGAAGCGCAGGAACGCCAGAATAGAAGAAAAGAGCCAGTCCAAGCAGAGCCAACAACTGCTGAAGTATTTAAAGCTACTCCGGCTGAAACAGTCCAACCGGCTGCTCCTGCACCAGCACAAGCTGCGGTAGATACTCGTCGTAAAAAGCAAGCTCGACCAGATAAGAAGCGCGATGATTTTGATCGCGAAGAAGAAGGTCCAAGAAAACAACAAAAGAATCGAAATAGTCAAAATCAAGTGAGAAATCAAAGAAACAGTAACTGGAATAACAATAAGAAAAATAAAAAAGGAAAAGGTAACCAGAATCAGGTTCCAAAACCTGTTACAGAACGCAAGTTCCATGAGTTGCCAAGCGAATTCGAATACACAGATGGCATGACCGTTGCGGAGATCGCAAAACGGATCAAGCGCGAGCCAGCTGAAATCGTTAAGAAGCTCTTTATGATGGGCGTGATGGCAACGCAAAACCAATCTCTTGACGGTGATACTATTGAGCTCCTCATGGTAGATTACGGTATCGAAGCTAAGAAGAAGGTAGAAGTGGATACAGCTGATATTGAGCGCTTCTTTGTTGAAGAAGGCTATATCAATCCAGATGAATTAGTAGAACGTCCGCCAGTTGTCACTATCATGGGACACGTTGACCATGGTAAAACAACCCTCTTGGATACTCTACGTAACTCTCGCGTTGCGACAGGTGAAGCGGGCGGCATCACTCAGCATATTGGTGCCTACCAGATTGAGGAAAATGGCAAGAAGATTACTTTCTTGGATACACCTGGACACGCGGCCTTTACTTCGATGCGCGCGCGTGGTGCTTCTGTTACCGATATTACCATCTTGGTCGTAGCAGCTGATGACGGTGTTATGCCTCAGACTATTGAAGCGATCAACCACTCTAAAGCCGCTAATGTGCCAATTATTGTGGCCATCAACAAGATCGATAAGCCAGGTGCCAATCCTGAGCGCGTAATTGGTGAATTAGCTGAGCATGGTGTTATGTCAACTGCTTGGGGTGGAGATTCTGAGTTTGTTGAAATCTCTGCGAAATTCAACCAAAACATCGATGAGCTTTTGGAAACAGTTCTGCTTGTAGCAGAAATTCAAGAACTCAAGGCAGACCCAACAGTGCGTGCGATCGGTACAGTTATCGAAGCTCGTTTGGATAAAGGGAAAGGTGCGGTCGCAACCCTTCTTGTCCAACAAGGTACTTTGAATGTTCAAGATCCAATCGTTGTCGGAAATACCTTCGGACGCGTTCGGGCTATGACCAATGACTTAGGTCGTCGTGTCAAAGTGGCAGGTCCATCTACGCCGGTTTCTATCACTGGTCTCAACGAAACTCCGATGGCAGGTGATCATTTTGCCGTCTATGAAGATGAAAAAGCTGCGCGTGCAGCTGGTGAAGAACGTGCTAAACGTGCCCTTCTCAAGCAACGTCAAGCTACTCATCGTGTCAGTCTGGAAAATCTCTTTGATACCCTCAAAGCTGGTGAAGTCAAGTCTGTTAACGTCATTATTAAAGCCGACGTACAAGGTTCTGTAGAAGCCTTGGCTGCTTCCTTGCAGAAGATTGAAGTGGAAGGTGTTAAGATCACCATTGTCCACTCAGCGGTTGGTGCCATCAATGAATCTGACGTAACACTGGCAGAAGCTTCAAACGCCTTTATCATTGGATTTAACGTTCGCCTACACCGCAAGCTCGCCAGCAAGCAGAAGCTGATGATGTAGAAATCCGTCTTCACAGCATTATCTATAAGGTTATCGAAGAAATGGAAGATGCCATGAAAGGAATGCTGGACCCAGAATACCAAGAAAAAATCATCGGGGAAGCCCTTATCCGCGAAACTTTCAAGGTTTCCAAGGTTGGTACTATCGGTGGATTTATGGTTATCAATGGTAAAGTTACCCGTGATTCTAAGGTTCGTGTCATCCGTGATGGCGTCGTAATTTACGACGGTCAGTTGGCTAGCTTGAAACACTTCAAGGATGATGTGAAAGAAGTCACTAACGGCCGCGAAGGTGGTCTCATGATTGACGGCTATAACGATATCCAAGTGGATGATACGATTGAAGCCTACATCATGGAAGAAATTAAGAAATAAGCTAAGAAATCTGTAAAAACTCTCAGTGAAAAGCATATTGGGTGGAAGTCGATACTTCTATCCCAAGCACCTTTTCACAAAGAGTTTAGAGCGACTTTCATTCAACTAAAACTAAAAATATGAGAGTGGGACAGAAATCGGTAATTCGTTAGAATTCGATTTCGTCGTCCCACCTCCGCACAGTTGAGTAGGGCTGTAAAAGCTGATGAAATCAGCGTAGTAGAGCCCACTCAACCACTGCGTCTTGCTCGATAATCCAAAGACAATTGAGAGGCTAGGACTTTTGTCCCAGCCTCATATTGCAGAAGAAAAAATTAGAAAGGAAATCCTATGGCAAATCATTTTCGTACCGACCGTGTAGGGATGGAAATCAAGCGTGAAGTCAATGAGATTTTGCAAAAGAAAGTCCGTGATCCACGTGTCCAAGGTGTGACCATTACTGACGTTCAAATGCTGGGCGATCTGTCTATGGCCAAGGTCTACTATAGCATCATGAGTGACCTGGCTTCGGATAATCAAAAGGCACAGCTGGGCTTGGAAAAGGCAACCGGTACCATTAAGCGTGAATTGGGTCGAAACCTTAAGATGTATAAGATTCCAGACTTGACCTTCGTCAAAGACGAGTCTATTGAGTACGGTAATAAAATTGATCAGATGTTGCGCAATCTGGAAAAACATTAATTAAGAAGAGTGAGATGGGGCAGTGTTTACGGGTCCTGTCTCATTTTTATTTTTGAAAAGACTTTTTAAAAGTTTTGAAAAAAGGTGTTGACAAGGGGAGATTATCCTGTTATACTAGTAAAGTACTCAATCGCGGGGATGGCGGAATTGGCAGACGCGCAGGACTAAGGATCCTGTGACCGCTTTAGGTCGTGAGGGTTCAAGTCCCTCTCTCCGCATAGGATTAGCTGACTTCGGTCAGTTTTTTTGTTTTCTCAAGGAACCTGAATTTAAAAATTACTTGGGAATTACCTAAAATTTCAGGAAAAACTAGCAATTTTAATGAAAAAGTGATAAAATAAACAATGTAAGTGGTTCATTCCACAAAAAATTAGAGGAGGCCTATTACAAATGGCAATCGTTTCAGCAGAAAAATTTGTCCAAGCAGCTCGTGACAATGGTTATGCAGTTGGTGGATTTAACACAAATAACCTTGAGTGGACTCAAGCTATCTTGCGCGCAGCAGAAGCTAAAAAAGCACCAGTTTTGATCCAAACTTCAATGGGTGCTGCTAAATATATGGGTGGTTATAAAGTTGCTCGCAACTTGATCGCTAACCTTGTTGAATCAATGGGTATCACTGTACCAGTAGCGATCCACCTTGACCACGGTCACTACGAAGATGCACTTGAGTGTATTCAAGTTGGTTATACTTCAGTTATGTTTGACGGTTCACACCTTCCAGTTGAAGAAAACCTTGAAAGCCCGTAAAGTTGTAGAATTTGCTCACGCAAATGGTGTATCAGTAGAAGCTGAAGTTGGAACTATCGGTGGTGAAGAAGACGGAATCATCGGTGATGGTGAATTGGCTCCAATCGAAGATGCTAAAGCAATGGTTGCAACTGGTATCGACTTCTTGGCAGCTGGTATCGGTAATATCCACGGTCCATACCCTGCAAACTGGAAAGGTCTTCATCTTGACCACTTGCAAAAATTGACTGAAGCTGTACCAGGATTCCCAATCGTATTGCACGGTGGTTCAGGTATCCCTGATGACCAAATCCAAGCAGCTATCAAACTTGGTGTTGCAAAAGTTAACGTTAACACTGAATGCCAAATCGCATTCGCTAACGCAACTCGTAAATTTGCTCGTGACTACGAAGCAAACGAAGCAGAATACGACAAGAAGAAACTCTTCGACCCACGTAAATTCTTGGCTGACGGTGTCAAAGCTATCCAAGCATCTGTTGAAGAACGTATCGACGTATTCGGTTCAGAAGGTAAAGCATAAGAAGCTTGCAAAAGCTTGATATAACGGGGTTTATCCAATTTGGATAAACCTTTTTCTTTGTTTTGCCACACTTATTTAGTTAACGAATCTAATACAGGAATAATGAGATCTTTTGCTTTTTGTGTAAGGTGCAAATAGATATCTGTAACACGACTTCCTCGTGTGTGCCCAACACGATCTTGAATTGCTTCGAGTGGAATTCCTTACTCAGCTAAAAAGCTTATATGTGTGTGACGAAAAATATGAGTTGAAATAGAATCGTCATTAGTATGAGAGTTTGAGCGCCGACGTTTAACGTTTGAATTAGAATGACAGGAATAGCTAGTACAAAAGCTTCAAATATGTTAAAGATGGCATAAAAAATAGTAATTGAAGATATGGTATAATAGAATGAAATCAAGTAATGGTAATATATTCAACTTAATCGAAATAGTATAGAATTACGAGGAGATTATAAGATGAACGATTATATAAAATTCAATGAAGATAGATGGAATAATGTAAAAAATGACTATACTGAGCCATTGACACATGAAGAATTAGAAGAAGTTAGAAAACATCCAATTTCTGTTGCCTTAACTGTTGGAAAAAAAGTTCCGAAAGAATGGTTTGAAAAAGCCAACGGAAAAAAGATATTAGGGTTAGCTTGTGGTGGTGGACAGCAGGGTCCCGTTTTCGCTGCAAAAGGTTATGATGTAACCATAATGGATTTTTCTAAATCGCAATTACAAAGAGATGAGTTGGTTGCTAAAAGAGAAGGCTTAAAAATCAATACTGTTCAAGGCGATATGACAAAACCATTTCCATTTGAAAATGAAACTTTTGATATTATTTTTAATCCGGTTTCAAATGTATATATAGAAGATTTAGAAAACATGTATAAAGAAGCCTCTCGCGTATTGAAAAAGGGTGGACTCTTAATGGTCGGATTTATGAATCCTTGGATCTACATGTATGATGCTGACACTGTATGGGACAAACCCGATGAGGAATTACTGTTAAAGTTTTCAATACCTTTTAATTCAAAAGAGCTTGAAGAGGAAGGCAAAATCACCATAAATCCAGAATATGGATATGAATTTAGCCATACCTTAGAAAGTCAGATTAGAGGACAACTCAAAAATGGTCTCGCTATGATCGATTTTTATGAATCGTGTGACAAAAGACATAGATTATCACGTTATGGAAATGACTATATAGCTACACTCTGCATTAAACTATAATATTATAGAACATACTTCAGGAGAATAGCCCGTTTTGTTTTCCGTAAGGGTTAAAATCTAAATCCCAGTTTGTCGAAGTAAAACAATTAAATAAGGGAACTATATACCTGTTTACACTAACCACAATATGTAGTGCTTCCGATAATATACAAAAAAGCGACTTCTATATTAGAGGTCGCTTTTGGTATAGATATTAAACAACTTATAAAAAGCGGAATTGCTATCAACTTAATATTGATGATATATACATTTCCATGAATTCGAAATCAGGTTCTCCTTCAATCGTTACAGGTAACATTATCTTCTGATGAAGAAGACGTTTAGAGTTCAGTTTGTTTCCGTGCCCAAATTTGTTAGCTTGTTTAGTTATGCAAACAGATATAAACAGTTTAGCTTCTTTACTCATAAACTTCCTCTCCATTAGCGCTGTCACATCTTGAGTTGCAACGTACTTATAGTTGTGAAAAAATGCTAAACCTGCTCCACCATCGCCGTTATTGTTTATTGATATTGATTCTTTGAAGACTTTGCTTTCGTCAACTGTAACGAAACTATCAAAGCATTGAATTGCTTACGGGCAGAAATAAGAGGGATTTCTCCGCTCTGGAGCTTTCCTTTTGCTCCAGATTTACCTCTTTCAGCTTCAAAAAAATCTGATATATAAAAATCTGACCAAGGAACACTATTCAAATCTATGAGCGGAGGAGTCAAGAGAGAGTTATTAGCTAGTTCTTTTAACGGCTTAATTTGACTATTTATAAAACTATCCATGTATTCCCAATTAGGTTCATTTTTTTCATCAACTGGCAAAACAATTTTCTTGACACGCAATCGTCCTAAAGTTGCTCCGTTTCCTCCCCAGTTAAGTAACACTAGTTGTTTTTTTATTAGTGGAATTAAAAATAGGGCGATATTTTTAGTCATAAACTTAGATTCTAATATTTGAACATTTTGACCAGTATAAAAATCCGTAGGTTGATAGAAAACTGTTTGAGTATCTAAATCAATTGTAATGGAATTTCCTTTATCAAGTGGTTTATCCTGCTTTCCCACAAACATATCACAGCCGTTATTTTTATCTGTCCGAGTAATGTATGGAAAATATTCTTGGTCATTTGTAATCTTTAATCTCACTTTATCAATACCAGAGCTTGTCGAGTGTAACTTAAAGTATCTGGTATCTGATAATTCAAAAGGTAGATATTTCAAAGTTTCAGTCATCAAAAATATCTCCTCTATCGCTAATTTTCATGCTGTATTCAAACGTTGCATAGTCTCTTAATGCAGATAAACAGTCCTTTGGAGTTGGAATTGAATCATCAAAATAGAAATAACTGTGCAACCATTCATCATCTGCTGTCAGAGTTGTTTTTATTGAGTTAACACCATCTATATCTATCTTATCTTTAATAGTATCTAGCAGTCTTTTCCTCTTTTCTGTTGCTGTAGCATCTTCTAACATCCCAAGATGAGGATTAAGAATATTCCCGTCATCTCTAAAATCATACAAAATGCTTCTACTATCCTTTGTGGTACACCATGTTCCAATACGATAACAACCGGACTTGTCCCATAAGGATAAAATGTCTTAGGATTCATTGTAATCACTGCAATTATTCTGTTATTATCTAACAGCTCTTGTTTTAATTCTCTATAATCAGCATCTTTTATAGCTTTTGGACCACTGGTCATTGTTGATTGGGGGACGATAAATGCTGCTCGACCTCCGCATTTTAATCTACCTAAAGCCTTTATCATAAAGTTCATCTCAGATAAATGAGAAGTAACTTTTGTTTTGGCTTGACTATACGGTGGATTCATCAATAGTTTATCGAAATTCCCATCGTTCTCTAAAGAAAGATGAAACATATCCCCTTCTTCTAAATGCGCACGACCGTCATTTCGCAATATCATATTAGTAGCTGATATTGCATATAGTTTGGACTTCAACTCTATTCCATATAACCTATCTGACTTTATTTTTTTGATTGCTTGTTTTTTAGCTTCACTAGTTTTATAATTGACATCATCTTTTTCAACCTGCTCAATCATCTTTTGCATTGAAGCAATTAGAAAAGCACCTGTACCAGTAGCAGGGTCAATCACCGTGTCGGTAGGGCTTATTTCAATTAGGTCAGCCATTAGGGAAGTAATATTCAACGGTGTTAATACAATACCTAAATCCGAACCATCATTGCCACCATACTTAACAAATTCGCTATAGAATGAACCTAATATATCAAATGGAGTACCACCAACTACCCTATGATAGACTTCATTGCTTAAACGGTCTGTAAAATACCATAAAGGTGTTCTATTGCCTAATTCTGTTAACTTAGTATTCAATCGCACATCAGTAGTAATAAATCGAAAAGTATCTAAAAGAGAACCAATTTTTTTGCTTCTAACTTGATACAAATTATTCAACTCATCTTCGATAGCTCTAAAAATAGTATTACCATCTGAACTACTATCAACACCTCCAGTTAGTTGATTTGCTGTCAATCCATGTCGTAGTGCTAACAAAATAGCTGATACTACAGTTGCTTTATTATCTGCTCCTAAATTTCCATAATTTCTCAAATCTTCGTGAATACTATATGCAATTTCATTGATATTTTTCAGTTCTTCTTGATAAAGAGATAGCTCACCAAGAACTGAAACTTTATAATATTCTTCAATATTCTCTTCTTTAAAATTTTCAAAACTTAATACATCACTAAGTCTTTTTATAACAAGACCATCTTCCCTATTTTCAATATAATAAGGTTGTATTTTATATCGTCTAGGAGAACCAACTATTCCTAATGCAAAGATTTTATCATAAATAGAAGAATGCTCAACAATCCATTTTGCATAATGAACGGCTCCATTTACAGCATATTCTTTTATTGAATAAACATCCATCAATAGATTACCATTTTCGTCGAAAGTCTCCAATTTAGAAAAATCTTTTTTGTTTTCTATAAGTATGTGAAATCTGCCAGATTGAAAATTGAAGTCAGGAATTCCTTGTTTTCCTTTTAGAGATTTAGAAGCTCCTTTTAATGCTTCTATCCATGTTGCTTCACCAGCGTTTTCTACATAGAAGTCTTTGTTCGAAAAATTAGCTTCTGAAAAAAGCTGATAAACTAATTTACCTGTGCTATCACTTTCGTTTGTTTTTCTTACTAACATACAACCTCCAATTTAGAGATTATATGATAAAAGACCTCCTCACGAAAAAGTGAAAAAGTCCTAAAAAGGGGTTGACAAAAAGACTGAATAGCTACATAATCAGCTTGATTTGATTTCTGTCATATTTTTCTCCTTGCTTATATAACAATACTATTATATCACAAAATACTAGTTTTGAAAAGAATTATACCCAATTTTATACTAATTTATTGACTTTTATGTTTTAAATGATATAATGATTTTAGAATATAAAAGGAGCAGAGAGATGTTAGGTGAGTTTAGGTCATTGTACGATTTGATGAATGCTTTCCCAAGTGATTATCATTGTGAACAACATTTAGAAAAAATTCGCTGGAATGGCTATGTAGTCAGTCCTTTTGATGAAACATCTAAGGTTTATAAATGCAAGAATGGTAAATATAGGTGCAAGAATACTGGTAAATATTTTAACGTTAAAACTGGTACGATGTTCGATAACACTAAAGTCTCTCTTCAAAAATGGTTTATCGCTATTTGGATGGTTACTTCTCACAAAAAAGGCATTTCTTCAGTTCAACTTTCAAAAGATATTCATGTTACTCAGAAAACCGCTTGGTTTATGTTAGAGCGTATTCGTAGATGCTTTGGCTCAGAAAATAACAATGAGTTGGACGGAACTGTCGAAGTCGATGAAACCTATATTGGTGGTAAAAATAAGAATCGTCATAACTCTAAAAAGGTCAAAAATGCACAAGGTCGTTCTCTAAAAGATAAAACTCCAGTTGTCGGTATGGTTGCACGAGAAGGAAAATTAAATGCTCATAAAGTAAGTGATACAGGTATAAAAACTCTGACAGAACAAGTCGTTAAATTTGTTAAAGATACCGCTCAACTTTACACTGATGAATGGTTGGGTTATAATAAAGTTGCGAAGATGTACGACCACGCTTTTGTAAACCATGGTGCTCGTGAGTATGTCATTGATGATATTTATACAAACACGATTGAAGGTTTCTGGGCAGGACTTAAACGAGGGGTATTAGGGATTTACCATTCATGGTCTAAGAAACATTTGCAGGACTATGTGGATGAATTTGTATTTCGCTACAATACTCGTAGTATGGCGGATAATGACCGTTTCAATCTTCTATTAGCATCTTCAGGAGTTCGTACAAAATACAAGGAGCTAATCCATGGATAAACTACATGCAGAAATGGAGCGAACAGTTTCCAAAACGATTGACAATAAGTTAGTGGATTACCAAATTTCTCTTTCTGATAATTTTTACAAAAAATATCTCAGTTATTATAATTGCCCTTATACTCAGGCGATTGTTAAATCACATCGGAAATTTTTCCAAGATTTATCGTATTACGCGATTTACCAAAAGCTAGGAGATATTACAAAAATCAGCATACAGAATCGACTTTCTGAACTAGATACTCTAGTAGATATTTCAGATAACAAAGAGGAGTTCGACACTTTCTTTTATAAAAAGTTTCAGTTTGAATTGCCTGATATTCCTTTTGAGGAGGAAAAACTAGAACTTTCTGATTTTGATTTGAAACTACAACAGGCTTTGAATTATAATCCTAAAGAAGATAAACAGTTAAGAAAGAGAAAAAGCTAGACTTTTGAATATAGACAATCACATGAACTAAATCTTATAGGAGGAAGATGATGGATTGGTATGATTATATGATAAATGCATCCAAGCAATCACGTTTCAATGCAAGTCATTGGTTTCGTTATTTGCGAAAAGTCATTTTTGAAGACCATTCTTATTTAACAAATGAGGATGTTGAGAAATTACTAGTCTCCAAAGAATTAACTGATTTTCAAAAGGTTAGCTTAAAGTATGCCATTCAAGAGCACACACCAACTCATGAATATGTGATTTCGTTAAATAAGCCAGCTAAATTAACCAATGTTCAAAAAATGATGGAGAAATACAAACATGGATAAAATGAAACCTGTCTTTGAAGCCTTGAATAAAGAATTGGTTCAGGCAAATCTTACTTTGACCATTATCTGTGTTGGTGGCTATGTCTTGGAATATCATGGTTTACGTGCGACACAAGATGTGGATGCTTTTTATGAAGAAAGCCAAAAAATCAATGAGATTATCGCTCGGGTAGGACAAGAGTTTAATCTTAACACTCACGAAGAGCTGTGGCTCAACAATAATGTGGCAAATATGAACAAACAGCCGCCGTTAAGTTTATGTGAAACCTTGTACTTGTTTGAGAATCTAACGGTTTTAGCAACCCCGATTGAGTATGTGTTGGGAATGAAGATGGTGAGTACTAGAGAACAGGATTTAAAAGATATTGGTGCGATTATTAAATACAAGCATTTTCGTTCACCATTCAACACCTTTGATGGTTTGAAAAAAATGGGATTTGATAGTATTGACTTCTCTGTTCTCCTAGAAGGTTTTAGCCATGCTTATGGCATGGATTGGTTAGAAGATTTTTTCAAAGAAAATCAAGATAAACTTAGAAAATATTATTGACATCACATTAAAAGACGATTTCCGATTCGGAAGTCGTCTTTTTTATGTTTTGTGAAATACTACACCTTGTGGTTAGTGTAAACAGGTATATAGTTCCCTTAAATAAAATTAAAGAGAGGAAGTAAAAGCAAATAGCCGATACTTCCTTTTTTCTTGTCAAAAATTCAAATACGGAAAGGAGAATTTATGGAAGAACTAAAAAACACAGATAAAAAAGCATTAGCACAAAGAGAAAGATTGAAAAGACCACCTATGAGCTTCTTGTCCATTTCAATGAAAATGCAACTGAAACAATGAAAGAAAAACTTACAAGAATAATGCTAAGGGAGCTTAGGAGAAAATTGGACGAAAAAAAGATGATTTTGATTAAAAAGTCCTTGGCAAGTAGCAACAGGAAAAACAGTGAAGTCTATTCTAATTTCATGTAGTGCAAGGCTTGCATAATATAGGAAATATAAACGAATAATCAGGCTATAGATAGAAAATCTCGCTCCAGCGGGATTTTTCTTGTATAATGAAGCTAGAAAGTAGCTGATGGAGGTAAAGAAAGGTTGAAATGCAAGGAAAAGATATTTAGTGCTGTCATTGATCGGCCGGTCGGTTTTAAAGATTCTTTTGGGAATGTCTATCTGATTAACTATGGCTATATCCCTGAGCTGATGGGTGGAGATGGCGAAGAGCAGGATGTGTATATTATTTCCCGTGACCAGCAGCAGCCTCTGGAAAATTTTACAGGAAAGTTGGTTGCTATCATCCATCGGCGTGATGATATAGAAGACAAGTGGGTCTTGGCTCCTGCTAATGAGGAGATTGACAAAATTTTGATAGCGGAGCAGACTCAATTTATGGAGCAGTATTTTGATTCTTGGATTGAGATGGTGGAAGAGAGCAATGATTCAAGGCCCTAAAATCCATGATAAAGACCAGAAAACGGCTCTTGTGAGCGCTATTTTAACTGATTTAGGTTAATAATGAAAGTCTATATTCGATTAAGCTTTCCTAAATATCGGATAAAATTACAAGATGGTAAGTCACGAAAAAAATCGCATGGATGAATCTGAAATGATTTGTCCATGCGATTTTTATATTTAAGGAGCTATCGTAAGCAAAGGTTTATCTAGCAGAACGAAATGCTTAGGCTTCTTTCTTTTTGAGCAAGATGAGACCGCTGCTTGTAGCCAGAAGAATTGTTGCAACTGTAAAGAGAGCAGAGTTTTCCTTGCTTCCTGTTTGTGGGAGCTGGTCTTGCTGTGTTACGCTTACTAGTTGAGGTGTAGGTTTGTAGGTTGTTATGGTTGCTTGACCTGCTTGAGGTTTTTGGTTCAGAATTTCTACAATTTCGACACTTGGTTTGTGAGTGACAGGCATATCTTTCAGCTCAGCCAATTGATCGCCAAAGACAGCGTTCGATACCCAACGGTAGAAGTGAATAGTATGCAGACGATTGGTTGGATTTCCAGCATAAACGAAGAGCGGGTGTTCCTTGTAATTACCAGAAATAGCAACGATTTTATTGGCTAATTTTTCATTGCCTGGCCACCAGCCTGCAATGTAATAGTCACTGTCTGCAATAGTCGCCAAAGTCTTGAAGTTGGCAGGAGCTTTTGCGATCCAGTTTCCAGAATTAGAATAGAAGAGATCATTCTTCTTATAGCCGCTAGTCAATGGATCCTTATCGTCTATAATAGCCTTCATCAGCCCTTCAAAATCACTGCCGCCAGAGAATCTTTCTGCATCAAATCCATCTAGAACACCGAGTTTTTCAAGGCGTTGCATAGCAGAGCCACCCACTACAATGGTTGGTTTGCGACCAAGAATAGACTTGTCAAACTTGTTGCTTTCAAGGACGATGACATCAGCTTCCTCAGGCGTATCGACAATATTAAAGCCTAGATTTTTCAATGCCAGAGCGGTATGAGTAGGTGAGTCCACTCCTGCCCAGTAGAATTGATGAGGAGGTGCATAGATCTTCAGTGCTTTCAAGCTTGGCCCTTCTGGAACCTTATACAAGGCATCTCCATAAATAGCATAATCACCTAATAGATTTGCAAAGGTTGATGTATCAACGATATAGCCATCTTCTGTCAGATAGACTTTCTTACCTTGGCGAATAGCTTGGTTGACAGCTTTGACTGCGCTGTCAGATGTATTAGCGATGACATAGTAAGGTGCTGAGTAGTTGATATCGCGCGTCCGAGTAGCACGGAGAGCAGTGACTTCACCGAGCTTACCATCAAAGAGTTTATCTTTAAAGATAGGCTCAGCTTTAAAGCCTCTCATATCTGGGAAGTTTACCAGAAGTTCGGCATACATAGCAGCCCAGGCAGATTCGTTTGATCCTTTGTAGAGGATATGGTTGGCATAGCCACGCTTAGCTTGAGCCATATTGACAACCAGATCGCCCTTCTTATAGTTGCCAACATCTTCCTTCAATTCTTGGATGACAACACCATTTCTCTTGAAGTATTCAATCATATTAAAGGCTTGTTGGGAATCATTGTCTTTGTCGAGACCCATAGGGATGACATAATAATCAGGGAAGAATTTTTTCTGACCATTTTTTACCCGTCCAACAACCTTGCCGTCAGGTCCGACCAATTCATTTTCAGCTTTTGGATCTTCAACCTTATTAATGCCACGGAGATAGAAGTTAAGGCGCATTTCCATGAGCTTGTCAGGATTTTGGGACAGGTAAGAGATACCTCCGAGGACAGCATGGTAGCCAGCCTTGTAGGATTCCTGATTGCCCTCAGGGATTTCAATGGTATGTCCTAATATGCCGTGGTACATGGCATAGACACCAGTGTAGCCGGAGAAGGAGTCATCCCAGCCATCGCCCCAGTCCAGTTTAGGGATGATATAGCTGTCATACTTAGAGTTAGCGACGCCAGCACGTCCCATGTGGTGGGCATTTTCCAGCATATTTTCAGACAAAAGGTCATATTCAAAGTTTGGATCGTGCGGCGGTGTCGCTGGCTCGATCAAGAATTCTTTAACGAATCCATGAATGTCATAAAGTGCAATTGGATTCCATTTGTTAATGAGCCCAGCCACAGTACGGGTTTCTGGGTTAGCCTGATAGCTAGTGTCGCGGTTTGGATCGATTCCGTTGGCAAGAGCACGCGTATTGGCAACATCTCCGTCAGGATTTTCAGTAAAGTCAAAGAGGAAAATGAATTTCTTGAGGAGTTCTTTGACATTGAGGGTGATAGTTTTAGCAGCACCGTTGGCATCCGTTGTTTGGAAGGAAATTTGCTCCTTGGTCGCAAAAGTATTGAAGAGCCCAGTGATGATGTCGATGGCTGGTTGTTCGTCAGCGTGGGTGTTATTGATAAGGACTGGAAGTTTATAGTCCAGCGTTCCATTTTTCAGAGCAGCTAACATTTCAGCTGGTTTAGTAAGGGCAACTTTATTGGTTGTGTTGAGATAGTCGTCAATGCTCTTTTGGTCAGAACTGATGATACCGAGTTTGATATCGCGACCTTGGGCACTGCTACCAATTGTTTCGATTTGAACCAGTCGGTCTTTTTTAGCATCTTGGCGGCTCTTTTCGATAGCTGCCAGCATTTCATCGTGGGTATGGAAATCTTCGTAAGGACGAAGGACGATATTCTTGCGAATGGTTAGGCCAAGATCTTCGCTGGTTCCGACTAATTCATGAGTTCCCATAAAGTTGCGGTAGGTTCTACGGATATTGTTTGGTGTCCGCAGGCTTAAGTCTTGACCAAATAGTTCATTAAATTTGAGGGAAACTTTTAGGTCATTTCCATCAGCTTTTTCTTCGACAGTGACAAATGGGTCGCCAGTGAAGGTGCCGTCATCCATTTTCCAAGTTTTCCACTCGCTAATAGGCTTATTATCTAATTTCCAGGTAATCTTACCAGCTTGAGCTCCTTGCTCTTGAATAGTTTCTTCAATGCTGGCTTTTTCGGACATGTAAACCTTACTGTCAGCAAGCTGAACCTTGTTTTCTTGGGTGCTGGCTGCGCGAACTTCTGTTTTATTTTTAGTGCCCGATTTTTGTGTTGCATCAGCTGCTTTTTCCTCTGGTGCTGTGGAAGGAAGACTAGGAATCTTGCTGTCGGGAGCTTCAGATGGGCTACTTTTCTCTAGTGGTTCAGCTTGTGGAGTAGTCGAAGTTTCTTCAGCCTTCTCTGTACTTGCAGGTGTAGGCTGCTCTACTAGAGAACTGATTTTGCTGCTGTCTTGCGGAGGTTCAGCAGGGTTAAGCGTATCAGCCGCCGCATTTCCTTGGGCTAAAACGGCCAATAGAACCGCAGCGGATAGGCTGAGGGCTTGAGTATATAAGCGTTTCTTATAAGAATTTTTCATAAGAAACCTCCTTTTTAATGTGTTCTTTAAGTTTAGTATAACAGAGTTTGAAACCGTTTACAATCAAAAACATAGACAAAAAACAAACTTCTAACAAAAATGAGAGATGTGTGTAATTTCTAAAGAGCATCTGAACCTGATATCGAGGGAGCCATTTTTAGTGGGATGTTGCCAATATTTGAATCAATTATTTTTTTAAAATAGCTTGCAAGATTCGCAGCTTGGATTTCTGCAAATTCATGCAAAAACCAAGCATTTATGCTACAATATTAGCAATAAAGATGATTGGAGCAAACGATGAAAGCGATTATTACGGTTGTTGGAAAAGATAAGGCAGGGATTGTGGCTGGTGTAGCTAGTAAAATTGCCGAGCTGGGGCTCAATATTGACGATATTTCACAAACTGTTTTGGATGAATTTTTTACCATGATGGCTGTTGTTTCTAGCGACGAAAAGCAGGATTTTGCAGCGCTTCGTAGTGAATTTGAGGCCTTCGGTCAGACCCTCAATGTCAAAATAAATATTCAAAGCGCAGCCATTTTTGACGCTATGTACAATATTTAAGGAGAGGGCGCATGGATATTAGACAAGTTACAGAAACCATTGCCATGATTGAGGAGCAGAATTTTGATATTCGAACCATTACCATGGGCATTTCTCTCTTGGACTGCATTGACTCGGATATTGAGCGGGCGGCGGACAAGGTATACCAAAAAATTACGACAAAAGCGAAAGATTTAGTTTCAGTCGGAAATGAGATTGCAGCTGAGCTGGGAATTCCTATCGTCAACAAGCGGGTCTCCGTGACTCCGATTTCTCTGATTGGGGCAGCTACGGATGCTACGGACTATCTGCCTCTGGCTCATGCTCTGGATCGGGCAGCAAAAGAAATCGGTGTGGACTTCATCGGTGGCTTCTCGGCTTTGGTCCAAAAGGGCTATCAAAAAGGCGATGAAATCCTCATTAATTCTATTCCGCGGGCTTTGGCGGAGACAGACAAGGTCTGCTCCTCTGTCAATATCGGCTCAACCAAGACTGGCATCAATATGACGGCAGTTGCGGATATGGGGCGCATTATCAAGGAAACAGCCCAGCTTTCTGACATGGGGGCGGCCAAGTTGGTCGTCTTTGCCAATGCGGTAGAGGACAATCCTTTCATGGCGGGCGCTTTTCATGGTGTCGGTGAAGCGGATGTGGTCATCAATGTCGGTGTTTCTGGGCCAGGTGTTGTCAAGCGAGCCTTGGAAAAGGTCCGTGGTGAGAGCTTTGATGTGGTGGCTGAAACGGTCAAGAAAACGGCCTTCAAAATCACCCGTATCGGCCAGTTGGTCGGTCAGATGGCCAGCGAGCGTCTGGGCGTCAAGTTCGGGATTGTTGACTTGAGTTTGGCGCCGACGCCAGCAGTCGGGGACTCAGTGGCTCGTGTCTTGGAAGAAATGGGTTTGGAAACAGTCGGTACCCACGGTACGACAGCGGCGCTTGCCCTGCTCAATGACCAAGTCAAAAAAGGCGGTGTCATGGCCTGCAATCAGGTGGGCGGACTATCTGGTGCATTCATTCCTGTTTCTGAAGATGAGGGCATGATTGCAGCTGTGCAAAATGGCTCGCTCAATCTAGAAAAGCTAGAAGCTATGACAGCTATCTGCTCGGTCGGTTTGGATATGATTGCCATCCCAGAGGCGACACCGGCTGAAACTATCGCAGCCATGATTGCGGATGAGGCAGCTATTGGTGTCATCAATCAGAAGACAACAGCTGTTCGGATTATTCCGAAGGGCAAGGAAGGCGATATGATTGAATTTGGCGGGCTCTTGGGAACAGCTCCAGTCATGAAGGTCAATCAGGCTTCGTCAGCTGCCTTTATCGCGCGTGGCGGTCAGATTCCAGCGCCTATTCACAGCTTTAAAAACTAAGTAAATAGGGGGCTGGGACAAAAGTCCTAGCCTCTTAATTGTCTTTGGATTGTCGAGCAAGACGCAGTGGTTGAGTGGGCTCTACTACGCTGATTTCATCAGCTTTTACAGCCCTACTCAACTGTGCGGAGGTGGGACGACGAAACCGAATTCTAACGAATTACCGATTTCTGTCCCACTCTCTTTCCCTCTGTCTTGCTCAGTCAAGTGTGAGACAAATAAGCCACTCTTAGACGAGTGGCCTTGATTAAAAAGGAGATATTCATGGCAAAAACAAAATTATACATCATCCGGCATGGTAAGACTATGTTTAATACTATTGGTCGAGCTCAGGGCTGGTCGGACACTCCCTTAACTGAAGAAGGCGAACGTGGTATCCGTGAACTAGGGATTGGGCTGAGAGAGTCTGGCTTGGAATTTACCAAGGCATTTTCGAGCGACTCTGGTCGAACCATTCAGACCATGGGGATTATCCTAGAAGAGCTGGATTTGGTAGGGAAGATTCCTTATAAGTTTGACAAGCGTATTCGAGAGTGGTGCTTCGGAGCTTTGACGGGGCTTATGGTGGCGATCTTTTCCGTGGAGTGATTCCAAGGGTGCGTGATACTGACAATTATAAAGATCTGACTTTCCCAGAATTGGCGGACGGCTTGGTTGAAGTGGATACGGCTGGCTGGGCTGAGCCCTGGGAGCAACTCAGCGGACGGATTTTAGCTGGATTTACAGCTATTGCCCAAGAAGTGGAAGCTGCTGGTGGAGGCAATGCTTTGGTTGTCAGCCATAGTATGACCATCGGGACTTTTGCTTATTTGATTGATAAAGCTATTAGCAAAAATCCTGAGGTTGACAACGGCAGTGTGACAGTCGTTGAATATGAAAAAGGACAATTTACGATTCAGATCTTGGGAGATGTGTCCTACCGTGAAGTTGGTGCCAAAATTTTGGACGCTAAATAAACGGTTGAAAGAAAATATGGCAATAATTCAGCTTTCTTGAGCTGCTTTCTCTCAATCTTAGAAACTACTTTTTTTCAGAAACGTGATATAATGAGAGGAGAATAAGGGGGGGAAGTGTATGGCAAAAACAAGATTATACCTCATCCGGCATGGCAAAACGATGTTTAATACAATCGGACGAGCTCAGGGCTGGAGTGATAGTCCATTGACAGCAGAAGGTGAACGTGGCATCCATGAACTAGGAATTGGTTTGCGAAAAGCGGGTATTGATTTTAAACTAGCTAGATCCAGTGATTCAGGTCGAACCATTCAGACCATGGGAATTATTCTGGAAGAGCTGGGCTTGACTGGAAAGATTCCTTATCGGTTTGACAAGCGCATTCGAGAGTGGTGTTTTGGTAGCTTTGATGGTGGCTATGATGGTGAGCTCTTTATGGGGGTCATGCCTAGGGTTTTTAATATCGACCATGTCCATCAACTCAGCTATGCCGAGCTGGCAGAAGGTTTAGTAGAAGTCGACACGGCTGGCTGGGCTGAGAATTGGGAAAAACTCAGCGGCCGAATTTCGCAAGGCTTCTCAGAGATTGCTGAGGAGCTGGAGGCAGCTGGTGGAGGCAATGCTTTAGTAGTTAGCCATGGCATGACCATCGGAACCTTTGTCTACCTAATTAATCGCATGCAACCTCATGGCCTAGGCAATGGTAGTGTGACCATCGTAGACTATGAAGATGGTCAGTTTTCAGTTGTTTCCATCGGTGATATGTCCTATCGTGAAGTTGGAGCGAAAGAGCTGGAGGACAAGGCTTGAGAAGAGGTCACCACGAAAGAAGGAAAAACTCTCTCTGTTTCGACTAATAAATAGGCTCTTATTTCTAGGAATTGGGATCAGTTTGCTGTTTGCTCTATTGCGATTTCAGGACATGGATGAAGACTTCTTAACTTTTATTAGTCGTGGTTTGGGAGTCTGGACCTCTGACTTGCCCAAGGTGTCAGTTGATGATTGGGAATTGACTTTAATCAATCGTAACCATTTACAGGAAGAGTCTCATCCTAAGTTGACCCAAATCGATGATATTCAGGTAGATAGTCGTATTGCTGCAAATACTAGACAATTTTTAGCTGCAGCTTGGACTATTGCGCCGGGAGAAACCTTGATTTCGGGCTATCGTAGCCGAGCGGAGCAGACAGAGCTCTATGAAGAAGCGCTAGCCTTGGCCGAAGAAGAAGGCCTGTCTCGGCAAGAAGCGGAGCAAGAAGTGCAAAAGCGGATCCAGCTGCCAGGTGCCAGTGAGCATCAGACAGGCTTGGCGATTGATATGAGCGAGCCAGAAGGTCAGAATGATGAAGTAGCAAATAAGATTGCGGAAATTGCCCCTAAATACGGCTTTATTCTGCGCTATCCTGAAGGGAAAAGCGATATTACTGGTGTGAATTTTGAAAATTGGCACTATCGTTATGTTGGCGTAGAGTCGGCCCAATACATGCAAAAACATCATCTAGTCTTGGAGGAATACCTAGCTCTTTTGAAAGAGTCGGCTCGGTAAATCGTTACAATCCATTGATAGACAAAAAATCAGCTGCTCAAATGAGCAAGCTGATTTTTAAATAAACAATAGTTCTGGAGTTTGGTCTAATGCTTTTAATACATGTTAAGAGATAAAAAGTAGTCTCGCTTTCATTAAGAACCTGCTTATTTAAGCAATCTATAGAAATACAAGTGCGTAGATTGACATATTTGGGAAATGAACGTATAATTACACTATGATTGAGCACTCACTCAATTTATAGATAAACAAAGGAGTTCATGAAATGGTTGTTCAAGCAATACAATATAGTCGTTTCGGTGATGAAGAAGTGTTAGATTTGGTGAACGTTAAATCTGATGCTTTAGAAGCGAATCAAGTGAGGATAGAAGTTTATGCAGTTGGTTTAAATCCTATTGATTATAAGACTTTTGAAGGTGCAAAGCCACTTCGTTTTCTATCTTTTATGACAAAACTAAGGAAGCCAAGTCGTTGGTTTGAGTCAAAATCATCTCTCTTTCCAAGAGGTGTTGGTCGGGATTTTGCTGGAGTTATCACAGAAATTGGTGAAGGAGTAAGTCGGTTTGCAGTAGGGGATAAGGTTTTTGGAACAATGATCAGTGACCCTGGATTGGGGACTAAGAGGGGATCTTTGGCAACAGAAGTTTGTGTCAATGAATCAGAAATTGTGTTGAAACCAGAGATGATTGATATGAATCATGCTGCTACTATGGGGGTAGCCTCTCTAACAGTGGGAGGTGCTTTTAGAAAGATTGAGCTAAACTCTAAAGATGTTGTAGTTATTTCAGCAGCGGCAGGTGGTATTGGAAGTATTGCAGTACAGTATGCAGTTGCTAAGGGTGCAACAGTTATCGGAATTGCAAGTAAGAAGAATTCAGAATATCTGAAGTCTTTAGGTGCTATACCAGTAGCTTACGAAGAGAACATCCAGAATGCTCTTCTATCAGCAAGTCCAAAGCCGATTACAAAATTCTTGGATTGCTATGGAAAGGATTATGTTAAATTAGCTTTCAGTTTGGGATTGAAGGGTACGGATATTGGAACGCTAGTACCTTCACCATATGTTATGATAAGGGGAGCTCAGTTCACGGGTCCGAGACACTCTACATACGATGATTTTAAGACTCTAGCGGAAATGGTCTCAGATGGGAAGGTTCTGCTGAATATTGACCAGGTTTATGATTTTTCTCTAAAGTCAGTTAGAGAGGCATATCGTAGTTTGAAGTTGGGGCACACTCGAGGTAAGAAAGTTGTAAAAGTAAGAGAGTAGCAGAGAGGTGACAGCAATGGAAAGTTTAGAACAAAAGTATGCTCAGACATTAGAAAATAGCAACTTGAGTTTAAAACAACGTCAAGTATTATTATCAAGTCTAAAGCTATTTTCAGAAATTGGTTTTGAGAATACAACAGCCAGCCTTATTGCTAAGGAGGCTGGAGTTTCAGAAGGAACCGTTTTTAGTTGCTTTAAAACCAAGGAAGGCATCTTAGAAACAATTTTATCGACTTTTCTTGAGCAAGTTATTCCAGATGTGATTGCTGATTTTTCTGATAAGAAATTTACAGCAAACCAAGAATCTTTTCCACTGTTTTTAAGAAGCATTGTTCGAGATAGACTGGTTTTCATTCAGGAGAATCAGATGCAAGTTAAAATTCTATTGAGTCGTTCTTTGATTGATAAAAATATTTCTGACCAGTTAGGGAA
The DNA here is from genome assembly GCA_916438405.1 of Streptococcus cristatus. Classification (GTDB taxonomy): domain Bacteria; phylum Bacillota; class Bacilli; order Lactobacillales; family Streptococcaceae; genus Streptococcus; species Streptococcus cristatus_M. The sequence continues at coordinate 1,227,672 of CAKAFB010000001.1, read as the reverse complement.
TGTTATTGTTCACTCTATCATTAAGCCAATTAGTCCAGTTCTGAATCAGTTTAAAGAAAATGGCGTTATCCGAGATTGGTCAAATGAAAGAATTGTTCGTTATATTCTAGCCTTGAGTCTTTCTTATGTTATTCCAATGATGTTAAATGATAAGGAAGATGTGAACATAGATGAAGCAGTAAACGAAATTGTTGAATGCCTATCTTTTGCCTTAGTAGAAGTAAAGTGAATTTTGATTTTTAAGCTTACTATTAAAAATAGTGAGCTTTTTTAAAACCAATATAAAAATCCCCAATCGGAGTGATTGAGGATTGAAAAATCAATTGAAACAATACCTTAACTATCATAGCCTTGGCTACATTTTTAAAAGTTGTTTTAGCTGTTTTGAGGATCTTGGTTATGATGTCCTCGAGACGACCAGAGTATACTAATATCTATTCATCTGATAAGAGAGATTTTATCATCCAGATATTCATAGCTGGGTGGCCGGCGGCGTTAGTAAGTGGTTGTTGCAGTGCTGTAAAACCATAGTGCTGATAGACGGCCACGGCCGTAGACAGTTCAGTAGAGGTTTCTAGATAAAGCTGTTCATAACCTGCTAGGCAGGCTTCCTGGAATATCCGCTTTATCAACCTGCTGGAATAACCTTTGCCACGGCTATTTTTAGTGACATACAGTTTTTGTAATTCAGCAATCTTATCGGACACAGGTGCAAAGCCACCGCAGCCAACCAGCTGACCTTCATCTTCCAGAACAAAGTAAGCTGCTCTCTCTTGCTGTTGATAGTAGTCAGCCAAATGATCCAGATGAGAATCAAAGTAGACAGTTCCTGGTTTGTCAAGCCCAAATTCCTCTAGGCTAGCTCGAATGAGTTGCGCTACAGCTGGATTGTCTCTTACTTCCATTGGCCGTAAGTTCATCAATTGTCCTCCGATAGGATGTATTGACTAATTAAACAATACCTTGTGCAATCATAGCGTTTGCTACGTTTTCGAAGGCAGCGATATTTGCTCCTGCAAGGTAGTCAGTACCAAGACCGTATGTTTCAGCAGTTGTTTTAGCTGTGTTGAAGATGTTTGTCATGATGTCTTTGAGACGGCCGTCAACTTCTTCACGGGTCCATGAGAGGCGAAGGCTGTTTTGGCTCATTTCAAGGGCAGATACAGCTACACCACCAGCATTGGCAGCTTTGGCAGGTCCGTAAAGGATTCCGTTTTCCTTGTAGACTTTAATCGCATCAAGGTCACTCGGCATGTTGGCACCTTCTGATACGCAGATAACACCTTGAGCAACCAAACGTTTAGCCGCTTCACCATTGATTTCGTTTTGAGTAGCACATGGAAGAGCGATATCATAGTTACCAGCGTAAGTCCATACAGATCCTTCGTAGTAAGTAGCAGTTGGTTTTTCTGCAGCATACTCAGTCAAACGAGCACGACGTTTTTCTTTGACGTCTGTAAGCAGGTCGAAGTCAATACCGTTTTCGTCGATCACGTAACCGTTTGAGTCAGATACAGAGATAACAGTTGCACCAAGTTCAGTTGCTTTTTGAAGAGCGTATTGAGCAACGTTACCAGAACCTGAGATCACGACTTTCTTACCAGCAAAGCTGTCGCCGTTGGCTTGAGCATTTCTTCAGTGTAGTAAACCAAACCGTAACCAGTTGCTTCTGGACGGATCAAGCTACCACCGAAACCAAGAGGTTTACCAGTCAAGACACCGGCATCAAATTGGTTAAGACGTTTGTATTGTCCGTAAAGGTAGCCGATTTCACGTCCACCAACCCCGATATCACCAGCTGGGACATCAAGAGAAGGACCGATGTGTTTTTGCAATTCAGTCATGAAGCTTTGGCAGAAGCGCATCACTTCAGCATCAGTCTTTCCTTTAGGATCGAAGTCTGATCCCCCTTTACCTCCACCGATAGGAAGTCCAGTCAAGACATTTTTAAAGATTTGTTCAAATCCGAGGAATTTCAAAATTCCTTGGTTTACAGTTGGGTGGAAACGAAGTCCGCCTTTATATGGTCCAACAGCTGAGTTGAATTGAACACGGTAACCACGGTTGACTTGCACTTTTCCATCACGGTCAACCCAAGGAACACGGAAAGAAATCACGCGCTCAGGCTCAGTGATACGTGCTAAGATATTTTCTTCGATATACTCAGGGTGTTTTTCAAATACAGGTTCCAAAGTGCTGAAGAATTCTTCAACCGCCTGGAGAAATTCGGCCTCATGCCCATTACGAGCTTTTACAGTTGCAAACACGCTTTGGATATAGTCTTTAGCAGATGTCATATCGTTCTCCTTTTGTTGTTATATTTTATTACACGAGCCATTATAGCAGAATTTTTTTAGGGTGTAAAGAAAAAAGTTGAATTTTCTGAAAATTTCCATAATATTTATTTGAAGATTCTAGGTGGAAATGCCGAACCTTTTGCTAGAAAATTAGGAGAAATCCTTTATAGGAAGAATTTTAATGATATAATAGAGAAAATTAAGGAATAAGAGGTCAAAATAATGACAACAACCAAGACAAAAATTGCGGGTTTTGATTTTGATAACTGCCTGATGAATGCAGCAGGGGTGGCTTGTATGACAGTGGAAGAGTTAGAAGAAGTCAAACTCTGCTGCAGGAACCTTTGTGACTAAGACTGCGACGCTGGACTTTCGTCAGGGCAATCCAGAGCCTCGCTATCAGGATGTGCCATTGGGCTCTATCAACTCCATGGGCCTGCCCAATAATGGTTTAGATTATTATCTTGACTATCTGCTGGAACTCCAGGAAAGTGAACCAAATCGCACTTTCTTCCTCTCTTTGGTCGGTATGTCGCCAGAAGAGACTCACACCATTCTCAAGAAAGTGCAGGCAAGCGACTTTAAAGGGATTACTGAGCTCAATCTCTCCTGTCCAAACGTTCCAGGTAAGCCACAGATTGCCTATGATTTTGAAACAACTGATCGTATCTTATCAGAGGTTTTTGCTTATTTCACCAAACCACTGGGCATCAAGCTGCCTCCTTACTTTGATATCGTGCATTTTGATCAGGCCGCTGCGATTTTTAACAACTATCCGCTCAAGTTTGTCAATTGTGTAAATTCAATCGGAAACGGTCTTTATATAGAAGATGAGTCAGTGGTCATTCGTCCGAAAAACGGTTTTGGCGGTATTGGAGGCCAGTACATCAAGCCTACGGCTCTGGCCAATGTCCATGCCTTTTACCAACGCCTGAAACCGGAAATCCAAATCATCGGAACTGGGGGTGTCCTGACAGGGCGCGATGCCTTTGAGCATATCCTCTGTGGAGCCAGTATGGTGCAGGTAGGAACAACCCTTCATAAAGAAGGAGTGGCAGCCTTTGAGCGCATTACCGCAGAACTCAAGGCTATTATGGCAGAAAAAGGTTATGAAAGTCTGGAAGATTTCCGAGGAAAGTTGAAGTATATTGATTAAAAGTTTAAGAAAGAGAGAGTGGGACAGAAATCGCTAATTCGTTAGAATTCGATTTCGTCGTCCCACCTCCGCATAGTTGAGTAGGGCTGTAAAAGCTGATGAAATCAGCGTAGTAGAGCCCACTCAACCACTGCGTCTTGCTCGACAATCCAAAGACAATTGAGAGGCTAGGACTTTTGTCCCAGCCTCTCTTTTAGTATTATTTGGGCGAGTAGTAAAAAAATCCCTCCAAGATTAGATAGGAAATCTTGAAGGGACGTGGATAGTTTATTTATCTAGAACGTTGTTTGCCAGCGTTGCGATTCTTTTTCTTTTTATTGTTTTGAGTGATTGCTTGGCTCGCTTTTGGTGTCACATCTTTGATGCGACCTGCATTGCTCATAGCTTTCGGAGGATTCTTTTTGTATTCTTCAGCTACTTGCTTTCTGATCCGAGGACGCATTAAGTAGTTAATGATGAATTGTTGGATAATTTGAACGAAACCACCGACTACCCAGTAGAGCGTCACGGCTGCTGGTGACATGAAAGAGAAGACTACGATCATAATCGGGCTCATGTAAGTTGCACTCTTCATCTGCGCTTTTTGGGTCTCATCTTCGATACCATGTAGGGAAAGAAGTGACTGGATGTAGTAGAGTACACCGACAATGAGAGTCAAGGCTAGACTAGGTTTTCCAAGATTGATGCCAAGGAATGTACTGCTGGCTACACCGTTTGTGTATTGGGCAGCAAAGAAGAGGGCTGAGAAGAAAGGCATTTGAATGAGTAGAGGGAGGCAGCCGATACCGCCAAACATACTCAGACCATTTTCTCTTTGAGCAGCCATAAGTTCTTGCTGCGCTTCTAGTTTTTCTTCTTGCGTTTCGGCATTATTGATTCGTTCTTGGATAGGGGCAAAGATGGGCTTGAAGTAGTTCATCTTTTCTGACTGAAGAGTAGCCTTCCAAGACTGATAGATTCCCAATGGGAAAATAATCAGCCGCACGATGAGTGTAACGATAATAATCGCTAGACCATAACCAAGGCCTGAATCCTTGGCAAAGAACTGGATGCTATCTGCCATAGGCCGACCAAGCACATCCCAAATGATACCAGAAGGATTGCCGGCCTTGTCTCGTCCGACACACCCTGTCAATAATAGAAGGAGGGACAAGCTCATTCCAGAGAATAAAATACGTTTAAATGTTTTCACGAGTTCATTTCCTTTGTTTCTAAAAAATAATACCTATCTATTCTACTGTTTTTTAAGGAAATATACAATAGTTCTGCAGACCTAATTTGCAATTTTAAAGTCGGTATAGGAATCAAAATTGGCCATAGTGACATCTAAATAGCTGACTTTTGAAAAAGGAGTTGGTCCCTTGCGGATTTCTTGAATGAACTTGGCCATGAGAGCAGAGCTTTCAGCTTGAGCCAAAATTTCGACTGTACCGTCGTCATTATTCCAGACGCGACCGGTAATCCCGCCGATTTGCAGAGCGAGGGAGTAAACGCCCCAACGAAAGCCGACGCCTTGGACTCGTCCTTGCGCAATCATTCTTACTTTTTGCATAGTTACCTCCTTTTGTAGCGGTTTGAAACTCGCTTCTCAGCCCAGAGCGCAAAGAGCAGCTGCTTGCTGGAGACAAGATTTTCTCTGAGGATAAGTCTAGAGGATGAGTTCAAAACTGCTAAATTGTGTTATAATGTATTTATGAATATTATAACCTCAAAAGCCAATAATGTGGTGAAAAAAGCTAAAAAGCTACATCAAAAAAAATATCGTAGCGAGTCTTATTTGATTGAGGGCTGGCATCTTTTTGAGGAGGCTCTGGCCAGTCAGGCGAGGATTCTTCGAATTTTTGCTTTAGCGGAGTACGAAGAGCGTTTGTCAGCATTTTCCCAGACGATTTTTGTCAGTCCAGAGATTCTCAGTGATTTGGCAGACAGCAAGACTCCTCAGGGAATCGTTGCAGAATTAGTCTTTGAGGAGCAAAACATTCCAGAAAAGCTGGAAGGTGCCTACCTCTTTTTAGAAGATGTGCAGGATCCTGGCAATGTCGGAACCATCATCCGAACAGCGGATGCGGCGGGTTATCAAGGAGTTTTTATCTCTAGCCACTCCGCTGACATTTACAATCTCAAAACCTTGCGTTCTATGCAAGGTAGCCATTTTCATCTGCCCATTTATCGCGTGAGCAGAGAGGATATGCTGGCTCTAGCTCGTCAAAATGATTTACAAATTCTGGCTTCGACCTTATCAGAAGATTCTGTGGATTATCAAAAGGTCGAAAAACATGAAGATTTCCTCCTAGTCATGGGCAATGAAGGTCAGGGAATCAGCCAAGAAATGACGGATGCGGCTGATGTTTTGGTTCATATTTCCATGAAGGGGCAGGCTGAAAGTCTTAACGTTGCTGTGGCAGCCGGCATCCTGATGTTTGCTTTAAGCTAGCTTTTAGAAATCTCTCTATAATAAAACTAAATGGAGGTGATGATATGCCTTACAGAGAAGATGATGAATTTATGGCCTATGTGGGGCATTTGATCGAGAAGCCCAGCGTCCAACGCTTAAAAGGAATTACGCATCATATTCATTCTAATCGGCTTGAACATTCGATCAATGTCAGTTATACTAGTTATAAGATTGCTAAAAAATTTGGCTGGAATGCCCGCAGTACGGCACGAGGTGCTCTTCTGCATGATCTATTTTATTATGACTGGCGCGAAACTAAGTTTAAAAAGAGTCATGCTTGGGTACATCCCCGCTTAGCAGTCCGAAATGCCCGTAAGATTACCAAGCTCAATCGAGTTGAGGAAGATATTATCATCAAGCACATGTGGGGAGCGACCTTAGCACCACCCCGCTACAAGGAGTCCTTCGTTGTGACCATGGTGGATAAGTATTGGGCGATCAAAGAAGCGACGGCACCTTGGCGACAAAAGCTGAGTGGACGTAAAAAATATCATCGAAAGATGATGAAAAGTTAAAATATAAAAAGGAGACATTATGAACAATACAATTATTCAAGAAAACAGTGGACTTTCTAGTTTTTATTCTAAGGTCTACGGATTTGTCGGGATGGGAATTGCCATCTCTGCTCTGGTTTCAGGCTTAATGCTGACGACCTTCCAGACAGCTCTAGTTGAGATTTTGCTTCATTATAGCTGGATTTACTATGGAGCTATCTTCATTGAGCTGGCCTTGGTTTGGTCAGCTTCCAGCAGAGGCCTCCGCAATAGTCCAGCTGCTCTTCCTCTCTTTTTGAGCTACTCAGCTCTAAACGGATTTACCATGAGTTTCATTGTGGCCATGTACACAGGGGGCGTAGTTTTCAAAGCATTTGCAGTTAGTGCGGCTGTTTTCCTTGTCATGGCAGCCATGGGCGTCATCATTAAAAAGATTTATCTGGCATGGGCCGAGCTATGATTGCGGGCCTGATTGGGATTGTGATTGCAAGTTTTGTCAATATTTTCCTGGGTAGCGACATGATAGACTATATTGTCAGCTATGTCAGTGTTGTCATTTTCGCGGGGTTGATTGCTTGGGACAATCAAAAGATTCGCTACGTTTATGAGCAAACGGGTGGACAGGCAGGTCTTGGCTGGGCTATTTCTCTAGCTTTGAGCCTCTACCTTGACTTTATCAACCTCTTCCTCAGCATCCTTCGTATCTTTGGAAGAAATGACTAATAAAACATGGATAGTTTCCTTGATGAATGAGGAGCTATCTTTTTTGTTTGAGGGGCATTTCAGAAGTTGGATAGAAGTAGCAGTAAAAGTTTTGCAAACTGTTAATTTTTTGAAATACTAACTAAAAATATATTTGGGCAATGCATTCGTCTATTGCTCTGGAAAAGAAAGGAAGTTTCTATGGATATGTTATTTATCCCAGGCTGGTTGATTTTTGCAATCGTTGCAGCCATTGTGCTTATTATTCTTTTGGCTAAGGGCTATGTCAATGCTAAGCCAAATGAAGTAGTCGTTATTACTGGTCTGCGTAAGCAGCGTCATTTAAGAGGTAAGGCTGGCTTCATGATTCCTTTTGTAGAGCAGCGCTCTTATCTGGATATTGAGCAGTTTTCTACAGACGTCCGTACTTCTGAGTCTGTGCCAACACTTGATTTTATCAACGTTCGTGCCGATGCGGCTGTTAAGCTGAAGATTGGTACTACGGATGAAATGATTGAGCGTGCGGCAGAAACTTCCTTAATTGGAATACAACAGATATTTCTAACTCTGTCCAAGATGTCCTCGAAGGGAACCTTCGTGAGGTAATCGGCCAGATGGAACTGCGCAAGATGGTCAATGACCGTCAGGAATTTGCCTCTAAGGTACAGGATAACGTGGCACCAGATTTGGCTAAGATGGGTCTGGAAGTCATTGCCTTTACCGTTCAATCCTTCTCTGATGAAGGTGGCGTGATTGATAATCTCGGTATCGAAAATGTCGAAACGATCAAGAAAGACGCCCTGATTGCCAAGGCTAAGGCTGAACGTGAGCGCAAGGAAGTTGAGGCTGAGCAGGACAAGTTGGCTAACGACAAGCGCGTGGCTGCTGACTTGGAAATTGCTCAAAAGCAAAATGAACTCAAACTGAAACAAGCAGCCCTCAAGCAGGAAGCAGATATCGCGCAAGCTAAAGCGGACGCGGCTAAAGGGATTGAGGCAGAAATCCAGCGTCGTGAACAAGAACGTGTGGCGGCAGAAGCCAACATCATGAAGCAGGAAAAGGAAGCGGAAGTCAAAGAACGGGAAGTTAAGGTTCGTGAGCAGGAATTGGATGCCAATATCCGCAAGCAAGCCGAAGCTGAAAAATATGCCCGTCAACAGGCTGCTGAAGCGCAATTGATTGAACGTCAGCGTCAGGCCGAAGCGGAACTCTTTGAAACACAAAAAGAAGCTGAAGCCCGCAAGGCTCAAGCCGAGGCTGAGAAATTTGCGCAACTGCAAGAAGCAGAAGCTATTGAAGCCAAAGGACGTGCAGAAGCGGAAGCCATTCGTCTTAAACTAGAAGCGGAAGCCCAAGGTTTGGACAAGAAAGCAGAAGCCATGAAGAAGATGCAGGAAGCTGCGATTACGGAGATGATTGTCGATAAATTGCCAGAAATCGCTCGTGCGGTGGCAGAGCCATTGACCAAGGTAGATAAGATTACCATGTATGGTGAAGGCAACGCTTCTAAAATGGTCGGCGACATCATGCAGAGCATTGACCAAGTTTCCCAAGGGGCAGGATTTGATATCCGTCAACTGTTAGCTGGAGCACTTGGTGTCAACATGACTGTCAATAAGCTTAAACAAGATGAACAAGCGGTCATCGAAGTTGATGAGAAATAAATCCCAAATGTGTCTATGATATCCAAACAGCTGGGAGTTGAAACTTCTGGCTGTTTGTTTATCATCCATCAGAAAAGCATTTCTATCAGCTAAATACTTTTCATTACCATGTAAAAATGTTAAAATATAACAGATTAAACAACTAAGATTATAGGAGTAGAAAATGACAAAAGCTAACTTTGGTGTCGTAGGTATGGCCGTAATGGGTCGTAACCTTGCCCTAAATATCGAATCTCGTGGTTATACAGTTGCCATTTACAACCGTAGTAAAGAAAAAACAGAAGACGTAATCGCTTGCCATCCAGAAAAGAAATTTGTACCTAGCTACGATGTAGAGTCTTTCGTTCAATCTATCGAAACCTCGTCGTATCATGCTCATGGTTCAAGCTGGACCTGGTACAGACGCAACCATCCAAGCCCTTCTTCCACACCTTGACAAGGGCGATATCTTGATCGACGGAGGAAATACTTTCTACAAAGATACAATCCGTCGGAATGAAGAATTGGCAAACTCAGGTATCAACTTTATCGGTACAGGGGTTTCTGGTGGTGAGAAAGGTGCCCTTGAAGGTCCTTCTATCATGCCTGGTGGACAAAAAGAAGCCTACGAATTGGTTGCTGATGTTCTCGAAGAAATCTCAGCTAAAGCACCAGAAGATGGCAAACCATGTGTGACTTACATCGGTCCTGATGGAGCTGGTCACTATGTGAAGATGGTTCACAACGGTATCGAGTATGGTGACATGCAATTGATCGCAGAAAGCTACGACCTCATGCAACACTTGCTCGGCCTTTCTGCAGAAGACATGGCTGAAATCTTTACTGAGTGGAACAAGGGTGAATTGGACAGCTACTTGATCGAAATTACAGCTGATATCTTGAGCCGTAAAGACGATGAAGGTCAAGATGGACCAATCGTAGACTACATCCTTGATGCTGCAGGTAACAAGGGAACTGGTAAATGGACTAGCCAATCAGCACTTGACCTTGGTGTGCCATTGTCACTCATCACTGAGTCAGTATTTGCCCGCTACATCTCTACATACAAAGAAGAGCGTGTGCATGCTAGCAAGGTCCTTCCAAAACCAGCTACTTTCAAATTTGAAGGTGACAAGGCTGAGTTGATCGAAAAGATCCGTCAAGCCCTTTACTTCTCAAATCATTTCATACGCACAAGGTTTTGCGCAATTACGTGTAGCTTCTAAAGAAAACAATTGGAACTTGCCATTTGCGGACATCGCATCTATCTGGCGCGATGGTTGTATCATCCGTTCACGTTTCTTGCAAAAGATCACAGATGCCTACAACCGCGATGCAGATCTTGCTAACCTTCTTTTAGATGAGTACTTCTTGGATGTAACTGCTAAGTACCAACAAGCAGTGCGTGATATCGTAGCTCTTGCTGTTCAAGCTGGTGTACCAGTACCAACCTTCTCAGCTGCCATTACTTACTTTGACAGCTACCGCTCAGCGGACCTTCCAGCTAACTTGATCCAAGCACAACGTGACTACTTTGGTGCTCACACTTACCAACGTAAAGACAAAGAAGGAACCTTCCACTACTCTTGGTATGACGAAAAATAGGATAGGCCTATGGCAAAGCGAATTTTATTAGTAGAAAATGAAAAGAATCTTGCACGATTTGTGACTTTGGAACTGCAAAAGGAAGCATTTCTTTTGGATGTAGTTGAGACAGGCAGTCAAGGTTTGGCACTAGCTAGAGAAAATGACTATGATCTATTTTTGCTTAATTATGACCTGCAGGATATGACCGCTAGTGAGTTTGCTAGGCAACTGAGTTTGTTCAAGCCGGCTTCAGTCATTATCGTCTTAGCCAGCCGTGAAGAGATCAAAGAACATGCAGATGAGATTCAGAGCTTTGTTGTTTCCTATACCGTCAAACCTTTTATTATCAGTGATTTGGTTGAGAAAGTATCCGATATTTTTCGAGGTCGGGACTTTATCGACCAGCATTGTAGCAAGCTAAAAACACCGACTGCTTACCGCAATCTACGAGTTGATTTGAAATCATATCGTCTATCGTGGAGAGGAAGTGATTGCCTTGACACGACGAGAATATGATCTATTGGTGACGCTGATGAGTAGTCCAAAAGTCATGAGCCGCGAGCAACTTCTGGAGCGTGTCTGGAAGTATGAAGGTGCCACTGAGACTAATGTAGTAGATGTCTATATTCGTTACCTAAGGAGTAAGATTGACGTTGCTGGGCAGACCAGCTATATCAAAACTGTCCGTGGTATCGGCTATGCTATGCAGGAATAAAGAGAACAAACCCGCCCTCTGTCTCCAGAAGGGCGGGTTAATTTTTAGCGCAAATAATAAAATCCTAGAAGATTAAAATCCCTCTGCTTAGAGGATATGGCGCTCGAAAGCATTGTCAGAGATTCCTTGGCTGAGAATGAGTTTCGCCCATTCTTTGGCAGAAAAAAGGCTGTGATCCTTGTAATTACCGCAAGATTCGATAGTGGTGCCAGGGACATCCTCCCAAGTAGTTGTCTCAGCGATTTCTTCTAAGCAAGATTTGATGACTTTAGCAATTTCAGTAGCTGAGTGCTGTCCCCACATAATCATATGGAAGCCTGTGCGGCAACCGAAAGGCGAGCAGTCAATCATACCGTCAATTCGCTTGCGAATGAGCATAGCAAGTAAATGCTCGATGGTGTGCAGGCCAGCCGTCGGAATAGAGTCTTCATTTGGCTGCACCAAACGAATATCAAAGTTAGAGATAATATCTCCTTTAGGGCCAGTTTCTTCGCCAATGAGGCGGACATAGGGTGCTTTTACGATTGTATGGTCAAGCTCAAAACTTTCAACGATAACTTCTTTAGACATGGTTTCTCCTTTAAAATCTAAAATTGGAACCTGAAAATGAGATCAGGTTTCAAAAGCGACATTTCAAACACTTCCTTTTGATTATAGCATAAAAAAATAAGAGTTAGGAAATAAAAATATTTTATATATTAAATTCTTTGATTTAGCGCCTTTTCGCCCAATAATAGGCAAAAATCAGGCTTCTTTTTCAAAAAATTGATTTGTGAATTTCTGCTATTTATGATAGAATAAAAAGGAATTTTGAATTCAATAATTAAATAGATTTGGAGTAAAAACATGGGCTTATATACGATAGCTGCTTTTGTTTTTGCTGCCATCATTGGTTTAGTGATTGGGTATGTAGGAATCGCGGTTAAGATGAAAGCATCTAAAGAAGCCGCGGAACTTACTCTTTTAAATGCTGAACAAGAAGCAACCAATTTACGCGGTCAGGCAGAACGCGAAGCGGATTTGATTGTCAAAGAAGCGATGCGCGAAACCAGTTCGCTTAAAAAAGAAGCACTTTTGGAGGCAAAAGAAGAAGCCAGAAAATATCGTGAAGAGGTTGATGCAGAATTTAAGTCTGAGCGTCAGGAGTTAAAACAAATTGAAAGCCGCTTGACAGAGCGTGCAAGTAGTCTTGACCGCAAAGATGATAATTTAACCAACAAGGAAAAGACTTTGGAGCATAAAGAACAAAGTCTGACTGATAAAGCTAAACACATTGATGCGCGTGAAGCACAAGTAGCTGAGCTAGAGAAGCAAAAAGAAGCTGAGCTTGAGCGGGTAGCGTCCTTGACTCAGACGGAAGCGCGTGAGATTATCTTGACCAAGACCGAGGACAAGTTGTCCAAGGAGATTGCGACTCGTATTCGGGAAGCAGAGCAGGATATCAAAGAGCGTTCGGACAAGGTGGCCAAGGATATCTTGGTTCAAGCTATGCAGCGGATTGCTGGTGACTATGTGGCTGAACAGACCAATTCAACGGTTCATCTTCCTGATGACAGCATGAAGGGACGGATTATCGGACGTGAAGGTCGCAATATTCGAACCTTTGAAAGCTTGACAGGGATTGATGTTATCATTGATGATACGCCTGAAGTGGTTACTCTTTCAGGTTTCGATCCAGTTCGCCGTGAGATTGCTCGGATGACTATGGAGGCTCTTCTCAAGGATGGTCGGATCCATCCGGCTCGTATTGAGGAATTGGTCGAAAAGAATCGCTTAGAGATTGACAATCGTATTCGAGAGTATGGTGAAGCCGCAGCTTATGAAATTGGAGCACCAAACTTGCATCCTGATTTGATGAAGATCATGGGTCGCTTGCAGTTCCGTACTTCTTACGGGCAAAATGTTCTCCGTCACTCGATTGAGGTTGCCAAACTGGCTGGAGTTATTGCTGGAGAGTTGGGTGAAAATGTTAACTTGGCTCGTCGTGCAGGTTTCCTCCATGATATTGGTAAGGCTATTGACCGAGAAGTAGAAGGCAGCCACGTAGAAATTGGAACTGAGTTAGCTCGCAAGTATAAGGAGCATCCAGTTGTTATCAATACAATTGCTAGCCACCACGGAGATGTGGAACCTGAGAGTGTCATTGCAGTCATCGTTGCAGCAGCGGATGCCCTAAGTGCAGCTCGTCCAGGAGCTCGCAGTGAATCTCTGGAAAGTTACATCAAGCGATTGCAAGATTTGGAAGAAATTGCGAATAGCTTTGAAGGGGTTAAGACAAGCTTTGCCCTTCAGGCAGGCCGTGAAATCCGAATCATGGTCAGTCCAGAGAAAATCAAGGACGATAAGATTACAATCTTAGCGCATGATGTGCGTGAAAAGATTGAAAACAACTTGGAATATCCAGGAAATATTAAGGTCACAGTTATTCGCGAAATGCGAGCAGTTGATTATGCTAAATAAAGTACTAGGACGTTGTCCTAGTCTTTTTTGAAAAGATGATGAAACGAATAAAGAAAGGAGACGTAATGGTAGAAATTATCGACAATGATTTATATGCTCAAAATGCGAGAAATTGCCAATTAAGCGGAGACCAAAAAAAGCAAGAAGCAGATAATGTGGGCGCAAAAATAGAGCGATTAGAGGCTGCAAAGAAAATTTTAGACGAACAGCTCGTTCTACTAAATAAGAGTATCGATGATGCAGAAAAAGTTTTTAATAGTCCTGCAGGTGATATCTCTGTTGATAGTTCTTGGAAAGGAGATTTGAAAAAGCAATGTAAATTTCATTTTGAGCGTGGCGTTACAAATCTAACCGACATGGAAAATAATTATCAGGATACCTTGAAAAATATCAATGGTGAATTAGTGAAATTGAAAGCCTCTCAGTTAGATTTATTGGGAGCGGCGCAGAGTTTTTGGGATCAAGCTCAGTCTTGGTGGAATTCCATTCAATAGAAGGAGGAAATATGTCTCAAGATAAAGTAGGTGTACAACCCGAAGAATGGTCTAGTGTTGTCAGTAATGCTAAGAAAAGTGTTCATGGGCTAGTAGCTTTGTCAAAAAAAGAAGTTAGCTCGACAACTCTTTCTCGTTTTAAAAAATTTAATACAATTCAAGATACTTGGAACTCAGCCTTGACTGCTTATAAAACGTATGGAGAAGCAAGGGCAGATATGATGGCTAAGATGGGTGAGAAATCATTGAGGATGATGCTGTCTATGCTAGTCAAATTGATAAGAATAAGAATTATGTGAGGTTTAATTAATGGCAGATACTCAAGAGTTGGAGGACTTTCGCACAGTCTTGTCTACGTGGCCGGATACTGATTTCGAAATAACAGATACTATTGTCAAATTCGGAGATTTTCTGGGAGCACGACCCCCTTTGATGAGAGAATTATACAAGTTAATCAAGCTGAAAGGATCTCAGTACGAATACAATTCTTTTCTTGGAACGACTATTCTTTTTACCCGTACTCAGAACGGTCAGATTACCTTCTCTTTTAACGGGGAAGAGCAGGTGTGGTCGGAAGATACATTTTTTCTATTTTTGGCTATTCTAGATGTCTATTTTGGAAAGATTTATCCGATTGGTTCAGTTGTTGAGCTTGATTTGGATTTGCTGAACAGTGAGCTTAAGGAAATGTTTTCTGAGGAGCCAGGAGCGTTGGTCATGCTGACTGGACGCAAGGCACCGTTAGCAGAAGGTTTTGACCCTTATGTGATCGATTATTTTGGCCGAGTATGGCCATTTGGTGAAGTTGCTGCTTTTCCGCCTGTATTTGTTAGCAACATGATGATTAAGAATGTTGTTCATTTTGGCTATGAAAATGAATGGGAGGAAAGAATTTCAGAAGAAGTCATTCGCCAGACTTATATCAAAAGCCACCAGTTGTCAACAGCCTTTATGACTAGGGTAGATCAGTTGGCTTATTTAGCCTTTTTGAATGAGAAGTTAGTAGAGAAGGAGGGATTAGATGAGTGATGAATTTCATGTTGATATAGCAGAGCTATACGATGTTTTTAAGGAAATCCAATCGCAATCTAAAAAATTAATTAGCAGTTTGGAAGCTGCTAAAAGCTCTTATAATTCTGTGATCACTTCTAATTCCATGTATGGTAATGTGGGGCAAGCGATCGCCGGCGAGATTAATAGTTCGCATAATATGTTGCTAATGCAGCTAAAGGATCTTCTATACAGTCTGCAAAGTGACTTTGCTAAGGAAGTGGAGAGTTTTCAATCAGCGACTGGTGAGAAGTCGAGTACTGCTGTACTGAATCAAGGTATTTTGAAGACTACAGGAGACTATTTTGATACGCTAAAAGGTGAGATTGACCAAATTCGGAAAACAATCAACAGCGCGACAGATAGTGTCAATGATTTAATTTCTGTAACCAGTGATGCTCGGAACTATGAGTATTTTGGAGGCAATCTCTCGAATGCTAAGGAAGTGATAACGACTACGATAGAAAAAGTCTCGACTTGGGATGGCCAAGGCACCGCATTGGCAACGGAGACTAGTCTCCAATATCTGCAAGAATTGCTGGGTCAACTGCAGCAGACAAATGAGCTAGACTATAGCGATCCTATTATCAGCCAAGTAGTGAACAATCTTTCCCCAATGGCGGATAAGGTCAAGGAGATAGATGATCAGATAGATGAGAGTGTCCAGAAAGCCGAGCTAGAGGCACAAAAACCAAGGAATTGGAAGACAAGGAAAAGGAGAGGATAGAAAAGGATTGGCGCCTTCATCATCCATTTCAGGCCACGTTGCGAGATTGGCGTAAAGGCCTTTCTGATAGTTTAGACGGAATGACTAAATGGATGAAGGATGATCCGAACTGGGCCTACATCAAAGGTTTTGGGGATGCATCCTTTGGCATTTTAGGTGATGCAACATTTGGAGCTGTAGAATTTGGTGTTGATCTTGCCCAATACACCCACGAGGGTCTGACGTTTGGTTATAATTCTCTCATGGGGAAAGAAACTCCGCAGTGGATGAAGGATGATCTAGAAGGTGGGAAGAATGCTCTTGGCGAAGCCTTACTAAATACGCTTGGGACTGCTTATGGATTAGTCACAATGATTCCAGAAGTGAATGATTTGATTAATGCCTTAGACGACAGTACTCGCGATGGCAGTCTCATGGGGTCGATTCTACATGATGCCCGTCATGCCAAAGATTTGAAACAGCAACCGATTCGTGATAAAATTAAGTTGGTTGGACAGTTTTCGGGTTACGAAAGTGGACAGGCTGCGGGAGAAATCATCAGTGAGATCGTTTCATTTATTGGTCCTACAAAGTTAGCCAAGCTAGCCGGCAAGAGCAAGCTGGTAAGCCGATTGTCACAGGTGCCCAAGATTGAAAAGGGTCTATCTTATATAAAACAAGCTCGTACGATGTTGTCTGACAACTATCTGAGCACACTAGCACGGGAGAGCTATGGTGCGACCAAGGACTTCTTTAGAGGTCGTTTGGGGAATCTTTGGGATGACTTTAGTCTCAAGAAGTTATCCCCTGTGGGGTTGGATGACTTCCGTTATGGAGAGGACATTGGCAAGCATACCGCTCGACTTTACCAGAGTACGGGTGAGAGTGCGGAGTTTCAGCGTATACGCCAGAAACTCTATGGCGAGGCAAGCGAGCAGAGCGGTCGGAAGGTCGGCCGAGAGTTCAGCAAGGAAGCTAGTGAGCAGTTGGCTAAGCATGGCGATGATGTAGCTAAAGGTGCGAAAGAAGCTGCAGAACAAACTGGCAAGAAAGTTGGCAAGGAATTCAGCAAAGAAGCCAGTGAGCAGTTAGCTAAGCATGACGATGAAGTGGCTAAAGGTGCGAAAGAAGCTGCAGAACAAACTGGCAAGAAAGTTGGCAAGGAATTCAGCAAAGAAGCCAGTGAGCAGTTAGCTAAGCATAGTGATGATGTAGCTAAAGGTGCGAAAGAAGCTGCAGAGCAAGCAGGCAAGAAAGCTCGCCAAGAGTTCAGCAAAGAAGCCAGTGAGCAGTTAGCTAAGCATAGTGATGATGTAGCTAAAGGTGCGAAAGAAGCTGCAGAGCAAGCAGGCAAGAAAGCTCGCCAAGAGTTCAGCAAAGAAGCCAGCGAGCAGTTAGCTAAGCATAGCGATGAAGTAGCTAGAAATGTTGCAGAAACAGGGAAACGAGCAGCCGATAATTTTGCTGATGATATTGGGGGAGAAATTCCCCGCTTGGATGAGGTTTCTGTTGAATTTAAGTATAAAGATAAATTTAATAAGAAGGAATTTTCTCGTCAATTAAAAGGTCAACAAGATGGGTTGAATGATTTGACTGTTCAGGAATACTTTGATAATCGTGAGCGCTACTTGAAGGAAGGGCGTTCTAAAGAAGCTAGGAAAGCTCAGAAAGCAGCTAGAAAAAAAGCGCTTCAGGAAAAAATTGATAAATTAATGGATTCAGGGATGAGCCGTAAGGAAGCTAAAGAAGGGGCTAAAGAATGGATGAAAGAACAGGCGGCTCTTCATAATCCTGACCAAATTGCCGGTGGAGATCCAACAAAAATTTCAGGTATGGGTGACCGTCGTGTCAATTCTTCACTGGGTTCTCAGTGGAAAACGCGAATTGATGCTATGGACGAACAAATAAGGAAACTGGCTGAAGGCCTCTCTCCGGAAGAATTAAGAAATACGTATCTCAATATAAAATTAACCTATTAATTAGAAAGAGGAAAATATGTTAGAAAATTTTGTAAAAGTGGCAGATATGCCCCAAGAAGTTATTGAAAAATACAAGGATCAAGTTCCAGCTGAGTTAGTTCAAATTTGGCAGGAAGATGGTCTGGGAACTTTTTTAGATGGTTATCTAAAAGTCATCAATCCAGATGACTATCTTGAACTTCTCCAAGATAGTTATTTCAGAGGAGATGTCGCTTTTCCTATGTTCGTAACAGCTTTTGGAGATGTTATTACTTGGGAGGAGAATGCCTATGTGGGAATTGTCCAATATAATATTCAGGATTTAGATATTATGATTAAGCGTATGGACCGTTTCATAGAGTATGTTGATGATGAAGATTTCAAAGACGATTATTTCGATATTCCACTCTACAAAAAAGCTGTTGCCAAATATGGTCAATTAGCCTACGATGAATGTTTCGGTTTTGTACCGCTCCTGGCTTTAGGAGGCTTTAAAGATGTAGATCACATGGATAAGGTAAAAGTCTTGGAGCACATTTACCTCATGTACCAACTTACAGGCGGAGTGATGGATGATTGATAGTAAAGAACCACCCTCGAGGTGGTTTTCTTGTGGTTTGATAAAAGCCTGTACATGTGGTTTATGGTATACTAGGATTATAATGAAACATGCTAGAATCCAAATCGGAGAATAAAATGGAAAAAGAAATGAATGATAAAATTGCGTTTTTAAATAAATACACGTTATCGTCTGAGAAAAAAGTAGAGTTTATAACCGATAAATCTACCATTTTGAATGCTCCTATTCCAGAATATTGGAAAAAGGCATTTGTAACGAGGGATATGAAAGAAAGGAAATCAATTATCCTCTCAGAATGGAAAAAATATGATGCGCAAGAATTAAGGAATACCATTCTTTATTTGCAAACTTATTTAACTGATATTGAGTTGATGAAAATCGGAGATGAATATTCTGTTTTGTATACTATTCTTGGTTTCAAAACTAAAATGGAATTTTTCTATGAGGGGAAAATTCCAGTAACTGAACAAGAATTTAAGGAAAAGATAAAGTATCCGATAGAAAAAATTGATAATAGTATTATTGATTTCTATACGAAAATTCATAATGGTTTTTATGATTTTACTAGTAAGAGTATGGGATTGGATGCTTTGAAAGTTATTGATCCAGTTTCTGATTTTGAGTGGGAGTATGAAGACCAATTGGATATGGATTTGACCTCTTGCTATAACTTTTTCAGTAACGGAATGGGGACCTATGTGGTACTTGATTTAAACCAAAATCTGGAGACAGGAGCTTATCTTTGGTCCACCAAAGAGCTTCCCCAAGGAAACTTAAATTTTTGGGATATCATTGATGAATGGATTATCATTGGACTGGATTTTTAAGTTTTTGAATTAAAATTGAATGATCAAACGAAGCAACCTGATTATCTTTGTTAGGTTGTTTTTGAAAACTCTGAAGGTCTGACTGAGACCGGAGCTAGTCAGAGGGCTGTAAGTGAGTTCAGCAAAGAAGCTAGTGAGCAGTTGGCTAAGCATAGTGATGAAGTAGCTAAGGGTGCGAAAGAAGCTGCAGAACAAGCTGGCAAGAAAGTTGGCAAGGAGTTCAGCAAGGAAGCTAGTGAACAACTATCTAAGCATGGCAATGATGTAGCAGATGCGGTCAAGGTGGTGGATAAGACCACGGATACGGCAAAAGATGTAGCTAGAAGTGATGATGTTATTTCTAAAAATATACAAGCTTCTGAATTAACTATGACGGAAACAGTCAAAAATCATGCAAATGATGTTATTAAACGTGGCAAATACATAGGTGATAAAGCTAGGCCATTCGTTGATAATGCTGGGACAGATTTAATTATTCAAGAAATTATCTATGGTGGAATCCCTGTAAAAGATAAGTACTTACCAAATGGTTTGCGTTGGGAAGTGGAGGGTACATTTAATGGAAGAAGCAGTGGTATATGGGAATTAGTTGTTGATTTAGATACAAACCAAGTTGTACACTTTAACTTTACTAATAGGTAGGAAAATATGTTTAAAATAATAAAAAAAGAGTATAATCAGCAAGAGGAGTTAATATATAAAACAGATACAAAGGAATTAATAGCTACGCCAACAATAAATAGCGATATTACTTTTAGTTTTATATATTTATTTTTAGGTTTTAATTCAGAAAATATGGAATCCACTCAATTTTGGGGTTATCATAACGACTTTTCTTGGATTAAAAGAAGTTTGGCGTCTCCTAAATCTGATAAAGGTGTTATTATTATTACAGATAATGACATTAATGGGGGAGATAGTTTACGCATTGACCATGCTTACAATTGGGAAACATATTATGATGAGCAATCAGGTTGGCTTAAAATTGGCTCTGAAATTTTGAGTGAAGATCTTAGCTATGTTGAATTTTTCAGAAATACTATTGCTGGTATTGATAGGTGCGGTAATATTCAAGAATTTTGGCTTAAACCTAAATTTAAATGATATCAAACTAATTAGTCTTTCCAAGAATATGGATTTTCTTGATACGAATAATTGGTCTTCAATTACAGATTGGTTGACTGATTTGTATTGGATAGAGGCAGGCAGCTATACTTTTATTTTCAAAGATTATGATTTTTTTTGATTAATGATGATGAGAATAGTAAACCTTTAAATGGTGGAGAGCTTCTTCGCGATGGAAATAAGTATGAGGAGTATCAAGTGGGATGTAAAGAGTTATTATAGGCGAGGGTAGATCCACTTGGTATACTCGAAATCACTGTCACTCTTTCATAAGAATAAAATAAGGGTAATATAATGTCAAAAAAATTTAATAACAGAATATTTAGAAAGATAGAAGAAATTTATAGCGTTTATTTGCCTGACGAATTTAAAAAAGTTTATGGAAATATGGAGGAACTTCCTGAAAACTGGTATGATTGGAGTGATTTTTCACCTCAGAATGTTAAGATGTTGAGTAATTATATACAAGTAATAAAAGAAAATATAGCAGAAGAAATAGAATATGTTGATTGGAGCGATAATTGGGGAGAAGTTCCAAGCAATTTAGAACTTGCAAAAGGAGAAATACTAAGTCGTTTAATGAATTCCCCAACATTATTGCCCATTTTTGGTCATAGGTATATTGCATCATGTAATACTCCAATTTCGCCTGTATTTTCAATTGTTGGTTCAGATATCATTTATTATTCAAAAAGCCTAACTGATTATTTTCATGGAATCACAGTAAGCAGAGAGACAAATCTATCTAATTTACCCCAAATTCCTTTTTGGTCCGATATTGCACAGTAAATGAAGATGTTTTTCCTGTGATTCTAGAAGATTGATTTAGCATGAAGAATTTAGGGTAAGATTGATTTCTTTACCCTTTTTATATTATAATTTGTTAACAAGTACAATCATAATTTTGAACAAAAATATTTTGAATATTTTATAAAACAGGGATTGATCCGATTACGCGTGCGGAGGCCAGTCGCTTAGAAGCAGGTTTATGGCTCGCCTTAGATATGTTCCCCAACATATCGAGTAAGTTAGGAAAAATCGCAAAGAAGAGTTTATAGATGATGTAAAAATTTTATTTGATAAATATGTACAATATTTTGAGGAAGACGAAAGTATTCAAGATGGCTACATCGATACCCTGGCCCTCTATTTATTAGAAGGCCGAGTAGAAAACTTCCGTTCCCATCTAAAGTATCTCAATATGATTGGGAATGATGCAGATAGTGTCATTGAAGCACAGAAGTTCTGGTACTATGCCCACTCTGAGGCATCTTGGTACGGCACACATAAGATAGAGGATGCCTATTATGGTTACTGGAGTTTTGATACCGCTGCCCTTTGCAAGATGCGTGGTATCTATGATGAACGTCTCAAAGATTTGGATTTCTTCCCATACGACCTATTGGTTCAGAACGATAAATAATATAAGTTGACCGCCCTTTTGGGCGGTTTTTAGCTGGGAAAGCTTGGAAGGTATGCTTTATGGTATACTAGAGATACAGGAAAGTTGATGATAAATCAAGTTGAAGGTGAAGATGGATAAAATGGTAAATGAAAAGATTGCGTTTTTAAATAAATACACGCTATCGCCTGAGAAAAAAGTGGAGTTTATAACCGATGAATCCACTATTTTGAATGCTCCCATTCCAGAATATTGGAAGGATGTTTTTCTAACGGATGATTTAGACGATAGAAAAGCAGTTATTCTAGGAGTTTTGGGGAAATATCTTGCAGAGGAATTGAGCAATACGATTCTTTATCTACAAACATATTTGACTGATATTGAGTTGATGAAAATCGGCGATGAATACTCTATTTTATATACTATTCTTAGTTACAAGACTCAAAAAACAGTTTTCTATGAAGGGAAAAATCCACTGCCAGAATCAGAATTTAGTGAGAAATTTGACTGTCCGATTGAAAATATAGATAAAACGATTGTAGACTTTTACACAAAAGTTCATAATGGCTTTTACTACTACCCTAGTAAACAATGGGCTTGGATAACACTGAAAATATTGATTCCATGGCTGATTTTGAATGGGAGTATGGAGACCAGTTGGAGATGGATTTAACATCTTGTTATAATTTTTTCAGTAACGGGATGGGGACCTATGTGGTACTTGATTTAAACCAAAATCTGGAGACAGGAGCTTATCTTTGGTCCACCAAAGAGCTTCCCAAAGGAAACTTAAATTTTTGGGATATCATCGATGAATGGATTATCATTGGACTGGATTTTTAAAAGAATCGTCAATAAGGTTAAGAATGGACAAGATTTGCTAGCTGCAATTTAGCGAGTTAGAAAGAGAATAATATGGAAAAACAAATTAATGAGAAGATTATCGAAATCGTGCATCAAGCCAACGATATGATTCCAGTCGAGTGGGATGACTTGTATATTGTAATCGAGATGGACAAGACCTATAGTGGGGAAGCCTATTTCTATTTTAAATACAAAAATCAATATCATTACCATCTGGAAATGTCAGAAGATTTTGGTCTATCTATGGTAGAAGTTCTAAACGAGAATACAGTTTTATTTGAAAAATCTGAAGATCTGAAAAGAGTGTTTATTGAAAATGACTTAGCAGATTGGTATATTTGTATCATCCATTTAGATGATAACAACAAGCTTTCAGTCGACTATGACTATGCTCCATGGTTGAAAAGTAATTTTGGACCAACTGCTCGAATGAACTTTTTCAGATATCAATTTCTTGGCTTTGAACCAAGAAACGAAAAAGAACTAGGACAGTTCAAGGCCATGGAAGCCTTCCAGCAGGAACATAATGGAAAATAGTTTGCTTGGATAAAAGACCACCTTAAGGTGGTCTTTTATGGTTTAATCAAACCTTATATATTGTTTGTGGCATACTAGAACCATAATGAAGCGTGAAAAGGAAATCAGTAGCAAGCCCAATCGGAGGATAACATGGAAAAATAAATTAATGAGAAATTATGTATCAATTAAATGATATGATTTGTATATTATATATTCGAGATAACAAAATAGGCTCCATAATTCCTACAGTGTTTTATTCACTACAGAAATTATAGAGCTTTTGTTTTTGAACTCGATGATAAGCCTGAGTATTACATTATAGCTATTTTCCTGCTATCTATTAGACCAGGTTCTTGGTAGGAATAGAAGCAGAATTGGATAGATCTCTAAACGTCCTGCAATCATGGCAAGAGAGAGGAGGAATTTAGAAAATGGGCTATAGATAGAGAAAGTCTCGGTTGTCCCAATCATTGGTCCGATATTATTGAAACAGCTGATGACAGCACTGGTAACAGTCATTAGATTGTTATTGTCCAGACTGATGATGAAAATCAAAGCTGCGATAATCAAAATATAAACTGCCAAATATTTAAGAACCTTGTGTTGGGTATCTTTATCCAAAACAGCACCGTTGATATGCATGGTTAGAACGCGGTTTGGCGAAAGCGTGGAAAGGATTTGGTTTTTAGCGATGCGACCGATGATAATGGCACGGATCACTTTGAAACCGCCAGCGGTGGAGCCAGCAGAACCACCTAGGCACATGAGCAGCAGCAGAATGACTTGTGAGAAGAGGGGCCACTGTACGGTATCTCCATAGCCGAATCCTGTCGTAGTAATGATGTTGGAAACTTGGAAAAATGAAATTTCTAAGCTTTTAGCAAATTCCCCGTAAATATGGAGAACATTGAAGCTAATCAAAATAGTGGCAGTGAGGACAATCCAGAGATATCCTTTCAACTCCTCGTCATGAAAACAGGCTTTAAATCTTCGAATCAAGAGATAATAGTAGAGATTGAAGTTCACCCCAAAGGTCAGAACGCCAAAGCTGACAAGGTAGGTGATTAGAGAACTGTTGTAGTGGGCGATTCCGTCGTTAAAGACAGTGAAGCCTCCTGTACCAGCCGTTCCCATTGCGATGACGATACTATCAAAGAGTGGCATGCCGGCGAGGAAATAAAGAAAGGCAAAAAGGGCAAAGAGCGCTAGACAGATAATATAAAGAATCTGGGCAGTGTTTCTTAATTTCGACACAACCTTGCCAAAAACTGGTCCAGGAACTTCCGCTTTCATGACCTCTAAGTGGCCATTTTTAGCATTATCCATGATAGCCAAGGCAAAGACCAGCACCCCCATTCCTCCAATCAAGTGGGTAAAACTACGCCAAAAGAGGAGGGAGTGGGAAAGGACAGATACATCATTTAAAATCGTAGCACCAGTAGTGGTAAAGCCAGAGCTGACTTCAAAGAAAGCATCAATTAGATTAGGAATCTGGCCAGAAAAGACAAAAGGCAGAGCGCCAAAGAAGGACCAGAGAATCCAGCAAAGGGCAACAATCAGTACCCCTTCCTTGGTGTAAATGTGGGCATCCTTAGGCTTAAAGGCTGAACCTAATCCACCCAAAATCACTAAAATAATCATTGTCGCGCCGATCGAAAGGAAGACTTCAAGATCTTCACGGTAGATCAGGGCAACGATTGTTGGAACCAACAAGAGGGCTGCTTCTATGAGCAGGAGTTTAGAGAGGAGAAAGCGAATCATAGGTCTATTCATGGGGCTACCTCTCTAACAAATCGTAAATCTTGTCGATGTTTTGAATCAAGGTTGTCACGATGATTTTATCCCCGACTTCCAAATAGTCGTCTCCACTTGGGAAGATGGCTACGCCTTGACGAATGATAGCAGCAATCAGTACCCCGCTCCTCAACTTTAGCTGAGAGAGAGGCTGTTCGATCATTTTATTTCCTTCGTTGATCTGGAATTGGAGAGTTTCAATCTGGCCATTTGCTACATGGTGCAAGGCTTCTAGGCTGGAGAATTGCGCGTTATTCCGTCCGCGGATAAAGTGCATAATGGTATCAACCGCAATCCCTTTTGGCGTGACAATGCTTGCGAAGTCTTGATTGTCAATAATCTCGAGGAGACTTGTCCGATTGATCTTGGTAATGTTTTTTTGAACGCCAAGATTATTGAGGAACATGGAGGTGATGATATTCTCTTCATCGACGCCTGTCAGAGTAGCTATTGCATCGTAATGTGCAGCTCTTTCCTCGAGTAGAATATCTTTGGCTGTACCGTCTCCATTGACCACGTAGAGCTCAGGGAATTCTTGGCTGAAGAACTCTGCCCGCTGGCGATTGATCTCGACGACCTTGAGCTCAATCTTGCTATTTTTGAGAATATTTAATAAATAATAGGCAATCTTACCTGCCCCGATAATCATGAGGCTCTTGATGACTCTTGGTCGGATTTTATTGTGGAAGCGGACAATTTCTGAACGATTTCCAGTTAGGAAGATTTTATCAGATGGCTGCAAGGTGAAATCACCATCTGGAATGCTGAGTTTGCCTTCTCTCTCGATAGCACAGATAATAACGTGAGGGAAATGCTTCCTAAATTGCGAGAGATTCATTTGGCAGAGATGACTTTCTGGCTTGATTTTAAACTCCATCAAGGTTACTCGGCCATTGGCAAATGCTCCAATGACAGAGCATTAGGAAAATCAATAATATTGGCAATATAACGAGCAGCTAAGAGTTCAGGATTGACCATCAGAGAGAAGCCTAGAATATTTTTTTCTTTAAAATAGGCATTAGAATATTCAGGATTTCTCACGCGGACAATGGTTTCTTTAGCCCCCATTTTCTTTGCGAGAACGGCTGAAACCATGTTGACCTCATCTTGCTCAGTCATGGCAATAAAGATATCGCAGTGGGCAACATCTGCCTGCTCCAAGATTTTAAAATTCGCACCATTTCCAACGATGCCCATAATATCGTAACGTTTTGTAATATGATTTAGAACAGCTTCATTTTGTTCAATTAAAACGACATCATGCTTTTCAGCAACGAGCGAGCGACAAAGGGCGGCTCCGACCTTCCCGCTTCCGACGACGATAATTTTCATATTATTCCTCCCGAATATGTATCTATCATACCTTTTTTTATATAAAATTTCATCTATAAATCTCAATAAAGTCGTTTTTTACAGAATAGTAAGCTGTTTCAAAAGAAATCCTATAAAAATCTCACTTTTTGAGGTCATTTTTATTGACTTGTCGGAAGAAAATGATATACTAAGAAAGTACCCTCATTGATTTACATCAAACCTGTTGTGATGTAAGTTAATGATGCCTTAACCACGCTGTTTGCTGAGCTTGACTCCGGGCAGTGTGGCTATTTTTTTATTCTAATGAAAATCAGGAAAAAATTATGTCTCAGCAAAATCACATCGTCCTTTTTGAACCACAAATTCCACAGAATACAGGCAATATTGCTCGTACTTGTGCAGCGACCAACTCTCCCCTCCATATCATCAAGCCCATGGGCTTTCCTATTGACGACCGTAAGATGAAGCGGGCTGGACTGGATTATTGGGATAAGCTGGATATTAGCTTCTATGAGAGTCTGGATGACTTTATGAAGCGGATGGACGGACGGCTCTATCTGATATCCAAGTTTGCCGAGAAGGTCTACTCGGAGGAGAATTTCGCAGCAGAAGGGCCGTATTATTTCATGTTTGGTCGTGAAGATAAGGGCTTGCCAGAGGACTTTATGCGCCAGCATCCAGAAAAGGCCTTACGCATTCCCATGAATGACCAGCATGTCCGCAGCTTAAATGTATCTAATACGGTCTGCATGATCGTCTACGAAGCCCTACGCCAACAGAACTTTGCAGGACTGGACTTGGTGCATGAATACGAAGCGGATAAGTTGAAATAAAAGAAAAATAGTTGAATTGAAATAATATTTATTACATCAATCAAAAAGCTTGCTCTGGCAGGCTTTTTTTGTTATGATAAGAGTGTCTTCAGGGCAGGGTGTGATTCCCGACCGGCGGTAAATTTGACTAGCTATTTTAGCTTTCTCGTCGTTGTCTTGTCTCGATATACTTTAAGTATGATCTTTGACTGCGACGCCTAGATAAATCTAAAATATCTTAGCCAAATAAGTCCGCGAGCGAAAGCTGATGTGGTGCGATTCCACAACCGACAGTATAGTCTGGATGGGAGAAGACGAAAGGCGTTATTGCCTGGCCGGTTGGTCGTTTTAATTTTATTTTAAGGGGTATTTTATATACTCTTATAAATTCTGAAAGGATTTTTCGGGCCTTGTGTTAGCAGCCTTCCAGCTTCTCTAATTTTTATAAATTGGAGGAACCTGTTATGACAAATACGCGCAAAATGGCGATAGTAGCGGCTCTATCTGCACTATCTTTCCTGCTCATGTTCTATCAAATCCCTTTGGTAGCTGAGTTTCTAAAATTGGATTTTTCGATTATTCCGATTTTATTAGCCTTGGTTCTCTTGGATTTTAAGAGTTCTGTAGCAGTTTTGCTCATCCGCTCTGTTTTAAAATTGTCCTTAAATGGTCATGGAGTGGAAACTTTGATCGGTTTGCCGATTAATATTGTGGCGATTCTGGTCTATGTCATCTTCTTTGCTCTTTTCTGGGAAAAGAAGAGAGAGATTTGATGAGCTATCTGCTTGCATCATTCCTAGGGATTCTTTCCTTGACTGCAAGTATGCTGGCGCTGAATGCTTTTTATGCCATTCCGCTTTATGCTCGCTTTGCAAACTTTGATATCGGTCAGATGATTGGTGTAAGTAAGTATCTGCTGACCATGATTGTTCCCTTTAACCTATTAGAAGGAGTGATCTGGGCGGTGGCTTTCTGGCTGATTTACACGCTTTTGACGCCCGTTCTAAAACGCTATGAAAAATAAACAATCTTATCTAACAAAGGGCTCTTTTGCCCTTTTACTTTTCGTCATACTAGGCTACATGGTCAAGTTTTATCCAGAGCAGCTGGTTGCCTTTGATAGCCTGATTCAGACCTGGCTGCGGGGAGACTTGCCTGCAGCTTTGACGACATTTTTCAAACTAGTGACCAGTGTGATTGATCCGATGGGGATTATCGTCTGGGTTTCAGCTCTTGTCCTGTTTTTCCTGTATAAAAATGGAAGCTGGAAGCTGCCTTGCTGGTGGGAAATCTGGTTTTACATGGGATTTTGATTAAGCTGATTAAACTCGTTTACCAAAGAAGTCGGCCCAGTATTTCGCATTTGGTCGAAGAGGGAGGCTATTCTTTCCCGAGCGGACATTCCATGGCGACAGCTATTGTGGTGGGGACTTTGATCATTATCGTCCAGCAACGGATGCAAAATCAACAAATTAAGCGTCTGGTACAGGGCTTGCTCCTGCTCTTTATCTTGACCATTATGGCATCCAGAGTCTATCTGGGTGTGCACTACCCTACGGATGTGATCGGAGGAGCCTTGATGGGCTTTGCCATTCTCAATATCGAATTTCCCTTTTATGACAAGCTGCGCTTTCAATGGCGCTTCAAGGGAAAGCAGAAATAAATAGAGATGAGAAGAGGCTGGGACAAAAGTCCTAGCCTCTCAATTGTATTTGGATTGTCGAGCAAGACGCAGTGATTGAGTGGGCTCTACTAGGCTGATTTCATCAGCTTTTACAGTCCTACTCAACTGTGCGGAGGTGAGACGACGAAATCGAATTCTAACGAATTACCGATTTCTGTCCCACTCTCTTTTGTCTTGACAAAGGAGGCCTCTTTCTTTAAGATAGGAGCAAGTGAGATGAGGGGGGGATTATCTGTTTTGAATGCTGAAATCATCAAGTCGGTTTTAGTTCTTGTGGATGAGATTCCTGCTGGGCGCGTGGCAACCTATGGCCAGATTGCTCGTTTGATTGGACGGCCTAAAAACGCCCGCTTGGTGGGGAAGATTCTTAGTCAGTCGGAGCATTATGGCGGCAAGCATCCTTGCCATCGGGTAGTCAGTGCGGCAGGGCGTCTCGCACCAGGCTGGGAAGACCAAGCACACTTGCTCTGGGCGGAAGGAGTGGACTTGAAGGCCAATGGCTGTGTGGACCTCAAGTATTATCAATGGGAGGCATGATTTTCTTCTTTCTTGATGAAAGGGGAAATTTTTGTTTCTAGGCTCCTTTTTGTGGTAGAATGGAAGGTATGAAATCTTACAATTCTTTGAATGATTATTATCGAAAACTTTTTGGAGAAAAGACTTTTAAAGTGCCCATCGATGCGGGCTTTGACTGTCCCAATCGGGATGGTACGGTAGCGCATGGAGGCTGTACTTTCTGTACTGTTTCGGGTTCTGGTGATGCCATCGTGGCGCCTGATGCGCCCATTCGGGAGCAGTTCTATAAGGAAATTGACTTTATGCACCGCAGTGGCCAGATGTTCGCAAGTATCTGGTCTATTTCCAGAACTTCACTAATACTCATGAGAAGCTTGAAGTAATCCGTGAGCGGTATGAGCAAGCCATTAACGAGCCAGGCGTTGTTGGACTTAATATCGGGACTCGGCCCGACTGTTTGCCCGACGAGACTATTGCCTACTTGGCTGATCTGTCTGAGCGCATGCATGTGACCGTGGAGCTGGGCCTTCAGACTACCTACGAGGAGACCTCAGACCTCATCAACCGCGCCCATTCTTATGAGCTTTATGTGGAAACGGTCCAGCGAGTTCGTAAGCTGGCTCCCAAGGCGGAGATTGTCTCTCACTTGATCAATGGCCTACCGGGAGAGACCCATGAGATGATGCTGGAGAATGTCCGCCGCTGTGTGACGGACAATGACATTCAAGGAATCAAGCTCCACTTGCTTCACCTGATGACTAATACTCGTATGCAGCGGGATTATCACGAAGGGCGGCTGCAGCTGCTCAGTCAGGAGGAATATGTCTCCATTGTCTGCGACCAGCTGGAGATTATCCCTGAGCATATCGTTATCCACCGTATCACAGGCGATGCCCCGCGAGATATGTTGATTGGCCCTATGTGGAGTCTCAATAAATGGGAAGTTCTCAACGCCATCGAGGCAGAAATGCGTCGTCGTGGCAGCAAGCAAGGCTGTAAAGCAAAGGAGCAGAAATTCGTATGTTAAGACCCTTACAGATGGCCCATGCCTTTTTGGCAGAAGTCGTGACCAAGGAAGATATCGTGGTGGATGCTACGATGGGCAATGGGCATGACACCCTTTTTCTAGCTCAGTTGGCCAAGCAAGTCTATGCTTTTGACATTCAGCAGCAGGCTGTGGAAAAGACACGCCAGCGCTTGGCAGAAGCTGGCTTGGACAATGCCCAGCTAATCTTGGCAGGTCATGAGACTCTGGACCGATACACAGACCATTTCAAGGCCGCTATTTTTAATCTTGGCTACCTGCCTTCGGCGGACAAGTCTGTCATTACCCGACCCGATACGACGCTGGAAGCTCTAGAAAAGGTCTGCCGAGGCTTAGAAAAAGGTGGCCGTGCAGCTATCATGATTTACTACGGGCATGAAGGTGGCGAAGTTGAAAAAGATGCGGTGCTAGACTTCGTCGGTCAGCTGCCCCAGCAGGATTTCACCGTTGCCCTCTATAAGACCATCAATCAGATTAACAACCCGCCTTTTTTGGTTATGATTGAGAAATTAAAAGGAAAATAAGGATTCCAAGATTGCTAAAAACTTTCTAAGGAATCATTTGGAGAAAAATGGATAAACAATATTTGCATGAAAAATTAGCTGGTTTACGAAACAAATACGTCGAGTCTGCCAATGAAGAAACGAATGCTGGCTTTTTGGACGAGGCCAAAATGAATAAAAAAATGCTGCGAATCAAGAAAAAATTGGTGAATCTAGAGATGGAGCGTTGCCAAAAGATGATTGAGCACCGCGACCTATCCAAAATTGATCAAAAGATTTCAGCGCAAAAAGAATTGTTTAAAGAGTGCTGCCAGCAGAGATAAAGGAGGTTCAAAGTGGAAATCCTTCTCTACACGATTGTTTTTTTTTGCTCTTATTGGTTGTATCGAATGTGACCAACCGCTTGCTGCCCCAGCTTCCTCTACCTCTAGTGCAAATTGTGCTGGGAATTTCGCTTGGCTTTATCATTCCTCAGGGGAAATTTCATTTAGATACAGAGCTATTTTTGGCCTTGGTAATCGGGCCTTTGCTCTTTCGGGAGGCAGAGGAAAGTAATATTACCAGTATTCTCAAGCACTGGCGAATCATTTTGTATTTGATTTTTCCAGTTATCTTTATTTCAACGCTTGGTTTGGGCTATCTGGCCCATCTTCTATGGGCTGCTTTGCCCTTGGCGGCCTGTGTTGCCGTAGGAGCAGCTCTGGGACCGACAGACTTGGTTGCCTTTGCTTCTCTCTCAGAGCGTTTTTCCTTCCCCAAGCGGGTGGAAAATATCCTAAAAGGAGAAGGCTTGCTCAACGATGCGTCTGGTCTGGTTGCTTTTCGTGTGGCTCTTTTGGCCTGGACTACAGGAAGTTTTTCCCTAGGAAAAGCTAGTATATCCTTAGTTCTTTCCATTATTGGAGGATTTGCTGTTGGGATGGCCAGCGCAGCCCTTAATCGCTGGTTGCATAAACTGCTGATGAGTGCCCAAGTATCAGATATTGCTAGTGAGCTCTTGCTGGAGCTGAGCCTACCCTTGGTTACCTTCTTTTTAGCAGAGGAGATTCATGTTTCAGGGATTATCGCAGTAGTCGTTGCAGGTATCTTTAAAGCTAGCCGCTTCAAGCGGATAATGCTTCTGGAAGCCCAGGTGGATTCGGTCACGGAAACCATCTGGAATACAGTGAACTTTATGCTCAATGGCTCTGTCTTTATCATTTTAGGGATCGAACTGGAGATGATTGCAGAGCCAATCTTAAAGAGCCCAATTTACGATAATCTCTTGCTGCTCGTGAGCATTGTCCTTCTGACTTTCCTACTCTTTGCCCTTCGGTTTGTCATGTTGTTCACTTTTTACTTCATTCGAATCAGAAGATTGCACAAGAATGTTGGAAACTACCTGAAGGAAATGCTGCTGCTGACCTTTTCAGGTGTCAAAGGAACCGTCTCCATTGCGACTATTCTTTTGATTCCGAGTCAGCTTGAGCAGGCCTATCCTTTGCTACTTTTCTTGGTGGCAGGTGTCACCTTTCTTAGCTTTCTGACAGGTTTGCTCACTCTTCCTCATCTGTCTGAGGAAAGAGAAGAGGAAAACGAACACCTGATGCATATTGCTATTTTAAATGAAGTGGTGAGTGAGCTGGAAGCAGGCCTCAAGCAAACCAAGGCTAAGGCACCTCTCTATGCGGCTATTGACAATTACCATGGTCGTATCGAAAACCTAATCCTTGAACAGGAAGACAAGGCCACTCAGCGAGACTTGGCAGCTCTGAAATTATTGATTTTGAGTATCGAGAATGATGGTTTGGAGCAAGCTTTTGAGGAAGGAAAAATCAGCGACCGTAGCTATCGCCTTTATCAGCGTTACCTACATAATATTGAACAGGGAATCAATCGAAACTTAGTTTCTCGCTTTACCTATATGTTTCTCGTTACATTGCGCGTATTGCGCATGTTGCTCCATGAAATCGTCACCCTTGGTGCTAGATGGCGCTCTTGGAGGCAGGGTGGAGCTAAGCATCTAACTGCTGAGGATATGGAGGATATAGCAGAGCTTTATCTGTCCAATACCGAAGTCATTATCGAAAGTTTGGAACATCTAAAGGGCATCTATAAGCCTTCTCTAATTACTTTTTTGCAGGAATCTCGACTAAGAGAAACGGAGATCATCGGTAGTGGTGCCTTCATCGAGCGTGTTATTGCGCGATTCAAGCCCAATAACATCTCAGAAATGATCTGGGGCTATTATTTGGAGAGAAAAATTATCTTTGAATACGAGAAAAAGAAATTGATCTCAAGTAGCTATGCAAAACGCCTGCGCCAAAATGTCAATAATTTAGAAAATTACTCACTGAAAGAGAGAGCCAACACCCTACCTTATGACATGGTTAATTACGCTATAGAGCGCTAGAAGATAAGGCTATCCAGTGAGCTCCACTAAAAATTAAATAGAATTCAAAAAGAGAACGGAATACTTTGTCCGTTCTCTTCTTGCTTTGTTTTTAAAAGTTTATCAAGACGCAGAGCTAAAATCAGTTAGCTTTGGCTTTCATCGAGCTTGGTTTTTTCTGCTTCAGCCTTTTTGGCTGATTTGATGAGAATTTTTCCATTGCTAATCATGATAGCTTTGAGATCTTTTTCGCTTGGATTTTCCAAATAAAAGTCAGTAATAGCATCTTCGATATGGTCCTGAATGGTACGGCGCAGTGGGCGAGCGCCCATTTTTGGATCGTAGCCTAGGTCAACCAATTTTTCCTTGACCTTCTCCGTAACATCCAGATGAATGTCGTTGGTTGCCAAGCGCTGGTTGACATCGTCCAGCATGAGGTTGACGATCTGCAGCAGATTGTCCTTGCTGAGTGGCTTGAATTCGATAATGCCGTCGAAGCGGTTCATAAACTCAGGACTGAAGAAGTTGCCCAATTCACCCAAACGGAGTTGGTGCGGCCTTCACGAGCTGCCCCAAAGCCAACGCTGGCTTCAGCTTTGCCCGTTCCAGCATTGGATGTCATGATGATAATGGTGTCCTTGAAGCTGACAGTCCGACCTTGACCATCGGTCAGGCGGCCATCATCCAGAACCTGCAGGAACATGTGCATGACATCAGGATGGGCCTTTTCTACCTCATCCAGTAGAATGAGCGAGTAGGGATTGCGGCGGACGCGCTCGGTCAACTGACCCGCTTCCTCATAGCCGACGTAGCCTGGAGGGGCACCGACCAGCTTGGCCACGCTGTGTTTTTCCATGTATTCACTCATATCAAAGCGAATCATGCTGTCAGCCGAGCCAAAGAGCTCAATGGCTAGTTGCTTAGATAGCTCAGTCTTACCGACACCAGTTGGGCCGACAAAGAGGAAGCTACCGATTGGGCGATTAGGACTTCCCAGTCCGACCCGGTTGCGGCGGATAGCCTTGGCAATCTTATCCACAGCATCGTCTTGTCCGATGACATGAGCCTTTAAGTCGCTGGCAAGATTGACTAGCTGAGACTGTTCTTTCCTTCAGGTCGCCGACGGGGATATTGGTCTTTTGCTCTACGATATGCTCAATCG
This sequence comes from Streptococcus cristatus, assembly GCA_916438405.1. GTDB lineage: Bacteria > Bacillota > Bacilli > Lactobacillales > Streptococcaceae > Streptococcus > Streptococcus cristatus_M. The sequence goes on along the minus strand of CAKAFB010000001.1, from coordinate 1,193,437 downwards.
TTTTCTCGCTGATAATTGGAATATCGTTATCTAGCACGCTCGTCTTCTGAAGTTCCTTGTATTTGGCAATCTGATCGCGGAAGTAAGCTGCTTTTTCAAAGTCTTCGTCGCGGGTTGCCTGAGCCTTGAGGTTTTCGGCCTCAATTAGCCGCTGGTCAATGACCTTAGGATCAACAAAGTTGAGGGTCAGATTCATCTTAGAGCCAGCCTCATCCAAGAGGTCGATAGCCTTGTCTGGCAGGAAGCGATCTTGGATGTAGCGGTTGGAGAGAAGGGCAGCAGCTTCAATGGCCGCGTCTGTGTACTTGACATGATGGTAGTCTTCGTATTTTTTCTGAATCCCTTTGAGGATGGTAATCGTTTCTTCTACTGTCGGCTCATCTACTTTGACCGGCTGCATGCGGCGCTCGAGGGCTGCATCCTTCTCAATAATACGGTATTCGTTGAGGGTAGTCGCTCCAACCATTTGGAGTTCGCCACGAGCCAGAGCTGGTTTGAGAATGTTTCCAGCGTCCATATTGCCATCGCCAGCAGAACCCGCTCCGACAATTTCATGGATTTCATCAATAAAGAGAATGACATCTTGACGAGAGCGAATCTCGTCCATGAGCTTCTGCATCCGCTCTTCAAATTGGCCACGGATACCAGTCCCTTGTACTAAGCTGACAACGTCCAGGCGGATAACTTCCTTGCCTTGGAGCTTATGAGGCACATCCCCGTCCACAATCTTCTGGGCCAAGCCTTCGACCACAGCTGTTTTTCCGACACCGGGTTCCCCGATAAGGACAGGATTGTTCTTGGTGCGGCGGTTGAGGATTTCAATAACACGAGTAATCTCTTCGTCCCGACCGATGACAGGGTCAATTTCTCCTTTACGGGCGATCTCAGTCACATTGATACCAAACTCTTCTAGGAGACCTTTTGGCTTTTGCGGAGCCTGTTGGCGTGCTCCGCCTCCATGATTGGAATTGCCACCATAGCCACCGCCACCGTAGCCTCCTCCAGATTGAGTTGGCGGGATATTTGGATTTGGTTCTTGGGGTTGCTGAAAATTACCAAGACTGTTAAAGAAATCGTCAATAGGGTCAATTCCTTGGTTGTTAGCCTGAGTCAGTCCTCGAAAAAGGCTATTGTTAGGGTCTGTCTTCATGATTTGATAGCAGTTTTGACAAAGGTCAATCTGCTGCTTATTTCCGTTTACATTTGTATAGAGATGGATGGTTGATTCATTGATTTTACAATTTTGACAAAGCATATTCTACCTCTTTCTTTGGCCGTAGATCCACCTATTTTTAAATGGTCAAAAATAGTCAAAGTATTATAGTTTCATTATATCAGTATTCTTACACAATGCAAGAATTTACTACAAAATCCTCCCTGAGACTGATTTTTTGAGAAATTATAGCGCGAAAAAGAGAAAAAAATGGTCTTTTACTGGTATTTCAGTTTCTTTTTATGGTAAAATAGGAGAGAAGCAAGTAAATAGGAGAAATAAAATGGAATCACATTTAGTTAGAATCATCAATCGTTTGGAAGCTATGGCCAAAGATGGTGGAAATTTAAAACGTAATTTTGAACGTGAAGGAGTAGTTGTTGCCGAAGTGGCGTACAGCTACGACGAAGAAAATGGACCAATTTTTACTCTGCGTGATGTGGCAGCGCGTGAGACTTATACTTTCGATAGTATTGACTTGATTGCCATGGAAATTTATGAATTATTATACTAAAAAGCAGGCTTCTGCTTTTTTATTTTGCTCGTCAAGCTCAGTCTTTAATCTTATAACTTTATATAAGAAAAATGTATAAGTGGGACAGAAGGATTTCTGATATAATGAATAAATATAGTGAAAAAGAAATGAGAAAAGAATGGCAAACATTATTGACGGGAAAGCTTTAGCAGAAAAGCTTCAAGCGAAACTTGCAGAAAAAACAGCAAAATTAAAAGCAGAAACAGGTCAGGAACCTGGTTTAGTGGTGATTCTGGTGGGCGACAATCCAGCCAGTCAGGTTTATGTGAGAAATAAAGAGCGATCTGCTCTAGCTGCTGGCTTTCGTAGTGAAGTTGTGCGCCTGCCTGAGTCAACGAGTCAGAAAGAATTGCTGACTTTGATTGCTAAATATAATCAGGATCCAGCTTGGCACGGAATCCTAGTCCAGCTTCCTTTGCCAGCCCACATTGATGACGAAGCAGTTCTATTAGCCATTGATCCAGACAAGGATGTAGATGGCTTTCATCCGACCAATATGGGTCGGCTTTGGTCAGGACATCCCTTGATGATCCCTTCTACACCAGCAGGAATCATGGAAATGTTCCGCGAATATAAGGTGGACCTGGAAGGAAAGAATGCGGTGGTGATTGGCCGTAGTAATATTGTCGGTAAACCTATGGCTCAGCTTCTGTTGTCTAAAAATGCAACCGTTACTTTGACGCACTCAAGGACCCATCATTTAGCAAAAATTGCAAAGAAAGCTGATATTTTGGTGGTGGCGATCGGACGAGGACACTTTGTAACCAAGGACTTTGTCAAAGAGGGAGCTGTCGTGATTGATGTCGGCATGAACCGGGATGAAAATGGCAAGCTGATTGGTGATGTTAAATTTGACGAAGTGGCAGAAGTGGCTAGTCTCATCACTCCAGTTCCAAAGGGAGTTGGACCGATGACGATTACCATGCTGATGGAGCAGACCTATCAAGCCTTTGTCAGAAGTTTAGAGAAATAATAGAAAAGTAGCATTTGGTTGATTAATTTTCTCTTTCAATTGTTTTTTCGTAATCTTGTCGCTAGAGGTATTAGACAAGAAACTATAGAGATAGGCTAAAGCGAGGCTGGGTCAAACGTTCCCCCTCGTTTTCTCATAGAAGAATCTAGCTTTTTTATAGGTAGCCTGCCTGATTTTTCTAAATTTTGAAAACATAAGAGAAAACTGTGAAAGCGTTTGAAATTGGTTGGAAAATACAGTATAATAAGATTAGAAAAAGAAACTAGAGGAGGCTTCTCATGGCAGTAAAAGATTTTATGACGCGTAAGGTTGTATACATTAGCCCAGACACAACGATTGCGCATGCGGCAGACATTATGCGCGACCAAAAATTGCACCGCTTGCCCGTGATTGAAAATGATAAGCTGGTGGGTCTTGTGACAGAAGGAACAATCGCAGAAGCAAGTCCATCAAAGGCAACGAGCCTATCTATTTATGAAATGAACTATCTTCTGAATAAAACTAAGGTAAAAGATGTGATGATTCAGGATGTCGTTACTATTTCCCAGTATGCTAGTCTGGAAGATGCGACTTATTTGATGCTGAAAAATAAAATTGGAATCTTACCAGTTGTTGACAATGAGCAGGTCTATGGAATCATTACGGATCGCGATATTTTCAAGGCTTTTCTAGAAGTTTCTGGTTATGGAGAAAAGGGCGTTCGGATGCGCTTTGTCACAGAAGACGAGGTTGGTGTCCTATCGCATATTATCGCATTGCTTGTCGAAGAAAACCTCAATATTTCAAACACGGTCAATATTCCTCGTAAGGACGGTAAAGTTGTCATTGAGGTACAAATTGACGGAGACATTGACTTGGTTTCCTTGAAGTCCAAGTTTGAAGCACACCATATAAAAGTAGAAGATATTACCCGCACTAGCGCAAAAGTTTTATAAAGTTAGAGAGAGTGGGACAGAAATCGGTAATTCGTTAGAATTCGATTTCGTCGTCCCACCTCCGCACAGTTGAGTAGGGCTGTAAAAGCTGATGAAATCAGCGTAGTAGAGCCCACTCAACCACTGCGTCTTGCTCGACAATCCAAAGACAATTGAGAGGCTAGGACTTTTGTCCCAGCCTCTTTTATTTTCTTGCCAATTGGCTTCCTAAGATGGTATAATCAAGGAACTGCAATCAATGATAGAGGAGAAAAGATGAGTATTTTAGAAGTGAAAAATCTCAGCCACGGTTTTGGAGACCGGGCTATTTGAGGATGTATCCTTCCGCTTGCTCAAAGGAGAGCATATCGGCCTGGTCGGTGCCAACGGTGAAGGGAAGTCAACCTTTATGAGCATTGTGACGGGTAAAATGCTGCCGGATGAAGGTAAGGTTGAGTGGTCCAAGTATGTGACGGCTGGCTATCTAGACCAGCATGCTGTGCTGGAGCAAGGTCAGTCTGTCCGTGATGTTTTGCGCACGGCCTTTGACGAGCTGTTCAAGACCGAGGCCCGTATCAATGAAATCTATATGAGTATGGCTGAGGACGGAGCGGATGTCGATGCCCTGATGGAAGAAGTGGGCGAGTTGCAAGACCGCTTGGAGAGTCGAGATTTCTATACTCTAGATGCTAAAATTGACGAAGTCGCGCGTGCTCTAGGTGTCATGGACTACGGTATGGAAAGCGATGTGACAGAGCTATCTGGTGGACAGCGGACCAAGGTTCTCTTGGCCAAGCTGCTTCTGGAAAAGCCAGATATTCTGCTCTTGGACGAGCCAACCAACTATCTGGATGCGGAGCACATTGACTGGCTCAAGCGTTACCTCCAAAACTATGAAAACGCCTTTGTCCTGATCTCCCATGATATTCCTTTCTTGAATGACGTCATCAATATCGTCTACCATGTGGAAAATCAGCAGTTGACCCGCTATTCTGGGGATTATTACCAGTTCTTAGAGGTCTATGAGATGAAAAAATCTCAGCTGGAAGCAGCCTATGAGCGCCAGCAGAAGGAAATTGCGGACCTTAAGGACTTTGTGGCCCGCAATAAAGCTCGCGTAGCGACCCGTAATATGGCCATGTCCCGCCAGAAAAAGCTGGATAAGATGGATATTATTGAGCTGCAAAGTGAGAAACCAAAGCCTTCCTTTGATTTCAAGCCTGCCCGTACACCTGGCCGTTTTATCTTCCAAGCCAAGGACTTGCAGATTGGGTATGACCGTCCACTGACCCAGCCTCTTAATCTGACCTTTGAGCGCAATCAGAAAGTGGCCATCATCGGGGCAAATGGGATTGGAAAAACGACTCTTCTTAAGAGTCTGCTAGGTATTATCCCACCAATCGCTGGGGAAGTTGAGCGGGGGGACTATCTGGAGCTGGGTTATTTCGAGCAGGAAGTCGAAGGTGGCAATCGTCAGACGCCCCTCGAAGCAGTCTGGAATGCCTTTCCGGCTCTAAATCAGGCAGAAATTCGAGCTGCTCTGGCCAGATGTGGATTGACTTCCAAGCATATCGAGAGCCAGATACAGGTCCTTTCAGGTGGAGAACAGGCCAAGGTCCGCCTTTGCCTCCTCATGAACCGAGAAAATAATGTTCTGGTGCTGGACGAGCCGACCAACCACCTGGATGTAGATGCCAAGGAAGAGCTCAAACGAGCTCTGAAAGAATACAAGGGCAGCATTCTCATGGTCTGCCACGAGCCTGATTTCTATGAAGGCTGGATGGATCAGATCTGGGATTTTAATCAACTAACTTAAAAAGCTATTAAGGCGGTTTTGCTTGCAGAGACTAGGAGGACTCACTTAGTCACTTGCAAGCAGCCGCTTTTAATAGCTTTAGTTTTAAATATTAGAAAGTTGCAAATGCAACTGTTTTGTGTTATACTTCTTCTTGTTGGGAGTTCTGAATTTTCTGTAAGATATGTTCTAGCTGAAAAAGCTCAGAGGAAGTTAATTGATGCAGCTTCGTCTGAATATACTTATCCTCGTAGCCAATCAGCTTGTCATATACTTTTAGAGCAGAAGTCGTTGGATAGAGCTCCTTGAATTTCTTATTCTCTTGCTTGGTCTTTTTGATAATCAATCCTCGTTCTTCCAGCTTTTGTAGAGAGCGGCTTAGAGTAGTCTTGTCAATCTGAACCAGCTCTGCTAGCTGAGATTGATGGATGGCGGGGTGTTCGACAATGCGAGTAAGAATGAGAAAGAGATTATGATCAAGCCCGTATTGGCTAGCTTCTTGATTCATTCTCATCATGGCTTGACGGGAGATGAAACCCATTTGACGAAATAACTGACGGTAATCCATAAGAACTCCTTTGATAGTTGCATTTACAATGATTATATAATAAAGTAAGGACGGAAACAAGTATGTGGTATAAAAAATCTTTATTGGAGTTGGACACGCTAGAGTTTTACAAGATTTTAAAGCTGCGGATTGATACCTTTGTTGTCGAGCAAGAGCGGATCTATCATGAATTGGATGAGAAGGACCTGAAGGCTGTTCACATTTTCCATGTAAATGAGGAAGAAGAGGTCGATGCCTATGCGCGTGTCTTTGAGGAAAAGGCGAAAGTCGTTTTCGGCCGCCTTGTGACAGCTCCGTCAGCTCGGGGGGAAAGGATTAGGCAGTCGCTTAGTAGAGGAAATTCTGAATCTTTGTGCTGAAAAGTGGCCTGAAAAAATCATTGAGATTGAAGCCCAGAAGCAGGTCGTAGGCCTTTATGAAAAATTTGGTTTTGTAACTCAGGGAGACCCTTTTATCTTTGAATCAACGCCCCACATCAAAATGATTTACGAAAAATAAAAACTCCAGTTGATGAACCACTCTTAGTGATGGTGTCTCAACTGGATTTTGCTTTCTTAAAACATAGAGTATTCATCGGCTAACATGACCGTCTCTCTGCCGTTATTATCCACAACGTAGATCATGCGAGGATAGAATGGGTCAAATTTATAGGTGAAATCAAAGGAGATGAGTGTATCGAGATGGTCCTCAGAGAAGCGGAAGGTCAGCTTGCCCTTGTTATTGATCAACTCGAAGCGAATCAGATTATTCAAAGGGAAGACATCTTTAAGGAAGTTGTCGATAATGTACCAGAAAGTGTCAATCACATCATCTGGAAGGCTAGTGATAGCGCCAAAACTGGCATAGCGACCACGAGTATTGGTAAAAGCCATGAGACTCACTCCTTTCTGGAAATTTTGCTGTGGAGGACCAGAAATTGGTCCTCTAGTGCTTTACTAGCAGCATTGATGGTTCTATCATACAAGAAATAAGTAGGAATTGCAAGAAATTGCTTCCTTGCTAGACAAAGGATTTTTGAGAAAGAAAACAAGAAAAAAGAGCTTGCGCTCTTTGACAACTTTATCGATTCTTTAGTTCAACATAACGTTTGTACCAAATTTTCACATAAGCATCGGAGAAGGGACCGCGTTCGTTGTTGATCCAGTCAACCAGAATCTTAACGTTTTCCTTGAGAATGAAATCCAAATCATCCGAATAGTTCATTTGCCTTTTATGACGTTCATACTCTTCTACATCAAGCAGCCGTTTTTCTCCGTCTGTGAAGACCTTGACATCTAAATCATAGTCGATGTACTTGAGGGCTTCATTGTCCAGATAGTAGGGGCTGGCAAGATTGCAGTAGTATGAAGTGCCATTTTCACGAATCATGGCAATGATATTAAACCAATATTTCTTATGAAAATAGACAATGGCAGGCTCTCGCGTTACCCAGCGCCGGCCATCACTTTCTGTTACCAGTGTGTGGTCATTAACACCAATAATGGCATTTTCTGTTGTCTTTAGTACCATGGTATCTCGCCAAGTGCGGTGAAGATTCCCATCATGCTTATAACTTTGAATTGTAATAAAGTCGCCTTCTTTGGGAAGTTTCATAACCTACCAACTTTCTACAATTTTTAAGTTTATCCTCTTTATTGTAACATATTTTCATAAAAATGCCTAAGTTTTCATAGAAAATCTTAAAGATATTCTCTCAGAGCGCTGGCAATGTCCGAAAAATCATAGCCTTTGCGGGCCAGAGCTTGAGTCAGACGCTGTTTTAAGTCGTAGCCCTCGTACTTTTTTGAGTACTTGCGGTATTGCTTATCTAGCTCTTTATAGAGCAGTTCTTGTTGGTTTTCCTGGTCTTCTTCGATGTCTAAATGATGGAATGCCTCTTTGGCTTGTCCATAAGAAAATCCTTTGTTTATCAGAGCTTGGAGGATTTTATCTTGCAAAGCTTTACTAGGAAGCTTTCCTTGGTATTTTTTGAGCAACTTTTCGGCAACTCGCTCAGCTACTTCAGCGAAATCAAACTGGTTCAATTCTTCATCAATGATAGTGCTAGAAATCCCTTTTTGACTGAGTTTTTGCTTGAGAACAAAAGCGCCCTTGTCGCCAGTGAGAAGGTTGGATTGGATATAAGAATTGGCATATTTTCTGTCGTTGATCCAATTATCCTTTTTTAGATTGTCCAAGACTTGGCTGATGATGTCTGGTTGGATGTTGTGCTGGGTTAAGTGGTCTTTAACTTCCTTAGCAGTTCTTTGCTTGAAGGAGAGATGGTAGAGGGCTAGATTTTTTCCGTAGGAAAATTGGGCGTAAGTTTGAATCTCTTTTAACTCCTGCTCCGTGATTTCCATTCCTTTAGACAACATGAAGCGGACGATGGTGTCTTCTGTAATATAGAGATTTTCACTGTCGTCCAACTCCAAGAGGTAGAGCCGTTTTTTCTTTTCGATTTTTGTGATTTTCATAAGAGATTTTGGTAAAATCCTTTCTTTTAGCCAAATGCTTCAAAGGCAGCAATCAAGCGCAGTTTGTCTGTATCAACATCCTTCTGGCTATAGTAGTCAAGAAAGAGCTCTGCGTATTTGGAGTCAGATAAATTATAAGTAAGAGACCAGATGGCCCAGTAAAGGTCAATGTGGCGATCACTGAGGCCAGCGAGACCAACGTCAATAAAGCAGGAGAAGGTTGCTGCGTCTTTTAGAATGAAATTGGGCAAGCAGGCATCTCCGTGAATCAAGGCGTCCGTCGTTAGTAGATGCCCCTGTTCTTGGATAAGCTGGTATGCTTCCTCACGACTTGAGATGTGAAATTGAGGCAGCAAGGCTTTTTGATAAAAGCAACCTTTCTGATAATTTTCCTCTGCCTGCTCTTTATAGTGTTGGAGGCGATGCTGGATTGGGAAATGCTGGGGTTGGATGCTGTGAAGTTTTTTGAGTGCGGCAGCTATTGTTTGGCAAAGCTCTTCTGGCTGTTGAAGAAAGGCTAGGGCATCCTTGCCCTCGGCTTCTCTAGTCAGCAGGTAGTCATGATCTGCTGATAGGTAGTGAATGACAGGCACACCGAGTTCTTGCTTCTCAAACCATTTGGCAAGTGTGGCTTCTTGGGATAACTTGCCTTTTTGGTCAATTTTCAAATAATAGCCCGTATCGGCATAGAAAACACGGGCGCTTGAATGTGAGGAGCTGTCGTAAAAATTGGCTCCCTCTAGATAAGTTCGGATTTGCTCAGGGAATTGGGCTAGTGGAAGGGATATTTTTTCTGCTTTCATACTTTTATTGTAACATATTCTCAACGAATAGACTCTAGCGTGGTATAATAGAGGCATGAATGTAAAAGTGAAGCAAAGAATCCCTCTCAAAATCAAAAAAATGGGAATCAATGGGGAAGGAATTGGATTTTATAAGAAAACGCTGGTCTTTGTGCCGGGGGCTTTGAAAGGCGAGGAAGTCTACTGTCAGGTGATCAAGGTGCAGCGGAATTTTATCGAGGCCAAGCTCTTGACCATTAACAAGCGGTCAAAATTTCGGGTGGAAGCGCCGTGTGAGATTTATGAAAGCTGCGGGGGCTGCCAAATCATGCATCTCCACTATGACAAGCAGTTGGAGTTTAAGGAAGATTTACTGCGTCAAGCTCTTAAAAAGTTTGCGCCAGCTGGCTACGAAAACTATGAAATCCGTCCGACTATCGGTATGCAGGAGCCCCTTTATTACCGGGCCAAGCTGCAGTTTCAGACTCGGAAGTTTAAGGATGAGGTCAAGGCAGGGCTCTATGCCCAGAATTCCCACTATCTGGTCTCTCTGAAAAACTGTCTAGTTCAGGACAAGGTAACGCAGGCTATTGTCAATAAGGTAGCGCGACTTTTAGGAAAGTATAGGCTACCTATCTATGATGAGCGCAAGACTGCTGGAGTGCGTACAGTCATGATTCGCAGGGCCAGAAAAACGGGTCAGGTGCAGATGATTTTTGTGACAGGGCGCAAGCTAGACTTTTCTCCAGTCGTTCGAGACCTAGTGACTGAATTTCCCGAGCTGGAGACAGTGGCGGTCAATTATCATACGAGCAAGTCCAGTGAGATTTATGGGGATAAGACAGAGATTATCTGGGGCGAGAAAGCTATTCAAGAAGGAGTGTTGGACTATGAGTTTTCCCTGTCGCCTCGAGCCTTCTATCAGCTCAATCCTGAGCAGACAGAGGTGCTTTATGCGGAAGCAGTCAAGGCATTGGATGTGACGGCTGAGGACCATTTGATTGACGCCTATTGCGGAGTGGGGACCATTGGCTTTGCCTTTGCTAAAAAGGTCAAGTCTTTGCGGGGCATGGACATCATCCCTGAGGCCATTGAAGATGCCAAGCGCAATGCGAAACGGATGGGCTTTGACAATACGCTCTACGAGGCTGGGACGGCAGAGGAGATTATTCCTCGCTGGTACGCTGAAGGTTATCGGGCGGATGCCTTGATTGTCGACCCGCCACGAACTGGTCTGGACGATAGGTTGCTAGAAACGATTGTCCGCTATGCACCTGAAAAGATGGTCTATGTTTCCTGCAACGTCTCAACCTTGGCGCGCGATTTGGTCAAGCTATGTCAGGTCTACGATGTCCACTACATCCAGTCGGTTGATATGTTTCCCCATACCGCTCGAACCGAAGCTGTAGTGAAACTACAACGCAAGGAATGCTAAAAATCCTTGATTTTACGCAGTTTTTCAAACATTTCGTTTTTCTCCCATATGGCTATGGTGGGCTCAAAAGGTGCAAAAAAAGTATATTGATGTGAACGTCTGTTTTGATGTCGACTGCGTAGACAAAAAATAGATACATCAGTAATAAATTAACTCAACGAGAACATTTTAATAAGTGTTCTCGCTTTTTTATTTTCAGGAGGAGAGCATGCAAAAGGAAGAACAGTCATCACGACAAATCATAGTGTGCCATCTCATGGCTATCATGGGAATAAATATTGAAAGCAACTCAGTTAGTTGCTGAAATGGAAGAGTCAGGGTTAATCCAATTTGATGAGTTAGGAAATGTCGGTTTATTAGTGTTGGAGGGACAATCATGAAACGTATTACCGCAAATCACTACCAAATGTCAGAACGCTATTATAAGCTCCCAAAACTCTTGTTTGAGAGCGAGTGCTATAAGAAGGACATGAAGTTAGAAGTTAAAGTAGCCTATGCTGTTCTAAAAGACCGTTTGGAGTTGTCGTTGAGTAAGGGGTGGATAGATGAGGATGGGACTATCTATTTGGTTTATTCCAACTCTAAACTCAGGGCACTTCTTGGCTGTTCCAAGTCAAAATTGCTGACGATAAAGAAAACGTTACGAGAGTATGGCTTGATAGATGAAGTCCAACAGTCTTCCAGTGAAAAAGGACGCTTGGCCAAAAAGATTTACTTAGGGGAGCTAGAACATGAACCTACCCCCGTCTTAAATTCAGCCACTAGTGAGACTAATAATAGTGAAACTAAAGGGAGTGAGTCTGTCTTTGAGGACGAGGAGGAGAAAGAAAGTCAAACAAGTAGAAAAAAGCGACAATGAACAATTTCATCGAAAGGTGGACCGATTCACAAGATACGACAGAGATTATATTTGGGGATTGGTTCACTACCAGTTGAGACAATGATTTCATTTATTTTTTATTTACTAGTTTATTAAAATGGTCAGTATAGTGTAATTTTAACTTGTCTTCTCTTAAAATATCGAATACTTGTATGGCCTGTTTCATTTTTTCAATTCCACTACTTAATTGGCGTTTAAATTCATAGTAGCCAGTTGCATAGAGGAAAACTGTCTGTTCATAAAAGTTTAATTCGTTATCTAGCAACTCCTTTATCTTATCAATTAAATAGGAGCAATTTGAAAATTCTTCTTTATCGATACTAAGAATGAAACAATTTATGGCAAGTTGAGTAACAATTCGTTTATTTGTTTTATTTAAAGAAGAATAGATGTGATTGTTTAACATTTCCTTTGTTAGTAAGTAGAAAGATTTGTAGTTAATTGTTCGCACACAGTTAGCTAATAATATGATTTCATAGTAACTCCATTTCTCAACATTAAAAAGGTAATCTGTCAGTTGAAGTAATTCTTCATCTGATGGAATGATCCTCGAATCCATTGTGTGTAGAATGGATTTTATCATAGTTTTTTCAAAGGAATTTAAGGTGTAATTTGAGGAGTCAGAAAGTAGACATTTTATATTATTGATATTTTGTAATATGTATTGTTTACGAATATATTGAACTAGGTTACCAAATGATCCAATCTTGGTGTAGTCTTCATCGTGTAAAATAAGAAACTCATCTAGGGTAATGTGCAACTTGTCTAAAATATTGATAAGCCTAATACAAGATATTTCTGATTCTCCACGTTCGAATCGAGATATTTGTGATTTAGATAGACACTCATCTGCTAGAGAGCAAATACTCATTTGTTTCCCTTGTCTAACTTTTCTCAATGTTTTTCCAAGATGTGATTTCATCAAATTTCCCACTTTCCCAACAAAAAAATTATTGAATTTTATTTATTGTACAATAAATAAAAACTGAAAGGAAGTCTAAATATGAAAAAGGCTATTGGTGGAGAGTACTACAATTTATATACAAAAAGGAAATGAGGTGTAAAGAAAATGAAGAAAGAAAATGAAGATGTGATTTCAACAGCAGCCTCACTAGGGGTGATGATTGGAATAGTGTTTGCAATTTTTTTAGATTTTCCAGTTGAATATGGTATTTCTTTAGGCTTGTTGAATGGAATATTATTGGGTTCGCTGATTTTTTACAAAAAACGATAAGAATTAAGCATAATTTCTTGCTGTAAACTAAGGAGTAGAGATGGCTATAGTTGAAATTATTAATGTAACAAAAAGCTTTAAAGATACTGAAGTTATTCATAACACTTCATTTTATTTAAAGAAGGGAAAAGTATATGGTTTTGTTGGACCAAATGGAGCTGGGAAAACTACAATTATCAAAATGATTCTAGGGATTTTAAAACCAGATTCTGGGGAAATAACTATTTTTAATCAAACCGTAGAACAGAATTCCGAAAATATATTATCTAGGATAAGTTTTGGGACCTTTATTTTATGGTCATCTTGATGCTTATAAAAATTTGAAGTTAATAGCAAATATAAGGGCTTAGTTTAGATATTGAAAAACTCAATGAATATCTATCAATGGTAGGATTAAAAGATGTTATTCTCAAGGGAGAGACAACACGAACCGAAGCAGTCGTGAAATTGGTCAAAAAAGTTAAGTAAAAGAGCGATTTGTTTAGAAACAAGCCTAAATGAACAGCAAAAGAGGCTGGGATAAAAGTCCTAGCCTCTCAATTTTCTTTGGATTGTCGAGCAAGACGCAGTGGTTGAGTGGGCTCTATTACGCTGATTTCATCAGCTTTTACAGCCCTACTCAACTGTGCGGAGGTGGGACGACGAAATCGAATTCTAACGAATTACCGATTTCTGTCCCACTCTCTTTTGAGTTAGAGGATTATAGCTTGATTTCAGTGTTTTGGAGAACCTTTTGGGCATCGGCAACGATTGTGTCAAGGATTTCTTTACATGGACGAATTTCCTTGACTAAGCCTGCGATTTGGCCACTCATCATAGAGCCATGTACGGTATCTCCTTCGTAAACAGCTTTAGAAAGAGAACCGATGGTGATTTCTTCGAGTTCGTCACGATTGGTGCCTTTGTTTTCTAGTTCGATATAGTGGTCGGTCATTTCATTGCGGATACAACGAACCGGCGCACCAGCAATACGACCAGTAACGGCAGTAGCAGTATCATTGGCCGCGACAATGGCATCCTTGTAACCTGCTGAAATTGGGCATTCTTCAGAAGCTAGGAAGACAGTTCCCATCTGAACTCCTTGCGCACCGAGGACAAAAGCGGCAGCGAGACCACGACCGTCGGCAACCCCACCTGCAGCGATGACTGGAATATCAACGGAGTCAACAATCTGAGGAATGAGAGCCATGGTATTGGTTTCACCGATATGGCCACCAGCTTCAGAACCTTCAGCAATCACGGCATCAACTCCGAGCTCTTGCATTTTTTGCGCGTGTTTGACACTGGCAATAACAGGGATAACCTTGATACCTGCCTCTTTCAGATAAGGCATGATGAATTTTGGTGTACCAGCCCCAGTCGTTACGACAGGAACTTTTTCTTCAATGATGACTGTCACAATATCCTTGATATTTTTCATCATGAGCATAACATTGACGGCAAATGGCTTGTCAGTCAATTTACGCAGTTCACGGATTTCTTCGCGCAACTGCTCACCCGTCATTCCTCCTGAAGCAATGATTCCCAGCCCACCAGCTTCTGAAACAGCTGCCGCCAGTTGGTAGTGGGAAATCTGAGCCATAGCTCCTTGGAAAATAGGGTACTTGATGTTCAACAATTCTGTAATAGACATAGGGCATCTCCTTTATTCTGTATTTAAAATCATTATATCACTATAATAAAGCGTTTTCAACGAAGCTGTAATCTGGCAAAAGGCAGGAGTTTGTGAAAGAAATCTCAGAAATTCTTGATAGGACTGGCTTTCCTTGTGAAACTAAATTTATCAGTGTCCTTATAACAATAACTTATAGCCTATTAGAATTTGTTATATTCTCCAAGATCGAATTTGAGCAAGCGTGGAAAGGATTTTTATAGGACGCATCTTTTGTGATATAATAATAAAAAATACACGGAGGTAGGGCATATGGATAATGTGATTGATTTGTCTATTCCAGTGGCAGAAGTGATTGAAAAGCAGCCCGAAGTTTTAGATGTCTTGGTCGAGTTGGGCTTTAAGCCTCTGGCCAATCCTGTCATGCGCAATACAGTCGGGCGCGTGGTTTCTATCAAAAAAGGAGCTAGCATGAATGGCATTGACCTGAGTAAAATCAAGCAAACGCTGGAATTAAACGGCTATGAAGTGGTGGGAATATAGAAATGGCTACTGAACGCATTGAAGTCCTCAAGTCAATCTTGCTGGACCTACATAATGGAGCTTCAGCAGAATCTGTTCAGGAGCTTTTCAACAAGCATTTTGCTGGTGTGTCCGCTATCGAAATCAGCCTGATGGAGCATGAGCTGATGAATTCAGACACAGGAGTGACCTTTGAAGATGTCATGTCTCTCTGCAATGTCCATGCCAACCTTTTTAAAGGTGCCATTCAGGATGTGGAGGTGGCTGATACCGACCATCCAGGCCATCCTGTTCAGATTTTTAAGCAGGAAAATCTAGCGCTGCGGGCTGCTCTTATGCGGGTTCGGAGGCTCCTATCTACCTATGAAAGCACAGAAGATGAAGAGCTTCTTCCTGAAATCCGCAAGGGACTCCAGCGCCAGCTGGGTTTGGTGGGGCAGTTTGATATCCACTATCAGCGTAAGGAAGAGCTCATGTTTCCCATCATGGAGAGCTACGGCCACGATTCGCCACCCAAGGTCATGTGGGGGGTAGATGACCAGATTCGTGACCTTTTCCAAGAGGCTGAGTCTGCTGCAGAGCAGCTGCCTGATACTTCGATTGAAGAAGTCAAGGCAAAGTTTGTGACTTTTGCTGCTGAGTTTGAAGCTATGATTTTTAAGGAAGAGTCCATCCTTCTCATGATTCTCCTCGAGTCCTTTACTCAGGATGACTGGCTCAAGATTGCTGAGGAGAGCGACGCTTATGGTTATGCCATTATCAAGCCGACAGAGAAATGGATTCCTGCGCGACACTCATTCTCGGAGGAGGAAGCTGGAGATCCTGCTGATGGAGGAAGCGAAGCGGCAGCCAGTAGAGAACAGACTAGTGATGGCAGGTTTCAGCAGGTTATTGATACGCCGGATGGTCAGGTCACTATTTCCTTTAAGCCCAAGGAAAAGAAGGAGCCAGCCTTTAATCGGGAGGAACAGCAGCCTTTTGGTCATGGCTATCTGTCGGTGGCGGAGGCTAATCTGATTTTGGACCATCTGCCCATGGAGATTACCTTTGTCAATAAGGAGGATATTTTCCAGTATTATAATGACAGCGTGCCGGCAGATGAGATGATTTTCAAGCGGACGCCGTCCCAGATAGGGCGCAATGTCGAGCTCTGTCACCCGCCCAAGTTTTTGGACAAGGTGCGGCGGATTTTCAAGGCTCTGCGCGAGGGAGAGCGGGACAAGTTTGAGATGTGGTTCAAGTCGGAATCACGAGGCAAGTTTGTCCATGTGACCTATGCGGCGGTGCGGGATGAGGCCGGTGAATTTCAGGGGGTGCTGGAGTATGTACAGGACATTCAGCCCTTCCGTGACATTGACAGTGATTTTTACCGAGATTTGGACTAGGTATTTGCAGTTAGAAAGTGAGAAACATGAGTTACGAACAAGAATTTTTACAGGAGTTTGAAGCTTGGGTTAAGACCCAGGTCATGATTAACGAGATGGCCCTCAAGGAGAGTCAGGCGGTCTACGAGGCGGATCAGGACGAGCGGGCCAAGGAAGCGGCCATTCGCTATGAAAGTCGTCTAGATGCCTACCATTTTCTTTTAGGAAAATTCGCCAACTATCAGGCGGGCAAAGGATTTCACGACCTGCCAGACGGACTTTTGGGTGAGAGAAATTATTGATTTTTCGCTGGAAAGGTGATAGAATAAGTTCATCAGAGGTGTTTTGAGTCAAGCATTTTACAGAAAGTGGCGATGCTGAGAAGTCCACAAATGTGTCAAAACTGGTTGCTGATGAGATGATAAATTGAAATAAAAGTGTCTTTTTGTTTCCTTTTAGGACTAGGCAAGGAGCTGCAGGCTATACTAGCGTATGCCAAAGCGACTTAACGACGTCATAAAAGAGAAAGAAGAAGAGAAAAGTTGCGGGCGCTTGCCCGAAATTGGGTGGTACCGCGGATAAACACATTCGTCCCTTTCTAGTCTGACTAGAAAGGGATTATTTTTATGTTGCGGAAAGGAGGGTTGAATGAAACTTCTTGAACCTTATAATGGCAAAGAGTTGCCAAGGTTGGAAACTGAGCGGTTGATATTGCGTCAGCGAACGGCAGATGATGTGGAGGATATGTTTGCTTATGCTGGTCTGCCTGAAGTCTGTTATCCAGCTGGATTTCCTCCTGTAGATAGCTTGGAAGCAGAGCGTGACTATTTTGAAAATCTAGAAAAGAAGGAACTTCCGTCTGGCTATGGCATTACAGTTAAGGGGGCTGACCGAGTCATTGGCTCTTGTGACTTCAATCATCGCCATGAAGATGATGTCTTTGAAATTGGCTACTTCCTGCATCCAGATTATTGGGGGAAGGGCTATGTACCAGAAGCCGTCAGTGCTCTGATAGAAGTTGCATTTACCATTCTTAAACTCCACAAGGTTGAAATTCGATGTTTTGATTACAATAAACAAAGTCAACGAGTCGCTGAGAAACTTGGTTTCACCCTTGAAGCTCGCCTCCGAGACCGCAAAGATGCCCAAGGCAATCGCTGTGCAGAGTTGGCTTATGGCTTGCTGAGGAGTGAGTGGGGATAGAATATATGAACACAAGTGATAATATTGATGAATTTATATTGGCATTAAGAGATTTAAATGAGATTATTGAGAAAAGAGCGAAGATTAATTTACTTGATTATGCTGTGCTATCAGAATCTTTCTATAAAGAAATTTTAAATATTTTGTTTTCTTGGGAGTTGAAGAATTTAAATATAGAACAGTCTAACTTTGAGGCAATTGATTTAATTGATAGTAATAAAAGGGTTGTTGTTCAAGTTTCATGCACTTGTGAGAATCAAAAAAATACATAGTACAATTTCCAAAAAAAGAATTATTGAAAGATGATTATAAAGGATTTGAACTTTATTTTATTTTTTTGTTGGCAAACAAAATAGTAATGTAAAAAAAGGCAAATATAACTGTATTTCACAACTAAGTTTTAATCCTAATACGAATATTCTTCTGACAGATGATTTAATAAAAATATTATCAAGATTTGAATCCAAATGATCAGGATGAGATACTTAATATTATTAGAAGCTATCTAACTAAAAGAAAAATAAAGTAAATAATAGTACTTCAAAAAAATCAAAAATATCAGAAATGATACTTGAAATTTTAGATGGAAATAGCCAAATATTTTATAAGTATGGTCCAAAGTCAGACGTTGCTTTTAAATAGTCCAATGAGCGAAGCTTCATTTAAAATATGGTGTGAATCCAAGATGAAAATTATTGACAATAATAAGAAAAATCTTAAATATATATCAAAAGTATAAGTTTCTTTTTAGTCGAAAAGAAAAGTCATTATTTCACAAGTTTGAATTAAATGTAACATCATTTGAACAAAATAATGAAGAGCGATTAGATTCAAATGCTTACGAACCATTTCCAGAAGAATTTCCTGAGATGTTGGAAAAGATTATTAGTAATCAAGGAGTAAAATAATATGTCAAATTATAGTGACGTACCAAGACCAGAGTCGGTTCTTTATTTTGAACAAAGTTTAAGTGGACATTCTAATATTGTCTATTATGAAAAAATGGAAGATTTTGTTTACAAGTTAGTTCTTGGAAATGGTAATATATATCTAGTATGGCTAACTAATAAGTATACTGTATCAATTAATGATGTTGTTGAAAAAATTGATGAAGGTTTTGATGCTTTAGTAACTATTAGCATGTGGAATAGCTATACATCCGAAGCAAAAAAATATGCTCTAGAAAATCAATTTGGGTTATTTACATTTCGTGAATTTATGGGCGCATTAAACTTTCTAGATCCATCTCAATATTATACTGGAATTGATGAAAAAGATGGTAAGAGGCTTTACGGGGAACGTGGTTATAAGTTTGATTGATGATATAGAATTAAAAAGAATATTAAACGTGAAGATTCGGTTTGAACTTTATCATTTTGGATCTTCTTTAGAGAATAAATTTTTCAACGATATTGATTTATTGTTAATCTATAACAATAGTGAAAAAAACAATCAAAGAGAACTCTTAATGTTAAAAAGAAATATTACAGATTATCTGTATAATCATTATCATAAAAATATTGATATCACTGTTTTGTCAGAAAATGAAGAAAAAGAAAAAAATTTTTTAGAACAAATACATTATTCAAGAATATATTAAGGAGCAAACACATGTCTAAAGAACTTTCACCTAAATACAATCCAGCCGAGGTTGAGACTGGTCGTTATCAAAAATGGCTTGACGAAGATGTTTTCAAGCCTTCAGGAGATAAAAAGGCTAAGCCTTATTCTATCGTGATTCCACCACCAAACGTAACTGGTAAACTCCACCTTGGTCACGCTTGGGATACGACTCTTCAGGATATCATCATCCGTCAGAAGCGCATGCAAGGTTTCGACACACTTTGGCTGCCGGGAATGGACCATGCTGGGATTGCGACTCAGGCTAAGGTTGAGGAGCGCTTGCGGGAGCAAGGCATTTCCCGCTATGACCTGGGGCGTGAAAAATTCCTCGAGAAAGTCTGGGAATGGAAAGACGAATATGCGACGACCATCAAGGAACAATGGGGCAAGATGGGTCTCTCTGTAGACTACTCTCGCGAGCGTTTCACCCTTGACGAAGGTTTGTCAAAAGCTGTCCGTAAGGTCTTTGTCGAACTTTACAAGAAAGGCTGGATCTACCGTGGTGAGTTTATCATTAACTGGGACCCAGCAGCTCGCACAGCTCTTTCTGATATCGAGGTTATCCACAAGGATGTTGAAGGTGCCTTCTACCACATGAACTATATGCTGGAAGACGGTTCACGCGCCCTTGAAGTTGCGACAACTCGTCCTGAGACGATGTTTGGGGACGTTGCCGTTGCGGTCAATCCAGAAGACCCACGTTACAAGGACTTGATTGGCAAACATGTCGTTCTTCCAATCGCTAACAAACTCATCCCAATCGTTGGGGACGAGCATGCAGACCCTGAGTTTGGAACTGGTGTCGTGAAAATCACACCTGCCCACGATCCAAACGACTTCTTGGTTGGTCAACGTCATAACTTACCACAAGTCAACGTCATGAACGACGACGGGACTATGAACGACCTAGCCTTCGAATTTGCAGGCATGGACCGATTTGAAGCTCGTAAGGCAGTCGTTGCTAAGCTAGAAGAAATCGGTGCCCTCGTTAAAATCGAAAAACGTGTCCACAGTGTTGGTCACTCAGAACGTACTGGTGTAGTGGTTGAGCCCCGCTTGTCTACGCAATGGTTCGTCAAGATGGACCAATTGGCGAAAAATGCTATTGCTAACCAAGACACAGAAGACAAGGTTGAATTCTACCCGCCTCGTTTCAACGATACCTTCCTCCAATGGATGGAAAATGTCCACGACTGGGTAATCTCACGTCAGCTCTGGTGGGGCCACCAAATCCCTGCTTGGTACAATGCTGAGGGTGAAATGTACGTCGGCGAAGAAGCTCCAGAAGGTGACGGATGGACTCAAGACGAAGACGTCTTGGATACTTGGTTCAGCTCTGCCCTTTGGCCCTTCTCAACTATGGGTTGGCCTGATGTCGACTCAGAAGACTTCAAACGCTACTTCCCAACTTCAACTTTGGTAACAGGTTACGATATCATCTTCTTCTGGGTGTCTCGTATGATCTTCCAATCCTTGGAATTCACTGGCCGTCAGCCATTCCAAAACGTCCTAATCCACGGTCTCATTCGTGACGAGCAAGGCCGCAAGATGTCGAAATCTCTCGGTAACGGGATTGATCCAATGGATGTCATCGAGAAATACGGTGCCGATGCCCTTCGCTGGTTCCTTTCAAACGGTTCTGCACCAGGACAAGACGTGCGCTTCTCTTACGAGAAAATGGATGCTTCATGGAACTTCATTAACAAGATTTGGAACATCTCTCGCTACATCCTCATGAACAATGAGGGCTTGACCCTCGAGCAAGCAACTGCCAATGTCGAAAGTTGCCAACAAGGAAGCTGGAAATGTCACAGACCGCTGGATTCTCCACAACCTCAATGAAACCATCGGCAAAGCGACTGCCAACTTTGATAAGTTTGAATTTGGTGTAGCTGGCCACATCCTCTACAACTTTATCTGGGACGAGTTTGCGGACTGGTACGTTGAGTTGACCAAGGAAGTCCTTTATAGCGACAACGAAGAAGAGAAAGTTATCACACGTTCTGTTCTCCTTTACACTTTGGACAAGATCCTTCGTCTCCTTCACCCAATCATGCCATTCGTGACAGAGGAAATCTTTGGGCAAATCTCAGAAGGATCTATCGTTACAGCTGCTTACCCAACTGCTAATCCAGCCTTTGAAGACCTGGCGGCTCACACTGGTGTGGAAAGCCTTAAAGACTTGATTCGTGCCGTTCGTAATGCGCGTGCGGAAGTAAATGTAGCACCAAGTAAGCCAATCACGATTCTCGTGAAAACTAGCGATAGTGACTTGGAAGCCTTCTTTAACAGCAATGTCAACTACATCAAACGCTTCACAAATCCAGAACACTTGGAAATCGCATCAACTATCCCTGCACCTGAACTTGCTATGTCAAGCGTCATCACAGGAGCAGAAATCTACCTACCACTGGCAGACCTCCTCAATGTCGAAGAAGAACTAGCTCGCCTCGACAAGGAACTGGCTAAATGGCAAAAAGAACTGGATATGGTCGGTAAGAAGCTCTCCAACGAACGCTTCGTAGCCAATGCCAAACCAGAAGTCGTCCAAAAAGAACGCGACAAACAAGCCGACTACCAAGCTAAATACGACGCGACCGTAGCACGTATTGATGAGATGAGGAAGTTGGTGAAATAAACATAGAAACACGGTTGAATGCCGTGTTTTTTAGTATAATAACTTTAACTGGAGTTCATAGCCTTATGATAAGAGAATCCTAGAAGCCTTCGTGGCTTCTTTTTTCTCCTCCCCAGCCTATACTTGTGGTATAATATTGTCAGTAAAAGAGAAAGTAGGAGCGTGTATGAAAACTCCATTTATCAGTCGTAAGCGCTTGGCGGAGCTGACCGCGCAGTTTCCAACGCCCTTCCATCTTTATGATGAGAAGGGATTCGAGCGAGACGCGAGCTTTGCATAAGGCTTTTTGCTTGGAATTCTGGTTTTAAAGAATATTTTGCCGTCAAGGCGACACCAAATCCTGCTATTTTAAAAAAATTCTCAAGGAAGAGGGCTGCGGGGTGGACTGTGCTAGCTATGTGGAACTGCTCATGAGCCAAAAAGCTGGGCTTTGCTGGGGATGAGATTATGTTTTCGTCCAATAATACGCCAGCCGAGGAGTTTCGTCTTGCGCGGGAGCTGGGAGCGACTATCAACCTGGATGCCTACGAAGACGTGGCTTTCTTGAAGGAAGTGGCTGGGATTCCTAAGGTGATCTCTTGCCGCTACAATCCCGGTGGTATCTTTGAGCTGGGGACCAGCATTATGGATCATCCAGAGGAAGCCAAGTTTGGTATGACTAAGGACCAGCTGATTCAGGCTTTCAAAGAGCTTAAGGAGCTGGGAGCAGAGACATTCGGCATCCATGCCCTCTTAGCCTCCAATACCGTCAGCAATGACTATTATCCAGCACTGGCTCGTCAGCTTTTTGAACTGGCAGTTGAGATATTAGAAGCAACAGGAATTAAGCTGGATTTTATCAATCTATCTGGCGGTGTCGGAGTAAACTATCAGCCTGATGGCGAGGAAAATGATATTGCGGTCATCGGTCAAGGAGTTCGTCAAGCCTATGAGGACATCCTTACACCAGCTGGTCTGGGACAGGTCAAGATTTTCACCGAGCTGGGGCGCTTTATGCTGG
Organism: Streptococcus cristatus; assembly: GCA_916438405.1. Taxonomy (GTDB): domain Bacteria; phylum Bacillota; class Bacilli; order Lactobacillales; family Streptococcaceae; genus Streptococcus; species Streptococcus cristatus_M. The sequence continues at coordinate 1,170,690 of CAKAFB010000001.1, read as the reverse complement.
CTCCTTTCGGTCTCTTGGTGACCAAGGTGACTCACAAAAAGCAAACCTATCGGACTTATCTGGGAGTAGATGCTTCTGCGGTTAATCTCCTGCGTCCCGCTATGTACGGAGCTTATCACCATATTACCAATATGGATCGGCCAGAAGGACCGACGGAGATTGTCGATGTGGTCGGCAGCCTCTGTGAAAACAACGATAAATTTGCCATCCAGCGGGAGTTGCCTGTCAGTCAGATTGGCGATACACTGGTCATTCACGATACGGGCGCTCACGGCTTCTCCATGGGTTACCAATACAATGCCAAGCTGCGCTCTAGCGAGATTCTCCTAGAGGAAAATGGCCAGGCTCGTATGATTCGTCGGGCAGAGACCCCAGAAGATTATTTCGCCACTCTCTATGGCTTTGATTTTGAAAAATAGAGATAATTTGGTATAATAAAGAGTAATGTAAAAAATGAAACAGGAGTTCGGATTATTATGAATACATTGTTAGCAATTTTATTGATTATGCTGGCTTTCTTTGGTGGGATTTTGCTGGGTATGTACTTGCTTCGCCGTCAGGTCGAAAAGGAATTTGCGGAAAATCCACGTCTCAATGTAGAAGCAGTGCGGATGTTGCTCAGTGCTAATGGTCAAAAACCAAGTGAAGCACGCGTTCAACAAGTTTACCGTCAAATCATCAACCAACAAAAAGCAGCAGTTGCTAAAAATAAAAACAAAAAATAAGCTTCTCTCAGCCGCCCTTTGGTGGCAGACGGAGATTTCTATATAAAAAATGGGGATTTGGGCTAGGCTTCCAATCCCTTGTTTTAGAAAGAAGACTGTATGGATAACCGACCGATTGGATTTTTAGACTCTGGGGTGGGCGGTCTGACTGTTGTCCGTGAATTGATGCGGCAACTCCCCCACGAGGAAGTGGTTTATATAGGTGATTCGGCTCGGGCTCCATATGGTCCTAGGCCGGCGGAGCAGATTCGGGACTATACTTGGCAGTTGGTCAATTTTCTCTTGACCAAGGATGTTAAGATGATTGTTATTGCCTGCAATACTGCCACAGCTGTTGTCTGGGAGGAAGTCAAGGCTAAGTTGGACATTCCTGTCCTCGGTGTGATTTTGCCCGGAGCCAGCGCTGCCATCAAGTCTACAACTGGTGGCAAGATTGGGGTCATCGGGACTCCTATGACGGTCCAGTCCGATATTTACCGAAAAAAGATAGAGGCTCTCTCTCCTGAGATGGAGGTGCAGAGCTTGGCTTGTCCTAAGTTTGTCCCGCTGGTGGAGTCAAATGAGCTCCAGTCCAGCCTGACTAAAAAGGTGGTCTATGAGACTCTCCATCCTCTGGCGGGCAAGGTGGATACTCTTGTTTTGGGCTGTACCCACTATCCTTTGCTTCGGCCGATTATTCAAAATATGATGGGGCCGAGCGTCAAGCTGATTGACAGCGGGGCTGAGTGTGTACGGGATATTTCTGTCCTGCTCAATTATTTTGAAATCAATCGTAGCCGTGAGAAGCACGAACTGAATCATCGTTTTTATACTACAGCCAATGCTAAGAGATTTGCGGAAATCGCAGAAAACTGGCTGAATCTGAAAGTCAATGTGGAGCATGTGACCTTATGACAAAAAATATTTATGAATACAAAGATGCCTCTGACTGGTATGTAGCTGAGTGGGGGCAAAGTGCCTCTTACAGTGAGTTCGAGCAGGTGCCAGCTGAAGCTTCTGATATTTAGATCGCTTAGAGAGTGTCTTTTCGGAAGAAGAGCTAGGCCTGCCCTTAAATATCACGGTCATTCGCTATGGCTCAGCCTTTCGCTTTTTGACCTTCTTGCTGGATATTTTAAATCAGGAAACGGGTCGAAAGTTAGAATTGTTGCAGCGACAGGGAGCCCTTCTCTTGGTTGAAGGGGGCAAATTGCTCTATGTCCACCTGCCCCAAAATGGTGTGGATCTACAAGCCTTTCTGGGAGCAAAAGATGTAAAGGATACCCTCTTGATTGCGACTCGAAATGAGGGCAAGACAGCAGAGTTCCGTAAGCTTTTTGGGAAGTTGGGCTACGAGGTAGAAAATCTGAATGACTATCCTAATTTGCCAGAAGTGGCTGAAACAGGCATGACCTTCGAAGAAAATGCCCGCCTCAAGGCTGAAACGATCAGTAAGTTGACTGGCAAAATGGTGTTGGCAGATGATTCCGGCTTGCAAGTGGATGTCTTGGGCGGCCTACCAGGTGTCTGGTCCGCTCGCTTTGCTGGCGTTGGTGCGACAGATGATGAAAACAATATCAAACTCCTGCATGAATTGGCCATGGTCTTTGATATTAAAGACCGCTCTGCTCATTTCCACACGACTCTGGTGGTCGCAAGTCCAGATAAGGAATCCTTAGTGGTTGAAGCCGATTGGCCTGGCTACATTGCCCATGAGCCAAAAGGTGAAAATGGCTTTGGCTATGATCCTTTGTTCTTGGTCGGAGAGACAGGAAAAACATCAGCTGAGCTGACAATCGAAGAGAAAAATGCCCAGTCCCATCGTGCACAAGCAGTGCAAAAATTATTGGAGGTATTTCCAGCATGGCAAAGCAAACAATCATCGTAATGAGCGATTCCCATGGGGACCGTGCCATTGTCGAAGCAATTAAAGATCATTATCTAGGAAAAGTCGATGCTATTTTCCATGATGGAGACTCAGAATTGCCTTTTGAGGATGAAGTCTGGAAAGGGATCCATGTCGTAGCGGGCAATATGGACTTTTATCCTGGCTATCCAGAGCGGCTGGTGACAGATTTGGATGGAACTATTATTGCCCAGACCCACGGGCACCTTTTCAATATCAATTTTAGCTTCCAAAAGCTGGATCTCTGGGCTCAGGAAGTAGGAGCAGATATTTGTCTCTATGGCCATTTGCACGTCCCAGATGCTTGGATGCAAGGGAAGACTCTCTTCCTCAATCCGGGCTCTATTAGCCAGCCTCGTGGTTCAATCAACGAACGTCTCTACGCTAAGGTAGAGATTGACGATGATCGCTTTAAAATTGATTTTTATACGCGAAATCATGAGCTCTATCCAAGCTTGTCCAAGGAGTTTGCCCGATGATTGCTAAGGAATTTGAAGACTACCTTCTGGATTTGGAAGACACTTTTTTGACGCCGGGGGAGAATCTGGCGGTCATGATTGACACGCACAATGTGGATCATGCCATTCTCTTGCTTAGCCAGATGACCTATTCACGCATTCCAGTGGTGACTGCGGAGAAAAAGTTCGTTGGCACCATTTCTCTGACGGATATCATGGCTTATCGGATGCAGCATGAGTTGGCAGAGGAAGAGTTTATGTCTATGGACATTGTCCACATGACACGAAAAGATGGTCTGACTATCGAGCCAGATTACAAGATTGCGGACGTGTTGCACAAGCTGGTGGATGAGTCTTTCCTGCCTGTTGTGGATAAAGAACAACATTTTTATGGCATCATTACTAGAAAGTCGATTTTAAAAGCTGTTAACTCGTTGATGCATACCTTCACGAGTCAGTATGAGATTTCCAAAAAATGAAAGAACATATCACTCCTTTTTTAGAACAAAAAAATATCTCAGAAAATTCAAAATTAGCCTATTCCTATGATTTGGAGCAATTTGTCAATGAAATCCACAGCAAGGTGACGGAAACCAATTTGCGGATTTATCAAGCCTCTATCAAGGATTTCAAGGCAGCTGTTCAAAAGCGGAAGCTCTCAGCGGTCAATCAATTTCTCTACTATCTTTATGAGAACAAGTTGATTGGGGAATTTCACCGCTTGACCCTGCCCAAGGTCGCTATTTCCAAGGAAATGGAAAGCGAGCTGATGGACTTGTCAGCCTTTTGGGAAACTTCTACGGTACCACAAGGCCGGCTGATAGCGCTCCTGATTTTGGAAATGGGTCTCTTGCCAAGTGAAATCCTGCAGGTCAAGGTTGAAGATGTCAATCTTGATTTTCAGGTTTTACGGATTGAGAAGGCTGGGCAGAAGCGGATTATTAAGATTCCTGAAAGTCTGACGAGTGAGTTGGGCGCTTATTTGTCAGGGACTTATTTATTTGAAAAGAATGGCAAGTCCTATTCACGCCAATGGGGTTTTCGTCAGCTAGAAGCTTTCTTGATCGAGCAGGGTCAGGCCAGTTTATCAGCCCAAAGCCTGCGGGAGCAATTTATCCTGCGTCAGCGGGAAAAAGGTGTCGGCATCTATGACATTGCTCGTGATCTGGGCTTGAAGACAGTGATTACATTAGAAAAATATAGATAAGAATGGATATCAAGTTAAAAGATTTTGAGGGGCCGCTGGACTTGTTGCTCCACCTCGTATCCAAGTATCAGGTCGATATTTACGATGTGCCCATTACCGAGGTCATCGAGCAATATCTAGCTTATGTATCTACTCTGCAGGCTATGCGGCTAGAAGTAACGGGAGAATATATGGTCATGGCTAGCCAGCTCATGCTGATCAAGAGCCGCAAGCTCTTGCCCAAGGTGGTGGATCAGGTGGACCTGGAGGACGATCTGGAGCAGGATTTGCTGAGTCAGATTGAGGAATATCGGAAGTTCAAGTTGCTGGGGCAGAAATGTCTCTCCAACATGAAGACCGGGCTCTTTACTACTCCAAGCCCAAGCTGGAACTGGTCTATGAAGATGCCGAACTCTTGCACGACAAGACAGCCGTTGATCTCTTTTTAGCTTTTTCCAAGGTGATGACCAAGAAGCAGGAGGAGTTTTCCAAGAGTCATACAACCATTGTGCGAGATGAGTATAAGATCGAGGACATGATGGAAGTAGTGCGCCAGCGCTGCCAGGCTCATAAACGCCTTGCCCTGCAGGATATTTTTGCAGAAACCAAAGATATGAATGAAGTGATTACACTCTTTTTAGCAACCCTGGAGTTGGTTAAGGTGCAGGAGGTGCAAGTCATTCAGGAAGAAAACTTTGGAAATATTTATTTAGTAGGAAGAAAGAATGAGTAAATTAGCAGAGATTGAAGCCCTGCTTTTTGTGGCGGGGGAAGACGGTCTGAAAGTTCATCAGCTATCAGAAATCCTCTCCTTACCGCCGACTGGTGTACTCCAGAGTTTGGAAAAATTGGCGGAGAACTATCAGACAAATCCAGACTCCAGCTTGACCTTGCTGGAAACGTCAAAGAATTATAAGTTGGTCACCAAGCCTGAATTTGCTGAGATTTACGAGAGTATTCGCGGGCACCGATTAACCAGAGCTTATCCCGAGCTGCACTGGAAACCTTGTCGATCATTGCTTACAAGCAACCCATAACAAGGGTGGAGATTGATGATATTCGTGGGGTCAATTCCAGCGGGGCGATTTCGAAGTTACTAGCCTTTGAGCTGATTCGGGAAGATGGCAAGAAGGAAGTCCTTGGCCGCCCCAATCTCTATGTGACGACGGATTATTTCTTGGACTATATGGGCATCAACCATTTGGACGAATTGCCGATTGTGGACGAAGCGGAGCTCATTGCTGAAGAAAGTCAGCTTTTCGGAGAGTGACAAGTTCATCCTATAAGGGACGTTTTCTGAATACTACCAAGCTTTGAGGGAGACACCGCTTCCCATATTTGCCATCTTTCCAGCTGTTAAAGTTGTGAAAATGGTCTTTGTATCTTGTGAAAGGACAATATCGATGAGAATCAATAAATACATTGCCCATGCGGGAATTGCCAGCCGGAGAAAGGCTGAGGAGCTGATCAAGCAGGGGCTGGTAACCGTGAATGGTCAGGTAGTGCGTGAGTTAGCAACTACCATCAAGTCGGGCGACCGAGTGGAAGTAGAAGGTCAGCCTATCTACAATGAAGAAAAGGTCTACTACTTGCTCAATAAACCGCGCGGGGTGATTTCCAGTGTGACAGACGACAAGGGGCGTAAGACAGTCGTTGATTTGCTGCCACAGGTCAAGGAGCGGATTTATCCCGTTGGTCGACTGGACTGGGATACTTCTGGCGCCTTGATTTTGACCAATGACGGTGACTTCACAGATGAAATGATTCACCCGCGGAATGAAATTGATAAGGTCTATGTGGCGCGTGTCAAGGGTGTGGCCAATAAGGAAGTTCTGCGTCCGCTGACTCGCGGTCTGGTCATTGAAGGCAAGAAAACCAAGCCAGCTGTTTATGAGATTCTCAAGGTCGATCCCGTGAAGAATCGCTCGGTTGTTCAGTTGACCATTCACGAAGGACGTAACCATCAGGTCAAGAAGATGTTTGAAGCGGTGGGGCTGCCAGTGGACAAGCTTTCACGGACTCAGTTTGGACATCTGGACTTGACGGGGCTCAAGCCAGGTGAAGCACGTCGATTGAGTAAAAAGGAAGTCAGCCAGTTGCATAACTTAGCTGTGACCAAAACTAAGAAAAAATGATTAAGAAACTATTGATAGCGCCGGTTCGATTTTACCAGCGCTTTATTTCCCCTGCCTTTCCACCTTCCTGCCGTTTTCGGCCAACCTGTTCCAATTACATGATTGAAGCCATTGAAAAACACGGAGCTAAGGGAGTGCTGATGGGTTTGGTCAGAATTGGTCGCTGCCATCCCTGGTCTGAGGAAGGGGACGATCCAGTGCCGGATCATTTTAGCCTCCGACGAAATAACTCTAAAACAGACTTAGAACGGAAATAGCCTTGTTTCCGTTTTTTGCTAGAGAATAAAGTCCAGCCTTAGCAATTACTATCAGCTTTTCAATATTTTTGTTATAATGTTTTTTATGAGAGTTGTTTCAGGGAAGTACGGGGGCAGACCCCTCAAGACATTAGATGGTAAGACAACGCGACCTACGACAGATAAGGTCAAGGGCGCGATTTTTAATATGATTGGGCCATATTTTGATGGTGGCCGAGTGCTGGATCTCTATGCAGGCAGCGGTAGTCTGGGGATTGAGGCGGTGTCTCGCGGCATGGAGTCGGCTGTTTTAGTTGAAAAAGATCGGCGGGCACAAGCTATCGTGGCAGAAATATTGCCATGACCAAGGAAGCAGTGCGCTTTGAACTGCTCAAGATGGAGTCGAGTCGAGCGCTGGAGCAGTTGGCTGGTCAGTTTGATCTGGTTCTGCTGGATCCGCCCTATGCCAAGGAGCAGATCATCTCAGATATTGAGAAAATGGCGGAGCGCAAGCTCTTGAGCGAGGATATTATGGTTGTTTGCGAGACGGACAAGTCGGTTGATTTGCCAGAAGAAATCGCAGAATTGGGTATCTGGAAGCAAAAAATATATGGAATTTCAAAGGTGACGGTCTATGTCAGATAAAATCGGGCTCTTTACAGGGTCATTTGATCCCATTACCAATGGACATGTGGATTTGATTGAGCGTGCCAGTCGGCTGTTTGATCGCTTGTATGTGGGAATTTTCTACAATCCTCACAAAGAAGGATTTTTTAGCATCCATGCGAAAAAAAGAATGGTTCTAGCGGCTTTGGCGCATTTGGAAAATGTGGAAGTCGTCACTTCGCATGATGAATTGGCGGTTGATGTGGCAAAAAGGCTGGGTGTGACTGCTCTTGTCCGAGGTCTACGAAACGGTCAGGACTTGGACTATGAAGCTGGCCTGCATTTTTTTAATAGGGAATTAGCACCTGATTTGGAGACCATATTTCTGCTGAGTCAGCCGACCTACCGATACATCAGTTCTTCAGCGATGCGGGAATTGATTACTTTTCAGCAGGATCTTTCTGCCTATGTACCAGCGAGTGTGATCGAGGAGTTAGAGAAAAAAGATGAATAATGACATGACAAATCCGAAAAAGATGACGAAGGAAAATAAACGTGGTTTAACAGTAGTTGGTTGTGCTGGAGTAGCCTCGATTATCGTGCTTGTGCTCTTCCTATTCTCTTTCATTGTTCCATTGCCTTACTATATTGAGGTGCCTGGAGGTGCAGAAGACATTCGAAAGGTTCTGACTGTGGACGGAAAAGAGGACCAGGCAGCAGGTTCCTACAATTTTGTGACTGTTGGGATCCAACATGCAACCTTTGCCCATCTGGTCTATGCTTGGCTGACGCCTTTTACGGATATTTATTCAGCTCAGGATATGACGGGTGGCTCGAGTGATGCTGAGTATATGCGTATTAACCAATTTTATATGGAAACGTCGCAGAATATGGCCAAATACCAAGGTCTCAAGGCTGCAGGAAAAGACATCAAGATGAATTATCTAGGTGTCTATGTTCTGAAAGTAGCTCCGAATTCGACCTTTAAAGGAATTTTGAATATTGCGGATACAGTGACGGGAGTCAATGACAAGACTTTTGAAAGCTCGGAAGACTTGGTCAAATATGTGAATTCTCAGGCCTTGGGCGATAGTGTCAAAGTGACCTACGAAGAAGATGGAAAAACCAAGACGGCGACGGGGAAAATCATCAAGCTGGAAAATGGCAAAAACGGAATTGGCATTAGTTTGATTGACCGCACGGAAGTCAACAGTAGTGTTCCGATTGAATTTTCAACTGAAGGTATCGGTGGTCCTAGTGCCGGCCTCATGTTTAGCCTAGCCATTTATACTCAGCTGGCTAATCCAGACCTGCGAGACGGCCGCGTGATTGCGGGAACGGGCAGCATTGACAGAGAGGGCAAGGTCGGTGATATTGGTGGGATTGACAAAAAAGTCGTCTCTGCTGCCAAGATTGGAGCGACAATTTTCTTTGCTCCTGATAATCCTGTCAGCGAGGAAGAAAAAAAGGCTAATCCCAAAGCCAAGACTAACTATGAAACGGCGCTTGAAGCAGCCAAGGAAATCAAAACGGATATGAAAATCGTGCCGGTCAAAACCCTTCAGGATGCGATTGATTATTTAGAAAAAACCAAAAAATCTTAGTTTCGGCTAAGATTTTTGTCTTTTAGAGACGAACGAAGGGTGTTTTTTATTAAATCGTCTGACTTTTTACAGAAAGATCTTTTTCTTCGGAAAAAATATAAATTCCCCTTGTTTTGTGATAAAATAATATGAAGTAAGATAGATGAATGACAAAGGATAGGTATGCGTAAAGAGATTTCACCTGAGTTGTATAATTACAATAAATTCCCCGGCCCAGAATTTAAGCAAATGGGCAGCAAGATAGTTGCAGAAAAATTTGAGTTTGAATTAGTTGAGAATTATAAAGAGGCCTTTGACTTGACGGCCTTTCACCAACGCTTTTCAGAAATTTTGAACAAATTTGACTATATTGTCGGAGACTGGGGCAATGAACAGTTGCGATTGCGCGGTTTTTATCGTGATGAGAAAGCTAAGGAAAATGCGGAGAAAATCAGCCGTTTGCAAGACTATCTGCTAGAGTATTGTAATTATGGCTGTGCCTACTTTGTTTTGGAAAATGCTCAGCCAAGACGGGCTGCCTTTGACAAAAAATCCCACCATAAGAGAAAATCGGACAGCAAAAAACATCCAGAAATTTCTAGGGAACGTGGTCCTAAAAAAACGAAGGATGAGCAGAAAAAACATCGTCCAAAGGCAAACAAGAACAAACAACAGAAACAAGGCAAACAGGCAAAGCAAGCGGCATCTAGCCAATCGCAGCGCCATTTTGTCATTCGTCAGAAATAAAGGAGAAACATGAAACCATCGATTTATAGCTTAACGCGAGAAGAAATGATTGAATGGGCGGAAGCTCAGGGAGAAAAGAAATTCCGTGCCGCCCAGATTTGGGAGTGGCTCTATCGCAAGCGTGTCCAGTCATTTGAGGAAATGACCAACCTGTCCAAGGACTTAATTGCCAAGCTAAATGAACAGTTTGTTGTCAATCCGCTTAAACAGCGTATTGTTCAGGAGTCGGCTGACGGTACCGTCAAGTACCTCTTTGAGCTACCAGATGGTATGCTGATTGAGACGGTGCTCATGCGCCAGCACTACGGACTTTCTGTCTGTGTAACCACCCAGGTCGGCTGCAATATCGGCTGTACTTTCTGTGCTTCTGGCTTGATTAAAAAGCAACGTGACCTTAATAACGGTGAGATTGTTGCGCAGATTATGTTGGTGCAGAAGTATTTTGACGAGCGTGGTCAGGACGAGCGGGTCAGCCACATCGTGGTTATGGGAATCGGCGAGCCTTTCGATAATTATAAGAATGTCTTGAAGTTTGTCCGGACGGTCAATGATGATAAAGGTCTGGCCATCGGTGCCCGCCATATCACGGTTTCAACTTCAGGTCTGGCTCATAAGATTCGCGACTTTGCCAATGAAGGCGTGCAGGTCAATCTGGCTGTTTCACTGCACGCACCTAACAATGAACTACGTTCTAGTATCATGAAATCAACCGTGCCTTTCCGATTGAGAAGCTCTTTGCAGCCATTGAATATTATATCGAAACCACCAACCGCCGGGTGACCTTTGAGTACATCATGCTTAATGAAGTGAATGATGGCGTAGAGCAAGCCAAGGAACTGGCAGAATTGCTGAAAAACATCAAGAAATTGTCTTATGTCAATCTTATTCCTTACAACCCCGTTAGCGAGCACGATCAATATACCCGTAGTCCCAAAGAGCGCGTGATGGCCTTCTATGACACCCTCAAGAAAAACGGAGTCAACTGTGTGGTGCGTCAGGAGCACGGTACGGATATTGATGCAGCCTGCGGTCAGTTGCGTTCCAATACCATGAAGCGAGATCGTGAGAAAGCACTTGTTGAAAATGTTCAGCCTTAAGAATTATTTGACTTCAGATGGTGAGCTGACGGCTCGGGGCCGGAAATTGCTAGTAGGAGGATGCGGACTCTATTTCTTGATGCTTTGCATCCTGTGCTTTATTCCTCAAGTTCCAGAGCCGGGAATGGAAACGCCGGGGATCCAGTATTTTGGCCGAATAGTAGTTTTGCTAGTCCCGTTTAATTCCTTTGTCAATATTGGCGAAATTTCTTCTTGGGTCCAGCTGGTCAAGGTCTTTATCCAAAATCTAGCCAATATCTTTCTGCTTTCGCCCTTAATCTTTCAATTGCTTTGGCTCTTTCCGAAATTGCGGAAGACAAAAAAGGTTGTCTGGCTGAGCTTTGGGATGAGTCTGTCTATCGAAGTGACTCAGATTCTGCTGGACCTTCTGATCAACGCCAATCGAGTCTTTGAGATTGATGATCTCTGGACCAATACTTTGGGTGGTTATCTGGCTTGGCGGGCATTTCAGCTTGGTCAAAAAATCTGGAAAAATCGTCAAGGCGACGTTTTCAAGGCAGATTAGTGAAGAAAAAGTTCGGATTTAGGAGAAAAAATTAAATTTTTTCTTGACAAGAAAAAAGGAAAGGCCTATAATGAAATAAATCATCAGAAAAGTAATAATTTTTTCTACTTTCAGGGAGCCTGTGGTTGGTGGAAACAGGTAGTGGAGGATTGTGAAGTGGGCTGATGCAAAAAATGAATTTGAAGCAATAAAAATTCGGTGAGCACACCTTACAGTGCAGCTTGTTGTTAGACAAGACAGAGATATGGAGGCAGTCTATACTTTGCTCCATAATTGAGGTGGCACCGCGATTTTACGCCCTCACACAGATTTTTTCTGTGTGTGGGCTTTTGTTTTGCTTGAAAATAAAGAAAAGAGGTAATCAAGATGACAGAAATTAAAGGATATTTTGGACAATTCGGTGGCTCTTTTGTACCGGAGCCTATCCAAGCCTTGCTGGATGAATTAGAAGCGACTTTTGAGAAGTATAAGGATGATCCAGAATTTTTAAATGAATACCGACATTATTTGGCGGATTATTCAGGCCGAGAAACCCCGCTTTACTTTGCAGAAAGTCTGACCCAGCATCTGGGTGGAGCCAAGATTTATCTGAAGCGGGAAGATCTCAATCATCTGGGCTCTCACAAGCTCAATAATGTTTTGGGGCAGATTCTTCTAGCTAAGCGAATGGGCAAGACTCGAGTCATCGCTGAAACAGGAGCTGGCCAACATGGTGTGGCAACTGCGGCAGCCGCAGCTAAGTTTGGTATGAAGTGCGATGTTTACATGGGTGCAGAAGATGTAGAACGCCAGCGCCTTAATGTCTTCCGCATGGAAATGATGGGGGCGACTGTTCACGCGGTGGAAACAGGCACCAAAACCCTCAAGGATGCTGTGGATGCAGCCTTTGGAGCTTGGATGAGTGATTTGGAAGCCTTCTATGTTTTGGGTTCGGCTGTCGGACCTCACCCCTATCCGACGATTGTTCATGAGTTTCAAAAGGTGATCAGTGAAGAGTCCCGTCGTCAGATTTTGGATAAGGAAGGCCGCTTGCCGGACTATGTTATTGCCTGTGTAGGTGGTGGTTCCAATGCTATTGGCGCCTTCTCCCAATATGTGGCGGATGAAGAAGTCAAGTTAGTGGGAGTTGAAGCAGCCGGGCGTGGGCTTGATACAGACCAGCATGCGGCGACCATGACCAAGGGAAGCGTCGGAGTAGTGGACGGTATGAAGACCTACGCTGTCTTTGCTGAAGATGGTCAGGTGGCACCGGTTTACTCCATTTCGGCAGGCTTGGACTATCCTGGAGTTGGTCCCGAACATGCTTTCTTTAAAGATTCTGGCCGAGTAGAATATGTGGCAGCGACAGATGATGAAGCTGTGGATGCCTTACTGCTCTTGACACAAAAGGAAGGAATTTTGCCGGCAATCGAAAGCTCTCATGCCATTGCTGAAGCTATCAAGCGGGCTCCGCAACTGTCATCTGACCAAATCATCATTATCAATGTATCTGGTCGCGGAGACAAGGATGTGGCAGCCATTGCCGACTATCTAGAAAAACGAAAATAAAATACCCAGCAGAAGAGTAGTAACATCTCTCCTTTCAGAGAGTCTGTGGTTGCTGTAAACAGGCAGGAGAAGTTATGAAATGGGCTGCTGGAGACAAAATTTTGTCCTTTAGTTGAACTTTTATTACTTTGTTAGCTTACTTTGCTGTAAACCAGCATGCTGCCTTCTACTAAAAGGGATCTAAATGACTACAAATAGGTAAATGAGATGTGGAGCCTAAAAACTCCATAACTGAGGTGGCACCGCGATGACACGCCCTCACAGGATGAACTGTGCGGGCGTTTTTCTATAGTTCTGGAGTAAGTTATGACAGTGGACAGGTGCTATCTGTTCTTGCGAATGTAGTCATAGCTAGCAGATTGCTCCTCCTTAAACGCGTCTGATTTAATAGAAAGAAACATTATGCAAAAGATTTTACCAGCTGATATTTTATCGCCAATTCTGGCTTATATGCGGATTCAGGGCGACCACAAGGTGATTTTGGAAAGTATTCCGAGAGATAGCGAGACAGCCCGCTTTCTATCCTAGCTTATAATCCAGTCTTTGAAGTTCGCTATGAAAATGGCCAGTTAACAAAGAACGGGCAAATAATTGAGGCGGATCCATTGGACTATCTACACGAGTTGGCAGTAAAAAAAGATCATCACTCAGACCTGCCTTTTGGCGGTGGAGCCATCGGTTTTGTCGGTTACGATATGATTTCCCTCTATGAGGAGATTGGACAGATTCCAGCTGATGTGATTGGAACGCCGGATATGCACTTTTTCGTCTATGAGAGTTACATGGTTTTTGACCATAAAAAAGATAAGGTCTATATCGTTGAGGAGGCACTCTACAGTGATAGAAGCGAAGCAGAATTGGCCGCTAGTCTGGAGCGTATCATGGCTGAGCTGGCGCAGCCGGCGGCAGATGAATTTTCACCGCTGGAACTGTCCAGTTTGAACTTCCAGAGCCATATCGAGCAGACGGATTTTGAAAAAATGGTGGAAGAAGCGCGCAGCTTGATTCGGCAGGGAGATATGTTCCAATGTGTGCTCAGTCAGCGTTTTTCAGCAGAGTATTCTGGTAGACCACTGGATTACTATCGCAATCTGCGTGTGACCAACCCTTCCAACTATCTCTACTTTATGACTTCGGGGATTATCAGATTATCGGAGCTAGCCCGGAAAGTCTGGTGTCTGTCAAGCAAGGGCAGGTTACGACCAATCCTATTGCTGGAACCAGACCGCGTGGGAAGGATGAAAGAGAAGATAAAGCCTTGGCGAAGGAGCTGCTGGCTGACGAGAAGGAAGTGGCGGAACACCGTATGTTAGTTGATTTGGGGCGTAATGATATCGGTAAAATTGCTCAGAATAACAGCGTGGAAGTCACTAAGTACATGGAAGTAGAGTATTTCCGCTATGTCATGCATCTGACCAGTGTGGTCCGAGGTCAGCTTTTGCCTCAACTGACAGCTATGGATGCGCTCAAGTCCACCCTGCCGGCCGGTACCGTCTCGGGCGCGCCTAAGATTCGAGCTATGAAGCGAATTTATGAGCTGGAGCAGGAAAAACGTGGCGTTTATGCGGGGGCTATTGGCTATCTGTCTGCGACAGGGGATATGGATTTTGCCATTGCTATTCGGACCATGATTTTGAAAAATGGCAGAGCTTACGTTCAAGCTGGAGCGGGTATTGTTTATGATTCGATCCCTGCTAACGAATACCAAGAAACCATCAACAAGGCCAAATCAATAACCAAGATAGGAGAGATGCAATGATTTTATTGATTGATAATTATGATTCTTTTACTTACAATCTAGCCCAGTATATCGGCAATTTCGCAGACGTTAAGGTCTTGCGAAATGATGATGCAGGCCTTTATCAAGCGGCAGAAGAAGCTGATGCTTTGGTTCTGTCTCCGGGTCCAGGCTGGCCAGCAGATGCAGGACGGATGGAAGAACTTATCCGCGATTTTGCTGGTAAGAAGCCGATTTTGGGAATTTGCTTGGGGCACCAAGCCATTGCAGAAGTATTTGGCGGAAAGCTAGGCTTGGCTCCCAAAGTCATGCACGGAAAGCAGAGTATTCTGCGTTTTGAAAGAAAATCTCCTATTTATCAAGGAATAGAGGATGAGCAGCCAGTTATGCGTTATCATTCGATTTTGATTGAGGAGATGCCAGAGGACTTTGAAGTGACAGCTCGGGCAGTTGATGACAACTCGATCATGGCTATCCAGCACAAGCACCTGCCCATTTATGGTTTTCAGTATCATCCAGAAAGTATTGGCACGCCGGACGGCTTGTCGTCTATCAAGAACTTCATCGACTTAGTAAAGTAAAGGAGAATGTATGAAAGAGATTATTGCAAAACTAGCCGATTTTAAGGATTTAAGCAGCTCGGAAGTGTCAGATGTGCTAGAGCGCATCGTTACTAGAAGAGTAACGGAAACACAAATTGCAGCCTTTTTGCTGGCTCTCAAGATGAAAGGGGAAACAGTAGAGGAACGGACGGCTTTGGCTCAGGCTATGCGAGGCCATACTCCGCAGATCCCTACAAAAATTCGCACAGCCATGGACAATTGTGGAACTGGTGGTGACAGATCATTTAGTTTCAATGTTTCGACCACAGCGGCTTTCGTATTAGCAGGTGGTGGGATCAAGATGGCTAAGCACGGTAATCGCTCCATTACCTCTAAATCAGGCTCAGCTGATGTTTTAGAAGCTTTGGGGATTAACCTAAACATGGATACAGCCAGCTTGGGTAAGGTCTTTGATCAGACGGGAATAGTCTTTCTTTTTGCTAAAAACCTTCATCCAGCTATGAAATATATCATGCCAGCTCGTCTCAGTCTAGGTGTTCCCACTATCATGAACTTGACAGGGCCGCTCATCCATCCTATGGTTTAGAAACCCAGCTTTTGGGCACCAGCCGATCGGATATGCTGGAGAGCACGGCAGAAGTTTTGAAAAATATGGGCCGCAAGCGTGCAGTGGTCGTGTCGGGTCCAGATGGTCTGGACGAGGCCGGTCTTCATGGTCGTACCCAGTACGCTTTGCTAGCAGATGGGGAGATCAGCCTGCATAGCTTTCTACCGTCAGATATTGGCATGGAAGAAATTCCTCTTGAAGCGATTCGTGGAGGTAATGCAAAAGAAAATGCAGATATTCTGGTATCTGTCCTGCAAAATCAAGCCAGCCCTTATCTGGAAATGACAGTTCTGAACGCAGGTCTAGGCTTCTTTGCTAATGGGAAATCAGACAGCATAGAAGAAGGAATAGCTTTGGCCCGCCAAGTGATCGCTAGTGGCGCAGCCTATGAAAAACTCAAGCAACTACAGGAGTATCAGAAATGAGCAAAGAATTTCTCCCGACCATTCTAAAGCAAAAAGAGCAGGAAGTGGCGGCTATGTCCTATGAAGAGCTGCAGCCCCTGCGCTCGACCTATTCCCTCTATGAGTATCTCAAAAGTCATCCTCAAGAGCTGCAGCTGATTGCTGAGGTTAAAAAAGCCAGCCCCAGTCTGGGAGATATAAATCTTGCTGTGGATATTGTGGAGCAGGCTCGCACCTATGAACGATGCGGTGCAGCCATGATTTCGGTCCTGACAGATGAGATTTTTTTCAAAGGACATCTGGATTACCTGAGAGAGATTTCTAGTCAAGTGACCATTCCAACCCTCAATAAGGACTTTATCATTGATGAGAAGCAGATTGTTCGCGCCCGCAATGCAGGAGCAACGGTTATTCTTCTGATCGTGGCTGCCTTGCCTGAAAAGCGGCTGCAAGAACTCTATGATTTTACGACAGGTTTAGGTTTGGAAGTTTTGGTAGAAACCCATAATCTGGCGGAGCTGGAAACTGCCCATAGAATAGGTGCTCAGATTATCGGTGTCAATAACCGCAATCTAGTCACTTTTGAGACAGATATCAATACCAGTCTCCAGCTGTCTGCTCGTTTCAAAGATGATAGGGTTTACGTATCAGAGTCAGCGATTTTCAGCAAGGAAGATGCTGAGCTGGTAGCTCCTTATTTCCATGCGGTTCTAGTCGGAACTGCTTTGATGCAGGCAGAGGATGTTGCAGAAAAAATCAAGGAGCTGAAAATTGACAAAGGTTAAGATTTGCGGCTTGTCAACGGTCAGCGCTGTGGAAAGGGCATGTAAGGCTGGTGCTGACTACATTGGATTTGTCTTTGCTGAGAGCCGTCGGAGGGTCAGCTTGGAGCAAGCTCAGAAGCTAGCTGCCTTGGTGCCGCCTGCTGTCCGAAAGGTAGGAGTTTTCGTCTCTCCGAGCTTGGCAGAGCTACAGGAAGCTATTTCAGTGGCAAATCTGGATTTGGTGCAGATTCATGGCGATTTTGATGAAGAGCTTCTGACTCAGATTGGCCGGCCGGTTATTCGAGCTTATCAGGTCAAGGGAGCGTTAAAAGGAGTCAGCCAACAAGCGGACTACCTGCTCTTTGATGCCCCTCTTGCCGGTAGTGGTCAGACCTTTGACTGGCAAGCTTTTGACAAGAATCAAATCCATCAGCCCTTCTTTATCGCCGGTGGTTTGAATGCAGGGAATGTCCGAGAAGCGATTCAGCACTTTGCCCCTTACGCAGTTGATGTCTCAAGCGGGGTCGAAACTGACGGCCAGAAGGACTTAGAGAAGATAAAAGAATTTATAGAAAGAGTGAAATATGGCATATAATCAACCCAATCAAGAAGGATTTTATGGTGAGTTTGGCGGACGCTTTGTTCCCGAAACGCTGATGACAGCAGTTTTGGAGCTAGACAAAGCCTACCGTGAGAGTAAAAAAGACCCAGCCTTTCAGGCTGAGCTGGACGAGTTGCTGAAGCAGTATGTAGGGCGAGAAAATCCTCTCTATTTTGCAAAAAATCTGACAGCCTATGCTGGTGGTGCTAAGATTTATCTGAAGCGGGAAGACCTCAACCATACTGGGGCCCATAAAATCAATAATGCCCTAGGCCAGGTCCTATTAGCCAAGCGAATGGGCAAGAAGAAAATCATTGCAGAGACTGGTGCGGGTCAGCACGGAGTAGCTACAGCCACAGCTGCAGCCCTTTTCAATATGGATTGTACTATCTATATGGGTGAAGAAGATGTCAAGCGCCAAGCCCTCAATGTCTTTCGGATGGAACTTTTAGGAGCCAAGGTAGAGTCAGTGACTGATGGCTCTCGAGTCCTTAAGGATGCAGTCAATGCTGCCTTGCGAGCTTGGGTGGCTCAGGTTGATGATACTCACTATATTATGGGTTCAGCCTTAGGTCCCCATCCTTTCCCAGAGATTGTTCGCGACTATCAGAGCGTGATTGGTCGTGAGGCCAAGCGCCAGTTTGCTGAGCAAAATGCAGGTGCCTTACCCGATGCTTTAGTGGCCTGTGTTGGCGGTGGCTCCAATGCTATTGGACTCTTTTATCCCTTTGTAGACGATAGCACAGTTGCCATGTATGGAACAGAAGCGGCTGGGCGAGGCATCGATACAGATGAACACGCTGCGACCTTAACCAAGGGCCGGCCAGGTGTTTTGCACGGTGCCTTGATGGATGTCCTGCAGGATGAGCAAGGGCAGATTCTGGAAGCTTTCTCTATCTCTGCCGGGCTAGACTATCCGGGCATCGGTCCTGAACATTCTCATTTTAATGCTATCAAACGTGCCACTTATGTGCCAGTCACAGACGAAGAAGCCTTGGAAGCCTTCCAGCTCCTGTCTCGTATCGAAGGGATTATCCCTGCTCTAGAGTCTAGTCATGCTATTGCTTACGCAGTTAAGCTGGCTAAGGAGTTGGGGCCAGATAAATCAATGATTGTCTGTCTATCTGGCCGTGGTGACAAGGATGTCGTTCAGGTAAAGGAACGCTTGGAAAGAGAAGCGGCTCAAAAAGGAGGTGCCCATGACTAAAACACTCACTCAGCATTTAGAAACCATCAAAAAATCAGGAAAGGGGATTTTTCTTCCTTATATCATGGCCGGGGACCACGAGAAAGGTTTAGCAGGTTTGCCGGAAACCATCGCTTTTTTGGAAAACTTGGGCGTGTCAGCCATTGAAATTGGTCTGCCATTTTCAGATCCTGTTGCAGATGGGCCAGTGATTGAAGAAGCTGGTCTGAGAAGTCTGGGTCACCATACTTCCGCCAAGTCTTTAGTCGCAAGCTTGCAGAAGTTGGACACTCAGCTGCCTCTCATTATCATGACCTACTTCAATCCTATTTCCAGTACGGGCTCAAAGATTTTGTCAAGGATTTGGCTAGGACACCAGTTAAAGGATTGATCATTCCGGACCTACCCTATGAGCATAGGGACTTTATCTTGCCTCTGCTGGAAGATTCGGATATTGCTCTAATTCCTTTAGTGAGCCTAACGACTGGCCTAGAACGTCAACAGGAGCTGATCAAGGAAGCGGAAGGTTTTATCTACGCTGTAGCCATCAATGGTGTGACGGGTAAGAGCGGAAGCTACCGCGATGATTTGGACCAGCATTTGAGCAAACTCCATGATATTGCAGAGATTCCAGTACTGACGGGCTTTGGCGTTTCAACTTTAGAGGATGTTGACCGCTTCAATCAGGTCTCAGACGGAGTCATTGTCGGATCTAAGATTGTCAAAGCTCTTCATGAAAAGGACGCCAGTATAGCATCCTTTATCCAAGAAGCAGCAGCTTATAAGAAATAAGAACCACCACACCAAACAAGAGACAGGGTACAAATGCTAGCCTGTCTTTTTGCTTTTCAAAGCAGAAACAGGTGAGGCCAGAGAAGCTAGCGATTTGGATAAGAACTAGAGCCTGACCCATGTTCTTGAATTTTAGCACCATAAAAAAGTAACTTTCGTATAATTCATTTTTAAAAAATGTTTGATTTTTGATGTTGATTGAATATTAGTTTGGGTATTGCTTATGAATGGTATCTATATAGTTGGTGAAATGTTTCAGGAAATGCTTAGGAGATATAACAGTGATGTATTTTCCAAAAGCAAGCAAGGTATTGTATCCCCAATCATTGTCGTGTAAGGGATAAGTAATCTCGTAAATATCGCTAGTAATAGGTTTTATGGCATTATAGCCTAAGAGTTCCACAAACCGGTCAAGGACAATTTTCTGGACATGTAAGATGACAGGTATTTTGTTTTCATTCATCCATGTACCACCATCATAAGGAAGTGGTGTAAAATGTCTCTTTGAAAAAGTATCGGAGAGAGTAAGTTCACTAATTCTAGCAACTTTAAAAACAGAAAAACGTGCTTTATCAGTATCGTAGGCATCCATATACCAACTCCGGTCCTTATAGACAATACGGTAAGGCTCACAATTTTTTTGACTCACCAGTCCTTGTGCATTAATATAGGAAAATTTTATTTTTACTCTACCTCTGATAGCTTCCAATAATTTAAAAATCAAAGTTCGTATTTCCAAGTTCCCTTGAGATAGAGACAAATCAATTTCGAAATCAGAGTATGCATTAGTAGCATTTAATTTCAATATAGCATTGAAAGTAGAGGCATCTTCCAATACTTGATAGCGACTTTTCAAACCGGATTCGATTGAAAGTCGTTCGGGTTGAGTCAGGGGAGGTTTATCAGTTTGAAAGTCTTCCATAAGAAAAATTCCTCCGTTTTTTCCTTTCGCTACGTAGAGAGGAATGCCTGCAAGAGATAAATCATCAATATCTCTCATAATAGTTCGGGTGCTGACTTTAAAAAGTTTTGATAGTTCTTTAGCTGTTGTTTTTCGTTGATTTACTAAATGAGAAATTATTCCCATTTGACGGTCAATTTTCATGATTTTCTCCTTAAATATGACAGATAGGTGTCATATTATATTTGTTATGATTATACCATAAAGAAAGGAGTTCATATAATGAAACATCAAACCAAACCATCGTTTACCCTGATTGGCAGGAGTATTTTGATAGAAGGAACTACGGTTCATGAACAGCACTATTCTAAAGAGAAGACAGCGTTCTATGCTCAGTTATTTAAAGAAGGAATGCTGGGGAAATTGATGCCCCATTCTCTAGACAAAAAAGGCTATGCTTTGATTGTTCCTCATAAAGATGGTATTCAATACTACGCAGGAGTTGCGGCAAAGAATGCTGTGGCAGGCTACGAAAGCATTCTTGTCCCAGAGAAAGATTATTTAGTAAGTTCAGCTGGTGGTGATAAATCAAGACTCCTGTTTGACCAATTAGAAGATAACTTTTTTGAGGGAGAAAACAGTTCTCTTTACCAAGATGGTATTATCATAGAAATCCTATTAAATGGTAATCCTATGGATGCTGAAGTTGAGCTTTGGATTCCGCTTCAGTAAAAGAGTAAAATTTGATAAAAAATTATGACTGCTACGCCTAGTAAAAGACAGGGGACAAATGCCAGCCTGTCTTTTTTCTTTTTAAAGCAAAAACAGGCGAGACCAGAGAAGCTAGCGATTTGGATAAGAATGAGAATTTCTGTTAGGCTGAAAATGGCTGAACAGGACGCCAGAAAGAGAAAGTCGCCAGCTCCAATACGAAGATTAAAAAAGAAGGCTAGAAGTCCTAGGGTTAAAAAGAAGAGCATGAGAAGATTGACGCCTGCTGTCACCATCAGCAAAAGCTGAAAGATTAGCCAGACCAGAAGGGGGTATTCTTGCTCGCGCTGATCGTAGATGGCTAAGGTCAAGCCCATAGTTAGCAGTAAGAGCTGGGCTAGCGGAAGATAGCCTAAGCTCCAGTTTAGAAAAAGCAAGCCCAGCACTAACTCAAAAACAGCATACCAGACAGGAAGCTGGATCTTGCAGAAACGGCAGCGGAAGCGACTAAGAAGTTGAGACAGGATAGGGATCAAATCCCGTGCTTTGAGTATCTGCTTACAGTTATCACAGTGACTGCTTGGAGAGATGATAGACTGGTTAGGGAAGCGGTCAATGACTAAGCCTAGAAAGGAGGCTAGAACCGTTCCAACGAGAAAAAAGTATAGATGAATCATACTTCTTTATTCGCGATTTTGAGCAGAAAAATTTTGAAATTTTACAACTTTTCTAATAAAGTAAAATTTTGAGTTTTAATACTTGACTTTCTTAATTAGAAGCATTATAATTAAAACATAATCAATAAAGATTAGAATGATTACAAATAAAAAGAGAGGTATCATTATGACTCAAGTAAAACATGGCGCTGCAGCAGATGTAGCAACTTTCACTAACCAAAATTCTTTACCAAAAACAAAAGTAGTTCTTAACCAAGTAGTTTCAGATCTTTATACAGCTCGTATCGCTCTTCACCAAGTTCACTGGTATATGCGTGGTGCAGGCTTCATGGTATGGCATCCAAAAATGGACGAATACATGGATACAATTGATGAAACCTTGGATGAAGTCAGCGAACGCTTGATTACTCTAGGTGGCAAGCCTTATTCAACTCTGACAGAGTTTATCCAACACAGCAAGATTGAAGAAAAAGCTGGCGAATTCAGCAAGAATGTTGAAGAAAGCTTGGAGCGCGTGATTGAAATTTTCCGTTATCTGACAGATCTTTACCAAGAAGCTCTGGATGTGACGGATGAAGAAGGCGACGATGTGACCAACGATATCTTCGTTGGAGCTAAGGCAGACCTTGAAAAGACGATCTGGATGTTGACAGCTGAGCTTGGCCAAGCACCAGGTTTGTAAAATGATGTTTAAAGAGGCTGGGACAAAAGTCCTAGCCTCTAAATTGTCTTTGGATTGTCGAGCAAGACGCAGTGGCTGAGTGGGCTCTACTACGCTGATTTCATCAACTTTTACAGCCCTACTCAACTGTGCGGAGGTGGGACGACGAAATCGAATTCTAACGAATTACCGATTTCTGTCCCACTCTCTGTTTTTTCTTAAGGATTGTTTAAGCTTCTTCCTTTATACTAAGACTATCAAATGAAGACCTCCTAACTTTGTTTGATAGAACTCCTAAACTTTTCTTTTTCATAATAATCTCCTGAAAAGGCAGCCTCTGTGGCTGTCTTTTCTGTTTTGTCATCTTGAAAACTTTGCTAAAATCTGATAAAATATAGCTCATGAAAACACTCTATGATGTGCAGCAATTTCTTAAATTTCGGGATCATTATCTATATGGGCAAGCGTCTTTATGATATTGAGATGATGAAAATTGAGCTGGAGCGGATTTACGATGCTGGCCTGATGGATAAGCTTGATTATCTGGAGGCTGAGGCGGTTCTTCGCAGAGAACATCAAGTAGAGTTAAAGTATTTAGAAGATAAAGGGAGAAACTAGAATGGGAATTTGGATTTTATGGGCAATCTTGCTGGGAATGTTGGCTTGGATGGGCTTCAATTATTTCCGTATTCGTCGTGCAGCTAAGGTGGTAGATAATAGTGAGTTTGAAGCTTTGATTCGTCAAGGGCAATTGATTGACCTGCGTGATCCATCGGATTTCCATCGCAAGCATATCTTGGGGGCGCGCAATATTCCGTCTCAACAGCTCAAGTCTAGTATCAATGCACTTCGCAAAGACAAACCAGTTCTTCTTTATGAAAATAGCCGTGGGCAACGTGTGACCAATGCGGCAATCTACTTGAAAAAGCAAGGTTTTAATGATATTTATATCCTGTCTTACGGCCTCGATTCTTGGAGTGGTAAGGTTAAGACAAGTTGATTCTTTTTATTATATATTCCAATCAGTGAGTAGTAATTGAGGAAATAACGAAATTTCTTACTACTCTAACTAGAAAAGGAGCTATTCAACCTCTAAATGGGTCAAAATAGCTCTTTTTTACTGTTTTCTTGTTGAGAATGAGGAAATTTTTCTATGATACCTATTCTATTAATAAAACTGTTAAACCAGCTAGATGGTCCATTCTTGTGGGGCTAAAATCAAATCAAACTCTTACAGTAATCACCGATACAGAAATAAAAAGGCGGACTGAAATCAGAACAAAATTTCTTCCTAAAAAAATTGATTGGCAGGGATTGAATGGAAGACGGACTGAATTGGGACGTTTAGGGGAAGATTTTGTTATTCGATACGAAACGAAAAGAATATTAGAGTTTGCTCCGCAAGACACAGGTCGTCTTATTCATCTTAGCGATGTTCAGGGAGATGGCGCAGGTTTTGACATTATTTCGCTGAATGAGGATGGAACTGATAGATACATAGAAGTAAAAACAACAAAAGGTAGTCTGGATACACCGTTTTATATGACTGAGAATGAACGTTTGTATTTTGATTTACATAAAGAGGAAGGTGATTTATTTATATATCGTGTTTACAATTTTGATGAAACTACTGGAAAAGGCGAGATAGAAATAATACCAGCTTCAAAATTATTTACTGATTATCAATTTGACCCTATTTCATACAAAGTCATTAAAAAGAACTCTGCGCATATACACTAGACCTAATAACCTCTAAATCTTCCTCATCAATAAGCTGGTTCCTGTCTTTAGCTAACTGCTGATAAATAATATCCTGAATGTTATCCTGCTTTAAAATCAGAGACACCAAAGACCAATGCGCCAACTTGCGATACTTGGTTAAGCGACACTCTTTAGCTATTTCATACAGACGGCTTTTAGGGAGGTCTAGGAGATACTCACGCTTATTAAAAGAATAAACGCCATCTTCTTCGTTAAACTTGAAATAGGGATTATCAACAGCTGTTCTAGCCTTCTTAGTTTCTGCTTTCAAGACTTCCATGTAACGAGAACTTGGTTTCGGTAACACCAATTCTTTTTGCCTTACTTCGCTTGAAGTGAGGTTTTTCTTTGTATTCAAAATTTCAATAAAGATTGCTTCTGAGTCTGCTTTAGAAGTTGGGTAGTGTCCGTGTTCTATTCTCCAATTACGGATATAAGTGAAATAACCGATATAGTCTTGGAGGTACTTAGTTGATACATTAGTCATATCGCGATTGATAAAGCGTTTGATGTCATTGAGCAATTCTATTTTACCAAGACTATAGCAACGGCAAATCCGTTGCTTTTTTTGGAGATAAGGGACTATTGTCCCAGCCTCTTTTCTTTTACCAAGTTTGTTCCAAATAGCTTTTTACAATCTCGAGTTCGGAAGGATTCAGCGGTCGATAGCAGCCCTCTGCCAGATTGGGATCCAGTTGGAATTCACCGAAATGGGTGCGTTTGAGATAGGTGACCTTGACACCAACTGTGAGAAACATTTTTTTGACTTGATGGAATTTTCCCTCAGAAATGGTAATTGACGCGGTGGAGTGCTCGGGGCTAGTCGTGTGAATTTGAAGTTGGGCAGGCTTGCAGCGGGTGCCGTCCAGAAAGATAATGCCTTGATGAAAAGCGTTTGTAGCTGCTGAATCAAGAGGACCGTTGACTTCGACATAGTAGGTCTTTGCGATATGGTATTGCGGGTGGAGGAGCTGAAATCCCAGTGGGCCATTATCTGTAATTAAGAGCAGCCCACATGTATCGCGATCCAGACGGCCGATGGCATAAAGCTGGTCGTTAAAATCTTCCGGTGCAAGAAAATCTAGAACAGTCGCCTTTTCTGCGTCAGAATTGGCAGTGACAGCACCAGCAGGCTTGTTCATCAGAAAATAATGGTGGGCTAGGTGGTTTAAAGGTTTGCCTTCTAGGCTAATGGACTGGAGGCCACTATCGACATTTTGACTGAGGGAGCGAGCAGCTTGACCGTCAATTACAATCTGCCTTAGTCGCAGTTTTTGTTTCATCTCTTTTCGGCTAATCTTAGCTAGGGCTAAGAATTTATCAAGGCGCATGAGTTTTCCTTTCAAAGGTTTAGAGCGATTCTTTTTCTCCTTTTATCATACTCTTTCGGAAGTAAAATTGCAAAAATGGCTAGAGTTTACGATTTACCTATGAAAACATTTACACTTGGTTAGCCCGTGTTTTTTGGAAAAAACTGTGTTATAATTTTTAGTTGGAAATAAATAATAAGATTTAGAGGAAATCATGACAAAATTAAGAGAAGATATCCGTAACATTGCGATTATCGCCCACGTTGACCACGGGAAAACAACCCTCGTTGACGAATTATTGAAACAATCAGAAACGCTTGATGCCCGTACTGAATTGGCAGAGCGTGCTATGGACTCAAACGATATCGAAAAAGAGCGCGGTATTACGATCCTTGCTAAAAATACAGCCGTTGCTTACAACGGGACTCGTATCAACATCATGGATACACCAGGACACGCGGACTTTGGTGGAGAAGTTGAGCGGATCATGAAAATGGTTGACGGTGTTGTTTTGGTGGTAGATGCCTACGAAGGAACCATGCCACAAACTCGTTTCGTATTGAAAAAAGCCCTTGAACAGGATCTTGTCCCAATCGTTGTTGTCAACAAAATCGACAAACCATCTGCTCGTCCAGCAGAAGTAGTGGATGAAGTTTTGGAACTCTTCATTGAGCTTGGTGCAGACGATGACCAGCTTGATTTCCCAGTTGTTTATGCTTCAGCGATAAACGGAACATCTTCATTGTCAGACGATCCAGCTGATCAAGAAAAAACAATGGCACCAATCTTTGATACTATCATTGACCATATCCCAGCTCCAGTAGACAACTCAGATGAGCCTTTGCAGTTCCAAGTCTCACTTTTGGACTACAATGACTTCGTAGGTCGTATCGGTATCGGTCGTGTCTTCCGTGGTAGTGTGAAAGTTGGGGACCAAGTTACCCTTTCTAAACTTGATGGTACAACCAAGAACTTCCGTGTTACAAAACTCTTCGGTTTCTTTGGCTTGGAACGTCGTGAAATCCAAGAAGCTAAAGCAGGTGACTTGATTGCCGTTTCTGGTATGGAAGATATCTTCGTTGGTGAAACAATCACTCCGACAGATGCCATTGAACCACTTCCAATCCTTCACATCGATGAACCAACACTTCAAATGACTTTCTTGGTAAACAACTCACCATTTGCTGGTCGCGAAGGGAAGTGGGTAACTTCTCGTAAGGTGGAAGAACGTTTGCAGGCAGAATTGCAAACAGACGTTTCCCTCCGTGTTGAGCCAACAGATTCACCAGATAAGTGGACCGTTTCAGGTCGTGGAGAATTGCACTTGTCAATCCTGATCGAAACCATGCGTCGTGAGGGTTATGAACTTCAAGTATCTCGTCCAGAAGTTATCGTAAAAGAAATCGACGGTGTTAAATGTGAGCCATTTGAACGTGTGCAAATCGATACTCCAGAAGAATACCAAGGTTCTGTTATCCAAAGCCTTTCTGAACGTAAGGGTGAAATGTTGGATATGATTTCAACTGGTAATGGTCAAACTCGTTTGGTCTTCCTTGTTCCAGCGCGTGGTTTGATTGGATACTCAACTGAGTTCTTGTCAATGACTCGTGGTTACGGTATCATGAACCATACCTTTGACCAATACTTGCCACTCATCCCAGGTGAAATTGGTGGACGTCACCGTGGTGCCCTTGTTTCCATCGATGCTGGTAAGGCTACAACTTACTCTATCATGTCTATCGAAGAGCGTGGTACCATCTTTGTTAACCCAGGTACTGAAGTTTACGAAGGAATGATTATCGGTGAGAACTCTCGTGAAAACGATTTGACAGTTAACATCACCAAAGCTAAACAAATGACCAACGTTCGTTCAGCTACTAAGGACCAAACAGCTGTTATCAAGACACCTCGTATCTTGACCCTTGAAGAGTCACTTGAGTTCTTGAATGACGATGAGTATATGGAAGTAACACCTGAGTCTATCCGTTTGCGTAAACAAATCTTGAACAAACAGGAACGCGAAAAAGCTAATAAAAACAAGAAAAAACAAGCAGCAGAATAAATCATTGAGTTGACTGGTGGTAGAAAGGAGCAGCATGATTTACCTGATTATTGGAATATTGATCCTGCTTTTCTATGTATTTGCCATTCCAACTAGTATTAAGGGGACGTTGAATGTCTTGACATTTGTACTCTTGCTGGTTGCCTTGATCATTTTGCTTGCTTTGGCAATTTTTCAAATTTTTAAATTGCCTGGAGAATTATTTGTGAGTATCTTTTTGATTATTATAACAGTGTGGGCCTTGATGGACATCGAGCGTCTAGTACCATCTCAGAAATCAAAAGAACTTTAAACTCATAAGCTATAAGGAAGGAATTAGGATTTCAAAGGTCGTGTAGACTTTCGGTAGCCTAATTCCTTTTGTTTATCTAAAGAGAGATTCTTCGATGATAGTTTTGGCTGGCTAGAAATGACATACGAGAACATGTTTTTTTGAATGTTGCTGGTAATCAAATGTTTTAGATAGCCCTTTGCCGGTATAAAAAGATGTTGCCAAAGGTTTCAAATAGAATAATATTTCTTCTTGTTTATTAAAAGCTGATAACAGTTAAAATAAAAGCCTGATATGACTTTTTTATTTTCGCAAAAAAAGGTAAAATAGAAGGTAGTATGAATGAAGAGGTACATGATGAAGACTATTTCAAAATTTGCCAATAAGAAAGTTTTGGTGTTGGGTTTAGCTAAATCAGGGGAGTCAGCTGCCCGTCTTTTGGATAAACTGGGAGCGATTGTGACGGTCAATGATGGGAAAGCTTTCGAGGAAAATCCAGCAGCTCAATCTTTGCTAGAAGAAGGAATTAAAGTCGTGACAGGTGGTCATCCATTAGAATTGTTGGATGAAGATTTTGAATGGATGGTGAAAAATCCAGGCATTCCTTACAATAATCCTATGGTTATGAGGGCTTTGGAAAAGAAGATTCCTGTTATTACTGAAGTCGAGCTGGCTTATCTAATTTCGGATGCACCGATTATCGGGATTACTGGATCAAATGGAAAAACTACGACCACGACCATGATTGCGGAAGTGCTAACAGCAGGCGGACAAAATGGCCTCTTGTCAGGGAATATCGGATTTCCAGCTAGTCAAGTTGCCCAAGATGCGGGTGAAACAGACACATTGGTCATGGAACTTTCTTCTTTCCAACTAATGGGAATCGAAACCTTCCATCCAGAAATAGCAGTCATTACAAATCTGATGCCGACGCATCTGGACTATCACGGCTCTTTCGAGGAATATGTGGCAGCCAAGTGGAATATCCAAAAAAATATGACAGCTTCTGACTATGTCGTGTTGAATTTCAATCAAGACTTGGCGAAAGAATTAGCTAAGAAGACGGCTGCCAAAGTGCTTCCTTTTTCGACCAAAGAAAAGGTTGATGGAGCTTACTTAGACGGCGATGTGATGACTTTCCGTGGGGAAGCCATTATGACAGCTTCTGAACTAGGCGTGCCTGGTAGCCATAACGTAGAAAACGCTCTAGCAACCATTGCAGTAGCCAAACTGCGCGGGATTGACAATCAAGTTATTAGAGAAACTCTGGCTCATTTTGGTGGTGTCAAGCATCGTCTCCAGTATGTGGGCGAAATCAATCAAGTCAAATTTTACAATGACAGTAAATCGACTAATATTTTAGCGACTCAAAAGGCTTTGTCAGGCTTTGACAATAGCAAGGTCATTCTGATTGCTGGTGGTTTGGATCGTGGCAATGAATTTGATGAATTGGTACCAGATATCAAGGGCCTGAAAAAGATGGTGATTTTGGGCGAATCGGCTGCGCGTGTTAAGCGGGCTGCGGATCAGGCAGAAGTAAGCTATCTGGACGCTACAGATATCAGAGATGCTACTCGTAAAGCCTTTTCTGTGGCGGAGCCTGGGGATATTGTCCTTCTTAGTCCAGCCAATGCTAGTTGGGATATGTATAAGAATTTGAAGTGCGGGGCGATGAATTCCTTGCCGTGTTTAAAGAATTAAAGGAATAAAATGAAAAAAATAGTATTTACAGGCGGAGGGACAGTTGGTCATGTGACCCTCAATCTTTTGCTGATGCCTAAATTTATCGAAGAGGGCTGGGAAGTCCATTATATCGGTGACCGCCATGGGATTGAGTACAAGGAAATTCAGAAATCAGGTCTACCTGTTGTTTTCCATTCGATTGCAACTGGCAAGCTCCGTCGCTATTTTTCTTGGCAGAATCTTTGGGATGTTTTTAAAGTGACGGGTGGCATTCTCCAGTCGCTGGGCATCATGTTAAAAGTCCGTCCCAAAGCCCTATTTTCAAAAGGAGGATTTGTGTCTGTTCCGCCAGTGATTGCGGCGAAGGTGACGGGCGTTCCAGTCTTTATCCATGAGTCTGACTTGTCGCTTGGTTTGGCCAATAAAATCGGTTATAAATGTGCGACAAAGATGTTCACGACTTTTGAGCAAGCTGAAGGACTGGGCAAGGCTGAACATGTTGGAGCGGTGACCAAGATTGCTGCCCTCCCTCAAATGGAACCGGCTGAGATTGAGAAAATTAAGGCTCATTTCACAGAAGGAAAACCTACCTTGCTCTTTGTCGGTGGCTCAGGAGGTGCTAAAGTTTTCAATGATTTTATTACAAAAAATAAGGATCGCTTGATTGAAAAATACAATATTATCAATCTGACAGGCGATGCCAGCTTGGATGAGCTTTCCCATCGTATCTACCGGGTATCCTATGTGACAGATCTATACCAGCCACTGATGGCTATGGCAGATGTCGTCGTGACACGAGGTGGTTCCAATACTATTTTTGAATTACTGGCGATGAAGAAGTTGCAAGTAATTGTACCTTTGGGGCTGGGGGCAAGTCGAGGAGATCAGATTGAAAATGCCAACTACTTCTTGGAAAAAGGCTATGCGCTTAAAATCAATGAAGAAAACTTGAATCGGGTCAATCTCCAAGTAGCAGTGGATGATTTACTAAGAGAAAAGGATGCTTACTATCAACGAATGGAAAAAGCGCCTGAATTAAAATCTGTAGATGATTTTTATGAAATTTTGAAGCAAGATATTAACAAAGGGAAAAAATGAAAAAAAGCAAGGAAGATAAGCAAGAAACGGCTCAACTTTCTCTTTCTGAATGGCAAGTCAGAAACAAAGAGTATCTTGAGAAAAAAGCTCAAGAAAAGGCAAAAAAGCAAGCTGAGTTAGAGAAAAAAAGAGCTGAACTAGAGCAGAAAAAAGAAGAAATGAAGGCAGAACTGGAAAATCAGGAGCCTTCTAACGAAGAAGATACTGTCTTCGAAGAAATTGACACAGACTCTCCTACAAGTGAAGAAGATGAAGTTCAAGATTCTGAAAGTGAGTCTGAGGTTGAGGAGCAAGAGGAAGTCCAAGAACAAGAAGAAGAGCAAGAGGAAGAAGTAGAGCAGCTTGAGCCTCCGAAAGTTCCAATTGAGAAGATCCATTGGTATCGAGCTTTGCCAGTTTTAGTGACAAGTTCTCTGATCTTTTTAGCTTCTCTTTATTTCCTCACGCCACTTGCAACTATGAAGACCATTGAATTTACAGGAAACAAGGTAGTGAGTCAGGAGGAGCTAAGAAGCAGTAGCAAAATCGATCAGCGCGATTATACTATCACTGTTTACAAAAATCGCCATCATTATGAGCAAAATCTGAAAGCTTCTAGCCCCTGGATTGAAAATGTAGAGATGACCTATCAATTCCCGCTGACTTTCAAAATTGATGTTCAGGAATATGGCATTTTAGGTTATTTGCAGAAAGATTCTAAGTATTATCCTATTTTAACGAGTGGAAAATACGTAAAAAATGAGGTTGCGGCTGATGCCTTGCCGGAAGAACGGATGGATGTGACCTTCTCGGATGCAGGTTTGATCAAGGAGTTTGTTCAACAACTGAAGAATGTTCCCGATTCAGTCAAAAAGAGCATAAGAAAAGTTGATTTAACTCCTAGCAAGGTGACAGATGATTTAGTGACTATTACCATGTCTGATGAACACCAAATTTTAGTTCCAATTTCTCATATTGCTAAGAAACTTCCCTACTATGAAGGAATTCATCCTCAGTTGGAAGTGCCAAGCGTGGTCGATATGGAGGCTGGTATTTTTAGCTACGCGCAAGGCACAGAAAATGAAGTTATCCATGAAGCTAGTAACGATGCGCAAGATACAGAATCTTCAACTCAACATGCAGAGCAATCTACCGAGCATTCTGCTCAATCTCAGGCAGAAAAGCCAGAGATTTCTGAAAATAACTAATTATTATAGATAAAAAACTGCGCCAATTTCGTATTTTTATGATATAATAAAGTTTGGATAACCCTATTTTCTAGAGTTATTTGTATTAGAATGGAAACGTGGAAGACAGAGAGGACTGATGTAATGGCTAGAGATGGCTTTTTTACTGGATTAGATATAGGAAGTAGCACAATTAAAGTGTTGGTGGCAGAGCACATCAATGGTGAAATGAATGTTATTGGAGTCAGCAATGCAAAGAGTGCTGGCGTTAAAGATGGGATTATTGTCGATATTGAAGCAGCAGCAGCGGCTATTAAGTCAGCAATTTCTCAAGCAGAGGAAAAAGCGGGGATTTCAATTGGACTAGTGAATGTTGGCTTGCCTGCAAATCTATTGCAAATTGAGCCAACTCAAGGAATGATTCCTGTGACTAGTGACTCCAAAGAAATTACCGATGAAGATGTCGAGAGCGTTGTAAGATCTGCCTTGACCAAGAGCATGACTCCTGACCGTGAAGTAATTACCTTCATCCCAGAAGAGTTTGTTGTTGATGGCTTCCAAGGGATCCGTGATCCTCGTGGTATGATGGGGATTCGCCTAGAAATGCGCGGCCTACTCTACACTGGTCCTCGTACAATCCTGCATAATCTCCGTAAGACAGTAGAGCGTGCAGGAGTGAAATTGGAGAATATCATCATTTCTCCTTTAGCGATGACAAAATCCATCTTGAACGAAGGAGAACGGGAGTTTGGTGCGACAGTCATTGATATGGGTGGCGGACAAATTACAGTTGCTTCTGTAAAAAATCAAGAATTACAGTTTACAAATATCTATCAAGAAGGCGGCGACTATGTCACGAAAGACATTTCAAAAGTCTTGAAAACTTCTCAGAAATTGGCAGAAAGCTTGAAATTTAACTATGGTGTAGCTTATGTACCATTTGCAGGCACAGAATCTTTCCCAGTTGAAGTCATCGGGGAAGTTAATCCAGTTGAAATAACAGAAACCTATCTAGCTGAAATCATCTCTGCTCGTATCAAACATGTTTGAACAAATCAAGCAAGATTTAGATAGAAGACACGTGTTAGATCTTCCTGGCGGTATCGTCATCGTTGGTGGTGGAGCGATCTTGCCTGGCGTTGTAGAATTAGCTCAGGAAGTATTTGGCGTTCACGCTAAATTATACGTACCAAATCAAATCGGTATCCGTAATCCAGCTTTTGCCCACGTGATTAGTCTTTCAGAGTATGCTGGCAATCTGACCGAAGTGGATCGAATTGCACAAGCTGCTGTTCGTGGAGACGAGCAGTTGCGTCATCAAGCAACTAGCTTTGAACGTCCAAGTCATAGAGTACCTCGCTTTGATCATCAGCCGGTTGAACCAGTTCAACCAGTTCAAGAGGTGGAACCAGAAATTGCACCGCTTAGAAATGAAGAACCACAAGAGGAACCAAAAGCTAGTCTTACAGATAAGATGCGCAATTTAATTGGTAATATGTTTGAGTAAGGAGAATAAATAGATTATGACATTTTCATTTGATGCGGCTGCAGCACAAGGCGCAGTCATTAAAGTAATTGGTGTCGGCGGTGGCGGCGGAAACGCTATTAACCGAATGATCGATGAAGGTCTTGCTGGCGTAGAATTTATCGCAGCAAATACAGATGTGCAAGCACTTAGCAGTGCAAAAGCAGAAACAGTTATCCAGCTTGGTCCTAAGTTGACTCGTGGTCTGGGTGCTGGAGGTCAACCTGAGGTTGGTCGTAAAGCAGCTGAAGAAAGCGAAGAAGTTTTGACAGAAGCCCTTCAAGGAGCAGACATGGTCTTTATCACTGCTGGTATGGGTGGTGGCTCTGGTACAGGAGCAGCACCAGTTATTGCTCGCATCGCTAAATCAGTAGGCGCCCTAACTGTAGCAGTTGTAACTCGTCCATTTGGATTTGAAGGAAACAAACGTGGTAATTTTGCCGTTGAAGGAATCAACGAACTGCGTGAACATGTAGATACTCTTTTGATCATTTCAAACAACAATCTTTTGGAAATTGTTGACAAGAAAACTCCGCTTCTCGAAGCCTTGAGTGAAGCTGATAACGTATTGCGCCAAGGGGTTCAGGGTATTACTGACTTGATTACTAGCCCTGGCTTGATTAACCTTGACTTTGCAGACGTGAAGACTGTTATGGAAAATAAAGGTAATGCTTTGATGGGTATCGGTATCGGAAGCGGTGAAGAACGTGTGATCGAAGCAGCTCGCAAAGCTATCTACTCTCCACTTCTTGAGACAACTATTGACGGTGCAGAAGACGTGATCGTCAACGTTACTGGTGGCCTAGATATGACCTTGATTGAAGCGGAAGAAGCTTCTGAAATCGTTAATCAGGCAGCTGGTCATGGTGTCAACATCTGGCTCGGTACTTCTATTGATGAATCTATGAAGGATGAAATCCGTGTGACTGTTGTTGCAACAGGTGTTAAAGAGGATAAGGTTGATAAAGTAAGTGGATTGCAAGGCGTTAAACCTGTGAGCCGAGCTGAGCAAGTACGCTCAGCACAATCATCTGCTCATTATGATCGAAACTTCGATATGGCAGAAACAAGAGAAATGCCGGCTCCTTCTCATCGCTCAACTGTAGAAACTTCTAGAGCTTCAGCCTTTGGAGACTGGGATTTACGTCGTGAATCAATCGTTCGTCAAGCAGAACCTGTACCTTCTAGCCGTGTAGAGCGCTTTACAGATATTAAGGAAGAAGATGACGAACTTGAAACACCGCCATTCTTTAGAAATCGCTAATTTAAATGGATTTTCAAGCAAATAAAGATTTAATTTTTCAAAATGTTGCTCAAATAGTTGAAAAAGAAAATCGATTGAAGGACTCCGTAAACATTATTGCGGTTACCAAATATGTTGACTGTGAAACAGCGAAAAAACTCGTGGATACAGGAATCAAACATATTGGAGAAAATCGAGTAGATAAGTTTCTTGAAAAATATCATGCTTTAAAGGAAGAAAACCTTACCTGGCATTTAATTGGTAGTTTGCAGAGAAGAAAAGTGAAAGATGTGATCAACTATGTTGATTATTTCCATGCTTTAGACTCTGTCAAATTGGCTCAAGAAATCAACAAGCGAGCAGATCATGTGATTAATTGTTTCTTGCAAGTCAATATTTCAAAAGAAGAAAGCAAGCACGGTTTTTTAGTTGAAGAACTAGATAGTGTTTTACCAGAGCTTGCAGCCTTAGAAAATATTTGCATTGTTGGCCTGATGACTATGGCTCCACTCGAAGCCGATCATCAAGAGCTGAATCAGATTTTTTCAGAGGCACATCAGCTTCAACAAAACTTACAAAGCAAACAGTTAAAAAACATGCCCTTTTCTGATTTGAGTATGGGAATGAGCCGTGATTATCCAGAAGCGATTGCCAACGGCTCAACCTATGTCAGAATCGGAACAGCATTTTTTAAATAGGAAAGAACAATGTCATTTAAAGATAAATTTGATAAATTTATAGAATACTTTACAGAAGATGGAGAGAAGTCTGACTTACCAGTACAGCCTTCAGATGAATCTGATTCTGTTTTGAAGCCTGCAGAGATCGAGCCGGTTCCGGCTGCATCAGCAAAGGAAAACGCACGTACTCGTTCAGCTTCTTCACAAGTCCAACAAAAGCCTACAACGGAAAATATTACTAGATTGCATGCTCGCCAACAAGAACTGGCTCAGCATCGAGTGAAATCTAGTGAGAAGGTTACGATTGATGTTCGCTATCCGAAAAAATATGAGGAAGCGACAGAGGTTGTTGATTTACTTGTGGCGAATGAGAGTATCTTAATTGATTTTCAATATATGACGGAGGTACAAGCAAGACGTTGCTTGGATTATCTTGATGGGGCACGCTATGTTTTGGCTGGGAACTTGAGAAAAGTTGCTAGTACCATGTACTTGCTCACTCCAATCAATGTTGTCGTCAATGTAGAAGATATTCGCCTTCCCAACGATGTGGATCTGAGTGAATACGATTTTGATATGAAACGCAGCAGATAATTAATGATTTACTTTATTTTAAAATTAGTTTCTAATCTAATTGATCTTTACTCCCTTCTCGTCTTCATCTATGCACTTTTGTCTTGGTTCCCTGGAGCTTACCAAACAGCCCTAGGAAGGCTTGTCGGTTCTCTGGTTGAACCATTTTTGCGTTTGTTCCGCAGGTTGCCTTTGCGGTTTGGTAGATTAGACTTTACTGTTCTGGCGGCACTTTTTACCTTGAGAGTGCTTGATACCTTATTTCTACACATTCTTGCTTCCTTGTTATTGCTATGGTAAACAATATCTATCAGCATTTTTCTCAGGATGATCAAGATTTTCTGGATAAAAGCATGGAATTGCTTCAAAGAGTAGAAAATCAATATAGCTATGAGACGACTGCTTTTTTGAATCCTCATCAGGTCAATATTCTCAAAAATTTGAGTAAGCAATATGATGTGCAAGTATTTGCTAGTTCAGATTATTTTCCAAGTGAGTTTGCTAAAGTGTTGATTTCACCTAGCTATTATCAATTAGAACTCGAAGATTTTGATGTGGTCTTGCTAGAGATTACCTATGCAAGTAAGTTCTACAAGGTAACTCATTCACAAATTATGGGAACCCTTTTGCATCAGCTAGGGATTGAGAGGCGGACGTTTGGCGATATTATCGTTGTGGATGACCGTGCACAAGTATTTGTGGATAGAAGATTAGAAGAATATTTCATTACGAATGTTTCTAAAATAGCTAAAGTCCCAGTTCGGCTAAGAAGAGTTGATTTCAAAGATCAGTTACAAGACGCACTGGCGACTAAAACAACAGATGTTTTGGTCTCTAGTCTCAGATTGGATAAGCTGGTAGCCACAGTCTTTAAGTTATCACGTAGTCAAGCTGTGGAACTAATCATGGGGAAGCAGGTAAAGCAGAACTACAGAACCATTGATAATCCTAGCCAACAGCTCTCTCTGGGGGATTTGATTAGCGTTAGGAAATATGGAAGATTTAAGATATTAACAGAAAATGGTTTTTCCAAAAACGGGAAGCATAAACTAACAGTTGAATTATTACCTAGTAAATAAGGAGGAAACATGGCACTAACATCATTAGATATTAGAGATAAAGGTTTTTCAACCAGATTTAGAGGGTACGATATTGATGAAGTTGAAGAATTTCTTGATATCATTGTCAATGATTATGAGGAATTAATCCGTGAGAATCGTGAGAAAGAAGCAAAAATCCGTAATCTTGAAGAACGTCTAATTTATTTTGATGAAATGAAAGACTCGCTCAGCCAATCTGTTTTGATTGCACAAGATACAGCAGAGCGGGTCAAACAGGCAGCACAAGAACGTTCAGGAAATATTGTGCAGCAAGCAGAGCAAGATGCGCAACGTTTATTAGATAGAGCCAAGTATAAGGCAAATGATATTCTTCGTCAGGCTACAGATAATGCCAAAAGAGTAGCTGTTGAGACAGAAGAATTGAAATAAAACGCGTGTCTTCCATCAACGTCTCAAATCGACGATTGAAAGTCAGCTAAGTATTGTTGATTCTCAAGATTGGGAAGACATTCTTCGTCCGACTGCTACCTATCTCCAAACCAGTGATGAAGCCTTTAAAGTAGTGGTGGAAGAAGCGCTTGGAGAAAAAGTCGAGCTAGAGGAAGAAGTGGATGTTACGCGCCAATTCTCACCTGAAGAATTAGCTGAATTGCAAGAGCGAATTGAGCAAGCAAATCGAGAATTGGCAGAAACACAGACCCTTCAGACTATAGATGAAGAGCTGATCCAAGCACAACAGAAAGAAATTTTAGAATCAGTAAAACGTTCAGAATCGGATGAAGATTCTAAAGTTCCAGTAGATCTTTTATAATAAGTGCAGAAACACAAATCGGACAGAATATTTTCAGCGAGCAGGTGGTGGTGAGAGACCTGTAATCCCTTTTGTTTGATTTATCATTCTGCTTCATCGTTTCTGAATCGAGTAAGAAACGACGTCCGCCTACGTTACAGGCTAAGAGGGACAGGTTTTTTCCTGTCTAAACAAAGGTGGTACCACGATTTTCGTCCTTTTTGCGAATCGTGGTTTTTATTTTGTCAATTTAAATTAAAGGAGTAACAATGAAACTCAAAGATACCCTAAATCTTGGAAAAACTGAATTTCCAATGCGTGCTGGTCTTCCAACCAAAGAACCAATCTGGCAAAAAGAATGGGAAGAAGCAAAACTTTACCAACGTCGTCAAGAATTGAATCAAGGGAAACCACATTTTACCTTGCATGATGGACCTCCGTATGCAAACGGAAATATCCACGTTGGACACGCTATGAACAAGATTTCTAAAGATATTATTGTTCGTTCGAAATCTATGTCAGGATTTTATGCGCCTTATATTCCAGGTTGGGATACTCATGGTCTCCCAATCGAGCAAGTTTTGGCAAAACAAGGTGTCAAACGCAAAGAAATGGACTTGGTTGAGTACTTGAAACTTTGCCGCGAGTACGCTCTTTCTCAAGTTGATAAACAACGAGAAGACTTTAAACGTTTGGGTGTTTCTGGTGACTGGGAAAATCCTTATGTGACCTTGACTCCGGACTATGAAGCAGCTCAGATCCGTGTCTTCGGAGAAATGGCTAAGAAAGGCTACATCTACCGTGGTGCCAAGCCAGTTTACTGGTCATGGTCATCTGAGTCAGCCCTTGCTGAAGCAGAAATTGAGTACCATGACTTGCTTTCAACTTCCCTTTACTATGCTAACCGCGTCAAAGACGGAAAAGGTGTGCTAGATACAGATACTTACATCGTTGTTTGGACAACTACTCCATTTACCATCACAGCTTCTCGTGGCTTGACTGTTGGAGCGGATATTGACTACGTAGTCGTTCAACCAGCCGGTGAATCTCGTAAGTTTGTGGTTGCTTCAGAATTGTTGAACAGTTTGTCTGAGAAATTTGGTTGGGCTGATGTGCAAGTCTTGGCGACCTACCGTGGTCAAGAATTGAACCACATTGTGACAGTCCACCCATGGGATACAGCTGTAGATGAGCTGGTGATCCTTGGTGACCACGTTACGACTGACTCTGGTACAGGTATTGTCCATACAGCCCCTGGTTTTGGTGAGGATGACTACAATGTCGGTGTTGCTAATGGACTAGAAGTTGCTGTAACTGTAAACGAACGCGGTATTATGATGGAAAATGCTGGTCCTGACTTTGCAGGTCAGTTCTATGACAAGGTAGTTCTAACTGTTATCGAAAAACTTGGCAATCTTCTTCTTGCTCAAGAAGAAATTTCTCACTCATATCCATTTGACTGGCGCACGAAAAAACCAATCATCTGGCGTGCAGTACCACAGTGGTTCGCCTCTGTATCTAAATTCCGCCAAGAAATCTTGGATGAAATTGAAAAAGTGAAGTTCCACTCAGAATGGGGTAAAGTTCGTCTTTACAACATGATTCGTGACCGTGGTGACTGGGTCATTTCTCGCCAACGTGCTTGGGGAGTTCCCCTTCCTATCTTCTATGCTGAAGACGGAACGCCAATCATGACAGCTGAAACGATTGAGCACGTGGCTCAACTCTTTGAGAGCATGGCTCTATTG
This sequence comes from Streptococcus cristatus, assembly GCA_916438405.1. Classification (GTDB taxonomy): domain Bacteria; phylum Bacillota; class Bacilli; order Lactobacillales; family Streptococcaceae; genus Streptococcus; species Streptococcus cristatus_M. Next base: position 1,131,382 of record CAKAFB010000001.1, on the reverse strand, counting down.
TCTGGTGGGAACGTGATGCCAAAGACCTCTTGCCAGAAGGATTTACCCATCCAGGTTCCCCAAATGGCGAGTTCAAGAAAGAAACGGACATCATGGACGTTTGGTTCGACTCAGGTTCTTCATGGAATGGAGTAGTTGTCAACCGTCCAGAACTCAAATACCCAGCAGACCTTTACCTAGAAGGTTCTGACCAATATCGTGGTTGGTTCAACTCCTCACTCATTACCTCAGTTGCCAACCATGGCGTAGCGCCATACAAACAAATCTTATCACAAGGATTTGCCCTTGACGGTAAGGGTGAGAAGATGTCTAAATCTCTTGGAAATACCATTGCTCCAAGCGATGTTGAAAAACAATTTGGTGCGGAAATCTTGCGTCTCTGGGTAACAAGTGTGGACTCAAGCAATGACGTGCGTATCTCTATGGATATCTTGAGCCAAGTCTCTGAAACTTACCGTAAGATCCGTAACACCCTTCGTTTCTTGATTGCTAACACATCTGACTTTAACCCAGTTCAGGACGCAGTGGCTTACGATGAGCTTCGTTCCGTTGATAAGTACATGACCATCCGCTTTAACCAGCTTGTCAAGACGATTCGTGATGCTTATGCCAACTTTGAATTCTTGACAATCTACAAGGCCTTGGTGAACTTTATCAACGTTGACTTGTCAGCCTTCTACCTTGACTTTGCCAAAGATGTTGTCTACATCGAAGGTGCCAAATCACTCGAACGCCGCCAAATGCAGACTGTCTTCTATGACATTCTTGTCAAAATCACCAAACTCTTGACACCAATCCTTCCTCACACAGCGGAAGAAATCTGGTCTTATCTAGAGCATGAAGCAGAAGACTTTGTTCAGTTGTCAGAATTGCCAGAAGCTCAAACATTTGCTAACCAGGAAGAAATCTTGGATACTTGGGTAGCCTTCATGGACTTCCGCGGACAAGCTCAAAAAGCCTTGGAAGAAGCTCGTAATGCAAAAGTAATCGGTAAATCGCTTGAAGCACACTTGACAGTTTATCCAAATGAAGTGGTGAAAACTCTTCTTGGAGCAGTGGACAGCAATGTGGCTCAACTTTTGATCGTGTCAGAATTGACCATCGCAGAAGGACCAGCTCCAGAAGGCGCAGTTAGCTTTGAGGATGTTGCCTTCACAGTTGAACGCGCTGCAGGTGAAGTTTGTGACCGTTGCCGTCGTATCGATCCAACTACTGCTGAACGCAGTTACCATGCAGTTATCTGTGACCACTGTGCAAGCATCGTAGAAGAAAACTTTGCGGATGCAGTTGCAGAAGGATTTGAAGAAAAATAATCCAGTCTAACATGAATAGGTTTGACTGATGGCTAGTAGAAGAAGTCCCGTCTCAACTGAGGCGGGCTTTTTTACTTGAGAACTAAGGGGCTAAGCTTCCTTGTGAAAGCTGAAAAAATAAGTTCAAACTCTTGACAGGCTAGTATAAGTTATTTATGATAGTAGTAAAGATTAGAAGGAATGAGGAAAGATAATGACCCATCCAGTTTTTGGAGTTCATGAGGAAAATGTCGAGTATGTGACACGCTATGGAGTTTATGCAGTAATTCCGGATGAGAAGAAAGAAAATATTATTTGGTACAGGCACCTAACGGTGCGTGGTTTCTTCCTGGAGGACAAATGGAAGAAGGAGAGGACCAGCTGTCTACTCTTGAGCGGGAATTGCTGGAAGAGCTTGGCTTTAGCATCCAAGTAGGAGATTACTTTGGTCAGGCGGACGAGTATTTTTATTCTCGCCATCGGGACACGCATTTTTATAACCCTGCTTATATTTACGAAGCACTTTCGTATCAAGAAGTAGAAAAGCCACTGGAAGACTTTAATAATCTAGCATGGTTTCCTGTCGAACTTGCAATAGAAAAATTGAAACGTGGCAGCCATAAATGGGGAATTGAGCAGTGGAAGCGCAAATATCAGAATAACTAACCTGCTATATGTAAAATGATATAGATTACAGGTAATCGTTCACAATTCCTGAAAAACGTGTTATAATAATAGCGACGATTTAAGGTAGGAGGCAAATGAATGAAGCTTATAAATACGACGAATACCCATGCAGAATTAGTAAAAAATCAGTTGGAAAGTACAGATGCAACCCTTGTAGAGGTTTATTCTGCGGGCAATAGTGATGTTATTTTCACAGAGGCCCCTAGCCATTACGAAATTCTCATTTCAAATAAGCATCGCGCAATCAGAGAGCAAGAAATTGAAAAAATTAGAGAATTCTTTTTGAAACGAAAAATTGACCAAAAGAATATTGACGCCTCTGCTATTCGGACGATCTATGCCAATAGTTTGATTGAGATTTCAATCCCGATTAAGGGCTAATCATCTGCTTCAGATTTTAAACTTTTATAGCATTATCAATTGATTATCTGCTTCCTGATGGAAGTGATATCAAAAATCACTTGAAAGACTTTGCTTTTCAGCTCTTGCTTTCAGGTGATTTTTTATTTGTCTGATTTAGATTTTAAATTGTGTGATCTTTTCTGACTAGCCAAATTTTTCGAACTTAATAATGTTTCCATTTTTATTCTTTCTTTTATGAAATCACCTTTATTTTATGATAAATTATGGTAAAATAACTTGGAGGAGAGTAAAGATGTTTCATAAAAGTAAGTTAATGTTTTGGACCAGTGAAGTCTTGCTGCTGACGATTATCTTTTTCATCTGGCGCCAGATGGGAGATATGATTACGCCAGTGGTGAGCGTTATCAATACGATTTTAATTCCTTTTGTTATGGGAGGATTTCTCTACTATATTACAAATCCTCTTGTGACACTGCTCGAAAAAAAGTTGAAAATTAATCGAATTTTTGGGATTTTAATCACTCTTTTCCTACTGTTTGGTCTAGTGACAGTCGGAGTAATCTACCTCTTGCCAATTTTGATTAACCAGCTGTCCAGCTTGATTAATTCGACGCAAAATCTCTATTGGGAAATTCAGAGTTTTGTCAATCAATTATCCAAAAATCCTTTATTTAAGAGTTTAAATATTCAGTCTACTATCCAGCAACTCAACCTGTCCTATGTAGATATTCTGCAAAATATTTTAAATAGTGTTACCAATAGTCTGGGTAGCGTAGTGTCTGCTGTCATCAATACCCTCATGATTCTCATCATGACCCCGATTTTTTTGGTCTACTTCCTGATGGATGGACACAAGCTCCTACCAATGTTGGAGCGGACAGTTCTCAAGCGCGATAAGCTCAATATATCTAGTCTCTTGACCAATCTCAATGCGACGGTTGCCCGTTATATCAGTGGTATTTCGATAGATGCCTTGCTGATTGGGACCTTAGCTTATATTGGTTACAGTGTCATTGGACTCAAGTATGCCTTGGTCTTTGCAATTTTCTCAGCTTTGGCCAACTTAATTCCTTATGTGGGGCCTAGCATCGGCTTGATTCCCATGCTGATCACCTACTTTTTTACCGATCCTCATAAAATGTTGGCAGCCTTAATCTATATGTTGATTATCCAGCAAATTGATGGAAATATCCTTTATCCTCGTATTGTTGGGAGTGTTATGAAAGTGCATCCCATTACGATTATGGTTCTCTTGCTTCTGTCTAGTAATATTTATGGTATTATGGGCATGATTGTAGCGATTCCGACCTACTCCATCCTCAAGGAAATCGTGAAATTCCTGGCCAATCTTTATGATAATCACAAAGAAGCTCAGCAGCAAAAGAAGAATGAAGAATTTGGTATTATAAAAAAATAGGAGAAAGCTCGTCTTTCTCTTTTTTACTGCATTTTTTATGGTTCATCATTGGATATTTATGCTAAAATAATAGTAATAGCATAAAGGAGGTATCATTATGGTAACACGTCGTAAATTTTCTCCGCAAGAAATAAGAAAAGATTCTTCTTATTTTTCGCCCTTGAAGACCATTGTAGAGACAGCCTTTTATGAGAATCAGGTGCAGGCAATCAAGACCGTAGAAGAGGCCTATCAACTGGCCTCGGTAGCTGCTGGAACGGTTGTGCTGGACATGCCGGTGATTCATACTAAGGAGCTGGGACTTCCTTCTTATGCCCGCGTTTTATTAACTAACTCGGGGGCTGTTGTCGGCCGAACTGCCAAGGCTAGACGAATTTATGGCAGAGATCGTCAGGAAGATGAGCACTTGCTGTTTCTGGTTCGTAGTGCTGTTTATCAGGCACATCAGAGGACCTTTTATAAGGCAGATGCAGTCGTGGGGCTGGATGAGGACTTCATGGTTTGCGCCCATCTGATGGTTCCTCAGGAAGAAATCAACAATCTCTATTCTTGGCTCTTGAATTTCCAGATTTTGGATGAGGAATTTAAGAACCGCCTACGAGCTTCTAAAAAGTACGAGGAAAATGATATCTTTGTCTTTTTTGACCCTAAATGGAAGCATCCAGACTATCCAGAAGGTTTGGTTTACTTTGATACCAATCATAATTGCGCTGTTATTCTGGGCTTAAATTATTTCGGGGAGCTGAAAAAGGCAACCTTGACTTTGGCTTGGGGAACGGCTGCTAGAAATGGCTATGTTGCCTGCCACGGAGGTCTAAAAATCTTCAAGCAGAAGACGGAAAAAGAAGACTATGTTGCATCTTTCTTTGGTCTATCCGGTTCAGGAAAATCTACATTGACGCATGCTAAACATGACCATAAATATGACATCAAGGTTCTCCATGACGATGCCTTCATTATCTCGGTCAAGGATGGCTCCTCTATTGCCCTCGAACCGTCTTATTTTGACAAGACTAATGACTATCCTACAGGTCATAGTGAGCAGGATTTCTTTGTGACCGTGCAGAATTGTGGAGTGACGCTGGATGAAAATGGGCGGAAAGCTAGTGACTGAGGACATCCGTAACGGGAATGGACGGACTGTCAAATCGCGTTTTGCGACTCCAAATCGCGTAGACAGAATTGATGAGCCCATCAACGCTATCTTCTGGATTATGAAAGATGATTCTCTGCCGCCTCTGGTTAAGATCAATGATCCGCTGATGGCTTCCACAATGGGCTGCACCCTGATGACCAAGCGCTCAAATGCCGAGAATGTCACTGGCTTGCACGAAGACTTGGTTATTGAGCCTTATGCCAATCCTTTCCGAGTCTATCCATTGGTGGAAGATTATCGGAAATTCCGTCATTTATTTGAGTCAGGAGTTGCTTGCTACATTATCAATACTGGCTTTTATATGGGTAAAGGTATCTCAAAGGAAGTATCTTTAGACATTATCGAGCAGATTGTAGAGGGAAGAGCTCAATTTAAGCCTTTTGGTCCTCTGGAAGGTTTTGAATATCTGGATTATAAGGGTTATGCTGTTCCAAACTTTGACGACAAATACAGACAGCTCATTCGTGAAAGAATGCAGGTCCGTTTAAACTTTCTATTGGCCTTTAATCAGAAATATCCCAAGACAGCCCTGCCTGTTGGAGCTATTTCTCGGCTAGAAAAAGTCTTGCAGGATTTAGAGGATTAATCTGCAAAACGCTTTCCCATAAATCCTTGTGCACGAATCTTAAAAATATGTTATAATCAAAGTTGATTATAATTTTTAGGAGAAGAATCCATGGAAGACCCTGGCAGTCAGAGTATTTTATTGCAAGCAATACTGCTATTTGTTTTAACCTTACTAAATGCCTTTTTCTCAGCTTCTGAGATGGCGATGGTGTCGCTCAATCGAGCTCGCGTTGAGCAAAAAGCCGAGGAAGGTGATGCCAAATACGTTCGTTTATTAAAAGTTCTTGAAAGTCCCAATAACTTTCTGTCAACGATTCAGGTCGGTATCACCGTCATCAATATCCTGTCGGGGGCAAGCTTTGCGGATAATCTAGGGAAAATCTTTGCTTCTTGGATGGGTGATTCCAAGACGGCGCATGCAGTTGCTAGTTTCTTGTCCCTTGCTCTCTTGACTTATATTTCCATTGTTTTGGGGGAGCTTTATCCTAAGAGAATCGCTATGAATCTTAAGGATAGTTTGGCTATTCGGACAGCACCAGTGATTATCTTTCTGGGGAAAATTGTCAGTCCGTTTGTCTGGTTGCTTTCAGCCTCTACTAATCTTCTCAGTCAGATGACGCCGATGAAGTTTGATGATGCGGATGAAAAAATGACCCGAGATGAGATTGAGTACATGCTGACCAATAGTGAGGAGACGCTGGATGCAGATGAAATCGAAATGCTGCAGGGGATTTTCTCGCTGGATGAAATGGTGGCGCGTGAACTAATGGTGCCGCGGACGGATGCCTTTATGGTTGATATTCAGGATGATACCAAGGAAATCATCGAAAGTATCCTCAAGCAAAATTTCTCACGAATTCCTGTCTATGATGGCGATAAGGATAATGTGATCGGTTTGATTCATACCAAGCGCTTGCTGAATGAAGCCTTCGCTAATGGATTCGACAATCTCAATCTCCGTAAGATTCTGCAAGAGCCACTCTTTGTCCCTGAAACGATTTTTGTGGATGATTTGCTCAAATCTCTTCGGAATACCCAAAATCAAATGGCGATTCTGCTGGATGAGTATGGTGGTATGGCAGGTCTCGTGACGCTCGAAGACTTGTTGGAAGAAATCGTCGGTGAAATCGAAGATGAAACAGACAAGGTTGCTATCGAGGTTCATGAAATCGGTGAGAATACCTACATTGTTTTAGGAACGATGACCCTCAATGACTTTAATGAATATTTTGAAGTTGAAATCGATAGTGATGATGTGGATACTATTGCTGGTTATTATCTGACTGGTGTTGGAACCATTCCAAATCCAACAGAACGGCTCAGCTATGAAGTTGAAAGCCAGAATAAAAAACTGATTTTGACCAATGACAAGGTTAAAAATGGCCGTGTCACTAAGGTTAAGGTTGATATTTCAGAACAAGTGGAAATCGATGAGGAAACTAATTAATAGTTGACTCTTTGTAAATCAAACAGGCTTTCTTATAAAGAAGGTCTGTTTTTGGTTATCGCAATAGGGAGGGTGTTTCATTGAGGTAGAAATGATTCAATAGTAAAATTGTAGAAAAGGTTTTAAGATTCCGATTACACAATTTTTATGGTAAACTACATTTAGAAAGACACGGTATTTTGTATGACTAAACGATTAAAATCTATTCTTTTATCTCTGCTTTGCATTTTCGTACTTGTAATAGGAGGTAAGTCTTATATGGATCGAATGAAAGTGGACAATCTCTATCGGCATGGTTTTCAACTTTATGAAGAACAAATAGCAACCTACCTAAAAGAGCATTACAGCGGTATCAGTAAGATTGAATTTTCTCCGATTTTTAAAAGTGGAGGTAGTGGAGAAGGTTTTGTCCACGCTCGCATTGTTCCTGTAGTTTATGATACATATGGAAATAAAGTCTATCTTCGAAATGATGGAACTATTGATACTTTAGTGCCTAATTATGTTTTGACTTCTGGAATTGAATTGGATTTTAATGTCAATGATGGGTCGGAAATTATATATTTGTATAATGAAAAAAACGAATCTGTTGAAGTAGGACAATATCAACATCTCCCAGAACATTTAAAATTGAAGACGTATAAGAGTACTGATGCTATAATTACTGCTTATTCACAAAAGGGATCGCTAAAAGGAGTAGAAAAAAATATCCAAGGTAGTCTCAAGGCTGAGATTGTCTATAATTTAGAAATCAGACGAGTAGATGTACGGGAGATAGGCAAATGGAAGTAACCCACCAATTTGGTAAGTTGGACTAGAAAGAAAAGGAGGTTTGTATGACTAAACGATTAAAATCTATTCTTTTATCTCTGTTTTGCATTTTCGTACTTGTAATAGGAGGTAAATTTTATATAGACAGAATGAAAGTGGATAATCTCTACCGGCACGGTTTTCAACTTTATGAGGAACAAATCGCGACCTACTTAAAAGAGCATTACAGCGGTATCAGTAAAATAGAGTTTTCCCCTATTTTTATCAGTGGGGGAGGAGGAGAAGGTTTTGTCTATGCTCGTATAGTCCCAGTTGTTTATGATACATATGGTAATAAAGTATATTTGCGCAATGATGGTGTTTTAAAGATGGGTGTGGCAGATTATGAAATGACAGCTGGAATTGATTTGGATTTTAATGTCAATGATGGTTCAGAAATAATTTATTTACATAATAAGAAGAATGAATCTGTTAGTGTGGAAGGTTACCATCATTTGCCAGATGGATTAAAATTGAATAAGGATGAAATTACAGATGAAAAGATGGATGCTTTTTCTCGCGAGGGTCATCTAAAGGCAGTTGAAAAAAATAGCCAAGGCAGTCCCCAGGCTGAGATTGTCTATAATTTAGAAATTAGACGCGTACAGGGAAGGGAGTTTTATGAGTGGAAGTAATCCACCAATTTGGTAAGTTGGACTAGAAAGAAAAGGAGGTTTGTATGACTATACGAGTAAAATCTATTCTTTTATCTCTGTTTTGCATTTTAGTACTTGTAATAGGAGGCAAGTCTTATATGGATCGAATGAAAGTGGACAACCTCTACCGGCATGGTTTTCAACTTTATGAGGAACAAATCGCGCCCTACCTAAAAGAGCATTACAGCGGTATCAGTAAAATCGAATTTTCTCCGATTTTTATCAGTGGGGGAGGAGGAGAAAGTTTTGTAAACGCTCGCATTGTTCCTGTAGTTTATGATACTTATGGAAATAAAGTCTATCTTCGAAATGATGGAGTGCTAGATATGGCAGTGCCAGATTATGGAACCCTTGCTGGTCTTGACTTAAGCTTTAATGTCAATGACGGGTCAGAGATTATCTATCTGAGAAATAATGAACGCGAGTCTGTTAGCTCAGAAATATATCAACACCTTCCAGAACAGTTAAAATTACAAAAAGAGGAATTTACGGATGAAGTGATGGCTGCTTTTTCTCGTGAGGGTCATCTAAAGGCAGTAGAAAAAAATAGCCAAGGCAGTCCCAAGGCTGAGATTGTCTATAATTTAGAAATTAGGCGAGTAGATGTACGGGAGGTAGATAAATGGAAGTAACCCATCAATTTGGTAAGTTGGGCTAGAGAGAAAAGGAGGTTTGTATGACTAAACGAGTAAAATCTGTTCTTTTATCTTTGCTTTGCATTTTCGTACTTGTAATAGGAGGTGATTTTTATATAGACAGAATGAAAGTGGACAATCTCTACCGGCACGGTTTTCAGCTTTATGAGGAACAAATCGCGACTTATCTAAAGGAACATTACAGCGGTATCAGTAAAATAGAGTTTTCCCCTATTTTTATTACAGGAGGAAATGGGGAAAGTTTTTTACAAGGCCGTGTAGTTCCAGTAGTTTATGATAGTTATGGAAATAAAGTCTATCTCAGAAATGATGGTTTTGTTGAGAAGGTTCTTGTGGATTATAAGATGGTATTTGGGACTGATTTGGCTTTTAATGTTAATGATGGCTCGGAAATTATTTATCTAAGAGATGATAAAAGAAGACACAATAGTGTTATTTGGGGGCAACCTCTACCTGAAAATTTGAAATGGGTAGACCACGAGACAACAGATGAATCTATGGAAGCTTTTTCTCATGAGGGATATCTTAAAGGTGTAGAAAAGAATGATCAAGGCAATCCCCAAGTTGAGATTAGTTATAATTTAGAAATTCAACGAATTGATGAAAGAGACTTGGATAAATGGAAGTAACCGATTAATTTAGTAAGTTGAGATAGAATGAGGAGAGTTTTAAATGTCTAAACGAACAAAATCTATTCTTTTTTCTTTTATAGTTTTTGTTATTCTTGTGATAGGCGGCAAGTTTTATATGGATCGAATGAAAGTAGACAATCTCTATCGTCACGGCTTTCAACTTTATGAAGAACAAATTGCAACTTATCTAAAAGAACATTACAGCGGCATCAGTAAAATCGAATTTTCTCCGATTTTTATTAGTGGAGGAAACGGAGAAAGTTTTGTTCATTCTCAGGTTATACCTGTGATTTATGATGATTATGGTAATAAAGCCTATCTGCAAAATGGCAGACCTCTAGATATTGGAGTACCTCGTTATGGAACATTTTCTGGTCTTGAATTAGATTTTGCGTACGGTGGTTCCGAGTTTATTCATTTATTAAATGATGAGAAAGAATATATACAAGTTGATCAGTATCAGCATCTGCCTCCAGAATTAAAGTTAAAGAAGGATGACATCATGGATGAAGTTCTATCAATCTATGTAAAGGAAAGACTTCTAAAGGGAGTAGGAAAAAATAGTCAAGGCAGTCCTCAAGTTGAGATTATTTATAATTTAGAAATTCAACGAATTGATGAAAGAGACTTGGATAAATGGAAGTAACCGATTAATTTAGTAAGTTGAGATAGAATGAGGAGAGTTTTAAATGTCTAAACGAACAAAATCTATTCTTTTTTCTCTTTTAGTTTTTGTTGTTCTTGTGATGGGAGGTAAATTTTATATGGATCGAATGAAAGTGGACAATCTCTACCGGCACGGTTTTCAGCTTTATGAGGAACAAATCGCGACTTATCTAAAGGAGCATTATAGCGGTATCAGTAAAATCGAATTTTCTCCGATTTTTATCAGTGGGGGAGGAGGAGAAAGTTTTGTAAACGCTCGCATTGTTCCTGTAGTTTATGATACTTATGGAAATAAAGTCTATCTTCGAAATGATGGAGTGCTAGATATGGCAGTGCCAGATTATGGAACCCTTGCTGGTCTTGACTTAAGCTTTAATGTCAATGACGGGTCAGAGATTATCTATCTGAGAAATAATGAACGCGAGTCTGTTAGCTCAGAAATATATCAACACCTTCCAGAACAGTTAAAATTACAAAAAGAGGAATTTACGGATGAAGTGATGGCTGCTTTCTCGTGAGGGTCATCTAAAGGCAGTAGAAAAAAATAGCCAAGGCAGTCCCAAGGCAGAGATTATCTATAATTTGGAAATTAGGCGAGTGCAGGGAAGAGAGGCTTTCGAATGGCAGTAACACACCAGGATATTCAGTATTTACAGAAAAATACCAAAGATTTTTCAACGGATTCATCTCAAAAAGAAATAATAAATACGGATACCGGTCAGAAATTTCAAATCATCGACCGAATGGAAGGGGTCACTCAGGCTATTGCAGTAGCCCCCTTGGATGCTAATGGAGAGCCTATTGTTTCACAGACTATTGTAACAGTCGCAGGGACTCAGCAGTTTTTGCCAACCCTCTCAGTCCAGACCATTGGGCTTCAACTTACAATGCCTTTGGAGGAGGTGCCTACGGAGATGGGATGACAGCTCAATATGAGGATATTGAAGCTTTTTATCAGCGTGTCCAGAAGATTACAGAAGTAGGTGACAAGAAGCTAAACCAGCCGGTCAGAATTTATGCCATGAGTGGTTTTAGTCAGTCAGCGACTCCAGTTGTCAAGATAGCAGCGGAACATAACGTCCCTATGGTTGTCAATTTTACAGACTGGGGAGCTCAAGCTGCTCTTGATAAGGGGAATTTCAGTAGCAGTGATTTATCTTATATCAATCGCCATGTTACCACCTATGATGCCAATACAAAAGATACGACCATTATGGATAGTAGTGGTGGACGGATTCCTTACGCTAATATCATTTCCCGTGAAGGAACGCAAGGACTGCATTCGCCTGCAGAAGATCATAACCCAGCAAAATTCTATATTATTGGCAATAAACTGGATACAGAAAAGTATGCTAAGGAAGGAGAGTTTGTATCAGGGATGACCCCAGAGCAGGTGCGTGCAGCTGCTAAAATCAAAGCTGAACGAACCCCTATCTGGGACAAGCACGATGAGGCTTACTTCATTCGCGAATACTATGAAAAGTTTCCGCCCAAGATTGGCAATATGTTGGATTTAGACTGGTATGCCAAAAAAGGAGAGTTTTTTGCTGGCATGACGGAGAAGCAGGTACGCGCAGCCGCTAAAATAAAAGCTGAACAGTCGCCTATCTGGGACAAACACGATGAAGAATATTATGTTAAAGAGTATAAAAAGATATATGGTGATTTTGTACCTGAGGCTAGGTATAAGCGATTATTGACTATTAATCGTGCTATTGAAACAATTTCTTCTGCTCAGACAAAACTTCCAAGTCTTAGTGGTAGCCAGTTGATTTATCTACGAAAAGATCTTGTGACTGCAGTTGCAGATTTAGCTGAACAGCAAGGAGAAGAATTTGAAGAGCAAATCAAGCAAAAATTGAATGAATATAAGCAAACTATTGAAAACAAGGTGACATTACTCCGAATGATGGTTTATGGGACCAAAATCTACTTGTCAGATGATGAGTTGGAATCGCTCTTGTCTCAATTTACATTGGAGACTTGTTGGGATAGTGGGGTGGAAGAAACAACTCTAAGTGAGATAGCTTCTTAGAACCAAAAATTAGATATTTTTGGTTCTAATATACGTCAAGCAGCTGATAAGCTTGAAGAAGTGGATCGTCAAGGGAGTATACAGTTTAGTAGCAAGTAGGAGAAACTATGGCAAATCTTAGTAAGATAGAATTAACAGCAAATAATAATCTTTTTGAATTAGTGAAGGCGCAAGAACGAGAGATGATCAATGCTTTGATTCAGTTGGAAAAATCTAAAGTTGAAGCACAGTCTACTGTCTTGACCGCCTGGTTGGCTGAGCAAAAGCTGCAGATGTCTGATTTTGCTACTGCTACTCTCAATAACAGTCTCAAGGGTGGATTTTCAGGGAAGGCTGCGACAGCTGCGACAAATTATCTAACAAGTATTCCACAACCGAATCTGCAAAACCCTATTAAATGAGGTCTGCTATGGAACAAATATTCAGACTAGAAGAGAAATATAAGCAAGAATTAAAGAAAATAGAGCAAGTTGAAGAGGCGCTGGATTCTATGAGATTAGATGCTCGGAGAAAGACAGATTTATTGAGTGACCAATTACTTTACTATTCTAGAGAACATTTAACAGATGAGATATATCAAGCACTTAGTAAGATGAATGACAATATGGAACAATTTGATTTGTCCGTTAAAAAATCTTTTGATGCACTTAGTGAAGAGAGGGAAGAAGTAACCGCTAAGTATCGGAAAGATTTAGAACGATTGGAGGAAGAATATTACAAAAGAAAGAAAGCTGAAAACTCTCAAATTTAGACTGTAAAAATATCATATATCAATTCACTATGAAAAAGTGATAAATAGTGATATTTTAAGTTTTCCGCAAGATTTTTATAAGGAATGCTTAAGCTGAAAGTCTTATACTAGTCTCAACAAATAAGAAATGAGGGCAGTCCAATGACATATAAAGTAAAAGTAACCTATCAGAAATCATTCATTCGCTCCAAGCTAAACGAAGTAGCCTAACCAGTACTAGCAATAGAAGCAAGAAATAGATTCTCGTATCAACATTTCATAAATTTTTCATATCATCTCTTAAATATAAAAAACGTATAAAACTAAACAACAAACCAAAAAACAGGAAAACTCCTCTGCTCGCTAGATTTTAGCTGACAGAGGAGATTTTTTATATTTGCTGAATAGAATCCTCATTCTTTTTGCCGTGTGGCAAAATCCACAAAGCGAAATTTATCTAATTTGTGCCGGCTTTCTGTATACTGAAACTGGCGGCCGTCGGAGAGATAGAAGATAGAGCATTTTTAGATATTATCAAATTAGGCAGGTACTGATTTCGAATTATGAGGAGCCAACGGTAGTAATGACCATGACCCTACAGTCTTATGAAACCTTGGCTATTCTGGTAAAATAATGATTAAAACCAGCTTAAGCTTCTTTTAAGTATGGCGCAGTATACTAGAAGCATCAAATGAAGACCTCTTAACTTTATTTGATAGAAGGAGTCCTTTAGTTTAACAGATGAGTAGCTGTTATAGCTATAGTTCCGCACCTTTTTTTCATAACAATCTCCGAAAAGGTCGCCCTCTAGGGCGGCTTTTTTTATGGAGAAAGCTGGAAACGGAGAGAGGCGATTTCAAGAAAAACTGAAAAACTTTATCTGTTGTAACACAATGAAAATGAAACTGAAAAACAGTTTATTTTCTAAAAAATAGGCAGAATCTATCTATTTTCACTCGAATCGTGGTATAATGTAATTATAGTAAAACGTTTTCAGGTACAAGAGGATTATTATGGTTGAAGAAGCGATTGATTATGGGAAAGTAACGGGAATGGTGCACTCTACGGAGAGTTTTGGAGCAGTGGATGGACCAGGTATCCGCTTCATCGTCTTTTTACAGGGCTGTCATATGCGTTGTCAATATTGCCACAATCCAGATACTTGGGAGATGGAAACCAACAAATCTCAGCTGCGGACTGTGGATGATATCTTACAAGAAGCTCTTCGTTACAAAGGTTTCTGGGGAAATAAAGGTGGCATCACCGTCAGCGGTGGAGAAGCGCTTCTGCAGATTGACTTTTTGATTGCCTTCTTTACTAAGGCCAAAGAGCTGGGGATTCATTGTACGCTGGATACTTGTGCTCTGCCTTTTAGAAATACGCCTCGTTATCTAGAAAAGTTTGATAAACTGATGGCGGTGACGGATTTGGTCTTGCTGGATATCAAGGAAATTAATGAAGCACAGCATAGAATCGTGACTACTCAGACCAATAAAAATATCCTGGCCTGTGCAAAATATCTCTCAGATATTGGAAAGCCAGTGTGGATTCGTCACGTTCTGGTGCCAGGCTTAACGGACCGTGATGAGGACTTGATTGAGCTAGGTAAGTTTGTCAAAACACTCAAGAACGTTGATAAGTTTGAAATCCTTCCTTACCATACTATGGGAGAATTCAAGTGGCGAGAGCTGGGCATTCCTTATTCACTGGAAGGTGTGAAGCCACCGACTGCTGATCGGGTCAAGAATGCCAAGAAACTGATGCAAACGGAGTCCTATACCGAATACATGAATCGGGTGCATAATAATTAGTTGATGTAAGTAGGGTAAGTGGACTGGGAGAGAAACCAGTCCTTTTTTCTTAATAAAATACCTGCTAATCCTCCGGGATAGCCTAATTTTATAAGATTTGATAGCATGGAAGCACACATTTAAGTACGTTGCAGGTAGTGGCTGACTGATTTTAAAAGGATGGATATATTAGAAGAGCTTATGGCAAGCTTTCTTCTTTTTGCCTGATTAGCTTTCACCTCTATTTTAAGGCTAGAAAAGTTAAGTCTAGCTTTCAAGAAGGTGTTTGAATAAAGGCGGAATTTATGGTATAATTAGACTTAATAGCGATTTTTTTAGAGAATAGAATAAGCGTAGAAGGAGTAGTGTTTTGGAAAAGAAAAAAGCCATTGTGGTTTCGGGAGATTATGGGTATATCAGACAGATTGAAACAACAATAAAATCTCTTTGCTGTCATCATAAATCTAGATATTTATGTTTTCAATCAGGATATTCCTCAAGAATGGTTCTACTATACGCGTCGGAAGGTGGAAGCAGCTGGTAGTCAGTTGAACGATGTGAAATTGTTTAATGATCAGATTGACGATCAGGTGAAATCAAAATGGGAAGCTGGAACCTATGCTCACATCAACTACATGGCTTATGGGCGCTATTTTATACCGAATTACGTTGCAGCAGATAAAGTTCTATATTTAGATTGTGATATTGTTGTGACACGAAATCTGGACCATCTTTTTGAGATAGATCTGGGGGATTATTATGTAGCAACGACTCGCGCGACATATGGAGTAGGCTTTGGCTTTAATTCTGGAATGATGCTCATCAATAATAAGCGTTGGCGTGAAGAAAACATGGCTCAGCAATTGGTTGAGTTGACAGATAGAGAATTAGCCAATTTTACTGAAGGTGATCAGTCTATCTTGAATTTGATGTTTGAGGGCAAAAAACTTGATTTGGAAGATACTTACAATTTTCAAATCGGTTTTGACATGGGAGCTGCGCTAGATAAGCATGACTGGATTTTCGAAATTCCACTTTCTCCACTACCTGCTGTTTTGCATTATATTTCTGGTCAAAAACCATGGAACACTGTTTCCAACATGCGTCTGCGTGAAGTATGGTGGTTTTACAATTCTCTTGATTGGTCTACAATTATTGAGACAGATGAATTTGATGTCGAGAAAGCTATTAAACAGAGGGATGAAGGCTTTGCTCTCCACTGTGTAACCTTGACAAACTCAGATAGGTTAGAGGGAATTGAAGATTTGGTGAATGCATTACCAAACTGTCTATTTCATATTGCTGCCTATACACAGATGTCTGATAAGTTACTCAAACTGATGGCTTATGAAAATGTTCGTTTGCACCCTGCAATTTTGCCATATCCTTTGAGAGATTTACTTGCAAGCAGCGACATTTATCTTGATATCAATCACGATCAGAAATTCGATACTGTAATTAGAGAGTTTCAAGAGTCTGGTAAGCCTGTTTATGCCTTTGATAATGTACAAACAGAAGGGGTTTCAGAGCGAGTATTCTCACATGAGAATTATCAGGAAATGGTGGAAAAAATTCGATCAGATTTTAATTAAATGACGAACTGCCCCACATTTTGTAATCAAAATAGAGAAAGCAAGTTGATTCCTTATCTATAATTCTATGGAATGGGCTTGCTTTCTTAAGTCTTTGGCTTAAAAGACAAGTTTATGTATGAAAAGAGGACTCTGGGCAAGTCCAAAATACAAATAAAGGATAATAAATGGAGCACTTTGGTCTTAAGAAAAAGAAGCATCAGAATATTTTTAGAAAGAGAATCCTCTTTACACTGTTCATTATAGCTATTTATATATTAGGAAGACATATCTTGCTTCCGGGCTACAATGGCAGTATGGAAGCTTTTCGGATAAAGGAAGACAATCCCTTGGCCGCTTTGTATTTGCTGGCAGGAATTGATGTTTCTCAGATTTCAGTATTTTCTTTGGGCTTAGGACCTTGGATTACGACGATGATTGTATGGCAAGTCATGAACCTAAAGAAAAGCTGGAATATACAATCTTGGTCCCTTAAAAAAACAGATTTCTTTCAAAAAATCTTAACCTTGTTCTTTGCGATTGTGCAGGGACTAGCCATTATGTACACCGCTTATAGAGGAAACGGTCGCTTTCTACTTCTGGTGGATGATTGGCTCTATAATCTAGCAGTTTTACTCACAGTTGTGACAGGCAGTTTTATCATTATTTGGTTGTCAAGTCTTAATACTCGTAAGGGAGTGGGAGGGTCAACCATTATTATCATTTCAGGGATTTTACTCCAGTTTGCTGACCAATTAATAGTCTTGCTTGGGAAATCCTTGTCTTCTGTCCGAGGAGGAATGATTTTAGTTGTGGCTCTATTGGCCTATCTTCTCTTGACTTTTGTTGCTGTCGTATGTGAGAAAGCCGAGATACGTCTGCCTCTTAATCGGATCATGTTAAGCAGTCGCTACTATGACAAATCTTATTTGCCAATTAAGTTCATTCCTTCTGGTGGAATGCCCATTATGTATGCAACAAGCGTCTTGATGCTGTTCCAATTATTACTAGACTGGACAGGGAAAGGATTTTCAGTAAAATTTGGGAATTTGTTTGACTTTACAAAACCCTTGGGTCTATTTGTTTATCTAGTTGCGATTTACTTGTTGGGTATTTTGTTTGCCTATATCAATTTGGAACCGGAAGAGACTGCCAAGCGCTTGCAGCGTCAGGGAGAATATTTTGACTATATTCAGCCTGGGAAAGAAACCTTAAAAGTGTTAAAACACTATATTTCTTTGCAATCAAATATAGGAGCTATCTATCTCATATTGTATGTCGGCCTGCCCTATTTTATTAATTTCTTCTTGCCTTTACCAAGTTTCTTTTTGACCTTGCCAAGCACACTAGTCATTTTGATCAGCATGCTCTTGCCCTTGCGTGAAGAAATACGAATCTTAAGAATCGGGACTTATTATCATAAAGAACTAGAAGTAAAAGGAGAATAGAGGGATATGTTTTACTTTGTACCTTCTTGGTATAAACAAGATCGAAAATGGTATTCTACTGCCCTACCTTTCTATCTGCAACCGAAAAATATGATGTTTGACGATGCCGTAAATTTATTGCGGATGTTTCAACAATCAGGAGAAGCCAACTCTGTCTTGATTTTGAATTATTCACCTCATATTCGGACTTTCTTTTATCAACAAAGACTTTCATCAGATGATATGTGGAATCTATTTGATAGCATACAAGGTCTGACAGATGTGCCTGCACGAAAAATTCGTTTGGATGATTTGAAATGGCCTCAGGGAGCAGAAATCTTTTATACTCCTTTTATTGTAGATGTTCACGTCGATCACCTACCTCATGCTCAGATTAATTTTTCACAAATAGGTAATATTTTTGATATTACCTATTTTGAAAATAATCAGATAGATTATCAGCTTGTTTTTGATGACCGTGGTTTTGTCTCCAGTATTATCTATTTTGAGCATAATCAGCCTTATTATCAGGACTATCTGAATGCACAAGGAATATGGCAATTCAGAGAATTTTTGACAGCTGATAACCAGCAGGTCATTATCAATCCTGAGGCACAGGGCACATTTGCCAAGGATGTCTATCAGAATATTGAGGAGCTTGTTAAAGAAAAGCTAGAGCAGCATTTGGCTTCTGTTTTAACCAAGGATGATTCGATTATTGTTTCAGCAGATGTGCAGCATAATCATTTTTTCCAACAGATTAAGAAGGATCATCTTGTTGTTCTATCCTTCTTTGGCAATCGCTATCCGATTACGAATACAGAACAATTATCCTCTGATTTAAAAGATACCCCATTTTTTGTGGTAGATAGCTTAGATAAAATTGTGAAGATTGCAGAACAAGTGGGGGAAGTAGAAGAAGAGCAACTTCCTGCTTATTATGAGATTCCACCCTATGACACACAGTTGAATCTTGGGCATAGTCAGCGGAAAAAAGAGTTGATTATTTATGTCAATTTCGATACTTTACCAGAACATCATCTTCAATATGTCTTTACTTCCTTGTTTGATATGATGTTGCAACATGAGTGGATTGACTTATTGGTTGGGACGCAGAGTCAAGATTTTGGTCGAGAAGCTTCTATTCGACAGTTTCTTGAGGAATCTTTATCATCAACAAAGTATGCAGAAAAATTGCTCCTTGTTGACAAGGATAAGGCTGCTAAGAGTGGTGATCCACGCTTAGAAGATGATGATAGCCTCAGAGAGCGAATTGATACTGTGGTGATTCATAGTGATACCGATTTGGCAAAGGCTCTGAAGTATGTTCGGGTCATCTTGGATTTGGGAAGCCCGGCAGATATCCGAACTCAAATTGCGGGTATCAGCGGAGGGATTCCTCAAGTGAATTTGTATAATTCTTCCTATGTGAAGCATGGCGAAAATGGTTGGATCATGAATGATATTTCTAACCTGATAGAGGCACTCTTGTATTACCTCACAGATTTGGAACACTGGAATCAGTCTTTGGTGCATTCGGTTAAGAGGATTGAGCTGTATACAAGGGGAGAAATTGTCGAAATGTGGAAAAATACGATAAAGGAATTAAAGCTAAATGAACAAAATTAGTGTCCTACAGATTGCCAATGAGAATTGGCAGTACCAATATGAGATTCCTAGTAATATCGCATGGACATTTGTTAAACCAGAAGATATCATGTCTCTCTTGCCCGAAGATATTGGTATTTTGAAAAAGGATGGGAAGAAACCGAAGGCTGCTAAGCCCTATGATGTTGTATTGGTAGATACTGTTGAGCATTTTGAGTACATCACAGTATTAGACAGCTTAATTCAGGTTTATCGCTTGTTTTATCATGAGCGCTGTCAAATCACTACAAAAACCTTGGAGAGATTCCTTTTACGCAAAAGGGCCGTTCAGTCTACTTTTGAAGATCCAGCTCAGATGCTGTATCTATTTTCAAGAGGCTTTTCTTCCAAGCAAAGTGGTACCAAGCTCAGTGTTAATCATCTAGCCGTCAATCCCTCCTTTTCAGGTCAGATTAACTATGAAGGAACTAACTATCTCCGTCTGTGTGGCCAATATGGTGAGTATTACCAAACTGTAGCAACCTATCAGTACAATATCTTTCTGAGTGCAGACGCCCCCCTTTGGATTTATGGCCAGAGTTCAGAAATTCTGAAGATTGCGCAATTCGTTATGTCATCAAGGGTTATCCAGTTGGCAATTCTCCCATGCAAGAATGGATTTATGATGAAGAGTCTTTTGATAAGCCTCTCGTTTTGGATACCAGCGATTCTTATTACCTAAGCGTCAGTGTTCAAGTAAAAGGTCAAGGAATTGTGAAAATTGGACCATTCCACCATCGCCAGTCTCATTTGGGTTATGGGGACCTGTTGATTGGTGGAAATCGTGTCGTGGATAAAAATCGGGAGGAATTGATTTACTACTTCCATCCTGGTGATTTGAAGCCACCTCTCAATATTTATTTCTGGTTATCGTCCAGCTGAAGGGTTTGAGGGATACTGGATGATGAACAATTTGGGAGCCCCATTCTTGCTGATTGGAGATCCGCGGTCTGAGGGTGGTGCTTTCTATCTCGGCTCAGAAGAGCTGGAGCAAAAGCTTGTTCAGGTCATTCATCACTGTTTAGATGAATTAGGATTTACAAGAGACCAGTTGACCTTATCCGGACTATCAATGGGGACCTTTGGAGCCCTGTATTATGCTTCCAAGTTAGAGCCTCATGCAGTGATTGTTGGTAAGCCCTTAGTAAATTTAGGCGATATTGCAGAGAATGAATCCACGATTCGTCCTGGAGGTTTTCCTACTTCTTTAGATTTGGTGCTTCGTACAACAGGAGAATTATCAGAGGAAGGAATAGCTCAACTTAATGAGCACTTCTGGACATCGTTCAAGGAAGCTAATTTTTCAAGGACGAAATTTATTGTGTCTTATATGTATCATGATGACTACGATGGTACGGCCTACCCTGATATGCTAGAAGAGCTAGGGAAGCGAGCTTATCGCGTTAATATCATTAGTAAAGGATTGACTGGACGACACAATGATGATACGCAAGGAATTGTCGAATGGTTCTTTAATCAGTATAAAAATTTATTAGTGAATAGTTTTGAAAGGAAGTTTGATTCGTGAGATACAAGGAAGAAATCTATTTTGCTTATTGGGATATGCAAAGTGTATCACAGTATCTATATGGATCGTCTGTGAAGCTGCTAGCAGATGGGCATGTTTTATATGAGAATCAGTTCATGCCGTCTGGTACAGTCATTCATGAATGGCATTCGCAAGCAAACTATCAGGCTTTGCGCAATACAAGTCAGCTTCCTGAATTGAAGCGAGGAGAAAACTATATCTTTGGCAGCTATCTGGAGACTCTTCCTGAAATTCGACCTATTTGAAGATTGAATTTATGAATGCGCGTGATGAGGAGATTTTTAATCAAATCATTAAGCAGGGTGAGACGATGAGTGTTCGCGTTCCGAACAATACCCATCATTATAAAATTAAATTAGTGAGTTCAGGTTGCCATCGTTTCCTGTTCGAAAGCATTTATATTGCCGAAGAAGGTGTGGCTGATTATACCGTCGATCGCTATTGGATTTCGAAATTGTTGCATAAGGACGTCAATCAAGAGACGATTTACGTTTGCTTTACGGAGCCTGATTTTAATCGGACGGGTTACATTCCAGAAATTGTTCGGGAGCATTTTCCAAATTTGTTGGTAGTCAATTCTTCCTATAAAGACGCTCTTTTGTATATGGAAAAAGAGTTCTTCGAAATCTTACTTGGAACAATTGAAAAGCTGTCTCGAGAATATTCTTTTGAAAAGGTCGCTTTTGCTGGCTATGGGCCGATTTCAAATATGGCAGCCTTGCTTTACTCACAGCAATTTGAAAATGCCTATGCTTTAGTGACTGATGATTTCATGCCAGAATTGGATTATCAGCATGTTCTTGTTCGCTATCAAAATAGGGTAAATTATCCTTTATTTAGAGATTTGCTACTGGAACGCTTCAATTCAGCTAGAGTAAAAGAGTATGCCCATCTGAAAAATAGGCCACGGGTACTAACCAAAATTGATTATTTGTTGGATCAGTCCTTTTTGCTTCAAAAAATAGACTTGGAGAAAACGGAAGAGTGGATGAGAAAGAATGAAGCCTAAAAAATTACATTTAGCTAATTCCTTTAAACTAAGGCGTTATAAAAAAATCTTAGAAAAGATTAATCAGCTTTCTGACGATTATGCAGCCATGTCAGATGAAGAATTGCAGGCTAAAACTCAATGGTTTAAAAGCCGTCTTTCTAAGGGAGAAAGGCTGCAGGAAATTTTACCAGAAGCCTATGCCACCATTCGTGAAGCGGCTAAGCGCGTCTTGGGGCTCTATCCTTACGATGTACAAATCCTAGGTGCCTTAGTCATGCAAGACAATCAGATTGCCGAGATGAGGACGGGAGAGGGCAAAACACTAACAGCAATTCTGCCCTTGTACTTAAATGCTTTAACTGGAAACAGCACCATCTTGGTTACGGCCAATGAATATTTGGCGATACGCGATGCTAAACAAATGGCTCCTGTTTTTCATTACTTAGGAATGACAGTTGGGATTGGTGTTTCAGAAAATCCAGCTAAAAAGTTGAAGGTTGCGCAAAAGCAGCGGATTTATCAAAGTGATATCGTGTATACAACACATAGTGCGCTGGGATTTGACTACCTTGAAGAAAATTTAGCGACCTCTCAAGCAAAGAAATTCTTGCCTAAGTTCTATTTCTGTTTAGTGGATGAGGTTGATGCAGCTCTCTTGGATAGTGCACAGATGCCTCTGATTATATCAGGCTCTCCGCGGGTTCAGTCCAATCTATTTGTTACCTGTGATGAGTTTGTTAAGACCTTGAAAGAAGGGGAAGATTTCAAGCTGGATTCGACTCGGACTTCAGTCTGGTTGACGAGAAAAGGTGTTAAGGAAGCAGAAGTATACTTCCGTGTACAAAATGCCTACGATCCAAATAACTACCAACTGATCCGCCAAATCAATTTGGCCTTAAGGGCCAATCATTTATTTGAAAAAGATCGTCAGTATACTGTAGAAAATGGCGAAGTTAAGCTGATGGATGAGGCGACAGGGCGAGTTTTAGAAGGGAATAAACTCCAATCTGGTTTGCACCAAGCCTTGGAAGCGAGAGAACGCGTGAAGATTTCCTTAGAAACACGTTCTATGGCCTCTATTACCTATCAAAATTTGTTCAAGATGTTTCCTAAATTGGCGGGGATGACGGGTACAGGGAAGGTCTGTGAAGATGAATTTCGTGAAGTGTATGACTTGGGAGTGGTCGTTGTACCAACTAGAAAACCCAATCAACGGATTGATTATCCAGATGAGATCTATCTAACTATCCCTCAAAAACTTTATGCTTCTTTGGATTATATTAAAAAACTACACAAAAAGGGACAGCCAGTTCTGATTGCGACAGGATCGGTAAGAATGTCAGAAATTTACTCCATGCTCCTGCTGCAGGAAGGAATTGCTCATAACGTGCTAAATGCCTACAATGCAGCAAAAGAAGCAGAGATGATTGCACAGGCTGGTCGGCGTTCTGCGGTAACCGTCGCAACCTCTATGGCTGGTCGGGGAACGGATATTATCTTAGAAGAAGGCGTTGCTAAATTAGGCGGGCTGGCGGTTATTGGAACAGAGAGAATGTCCAGCGAACGAGTGGATTTGCAGCTTCGTGGTCGTGCAGGCCGTCAAGGCGCGCCTGGACTAAGTAAATTCTTTGTTTCACTTGAAGATGATATTATCACCAAGACTGGCAGTAAGTGGATCAATGATTTTTTTATCAGAAAGAAGTCGCCAAGCCAGAGGAAAAAAACAGAAGGTTCATCTAAAAATCGGTTCGTATTAAATATGAGGTGACAGAAGCTCAGAGAAACAGCGACAATGCGGCAGCTGCTTCAAGACGATCAACGGAGCAGTATGACGAAAGTATCCGAATTCAACGGCAAATCATTTATAACAAGCGCAATGACATTATTGCTCATTCTGACTTTAAACTAGAATATTTTTTTATCTGTTTTATCAGATGCTATGGACGCCTATATGAAGAAGCATCCATTTAGAGAGCAGGCCGATTTGTATCGATTTGTTTTGGATAACATTAGCTACTATTGTCAAGGCATTCCGAGAGATTTAGATGTGACAAATATTCGTCAAGTTAAGAAGTTTCTATCTAAGCTTTTCATTGAAGAATATCAGCGAAAACGCGATAGAATTGAGGATTTAGAACTATTTGGGCAGCTTCAACGCATCGCAGTGTTAAGAGCAGTGGATGATTGCTGGGTGGAGCAAGTTGACTATCTCCAACAATTTCAAACTTTAGTGGTTAGTCAAGGTTATGCGCAAAAGAATCCTGTATATGAGTTTCATAAAGAGGCTTTTGAGTCATATAAGAGAATGAATGCAGACATGAATCTTAAAATTATAAAAAATATGGCGCTTAGTTATGTCAATGTTCAGCCTACAGGGAAATTAGAGGTTTTCTTTGGCTAAAGTTTTGACAGATTGTGCTATAGACTTTATAATAAGGATATAACTGCATTCGGGAGAAAATGTATATTTATGGGTAAGAATAATAAAGCAAAAGCAAAGGGGTTTAAGCGTGTTATATCGAAGTTTAAACGATTGGTGACAGAGGATGATAATTATTATGATCCGGATGCAGCCATCTTAAAACCGATTAGCCGAAAACCCCAAGAGCAGAATCAGGTTGCGTTAGGTATTAATGAAGAATTAAAACCAGAGACAGAGCCAATTTCTATTATGGAAGACTTTGAGGATTTTCAAGCCAACAATAGCTTGGTAGTAGATGATCTGATAAAAAATGTCAGTCAAAGTTTATCAATGAGCGTTTCGACCTCAATGAGTTTGTCTGCTGAACATTTCGATAGTGGCTCTGTTTCAACAAGCGAGAGTTCTCTTCAAGATTCGCTGTGGGAAAATGATTCATTAGAGACTTATTCTTTAGACTCTTCTCATATTATCGATCAGTCAGATTCAGAATCTGAGCTGGTTCTTGAAGATGAATCTCTATCCGCTTCTATCAGCGCTAGCGAGAGTCTTTCCGAGTCTGAATACTGGAGTATTTTCGACTCTGAGTCCCTCAGCATATCAGAGTCAGATTTGCTTTATGAGAGTGAGTGGTTATCCGCTTCTATTAGCGCCAGTGAGAGTCTTTCCGAGTCTGAGTACTGGAGTATCTTTGAATCTGAATCTCTCAGCATATCAGAATCAGATTCACTCTATGAGAGTGAATGGTTATCCGCTTCTATTAGTGCCAGTGAGAGTCTTTCCGAGTCTGAATACTGGAGTATTTTCGAATCTGAGTCCCTCAGCATATCAGAGTCAGATTCGCTTTATGAGAGTGAATGGCTATCCGCTTCTATCGGTGCAAGCGAGAGCCTTTCCGAGTCTGAGTACTGGAGTATCTTTGAATCTGAATCTCTCAGCATATCAGAATCAGATTCACTCTATGAGAGTGAGTGGTTATCCGCTTCTATCAGTGCAAGCAAGAGTCTTTCCGAGTCGGCTTCTATCCTTCTTAGCGAATTCGTTTCAACTTCGGTAGCGGATAGTCAGTCAGTTTCTCTGTCAGAATCCATTAGTGCTAGTCGGAGCCTTTCAGAATCTGAGTCTCTAAGTGCCTTAGAAGAGACTTCTATGAGTCTTTCAGATTCAGTTTATGAGAAGGAAGCTGATTCATCTTCAGTAAACGAGAATAAGCCAGATACTTTCTTGATTTCTCTTAGTACTAGCCTGAGCCTCTCTACTTCTGAATGGCTGGCTCAGTCTGAGTTTACTTCACTTAGCCTTTCAGCATCTGAATCTTTGAGTATCAGTCAGTCTCTATCCTTGAGTGAAGCATTTTCTCAACTTCTTTTCGAATCTGAATCAGCCAAGGAGAGTCAGCGGCTATCAGAATCACTTAGCCATAGCCAGTCCCTTTCTCTTTCAGAATCTTTGAGTGAGTGGACAGTAGCCTCCCTCAGTCTCAGTGAGTCAGTCTCTTTGAGCGATTCAATCTCCCTGAGTGAGTCCATTGCCGAGTATACTTGGTTAAGTTCTTCATTGTCGGTTAGTGCCTCTGTTGCTCAATCCGAATTGGAAAGCCAATTGGCATCAATTTCCGAGTCTATTAGTGTCTCAGAATCTCTCAGTCAGAGTGTGAGCGTCTTCACTTCTTTCAGCTTGAGTGAGTCAGTTTCCTTGAGTGAATCCGAAAGTCTCAGTGCGTCAAGCTCCTTCAGTTTGAGTGAGTCAATTTTCTTGAGTGAATCTGAAAGCCTTAGTCAGAGTCTCAGCCTTTCAGAATCCTTGAGCCAAAGTGTCAGCGCTTCACTCTCTTTGAGCCTCAGTGAGTCAATTTCAGTCAGTCAATCTGAACAAGAAAGTCAGAGCCTTAGTGTGTCAGAATCCTTGAGTCAGAGTGCAAGCCTTTCGACTTCCTTTAGTTTGAGCGAATCGCTTTCCGAATATACTTGGCTCAGTTCGTCACTCTCAGCTAGTGCCTCTGTTGCCCAATCTGAATTAGAAAGCAAGTTAACATCGATTTCCGACTCTATTAGTCAGAGTGCTTCAATCTCTCTGAGTGTTTCAGAATCTCTCAGTCAGAGTGCAAGCCTTTCAACTGCCTTTAGTTTAAGTGAATCAGTTTCCTTGAGTGAGTCTGAAAGCCTTAGTCAGAGCCTCAGTGTTTCAGAATCCTTGAGTCAAAGCCTGAGTGTTTCAAGCTCCCTGAGTTTGAGTGAATCCGAAAGCCTTAGCCAGAGTCTCAGTATCTCTGAATCATTAAGTCAGAGTGCAAGCCTTTCAACTTCTTTAAGTTTGAGTCAATCAATTTCAGAGTACAATTGGATCAGTTCTTCACTCTCAGTTAGTGCTTCTGTTGCCCAATCTGCATATGAGAGCAAGTTAATTTCAGTTTCAGAGTCGGCTAGTCAGAGCACCTCAACCTCTATCAGTCTTTCCGAATCTCTTAGTCATAGTGTTAGCATCTCCACTTCCTTTAGTTTGAGTGAGTCGATTTCCCTGAGTGAATCAGAGCAAATCAGTCAAAGTATTGTGAGAGTTTCCTTATCTGAGTTTTACAGTATTTCAGTCTCAGAGTTGCTTTCTTACAGACAGAGTGTTTCAGAGTCTAAGTCAGTATCACATAGTTTACAAGTCTCAGAATCTCTGTCACTTAGCTTGTCTCGAACAGAGTCAATGCTTCTTGCCTATCAACAAGAATCGCTTGAAAGTATGAGCCTTGCCTCTCAGGAACTTTCAGAGACAGTTGCACTATCTCAAGAAAGCTTGTCTGTTCAAGTATCTACAACTCCAAACTTGAGCGTGACAGATCAAGAGGCATATCAGATGGTAAGACCAGGTTTACAGCCAATTTCTCCTGACTTAAAAAATGTCGCTAGCACATTATCTGGGTTGGCTTCAATCGCTCAAAATAAGAAAGACCAGCGATAATTTTAAAGATACTAGAGGATGCAATAGTATCCACATATATTCACAAAATCAAAAGGAGTCATTATGATTAGAAATACGATGCCCAACAGTAATAAAGGTTTGGGAACGACGGATGTATTACCGCTTAGTGAACCACGTATAGGAGTACTGACAGGGGAAGTCAACTACAAAAAAGTACCAATAGGCGCCTATGATCTTCTGGGACAATTTACTTTAGCGAGTCAACCGGATTATGTTAGTGATTTGAATATGATTCAATCGATGGGCTTCAATGTTTATAGAATTTCTATCTCTTGGGCGCGAATTTTCCCAACTGGAGAAGAAGCGCAGCCAAGTGAAGAAGGTTTGAAATATTATGAAGCTATCATTGATCAAGTTTTGCAAAAGGACATTGAACCGATTGTCACTTTAAGTCATTTCGATCTTCCTCTTCATCTGTATGAAAAATACGGCGCGTGGAAGAGCCGCAAGATGATTGAACTTTATGAGCATTATACAGAAGCTGTTTTCAGACATTTTAAAGACAAGGTAAGATATTGGATTACCTTTAATGAATTTAATATTTTACACCATTTACCATATCTTGGTGGCGGTCTGTCCTTTGAAGATGGAGAAATCGAAACCAACGAATCTGGCAGGCGGCTCACTATCAGTTGGTCGCTTCGGCACGTGCTGTTAAGCTTGGAAAATCAATCAACCCAGAATTTCAATTTGGTGGCATGTTGGTAGTTAGTCGTAACTATAGTCAGAATCTAGATAGTGCGATTGATGCGATGGAAGCAGAAGTCAAGAACCGTGAAAACCATGTCTTTACAGATGTACAAGTTCGTGGTTCTTATCCAAACCATTTCTTGCGCCGATTAGAGCGTGAGCAGATTGCTTTGGATATTGAAAATGATGACTTCTTTGACTTACGAGTCGGAAAGGTTGATTTTGTTAGCTTTAGTTACCATGCATCTAGTAATTCTCAAGAAGTCTTTATCAATAAATATGGCTATAACAATACCAATAAGAATCCAATTGATCCTGTAGGTCTTCGCCTAGCTATGAATAATCTTTATGACCGCTATCAAAAGCCACTATTTATTGTGGAAGATGATCTAGTATTAGATGAGTCAGACAGCCGATCAATAGAAGAGTTAAAAACGAATATTCAAGAGATCGTTAAAACAGTAGAATATGATGGCGTTGAGCTTCTTGGCTATACACCTCTCAGCTGGGTAGATCTCAATTTCTAAAGTAGATGCGTTTACATCTAGTTACCTTTTAAGAAAATACCTGAATGGATTATATGTCATCTATTCAGGTGTTTTTGCTTATAAAAGAATTAGGTTACAAAACTAAGAGAACCGTGGAACTAGCGGGTAAATAGACTTTTATTTGCTCCGGTAGTATCCTGATTTTTTTGCTCGGAGGCTTATAAAACAATGGTAATAAGCGTCATTTTATGCTACAATTGATAAGATAGTATATAATTAGAATAAATGAAGAATAGAGGGAGCAGAATGAGACTTAAAAAGACCCTATTTGGTAACTATCGTGCCAAGGAAGTTGAAGAATACATTGAATCGTTAGAAGAAGGATTTGATAGTGAAATTCGTAAAAAGAATGAGAAATTGAATCTTTACATAAAAAAATGGATGCTTTAAAGAACCAAGAAAGAGAAATCGGTGAAGCCGTCGTTTATGCTAAATCGCTGATTATTGAAGCACATGAAAAGGCAGAAAAAGAGGCTCAAGAGGTTCTAGAAAAAGCTCAGAAAGACTTCTTACAAGTAAGATCGTCTATCCTTGAAGAGATCGATGAATTGACGAAAAAACGTCTTGAAACGGAACAACTTTATAAGGCGCAAAAGGAAAAAATCAAAGAGCTTCTTAGTCAAATTGGTCAGATTCTAGACGAAGAAACTTTAGAGGGTCAAATTGACATCGCAAGTCTAATCGAGGAAGCTTCGGAAGACGACGAATTTGCAAGCATATTTGATACTCCTTTAGAGGAAGATGAAGCTACTCGTTTGTTTGATACGCCTTTGGAAGAAGACGAGGCTTCAAATGAGCAAGTTGAAGCTGAAAGTTTATTCGATGAAACTTCTCTTGAAGCGCACGAAGAAGAAGTAAATGAATCAGATGTTTTTGGTGAGGAAGAAGTTCCAGTAGAAATCTCTGCTCCACAAAAAGAAGTTGTAAATATTGAGCAAACATTTGCTAAGACAGGTACAGATAGCTCTGTTCCCGTTACTTACTTCACTTCTCCTGTCAAAAAGTCAAAAGACGAAGATAAAGAAAAAGAGAAAAAGAAGAAAGGAAAAATCATCAAACGCCTTTCAAGAATTAAAAAAGATAATCTTTTGTAAGAGGAACATGGTTTATGACAATTTATAACATCAACCTAGGAATTGGTTGGGCAAGCAGCGGGGTTGAGTACGCACAAATTTATCGTGCAAAATTGCTTCGCAGTGTGGGCTTAGAGGCAAAATTCATCTTTATGGATTTTATTTCAGCCGATAATATTGAACATTTGACGAAGAATATCGGTTTTGAAGACTCTGAGGTCATTTGGCTCTATCAGTATTTTACAGATGTTAAGATTGCTCCAACGACCTACACTCTAGCACAAGTCTTAGCTAGTTTTGATAGAGAACCTCTAGAAATCGTCCGTAATCCTGAGAACAAGACCTTTCGGATCTTGTTTGGAGATAATGATTTCGTAACGTGCTATTCATGCGATATGGATAATGAACTGATTGAGCGGGCAGAGATTGTTTCGCGTGGCTGTCTCATTCAGAAAGAATATTATACTTATACCAAAAACTTTATTGAATACTATAGTCCTGTAGATGGTCGGGCTCGTCTCTACCAACGGACTTGGCTCAATGAAGATGGTAGTGTGGCTTACGAAGAGATTATCGATGAGGTAGACGGTAAACAAGAAACGCAAGTTTATCGTTTTCCAGATCAGGTTTTCTACTCCAAGCAGGAGTTTGTTGCTCATTTCATGAGAAGCTTGAAGTTGACAGACAAGGATTTACTGATTCTAGACCGAGAGACAGATATTGGCCAGCCAATCTTCGCCAATAAGGGGGCTGCTAAACTAGCTGTCATCGTTCACGCAGACCACTTTAGTGAAAATCCCGCAGAAAAAGAGTATATCTTGTGGAATAATTACTACGAGTATCAATTTGAATACGCAGAAGAAGTGGACTACATCATCAACTCGACGGATGCTCAAACAGAGCTTCTGAAAGAGCAGTTTGCTCAATATACCGACATCAAGCCGAAGAATATTTTAACTATTCCTGTGGGTAGCTTGGATCAGCTGCGCCGACCAGAAGGTCAGCGGAAACCTTTTGGTTTGATGACAGCTTCTCGTTTGGCCAGTGAAAGCATATCGATTGGCTGATTCACTCTGTGGTGAAGGCGCATGAGCAACTACCGGAAATCACCTTTGATATTTATGGTAAAGGTGGTGAGGAAGCTATGCTGCGGAAGCTGATTTCGGATCTGCAAGCAGAAGAGTATATTCGACTGATGGGGCATCATCATATGGCGGATATTTACAAGAATTATTCCGCTTATCTAGCAGCATCGACAAGTGAAGGTTTTGGTCTGACTCTGTTGGAAGCAGTAGGTTCTGGCCTGCCCATCATTGGCTTTGATGTTCGTTATGGCAATCCGACCTTTATCCGCGATGGAAAAAATGGCTACCTGATTCCTAAAGCTCGTCCAGATGATCTAGATGCCATGACGACAGAGTACGCGGAAAAGGTTGTTCAGCTATTAACTCAACATTCTCAGGAAGATTTATCCCGTGTATCCTACGAGATAGCTGAGCCTTACCTTGATGAGCATATTGCCCAGCGCTGGTCTGATCTTGTCCAATCGGCTCAGACTAACTAAGTAGGATTCAGAAAGAAAGGCATAACCACTATGATTTGTTTGTTTGACCGCTATGATCAAGCAAGTTTTGATTTATTACGTTCATTAAAAGCAACAGGACTTGATTGTCCTGTTGTTGTTGTACAAGACGATGGCTATCTTTCACCAGATGTCGAGTCTCCTTACAGTTATTTTACAGGAGATTTGGACACACCAGAGGGCCGTCCAATTTATTTTAATCTTGTCCCCAAACCGCATCTATGGGAGATTCGCTCCAGCAATGTAAATGGCGAAATCTTGGATATGGGCAAGAAGCGTGCCAATATTTTCTATCGCCAACCAACGCATGAAAGACGTGTGCGGGCTGTCGAATGGCTGGATACAGAGGGGAAGGTTCGAGCGGCAGATATCTACAATCGCAAAGGACGGCTTTTTGCACAAATAACCTACGACCAGACACAACGTCCGACCCATACTCGTTATTTTGACCAGAGCAATGTCGTGGTGATTATGGAAAATCATCTGACTGGTGATATCATCTTGACACTTGAAGGAAAGCGTCATATTTTTAAATCTAAACAAGAATTTGTCGTCTTTTATCTGCAATATCGTGGATATGATACAGATCGTATTATTTATAATTCTCTAGCAACCCCCTTCTTGGTGGCCTATGCTCTTCGTCCTAAAAATGGTCGTGCAGAAGATGTTCTTTTCTGGCAAGAGCCTATCGGAGAATCCTTACCTGGTAATATGAAAGTAGCTATGAAAATGCCTCATCGCAATATCCGTATCGCTGTTCAGGACAGGCAGGTATATGAGAAAATTCAAAGCTTGGCAACACCGGAAGAAAAAGTCTATTTCCACAATATTGGTTATATTTATGATTACCAGCGTCTTAATAATATGAATCCAGAAGCCTTGATTTGACCAATAGTGATCAGCTTGAGCAAATAGAGCAGCTCTTGACTCAGCTGCCAAATGTACATTTCCATATTGGAGCCATCACAGAAATGTCTGGCCATTTGATGGGGCTCAATCGTTATCCGAATGTTTCGCTTTATCCAAATATTCGTCCGGCAAAGGTTGCAGAGCTTTTTGAGAGATGTGACTTGTATCTAGATATCAATATCAGCGATGAAATCCTCAATGCATGTCGCACAGCTTTTGAGAACAATATGTTGATTCTCAGCTTCAAAAATACTTGCCATAGTCGTCGATTTATTGCGGATGATCACATTTATGCGCCAGAAAATGTCTCAACCATGGTGGAAAAGATCCAAGCTGTCCTTGCTCATTCATCAGAGATGGAAGCAGCACTTACTAGACAGAAACAGGCTGCTAATCAAGCTAGTTTGGAGCAATATAAGACTATTCTTTAACCAGATACATGAGAACTTGCTTTCGATGAAGGCAAGTTCCTTTATGCAGATTTAGTAAGGGAGGACAATCATGCCAGAGAAGAAAAAGGGAATTCTGCAGGAACATATCAACGAGCAACTAGATAATCGTAGGAAACCGTTGAAAAGAGAGAAGCAAGAGTTTAGTATGATTGCAGTTTTAGGCGGTATTCTTTTTCTTATCACCCTCTTGGTCACAATCATCATGCAGTTGGGACACTTTTTCTAGGATTTTTTCTGGATGGAGGAGGTCTCTGGAAAAGATGAACCTTGACGAGCAAATCGTCAAGGTTTTTTTGCCTCTATCTAATTGAACTAGTGTGAAAGGGGGAGTAGGGGGTTCGAAAGATAATAAAACGCTTTCAACAATTTGAAGCTTAAAAGCGGATTTTCTGAAAAAATTAGCTATTTTCATTTGTTATTTTACATATAATTACTTGAAAAGGGGAATCCGTTTTGGTAAAATGATGAGTGGTATATACTGGATAAAAACGGCTGGTATATCCCAGATGGAATCTGCTTTTTCTGAGTCAAAGGGATAAAAACTGAAACTGACTGCAACTTTTATTAACTCTGGTTTTGGGAGGCAGCGCAATCTACACTTTGTTAATGGTCATGAGATTAACAAAGGGTCGCAATTGGATAAAAGAAAGGAATCGAATGTTTCGAAGTAAAAAATTTAACAAAGATTTCGAGATCGTAGATGAGAAAAAGCGTTATAAGCTTTACAAGTCGGGCAAAAACTGGGTAAAAGCCTCGAACTCTCAATTGGATCTCTTCCGTATCGGTGGGATGGGCGAAGTTGTCTCTAGTACCCTGTCAGACACTGAAGAACTTGATCACGCACACCTTAGTTTTAACACGCTAGCGGGTATAGGGGGAATCCTGGCCGCGGGGGCTGCAGGATTTGTGATGACTCAAGAGCAAACTGTTTATGCGGATGAAACATCTGAGTATACAGAAAAGGATAAAACAGTCATTGCAGCTGAACCGAAAGTAGCTGAAACAACTGAAACAAGTGCCAACTCAATCATCGCTCAAGCGCAAGCGGAAGTAAAGAAAGCTCAAGCAGAACAAGCATCTGCAACAGCTTCTGTATCAGTCAGTCAATCTGTTGAGGATCAAGCGAGTGCGAGTCAGTCAGTTTCAGTCAGTCAATCTGCCTCAGCAAGTCAGTCAGCTTCAGTCAGTCAATCTGCCTCAGCAAGTCAATCAGCATCAGCTCCTACATCAGTCTCAGCAAGTGCAAAAGCATCTGCATCAGTAAGCTCTACACCATCAGCGTCAGCGAGCGTTCAAGCTTCAACTTCACTAGTTGAGAGCACTAGTGCAACGAGTGGATCAGAAGTACAAGCATCTGTCTCAACTTCTGCCTCGCTCAACCTTAAGGTCAACCCTGCGGCAAGTCTTGTATCAGGTAGTGCTAACCAAAGTTTGGCAAGTGCAGCTCTTAGCACAAGCCAAGCAGCAACAACAAGCAACAACATCGCAGCTGGTGTTGTAGCAGATAAGAACCAAGCCCAAGGTAAGGATACAACCAAGCAAGCTGAGAAAAACCAAAAGGTTGACAATACTGTAGCGATTGCACCAAAGACAGGGTATTCTGGATTTAGAGCAAATCCGATCGATACTGGATCAAAAGAACCTTTCTTTCTAAATACCGATCCATATAGCATCAACTCTCCAGAAACAAGTGGTCGTTTAAATAGACAACGGGTCTTTCTGGGACGAGCAGGTGTTCCTTTCTCGGTAACATATTACATGCATAAGTCTCAATTTGATGCGGACGAATATCCTTACGGTTCATATAAGGATAGTGAGTTTGCAGGACTTTCTGCAAGAACAACTCTAGAGACTCGAAACTGGCAAGAAGCACAAGAGAAATATAATATTACCTCGGAAACAGGTCGTGTGGGAAGTGGCTCCTGGACGTTATATTCCATATGTAACTTTCAAGAGTGATAATCCAAAAGCATTTAATAGTAGTGTCAATCTGGATGTGACCTTTGATGGACGTAGCTTTCCTCAAACCAGCATATTCATGAACCTTACTACTACTCAGTTTAAGGGACCTGCTGTAACGTATGATGCTGAGGGGAAAAAAGAAGCATTGGCTCCTCTTGCAAAATATAAAGTAGGCGATAGAGTTAATGAAACTTTATATTTCCATAATGATAAACAGTATAGATATGAGCAAGATGCTAAAAATTCTATGGTTTTGTACACTGGTAATGGTGGTACAACCAAATATAGTGGTTTGAGGTATGTTCCAGGGGTGGAAAGGCGTGCTGATTTCACCTATGTTCCAAAACTCACTATTACAGGGACGGTTTTAACTGAAAATCCTAATATGCTCGTCAGACATACTAATGGATCGGGAGGTAAGGATGCTGATTTCTTTACCTATCTAGGCCGTCCAGAAGAAGTTGTAACTGAGGCTGCGCAGGAGTCAATTATCAACAAGAGCAAAGACTCACTAACTCCTTCCCCCTGAACCACTAGTTCCTGAGATTGAAGTCGGTAAACGAGTTAATGAAACTTTATATGTTCATGATGGTAATAACAAAGGAGATAAGTCTGTTGGTTCTTGGCAAAGTTCTTACCTTGCGGATCAAGCAGTTGAACTAATTCATGGTAAGAAAGAACTGGAAGCTCTTGGATTAACAGTTACTACTAAAAGCAATGAACCAGGGGCTGGTAAAACTGGCTATATCCCATCTATCCAAATTTCTGGAACGCCTACTGGAACAGGAACTGTAACACTCAAATATAAGATCACTGACGAAGCGGGACAGCTTAACTTTAAGGACATTCAAGTAAATGTTAAAGAAAGCGGATCCCTTAGCCAATCAGTTTCAGCTTCTGTATCTGCAAGTCAAAGTGCTTCAGCATCTATCTCAGCAAGCATCAGTGCTAGCCAATCAGCATCAAGCTCAGTAAATGCTAGCCAAAGTGCATCAGCAAGCCAATCAGCCAGCGCATCCGTATCAGCTAGTCAAAGTACTTCAACATCAGTAAGCGCGAGCCACTCTGCGTCAATTAGTACGAGCCAAAGCGCTTCAGCATCTATCTCAGCAAGCATCAGTGCTAGCCAATCGGCATCTATCTCAGCAAGTACAAGCCAAAGTGCTTCAGCAAGTGCAAGCGTAAGTGCATCAGTAAGCGCAAGTCAATCGGCTTCAGCATCTAACAACCAGAACTCAGCGTCTATCTCAGCAAGCGCGAGCCACTCTGCGTCAATTAGTGCGAGCCAAAGCACTTCAGCATCTATCTCAGCAAGCATCAGTGCTAGCCAATCAGCCTCTGTATCAGCTAGCCAAAGTGCTTCAGCTTCAGTATCTGCAAGTCAAAGTACTTCAGCATCAGTAAGCGCAAGCCAAAGTGCCTCAGCATCAGTAAGCTCAAGTCAATCAGCTTCAGCATCAGTAAGTGCTAGTCAATCAGCCTCTGTATCAGCTAGCCAATCAGCTTCAGCTTCAGTATCTGCAAGTCAAAGTACTTCAGCATCAGTAAGCGCAAGCCAAAGTGCCTCAGCTTCAGCATCTAACAACCAGAACTCAGCGTCTATCTCAGTAAGCGCGAGCCACTCTGCGTCAATTAGTGCGAGCCAAAGCACTTCAGCATCTATCTCAGCAAGCATCAGTGCTAGTCACTCAGCATCAGTATCAGCTAGCCAAAGCGCATCAGTTTCTGTATCTGCAAGCCAAAGTGCTTCAACCTCAGTAAGCGCAAGCCAAAGTGCCTCAGCTTCAGCATCTAACAACCAGAACTCAGCGTCTATCTCAGTAAGCGCGAGCCACTCTGCGTCAATTAGTGCGAGCCAAAGCACTTCAGCATCAGTAAGTGCTAGCCAATCAGCTTCAGCATCAGTATCTGCAAGTCAAAGTACTTCAGCATCAGTGAGCGCAAGCATCAGTGCTTCAGCTTCAGCATCTAACAACCAGAACTCAGCTTCTATTTCAGTAAGCGCGAGCCAGTCTGCGTCAATTAGTGCGAGCCAAAGCACTTCAGCATCAGTAAGTGCTAGTCACTCAGCATCAGTATCAGCTAGCCAAAGCGCATCAGCATCAGTAAGTGCTAGTCAATCAGCCTCTGTATCAGCTAGCCAATCAGCTTCAGCTTCAGTATCTGCAAGTCAAAGTACTTCAGCATCAGTGAGCGCAAGCATCAGTGCTTCAGCATCAGCATCTAACAACCAGAACTCAGCGTCTATCTCAGCAAGCGCGAGCCAGTCTGCGTCAATTAGTGCGAGCCAAAGCGCATCAGCATCAGTAAGTGCTAGTCAATCAGCCTCTGTATCAGCTAGCCAATCAGCTTCAGCATCAGCATCTAACAACCAGAACTCAGCGTCTATCTCAGCAAGCGCGAGCCAGTCTGCGTCAATTAGTGCGAGCCAAAGCGCATCAGCATCAGTAAGTGCTAGTCAATCAGCCTCTGTATCAGCTAGCCAATCAGCTTCAGCTTCTGTATCTGCAAGTCAAAGTACTTCAGCATCAGTAAGCGCAAGCCAAAGTGCCTCAGCTTCAGCATCTAACAACCAGAACTCAGCGTCTATCTCAGCAAGCGCGAGCCAGTCTGCGTCAATTAGTGCGAGCCAAAGCGCATCAGCATCAGTAAGTGCTAGTCAATCAGCCTCTGTATCAGCTAGCCAATCAGCTTCAGCTTCTGTATCTGCAAGTCAAAGTACTTCAGCATCAGTAAGCGCAAGCCAAAGTGCCTCAGCTTCAGCATCTAACAACCAGAACTCAGCGTCTATCTCAGCAAGCGCGAGCCAGTCTGCGTCAATTAGTGCAAGCCAAAGTGCTTCAGCATCAGTAAGCGCAAGCCAAAGTGCCTCAGCTTCAGCATCTAACAACCAGAACTCAGCGTCTATCTCAGTAAGCGCGAGCCACTCTGCGTCAATTAGTGCGAGCCAAAGCACTTCAGCATCTATCTCAGCAAGCATCAGTGCTAGTCAATCAGCTTCAGCGTCTGTATCTGCAAGTCAAAGTACTTCAGCATCAGTAAGCGCAAGCCAAAGTGCCTCAGCTTCAGCATCTAACAACCAGAACTCAGCGTCTATCTCAGTAAGCGCGAGCCACTCTGCGTCAATTAGTGCGAGCCAAAGCACTTCAGCATCTATCTCAGCAAGCATCAGTGCTAGCCAATCAGCCTCTGTATCAGCTAGTCACTCAGCTTCAGCGTCTGTATCTGCAAGTCAAAGTACTTCAGCATCAGTAAGCGTAAGCCAAAGTGCCTCAGCTTCAGCATCTAACAACCAGAACTCAGCGTCTATCTCAGTAAGCGCGAGCCAGTCTGCGTCAATTAGTGCGAGCCAAAGCACTTCAGCATCTATCTCAGCAAGCATCAGTGCTAGCCAATCAGCCTCTGTATCAGCTAGCCAAAGTGCCTCAGCTTCAGCATCTAACAACCAGAACTCAGCGTCTATCTCAGTAAGCGCGAGCCAGTCTGCGTCAATTAGTGCGAGCCAAAGCACTTCAGCATCTATCTCAGCAAGCATCAGTGCAAGTCACTCAGCATCTGTATCAGCTAGCCAAAGCGCCTCAGCTTCTGTATCTGCAAGTCAAAGTACTTCAACCTCAGTAAGCGCAAGCCAAAGTGCTTCAGCTTCTGTATCAGCAAGCATCAGTGCTAGCCAATCAGCCTCTGTATCAGCTAGTCAATCAGCTTCAGCGTCTGTATCTGCAAGTCAAAGTACTTCAGCATCAGTAAGCGCAAGCCAAAGTGCCTCAGCTTCAGCATCTAACAACCAGAACTCAGCGTCTATCTCAGTAAGCGCGAGCCACTCTGCGTCAATTAGTGCGAGCCAAAGCACTTCAGCATCTATCTCAGCAAGCATCAGTGCAAGTCACTCAGCCTCTGTATCAGCTAGCCAAAGCGCCTCAGCTTCTGTATCTGCAAGTCAAAGTACTTCAACCTCAGTAAGCGCAAGCCAAAGTGCCTCAGCTTCAGCATCTAACAACCAGAACTCAGCGTCTATCTCAGTAAGCGCGAGCCAGTCTGCGTCAATTAGTGCAAGCCAAAGTGCTTCAGCTTCTGTATCAGCAAGCATCAGTGCAAGTCACTCAGCATCAGTATCAGCTAGCCAAAGCGCCTCAGCTTCTGTATCTGCAAGTCAAAGTACTTCAGCATCAGTAAGCGCAAGCCAAAGTGCCTCAGCTTCAGCATCTAACAACCAGAACTCAGCGTCTATCTCAGTAAGCGCGAGCCAGTCTGCGTCAATTAGTGCAAGCCAAAGTGCTTCAGCTTCTGTATCAGCAAGCATGAGCACCAGCGTATCAGCCTCAATCAGTGCAAGCCAATCAGCTAGTGTGTCAGTATCTGCAAGTCAAAGTACTTCAGCATCTGTATCAGCTAGCCAATCAGCAAGCACAAGCTTGAGTAACAGCGTGTCCGCCTCAATCAGTGCATCTGAATCAGTAAGCACAAGCATGAGCACCAGCGTGTCTGCTTCAATCAGTGCAAGCCAATCAGCAAGAACAAGCATGAGCACCAGCGTGTCTGCTTCAATTAGTGCATCTGAATCAGCAAGCACAAGCATGAGCAATAGCGTGTCCGCTTCAATCAGTGCTTCAGTATCAGCAAGTACAAGCTTGAGCAACAGCGTATCTGCTTCAATCAGCGCTTCAGAATCAGCAAGCACAAGCGTAAGCACCAGCGTGTCTGCTTCAATCAGTGCAAGTCAATCAGCAAGCACAAGCTTGAGTAACAGCGTGTCTGCCTCAATCAGTGCATCTGAATCAGCAAGCACAAGCATGAGCACCAGCGTGTCAGCGTCAATCAGTGCATCTGAATCAGCAAGCACAAGCTTGAGTAACAGCGTGTCTGCCTCAATCAGTGCATCTGAATCAGCAAGCACAAGCATGAGCACCAGCGTGTCAGCGTCAATCAGTGCTTCAGTATCAGCAAGCACAAGCATGAGCACCAGCGTGTCAGCGTCAATCAGTGCTTCAGCATCAGCAAGCACAAGCATGAGCAGCAGCGTATCCGCCTCAATCAGTGCATCTGTATCAGCTAGCCAATCAGCAAGCACAAGCTTGAGTAACAGCGTGTCCGCATCAATTAGTGCTTCAGTATCAGCAAGTACAAGCTTGAGCAACAGCGTATCTGCTTCAATCAGCGCTTCAGAATCAGCAAGCACAAGCGTAAGCACCAGCGTGTCTGCTTCAATCAGTGCAAGTCAATCAGCAAGCACAAGTATGAGCACCAGCGTGTCAGCGTCAATCAGTGCTTCAGTATCAGCAAGCACAAGCGTAAGCACCAGCGTGTCTGCTTCAATCAGTGCAAGTCAATCAGCAAGCACAAGCATGAGCACCAGCGTGTCTGCCTCAATCAGTGCTTCAGTATCAGCAAGCACAAGCTTGAGTAACAGCGTGTCTGCCTCAATCAGTGCATCTGAATCAGCAAGCACAAGCATGAGCACCAGCGTGTCCGCCTCAATCAGTGCTTCAGTATCAGCAAGCACAAGCTTGAGTAACAGCGTGTCAGCGTCAATCAGTGCATCTGAATCAGCAAGCACAAGCATGAGCACCAGCGTGTCCGCCTCAATCAGTGCTTCAGTATCAGCAAGCACAAGCTTGAGTAACAGCGTGTCAGCGTCAATCAGTGCATCTGAATCAGCAAGCACAAGCATGAGCACCAGCGTGTCTGCTTCAATTAGTGCAAGTCAATCAGCAAGCACAAGCATGAGCACCAGCGTGTCAGCGTCAATCAGTGCATCTGTATCAGCTAGCCAATCAGCAAGCACAAGCTTGAGTAACAGCGTGTCCGCATCAATTAGTGCTTCAGTATCAGCAAGCACAAGCATGAGCAACAGCGTATCTGCTTCAATCAGCGCTTCAGAATCAGCAAGCACAAGCGTAAGCACCAGCGTGTCTGCTTCAATCAGTGCAAGCCAATCAGCAAGCACAAGCATGAGCAACAGCGTGTCTGCTTCAATCAGTGCTTCAGTATCAGCAAGCACAAGCTTGAGTAACAGCGTGTCAGCGTCAATCAGTGCATCTGTATCAGCAAGCACAAGCATGAGCACCAGCGTGTCTGCTTCAATCAGTGCTTCAGTATCAGCAAGCACAAGCATGAGCACCAGCGTGTCTGCTTCAATTAGTGCATCTGAATCAGCAAGCACAAGCATGAGCAACAGCGTGTCTGCTTCAATTAGTGCATCTGAATCAGCAAGCACAAGCATGAGCAACAGCGTGTCTGCATCAATCAGTGCAAGCAACAACTCAGGTAGTGGTTCAGGTTCAACAAGTACAAGCAATGGCTCAGGCGATGCCTCAACTTCAGCAAGCATGAGCAACAGCGTAAGTGCTTCAATCAGCACAAGTGAATCAGTTTCAACAAGCACAAGCATGAGCAACAGCGCAAGTACCTCAGCTAGCTTGTCTGACAGTGCTTCAATCTCGAGTGCTACAAATCACTCTCAAGCACCTAAGCCACAGCCTGCACAACCAGGACAAGTCAAAGTTACTCCAAACGCTAAGGCTTTACCAAATACAGGAACTGCAAGTAACCAATTTGCTGGTCTTGGATTAGGAGTAGCTGCCTTGGTAACTGCCTCTCTTCTTGGTAAGAAGAAGAGATCAGCAGCTTCTGAAATGGATTTAGAAGACTAAGTTCCAAAAATCGGCTACAATGAAATTTTGTTGATATCATTTTAGCGATGAAAATAAGAACCCCGGATGGCTCAAGGCTATCTGGGGTTTTTGGGCTCTTTTCTACCATCTGTCAAGTCTATCAAGGCTTTAAGTAAAAAAAGAGATAAGACAGTAGCTATTCTGAGGTTACTGTCTTATTTTTAACACTTTTTGATCAATAAAAGGACATGCTAAAAAACACCTCATCTGGTATTTTTGAAACAAGGTGTTACAATAATACGGCATAGACAGCCTTATCGATTTTGGGTCAAAGAATAATCGTAAAGTTTGTTATGCGTAATGAGGTAATACATTGTTCGAATGAGACGATGTATAGAGGCAATCGTATGTGGCTTAGTTGAAGCTATTGTTGATTGTCTTTTTCGTTTCTCATAAAAGTCAGCGATATGGCAGGGATTGGTATGACTAGCTGAAGCGATGTTGTGAATGCACTTGAACAAGATTTTTCTGGCATAGGGATTACCTCGTTTAGTGATGTGTTCCTTAGCGAGAAAGTTCCCAGATTCATAGTGTCTCAGATCAATGCCAATAAAAGCGTTGATTTGATTGGTAGACTGAAAGCGACGAATATCTCCCAATTCGCCAATGATAGATGTCGCTGTGGTTTCTGCGATGCCAGGAATTGACCGTAAGATGTCATACTCTGGTAAAGGCTGAGCTAGAGCTACTATATCGTTTAAGACAACTTGTCTGCGTTCAGAAAGACGAAGCAATTCTTGAGCATAGTAACGAACCTCTTCAAGCATTGGAGAGGTTTTCTTGACCGCACAAAAAGATTGTTTAGCGAGTAAGGTAGCTGAGCCTTACCTTGATGAGCATATTGCCCAGCGCTGGTCTGATCTGGTTCGATCGGCTCAGACCAACTAAGAAGGATTCAGAAAGAAAGGCATAACCACTATGATTTGTTTGTTTGACCGCTATGATCAAGCAAGTTTTGATTTGTTACGTTCATTAAAAGCAACAGGACTTGATTGTCCTGTTGTTGTTGTACAAGACGATGGCTATCTTTCACCAGATGTCGAGTCTCCTTACAGTTATTTTACAGGAGATTTGGACACACCAGAAGAAAAGAAATCTTTCCACAATATTGGTTATATTTATGATTACCAGCGTCTTAATAATATGAATCCAGAAGCCTTGATTTTGACCAATAGTGATCAGCTTGAGCAAATAGAGCAGCTCTTGACTCAGCTGCCAAATGTACATTTCCATATTGGAGCCATCACAGAAATGTCTGGCCATTTGATGGGGCTCAATCGTTATCCGAATGTTTCGCTTTATCCAAATATTCGTCCGGCAAAGGTTGCAGAGCTTTTTGAGAGATGTGACTTGTATCTAGATATCAATATCAGCGATGAAATCCTCAATGCATGTCGCACAGCTTTTGAGAACAATATGTTGATTCTCAGCTTCAAAAATACTTGCCATAGCCGCCGATTTATTGCGGATGATCACATTTATGCGCCAGAAAATGTCTCAACCATGGTGGATAAGATTCAAGCTGTCCTTGCTTACTCATCAGAGATGGAAGCAGCACTTGCTAGACAGAAACAGGCTGCTAATCAGGCTAGTTTGGAGCAATATAAGGCTATTCTTTAACCAGATACATGAGAACTTGCTTTCGATGAGGGCAAGTTCCTTTATGCAGATTTAGTAAGGGAGGACAATCATGCCAGAGAAGAAAAAGGGAATTCTGCAGGAACATATCAACGAGTAACTAGATAATCGTAGAAAACCGTTGAAAAGAGAGAAGCAAGATTTTAGCATGATTGCCGTGCTGGGCGGTATTCTTTTTCTTATCACCCTCTTGGTCACGCTACTCATGCAGTTGGGACAATTCTTTTAGTCTCTGATATTCTAGTTAGAATGATAAAAAAAACAGCAGACTTTCCTGCTGTTTTTTGTTACAATTTATACATGACTAAGAATCAAGAAAATAGAAGGGAGTGCCACTGTGTTAGCAATTGAAAAAATTAGGAAAATCACTCCCGAAAACCTTCCGCCTTTAACGATTTTGACGGGAGATGACTTGGGGCAATTTGAGCTGTTAAAAGACGAGTTTCTGAAGCAGATCCACTACGATCCAGCGGATTTGAATGTCACATTGTTTGACATGAAAGAAACGTCTTATGCAGATGTGGAGTTAGATTTAGTCAGCCTGCCCTTTTTTGCGGATGAAAAGATTATTATTTTAGATCATTTTGCGGATCTAACAACAGCGAAAAAGCGCTATTTATCGGATGAAAAGCTCAAGTCCTTTGAGCAGTATTTGGAAGCTCCTAGTAGCACGACCAAATTGGTCATTTTTGCGGAAGGCAAGCTAGACAGCAAACGCCGACTAGTCAAGATACTCAAGCGAGATGGACAGATCTTTGAAGCAGCTGAGATTAAGGAAGCAGACTTACGTCAGTATTTTACCAAACAAGCTCAGCTTGAAGGTCTGGACTTCGCTCCGAAGGCTTTTGACCATTTGCTGATCAAATCAGGCTTTCATTTTAGTGAAATCAGTAAAAACTTGGCTTTTCTGAAGTCTTATAAGGAGTCAGGGCAAATTAGTCTAGAAGACATTGCTGAGGCCATTCCCAAAACCTTGCAGGATAACATTTTTGATTTGACTCAGCTGATTTTACAGAAACAAATTGATGCCG
Source organism: Streptococcus cristatus (assembly GCA_916438405.1). Classification (GTDB taxonomy): domain Bacteria; phylum Bacillota; class Bacilli; order Lactobacillales; family Streptococcaceae; genus Streptococcus; species Streptococcus cristatus_M. Next base: position 1,087,348 of record CAKAFB010000001.1, on the reverse strand, counting down.
CACGGAGTTTGGTGCGCGATCTAACCTTGCAGGGTGAAGATGAAATCAAGCTGATTGCCATCATGTTAGGCCAGTTTCGAATGTTTACTCAGGTTAAGATTTTGGCGGATAATGGCCGATCTGAGAGCCAAATCGTGTCGGACTTATCAGACTATCTAGGCCGCAAGATGAATCCCTTCCAAGTCAAGTTTGCACTCAAGGATGCGCGTGGGCTTAGCCTCAACTTTCTGAAAAGAACCCTGACCTGCTTGATTGAAACGGACTACCAGATCAAGTCTGGCCTTTATGACAAGGACTACCTTTTTGACCTTACCTTGCTGAAAATCGCAACAGGAAACTTCTAAAAGCTTAGCAAAATTTATAAGCAAAATAGTTGAAAAATGTGCGTTTTTACGTTATGATTTGTATAATAATAAAGAAAATGAGGACAAGTAAATGGCAATTATTTTACCAGATCTACCTTATGCATACGACGCTTTGGAACCTTACATCGATGAGGAAACAATGCACCTTCACCATGACAAGCACCATCAAACTTACGTGAATAACGTAAATGCAGCGCTTGAAAAACATCCTGAAATTGGTGAAGACTTAGAAAAACTGTTGGCAGATGTTGAGTCTATTCCGGCTGATATTCGCCAAGCAGTGATCAACAACGGTGGTGGACACTTGAACCATGCTCTTTTCTGGGAATTGATGACTCCTGAAAAGACAGCTCCTTCAGCAGAACTTGCAGCAGCGATCGATGAGACATTTGGTTCATTTGAAGAATTCCAAGCAGCCTTCACTGCAGCAGCAACAACTCGTTTCGGCTCAGGTTGGGCATGGTTGGTTGTCAACAAAGAAGGGAAACTTGAAGTAACTTCAACAGCAAACCAAGATACACCAATCTCAGAAGGCAAGACACCAATCCTCGGATTGGACGTTTGGGAACATGCTTACTACGTGAAATACCGCAACGTGCGTCCTGACTACATCAAGGCTTTCTTCTCAGTGATCAACTGGAACAAAGTGGATGAACTCTACGTAGCAGCTAAATAATAGAATTATAAAACGGATCGCAATGATTCGTTTTTAAATGCCCTTAAATTGACCTTTCTACTTGTTATTTTAATGAGAATCTTTTATAATACTAAAATATTAGGAGAAAAACTTTGATTAAAAATGACATAAAGAAACTGGCTTGCTGGTTCGGTGGTGTTTTCTTATTTATTTGTTTTTTGGGTCTTTTGGTGGAACCACAGCGAGCTGATAAAAAGATAGCAGAAGCAGGTCAATCAATTGCTTCTTCACAGGCTACAGAAGGAGAGGAAACGAAGTCTGAGGGGACTGCGCGTGCTAGCAAGACGATGGAAGAGAAGCAAGAGGTGATAGAGCAAGACCTTCCAACCATGGAAGCTTTGGGTTTATCTTACGATTATGCGAATATGACCTTGCCACAAGTTGTTCAGGCTTACATGGATGACATGGAAATTGACTCTTCTCAGATTGCTTTTTCTTATAAAGATCTGACAAGTGGGCAAACTTATGCCATGAATGATACCCAGCCTATGACAGCAGGATCTACCTATAAACTCCCCCTTAATATGTTGGTTGTTGATGAGGTAGCAGCAGGAAAATTATCGCTGGAAGAGCGGTTTGATATTACCAATACCATCTATGAATACAAAGGAGAGCACGATAACTATGTAGCGGCCTTCAATGGCGCCATGTCTATTCCTGATATGCAGGAGTATTCCTTGGTCTACTCTGAAAATACGCCCGCTTATGCGCTAGCAGAGCGACTGGGTGGGATGGACAAGGCCTACAGCATGTTTGGAAGGTATGGCCGATCAAAAGCTAAAGTCAAGACGATCAGCAGAGAAAACAAAACAACAACGGATTATTATATTCAAGTTCTAGAGTATCTGTGGAATAATCAAGAAAAATACAAGGACATTCTTTATTTTATCGGTGTTTCCTTCCCTGGTGAATATTACAAACGTTATTTATACGATTTGACAATTTACCAAAAGCCTGGGTATGTTAGAGAGGCACTCAATGTTGATGCTATTGTCATGGAGGAGAAGCCCTATATTGTGGCACTTTATACAGCCTATCTAGGTGGCAGCACAGAAGCCAGTGAGGAGATTAGTGGAGTTGGTATTGATCAGGTCGGTCAAATTGCCTATATCATCAATGAGTGGCACCGAGTTAATATGAACTAATCTAATAGAAATCAGAAAAAATACGCTTTAGATGAAAATCTGGGCGTATTTTTGTTTTTTTATAGCAGTAGAGCTTGATGAATTTTAGATTGAAATCTATTTAGAAAAAAATCAAAATAGATTTGACAGAAAGAAAAGAAAGATGTATAATCTATTTAGAAAAAAATCTAAACAGTTCAGGAGAAAAACGATGATTTCCATTCATATCTTGATTGCTATGCTGCTGATTTTAGGGGCAGTCCTTGTTCCTTTGGTTTATTTTAAAAAGACCAAGCACATTTCTCTGCTAGTTTTCCTTTTAGGGGGAGTTGGTTTTTATCTGTCTAGTCAGGTTCTGGAAAATATCTTGCATCGTATCGTTTTACAGCCTCAGGCTGATGGGACTATTGCTTTGCGGATGGAAAATCCTTGGCTATACGTTCTTTATACTGTTGCTGCGGCAGCTATTTTTGAAGAAACAGGTCGCTGGGTCATCTTTTACTGGCTGCAAAAGAAGCGTCCACTGACCTTTGGGGATGGTGTGGCCTATGGCTTGGGGCATGGTGGTATTGAGGCTTTGTTTGTTGGTATTGTCAGTCTCTTAAACCTTTGGGTTATAGCTCAAGTAGTGACTCAGGGGAATGCTCAGATGCTGGCTCAAATTCCTCAAGCAGTTATTGACAATGTCCGTTCCATGAGTGCTGGCAGCATCTATCTTTTGGCTCTTGAGCGGATCTTGGCTATTCTTATCCAAATCTTGCTGACCTTCTGGGTTTGGAAGGCGGTCAAGGAGAAGGTTCCAGTGTATTTTTTAGCTGCGCTAGGACTTCACGCCCTGATTGACTTAGCGCCTTCTCTGGCTCAGGTAGGCTTTCTTCCGCCACTTGCAGTTGAAGCTCTGCTCTTGGTAGAAGTAGTGGCACTAGTCTTTCTGACCAAGAAAATCTTGAAAGTTTACCTGAAAGAAAGGTCTAATCATGGGGATCAGTCAAACGCTTAAAGCTCTAGCTGATCCAGTTCGGAGGGGGATTCTGGAAATGCTCAAGCATGGTCCGAAGTCTGCAGGGGAAATTGCCCAAGCTTTTGAGCTGACGCCTGCGACGGTATCCTACCACCTCTCTCAGCTAAAGAAAGCCGGTCTACTCATAGAAGAAAAGCAGAAGAACTTTATTTATTACAGCTTAGATGTCACTGTTTTTGAAGAAATTCTTGTCTGGTTTCAATCTCTTGGAGGAGGAAACGAAAATGAAAAAAAATAGTTTACAAGAATTAGGATGGGCGCTTGGCGTCATGCTCTTGCCAGTTTTATATGCCATCTGGGTCTATCAAAAATTACCAGAAAACTTAGCTATTCACTTTGACTTATATGGAAAAGGAAATGCTTTTTTACCTAAGTTTCTAATAGTATCTGCTTTTCCAATTGTCATGATGCTGCTAGAAGTTATGATCTATTGGACAACCATTGCCAAAGATATCTTGAATAGAACCTTTAAGCACCTTATTCGCTGGATAATCCCTTTTACCTTTGTTTCGCTGTATCTAGCTACTATTTATCGGGGCTTAAATGAGGAATTTGATATCCGTAAAACAGCAGCAATGGTGGTTGCTTTGGTTTTCATAATTGTAGGCAATTACTTACCCAAAAAAGTACAGGCTAACAGAAAGTCCATAAATAGAAAATGGGCATACCTCTTTGTTTTGTTAGGATTTCTTACTTTTACAGCCAGCATTTTCTATTTGTAAGCGGATTTATGCTATAATACTAATAGCAAGTAAGAAGGGTTATTATGATCAATAAGGAACATTATCAGATTATTAGGCAGCATCCAGCATTTGCACATTTTCCTGTGGAAATTTTTGATAAAATTGCTATTGAGATTCAATTCCGCAAGATTCCCAAGGGACAGATTATCTTCTTTTCAGGGGACCGTAGAGATCGCCTTTTCCTCCTGCATCGAGGCTATGTTCGTATCGAACAGTATGATTCAACCGATACTTTTTCTTATATGGATTATATTAAAATGAATAGTGTGTTTCCATATGGAGGTATGTTTTTCGATGAGCGTTATCATTATACGGCTAGCGCGGTCACCAATGTCGAATATTTCAGCATTCCTATGGATTTGTTTGAAGACTATTCAAAAAAGAATGTTGATCAGCTGTTGTTTATCACCAAGCGTTTATCGCAGATTTTAGAATTTCAGGAATTGCGCTTACGGAATGTCGTCTCAGCCAGTGCTACGGATCGCGTGATCCAGTCTTTATCTATTTTATGCATGGATCTGTGCAAAGAGCAGGATACACTTCCATTTCCAATGAGTATGAAAGAGTTGGCCAAAGTTAGGAGCCACTACACGTGAAACAGTCAATCAGGTTCTAAAAAAACTAAGAGAAGAAGGAGTGATTGACTACGAGCATAAAAAATTGACATTTAAGAATAAGGATTACTTTATGAGATATTTTGAAGGAAGCTAATCAATCATTTGATTGGCTTTTTTCAAACATTTTTACACATTTAAAAGCTTTTTCTGATCATATTCTAATATTAATTGAACATATATTTTTTACAAAAAAATATATATTCCTAAAAATAATAGAACAACCAAAATATGCAAAGAAAACGCTTTAAAATAAATAAATATAATAATGTTTTATAAAAAATGCAAAGAATTTGGCATTTGTAATGTAAGATTTTAGGTGTAAGCCTTTCCAATCCATGATAGAATAATAGCATAAAAGGGATTGGGAAACCAAACCTCAACGAAAAGGAGGACAATAGATGTCTACACATCCAATTCATGTTTTCTCAGAAATTGGAAAACTGAAAAAAGTTATGTTGCACCGTCCGGGCAAAGAGCTGGAAACTTGCTACCGGACTACCTAGAACGTCTTCTTTTTGATGACATTCCTTTCTTGGAAGATGCTCAAAAAGAACACGATGCATTCGCTCAAGCTCTTCGTGATGAAGGAATTGAAGTTCTTTATCTCGAAAAATTGGCTGCTGAATCCTTGATTTCTCCAGAAATTCGTGAACAGTTCATCGAAGAATATTTGGAAGAAGCAAATATTCGTGGACGCGAAACGAAGAAAGCTATTCGTGAATTGCTGCATGGTATCAAGGACAACCAAGAATTGGTTGAAAAAACAATGGCAGGGGTTCAAAAAGCTGAATTGCCAGAAATCCCTGACGAAGCGAAAGGTCTGACTGACTTGGTAGAATCAGATTATCCATTTGCGATTGATCCAATGCCAAACCTTTACTTCACACGCGATCCATTTGCTACAATTGGTAATGCTGTATCGCTCAACCACATGTTTGCAGATACTCGTAACCGTGAAACTCTCTACGGTAAATACATCTTCAAATATCACCCAGAATACGCTGGAAAAGTGGAATTGGTTTACAACCGTGAAGAAGATACTCGTATCGAAGGTGGAGATGAGTTAGTTCTTTCTAAAGATGTATTGGCAGTTGGTATTTCTCAACGTACAGACGCAGCATCTATCGAAAAACTTTTGGTGAACATCTTCAAGAAGAATGTTGGCTTCAAGAAAGTATTGGCCTTTGAATTTGCTAACAACCGTAAATTCATGCACTTGGATACTGTCTTCACTATGGTCGACTATGATAAGTTCACCATTCACCCAGAAATCGAAGGCGACCTTCGCGTTTACTCCGTTACTTATGAAAACGAAAAACTGAAGATCGTTGAAGAAAAAGGTGACTTGGCTGAACTTCTGGCTCAAAACCTTGGCGTAGAAAAAGTTCATTTGATTCGTTGCGGTGGCGGCAATATCGTAGCAGCTGGACGTGAACAATGGAATGACGGTTCTAACACCTTGACAATCGCTCCTGGTGTGGTAGTGGTGTATGACCGCAATACCGTAACCAACAAGATTTTGGAAGAATACGGGCTTCGCTTGATCAAGATTCGCGGAAGTGAATTGGTTCGGGGCCGTGGTGGACCTCGTTGTATGTCTATGCCATTTGAACGTGAAGAAGTTTAATTCGTGTTCGACAATTTATCAATAGAAATTTAATAACTAGAAAGAGGAAATAACAGAATGACACATTCAGTATTCCAAGGACGTAGCTTCCTTGCAGAAAAAGACTTTACTCGTGCAGAATTAGAATACCTAATCGGACTTTCAGCTCACTTGAAAGACTTGAAGAAACGCAATATTCAACACCATTATCTTGCTGGTAAGAATATCGCCCTCTTGTTTGAAAAAACATCTACTCGTACGCGTGCAGCCTTTACTACAGCAGCTATTGACCTTGGTGCACATCCAGAATACCTTGGTGCTAATGATATTCAGCTTGGTAAGAAAGAATCTACAGAAGATACTGCTAAAGTATTGGGACGTATGTTTGACGGGATTGAATTCCGCGGCTTCAGCCAACGCATGGTAGAAGAATTGGCAGAATTCTCAGGTGTTCCAGTATGGAATGGTTTGACTGATGAATGGCATCCAACTCAAATGCTTGCTGACTACTTGACAGTTCAAGAAAACTTTGGTCGTTTGGAAGGCTTGACATTGGTTTACTGTGGTGATGGACGTAACAACGTTGCTAACAGCTTGCTGGTAACAGGAGCTATCCTTGGCGTTAACGTTCACATCTTCTCACCAAAAGAACTCTTCCCAGAAAAAGAAATTGTTGAATTGGCAGAAGGCTTTGCTAAAGAAAGCGGCGCACACATCCTCATCACTGAAGATGCAGACGAAGCTGTTAAAGGTGCAGATGTACTTTACACAGACGTTTGGGTATCTATGGGTGAAGAAGATAAATTCGCAGAACGCGTTGCACTTTTGAAACCTTACCAAGTTAACATGGAATTGGTGAAGAAAGCTGACAATGAAGACTTGATCTTCTTGCACTGCTTGCCAGCATTCCACGATACAAATACTGTTTACGGTAAAGATGTCGCTGAAAAATTTGGCGTAGAAGAAATGGAAGTAACAGACGAAGTCTTCCGCAGCAAATATGCTCGCCACTTTGACCAAGCAGAAAACCGTATGCACACAATCAAAGCTGTTATGGCTGCTACACTCGGCAACCTTTACATTCCAAAAGTATAATTTATAAACCGTCTACCAACAGCTATGAGGGCTGCGACTAATAGCTTTAGTCCAGTCCTCTTTTATATGATGGAAATCTGTTATTTCTTATAAAAATTTGAAAAAATATTAAACAGAAATCTAAAGGCATTCAATTGAATGTGATAAAGGAGAATTTATGGCAAATCGTAAAATTGTAGTGGCTTTGGGAGGAAATGCGATTCTTTCTTCTGATCCATCAGCAAAAGCTCAACAGGAAGCCTTGGTGGAAACAGCTAAGCACCTTGTAAAACTGATCAAAAATGGGGATGATTTGATCATCACTCACGGTAATGGTCCTCAAGTTGGAAATCTTTTGCTCCAACACTTGGCTGCTAATTCTGAAAAGAACCCTGCTTTCCCGCTCGATTCACTTGTTGCTATGACAGAAGGTAGCATCGGTTTCTGGTTGCAAAATGCCTTGCAGAATGCTCTCTTGGATGAAGGCATCGAAAAAGATGTTGCTTCAGTTGTGACACAAGTTGTTGTCGATAAAAATGACCCAGCTTTTGTCAACTTGAGCAAACCAATCGGTCCTTTCTACTCAGAAGAAGAAGCAAAAGCAGAAGCTGAAAAGAGCGGAGCGACCTTCAAAGAGGATGCTGGCCGCGGTTGGCGCAAGGTTGTTGCTTCACCAAAACCTGTTGATATTAAGGAAATCGAAACAATTCGTACCCTCTTGAATGCTGGTCAAGTGGTCGTTGCTGCTGGTGGTGGCGGAATTCCAGTCATCAAGGAAGACAACGGTCATTTGGCTGGTGTTGAAGCTGTTATTGATAAGGACTTTGCTTCTCAACGCTTGGCGGAATTAGTCGAAGCTGACCTCTTCATCGTCTTGACTGGTGTAGATTACGTCTTTGTCAACTACAACAAACCAGACCAAGAAAAGTTGGAACATGTGAATGTTGCTCAGCTTGAAGAATATATCAAACAAGACCAATTTGCCCCAGGCAGCATGCTTCCAAAAGTTGAAGCAGCTATCGCTTTTGTCAACGGTCGTCCAGAAGGAAAAGCAGTTATTACTTCCCTTGAAAATCTTGGCGCTTTGATCGAATCTGAAAGCGGAACAATTATTGAAAAAGAATAAACTATTTTACTAGTAAAATATATGGTATTTCTAACGTCTTTATATCAAGTTAGGAATATTTCTTGAAAATAAATGCGATATTTTCAAAAAATACTAGTTTTTTAGACCTTAATGTGGTAAAATAAATATAAATAGAAAGCGTTTTTCTTAAATATTTATTTAAGAAAGTGGTTGGTTTTTTGCACTTTGTTAGACATTAGGAGGAAAAACAAATGAGTGAAAAAGCTAAAAAAGGGTTTAAGATGCCTTCATCTTACACCGTCTTGTTGATAATCATTGCTATTATGGCAGTGTTGACTTGGATCATCCCTGCAGGTGCCTTTGTGGATGGTGTCTATAAAGCCCAGCCTCAAAATCCGCAAGGGATTTGGGATGTTCTCATGGCACCGATTCGGGCTATGCTAGGTACTCATCCAGAGGAAGGCTCGCTGATTAAAGAAACCAGCGCAGCGATTGATGTAGCCTTCTTCATCCTCATGGTTGGTGGTTTCCTTGGCGTTGTCAATGAAACTGGTATGCTAGATACTGGTATTGCTTCTATTGTGAAGAAATACAAGGGCCGCGAAAAGATGTTGATTTTGGTTCTCATGCCTTTGTTTGCCCTCGGTGGTACAACTTATGGTATGGGTGAAGAAACCATGGCCTTCTATCCTCTCCTTGTGCCAGTTATGATGGCCGTTGGATTTGATAGCTTGACGGGGGTTGCCATTATCTTGCTCGGTTCACAAATTGGATGTTTGGCATCTACCTTGAACCCATTTGCAACAGGTATCGCTTCATCAACTGCTGGTGTAGGTCTTGGGGAAGGAATTATCCTTCGTTTGATCTTCTGGTTTGCCTTGACTGGTCTTAGTACTTGGTTCGTTTACAAGTATGCTGATAAGATCCAAAAAGATCCAACTAAGTCTCTCACTTATGCAACACGTGATGAAGATATGAAATTCTTCAATGTTGGTGAAGACGAAGAAAATGTCAACTCAACTCTTACTAAGAAACAAAAACATGTCTTCGTACTCTTTGTTCTTACTTTCGTCTTGATGGTCTTGAGTTTCATTCCATGGAGTGACTTAGGTATTACTCTCTTTGGAGACTTAAATACTTGGTTGACTGGTCTTCCAGTTATCGGTAAGATTGTTGGTTCATCTACAGCTGCTTTGGGTACTTGGTACTTCCCAGAAGGCGCAATGCTCTTCGCCTTTATGGGTATCCTTATTGGTGTTGTTTATGGTCTTAAAGAAGACAAATTATCTCTGCCTTCATGAATGGTGCTGCTGATTTGCTCAGTGTAGCCTTGATCGTAGCAATTGCCCGTGGTATCCAAGTTATCATGAACGATGGTATGATTACAGATACTATCCTCAACTGGGGTAAAGAAGGTCTGAGCGGTCTGTCTTCACAAGTCTTTATCGTTTTGACTTATATCTTCTATCTACCTATGTCATTCTTGATCCCATCTTCATCTGGTCTTGCCAGCGCGACTATGGGTATCATGGCTCCGCTCGGAGAATTTGTCAATGTGCGTCCTAGCTTGATCATCACTGCTTACCAATCTGCTTCAGGTGTCTTGAACTTGATTGCACCAACATCTGGTATTGTGATGGGAGCTCTTGCGCTTGGACGTATCAACATTGGTACTTGGTGGAAATTCATGGGCAAACTTGTAGTTGCTATCATTGTAGTGACCATTGCTCTCCTTCTTCTTGGAACGTTCATTCCATTCCTATAAAGAGTGAGTGAGGTGATTCCATGAAAACATATATGACAAATCAAGTTAAAGATGAATTTCTTACATCATTAAAAACCTTGATCTCCTACCCTTCGGTTCTTAACGAGGGAGAAAATGGAACACCTTTTGGACAAGCAATCCAAAATGTCCTAGAAAAACTTTAGAGATTTGTCGAAGTTTAGGTTTCACTACCTATCTTGACCCTAAAGGTTATTACGGATATGCAGAAATCGGTCAGGGAGCAGAGCTCCTGGCCGTTCTCTGTCATTTGGATGTTGTTCCATCAGGTGATGAAGCAGATTGGCAGACACCGCCGTTCGAGGCAACTATCAAAGACGGCTGGATCTTCGGACGTGGTGTCCAAGATGATAAGGGACCATCAATGGCTGCTCTTTATGCAGTCAAGGCTCTGTTAGATAGCGGAGTTAAATTTAGAAAGCGGGTTCGGTTTATCTTTGGTACGGACGAAGAGACACTTTGGCGCTGTATGGGGCGGTACAATGAACTCGAAGAAACAGCGACGCTTGGCTTTGCACCAGATTCTTCCTTCCCTCTGACCTATGCTGAGAAAGGCCTCTTACAGGTCAAGCTGCATGGTCTTGGTTCAGATCAGCTAGATTTAGAAGCAGGAGCAGCCTTTAATGTCGTGCCTGGCAAGGCCAGCTATCAAGGAGAACTTTTGGAGCAGGTCGTGGCAGGTTTGCAGGCAGCTTCTTTTGACTACGAACAAAATGACCAACAAGTCACTGTTCTCGGCCTACCTAAGCATGCCAAGGATGCAGCTGAAGGTATCAATGCTATTGTTCGGCTGGCGACAGTTTTGCAGCCTTTAGAAGCTCATCCTGCTCTGGCTTTTATTGCAGAAGCGGTGGGAGAAGATGCGACTGGCAGCCGTTTATTTGGCGACATTTCAGATGAACCCTCTGGTAGACTCTCCTTTAATATTGCAGGTCTGACGCTGAACTCAGAAAAGTCTGAAATCCGTATTGATATTCGGATTCCTGTCTTAGCGGATAAAGATCAGCTAGTAGCAAAACTAGCGGACATTGCTGGGCGCTACCAGCTGGACTATGAAGAGTTTGACTATCTGGCTCCGCTTTATGTACCTAAGGACAGCGAACTGGTCAGTACCCTAATGGCTATCTACCAAGAAAAGACTGGCGATACTAGTCCAGCTATGTCCTCTGGTGGGGCAACCTTTGCTCGGACTATGCCAAATTGTGTGGCCTTTGGTGCTCATTTCCCAGGTGTAGAGCAGACGGAACATCAGGCCAATGAACGAGCGTCTTTGGAAGATCTCTATCGTGCGATGGATATCTATGCTGAGACTATTTTCCGCTTGGCAGGAGAGTAAAATTGCTAGGATAGATGTTAGTTCTACTAATTTTCTTTGCAAAAAATCTTGCTAAAAATAACAAAAGAGTTGGATTTTCCAACTCTTTTTTGTCATTTACTAAAGAAAAATGGGGGTGCAAATTCTTTGAGTTTATCAAAGCATTCGATAGCAGCTTGATTATCTTCGCAGATGATCAGACAGACATCGTCTCCGCAGACTGTAGCAACAATCTGGGGCAATTCCAGAGCGTCTAAAATGGCACCAAAAGATTGGGCTAGTCCGGGCAAGGTTTTCATGACGACTTGATGCTGAACGGGGCGGAGCATGACGAGGGCATCTTCCATATAGAAGCGCAGCCTTTTCTCCCAACGAGAAGGGGCGATACTGTTAATGACATAGTAAGATCTGTCGTTTTCGGTCACCTTGACTAGATTGAGAGTTTTCATGTCACGAGAGAGAGTAGACTGGGTGACAATGACGCCGTTTGCTTCCAGTAGTTCTTGGAGTTCCTGCTGGGTATGGACTCTTTTTTCCATGATGAGGGAGCGAATGAGGCGATGCCTACTTTCGATTTTATTCATAGATTCACCTGTATTATTTGATAAACATAGCGTCGCCAAAGCTGAAGAAGCGGTAGCGCTCAGCGATAGCATGCTCATAGGCTTGCAGTGTCAGTTGGCGTCCAGCAAAAGCTGATACCAGCATGACAAGGGTTGATTTTGGCAAGTGAAAGTTGGTTGAAAAAGCATCAACAATCTTCCATTGATAGCCTGGTTTAATAAAGATGTTGGTCCAGCCAGAGTCTGCTTGGATTTGACCATCGAATTTGCTGCCGATTGTTTCCAGTGTTCGGATAGAAGTGGTACCGACAGCAACGATGCGGTGGCCGCTTGCCTTGACTTGGCGCAGGGTCTCAGCTGCTTCTTCAGACAAGCTATAAAATTCGGAATGCATCTCATGCTCTTCCAAGTTGTCAACTGATACAGGTCGGAAGGTTCCAAGCCCCACATGCAGGGTCAGGTAGACGAGCTTAACGCCTTTTGCCGCAATTTTATCCAGCAATTCCTCTGTGAAATGGAGGCCAGCGGTTGGAGCGGCAGCGGAGCCATTTTCTTTGGCATAGACTGTCTGGTAGCGTTCACGGTCTTCTAGCTTCTCGTGGATATAGGGCGGCAGGGGCATTTCACCCAAACTTTCTAGGACTTCTAAGAAAATGCCCTGATAATCAAAGCGAACGATCCGTCCGCCGTGTTCTAGCTCTTCTGTAACAGTGGCGGTCAAGCGGCCATCACCGAAATAAACACGTGTTCCGACTCTTAGACGTTTGGCAGGCTTGGCTAGGACTTCCCAGAAGTCTCCTTGGGTATTTTTCAAGAGCAGGAGCTCGACATGGCCGCCGGTTTCAGGCTTGGTTCCATAAAGGCGAGCTGGCAGGACGCGGGTATTATTCATAACCAAAGCATCACCTGGCTCAAGTTGGTCAATAATATTGTCAAAATGTTGGTCACTAAACTGGCCAGTTTCCCGATCTACAATGAGTAGGCGAGAAGAGTCTCGCTTCTCCAGAGGAGTTTGAGCAATCAGTTCTTCCGGCAAGTGAAAATCAAAATCAGCAGTATTCATTCTATCTCCTTAAATAGTTCTCATGATCCAAATATAGTAGGCGGCAAGTAAAAAGGGAATACTGATAAAGAAAATTCCCAGGCATAAAAAAATTAGTTGCCAACCGAGATGTTTTTCCAAGAAAAGCCCAGCGGTAAAAAGAGCAATTCCCAGTAAAAAGATTATAATCATTGGTAATAGCATGCTTTTATTATACCATGATTTGACGCTAAGTCTCTCAGTAAAATTTGAAAAAATTAAGTAGAATCTACTTGACAAAAATTGGTCTATACCATATAATAAAATAAGGAATACATCAAGAAAAATAGGAGAACAGAATGAAAGTTATTCGTGTTGAGAATCAGGTAGAAGGCGCAAAGGTAGCTTTAGAAATCTTGAAAGAAAAGCTAGCTCAGGGGGCCAAAACATTGGGGTTGGCAACAGGAAGTAGCCCAATTGAGTTTACAAGCAAATCATTGCCAGTGACCTAGATTTGTCAGAGCTGACCAGTGTAAACTTGGATGAGTATGTGGGACTTTCAGAAGAAAATCCCCAGTCTTACCGTTACTTTATGAATGAGCAGCTATTTAATAAAAAGCCTTTCAAAGAGAGCTTTTTGCCAAACGGAGCAGCAGAAGATGTGGAAGCAGAAGCGAAACGCTACAATCAAGTCTTGGCAGATCATCCAGTAGATTTGCAAATTTTGGGAATTGGTACTAATGGTCATATTGGCTTTAATGAGCCTGGAACTAGTTTTGATAGCACTGTTCATATCGTCGATTTGGAGAAGTCAACTATCCAAGCAAACGCTCGCTTCTTTGAGAAGCTAGAGGACGTACCGACTCAAGCCATCTCAATGGGAATTCGGAATATCTTAGATGCAAAATCAATCATCCTTTTTGCCTATGGCGCTTCTAAAGCTCAAGCCATTGCAGGAACAGTCCGAGGAGAGGTAACAGAAACGGTGCCAGCTAGCGCCCTTCAAGACCATGAAGATGTCGTGATTATTGCAGACAAAGAAGCTCTGAGTTTATTAGAAGCCTAACAATCTATTTCCTATCTAATTTTTAGATAGGATTTTTTATATTTATCAAAAACTTGATTAAAAATATGATATACTAGTTAGGAATGAATTTTTTTGGAGGATAAATGTGAAGAAGAAGTTTTTGGTGTTTGGATTGATTTTGTCTGCCTTTCTATCACCGCTTTCTGCTGCAGCTGATGAATTGGTGGATATGGCACAAAAAATGTATCCTAATGATCATGTGCAAGCTATCAATCGACCTAAATCATCTTTGATGATTGATGGAAATACGGGAGATATTTTGTGGCAGGATAATATTGATGAAATTCGCGACCCAGCCAGCATGAGTAAGCTCATGACCTTGTACCTGGTTTTTGAAGCCATCAAGGAAGGAAAACTCAGTTTAGACACGGTGATTAAGGCGACGCCGCAAGATCAAGCTATTGCGGGAATTTATGAAATTTCCAATAATAAAATCGTGGCTGGGGTTAATTACACTGTTTCTGAGCTGATTACCATGACAGTCGTCCCATCTTCTAACGCAACAACAGTGATGCTGGCAAATTATCTATCGGATAATGATCCCGATGCTTTCTTGGATAAGATGAATGCCAAAGCGCAGGAACTAGGCATGACCAACACCAAATGGTTTAATGCTAGTGGTGCAGCAGCAGTTTCTTTCAAAGGATACTACACACCTCAGAGATATAATAACTACGCTAGCAACCAAACGACTGCGCGTGATTTAGGGATTTTAGTTTATAATTTTGTAAAAAAATATCCAGATATTTTAAACTATACCAATCAGGCCAAAGTGACCGTCAAGGCTGGTACGCCTTATGAAGAAACATTTGAGACTTATAATTACTCTCTGCCAGGTGCTCGCTATGCTCTAGAGGGAGTAGATGGTCTGAAGACAGGATCAAGTCCGAACGGTGCCTTCAACTACATTGCAACTGTCAAGCGCGGAAATCAGCGCGTGATTGGCGTTATCATGGGCGTTGGCGACTGGTCTGACCAAGACGGTGAATATTACCGCCATCCATTTGGAAATGCCTTGATCGAAAAATCTTATGCTGACTATGAGTACAAAAAATTATTCACTAAAGGGAAGCAAGAGATTGGTGGAAAAACTTACGATTTGCCAGAGGATTTTTATGCGACAGTCAAAAAAGGTGCGAAGGCAAAACCTGTAGTCGAAAATGGTGTCTTGAAGGCTGGAAATGACATGTACACTCTTTCTTCAAAAATCTCAGATGAGATGAAAGTGGAGGAAGTAGATGCTTCTGTTGCCCAGTCTGCCAAGGACAAGGAAGAAGTTACTGAAAAAGACAATAATAAAGTCTGGTATAGTGACCTGCTGAGCAATCGCTGGTTACTTGCCTTGCCAATTGTCATTATTGTCATGATTTTCTATATTGAGAATCGGAAATCACGAAAAGCTAAAGCAGCTGCTAGAAAGCAAAGATTTAAATAAAGGCTTGTGCTTATTTGCAAGCTGAAATAGAGGCTGGGACAAAAGTCCTAGCCTCTCAATTGTCTTTGGATTGTCGAGCAAGACGCAGTGGTTGAGTGGGCTCTACTAGGCTGATTTCATCAGCTTTTACAGCCCTACTCAACTGTGCGGAGGTGGGACGATGAAATCGAATTCTAACGAATTACCGATTTCTGTCCCACTCTCTATTCTATTTTTGAAGAGGTTTTGATGATGGGGAAAAAGTTTTCTAATAGCTATTTTGCTTATTTTTTGATGTATAATTTTTATTTTCTTTCACTTTCATTGTTTTCGACCTTGATATCCGTTTATATGCTGGATAAGGGCTACACAGCTGGCCAAGTATCTATCGTCGTATCAGCTTCTTTCTTTTCTTCCATGCTGGCTCAGCCGATCATGGGGCTGTTAACTGATACGCTTGGCATCAAGAGAGTTTCGCTTATCAGTTTTTTCCTGATTATCCTAGGAGACATCTTTTTCATGGAGGCTGATAATCTATGGCTTTTAGCCATCTGGTATAGTTTTGTCTTGATGCTTATCAATGGGGTGGGTACCGTGATGGATGTACTAGCAACCCAAAGTCCTTATAAATATGGGAAAATTCGAATTTGGGGAACAATAGGTTATGCCGTCGGTTCACAGCTGGCAGGTTTGATTTATAAAAATATTTCTCCCCAAGCTATTTATCTGGTCTTTATTGGGACTATGTTGCTGAGTATTATAGGGGTTCTTGGTATGAATCCTAAGCGGGATAGGTTGACTAAAAAGACTGAAAAAAAAGGCCATTCGCTCTTTTCAGCCATTCTTAAAAACAGAACCTATCTTTTTTATCTTTTCCTTGTTGCCCTTTACTCTGGTGTGGGCAATACAGGACATACCTATATTCCTTCCATGCTAGAATCCAGTGGCTTAAGTGTTGATTGGGCAACGACTGTTGTCGCAGTTTCTGTACTCTGTGAGGCACCCTTGATCTTTTATTCCTATCTTTTCATGGATAAGATATCTGTCAAAAAGTTGCTCTATATTTGTTTAGGTATGATGCTCCTTCAGTACGCAGTTTATGCTTTGAACTTTGGCTTAAGCTCGAAAATCGTAGTCACTCTGCTTTCTAAACATGCTTCTGGCATGGTACTGACTATGCTTAGTTTGCGCATTGTGGCAAATTTGGTAGATGAAAAATATTTGGTGACCGCTTTTGCGTTACTACAGACAGGGAGAAATCTAGGAACAATTTTCATCCAGAATATGTCAGGGTCTATCTTAGATCGTTTTGGCTATGGTAGTATGAATTTCATGTTGGCAGCCATTATAGGTCTAGTGCTCTTGCTTGCTCTCTTCTTGAAAGTTCCTGAAAAAAAGAATCAGAATTTATTTGGATAAGAAAAAACGAGTCTGGAATTTTTACAGCTCGTTTTTGTTTGGGTATATTACATAAGTGAGAGAATAAATAATACTTCGTTCCATTTCACAAGCCCTCTCTTTGGTGTTTTAATTACGAATAAAGATATAAAAGATATTGTTTTGAAAGGGAAATGCTCATGTTGCTTGCGAAAAATGAAGAGGGGATTTTGCTGAATGCGATGGAAAAGCAGCCGTCTCGAGGCGAACAACTCTTTTGTCCGACCTGTTCGGGGGCGGTCCGCTTCAAAAAAGGAAGGGTCATGCGACCACATTTTGCTCATTTTTCCCTTGAAAATTGTTCATTTTATGCAGAAAATGAAAGTGCGGAGCATTTGAACTTGAAAGCTTGCCTTTATAGCTGGGGGAAGCAAAGTCAAGAGATTCAGGTGGAGGCTTTTTTACCTGAGATAAGGCAGATTGCTGACCTTTTGATAGATGGTCGCATAGCGCTGGAGGTCCAGTGTAGTCCACTCAGTCAGGAAAGACTTGAGGAAAGGACGCTGTCCTATCGCCAGCATGGCTATCAAGTTCTCTGGCTCTTAGGCAAGAAATTATGGTTAAAACAGTCGCTGACGAAACTGCAAAAGGACTTTCTTTATTTCAGTCAAAATATGGGCTTTCATCTTTGGGAATTGGATGAGAAACAGCAGGAACTTCGACTTAAATATCTCATTCACGAGGACTTGCATGGGCGAGCTCAGTACAAGATCAAATCCTTTCCTTTTGGCCAAGGCTGTCTTTTATCTGTCCTCCGCAGGCCCTTTAAAAAGCAGGGGCTAGAAAGTTATCTGGCTCGGCAGGATCCAGAGATTTGTCGTTATGTTCGTCAGCAGCTTTATTACCAGCAGCCTCGTTGGATGAAGCTTCAAGCCCAGCTCTATCAAAAGGGAGACAATCTTCTGACCAAGTCAGCTGAGGATTTTTATCCGCAGGTTCGGCCTGTCCAAGCTAGCTCCTTTTGCCAAATAACAAGAGACTTGACTCCTTATTATCAGCACTTTCATAGCTATTATCAGGCTGAAAAAAATAAGCAGCTTCAAATTATCTATCCACCGGTATTTTATGCGAGGATTTCCCCCACTTTTATGATAAAATAGAAAAGATGGAGGAAATTTCTATGGCAAAACAAAGAAATGAAATTGAAGAAAAATATACTTGGGATTTGACAACCATTTTCCCAACAGATGAAGCCTTTGAAGCGGAGTTAGCGCAGGTTTCAGAAGAAGTGAAGAAAGCAGCTAGTCTGGCTGGGCATTTGCTGGATTCAGCGGACAGTCTTTTGACAACGACAGAAATCCAGTTGGACTTGATGCGCCGTATTGAAAAGCTTTATTCTTATGCTCACATGAAGAATGACCAGGATACTCGTGTGGCCAAGTATCAAGAATATCAGGCTAAGGGTATGACTCTTTACAGCGAATTTGGTCAAAGCTTTGCTTTCTATGAGCCAGAATTTATGGCGATTACAGAAGAGCAGTACCAAGCCTTCTTGGCTGAGCAACCAGGTTTACAGCTGTATCAGCATTATTTTGACAAGCTTTTGAAAAAGAAAGCTCACATCTTGACACAGCGTGAAGAGGAACTACTGGCTGGTGCTGGTGAAATCTTCGGCGCAGCAGGCGAAACCTTTGCTATCTTGGATAATGCAGATATCGTCTTTCCTATGGTGCATGACGAAGATGGAAATGAAGTTCAACTCAGCCACGGTAACTATATCACTTTGGTCGAGTCTAAGAACCGAGAAGTCCGTAAGGAAGCTTACGAGGCTCTCTACAGCGTCTACGAGCAGTATCAGCATACCTATGCCAAAACTCTGCAGACCAATGTCAAGGTTCACAATTACAATGCGAAAGTCCGCAAGTTTTCATCTGCCCGTGAAGCGGCCTTGTTATCTGACTTTATTCCAGAAAGTGTTTATGACAGCTTAGTTTCAGCTGTCAATAAGCATTTGCCTCTTTTGCAGCGTTATATTGCTTTACGAGCAAAGATTTTAGGCATTTCTGATTTGAAGATGTATGATATGTACACACCTTTGTCAGAGACAGACTACAAGTTCACTTATGAGGAAGCCTTGGCTAAGTCTGAGGAAGTTTTGGCTATTCTGGGTGAGGATTATTTGAGCCGAGTGAAGATAGCCTTCTCAGAGCGCTGGATTGATGTTCATGAAAATCAAGGCAAGCGTTCAGGAGCATACTCAGGCGGTTCTTACGACACAAACGCCTTTATGTTGCTCAACTGGCAGGATACACTGGACAATCTCTTTACCTTGGTACACGAGACAGGCCACAGTATGCATTCCAGCTATACTCGTGAGACCCAGCCTTATGTCTATGGAGACTACTCTATCTTCCTAGCTGAGATTGCTTCGACAACCAATGAAAACATCCTGACAGAGAAGCTCTTGGAAGAAGTAGAGGACGATGCTACCCGCTTTGCTATCCTCAATCACTTTTTGGATGGCTTTAGAGGTACGGTCTTCCGTCAAACCCAGTTTGCTGAGTTTGAGCACGCTATCCACAAGGCTGACCAAGAAGGTCAAGTTTTGACCAGCGAGTTTCTCAATGAGCTCTACGCTGACTTGAACGAGAAATACTATGGACTGAAAAAAGAAGATAATCCACAGATTCAGTATGAGTGGGCACGGATTCCGCATTTCTACTATGATTACTATGTTTTCCAATACTCTACAGGATTTGCAGCCGCTTCTGCCTTGGCTGAAAAGATTGTCCATGGTAGTCAGGAAGACAAGGACAAGTATCTGGACTATCTCAAAGCTGGGAACTCTGACTATCCGCTCAATGTCATCAAAAAAGCAGGTGTGGATATGGAAAAAGAAGACTACCTAAATGCTGCTTTTGCTGTCTTTGAGCGTCGCTTGGATGAATTCGAAGCTTTAGTAGAAAAGTTGGGACTGGCATAAGATGGTCGAGACTTATAATCAAAACTCTAATCCTAATATGCGCCGGCCAGTAGTCAAAGAGGAAGTCGTAGACTTTATGAGACAACGACTCCAGCCAGTTTCTGGTGGACTCAAGGAGCTGGAGGATTTTGCCAGAGCTGAAAATGTACCCGTGATTCCCCATGAGACAGTGGCTTATTTCCGACTGCTACTTGAAAGTCTGCAACCAGAGAAGATTTTAGAAATCGGAACGGCTATTGGTTTTTCGGCCCTTTTGATGGCGGAACATGCGCCTCAGGCTCAGATTACGACTATTGACCGCAATCCAGAGATGATTGAGCTGGCCAAGGCTAATTTTGCTAAATATGACAGCCATCAGCAGATCACCCTGCTGGAAGGCGATGCAATGGATCTACTTGAGACACTGGAGGATTCCTACGACCTTGTCTTTATGGACTCTGCCAAGTCTAAGTATGTGGTCTTTCTGCCCCAAGTCCTCAAGCGCCTCAATCCTGGTGGTCTGGTCCTCATTGATGATGTCTTCCAAGGCGGAGATGTTGCCAAGCCTTTTGAGGACATTAAGCGTGGCCAACGAGCTATTTACCGTGGCTTGCATAGCCTGTTTGACGCAACTTTGGACAGTCCAGATTTGACTGCGAGCTTGCTTCCTTTAGGAGATGGGCTGCTTATGATTAGAAAAAAATAATCCCTTCACTTTTTTCTCAAATTCCAAAAATTTTTAGGAAAAATTAAGATATCAAGTTGGATTTGTGGTACAATAGACAAAGTGAATTTATTGAAGGAGTAGATAAAACAATGAAGAAAAAAATCCTTACAGGAGCAGTAACTCTCTTTTCTGTAGTGGCTTTAGCAGCATGTTCACAAACAGCAAAAGATAAAGATATTGTGACAATGAAAGGTGAGACAATCACAGTAAGTGAATTTTACGATCAAGTAAAAAATAATGGATCCTCTCAACAAGTCTTGCTTCAAATGGCCATTAAGCAGGTTTTTGAAGAAAAGTATGGCAAAAAAGTGACGGATAAAGAGGTTGAAGAAGCCTTTGAAAAAATGAAATCCGCTTATGGTTCTGCCTTCCAAAATGTTCTTGCTCAAAGCGGAATGACAGAAGATGCATACAGAGACCAGATCCGCGCAAATAAATTAGTTGAATACGCTGTTAAGAAAGCAGCTGAAAAAGAGTTGACAGATGACAACTACAAGGCTTTCTTTGAAACGTATACCCCAGAAGTAACGGCTCAAATTATCAAGGTAGATAGTGAAGAAAAGGCTAAGGAAGTGCTTGAAAAAGCCAAGGCTGAGGGAGCAGACTTTGGTCAGTTGGCCAAGGAAAACTCAACCGACAAGGACACCAAAGATAAGGGCGGCGAGGTGAAATTTGATTCAACCTCAACAACAGTTGCGGATGCTGTTAAAAAAGCTACTTTTGCCTTAGAAGAAAATGGCGTTTCTGATGTAATCACTGTACGAGGTAACCAGAACTATTCAGCAAGTTACTACATTGTTAAATTGGTGAAGAAAACTCAAAAATCTGCAAAATGGACAGATTACAAGAAGCAACTAAAAGAGGGAATCCTGACTCAAAAACAAAACGATGCAAGCTTTATTCGTTCTGTTATTTCTAAAGAATTGAAGGAAGCGAATCTGAAAGTGAAGGATCCAGCTTTCCAAAATGTCTTTGCCCAATATGTAGAAGGAGATACTTCTAGCTCATCGTCTAAAGAAGAAAGCAAGTCTCAGTCTTCTAGTTCAGAAGAAAAGAAATCACAATCTTCTAGCTCGGAAGAAGCAAAATCTGGGGCTTCAAGCTCAGAAGAAAGCAAGTCAGAAGCTGCACATACTGAAGAAAACCCAGCTCCTGCAGCAGAATAAGCTTGACGAAAAGCCAAGAAGTCAGTATAATAAAATTATTGAGAATTGATTTTCTAGATCTCAGCTCAGAGAATTGGCGGTGCTGCGAGCCATGTGAGAGGAAAATTCATGCTACTCATGTTTCAAACTAAATAGTTAATGAGAATGACAAGTTCATTGAATGAAGGTGGTACCGCGGTTTTTCGCCCTTCAGACAAAGAGCTTGTCTTTTATCTTGACTCTGGAGGTAAAGCGATGAAAACCTATCTTGTCAAACAGAAATTTCGCTTAGGTGGCGAACGCTTTGATATCAAGGATGATCGAGGTAACGTAGATTACCAAGTGGAAGGTTCATTTTTCCAGATTCCGAAGAGCTTCACCATCTATGATGCCCAAGGACAGACAGTTAGTCAGATCAGCAAAATCTTTCTAACATTTTTGCCTCGGTTTGAAATCAAACTCAGCAACGGACATAGCTTTTGTATTCGTCAGAAGTTCACTATCTTGCGTGATAAGTATCAGTTTGACAATTTAGGCCTCAGGGTTGAAGGCAATATCTGGGATCTCAACTTCCGATTACTAGATGACCGTGATCAAGTCGTAGCAGAGATTACCAAAGAGCTTTTCCATCTAACCTCTACTTATCAGGTGAGTGTCTATGATGAGGCTTATGCAGATTTGGTCATTTCCCTCTGCGTCGCTATTGACTATGTGGAGATGCTGGAAAGCTCTTCATCATAATATAAATATTTAGAAAATTTAAGGAGAAAAATAAAATGAAACAAATGTCAAGTGCTCAAATTCGCCAAATGTGGCTAGATTTCTGGGCAAGCAAAGGCCACTCTGTAGAACCATCAGTTAGCTTGGTTCCTGTAAACGACCCAACCCTGCTCTGGATCAACTCAGGGGTAGCGACTCTTAAAAAATACTTTGACGGGACTATTATCCCTGAAAATCCACGGATTACCAATGCGCAAAAAGCCATCCGTACCAACGATATCGAAAACGTAGGGAAGACTGCGCGCCACCATACCATGTTTGAAATGCTGGGCAACTTCTCTATCGGAGATTACTTCCGTGATGAAGCTATCACCTGGGCTTATGAACTCTTGACAAGCCCAGAATGGTTTGATTTCCCAGCTGAAAAACTCTACATGACCTACTATCCAGATGATAAAGATTCATACAACCGCTGGATTGAAGTGGGCGTGGATCCAAGTCACTTGATCCCAATCGAAGATAACTTCTGGGAAATCGGTGCCGGACCTTCTGGCCCTGATACTGAGATCTTCTTTGACCGTGGAGAAGCATTTGACCCAGAAAATATCGGTCTTCGTCTCCTTGCTGAAGATATCGAAAACGACCGTTACATTGAAATCTGGAACATCGTTTTGTCACAATTTAACGCAGACCCTGCTGTTCCTCGTAGTGAATACAAGGAATTGCCACACAAGAACATCGATACGGGAGCTGGTTTGGAGCGTTTGGTGGCGGTTATTCAAGGGGCTAAAACAAACTTTGAAACAGACCTCTTCATGCCAATTATTCGTGAAGTAGAGAAATTGTCTGGTAAGGTCTACGACCAAGATGGCGATAACATGAGCTTCAAGGTTATTGCGGACCACATCCGTTCGCTTTCCTTTGCCATTGGTGATGGGGCTCTTCCTGGAAATGAAGGACGTGGCTATGTCCTTCGTCGTCTTCTCCGTCGTGCTTCCATGCATGGTCAAAAATTGGGCATCAACGAACCTTTCCTTTACAAGCTCGTTCCAACTGTTGGAAAAATCATGGAAAGCTACTACCCAGAAGTTCTTGAAAAACGTGACTTTATCGAGAAAATCGTTAAGAGCGAGGAAGAATCATTCGCTCGTACCCTTCATTCAGGTCAACACTTTGCCCAAGGCATCGTAGCAGACTTGAAAGAAAGGTCAATCAGTTATCGCAGGGCAAGATGTCTTTAAACTTTATGACACTTATGGATTCCCAGTAGAGTTGACAGAAGAAATCGCAGAAGAAGCTGGCATGACGGTAGACCGTGAAGGCTTCGAAGCAGCCATGAAAGAGCAGCAAGAACGTGCGCGTGCGTCAGCTGTCAAAGGTGGCTCAATGGGAATGCAAAATGAAACCCTTCAAAACATCACTGTTGAGAGCATCTTTAACTATGAGGCATCACAATTGTCTTCTAAATTGGTGGCTATAGTAGCGGACAATACAGAAGTAGAAGCTGTCTCTGAAGGTACTGCCTCTCTTATCTTTGCGGAGACTCCATTCTACGCTGAAATGGGTGGACAGGTTGCTGACCATGGTCAAATCTTGGATGCTGCTGGAAACATCGTGGCGACTGTAACAGATGTTCAAAAAGCACCAAATGGCCAACCGCTACATACAGTTGACGTCCATGCTCCGCTTGCCTTGAACCAAGAATACACACTTAGCATCGACACCAACCGTCGTCTTCGTGTCATGAAAAACCACACAGCAACTCACTTGCTCCATGCGGCTCTTCACAATATCCTTGGTCACCATGCGACACAAGCAGGATCTCTGAACGAAGTCGAATTCCTTCGCTTTGACTTCACACATTTCCAAGCAGTAACTCCTGAAGAATTGCGCGCCATTGAACAACAAGTCAATGAGAAAATCTGGGAAGCAATTGCAGTAGAAACTGTTGAGACAGATATTGACACAGCAAAAGAAATGGGAGCTATGGCCCTCTTTGGTGAAAAATACGGTAAGGAAGTTCGTGTTGTGACTATCGGCGATTACTCAGTTGAGCTTTGTGGTGGTACCCACGTTGGCAATACTTCTGAGATTGGCCTCTTCAAAATTGTCAAGGAAGAAGGGATCGGTTCAGGAACTCGTCGTATCTTGGCAGTGACTGGTAAGGAAGCCTTTGAAGCCTACCGTGACCAAGAAGACGCTCTGAAAGCAGTGGCAGCGACTTTGAAAGTACCTCAACTCAAGGAAGTACCTCACAAGGTTGAAGGACTTCAAGAGCAACTCCGTCAATTGCAAAAAGAAAATGCAGAGTTGAAAGAAAAAGCTGCAGCTGCAGCTGCAGGCGATGTCTTCAAGGATGTGAAGGAAGTCAACGGCCACCGTTACATCGCTAGTCAAGTTTCTGTATCAGATGCAGGTGCCCTTCGTACCTTTGCGGATAACTGGAAACAAAAAGACTACTCTGATGTGCTGTCCTAGTTGCCGCTATCGGTGACAAAGTCAATGTCCTCGTAGCTAGCAAGACGAAAGACCTTCATGCAGGAAACCTTGTCAAAGAATTGGCTCCAATCGTCGATGGACGTGGTGGTGGTAAACCAGACATGGCCATGGCAGGAGGAAGCAACCAAGCCAAGATCCAAGAACTCTTGGATGCAGTAGCTGGTAAATTGTAGTATGCTTTTTAAGATCAGGATTCAGTCCTGGTCTTTTTTACTTCTTACTTTGTAAAGGATCCAAGTCTTTATGACAAAAATCTTTATTTTTTTGACAAATATACTTGTCAAAAAGAAAAGAATCTGTTACAATGTATTTAAGTTAAGAAGAAAAGATAAAAGGAGGAACTGATGGAGATACTGTTTTGGTGTCTACTTCCGATATTTTCTGGCTTGTGGCTGACGTCATCCAGTGAATTGAACAAGGTGAAAAGGAAGTTGAAACGTTTAGAGAGAAATAAAGAAAGGAGTGGAGAAATGTCACGTTTTTTTAAAGAAATGATTGGGAAAAAACCGATCATCATTGGTGAAGTTTTCGGGACAGATTGCTGGGAGGTAGTTGATGCTGATGACGATTGGGTTAAGTTGAGTAAGACCAATAAAAAAGGTCAAACAAGAATCAAGCTCATGCGCATTGACGATATCAAGTCTGTTGAACTGAAAGAAGACTGAGAGGTGTTGTCATGAAGCTGAAAAATCGACTTAAAGAGCTAAGGGCTAGAGACGGGCTGAATCAAACCGACTTGGCTAAGAAAGCCGGCGTGTCGCGGCAAACGATTAGCTTGCTGGAGCGGGACGAATATACGCCCTCCGTGGTCATTGCTCTCAAAATTGCTCAGATTTTCAACGAAAGTGTCGAAAATGTCTTTCGCCTAGTGGAGGAAGAGTAGGTCGTTAGGAGTAATCAGTTACTGTAGATAGTTTATGCTAGCCATCTTGTCTTGAAGACTAGTAAGCAAGTTCTGTATCACAGTAGTTTAGCTAATCCTGATAAGCTGTGTAAGTATATTAGTGCTTTTCCGCAAGTGACGGAAAGTAAAACAAGGAGAAAAAAATGCAAGAATTTATGAAAAACTTTAAAGTTAACGAAGAACAAGCAAAAATTGCTGGTGTTTGCGCAGGTTTGGCGGATTATTTTGGGATAAAAGTAGCTTATATTCGTCTGATTTTCGCAGTTGTAGTGCTAACATCAACTGAGTTAGGGATTTTTGTAGCCTTGGGCTATGCCTATCTGGCAGGATGGTTACAAAGGGATTATTTGTGGAATAAAATGAGCCAAAAAGTCAGAAACCACTTTATTTTTCTGATGACAGTGCTGATTATTTTACCTTTATTTGGCCGTGAAATACTGGAGATTGCCTCTGACTTTATTAGCCAAGTCATGGCTTGGCTGACTGCGCTTATTTAAGAATAGGAGAAAACAATGTCAACAAAGAAAAGAATATTGAGAAATATCGGCATCTTCATTCTTGCTGCTATATTAGGAGGAGGAGTAGTCGGTTTTATAATGACTCATTTTGAGCATTTCTCTTGGCCGACCGTCTTAAATGTTGAACTGCTGAAGAACATTGGTCGAGCGAGTTTATTCATTCTCTATCCCGTAACCTTTTTCTTGCTCTATCAGACGCATAAAGTACACGGAGCTTACCAGAGAGAAGAAGATGATGACAGAAGCTATGAGCTCTATCGTCAAACTTTCAAAACCCTAGAATATGCGACGATTTTATATAATATCTCGTCTGCTCTGACTCTATTCACCCTCTTTGTAGGAGTGAGCTACCTAGGTCCGCTACTAAGGTCAGAAATGACGATTCACATTCCATTTTATGATATTGCACTGTTTCTTGCTTTGATTTTAGGTCAAATTCTTGTATTGAAACCACTCAGAAGGTTCGTCAATATAAATTATCTGCTATGCCAACCATTGAGGAGATGAAGGACTATGCTCTGTCTTATGATGAAGGGGAGTTGCAGGCTCATTATGAGCAAAGCTTTTTAACTCTCTTTAATCTCAATCAGCGACTCATTCCAGGTCTCTATATCCTTCTCTTTCTTGTCGGAGCTGGGACACCGATGCAGGTTGTATCTGGCATGATTGTCTTAACCATTATTTTTGTCTATATCAATGTGGACTCCTATCAAGCAGTTAAAAGATATTTCAAATAAGCTGTTTGTCGGCCCAAAAGGAGTTCGTTTGAAACTAGTGAGCTTTATCTTTCCTAGTATCTATATTGGACTGATACTGCTAAATTTCCTATTCCAGTTGGATACGATTTTGGCTTGGATTGCGGTATCGGTCATCTATCTTTATGTTACTGTCAGCCAGTACAAAATCGTTAAACGTTACTATAAGTAAGAAAGTGAGAAGAGGCCTTATGTCACAAGTGATTCAAGTAGAGAATATTTCTAAAAGTTTTGGAGATAAAAAAGCTTTAGAACGGATTAATTTTCATATCGATCAAGGAGAAATTTTCGGATTTTTAGGACCATCTGGATCGGGAAAAACAACCTTAATTAATATCCTGACAGGCCAGCTTGACGCCGACAATGGTCAAAGTAAAATCCTTGGTAAAGCTTCAGATGCTATTAATGCTCAGGATTTGGTGAAAATTGGCCTAGTATCTGATACAAGTGGCTTTTATGAAAAGATGACTCTCTATAAAAACCTGCAGATATATGCGAAATTATACGATTTAAAAAATGAGCGGATAGATGAAGTTTTAGAGCAGGTTGGTTTGTTAGAAAGCAAAAATATTGTAGCAGAGAAGCTTTCGACAGGTATGAAGCAGCGGATGTTTCTAGCTCGGGCTCTTTTAAATAATCCTGAGGTCTTATTCTTGGATGAACCAACGAGTGGACTTGATCCCCGTACTTCCAAGGTGATTCATGAGCTTTTGCTTGAGCTGAAGAAAAAGGGAACAACCATTTTTCTGACGACGCATGATATGCATGAAGCTAGCGCCCTTTGTGATCGACTGGCCCTGCTAAATAAGGGAGTATTAGTAGAATATGGCGAGCCGAAAGCTATTATTCAAAAATATAACACAGCCAAGAAAGTTAAAATTAGCTATGAAAATGGAGAAACCGAGCAAATTTCGTTCTCAGAATTGGCTACAAAAGACCTAAAATTGGCTATTACAGTACATTCTTGCGAACCTACATTAGAAGAAATCTTTATTCAATTAACAGGAGAAAAATTAGATGTATAAAAAAATTAAAGCTCTCACATGGCTGCGTACTCAGATTTTATTGACAAATTCTTCTTTGCTTATGTCCGTCCTGCTGCCCTTTGGCCTCCTCTTTTTGTACAATATGATTTTAAATAAGAATGGCAATGCAGGCCAAGGACTATTGAAGATGATCCTGCCTATGACCTTTTCTATGAGTGGCGGCTACATGGTGTCT
Organism: Streptococcus cristatus; assembly: GCA_916438405.1. Classification (GTDB taxonomy): domain Bacteria; phylum Bacillota; class Bacilli; order Lactobacillales; family Streptococcaceae; genus Streptococcus; species Streptococcus cristatus_M. The sequence goes on along the minus strand of CAKAFB010000001.1, from coordinate 1,059,003 downwards.
ATTATGATGGCAGAGGACAAGGAGAAGCGCAATCTAAAAACTTGATGTTGAGCGGGGTTCGTTCTACTGAATACCTCTTATCCATGTTGGTTTATCCCTTCCTATTTACAGTCTTTGCCTTAATTTTTTTCCCATATTATTTGCATGTAGATCTCTCTGGCAAATGGCCTATCTATCTTTTGATCAATCTCTTAATTATTGTTATTATCCTTTTAATCAATCTTTTTATTGGTGGTATTTCCAAGACACAATCACAAGCTCAGGTTTATAGTTTATTTCCGCTGTTGCTGATTAGTTTCGTACCCTTATTTGCTAGTTTTGATAAAACAATACAGCATATTCTGCGGTTTACTTTTATGAATCCATTTATCAACTTCTTTGAAACAGGAGACTATTCATTTAAAATTGAAGATTTTTCTAATTTGGTGATTTGGCTTCTTATTTTTATCAGTGCAAGCACCTATGTCTTGAGTAAAGGTCGAAAATGATGGAGGAGATTTTATGAAACTCATTAAAAAAATTAATTTTATGGAAGAAAAGAAATATGTAATCGGTCTAAATGTAGCGGGGCTCTTACTGATTTTTCCTTTCTCAATGCTTTTTGCGAAATTGACTCAGCTAATCTTCCGAGCCGATCATTATGATTTTTCGGGTCTAGATCTTGCCTATTTGTTAGTTTTTACTTTTATTCTTGTCATCATCCATGAGTACATCCACGGTTTCTTCTTCAAGTTTTTTGGTAAAGGGAAAGCCAAGGTCAAGTTTGGTTTTAAAAATGGGATGGCCTATGCGACTAGTCCAGGTACCTTCTACCATCGTAAGGACTTCTTGGTCATTGGTTTGGCTCCCTTTGTTTTGATTAGCCTACTTCTGACCTTATTGGCCATGCTGGGCTTGCTCAGTTCAACTCTCTACATGCCTCTAGCTAGTCTTCATGCAGCGGGCTGTGTTGGTGACTTTTACATCGCTTTGCTGCTGTTGGGGCAGACTGATGATATTCTGGTCGAGGATACGGAGGTCGGGATGAATTTGTACCAGAAAGAAGAGCCTAGTCAGGGCTAGGAATCACTGGCATTAGATATTTCTTGTAAAATGTCTATTAAAGAGCAATATACTTGATAATTTAAAGATGTGGAGCAATGTTGATCCTGCCTAGATGGATGGTAGCGTGATACTAGATTCAAATTTAAGACAAATGAAACCCGAAGGACCAGAAGTTCCTTCGGGTTTTGTATATAAGAGAGAAAAAGATTAGACAAGTTCGTCAATAGAAGTGTAATCGAGGTTCAAGCCTTCTGCAACAGGTTGGCTAGTGATGTGGCCATGATAGGTTGTGACACCTTCACGCAATCCAGCGTCGTCTGCAATAGCTTGTCTGAAGCCTTTGCCAGCCAACGCTTCGATATAAGGAAGGGTGACATTGGTCAGAGCAATAGTAGAAGTGCGAGCTACGGCACCAGGGATATTGGCTACCGCATAGTGGAGGACACCGTGTTTCTCATAAACTGGCTCATCATGGGTGGTCACGCGGTCAGCAGTCTCGATAACACCACCTTGGTCAACGGCCACGTCAACAATAACAGAGCCGGGGCGCATTTGCTTCACCATATCGTCAGTTACCAGTTTTGGTGCTTTAGCACCAGGAATGAGCACAGCTCCAATCACGACATCTGCTTCGCGGACGCTGGCCTCAATGTTAAATGGATTGGACATGAGGGTTTGGATTTGGTTGCCAAAGACTTCTTCCAATACGGATAGACGTTTGGCGCTAATATCGAGAATAGTAACTTGAGCGCCTAGTCCCAGAGCGATACGAGCTGCATGAGTTCCTACAACACCGCCTCCGATGATGGTGACTTTACCTTTTGGCACGCCGGGTACACCACCAAGAAGTACGCCAGAGCCGCCTGTTTGCTTGGTTAGGAAATGAGCTCCGATTTGAACCGCCATACGACCAGCAACCTCACTCATAGGTACTAAGAGTGGTAGTTGGCCTTGTCCGTCACGTACAGTCTCGTAGGCTACCCCGGTAGTTTTAGCAGTTACCATAGCTTGGGCTAATTCGGGAGCAGCGGCCATGTGCAGGTAAGTGAAGAGTAGGAGGTCGTCGCGCAAGAATTGGTACTCAGCTTCCAGCGGTTCTTTAACCTTAACAACCAACTCAGCTGCCCAAGCTTCAGCAGCAGTGGCAACGATTTTTGCACCTTGCTTTTCATAGTCTGCATCTGCAAAGCCAGATCCAAGTCCAGCATTTGTCTCGATCAGCACCTGATGGCCTTTTCCTACAAGACTGTGCACACCAGCTGGCGTCAGGGCAACGCGATTTTCATTATTTTTGATTTCTTTTGGAATTCCGATTAACATAGAGCTTTACTCCTTTTTCTAACGCTAGGATCTCCGAATACAGGGCTACAAAGGAACCTAGGTCGATTATTGTGATGTTTTCATTTTAAAGGAAACTGTCGCAAAAAGCAAGAAAAAAAGGATTGTTTTAGGCAGGGAATTATGCTATTCTGTTAAGAAAAATCAGGAGAAAGAGATGGAAAATATTTATATTAAGCTAAGCCAGCATTCCAGAATTGAGACGGAACGATTGATCTTGCGCCCGGTGACTTTAGAGGACGCACCAGCCATGTTTGAATATGCTTCGGACGAGGAGAATGTCCGCTATACCTTTGAGGCTAACAAAAATCTAGAAGAAACCCGTAATAATATTGCCTTGTTTTACCTAGCTAATCCTTTGGGGCGCTGGGGCATTGAGCTAAAGGTGACTGGCGACTTTATCGGGACGATTGACCTGCACAAGATCCGCTTGGATTTGAAAACGGCAGCTATCGGCTATGTGATCCATAAAAAATACTGGAATCAGGGCTACACGACGGAGGCCAATCGGGCGGTGCTTGAGCTGGCTTTTGAGGAAATCGGCATGAACAAATTGGTGGCCTTACATGATATCGATAATCCTGCTTCCGGTCGTGTCATGCAAAGTCAGGCATGATCTTTTCCCACGAAGAGCCTTACGCATCACTGGACAAGCATGAGGAAGGGCGCATAGTGACGCGGTTGCATTACTATTTGACCAGAGATCAATATTTCGCAAAAAAATGAGAAAGAATATTGACAAGTGCCTATCTACATGATATAGTAGATAGGTAATGCTGATTTAGCTCAGTAGGCAGAGCGCATCCATGGTAAGGATGAGGTCGCCGGTTCGATCCCGGCAATTAGCACTAGATAAAGAGGTTGAGATTTTCTCAGCCTTTTTTGGTTTTAAATTAGGATTTCTCCTCGTTTAAATGCAATGCTTGTGGCTCTCATAGGCGCCCAAATATGATATAATAAAAGTAATATTAGCAAGGCAGGTAAAATATGTATATCGAAATGGTGGATGAAACCGGTCAGGTTTCTCAAGAAATCATCAAGCAGACTCAGGAAATCTTGGAGTTTGCGGCTCAGAAGACGGGTAAAGAAAATAAGGAAATGGCTGTAACCTTTGTGACCAACGAGCGTAGCCACGAACTCAACCTCGAGTACCGTGACACAGATCGTCCGACAGATGTCATCAGCCTTGAGTATAAGCCAGAGTTGGATATTGCCTTTGATGAAGAAGATTTGATTGAAAATCCTGAATTAGCAGAAATGATGTCCGAGTTTGATGCCTATATTGGGGAACTTTTCATCTCTATCGATAAAGCGCATGAGCAGGCCGAGGAATACGGTCATAGCTTTGAGCGTGAGATGGGCTTCTTGGCAGTACACGGCTTTTTACATATCAATGGCTACGATCACTACACTCCGGAAGAAGAAGCGGAGATGTTCGGTTTACAAGAAGAAATTTTAACAGCCTATGGACTCACAAGACAATAAACGAAAATGGAAAAATCGTGACCTGGTATCCAGTTTAGAATTTGCCCTTACAGGAATTCTGACTGCCATTAAGGAAGAACGCAATATGCGAAAACATGCAGTGACAGCTCTAGTGGTTATCCTTGCAGGTTTTGTTTTTCAGGTGTCACGGATCGAATGGCTCTTTCTCCTGATGAGCATTTTCTTGGTAGTAGCATTTGAAATTATGAACTCTGCCATTGAAAATGTGGTGGATCTAGCCAGTCACTATCACTTTTCTATGTTAGCAAAGAAAGCCAAGGACATGGCAGCAGGTGCCGTGCTTGTGGTCTCACTTTTTGCCGCTTTGACAGGTGCGCTTATATTTCTCCCACGCATTTGGGATTTACTATTTTAAACAATAAGAGGAAATTATGACATTTAAATCAGGCTTTGTAGCCATTTTAGGACGTCCCAATGTTGGGAAGTCAACCTTTTTAAATCACGTTATGGGGCAAAAGATTGCTATCATGAGTGACAAGGCGCAAACAACGCGCAATAAATCATGGGGATTTACACCACGGATAAGGAACAAATCGTCTTTATCGACACACCAGGAATTCACAAGCCTAAAACAGCTCTTGGGGATTTCATGGTGGAATCTGCCTATAGTACCCTTCGTGAAGTGGATACTGTTCTATTCATGGTGCCAGCTGATGAGCCACGTGGTAAAGGCGACGACATGATTATCGAGCGTCTGAAAGCAGCCAAGGTTCCAGTGATTTTGGTGGTCAATAAGATTGACAAGGTTCATCCAGACCAACTTCTGACTCAGATTGATGACTTCCGTAACCAGATGGACTTTAAGGAGATTGTGCCTATCTCAGCCCTTCAGGGAAATAATGTTTCTCGTCTAATCGACATTCTTAGTGAAAATCTGGAGGAAGGTTTCCAGTATTTCCCAGCTGATCAAATCACAGATCACCCAGAGCGTTTCTTGGTCTCAGAGATGATTCGTGAGAAAGTTTTGCACCTAACTCGTGAAGAGATTCCTCACTCAGTCGCAGTAGTGGTTGACTCTATGAAACGTGACGAAGAGACAGACAAGGTTTATATCCGAGCGACCATCATGGTCGAGCGCGATAGCCAAAAGGGTATCATCATCGGAAAAGGTGGCGCTATGCTTAAGAAAATTGGGACCATGGCCCGTAGAGATATCGAACTCATGCTAGGGGACAAGGTTTTCCTAGAAACTTGGGTAAAGGTCAAGAAAAAAACTGGCGTGATAAAAAAAGCTAGATTTGGCTGACTTTGGCTATAATGAAAAAGAATACTAAAAAAACTCTTTTAAAAAGAGTTTTTTTAATGTAAACAAAAAAATAGAGAGAAGGTAATCACAATGTCAGAGCAGTTAATTCAAAAATAGTATTTATTCGACACCAGTAATATTTGATAAATATGAATGTTATAGTATTGGTGCAACAACCGTTAATAATTTGATGAAATCAAATATTATTAAGAATGTAAATCTAAAGAGAAGTCTTGGGAATAAAAAACCAGATGTTTTAATTTTAGATGATAACAAGAATGTAATTATCTATGTTGAGCAAAAGATACCAAGTAAATTTAAGAGTGCTAAGGATATTGAAGGTGCGATTAAACAAGAGATAGATGTCGCTAAAGCTTTGGGCGCACTTATTTATATTGTAAGCGACGGTGATTCTTTTATCTGGGTTAATCCTAAAACCGGGGAAAAGATTTTAGATGAGAATGGAAATGAAATTAATTTAGCAATAAAGCCAAAAGAAAATGGCAAACAAATTGTCAAGTTCATTAATGATATTTCATTATCTATTTCTGAAACAAATAATCAGATATTGAAAAAAAGGAATTTTTTTGGATCCTACTGATTTAGCTCAAAAGATTAATAGAATTTTAAAAAATTTAACTTTTGCATCAGCAAAGATGTCTTTATATACTTTTGTTGAGTTGTTTCTCTTTAAATATTTATCAGATATTGGTGTTTTAAATGGAGAAAATAGTTTTGAATATATTGTTTCGTTATATGAAAAGGAGGGATATTCTACCGCCTATGTTTTAGGAAAATACCTAGAAGGTGCTAGAGAAACGATGGTTAAATTGTTTCCAAAAGGTATAGATGGGACAAGCATTATCAATGGTCAAGTTTTTCATATTGAAAGAGATGAACAAAACGAATTTGTCAGCGTAGATAATACGGATACAGTATTTAAATCTGTTATTTTGGAATTTGAAAAATATGATAAAAAATATGGAAAATTCTTAAATATAAGTAAAGACTTCAAGTCAAAACTGTTTGAAACTTTTATGAAAAATAGTGATGACAAGAGTGATATGGGGCAGTTTTTTACACCATTAAAAATAGTAGACGAAATGGTTTCTATGGTAGATATTTCTGAGGGAATGACTATTTGCGATCCTGCTTGTGGTGTTGGAAAGTTTTTACTTGAAGCAGTTGAAAAACGTATAGAAGATAGTTATAGCTACTCTAAAGAAAAGTTAACTTCTAAAATTCAATTTTTTGGCTATGACAAGATGATGTCTGAAAAAGACGATATCACAATTATTCTTGCTAAAGCTAATACGTTAATTTATTTTTCTGAATTATTTCAGCAAAATAATAGTTTTAAAGATGTGCAAACAATTGCGAAAACACTATTAAATGATTCATTCTACTTACATAAGAGTATGTTAGGTACTCTGGAAAATCTGGAAGAAAATAGATACGACCTAATTTTAGCAAACCCTCCTTACTACCAAAGTAAGGAAATGTCAGAACTGGCCAAAGCAACGGATATTTATAAGTATGGTGGTAGTGGTGTTGAAGCTCTCTTTTTAGAGTGGATTATGCGTTCCGTAAAACATGGTGGTGTAGCCAATATTGTTTTACCGGATGGTATTTTTTCTAATCATGCAAATAAAAAGTTAAAAGAAAAGTTAAAAGAACTCTTTTTTATTGACGCTTTGATTTCTTTACCAGTCAACGCTTTTTTCAACACACCTAAAAAAACCTACATTTTGACCATTCGTAAGAAGTCAGAGAATGAGATTGAAAATAATATTGTCCAAGATTATCCTGTTTTCACCTACATTGCAGGTAGTATTGGTGAAACCTTAGATGTTTATCGATTTGATTCTGAAGAAAATGACTTAAAGCAAGCTGTCATCAAGTATAATTATTACCGCCAACCTCAAGATAGAAATAATCTACAAGAACCTATTAAATCCTATCTTTTAGATGATTCTAGACTAAAATTACTTCCGATTGAGGAATTAGATAGTAAGAAGAGTTGGATTATTGAAAATTGGTGGTCTGAGGAAGAAAAGATTGCTATTGGTCTAAAAAAAGAAAGACAAGTCGTTTCGATTGATGAGTTCCAAGCAATGATTGATGATATGATTTTTCTTATGCAGGATTTCAAGGAGGAGTTGGAATGGTTGAAATAAGAAGCAAGCGTGTAACACTTTCTGAACTATTTACCAATAAAAGAGGAAATAGTAGGTATACGAAAGCTTATGTTAATAGAAATACTGGTGATTTTGAAGTTTACACTGGTTCAACTAAAACTTCCTTTGGATTTATAGATACATATGAATATGAAACGCCTCATTTAACCTATACAACAGATGGTGAGTATGCCGGAACTCTGGATGTTTTACAAGGTAAATACAATGTTGGAGGACACAGAGCTATTTTAATAAGCAAAGTGGATAATCTATCCTTATCTTATTGCAAATATGTTTCAAAGTATATTCTATAATTCTGTAAGACGTGGTGATGTTCCATCATTAGCTTGGTCTCAAATCAAAGATATAAGAGTTAGCATTCCAGTTACTAAAGATGGAGAATTCGACCTTAAAAAACAAGAAGAAATTGTTCGTAAGTTTGAATTAATTGAAGCACGAAAAGTAGAATTGGCTGAAAAGATTGAGGCGATCAAGTCAGTAGATGTGGATATTATGTCAGGAGAGACTTCTAAGACTACTTCAATTAAAGTTGTAGATTTGTTTGACTTGACTGTCTCAACAAATTCTTCAAAATTTACCAAGACATTTGTAAAAGAAAATGCGGGTGATATACCAGTTTATGGTGCTAGTAGTGATAATTTACCAAGTTATGGTTATGTGAAAGACAATGCTGTAATTATAGACAAAGATGGTAAACATGAGTTCCCTGTTCGCTATTTTGAAAATTGCTTGACTTACAATATAGATGGTCTTGCAGGATATGTTTTTTATCACGAGGGTCGTTTTAGTTTAAGTGAAAAAGTACGCCCGTTAGTTATAAAAAGAAGAATACGCAGACAAGGTCAACCCTTTATACCTAAAACAAGTTTTAGAGCCAATTTTTCGCTCTCATGTTAAAGGTAGGAAAGGGGAAAATGGTAAAAATGAGTATACAAAGCTAAATACTTCCATGATAAAAGATTTAGAGGTCGTGCTTCCTCTTACCTCTTCGGGAGAAATTGACCTTGCAAAGCAAAATCAGATTGTAAAAAATTCTCAAATAATCCTTGAAATGAAAAATAATATTGAGAAGAAAGGATACCGGTTTATTCAATCGAATCTAGACTTTAATTCGAACAATGTTCCATATATATATATATATAACCTTAGCTAATTTGTTTGATTTGAAACGTGGTTCTAGTAAGTATACGAAAAAATATTGCTTGGATAACAAGGGGAAGTATCCTGTTTACTCAGCCAATAATTCAGTTCCTCTTGGCTATCGAAACGATTTTGATTTTGATGGTTGTTTTGCTACAATCTCTGTCAATGGTATAGCAGGGAAGATAACTTTAATTGATAATAAGTTTTCTTTGAATGCAGATAGAATGATTTTAATTCCTAAACAGGAAAAAATAAACATTGATTATATTGCTTATATTTTAGAACCACTTTTAAGACAGCAGGTTAAAGGAAGACGTGGAGAGAATGGCAGAAATGAGTATACAAAAATAGAAAGAAAAGTAATTTTGGATACTAAAATTCCTGTTCCTTTTAATAGATTTGGTGAAATTGATTTAGAGATACAAAAGGATATAGTAGAAAAAAATTATAAAAATAAAAAAATATAAAAAACATCCTAGGAGAAGAAGTTGAAAAATTATTGAATCTTGAATTGAAATTTTAAGAAGGAGGAACTTTATGCCTGAATTACCTGAAGTGGAAACGGTTCGACGGGGTTTGGAGCGTCTGGTAGTTGGTAAGACGATTGGGCAGGTGCAGGTCCGCTATGCCAAGATGATTGGTACGGGAGTGGATGCCTTTGTCCACGATTTGCCCGGTCAAACCATTGAAAAGATTGGTCGTCGGGGCAAGTATTTGCTCTTTTACCTGACGGGCGGAGTGCTGATTTCCCATCTGCGAATGGAAGGCAAGTATCTTTTTTATGCTGATGCGGTGCCTGAGCGCAAGCATGCCCATATCTTTTTCGAGATGACGGATGGTGGGACCCTTGTTTATGAGGATGTCCGCAAGTTTGGGACCATGGAGCTGTTGAGAAAGGATCAGCTGGAGGCTTATTTTGCTGCCAGAAAGCTTGGTCCTGAGCCGACAGAGGCGGACTTTCTTTTGCCTCCTTTTGTAGCAGCTTTAGGTCGTTCCAAGAAGCCCATCAAACCCTATTTGCTAGAGCAGACTCTAGTCGTTGGTCTGGGCAATATCTATGTAGATGAGGCCCTTTGGCGGGCGCGGATTCATCCGGCAAGGCCAGCAGCTAGCCTAAAGCCTGCTGAAGTGAAGCGGTTGCGTGAGCAGATTATAGAAGTTTTGCAGCTTGGGATTGAAAAGAGAGGATCGACCATTCGGACCTACCGCAATGCTTTGGGTGAAGATGGCACGATGCAGGATTTTCTGCAGGTCTATGGAAAGACTGGTCAACCTTGTGCTAGATGCGGCAGCCCGATTGAAAAAATTAAGCTGGGTGGACGCGGTACTCATCTCTGTCCTCATTGTCAGAAAGCGAGGTAGCTGTCATGGCAAGAATTATCGGTATCACTGGTGGCATTGCCTCTGGTAAGTCAACAGTGACAGAGTTTTTGAGTCAGCAGGGATATAAGGTTATCGATGCGGATCAGGTAGTGCATGAGCTACAAGAGCCTGGCGGACGACTTTATCAAGCTCTTTTATTCGCTTTTGGTCCAGCTATCTTGCAGGAAGATGGGCGCTTGAATCGGCCCAAGCTGGGAGCTATGATTTTTGGGAATCCCGAACTCTTGGCGCGGTCCAGCCAGCTTCAGAACGAAATAATCCGAGAAGAGTTGGCTCACAGGCGTGACCTACTAGCAGAGACGGAAGATATCTTTTTCATGGACCTTCCCTTGTTGTTTGAGTTAGAATATGATAACTGGTTTGACCAAATCTGGCTGGTGGACGTGACGGAGGAAACTCAGCTCAGTCGTCTTATGGCTCGAAATGCTCTCAGTCAGGAGGAGGCAGAAAAACGCATAGCAGCTCAGCTATCTCTCCAAGAAAGCGAAAGAGAGCAGACGTGCTGATTGACAATGATGCCTCGCTTGAGGGAACACGACAGCAGATTCGCGATGCTTTGCAGAAATTAGAAAGAAGATGATTCTATCACGATACAAGTAAATTGGAAACATAATCTGAAAATCGCCTGGTTTGGGAATTTCCTGACAGGTGCCAGCATTTCTCTGGTCACGCCTTTCATGCCCCTTTTTGTGGAACAGCTAGGAGCGCGTGGTCATGAGGTGGAGTATTATGCAGGTCTTGGCATTGCTCTTTCGGCTGTTTCGGCAGCCTTTTTATCCCCTGTCTGGGGTAGTTTGGCTGACCGCTATGGCCGTAAACCTATGATGATTCGGGCTGCTACGGCTATGGTCTTTACCATGGGCGGCATTGCCTTTGTGCCTAATATTTTCTGGCTCTTAGTCTTGCGCTTTCTCAACGGCGTTTTTGCGGGCTATGTGCCCAACAGTACAGCCTTGATTGCCAGTCAGGCTCCAAAGGAAAAGACTGGTTATGCGCTGGGAACTTTGGCAACTGGTGTTGTTGCGGGTAATCTCATGGGGCCCTTAATTGGTGGAGTGATTGCTGAAGTTTTTGGTATCCGCAATGTCTTTCTACTGATTGGCTTTTTCTTCCTAGTGGCGACCCTGATGACGGCTACTTTTATCCGAGAAGATTTTAGGCCAGTCACCAAGGAAGAGGAGATTGGATTTGGAGAACTGATTCGTCAGATTAGATATCCCAAGCTCTTGCCCACTCTTTTTCTGACCAGCTTTGTTATCCAGTTTGCAGCCCAGTCTATCGGTCCGATTCTCTCTCTTTATATTCGGGAGTTAGGCCAAACAGACAATTTGATTTTTGTATCTGGCCTGATTGTTTCGAGTATGGGGCTGTCTAGTATGCTAAGCTCAAGTATTTTAGGCCGTATGGGGGATCGGATGGGCAATCATCGTTTGCTCGTTTTAGCTCAGTTTTATTCCATTATCATTTACCTGCTTTGTGCTCATGCAGGCTCGTCACTCCAACTCGGTTTTTATCGATTCTTGTTTGGTTTAGGGACCGGAGCCTTGGTGCCGGGGGTCAATGCTCTATTGAGCAAAATCACGCCTAAGTTTGGGATTTCTCGAATCTTTAGCTACAACCAGATTTTCTTTTATCTGGGTGGTGTCATCGGCCCCATGTCAGGCTCGGCTATTGCAGCGACAGCAGGCTATCATTCAGTTTTTTATGCTACAGCAGGCTTAGTGGGACTGAGTCTCCTTATCAACCTTTTTTGTTTTGGAAATTTATTGAAAAAGAAGGAAATCTAGTGCGCGTTAAATTCATTTGAAATGCTCCAGTTGCGGCAGTCAGAATTATCTGACCAGTAAGAATAGTAAAACTCATCCTGACAAGATTGAGGTATTGAAGTACTGTCCCAAGGAAAGAAAAGTAACCTTACATCTTGAATCTAAGTAGATTTTATGGTAAAATAGAAAGGATCTTAAGGAGTTTTATTTATGTATAGCCTATTATTAACGATTTTAGTCATTTTATCAGGTTTTATTGTCATTGCTATTTTCATGCAACCAACTAAAAACCAATCTAGTAACGTGTTTGATTCGAGTGCCAACGACCTTTTTGAGCGGTCTAAAGCACGGGGATTTGAAGCTGTGATGCAGCGTATGACCGGATTCTTGATCTTCGTCTGGTTACTGATTGCCTTGATATTGGCAGTATTATCTAGTAAATAAAATGGGCTCTGACTTTGTCTTGGCCTTTTTTTAAAGTTTAAAAAGAGGGGAATATCAAGAGCCCCTCATAGTATAGAAAGAAAGTATGAAAGAAGAAATTATAGAATATTTAAAAGAAAAGCAGCAGGCCAGCGTGAATGAGCTGGCAGCTGCTTTGGGGAAAGAGTCTTCCAAGGACTTTAGTGACTTGGTCAAGATGATCTCCCAAATGGAAAGAAAGCATCAGATTCGCTTTGATGATGAGGGGCGGATTGAGCTTTACGAGAAGAAAAAGCAGGAGCGTCTAACGCTCAAGGGTGTTTTTCATGCCCACAAAAATGGCTTTGGCTTTGTCACCCTGAATGAAGAAGAGGATGACCTTTTTGTCAGCCGTAATGATGTCAATCATGCCATTGATGGCGATACGGTGGAAGTGGTCATTACCAAGGTGGCAGACCGGATCAAGGGAACATCAGCTGAGGCTAAGATTATCGATATTTTGGAGCACAGTCTGACGTTAGCGGTTGGCCAGCTGGTTCTGGATGAGGAAAAGCCCAAGTATGCGGGCTATATCCGCTCGAAAAATCAGAAAATCCGCCAGCCTATTTATGTTAAAAAACCAGCCTTGGTCCTTGATGGCACAGAGGTGCTCAAGGTCGCTATTGACAAGTATCCGACCAAGAAACACGATTTCTTCGTGGCTAGTCTGGTCGATGTGGTCGGTCATGTCAACGATCCAGGTATTGATGTACTAGAAGTGCTGGAGTCCATGGACATTGTCTCCGAATTTCCAGAAAAGGTCTTGGAAGAAGCCGAGCGAGTTCCTGATGCACCGACTGAGAGTGATTTGGCAGGACGTTTGGACCTGCGTGAAGAGATTACCTTTACCATCGATGGGGCGGATGCCAAGGACTTGGACGATGCGGTCCATATAAAGCGCTTGAAAAATGGCAACTTTGAGCTGGGCGTCCATATCGCAGATGTGTCCTACTATGTCAAAGAAGGATCTGAGCTGGACAAGGAAGCCCTCAATCGAGCAACCTCCGTCTATGTGACTGACCGCGTGGTGCCTATGCTGCCAGAGCGACTGTCAAACGGAATCTGCTCCCTCAATCCCAATGTGGACCGGCTGACCCAGTCGGCGATCATGGAGATTGATGCCAAGGGGCGTGTGATCAAGCATACCATTACTCAGTCTGTCATTAAAACGACCTTCCGCATGACCTACAGCGATGTCAACGACATCATCGCAGGAGGTAAGGAAAAGGCTGCGCAGTTCAAGACCATTGTGCCTAGTATTGACAGTATGGTCCAGCTACATGAGATTCTGGAAAGCATGCGCTTTAAACGCGGTGCGCTCAACTTTGACACCAATGAAGCCAAAATCATAGTCAACAAGGAAGGACGGCCAGTAGACATTGTCCTGCGTCAGCGGGGGATTGCCGAACGCATGATTGAATCCTTTATGCTAGTGGCGAATGAAACGGTGGCTGAGCATTTTGCTAAGTTAAATCTGCCCTTCATCTATCGGATCCACGAGGAGCCTAAGGCGGAGAAAGTGCAAAAGTTTATCGACTACGCCTCTAGCTTTGGGATTCGGATTTACGGGACAGCTAGCTCCATGAGTCAGCAGGCTCTGCAGGACATTATGGAGGCGGTCAAAGACCAGCCTTACGAAGATGTCCTGTCTATGATGCTTCTGCGTTCCATGCAGCAGGCTCGCTACTCTGAGCACAATCACGGACACTATGGTCTGGCAGCGGAGTTTTATACGCATTTCACCAGTCCGATTCGTCGTTATCCAGACCTTCTGGTTCACCGGATGGTACGAGATTATGGCAAGTCTAAGGAAATAGCAGAGCATTTTGAGCAAGTGATTCCAGAGATTGCCAGTCAGTCTTCCAGCCGAGAGCGTCGAGCTATTGAGGCCGAGCGTGAAGTCGAAGCCATGAAGAAGGCTGAGTATATGGCAGAATTTGTTGGGGAAGAGTTTGACGGCGTGGTTTCAAGCGTGGTTAAGTTTGGACTCTTCGTCGAACTGCCTAATACGGTCGAGGGCTTGATTCATGTTACCAACTTGCCAGAGTTTTACAACTACAATGAGCGGACTATGACCCTGCAAGGCGAAAAGTCAGGTGTGGTCTTTAAGGTCGGTCAGCAGATTCGCATCAAGCTGGTCCGAGCGGATAAGGCTACGGGCGAGATTGACTTTGAATACCTGCCAAGTGAATTTGACCTAGTAGACAAGACCAGCAAGACTGGCAGAGGCAAGTCAGGTAGAAATAGACGCCGTGAGGATGACAAGCGCAGCCATTCTTCCAAAAAAGAAAAAGGCCACAGAGATAAGAAAGATAAGAAGTCCAAGAAAGGCAAAAGCCAGAAGGCATTTTACAAGGAAATAGTCAAGAAAGGAGCCAAGCATGGCAAAGGGAGAAGGAAAGGTCGTCGCGCAAAATAAAAAGGCCAGACACGACTACACCATCGTAGATACCATCGAGGCGGGCATGGTGCTGACTGGTACGGAGATCAAGAGCGTCCGAGCAGCCCGTATCAATCTCAAAGATGGCTTTGCTCAGATCAAGAATGGCGAGGCCTGGCTCAGCAATGTCCATATCGCGCCTTATGAAGAGGGCAATATCTGGAACCAAGAGCCTGAGCGCCGCAGAAAGCTACTGCTGCATAAGAAGCAGATCCAAAGCTGGAGCAGGAAACCAAGGGAACCGGAATGACGTTGGTACCGCTCAAGGTCTATCTCAAGGATGGCTATGCCAAGCTGCTTCTAGGCCTAGCAAAAGGGAAGCACGACTACGACAAGCGCGAGTCCATCAAACGCCGCGAGCAAAACCGCGACATAGCAAGACAGATGAAGAAATTTAATACAAGATGAAAGACTGGGCGACCGGTCTTTTTTAGTATTTAACCTTGACTTTGGATTTATGTTATAATGAGAAGGAACGGGTTTGAGGATGACCACTTTTGGTGAAAGATTGATGAAAAAAGTGGATTGACTCCGAGGACTATCAAAATAAATGGCTAGATGAATTAAAAACTGGTGGTAAGCAAATGAAACTCAATAAAAAGTTATTCATGTTTCTTGGAGGACTTCTTCTAACTTTAGTAGTTCTTTTCGCCTTTTTAGTAGGTGGGCGAAAAAAAGAGTATGATAAAGAAGATTATAATGTTGATCAAATAGAGTTGTTCAGTCAAAACAAATATGTATTGGTTACTAGCAAAAATGATGGTTCTTTCAATTATGGACAGAATTATATAACAGATTTCAAGTATAATATTCTTACTGAAGAGGATGGCTTAACGTCGTCTAAAGTTAGTAAAGAGGAATATTTAAAAATCAAGATTTATAATTTGCAGGATCCATCTAAAATAACTAGTAAGGAAGTCAATGTCTACGATTTGTTAGGACAAGAGAATACTTATAGGCTTAAGCAAATTCGTGCACAATTTACAAGGAACGGAAAAGAATTTCTAACTTTTAGTATGCACTCGTATGAAAAAGGGAAGCCGGAGAAAATCAAATATTTTATTCTAGCATTGGAATCAGGAAAAATTGAAAAAGAGATGTCAGAAAAAGAGATTAATCTACTTTTAGATCAGAAGGATACTAGAACTTATATGAGAGGAACAATATATAAGACTATGGATCTTGTAAGAGGTGGAATAGGGGATCAGATTAATAACGCACTATTAAAGTATGGTATGGAGTATGTTTCTGGCTGCATAATACCATCGTATAAAATAGGTGATTATGTAGAAGTTTCAGGTACTAATTTTGCTAATATTTATCCTGAAATTGCGAAAAAAATGGGAGACATGAATAAAATCTATTTCCGTCCAGAGCAATACAATGAGGAGGAGTGGTTTAATGATTTAATTCATTGGTTTGCGCCCGAAGGTCAGGATGTAATGGAACTTTATGCCACAGATGAAACAACTGGAGAGAAAACACAGATTCGATCTTTTAATGATTTCAAGCAGTGGGTTGAAACTCATCCAAAAAAAGAAAACTAGAGTCTACAGGGAAAACGATAAAACTACTGACAAATAACTCTTACGACAAGCGCGAGCCCATCAAACGCCGTGAGTAAAACTGCGACATGACAAGGCAGTTGAAGAACTTTAATACAAGATGAAAAATCTTTATTGTATAAGATGCAGGGATATAATTTATAAAACAAAACTTAATGTATGATATGAGCAAGAATTGACTACTGAATCATTTCTTGCTTTTTTGCTAGTGAGACCTTGAATACCCTAGCACTTGTCAAGTCTGGCTTTTTCGAGTATGATAAAGACAGTTAAAATTTTGAAATTTGGCTTTCAGAGAAAGGATTTTTATGACAGAAAAATTGCTAGCTTATAAACGCATGCCAGTGTGGACAGCTGAGACCATGCCCGAACTGGTCAAGAACAAGCACAATACCAAAGAGGGAACTTGGGGCAAAATCACTGTTCTCAAGGGAAGTCTTAAGTTTATTGAGATGTCAGAGGAAGGTGAGGAGCTGGCTGAGCACATCTTTGAAGCTGGTCAGGACAATCCTTTCGCCCAACCCCAAGCTTGGCATCGGGTTGAAGCCTTGACAGATGATTTGGAGTGGTATTTGGAGTTTTACTGTCGGCCTGAGGATTACTTCCCTAAGAAATACGGCAGTAATCCAGTGCACTCAGAGGTTTTGGAAGCTATGCAGACAGTCCGGCCAGGGCGGGCGTTAGACCTAGGCTGTGGTCAAGGCCGCAATGCTCTCTTTCTAGCCAAGCAGGGCTTTGAAGTAACGGCCGTAGATCAGAATGAGCTGGCACTGGAAATCTTACGTAGCATTGTCGAGCAGGAAGATTTGGATCTGCCAGTGGGTACCTACGATATCAACTCAGCTAGTCTGACTCAGACTTATGACTTGATCGTCTCTACCGTTGTTCTGATGTTTCTGCAGGCGGAGCGGATTCCGGATATTATCCGTAATATGCAAGAGCATACAGCGCTTGGTGGCTACAATCTCATCGTCTGCGCTATGGATACAGAGGACTTCCCTTGCTCTGTGCCTTTTCCATTTACTTTTAAGGAAGGGGAGCTTGCCGAGTATTACAAGGACTGGGAGCTGGTCAAGTACAATGAAAATCCTGGTCACTTCCACCGCCGTGATGAAAACGGCAATCGAATTCAGCTCCGCTTTGCGACGATGTTAGCTAAAAAAGTGAGATAAATCCTTTAAAGCTCAAGTCGGCTCTGCTACAATCTCTAGTGAATTGCTTATAAAGATTTTATAGCAGGATATTTTCTGATAAGATAAAAAATAATAGCCTTTCCTCTAAATAAGATGGGGCTATTTTTTTGTTTATCTGCTCTGATTTGAGAAAAAAGTAGAGGAAATATAGATTAGATAAAAAATATACACAATTTTGTGTAAACGCTTGCAAAAATTTTAGAAAGAGAGTATACTAAAATAGGAATGTTAAGGTATTACGGTTTATGTTGTTTAGACTGGGAGTTGATTCCAGCCCCGCAGATAGTCAAAAGGAGATAGACTATGAAGAAAATACTGCTCAGACTAATGTTCCTTGCAATGTTAGTTGCTCTTTTGCCTGTTCATGTGGCACAAGCGTGTTCTGCTTTTATTGTCGGTAAAGATCTGACAGCAGATGGCTCTACTCTATTTGGTCGGACAGAGGACTATCCATACGCCCCTGACGGTGGTCGGCACAATCAAAACTATGTAGTTGTGCCAGCTAAGACCTATAAAGATGGCGATAAGATAGAAGATGAGTCAAATGGCTTTACCTATCCGCATTTGGCGAATGAAATGAAATACACAGCTGTCTACGACTCTGATCGTGACAACGGAAGTAACGGAAACTTTGCTGCGCATGGCTTTAATGAACTTGGTGTAGCTATGACAGCGACCGTTTCAGCAACACCAAATGACAAAGTGCTTAAAGAAGATCCACTTGTAAAAGATGGTCTTCCAGAAGCATCATTAGTTGACCTTGCTTTGCCTCGTGCAAAAACAGCACGTGAAGTTATTGAGACAGTTGCGAAAGTTCTAGATGAAAAAGGGTCAGCAGAAGGAAATATCATCGTTGCAGCAGATAAGAATGAGCTGTGGTACATGGAAATCCTGTCTGGTCACCAATACGTAGCCATCAAATTCCCAACGAATAAATATGCTGTCTTTGCGAACACTTACTATCTTGGTCACGTTGACTTGAACGATAAGGAAAATGTCATTGCTTCTAAAGATGTGGAAGAAGTAGCTAAAAAAGCAGACAACTATAAGACCGACAAAGATGGCAACTTTATGATTGCTAAATCTTATGGACCTGATAAATATATGGAACGTAACCGTTCTCGGACCTATGCAGGTATCAAGTGGATGGATCCACAAGCAAAAGTAAATTATGATGATGAATCTTTTGATCTTTTGCGCGAACCAACTGATCCAAATAAGAAATACACAGTTCATGATGTGATCGCGGAACAAAGAAATCGTTTTGAACACTTGCCAGAATATAAAGCAGATGACTTAGTTGAAGTCGGTAAGAAGATCGATGGCAATGTCTACAAATATGCGCTAGGTAACGAAAACGTAATCGACGCCCACGTTTATCAAATCAAACCAAACCTACCAAATGCCTTTGGCGGTGTGATGTGGCTGGGTCTGGCACAAAGTCGCAACACACCATATGTGCCATTCTATGGTAATGTAGAAGATACTTACGAAGCTTTCAAGAACCGTTCTACTAAATATGACGGAAAATCTTGGTATTGGACTGTTTGGCATATTGACCAAATGGTTATGAAATATCCAGAAATCTTTGGTAACAGTATCCAAGAAAAATGGAAAGCAAAAGAAGCTGAATGGGATAAAGAACAAACCGAACGCGACGCCAAATATGCAAACTACACAGATGAACAAGCCAAAGCTGCTGGACCAGAAGTGACGAAGGAAGCCTTGGAACGCTCAGAAAAAATCTTTAAGGAAATCAAAGCAGTTGAAGCAGAGATGGAAGAAAAGATTAAGAAGGAAAAAGGTAAAGATGCAGATCTTGTCTATACAGGCTATAACAAAGCGAACCTTCTAGCTGAAGCAGAAAAAGGAAATCAGCGGACAAAGCTAGCGATACGAAGAAAGATAGCTCAAGTCAAACTACTTGGATTGTTATCGGCGTATTGGTTGTGCTAGTTGCTGGATTCTTCGGATACAAACAATTTAATAAGAAGAAGGAGGAAGAATAAATTTTGAAAGAAAAGCTAGAAGTTTAAGACTTCTGGCTTTTTGCTTGCCTCAACTAATCACACTATATTCTGAAATGTTTATCAAGAAGATAGAGATAGAAGATTAGAATTGTCAAAAAACTAGGCTCCATCTTGCTTTTAGCGGTAAATTGCTATAAAATAGATAGGGTTAAACATCAATACTTTTATATTGCAAATAGGAGAAAAGATGACAAAAAAATTAAAACGTCCAGAGGTGCTTTCACCAGCTGGTACGTTAGAAAAGTTAAAAGTAGCTGTTCGCTATGGGGCAGATGCTGTTTTTATTGGTGGTCAAGCCTATGGTTTGCGCAGCCGTGCGGGGAACTTCACTTTTGAGCAAATGGAAGAAGGTGTCCAATTTGCGGCTGAGCATGGTGCCAAGGTCTATGTAGCGGCTAATATGGTCATGCACGAAGGAAATGAAGCAGGTGCTGGAGAATGGTTCCGTCGTTTGCGAGACATCGGGATTGCGGCCGTTATTGTTTCTGACCCAGCCCTGATTGCGATTGCAGCTTCTGAAGCACCTGGTCTGGAGATTCACTTGTCAACTCAGGCTAGTGCAACCAACTATGAAACGCTTGAATTTTGGAAAAATCTTGGTTTGACCCGAGTTGTTTTGGCACGTGAGGTTTCCATGGCTGAGCTGGCCGAGATTCGCAAGCGTACCGATGTAGAAATCGAAGCTTTCGTTCATGGGGCTATGTGTATTTCTTACTCTGGTCGTTGTACCCTTTCCAATCATATGAGTATGCGTGACGCCAACCGTGGCGGTTGTTCGCAATCTTGTCGTTGGAAGTATGATTTGTACGACATGCCTTTCGGTCAAGAACGCAAGACTTTGAAGGGTGAAATTCCAGAAGAATTCTCTATGTCAGCTGTTGATATGTCCATGATTGATCATATTCCTGATATGATTGAAAATGGTGTCGATAGTTTGAAAATCGAAGGTCGGATGAAGTCTATTCACTACGTTTCAACGGTAACTAACTGCTACAAAGCAGCTGTAGACGCCTATTTGGAAAGCCCAGAAAAGTTTGAAGCTATTAAGCAAGATCTAGTAGATGAAATGTGGAAAGTAGCTCAACGTGAGCTGGCAACTGGTTTTTACTACCATACGCCAACTGAGAATGAGCAGCTTTTTGGAGCCCGTCGTAAGATTCCAGAATACAAATTTGTAGCAGAAGTAGTTGCTTATGATGAGGCTACACAAACTGCGACTATTCGCCAGCGGAATGTCATCCATGAAGGCGATCAGGTGGAATTCTATGGACCTGGTTTCCGCCATTTTGAAACCTACATTACTGACCTCCATGATGAAAAAGGGAATAAGATCGACCGTGCGCCAAACCCAATGGAATTACTGACGATTACAGTTCCGCAGCCAGTCCAACCTGGTGACATGGTCCGTGCCCGCAAGGAAGGTTTAATCAATTTGTATAAAGAAGATGGCACTAGTGTGACTGTTCGGGCTTAATCAAGCGCGAAAATTGGAGCAATGCACTCATTAAGTAGATATTGCCTACATGGTGGATACGAATTGATAACGGAAGCCCTTGTTCTAAAAATTCATCCATTTGCTTTAAAAATAAAACTCTTCAAATCGCTTTTGATTTGAAGAGTTATTTTTTGAATTTGCGGTGTTCGAGCCGAATATCTTTTCTCTGGGCTTCACGGATGTTATTGGGAACTAGACTGATGCGTTGGATATCAGGCACACGGATGATGGTCGTCATGCTTTTTTTGAAATTTTTGACAATCAACTGCTGGCGGTCACGGTCATATTTGACAATATCGCCAGTAAAATTCTTATCCAGAAAAATAACATGGACACCAGAATTTTTTCGCAGAGCCAAGTCAATCGTATGCAGGATATGACTCTTGTCGTCCTCTTCCTTATCTGTCTTTTTATAGTTAATGAACTCATTTGTCTTTTGTAAAATCATTTCGAGATATTTTTTCATAGCTAAAATCTCCATAACTTGTTACAATATATTATATAATAAAATAAGTAAAAAAGTAAAATCTTTTACGAATAATGAGATAGAAAGTAGAAAAGAGGTAAAGTATGGCAGATTTTAAGTTTGAAATCGAGGAAAAATTGCTCGTTTTATCAGAAAATGAAAAAGGTTGGACCAAGGAGCTAAACCGCGTAAGTTTTAATGGTGCGCCTGCCAAGTACGATATCCGCACTTGGAGTCCTGACCACAGCAAGATGGGCAAGGGAATCACCCTTTCTAATGAAGAATTTCAAGTTCTTTTGGATGCATTTAAAAACGGATAGAGAAAACTCTATCCGTTTTTTCTATTTCTCTGAAAAATAGGGATGAAAAGCTAGGCTTCTAAATATAGGAATGCTGATAATGGCGATGGCAACCATTTTTAGCAAGTCAGGTAGGATAAAAGGAGTTAGGCCAACCGCTACTGACTTAAAGAAATCGAATCCTCCTAAGAAATGGAGTCCTAGGATACCACCGTCAAAGACGAGAACATCACCCAATACATTGGCTATAAAAATCATATAGAAAGGGCTGTCCTTATGGGTCAGGCTGGATGTCACAAGTGCAAAGAATGGATAAGCCCATAGATAGCCAGCTAAGGGACCGAATAGGATTTGTATGCCCCCGCTTCCACCAGCAAATACCGGCAGACCAACAGCGCCCAGCAAGAGATAGAGAATTGTTGAGAGGACAGCCTCTCTAGGCTTGAAAATGGTAGCAACCAGACCCACAGCAAAGGTCTGTAGCGTAATGGGAATGGTGCCAATAGAGAAACTAAGCTGGGATAGTACCGCTAAGAATGCAGCGCCAATAGCTGGGAGGGCAAGAAGAAAAGCTTTGTTCTTGTTCATAATAGTAAACCTCTTTTTAAAATTATGGTAACTATTTTAAATCAAAATAAAAAAAAGTCAAGTCTTTTCATATCAGACTAGACAGTTGTTTGTTTATTTCCGCTTTTTGCGACTCCGAATGAGGAGGAAGATAAAGGCGATTAAGCCAAAAATATTAAAGAAAATAATTCCCAGAGCTGCTAGTAATTTTTTCGTTTTGCTCATTTCCAATCCCCTTTCTCTTAGTATTTCTTACTATCATATCAAAAATACGGTTTCTTGAATAGCAGAAAGGGTAAAAGATGGTTGGGAAGTCATGAATATTTCAAGAAAATAAGACTATCTTCAAAAATTACAATTTATAAGTTTGTCCAGAAGAAGTGAGCCAACTAAATAAAAAAGAGGAAGATCCATTAAATAAATCTTCCTCAATTTTTAGAAATAATTTAGAATTTCTTGAATGATAATTGAATCTTATGCTTTAAAATAAAGTAAGAAGTCAAAGAACAAAGCCAGATAGTGTGTCTAGCTCTATTCAAATGGTATAAGACTTCTTTCTTACAAAAATGTAAGATAAAAATCAAAAATGAAAGGATAAGTTATGGTTGCCCTTTATTCTTTATTTTATGATAATAATGAGCTTTAGAAAGGCCAAAGAAGAAACTTTTAGCGCATAGTGACAAATTCTTCGGAGCCAGTTGGGTGGATGGCAACGGTCGCGTCAAAGTCGGCTTTGGTAGCTCCCATCTTAATAGCAACAGCGAAGCCTTGGATCATCTCATCTACGCCATAGCCAATGCCATGGAGGCCGACAACTTTTTCATTCTGACCCGCAGTGATAAGCTTGAAGCGAGCCTGTTGGCGATGCTGGGTGACAGCTGAGTACATAGAGGTAAAGCTAGAGGTGTAGACATGAACTTGCTCAGCGCCATAATCTCGAATAGCTTCTTCCTCCGTCAGCCCTACTGTGCCAATAGCGGGATGGGAGAAGACGACAGTTGGAATAGTGGAGTAATCCATCTTGGCATCTGTCTTGCCGTTAAAGAGGCGTTCAGACAGGGTGCGTCCAGCCTTGATTGCTACTGGTGTCAGCTCTTTTTCGCCCGTCACATCGCCCAAGGCATAGATGCCAGGTACGACAGTATTTTGGTATTCATCCACAGCGATGAAGCCTCGGTCATTTAGGGTAACTCCTGCAGCATCAAGATTGAGCCCTTGGACATTTGGCTTGCGGCCAATAGCCCAAATAATCCGCTCAGCAATATGGCTACTACCGTCTTGGAAGTAGAGTTGTAGTTGGC
Source organism: Streptococcus cristatus (assembly GCA_916438405.1). GTDB lineage: Bacteria > Bacillota > Bacilli > Lactobacillales > Streptococcaceae > Streptococcus > Streptococcus cristatus_M. Next base: position 1,035,561 of record CAKAFB010000001.1, on the reverse strand, counting down.
CATCGGCTAGTTTTTCCACTCGTTCGGGTATCTTGTGAGCATGAAGACTAGGACCAGATTTTTCCATTTCAGATACCAATCCGTCAATCAGATAGCTATCGAAATTGCGGAGGGGACGGTCGCGGCGGACAAAAAGATCCGTCTTGACACTAGAGTATGGAGGACACCAGCAAGCTCCACTGCGATATAGCCTGCTCCGACGACGGCAACAGACTTGGGAAGCTCTTCCCAAGCAAAGACATCGTCAGAAGTCTCGCCGTATTCGGCACCAAGAATCTGAGGAATGGCTGCATGTGCACCTGTTGCGATAACGATGTGTTTGGCGCGAATCAATTCTCCATTGACTTCGACTGTATGCTTGTCAACGAAATGAGCGCGACCTTCGATCAGTTCAACGCCGTTGCGTTTGAAGCTGCCATCATAGGATGAGCGAGCACGGTCAATGTAGGCTTCTCGATTCTTTCGTAAGGTAGCAAAGTCAAAGTGCTGATTTTCTGAAGTAAAGCCATAGTCTGGTCCATAGTGGTGGATGGCCTCGGCAATCTGAGCTCCGTACCACATGATTTTTTTAGGGACACAACCGACATTGACACAGGTTCCCCCTAATTTCTTTTCTTCAATGACAGCTGCTTTAGCACCATGCTCACCAGCACGATTCATGGTAGCAATACCCCCGCTACCCCCGCCAATTGCAATAATATCGAATTCTTTCATAGTTAGATAGAAGCTCCTTTAATCAATATGAAGTAATTGTACCTTTTTTAGAAAATGAATGCAAAAATCTGCTATGATTTAGAGATCCTGCAGCGTTTTTAGAGGAAAAAATGGTCTTTTAGGGATTTTGTTCCTTTTCCTATCACAATATGTTAGGCATATGATATAATGTAGTATAAAAGAAAAATGGTTTTCATCAAGAGGAGGAAAAAAGATGAAAAAGCTGAAAAAATGGCAGCTATTTAGTATTATCGGAGTTGCTGTTGTAGTTGTATTAGGAGCAATTTCTGCAATAGTCCTAAGTAATCTTAGTTCTACAACAGAACCTAAGGAAGTTGCACCAATTGTGCAGCAGGCAAAGAAGGTAGCATAGCCTCATCTGTCCTGTTGACGGGGGCCGTAACGGCTAACTCAGAGCAATATGTTTATTATGATGCTACCAAGGGCGACTTGGAGTCGGTCCTAGTCAATGTTGGTGACCAAGTAGCTGTAGGACAAGCACTTGTTCAATATAAGAGCACAGAAGCTCAAGCAAATTATGATGCAGCAGTTCGTGCTGTCAATAAGGCTGACCGTCAGATTAATGACTTACAGACTAATGGGGCGACAGTAGAAAAAACTGGCGATGAAGAGACGGATAGTAAGTCCCTTGCTTCTGCTCAACGTACAGTCGATTCTCAACTGGCTGATTTGCGCGATGCACGTTCAGATGCTGTGGATAATATGAACAAGGCGCAAGCTTTGTTGAATGCAGCGACTGTTACAAGTACTGTTGAGGGGACAGTAGTGGAAGTAAACCGCGATGTATCCAAATCAACAACAGGAACTAACCAAACCTTGGTGCATATTGTCAGCAACGGCAGCCTTCAAATCAAGGGAGAACTCTCTGAGTACAATTTGGCTAATTTGTCAGTTGGACAAGAAGTAAGCATTACTTCTAAAGTATATCCTGATAAAAAATGGACAGGCAAAATTAGTTATATTTCCAACTATCCTAAGGACGGACAGCAAGCTTCATCAACCAATACAGGTGGCGCAGCTTCCTCTGCAAAATATCCATTTACAGTCGATATTACAAGTGAAATTGGTGATTTGAAGCAAGGTTTCTCTGTCAGCGTTGAAGTGAAAAATAATACAAAAGGGATTCTTGTACCAGCAAGCAGTATCATCTCAGACGGAGACAAGAACTACGTTTGGACTGTCGAAAAAGGTAAAGCGAAGAAAGTGGAAGTAACCTTAGGGAATGCTGATGCTGAAAATCAAGAAATCTCATCTGGTTTGACAAAAGATAGTAAAGTTATCACCAATCCAACAGATAGCTTGAAAGATGGTCAAGAGGTGAAAGCGGATGAAAAAACTCATTGATCTACGAAATATTAACAAAACCTATCGGAATGGTGATCAAGAACTTAAAGTCTTAAAAAATATCAATTTGACAGTTGAAGAGGGCGAGTTTGTGGCCATTATGGGGCCGTCAGGTTCCGGGAAGTCCACCCTGATGAATATTATCGGGATGTTGGATCGCCCGTCTACTGGCGAGTATTTTTTAGAAAACGAAGATGTTGCAAACCTGGGTGATAAGAAGTTAGCCAAGGTTCGAAATAATCAAATCGGCTTCGTTTTTCAGCAATTTTTCCTCTTGTCCAAATTAAACGCACTTCAAAATGTAGAACTCCCGTTGATTTATGCGGGGGTGTCACAAGGAAGTCGAAAAAATCTAGCTAAGCAGTATTTAGAAAAAGTAGATTTGGGCACTCGTATGACTCACTTGCCGTCAGAGTTGTCTGGGGGACAGAAGCAACGTGTTGCCATTGCGCGTGCATTGGTAAACAATCCTTCGATTATTCTTGCCGACGAGCCGACAGGAGCCCTCGATACCAAAACTGGCGAGCAAATTATGGAACTCTTGACGGAGTTGAACGCTGAAGGAAAAACGATTATCATGGTTACTCACGAACCTGAAATTGCTGCCTATGCTAAGCGCCAGATTGTCATTCGTGATGGACTTATCTCTTCAGATAGCGCTGAGAAGGAGGAACGTGATTAATGCAAAATTTTAAATTTGCCATTAGTTCCATTCTTGGGCATAAGATGCGGGCTTTTCTGACCATGATTGGGATTATCATCGGGGTTGCGTCTGTTGTCGTCATCTTGGCACTGGGAAATGGAATGCAACAGGGAGTTACCAAGAGCATCACAAAAGAACAGAAGTATGTGAGCTTGCTTTATTCTCCCACTAAAAATAATTATACGATGGGAGTTAATTTGATGGAGGTCAATGGTGGTCAAGATGCAGATAGTGAGATACTAGAGGAACCACCTGTTGTCCAAGAGTCTTGGGTCAAGGAACTACTCAAAATTGACGGAGTCAAGGGCTATTATGTGACCAATGGTTCGACAGCTGACTTTTCTTATCAGAACAAGAAGTCTGATAAGGTCAACATTACGGGCGTGAATGCTACATTCTTTAAAATTAGAAAATATGAGATTTTAGCTGGACGAACTCTCTTGCCTAGTGACTATCAAAGTTTTTCTAATGTGATGATGATTGATGAAACAGTGGCAACCAGCCTGTTTGGAAGTAGTGCGGAAGCCCTGAATAAATAGTTTCAGTCGGTGATAGTAACTATCGGGTTGTTGGTATCTATAAGGATCCCAATGCTGGTCAGAGCATGAGTATGAGCTCAGGTAGCGCCTTGATGGCTAATACACAGGTGGCATCTGAATTTCATACAGATGAAATTGCAACTGTCTATATCTATGTGCCAGAAGTGGATCGTATCAACGAAGTTGGTGTAGAAGCAGCCAAAGAATTGACGGCTCTATCAGGGGCTCGTCAAGGAGAGTATCAAATCCTAAATATGGATACCTTGCTGGAGCAGTACAATCAAATCACAGGAACGATGACCGGTGTTATCGGAGCTATTGCAGGAATTTCCCTCTTTGTTGGTGGTATCGGTGTGATGAATATTATGCTAGTATCTGTTACAGAGCGGACACGGGAAATTGGTTTGCGAAAAGCTCTTGGAGCAACGCGTGGAAATATTCTCACGCAGTTCTTGATTGAATCTATGGTATTGACCCTTATCGGTGGTCTGCTTGGTCTTAGCCTTGCCTATGGGATCAATGCTCTGCTAGCTGCAGTCGTGCCTGAAAACGTATTTGGAGGCCCACCAGTTGTCTCTGCCACTGCAGCAGTTGGAAGCCTTGTCTTCTCAGCCATGGTTGGGATTGTCTTTGGTATCTTGCCGGCTAATAAAGCATCTAAATTAGATCCGATTGAAGCGCTGAGATATGAATAATGTTAGCAAAAGTCTGGGAAACCAGACTTTTTGTCATATAAAAAATCCCACTGGAATTCCAGCGGGATTTGTTTTTTTAAACTTGTGTAAGTTTGAGATTACTTCATTGTTGGGAAGAGCAATACATCGCGAATCGTAGTCACATCTGTCAGCAACATTACGAGACGGTCGATACCGATTCCGAGGCCTCCAGTTGGTGGCATACCGTATTCCAAGGCTTCAACGTAATCATAGTCGATGCCAGTTGCTTCGTCATCGCCAAGTTCTTTAGCCTTTGCCTGTGCTTCAAAACGAGATAATTGATCGATTGGATCGTTCAGCTCAGTGAAGGCATTAGCATATTCTTTGGTCATGATGAAGAGCTCAAAGCGGTCCGTGAAGCGTGGGTCTTCTGGGTTTTTCTTAGCCAGAGGTGACACAGCAACGGGGTGACCGTAGACAAAGGTTGGCTGAATCAAGGTTTCTTCAACAAATTCTTCAAAGAAAGCATTGATGATGTGTCCAACTTCAGTATAATGTTTTTCAACTGGTACTTTCTTTTCTTTAGCCAAGGAAGCAGCTTCTTCGAAGGTCATATCTTGCCAGAAGTCTACGCCAGTGATTTCCTTGATGGCATCCACCATATGAACACGTTTAAATGGCTCGTTGATCTTGATCTCAGTGCCTTGGTAGTTGACTGGACCATCACCCTTAACTGCTTTAGCAGCGTGTTGGATGATGCCTTCTGTCAAGTCCATGATATCTTGGAAGTCCGCATAGGCTTGGTAAACCTCGATGGATGTGAACTCAGGGTTGTGAGTGGCGTCCATACCTTCGTTACGGAAGATACGGCCAATTTCATAAACGCGTTCCATACCACCGACGATGAGGCGCTTCAGGTGAAGCTCTGTCGCAATCCGTAGTACCATGTCAATGTTTTGAGCATTGTGATGAGTAATGAATGGACGGGCAGCAGCACCGCCTGCTTCGTTGTGAAGGACAGGAGTTTCAACTTCAAGGAATCCTTGTCCATCCAAGTAACGACGGATTTCTGAGATGATTTTTGAGCGAGTGACAAAGCGCTCAAAGCTTTCACGGTTGGAAATCAAGTCCAAATAACGTTTGCGGTAGATAGTTTCAACGTCAGTCAAACCGTGGAATTTCTCTGGAAGGGGACGCAGAGCTTTTGAAAGGTGAGTAATATGCGTTGCTTTGATAGAGAGTTCTCCCATATCTGTGCGCATCACATCGCCTTCAATTCCCAAGAAGTCACCCAAGTCAGCCTTTTTGAAAATCTCATAGTTTTCTTCACCAACTTCGTCCTTACGAACGTAAATCTGGATTTGGCCTTCACGGTCTTGGATGTGGGCAAAGCCGACTTTTCCTTTTCCACGTTTAGTCATCAAACGACCAGCAATGGTTGCTTTTTCGTTCAATTCATGTAATTCTTCTTTGGATTTGTCGCTGTATTTTTCTTTGAGTTGAGCAGAATTCGCAGTACGTTCAAAACGTTTTCCGAAAGGATCAATTCCTTGCTCAGCCAGCGCAGCCATTTTTTCACGGCGAATAATCTGCTGGTCATTTAATTCTTCAATATGTTCAGTAGTCATTTTCTTCCTCCTAAGGCTTTCCCTTCTATTCTATCACAAAATAAAAGGAAATTCAGCAATAATTATCGATAAAAATAGAAAAACTGCGATGTTTAAAGATTCGCAGTTTCATCTGTTGACAAGTAGTCTAAGTTATTCCAAGTAAGTAACTTGAAAGAGTCAAAGTCGTCTGTTTCCAAAATGGTGAGGCTAGCATTGGATAAGCCTCCGTCCTTACGGAGCAAAGATGTTTCGTAACCGAGTAGGCGACGAATGCTAGCAGTTAGGTTGGCACCATGTCCGACAATTAGGACATTTTGATAATCTTCTCCTTTGAGAGACTTCACGAAGGAAATTGTCCGATTGGTAGTTTGATCGACAGATTCAGCGCCAAATAGTTGGTGATCAAACTGGGATAGATCGTGGCGGAAGGCCCACATCTGCTGAGGATAGGTGGCTTCTACAGTAGCAATTTTGGCTCCTTCTAGTTTTCCAAGAGCCCACTCTCTTAGTTCAGGAGTTGGAATGATATCGGTTTGATGCTGGTTTTCACTTTGGATAATCTCTGCAGAACGGTAAGCACGCGGCAAATCGCTAGAGTAGATTTTATCGAATTGAACGTTCGATAAATGCTTGCCCAAGCGCTTGAGCTCGTCAATGGATGTTTCAAGAAGTGGAGAATCTCCGCTGGCTCCTTGGAAACGCATTTCTAGATTCCATTCGGTTTTTCCATGTCGGATAAAATACAATTTCATATCAAGATCCTTTTTCCTTTTGAAGCGAATAGCCTAGTCCTCTTTCAAGTCTGCGAACTGTGCTTGAACAAAGTCAGCCAAATCCTGAGCCTTGATCTGGATGCTACGGCCGACTTCACCAGCAGAAACAATAATACTTTCGCGACTCAGAGCTGTTTGGTCGATGAAAATGGGGAAGGAGTGCTTTTGGCGAATGCCGACAGGATTATTTGCACCGTGGATGTAACCAGTCGTTTTTTCTAAATCTTTCTGCGGAATCATGCTGACTTTTTTATTGCCTGAAATTTTTGCTAATTTCTTTTCCGACAGATGTTCGGTGATAGGCAGGATGCCAATGACTGTTCCTGTTTTATCTCCGTTTAAAGCCAGTGTTTTATAAATTTGCGAGCGGTCAAATTCCTCTGTCAGGCTATCATCCAAAGCATTAATCTGCAAGCCTTGGTGTTCGATTTTTGCCTTGTTTAAAATTTGCTCGACCAGTGTTTTTTTGAGTTTTGTCTTTTTAGCCATTATTTATATTTCTCTTCTAATTGGGACATCCAAATTCCTAGCCAGATACCTAGTCCAAAGAAAAAGGCAGCAAGAACAAGTGTGAAAATGGATACGCCTGCATAACTAATGCTCTCACTGTTGCCACTTTGAGGGAGAACAATGAGCAAGGTGCTGGATAATACAATGCCAATGATAAAATGGTAAACGCGGGAATGATAATGCTTCAAAATGTAATCCATGGCTTTTGAAAAGAGAATCAGAGCCAGAGCGCCACCAATGCCGATTGGCAGGAAGGTGCCAAATAAATCCAGGCGTTTAAATCCTGTCAGCATGGGAGTATAGAGCCCTAAAATTAACAGAAGGTTTGAAGGACTGAGTCCCGGAATCAAGATTCCTAAAGCGATAAGAGCACCCGCTAAAACAAAGGACAGGAAGTTAGCCGGAAGTGTTCCCACCATTCCATTCAGCGAGTAAAGAAAGATCCCTGATAAGATAAAACTAAGCCAGAAGGTAACAGTATCAGCTCGATCTCTGTCGGATTCCTTGACGGATTCTTTGATCAGGCTGGGAATAGTACCGATGATGGCTCCAGCAAAGCCCCAGAGAACGATAACCTTGTAATTATCCAGCAAGAGATTGACTGGATAGGAGAAAGCTGCAATCCCTAAAACCATCCCAATAGCTACAGGAGTGAAGTATAGAACATTCTCGACAAAATTTTCTTTGATATGGGCTAAAAAGCGAATCATTCGCTCATAAATCCCCAAAATCGCGGCTAATACACCGCCAGACACACCAGGTAGGATGAAGCCAAGCGCGATAATCATTCCTTTTAACATCCTAGCAATCCATGAAATCATAATATCTCCCTACAAGTCTTTTTCATTAGACTATTGTACCATAAAGCTACATACTTTTCTGAAAAAAGCAAGAAAAATATCTTATACAGAGAAAAAAAGATACAAGATTTCCTAACAATTATCTTGCATCTTTTTTATTTTGGTGTTGAAAATAATTTCTTGTAAGTCTCTTTTTTATCCTGTACAGGAGAGAGCTGATTGAGGTCTAAGTTATGTGGGAAACCTTCCAATTTACCTTCTGAGGTGTATTGATGGAGGTCATAGGGTTGTTCAGTATTTGGAGCAGCGTTATAGTAGCCGTCATTATAGCCATAAGTTGGAATCCAAACGGCAGTAAATTTCTCAGTTGAGATACTATGCTCTTCCATGAAATAGGTACCAATGTAGATACCAATATTTTGAGCTCCAAGACTTTCAAGTTTGGCACGAAAAGCCTCAATTCCTGCGTTCATGTCGCCCATGGTCTTTTCTTCAACATCAAGCCAGTAAAAGGTAGGTTTATATTTCGAAGATGCCTTGTAGAAGCTTTCAGCCTCTTTTTCCATTTCTTTGACATTGCCTGCTGCTATATAAGCATACACAGCCACAGGAATCCCCCGTTTTTGAAACTCTTGGATATGGGTAGCAAATGATTTGTCAAGTCCATTTAAATGAGTGGCAACATTTTCTTTTTTTGCTTGAGCTCCACTATGCACGCGAATGATAGCACCAGAAATATTTGTTGACAAGGTATCATAGTCTATTTCGCTGGGCAATTGCCAACCGGAAAGGTCAACGATAGGTTTATTAAGCAATTCTTCCTCAGGTTCGTCTGAAGGAGCTTCCTCCTTTTTTTTATTGGTTGTCACCTGACTGACTTGAGTTTTTTTTGTTTGGGCTTGTTTAATTTGCACATCAAGATGGTGCTTGCTTATGACGATATATAGAATAAAGCAAGCAAAAAATAGCAAGAGTGCAAGCGGTTTAATCCTTTTTCTCATACTGTTTCATTGTAACGTAAAATAAATAGAAAAGCAAAGTATTTATCTATATTTCCAGCGAAATACGAAAATGTAATCTGATTGCAATAGAAGATAAAACAATTTGAAATAATTGGATTTTTGAGGCGATAAATAAGTAAATATTTTTTGAAGCCATCCTAATGCTTTTTTTTCGAATCAAAAAGTGGTATAATGAAGTTTGAATTTTTAGAATAAATTGGTGAAATATGAAAATTGACAAAAAGCATTTATTGAATTACTCAATTTTGATTCCGTACATGCTGTTATCTGGCATTGGCTTGATTGTCGTTTATTCCACGACGAGTCCCATCCTCATTCAAAATGGGCTCAATAGTTTTCGAATGGTCGCCACTCAAGCAGGTTTTTGGCTCTTCAGCTTGGTGATGATTGGGATTATTTACCGAATGAAGCTGGATTTTCTGAAGAGGCCAGGAGTGATTACGTTTGTTATCATAGCTGAAATTATTCTGCTTTTACTCTCACGCTTTATCACAGGAACGATCAATGGGGCACATGGTTGGCTCAAAATTGGCCCAGTTACTGCTCAGCCGGCAGAATACCTGAAGATTATTTTGGTCTGGTATTTGGCCCTACAATTTTCTAAGAAACAAGAACAAATAGAAGTATATGATTATCAAGCAATCACCTTTAATCAGTTGATTCCACGTGCTGTTACGGATTGGCGGGTTATTGTTGCTTTCTTGATAGGCCTGGTGGTTATCATGCCCGACTTAGGAAATGCGACCATTTTGCTCTTAACAGTTTTGATTGTAATTTCCACCAGCGGAATTGCTTACAGATGGTTCTCAACCATGCTTGGTGCTGTTGTAGGAGGATCGGCAGCAGTTTTAGCGAGTATTTGGTTGATAGGTGTCAAGCGTGTTGAGCAAGTTCCTGTTTTTGGGTATGTTGCAAAGCGTTTTAGTGCTTTTTTCAACCCTTTCGACGATTTGTCTGGCTCAGGCCACCAGCTGGCCAATTCTTACTATGCGATGAGTAATGGTGGCTGGTTTGGCTTAGGCTTAGGAAACTCCATCGAAAAACGAGGTTACCTACCAGAGGCTCATACAGACTTTGTTTTCTCGATTGTTATTGAAGAAGTCGGATTCTTTGGAGCTACTTTAATTTTAGCCCTGCTCTTTTTCTTGATTTTACGAATTATTCTCGTGGGCACAAGGGCCAAGGATCCATTTAATTCTATGATGGCTTTGGGAATTGGCGGTATGATTCTGATGCAAACCTTTGTCAATATTGGTGGTATTTCGGGCTTGATTCCTTCAACCGGTGTAACCTTCCCATTCTTATCTCAGGGGGGAAACAGTTTATTGGTTCTATCAGTTGCCATTGCCTTTGTTTTAAATATTGATGCTAATGAGCGACGAAACGCCATGTATCAGGAACTAGAAGTAAGTCAATCCTAAAAGATCTTCTTGTATGTTAGCTCTTCAACAATAGAAAGGTGTAAATAATGTCATTTACAAAATTAGAAAATTATAGCAATAAAGAAATGATTCGAGAAGAAGTTTCTATTTTAACGGACTTGTTGGTAGATATTACCCGGGATATTCTCAGTCCTGACACTTTTGCTAAAATCTCCATGATTGAAGAACTAGCAGTTCAATCTAAATACCAAGAGCTGAAAGCAGTAGTAGAAGAATTATCCACGGATGATATGGTCTATATCTCACGCTATTTTGCTATTTTACCTCTGCTCATCAATATTTCTGAAGATGTTGACTTGGCTTATGAGATCAATCATCAAAATAATATTGACCAAGACTACCTTGGTAAGCTTTCGACGACGATTGATTTGGTTTCAACACGAGAAAATGCACAAGAAATCTTGGAAAATCTAAATGTTGTTCCTGTTTTGACTGCTCATCCGACTCAGGTTCAGCGCAAGACCATGTTGGATTTGACAAATCATATTCACACACTTTTGCGCCAGCATCGTGATGTTAAAGCTGGTCTGGTGAACGAAAAGAAATGGTTAGCCAATCTCCGTCGCTATATCGAGCTGATGATGCAAACCGATATGATTCGGGAAAAGAAACTTAAGGTTACCAATGAAATTACTAACGTTATGGAATACTATAACAGTTCTTTTCTTCAAGCAATCACGAACCTAATGCTAGAGTATAAGCGCTTAGCAGAAGAAAAAGGAATCCATTTGGAAAATCCTAAACCGATCACCATGGGAATGTGGATTGGTGGTGACCGGGATGGGAATCCATTTGTAACTGCTGAAACTCTGAAATTGTCTGCAACGGTACAGAGCGAAGTTATTCTGAACTACTACATTGACAAGGTTTATACGCTCTATCGTAACTTCTCCCTGTCTACTAATCTTTCAAACAAGTGAAGCTGTAGCCAAGATGGCAGCTTTGTCAAGCGACAAGTCTGTTTATCGGGAAAATGAGCCTTATCGTCGTGCTTTTCATTACATTCAGTCTAAGTTGATTCAGACCTTGCTTTATCTGAAAGAAGGTAATTTCTCTGGTGAAGGGCATCGTTTGGCTGATAAAGCTGAAGCCGTCCTGCATGCAAATGCCGCCACTTCGGTCAGCCATAATGGTAGGGAAATTATTCCAAATTATATCCAGTCTAAACTTAGTGGTAGTTTAGATGAATTACGAAAAGAACAACTTCCATCTTATAAAGATGCGCAAGAGTTTAAGGAAGATCTCCTTGTTATTCGTGATTCTTTGCTGGAGCACAATGGACAAGCCCTGGTGACTGGAGAACTTACTGAATTGCTACAAGCAGTTGACATTTTTGGTTTCTTCTTGGCCAGCATTGATATGCGTCAGGATTCCAGTGTCCATGAGGCTTGTGTGGCTGAGCTTTTGGCTTCTGCTAATATTGTGAAAGATTACAGTAGCCTGCCAGAGGAAGAAAAGTGCCAAGTTCTCCTCAAGCAACTTCTGGAGGATCCGCGGATCCTGTCAGCCACTCATGCACCTAAGTCTGAACTTCTACAAAAAGAATTGGAGATTTTCAAGACGGCTCGTCAGCTTAAGGATGCGATTGGCGAAGATGTTATCAAGCAAAATATTATTTCTCATTCGACTAGCGTATCAGATCTGTTAGAGCTTGCGATTATGCTCAAAGAAGTCGGCTTGATCGATGAAGAAGGTGCGCGTGTGCAGATTGTTCCTCTGTTTGAAACGATTGAGGACCTAGATAATTCCTGCGATACTATGGAGAAATATCTATCTCTGCCAATTGCTCAAAAATGGATCGCTTCTAAATAACTACCAAGAAATCATGCTGGGCTACTCAGACAGTAACAAGGATGGTGGCTATTTATCATCATGCTGGACACTTTACAAGGCTCAACAACAGCTGACAGCCATCGGTGATAAGTTTGGCGTCAAGATTACCTTCTTCCATGGTCGTGGAGGGACTGTCGGTCGTGGCGGTGGCCCAACCTATGAAGCAATCACTTCACAACCATTGCGGAGTATCAATGATCGTATCCGTTTGACAGAGCAGGGTGAGGTTATCGGCAATAAATACGGTAATAAGGACGCTGCTTACTACAATCTGGAAATGCTCGTATCGGCAGCTATTAACCGTATGATAAGCTATAAGAAGAGTGATAGTAATACGACCAATGAATATGAGAGAGTGATGGATCGAGTAGTTGATCGAAGCTACCAAATCTATCGCGATCTAGTCTTTGGCGACGAACGTTTCTATGACTATTTCTTTGAGTCTAGTCCTATTAAGGCCATTTCTAGCTTTAATATTGGTTCTCGTCCAGCAGCCCGTAAAACGATCACCGAGATCGGTGGCCTAAGAGCTATTCCTTGGGTCTTCTCATGGTCTCAAAGTCGGGTTATGTTCCCTGGTTGGTATGGTGTTGGCTCTAGCTTCAAAGAATTTATTGATGAAGATCCTGAAAAGAATCTAGCCTTCCTACAGTTTATGTATCAGAGATGGCCATTCTTCCAGTCCCTCTTGTCAAATGTCGATATGGTGCTATCCAAGTCCAATATGAATATCGCTTTTGAATATGCGCAACTTTGTGAAGACCAAAATGTACGCGATATTTTCAATACAATCCTAGATGAATGGCAGCTGACCAAGGATGTTATCTTGGCGATTGAAGGCCATGACGAGCTCTTAGCAGAAAATGCCTATCTCAAGGATAGCTTGAACTATCGGATGCCTTATTTCAATGTTTTGAATTATATCCAGCTTGAGTTGATCAAGCGTCAGCGTCGAGGGGAACTTTCACCAGAACAAGAACGTTTGATCCACATTACCATCAATGGAATTGCGACAGGATTACGAAATTCTGGTTGATGCACAAGGAGCTTTAAAAGAACTCAATAAGAAATCGGCTTCTGAGCCGATTTTTTATTGAGTTTAAACTATTTTGAGTCCATAACTCATTTCCTGCGATTCGTGTAAATAAAAAATGAAAAAGTTTTCATATCTGTGCGCTAAAATGCTTGAAAGTGTTTACAATTAGTGATACAATTATAAGTGTAGAAAAATGAAAACGATATTTTCAACAAAAGAAAGGAAACTATATGAACACAGACGACACAGTAACCATTTATGATGTCGCCCGTGAAGCGGGAGTTTCAATGGCGACAGTCAGCCGAGTTGTAAATGGTAACAAGAATGTAAAAGAAAATACACGAAAAAAAGTACTAGAAGTAATTGAACGTCTTGACTATCGTCCTAATGCAGTTGCCCGTGGTTTGGCCAGCAAAAAGACGACCACTGTTGGTGTTGTAATTCCTAATATCACAAATAGTTACTTCTCTACTTTAGCCAAAGGGATTGATGATATTGCCGAAATGTATAAGTACAATATCGTCCTGGCAAACAGCGATGAAGATGATGACAAGGAAGTTTCGGTTGTTAATACCCTTTTCTCTAAGCAAGTAGATGGTATTATTTTCATGGGCTACCATCTGACAGAGAAAATTCGCTCAGAATTTTCACGTTCACGGACACCAGTGGTTCTAGCGGGCACGGTGGATGTAGAACATCAGTTACCAAGTGTCAATATTGATTATAAACAGGCAACCGTTGATGCTGTGGAACTATTGGCTAAGCGCAACAAGAAAATTGCTTTTGTCAGCGGTCCTTTGGTAGATGATATCAATGGTAAAATTCGCTTGTCTGGCTACAAAGAAGCTCTGAAGAGCAAGAAAATTTCATACAGCGAGGGCTTGGTCTTCGAGTCTAAGTATAGCTACGATGATGGTTATCATCTAGCTGAACGTCTGATTGCTTCAAAGGCAACGGCGGCTTTTGTGACCGGAGATGAGTTGGCAGCAGGTTTGCTTAATGGTTTGGCCGATCGAGGTGTTCGTATTCCTGAAGACTTTGAAATCATTACTAGCGATGATTCGCAAATCGCTCGCTTTACTCGCCCTAATCTGTCTACTATCGGACAACCTCTGTATGACATCGGTGCAATTAGTATGCGGATGCTGACAAAGATTATGCATAAAGAAGAGTTGGAAGAGCGCGAGGTTCTCCTAGCTCATACGATCAATGAACGTAAATCAACTCGTAAATAATAAAATTGATACGGAATGGGACAGAATTAAATTTTGAAAGAATTTAATTCTGTCCCGTTTTTTATTTTAGTTAAACACAGTCGCCGAATATAAGAGACTCTGAGTTTCTTCTTTACAGAAATTTAGGTATAATAGAAGCAGGAATGTTGAAAATCATTGCTTGTCCAATCTGCTTAACTGATAGGAATGAAGAGGTCAGGAGTTAGCCAAGATTTGGCATAGATTTTCAGCAAAACGTAAAAATAAAGAAGTGGAAACGCATTTTTTCTGTCTTCTTTTTACTAGTAGGCATCATTTATCGTAGCTGTATCAAGGAGAATTTTGTGATTACACAACTAGATACCAAGACTGTTTATAGCTTTATGGATAGTTTAGTCTCTATCAAAAAATATGTTCAACGGGCCAAGGACTTGGGCTACAAAAGTTTGGGCATGATGGATGTGGACAATCTTTATGGGGCTTATCATTTTCTAGAGGAGGCAAAAGCGGCAGGACTTCAGCCCTTACTAGGTCTGGAAATGGAAATTTATAAAGATGGAAATCCTCTCAATCTGAGACTGTTGGCCTTGGATAGTCAGGGTTATCGCAATTTGATGAAGATTTCGACTCTGAAAATGATGAATCGTCAAAATTGGGAAGACTTTCAACATCTTTTTAAGGGGCTGGCTCTGATTGTACCAATTTTTGAAGGTTTGGATCAGCTTGATTTGGGCTTGGACTTTTATGTTGGAGTCTTTCCAGATACGCCAAGGCAGGAATTGACTAGGTCAGTCCTGCCCTTACATACGGTTCGTTATTTTGAGCAGGGAGACTTGGAAACCTTGCAAATGTTGAGGGCGATTCGGGACAATATCAGCTTGCGAGAGGTCGGTCATCTGTCAAACCATGAATTTTTATTAGCCCCAGCCTCTTTAGAAGAAGCTTTCGCTGAAAACTTTCCAGAGAGTTTGGCTAACTTAGAGAAATTGCTAGCTGATGTCCACTATGAAATCAATACTGACTTGAAGCTTCCGCGCTTCAATCCAGAGCGTCCTGCTGTGGAGGAGTTGCGGGAGTTAGCTGAGGCAGGATTAGCCAAGCGAGGACTTGCAGGTGAAGTCTATCAAGCAAGGCTGGATCAGGAACTGGATGTCATTCATCAGATGGGCTTTGATGATTATTTCCTTATTGTCTGGGATTTGCTGCGCTTTGGCCGCAGTCAAGGTTATTACATGGGGATGGGACGTGGCTCTGCAGTTGGCAGTTTAGTAGCCTATGCTTTGGAAATTACAGGCATTGATCCCGTAGAAAAGAACCTGCTGTTTGAACGTTTCCTAAATCTAGAGCGCTATACCATGCCCGATATTGATATTGATATTCCCGATGTGTATCGGCCAGAGTTTATCCGCTATGTCCGAGATCGCTATGGTAGCATGCATGCGGCTCAGATTGTGACCTACTCAACCTTTGGGGCCAAACAGGCCATCCGAGATGTCTTTAAGCGCTTTGGTTTGCCAGAGTACGAGCTGACCAATATGACCAAAAAAATCGGTTTTCGAGACAATTTAACCACTGCTTATGAGCGAAATATAGCCTTTCGTCAGATTATCAATAGCAAGCTAGAATACCAGAAGGCCTTTGAAATTGCCAAAAAAATCGAAGGAAATCCACGCCAGACCTCAATCCATGCGGCAGGTGTCGTTATGAGCGATGATGATTTGACCAATCAGATTCCGTTAAAATATGGGGAAGACATGTATATCACCCAGTACGATGCCCACGGTGTCGAAAGCAATGGACTGCTTAAGATGGACTTTCTGGGTCTGCGCAATTTAACCTTTGTCCAGCGGATGAAAGAAGCGACTCTAGACAAATACGGAGTTGATATTGATATTGCTGGTATTGACCTGGAAGATGAGGAAACTTTACGCCTCTTTGCAGCGGGTAATACCAAGGGTATTTTCCAGTTTGAACAAGCAGGTGCCATCAGTCTTTTGAAAAGAGTCCAACCCGTCCAGTTTGAAGAAGTAGTAGCTACCACCTCTCTCAATCGTCCCGGAGCTAGTGACTATATTGATAACTTTGTCAAGCGCAAGCATGGTCGCGAGCGCGTGGAGATGATTGATCCGAGCTTGGAGGATATCTTGGCTCCAACTTATGGCATCATGCTTTACCAAGAGCAGGTCATGCAGGTCGCCCAGCGCTTTGGTGGTTTTAGTCTGGGAAAGGCCGATATTTTACGGCGGGCAATGGGCAAGAAAAATGCTGCTGAAATGCATAAAATGGAGGAAGAATTTGTCAGGGGAGCCGTCAAACTAGGGCACTCAGAGACCAAGGCCAAGGAAGTCTTTGCGGTCATGGAGAAATTTGCCGGCTATGGCTTCAACCGTAGCCACGCCTATGCTTACTCAGCCCTAGCTTTTCAGTTGGCCTATTTCAAGGCTCATTATCCAGACATCTTCTTTGATGTCATGCTCAATTACTCGAGCTCGGACTATATCACAGATGCACTCGGATTTGGCTTTGAGCTAGTTCCCTTGAATATCCATAACATTCCCTATAAAGATAAGTTTCAGGAGCGGAAAATTTATCTTGGCCTGAAATATCAAGGGCTTGCCAAGGGATTTTGCTTTCTGGATCATAGAAGAGCGTCAAAAGAATCCCTTCAGCAGTGTGGAAGATTTCATTTTACGCCTACCGCAGAGTTATCATAAGTTGCCACTTTTAAGTCCTTTGGTGCAATTAGGGCTCTTTGATGTTTTTGAGCCCAATCGACAGAAGATTTTGCACAATTTACCGAATCTTTTTGTCTTTGCAGATGAGTTGGGGAGTTTATTTGCTGATACTAGCTATTCATGGACGGATGCCGAGGATTTTACTGCTGCAGAAAAGTTTGAGCAGGAGCAAGCCTTGATTGGAATTGGGCTTAGTGACCATCCACTCATTAGCCTAGCCAAGAAAGCCAATCGTTCTTTTGTCTGGATTGAAGAGTTGGCCAATAATAGTAAGGCGACCATTCTAGTTGAAGTCCAGTCTATCAAGGTTATTCGCACAAAAAATGGTGAAAACATGGCCTTTATGCAAGTGACAGATACGAAGAAAAAGTTGGATGTCACCTTATTTCCGGAGGTTTACCGCCGCTTTGCTCAACTAATCCAAGAAAAAGGCTATTACTATCTGACTGGAAAAATTCAGGAGAGAGATGGCCGGCTACAAATGATTCTAGCAGAGGTGGAAAAAGCAAGCTCGGAACGCTTTTGGATCCAATTAGCTGATACTAGTCACGACAGGCAGATTGCGGAGATCCTGCAGCGATACCCTGGGGATATTCCTGTGGTGCTACGCTATGAGAATGACAAGAAAACGGTTCCTGCATCAGGCTTTCAAGTTCAAAAATCGGACCAACTTCAAGCTGAACTAGAAAATTACAGTATGAAAACGGTTTTTCGGTAAAAAATCAGGAAAATAAGAGAATTTTTATTCTGATTGTGGTATAATCTATAAGAATGTTAAAAAGATAAAGGAGCACATTACGAAATGAAACGTATTGCTGTTTTGACCAGTGGTGGAGATGCCCCTGGTATGAATGCTGCTATTCGTGCAGTTGTTCGTAAAGCAATTTCCGAAGGAATGGAAGTTTATGGGATTTATGGCGGCTACGCTGGAATGGTTGCTGGTGATATTTATCCACTTGATGCGACTTCAGTTGGAGACATTATTTCTCGTGGAGGAACTTTCCTTCATTCAGCACGCTACCCTGAGTTTGCAAAACTTGAAGGGCAATTAAAGGGAATCGAACAGCTGAAGAAACACGGTATTGAAGGTGTAGTTGTTATCGGTGGAGACGGTTCTTACCATGGTGCGATGCGCTTAACAGAGCATGGCTTCCCAGCTGTTGGTGTACCTGGAACCATTGACAATGACATTGTCGGAACAGATTTCACTATCGGTTTTGATACTGCTGTTACAACTGCAATGGACGCGATCGATAAAATCCGTGATACATCATCCAGTCACCGTCGTACTTTCGTTGTTGAAGTAATGGGACGTAACGCTGGTGATATCGCACTTTGGGCAGGTATTGCTACAGGTGCAGATGAAATTATCATTCCTGAAGAAGGCTTCAAGATTGAAGATATCGTTGCCAGCATCAAACGTGGCTATGAAAAAGGTAAGAAGCATAATATCATTGTTCTTGCTGAAGGTGTTATGTCAGCAGATGAGTTTGGTAAAAAGCTGAAAGAAGCTGGTGATACTAGCGATCTCCGTGTGACTGAACTTGGTCACATCCAACGTGGTGGTTCACCAACTGCTCGCGACCGTGTATTGGCTTCTCGTATGGGAGCGCATGCCGTTAAACTACTTAAAGAAGGTATCGGTGGTGTTGCCGTAGGTATCCGTAATGAAAAAATGGTGGAAAGCCCAATCTTGGGAACTGCTGAAGAAGGCGCACTCTTTAGCCTGACTGCAGACGGCAAAATCGTTGTCAACAATCCACACAAAGCTGATATCGGCTTAGCAGAGCTCAATCGCAGCATTAATATTTAATTGGTCAATCAGGGGCGAAATCCCCAAATAGTAGAAGGAGTTTCTTAATATCATGAACAAACGCGTAAAAATCGTTGCAACTTTAGGTCCTGCGGTAGAAATCCGTGGCGGTAAAAAATTCGGTGAAGACGGATACTGGGGTGAAAAACTGGACGTTGAAGCTTCAGCTCAAAATATTGCAAAATTGATTGAAGCAGGAGCAAACACTTTCCGTTTCAACTTCTCACACGGTGACCACCAAGAACAAGGTGAGCGTATGGCAACTGTTAAACGTGCGGAAGAAATCGCTGGTAAAAAAGTTGGTTTCCTTCTTGACACTAAAGGTCCAGAAATCCGTACAGAATTGTTCGAAGGCGAAGCAAAAGAGTACTCATACAAAACTGGTGAAAAAATCCGCGTTGCGACAAAACAAGGAATCAAATCAACTCGCGATGTGATTGCTTTGAACGTTGCTGGTGGACTTGATATCTATGATGATGTTGAAGTAGGTCGCCAAGTATTGGTTGACGATGGTAAACTTGGTCTTCGCGTTGTAGAAAAAGACGATGCAAACCGTGAATTTGTAGTTGAAGTTGAAAATGACGGTGTTATCGCTAAACAAAAAGGTGTAAACATCCCTAACACTAAAATTCCTTTCCCAGCTCTTGCTGAACGTGATAACGATGACATCCGCTTTGGTTTGGAACAAGGTATCAACTTCATCGCGATTTCATTTGTACGTACTGCAAAAGACGTTAACGAAGTTCGTGCAATCTGTGAAGAAACTGGTAACGGACATGTTCAATTGTTCGCTAAAATCGAAAACCAACAAGGTATCGATAATTTGGACGAGATCATTGAAGCTGCTGACGGTATCATGATTGCCCGTGGTGACATGGGTATCGAAGTACCATTCGAAATGGTTCCAGTTTACCAAAAATGATTATCACTAAAGTCAATGCAGCTGGTAAAGTTGTTATCACAGCAACAAACATGCTTGAAACAATGACTGAAAAACCACGTGCAACTCGTTCAGAAGTATCAGACGTATTTAACGCTGTTATCGATGGAACTGACGCTACAATGCTTTCAGGTGAGTCTGCAAACGGTAAATACCCACTTGAGTCAGTAACTACAATGGCTACAATCGACAAGAACGCTCAAACTCTTCTTAACGAATACGGACGTTTGAACTCAGATACTTTCGAACGTAACTCTAAGACAGAAGTTATGGCTTCAGCTGTTAAAGATGCTACTAACTCAATGAATATCAAATTGGTTGTTACTTTGACTAAGACTGGTCACACTGCTCGTTTGATCTCTAAATACCGTCCAAATGCTGATATCTTGGCATTGACATTCGATGAATTGACAGAACGTGGCTTGATGTTGAACTGGGGTGTTATCCCAATGTTGACTGAAGCTCCATCATCAACTGATGACATGTTTGAAATTGCTGAACGTAAAGCAGTTGAAGCAGGTCTTGTTGAGTCTGGTGACGATATCGTTATCGTTGCAGGTGTACCACTTGGCGAAGCGGTTCGTACAAACACAATGCGTATCCGCACTGTACGTTAATTTATTTCATAGTATGCAAAAACCGATAGATCCATTCTATCGGTTTATTTTTTGTTCTAGAGTTTTTAATTGATTTCGTAATTGTGAAAACTTCAAAATAAGAATATTAACATTTTGCATATCAAAAAAGAGAAGATCCTTATGATCCTCTCCAGATTTTTGACTTTTCAATCGACCACAGTTAATAAGGAGTCAAAGAACCAATAGTGTAAAGATGATAATTATGAATTATCGTTATATTATTGGTTAATAATGGATACTCTCTATATCACTTTTTCTCTTTTCTAGATTCTAATACCCAACCGATGATCCAGCAGCAGACGAGCAGGTAATTTTCAATCCAGCCCAGTAGATTCGCTTGATTCGCTTTTTCCAGATAGCCTAGTAGATGGTTGGTGCCAAAGCCCAGTCCACCCAGAATCAGTGCTAGCAAAGTTATACGCAGATAGAACCAATCATACTTTATGTTGGTGGCAATGACTAAAGGCAGAATAGCCAGATTCCAGAAACCAATTTCCCGCTGCCAATAGGGAGCTAGGCCGTAGATGGACTCATTTCCCAAGAGTTGGGGCTGGAAAATCTGGATTATAGACGCGCCCAGCATAGCTAAGATCAGTAAAATGAAAGTCACTCGTAAAAATTTATTCATACCTGTCTCCTTTCTTCTTTATAGATTATATTATTTTTGAAAATAATTTTCAAGTTTTCATTTTTTACAAAAGAAATCTCTAGTAAAATATTTTACAAGCAAGTCCTATCTTTTTAGGTGCTTTTGTGGTATACTAGATTAGTTGCAGAAATACAGTTTTTCTATTCAGTGGGAACTAGCGACCGAGTCGGCGCTTTTTTAGTGCCTGGACTTGAGAGACCATATTTATGAAGAGAAGAGCGAATACTCTCAGAAAATCGAGATTTAGCAAGCGACAAGTGCTTGGTATGTTTCGATAGTTGAGTATCAAAAGCCTTATAAGGTGGCTTCGCACCGCCTTTAGAAAGAAGAAAAACATTGAAATTTAATGAATTACATTTATCTGCTGAATTGCTAGCAGAGATTGAAAAAGCTGGTTTTGTAGAAGCAAGCCCTATTCAAGAGCAGACCATTCCGCTTGCTATGGCAGGTAAGGATGTCATTGGTCAGGCCCAGACTGGGACAGGAAAGACAGCAGCCTTTGGCTTCCCAACTCTGGAGAAAATTGATACAGATAATCCTGCTGTGCAGGCTTTGGTTATTGCTCCAACCCGTGAATTGGCTGTTCAGAGTCAGGAAGAGCTGTTCCGTTTTGGCCGCAGCAAGGGTGTCAAGGTGCGTTCTGTCTACGGTGGCTCTAGCATTGAAAAGCAAATCAAGGCCCTCAAGTCTGGTGCTCATATCGTCGTAGGAACACCTGGTCGTCTCTTGGACTTGATCAAACGCAAGGCGCTTAAGCTGAATCAGATTGAAACCTTAATCTTGGACGAAGCGGATGAAATGCTTAACATGGGCTTTTTGGAAGATATTGAGTCTATCATTTCCCGTGTGCCAGAAGAGCGTCAGACCTTGCTCTTTTCAGCGACCATGCCGGATGCTATCAAGCGCATCGGTGTTAAGTTCATGAAGGAGCCTGAGCATGTCAAGATTGCTGCTAAAGAGCTGACGACAGAGTTGGTAGATCAGTATTATATCCGTGTCAAAGAAAATGAAAAATTTGATACCATGACCCGCCTGATGGACGTGGAGCAGCCTGAGCTGTCTATCGTCTTTGGCCGGACCAAGCGCCGGGTGGATGAGCTGACTCGTGGTCTGAAAATCCGCGGTTTCCGAGCAGAGGGTATCCATGGTGATTTGGACCAAGGCAAGCGCCTCCGCGTTCTACGCGACTTTAAAAACGGCAATCTGGATGTCTTGGTGGCGACAGATGTGGCCGCGCGTGGATTGGACATTTCTGGTGTGACCCATGTCTACAACTATGATATTCCTCAGGATCCAGAAAGTTATGTTCACCGGATTGGTAGAACTGGTCGTGCTGGTAAGTCAGGTCAGTCTATCACTTTCGTAGCGCCAAATGAAATGGGCTATCTTCAGATTATCGAAAATCTGACCAAGAAGCGTATGAAAGGCCTCAAACCAGCGACTGCAGAAGAAGCTTTCCAAGCTAAGAAAAGAGTTGCCCTTAAGAAGATTGAACGCGATTTTGCTGACGAAAGCATCCGTTCTAACTTTGAGAAATTTAGCAAGGATGCCCGCAAGCTGGCAGCAGAATTCAGCCCAGAAGAGCTGGCTATGTATATCCTCAGCTTGACGGTGCAGGATCCGGATACCCTTCCTGAAGTAGAAATCGCCCGTGAAAAACCATTGCCATTTAAAGCATCTGGTGGCGGTTTTGGTGGAAAAGGTAAGAGTGGTCGTGGCAACGGCCGTCGAGGCGACCAAGGCCGTGATCGCCGTGGCGGACGTGAAGACCGAGAGGGTGGTCGCCGTGACTTTAAACGCAAGTCAAACAAGAACAGTCGCGACTTCGAAAGCAGAGGAAATAAACGTCCACAACGCACTTCCAGCGAAAAGAAAACCGGCTTTGTTATCCGTAATAAAGGCGATAAATAAACAGAAAGAGAGTGGAACAGAAATCGGTAATTCGTTAGAATTCGATTTCGTCGTCCTACCTCCGCACAGTTGAGTAGGGCTGTAAAAGCTGATGAAATCAGCGTAGTAGAGCACACTCAACCACTGCGTCTTGCTCGACAATCCAAAGACAATTGAGAGGCTAGGACTTTTGTCCCATCCTCTTTTTTTATTGAGGAGAATCTTGATATCTTCCATGATTTGTTTGAAAACAGCACAATGAAAACGCATAAACAAACAATAATCTATTTTTTTGAAAAAAAGTATACATTTTTTTGTTTATATGAAAAAATTGTAGTATAATGATATAAGCAATGGTGCATGGACATTAAAGTGATTTGAGGTGTCCAAGGAACCTAAGAAATCAAAGGGGAAACTTTGATGAGACGTCTCTAGACATCAACAACAAGGAGGATTGTACATGAAGGAAAGTCGTCATAAAGTGATCTTACAAGAGCTGGACCAGACGGGAGTTGTGTCTGTAAAGAACCTGAAGGAATTGCTGAATGTAACAGATATGACCATTCGGAGAGATTTGATTGATCTTGAGAAGCAAGGACTTTTGATTCGGGTGCATGGTGGGGCTCATAAAAAGGTGAAAGATAGCTTGAATGAAGCTTCGCATTCTGAAAAAACGATGTTAAATATCGAAGAAAAGAAGCTGATTGCTAAGAAATGTGCTGATTTGATTGCTGAAGGAGATACAGTTTTTATCGGATCGGGTACTACAACGGATTTTATCGGCGATTATTTAGAGGGGAAAAATATCAGTATTGTAACCAATTCACTCCCTATTTTTGAAAAATTGAAGGATTACCCTAATTTTGATTTGATTTTGATCGGAGGACGCTATCGGGTCAAGACCCAGACTTTTGTGGGGCAGTTTGCCAATAAACTTTTACGAGAAATCAAGGTATCAAAGGCCTTTATTGGAGTGAACGGAATCGATGGTCACAATGTGACGACTGCCAATGAGGAAGAGGGGAATGGAAATGCCATTATTCTCAACAATGCAATTGAAAAATACATCGTTGCAGATAATAGCAAATTTGATAGCTATTCTTTCTATAGTTTACCGTTTGGACAATATTGACGCAATTGTAACGGATGATCATGTCTCTCCGAAAGTGAGAGCAAAATATAGTTCTTACACCAAGGTTCTCTGATTTGATCGCGTTGTCATGAATATTAATTTGAGATTCTGAAAGCTGCGAATTTCGTAGCTTTTATTTCTTATTGCAGATGAATAATTGCATTTAACAGCGGACGAAAAGTTCCAGTATATCAACTTAGACTTGCTAAGGATATTTTTATGACTCGTGTTGTTCTTCAGCCATGCAGAATGACGAAATGTCCCATCTTTATATGAACATTAAAAATTTAAGTCATTAGACAAATAAACAAAAAATAACAAAACAAACTATTGACAGCGCTATCACATAATGATATAATTAATTAAACGAACAAAAAGAAACAAAAGGAGAGATGATAAAATGGCGCTTGCCCAATTATTTGATGAAAATCTAGTGTTTTGTTTACATGCAGAAAATCAAGAAGATCTTTTTCATCAAGTAGCTGATTTGTTAGAAGAAAGAGAAGTTGTAACTTCTTCTTATCGAAACGCTTTACTTGAAAGAGAAAAGGCGTTTCCAACTGGATTGGATATGGAATTTTTAGGCAAGGACTTGCCGAATGTTGCCATACCTCATACGGATATTGCGCATAATTTGACTGAAAATGTGGTAGTTGTTAAGCTAGATCAGCCTGTAACCTTCCACAATATGATTTCTCCTACGCAAACCGTTGAAGTGTCTCTCTTGTTCTTTATTATCAACAACTCTAGCTCAAGCCAGACCAATATCTTAGCACAGTTAATGGATTTCTTCACTAGTGAAGGAAATCTAGCTGGTTTAGCTTCTTTGAACTCTAAAGAAGAGTTGTTTCAATATATTTCAAAAGTTATTAAATAAATAAATCGGAGGATTTTATTATGATTAAAATTTTAGCAGCCTGCGGAGCAGGGGTAAACTCAAGTCACCAAATCAAGAGTGCTCTTGAGGAAGAGTTGTCAAACCGCGGTTATGATGTACATTGTGATGCCGTGATGGTTAAGGATGTCAATGAAGATCTAATGCAAGGTTATGATATCTTCACACCAATCGCTGCAACAGATCTTGGTTTTGAACCAGGAATCCCAGTTATCGAAGCTGGACCAATCTTGTTCCGTATTCCTGCAATGAGCGCTCCAGTGTTTGACAATATTGAAGCAGCTATTAAAGAGCACGGACTAAGTTAATCTATTCTTTATCTTGTTAACATTCATATAACAAAAAAAGGGAGGAATTATTATGGATGTCATTATTGACCTAGCCAATAAGATTTTTAAACCCATCTTAGATATGGGTGGTCCTATCATCATGCTGATCATCTTGACAGTATTGGCTTTACTTTTTGGAGTGAAATTCTCCAAAGCGCTTGAAGGTGGTATCAAACTTGCCATCGCTCTTACTGGTATCGGTGCCATCATCGGTATGCTTAACGGAGCTTTCTCAGCTTCACTTGCTAAATTCGTTGAAAACACTGGTATCCAGTTGAATATCACAGACGTTGGTTGGGCACCGCTTGCAACTATCACTTGGGGTTCTCCATGGACCTTGTACTTCTTGCTCATCATGCTCATTGTCAATGTTGTGATGTTAGCTATAAAGAAAACAGATACATTGGATGTGGATATCTTTGATATTTGGCACTTGTCAATTACTGGCTTGCTCATCAAATGGTATGCAGATAAGAGCCATGTAAGTCCTGCTGTGTCACTCTTGATTGCAACTTTAGCAGTTGTCTTGGTTGGTGTCTTGAAGATTATCAACTCTGACTTGATGAAACCAACCTTTGATGATTTGTTGAATGCGCCAAGTTCATCACCAATGACTTCAACTCACATGAACTACATGATGAACCCTGTTATCATGGTTTTGGATAAGATTTTTGACAAGTTCTTCCCTGGGTTGGACAAATATGACTTTGATGCTGCCGCTTTGAATAAGAAAATCGGTTTCTGGGGATCTAAATTCTTCATCGGTTTCCTTCTCGGTGTAGTTATCGGTATCATGGGAACTCCACACCCAGTAGCAGGTGTAGAAGATGGCAACACATGGCAATTGGTTATTAAAGGATGGTTGTCTCTCGGTTTGACTGCCGGTGTCTGCTTGGAGCTCTTCTCACTTATCGGATCATGGTTTATCGCAGCCGTGGAACCACTTTCACAAGGTATTACTAACGTAGCAACAAAACGTCTACAAGGACGTAAATTCAACATCGGTCTTGACTGGCCATTTATCGCTGGTCGTGCAGAAATCTGGGCCTGCGCTAACGTACTTGCCCCAATCATGTTGATTGAAGCAGTTCTGCTTTCTAATGTAGGAAACGGTATCTTGCCATTGGCTGGTATCATCGCAATGGGTGTGACACCTGCCCTTCTCGTTGTTACTCGTGGTAAATTGCTTCGTATGATTGTCTTTGGAACACTCTTGTTACCACTCTTCCTTCTTTCAGGTACCCTGATTGCACCGTTTGCAACAGAACTTGCTAAAGGCGTAGGTGCCTTCCCTGAAGGAGTTAGCCAGTCTCAATTGATCACTCACTCAACACTTGAAGGACCAATCGAAAAACTCTTGGGCTGGACTATTGGTAATACTACTACAGGTGATATTAAAGCTATCATTGGTGCTATTGTCTTCCTTGGTGCTTATATTGGAATCTTTGCTTGGTACAGAAAGCAAATGATCAAACGGAATGCAGAATATGCAGCAAAAGCGAAATAATATCCGTTGACTATTGTTAAATATTGTAAGACTAGGGAGGCTAGATTGTCCATTTCCAAATGGGAATGTTGATAATCTAGCTTTTCCTATGTAATAAATAGAAAAGGCTAAGCAGAGAGAAGTCAGAAACCTGCCTTTTTCTCTGAAGTAGAGAGGAGATTTGGATGGTGATTACGCTAGCAAATGATGAATTGACAGTGCAGTTTGAGAAATTGGGAGGAGCGCTTTCTTCAATCAGGGATAAGGATGGTGTAGAATACCTCTGGCAGGGTGATGCGACCTATTGGAGCGGTCAAGCTCCAGTTCTTTTCCCTATTTGTGGGAGTTTGCGCAATGACACCGCTCACTATGGATTAAAAGATGGTCAAGAAGCGAGTGGAGTCATTCCTCGGCATGGGCTCGTTCGCAAGAAAGAATTTGAATTAGTAGAACAAACGGATACGAGTGTGACTTTTGCTATTGAGGACACAGAGGAGATGTTTCAGAACTATCCCTATCATTTTCGCTTATCAATTCGCTATAGCTTGACTGGTAAGAAGCTTCGCACCCAGTATATCGTAGAAAATCTTGGAGATAGTGGCGCTATGCCGTATTTCATCGGAGGCCATCCCGGCTTTAACTGTCCATTATTTGATGATGAAAAGTATGAGGATTACTATTTGGAGTTTGAACAAGAAGAAACCTGTAGTGTTCCTCTCTCTTATCCTGAAACTGGAATGTTGAACTTTCTGGAACGCATAAGCTTCCTAGACCATCAAAAAGAACTAAATTTGAGCTATGCTATCTTTGCTAAAGATGCAGTGACTCTTGATGAGCTAAAATCGCGGACTGTTACTCTTCGTTCTCGGAATCATGATAAAGGATTGCGTTTGGATTTTCAAGAATTTCCAAATCTAATTATCTGGTCAACTATCAACAAAGGACCATTTATAGCCTTGGAACCTTGGTCAGGTTTGTCGACCTCGTTAGAAGAGGGTGATTATTTAGAAAGCAAGAAAAATGTCCGTCTACTCCCAGCAGGAGAAAAAGAAGAAATTGGATTTGATATTACTATTTTTTAAAGAAAAATTTTAAAAATGTTTAAACAAACATATAATGTTGACATCGAACACTAAATGTTGTATTATAAACTTGTGAATCAAATAACGTTTAATGTTTTAAAACATTTTAGTTCATTATATAGAAAATTAAAGGAGGACTTAATATGTCTATTATCATTGGTGCAGATGCTGCAGGTTTAAGATTGAAAGAAGTTGTGAAAGACTTCTTGGAAAAAGAAAACTTCCACGTAGTGGATGTTACGGCTGAAGGTCAAGACTTTGTTGATGTGACTCTTGCTGTTGCTGCAGAAGTAAACAAAGAAGAACAAAATCTTGGTATCGTGATTGATGCTTATGGTGCTGGTCCATTTATGGTCGCAACAAAAATCAAAGGAATGGTTGCTGCAGAAGTATCTGACGAACGTTCAGCTTATATGACTCGTGGCCACAACAACTCACGTATGATCACTATGGGTGCACAACTTGTTGGTGACGAATTGGCTAAAAACATTGCTAAAGGTTTTGTTAACGGTAAATACGACGGTGGTCGTCACCAGATTCGGGTCGACATGTTGAACAAAATGTGCTAATACTCTTCAAAAATCAAGATAATCTGTCGTCAGCTCCCTTTAGCTAACTTCAGTTATGCTCGCAGCTCGCTTCCTAAGCTAATCTTGATTTTTCTTGAGTAAGGATAAATGATATGAGATTTATATAATTAATCGGAGGGAATAACTAATGAGAATTGCAATTGGATGTGACCACATCGTAACAGATGAAAAAATGGCGGTTTCAGAATTTTTGAAATCAAAAGGACATGAAGTCATTGATTTTGGTACTTACGACCATGCTCGTACACACTACCCAATCTTTGGTAAAAAAGTCGGTGAAGCTGTAACTAGCGGTCAAGCTGATCTTGGTGTTTGTATCTGTGGTACCGGTGTTGGTATCAATAACGCTGTCAACAAAGTTCCAGGTGTACGCTCTGCCTTGGTTCGTGATATGACAACAGCTCTTTACGCTAAAGAACAGTTGAATGCCAACGTTATTGGTTTTGGTGGAAAAATCACTGGTGAATTACTCATGTGTGATATCATTGAAGCTTTCATCAATGCTGAATACAAACCATCAGAAGAAAACAAAAAATTAATTGCTAAAATCGAGCACGTTGAAACTCACAATGCTCATCAGGCAGATGCAAACTTCTTTACAGAATTCCTTGAAAAATGGGATCGTGGTGAATACCACGACTAAGAGGTGACGCATGATTTTAACAGTCACAATGAATCCATCCATTGATATTTCTTATCCTTTGGATGAATTGAAAATTGACACTGTCAACCGTGTGGTGGACGTGACCAAGACAGCTGGTGGTAAAGGTCTCAATGTTACACGAGTTCTTTCAGAATTTGGTGATTCTGTTGTTGCTACTGGTTTGGTCGGTGGTAAACTTGGTGAGTTTTTAGTAGAGCATATCGGTGATAACGTTAAGAAAGATTTCTTCTCTATTCAGGGAGAGACTCGTAACTGTATTGCTATCTTACACGGAGACAATCAAACAGAAATTCTTGAGAAAGGGCCCGAAGTTCTGGAACAAGAAGGGCAAGATTTCTTGGCTCATTTTGAAAATCTTCTTGACACTGTGGAAGTAGTGGCTATCTCTGGTAGTCTTCCAGCAGGTCTTCCAGTTGACTACTATGCAAACTTGGTAGAACTTGCTAATCGAGCAGGAAAACCAGTTGTTCTGGATTGCTCAGGTGCTGCCCTTCAGGCAGCTCTTGAATCACCCCACAAACCAACAGTCATCAAACCAAATAACGAAGAATTGTCTCAGCTTCTTGGGAAAGAAGTTTCTGAGGATTTGGATGAATTAAAAGAAGTTCTTCAAGAGCCTCTATTTGCAGGGGTTGAGTGGATCATTGTTTCACTTGGTGCAAATGGTGCTTTTGCCAAACATGGTGACACTTTCTACAAGGTAGATATCCCTAGAATTCAAGTAGTTAACCCTGTTGGATCTGGAGATTCTACTGTTGCAGGAATTTCCTCAGGACTTCTTCATAAGGAATCTGATCAAGAACTCCTCATCAAGGCCAATGTCCTTGGTATGCTCAATGCTCAAGAAAAAATGACAGGTCATGTCAATATGGCCAACTATCAAGCTCTATATGATCAATTAATAGTAAAAGAGGTATAAAATGGCTTTAACAGAACAAAAACGTAAATATTTAGAAAAACTCTCTGACGAGAACGGCATCATCTCAGCTCTTGCCTTTGACCAACGTGGTGCTTTGAAACGCCTCATGGCTCAATACCAAACAGAAGAACCAACTGTGGCTCAAATGGAAGAACTCAAAGTTTTGGTAGCAGATGAATTGACTAAATACGCATCTTCTATGCTTCTCGACCCTGAGTATGGTCTTCCAGCTACAAAAGTGCTTGATGCTAATGCTGGTCTTCTCCTTGCTTATGAGAAAACAGGTTATGACACAACTAGTACCAAACGCTTGCCAGACTGCTTGGATGTTTGGTCTGCCAAACGCATCAAGGAACAAGGTGCAGATGCTGTCAAGTTCTTGCTTTACTATGACGTAGACAGCTCTGACGAACTCAACCAACAAAAACAAGCTTACATCGAACGCATCGGTTCTGAGTGTGTGGCGGAAGACATTCCGTTCTTCCTTGAAATCCTCGCTTACGATGAAAAAATAGCTGATGCAGGTTCTGCAGAATACGCCAAAGTAAAACCACACAAGGTTATCGGTGCTATGAAGGTCTTCTCAGACCCACGCTTCAACATCGATGTCTTAAAAGTGGAAGTTCCAGTCAACGTCAAATATGTTGAAGGCTTTGGCGATGGTGAAATCGTGCATACACGCGAAGAAGCGGCAGCCTTCTTCAAAGCGCAAGACGAAGCGACTAACTTGCCATATATCTACTTGAGTGCAGGTGTATCAGCTAGACTCTTCCAAGAAACCCTTGTCTTTGCCCACGAATCAGGCGCAAACTTCAACGGCGTTCTTTGCGGCCGTGCAACCTGGGCAGGGTCAGTTGAAGCCTACATTAAAGACGGTGAAGAAGCAGCTCGTAAATGGCTTCGTACAACTGGTTTTGAAAACATTGATGAGCTCAACAAGGTTCTTCAACAGACTGCGACTTCTTGGAAGGAACGCCTCTAATCTTGAATGTAGAAATCAAAAAACGTAGTAAGTTTCAGGACTTACTACGTTTTTCTTCTATATAAGCTAGTTTTTCAGCTCGTTTCTTCTTTTTGAAAAGAGCTTCAGCCGACATGGCTGCAGATTTGTTGGGGTATTCTTCTTGATAGATGAGCGTGACGGGCAATCGGGCGCGAGTGTACTTGGCTCCTTTTCCAGACTGATGTGTTTTGAGACGAGCTTCTACATCGGTGGTATAGCCTGTGTAGAGGGTGCCGTCTCCGCATTCAAGGACGTACATATAGGCTTTATTTTCCATAGTAAATCTCTTGAATTTCTGGTGTATAGCTGCCGTCTTGCTCGTGGATAAAGAGAGGCGGGAGGATTTTCAGACCGTCTGGTGAGCCATCTTTGATTGCCTCAATTAAGAGCATATTGGCTTCTCTCCCCTGCTTGGGATAGACAAACTGGATGCGCTTGGGCGCTAGATTATGGCCTTTCATGGTCTCTAAAATATCCAAAAATCGGTCAGGACGGTGAACCATGGCTAAGCGACCATTGGACTTGAGGACTCGCTGGGCAATCGTGCAAATTTCTTCTAAATTCGTAGCAACTTCGTGACGCGCCAGCAAGTAATGCTCACTGCCGTTAAGATTGGAATGTTCATCAACCTTGAAATAGGGAGGATTGCAGAGAATGATGTCAACCTTACTGCCAGATATATGAGTACCTAGATTTCAAGTCGTCATGGATGACCCGCATCTGTTGAACAAGGTCATTTAGTTCAATGGAACGTTGGGCCATATCTGCCAAACGCTCCTGAATTTCCACTGCTAGAATCTGGGCCTGAGTCCTTGTGCTAGCAAAGAGACCAACAGCCCCGTTTCCAGCGCAGAGATCGACGATGAGCCCTCGTTTGGGTAATTTTGGAAAGCGAGAAAGCAGGACACTATCGACTGAATAGCTAAAAACCTCGCTATTTTGAATGATTTTTATATCAGTGGAAAAGAGTTGGTTGACTCTTTCCCCGTCTTTTAATTTTGCTTCTGTCATACCAACATTATAGCATGATTAAGTGCTATTCTAAAGAAGAAAGAGAAATTTTATAGGAAAAAACACCTGACAGAAACAGTCAGGTGCGAATTTTAGTTGAATTCATATTTTTGCTTGATGGTGCAAGCGATGAAAATTCCGATAAAGAAAACCATGAGAATCAGATAGATTGGCAAGGTTGCGGCTGTTAGCGTTGCAATTTCCAAAAGGTGCTGCAGGACAAAGGCGGATAGATAGAAGCCTGCTACTGAAAAAATGATCAGAAGAGCGCGCCAGAGGTTGAGTGGCAGGCAGGCCCGAATGACTGACAAGAAGCTGATGCTGCCTAGCAAGTAGTAGGTCAGGGTGGACATTTCGATGTCGCTCCAGCCATGGCTGCTGCCCCAGATACGGACAAATAGCACACTGAAGATAATCATGAGGGAACTTGGCAGAGCTAGCTGCAGGGAGCGTTTGAGGAAGTGCTTTTCAACCGGCTTAATATTGCGCTCAAAGGTGAGGACAAAGGGTGGGAAGCCTTCAACAAACTGGTCAATCAAGGTGATCTGAATCGGGATGAATGGGAAAATCAAGAGGTATTCCGGTTTTCCTAGCAAGATACTGGCAATACAGATGATAGCTAGGATAAAGGAATAAATGGTCTTGATGAAGAAAATCGGAGCAATCCGGCCGATATTGTTAACGACCCGGCGACCTTCAAAAAGAATCTCAGGGACATCGTTGAAGTCGGAATTAAGAAGGACCAAGTTGGCAATCTGCCGAGTTGCTGGGTCGCCCTCGGCCATGACGATGGAACAGTCTGCTTCGCGCAAGGCCAAGATATCATTAACACCATCTCCTGTCATGGCTGTTGTCCGACCAGCGGCCTTAAGAGTCTGGATGAGCAGTTTTTTCTGATGAGGAGAAACACGGCCGAAGATGGCAGTTTCTTCTGCTTGCTCAACCAGTTCTTGATCGCTGATTTTCGAGCAGTCGATGTAGCTGTCGTAGTTGGCAAATCCAGCCTGGCTCGCTATATGGGAAACAGTCACGGGATTGTCACCAGAGATGATTTCAGATCAACATCCTGAGAGCGCAGGTAGTCCAGCGTCTCAGCCGCTCCCTCACGGATAGGATCAGTGATTTCCAGAACAGCTAAAGCGGTCATATCTTCAGGCAGTTGGATACTGTGTTTGTCTAGCACTTGGTCGCTGTGAGCCAGCACCAAAACTCGCGATCCGCGTTTTTGGGCCTCTCCAACCGCTGCAGGATTGCTGTCCAGTAGCATTTCTGGTGCCCCCAAAAAGATAGTTCCGACACTTGATAAATGCATAGCGCCCCATTTTCTGTCACTAGAAAATGGGATGACATTGTCGCTAGTATAGGCATGGTCCAGATGGCCGTAGCCCTTGCGGATAGCCTGGGCTGTTGGGTTATTATCCTCACTGGTTTGGATGTAGGCTGCTAAGATTTGACCGACGGTCTCATCAGAAAACATATCTGACAGACTATGCAAAGCTTCAACAGTCATCTTACCTTGGGTAATTGTACCGGTCTTGTCTAGACAGAGAGTATCCACCCGAGCCAGCGTCTCAACAGAATACATTTCCTGAACAAGAACCTTGCGCATACCTAGCTTGATGACAGCTGTCAGAAGTGACGTGACTGTCAGCAGGGCAATTCCCTTAGGCAGCATACCCAAAAGAGCTGTCGAGCTGGTAATGACAGAGTTCTTGACAGGCAGTCCCTTTATCATCAGGGCTTCAAAGAAGAGAGCCAATCCGAAAGGAATGATAATTTTTCCGGTAAAGCGGGAAATTTTCGCAAGATTGTATAGAATGCGCGAGTTGATAGGCTTGAGGGTTTTAGCCTCAGTCATGAGCTTGTTGGCATAGTTGTCTGCGCCGACATGGTGCACCTCAGCATAGATCTGCCCACTAGCCAGAAAGCTACCAGACAGCAGCTCAGCGCCTTCTTCCTTGAGAACCAAGTCACTCTCCCCCTGTCAGCATGGCTTCATTGGCTTCGGCAACACCCTCTACTACATGGGCATCACTGGGAATTTGCTCGCCGGCTGACAGCTTGATCAGATCGCCCAGCACAATTTCTTCTGGCTGAATCTTGACTTCCTGGCCATCGCGGATGACTGTGACCAGCTCTCGGCTGACCAGATTAAGCTTGTCAATCATGTGCTTGGCCCGCAGCTCTGTGATGATACCAGTGACAGCATTAAAGCTGATTACTGCGAAGAAGACCAGATTACTCCAGGCTTGGACAGAGACCAAGGCCAGAGCGATCACAAAGTTAAGGGCATTAAAAAGGGTGAGAACATTCCGCTTAACGATTTGCCAGTTACTAGTACTGGTGTCGCTTGTAAAATCGTTGGTCAAGCCCTGCGAAATCTTTTCATTTACTTGGGTTTGGTTTAAACCGATTAATTCTTTCTTATTCATGAAAATAATGATACCATTTTTTTATAGAAATAGCTATCGGAATCAGCTGTTACAGCCAAAGTTTGGAAAAATATTGCAGACTATAAGGGTATAGGGTATAATGGGAAAGGATGTAATAAATTTCAAGTACAATCACAGTTTGAAATAAGGAGAGTTTATGTTTTATACCTATTTGCGAGGATTGGTAATTTTTATCCTCTGGGCTTTGAATGGCAATGCCCATTACCATAATAAAGAGAAGATTCCTTCACAAGATGAAAACTATATCTTGGTTGCCCCTCATCGGACATGGTGGGATCCAGTTTATATGGCTTTTGCAACCAAGCCCAAGCAGTTCATTTTCATGGCCAAGAAACAGCTCTTTGAAAATCGCGTGTTCGGCTGGTGGATTCGCATGTGTGGTGCCTTTCCTATCGACCGGGAAAATCCTGGTCCGTCAGCTATCAAATACCCTGTCAATATGCTGAAAGAGCAATCGTTCTCTGATTATGTTCCCAAGCGGCAGCCGCCATTCTACGGATGTCAAGGGAGGAGTAGCAGTGATTGCTAAGATGGCTAAGGTTCGGATCATGCCGGTTGTCTATGCTGGTCCCATGAGCCTCAAAGGCTTGGCAGCTGGGGAGCGCGTGGACATGAACTTCGGCAATCCAATTGATATTTCTGATATCAAAAAGATGAATGATGAGGGAGTTGAGGAAGTGGCTCGTCGGATTCAGGCAGAGTTTGACCGCTTGGATGCAGAAGTAGCGCCCTACCAGACAGGTAAAAAACCAAATATCTTCTGGCGGATTTTACGAGCAATTGCCTTTATTCCAGCAGCTTTGATTGGTATTTTGACCTTCATTTTTAGTTTCCTTGCAAGCTTTGTCTGGGATCCAGATAAGCATAGAAAATAATGCTAACAGCTTTTAGATTTTTATCTAAAGGCTGTTTTAGTTTTTCTTATTTATATTTGGAACTTTGTTTCAGATTTTTATATTTTCCCTTTTCTTTTACGAATATAAAGATAAAGGAGAAAAATTATGTTTGAAGAAATAGTTGAAAAATTAAAGGAATACAAGATTTTTGTTGGCCTTTCCTTGCTAGGAGTCGTCTTGGCTGGCTTTTTCTTGCTGAAGGGTAATGCTCAGCCACAGAATCAGGTCAGCGCACTGGCTCAGGAAGTGGTTACATCAGCTTCATCTGAAACCAATGCAGAAAAAAGAAGTGCGAATCAAGAAAAAATAGACTCAGAAAAAGATATGGATCCAGAGGAATCTGAGAAAGAAGTCACCGTTGATGTCAAAGGAGCTGTCAAAAATCCAGGAGTTTATCAGTTGCAGGCAGGAGCGCGTGTGCACGATGCTCTACAAAAAGCAGGTGGCCTATTGCCAGATGCCGAGTCAAAATCCATCAACCAAGCACAAAAATTAACAGATGAGGCAGTTGTCTATGTAGCTAAAGTCGGTGAGGAAGGCGCAGATGTGACGCAAACTAGTCAGACGCCAGCTGGAAATGGGGGAACAGAGAAAGGGAAGTCTGGCTTGGTCAATCTCAATACGGCGACCGAAGCTGAACTTCAGACAGTTTCAGGCATCGGTCAAAAGAAAGCGCAAGACATCATTGCTTATCGGGAAGCCAATGGTAAGTTTAAGTCAGTAGACGAGCTGAAAAATGTTTCAGGAATCGGTGCAAAAACCTTAGAAAAATTAAAAGACTATGTCACAGTGGATAAATAAATTTCCCATCAAACCAATCTATTTCTGTCTTTTGCTGGTGCTGACCTACTTTGCGATTTACACAGGCAGTCTGCCAGCTTATCTAGGTTTAGCAGTCCTTCTTGTTCGGCTCTTTTGGCTTTATTCGACTAGAAATAGTCTGCTTGTTTTGGTGCTTTTGAGTCTCTTTGCAGGATTTTTCCTATTTCAGAGAGAAATGGCTAATCAAGCCTTTCAAGATGAACCGAAAACCATCTCTGCCATTGTGATCAAGCCAGATACAATCAAAGTCAATGGCGACTCGCTTTCTTTTCGTGGCTATTCCAATGGTCGCACCTATCAGGCTTTTTATAAAATCCAGTCAGAAAAGGAAAAAATCACTTTTCAAAAGCTGAGCGATCAACTTCTTTTAGAGATTGATGGAGAACTTAGTTTAGCAGAAGACCAGCGCAATTTTTCAGGCTTTGACTATCGGGCTTACCTGAAAACGCAAGGGATTTACAGGGTTTTGAAAATCAATCAAATCAAGTCTACTCAGCAATTTAGCAGTTTTAATCCTTGGGACTGGCTGTCGGTTTGGCGGAGAAAGCCTTGGTTTATATCAAAGAAAACTTTCCTAGCCCCATGAGCCATTATATGACTGGACTTTTGTTTGGTGATTTGGACACAGATTTTGCTGAGATGAATGAACTTTATTCCAGTCTGGGGATTATCCACCTTTTTGCCCTATCTGGGATGCAGGTCGGCTATTTCATGGACGGTTTTCGCAGGATTCTCCTCAAATCTGGTTTGAAAAGAGAAACCGTCGATTGGATACAGCTGCCCTTTTCCTTCATCTATGCGGGTTTGACGGGCTTTTCAGTGTCGGTCGTGAGGAGTTTAGTACAAAAGCTGCTCTCGCAGTTTGGTGTGACTAAGCTGGACAACTTTGCTTTGACAATCATGCTCTTAGCCATTTTCATGCCCAATTTTCTCTTGACGACGGGTGGTGTTCTTTCCTGTGCCTATGCTTTTGTCATTTCGGTCATGGATTTTGAGCATTTACCTCCCATGCGAAAGGTGTTGGCAGAAAGTCTGACCATTTCACTGGGGATTTTGCCGATTCTGATTTTCTATTTTTCCGAATTTCAGCCCTGGTCTATCCTGTTGACCTTTCTATTCTCAGTCGTTTTTGATCTTTTTATGCTTCCAGCCCTGACCTTTATTTTTGTCCTATCACCTCTTTTGAAAATCACTCAGGTCAATGTCTTATTTGAACTGCTGGAAGGGCTAATCCGTTGGACAGCCTCTATTTCTTCTCGACCAGTGGTTTTTGGTCAGCCATCTATCTGGATGATGCTAGGCCTGCTTATCACTCTTGGCTTGCTCTATGATTTTCGCAGACAGAAGAAAGTTGTGACCTTACTTAGCTTGGCTCTTGCTCTGCTATTTTTCCTTACTAAACATCCTCTACAAAATGAAATTACAGTTATTGATATTGGGCAGGGAGATAGCATTTTCTTGCGCGATTGGCGGGGGAAATCTGTTCTGATTGATGTGGGTGGTCGAGTGGAGATTGGCAAGAAAGAAGCATGGCAGAAGCGGGTTTCTTCGACAAATGCAGAAAAGGCCTTGATTCCCTATCTGAAAAGTCGGGGAGTGAGCCGCTTGGATGTGCTGGTTTTGACCCACACGGATACCGATCACATGGGTGATATGTTGGAGGTGGCCAAGCATTTCTCTATAAAGGAAATTTATGTATCTAAGGGAAGTTTGACCCAGTCGGATTTTGTTGAGAAACTGGAGCGGATGCAGACGAGAGTCCATGCGGTAGAGGTAGGGGATAAGCTTCCGATTTTTGATGGAGCTTTGCAGGTTCTTTATCCTGAGGAGACGGGCGACGGCAGTAATGATGACTCTGTCGTCTTGTACGGGAAGTTTTTTGGAACCAGCTTTTTGTTCACAGGAGACTTAGAGGAAAATGGCGAAGCTACCTTGATGCGGCGTTTTCCGCAACTCAAGGTGGATGTCTTAAAAGCAGGCCACCACGGTTCTAAAGGATCCTCTAGCCCAGAATTTTTACATCAGCTTCAGCCCAAAATTGCCCTCATCTCTGCCGGTAAGAATAACCGCTACAAGCATCCTCACCGGGAAACTCTGGACAGATTTGAGAACATTCAGACACAGATTTCCGAACAGATGAACAAGGAGCTATTCGCTTCAGTGGCTGGGATTCATGGGAAATCGAAACGGTAAAGTAACACCTGTTTCCTTGCTCTGAGAGCGAGCCAAGATTAACTTACCTTGATTTCGAGCTAAAATTATGATACAATGAATTCTGTTAATAAAAATTTAGAGGAGATTTCTATGTTTTCTGCTTATAAAAAATTTTGGACTCGTTATGCAGACTTTAGTGGTCGTTCAAGTCGTTCGGATTACTGGTGGGTTGTCCTATGTCATTTTTTGATTACCTTACCATTTTCGTATATTGCCCTTTTTGGTTTTCTCATTCCGCTTTTTAGTGAAGTTTATTATGCAGGACTATACGATTATGAACCAGATTTATCTGGAGTTACGGCTGGCGCTGGTTTGGCTGTGTTCATAATGTTCTTACTTGCCATCTATTGGGTTGCAACAATCGTTCCTAATCTTGCCATCGCTGTTCGTCGTCTTCGTGATGCTGGCTTCCATTGGGCATTTATTTTTCTCACTGTAGGGCCTTCACTAGCTTCCTTCATTCCAGTGTTGAATATCCTAGCTGCTTTAGTCAGCTTGCCATGTAGTATTGCTTTAATTGTCTTGCTTTGCCAAGCTAGCAAACCAGCTCAGCAAGTTAAAGGGGCTCCTTATGGTCAACAAGGATTCCAAGGTCAGCAATTTGGTCAAGCTCAACAACCAGTTCAAAACCAACAGTTTGTTCAGCCTGGATTCCAAGGACAACAACAGCCGACACAAAACCAACAATTTGGTCAAGTTCAACAGCCAGCTCAAAACCAACAGTTTAGTCAGCCTGTTAACCAAGAGCAACCATTTGCTCAGCAACAAGCACCAGTTCAAAATCAAGGATTTGGTCAGCCTCAGCAACCTTTTGGTCAGAATCAAGTGAACCAGCCAACTCAACCGTTTGCTGCTAGCCAAGCCCAAACTCAAGAATCAACTCAATCAGCATTCTCAGCCTCAGTTTCAGAACCAGCTGAATCAGTTCATTCAGTAGAAGCTCATCAGTCTCAGGCTGAAACTGCAGAACAGGCTTTGGGAACTGCTTCTGAACAAATCAACAACTCAGAGTCAATCTCTCAGTAAAATCTATAAGATATCGACCCTAGATAGTTTCCGCCTATCTAGGGTTTCTTTGTCATGTTTAAAATTTTTGTAACCAAAATAACTTTCGATTCGTTATACTAGTAGAAAGGGGGACGAATAGAAAAGTATTAAATAGAGAAAAGCAGTTTCAAATGAGAAGTAGCAGCTGCGAGATTTGGGATAGAAAGGCTTTTTTGTTATTCTTTTTAAAGAAGTGCAAATAATGAGAGATTTTAAGAGAAGTTGTAGGGAGGTGAGATTATCAAACTGGATGAATACGAAAACATCTTGATTGGCTTTGCCCGAGAGATTGTTTTCTACTTGCAAAAGTCAGGAGCTTCTAAGGCCGAGGCAGAAGATGTGGTGCAGGATGTTTTTGTCAAAATGTTAGAGACTGATCTGGTCATCCCGGCAGAGAAGATGCGAGCTTGGATGTATCGGGTTTCCATCCGCCGCTATATCGATCGCTATAGGCGCGATCAGCATTATCTAGAAATTTTGCAAAAGGAATTTTTTAAACAAGATGTGATTCAACCATTTGAAAACGACCATTATGAGCTGTTAAGGACGACGATAGAAGAACTCCCTACCAAGGAAGCAATGCTTTTAGATCTTTATTATTTCCAAAATTTTACAGTAAAGGAAATCGCTCAAATTATGTCGTATTCTGTAAGTAAAGTGAAAGTACAACTCATGCGTAGCCGAATTAAGCTCCGCCATAAATTGGAAAAGAAAGGATATAAAAATGGAAACATTTGAAATTTTAGCGAAGAAAAATAGAAGAAGAAATACAAAGAAAATTCTTATATTGTCTATAGCAGTTGTGTTGTCTTTTATCGGTGTTTACATAGCTACAAGAACCGTATTGGAAAAAATGACAGAGCATCATATGACAGAAGTCACAAATTTCTATGAAAATAGATTGCAAATTGCCTATCCAAATATTTATTCCAACAGTAATATTCATAATACAACCGCCTTTTCAAATCTGTATCAATTAAGTCGTTTTAAGGATGTAGATGGAGTTACCGTTCCCTATGATACTGTGACAGCATCAGTTGGACCAAATCTTGAAAAAATTGATCATGTGGCTGATTCTGTAATCCCTATTAGTGGTGTTAATAAAAATATTATGGCTTTTAATGCTGGACAACGAGTAAAGATTCCTTTATTTTTTAACATAAAAAATAAGGACGAAACTGACATAACGTCTAACCCTTCCCAAGAATTACCGTTAGTTTCTGAAATGAAAGGACAACTAGTTGAAGTGGCTTTAACTTTTGATAGACCTTATACTTATTCTGAATTACAAAGTATGCTTCCTTCCAATTTGAAAGTTAATTGGTATTGGCTTGGTACA
This sequence comes from Streptococcus cristatus, assembly GCA_916438405.1. Lineage (GTDB taxonomy): Bacteria > Bacillota > Bacilli > Lactobacillales > Streptococcaceae > Streptococcus > Streptococcus cristatus_M. The sequence continues at coordinate 994,797 of CAKAFB010000001.1, read as the reverse complement.
TATTCAAATTATAATACTGAAAACTTAAATATCAGTAACATATTTGGTTTTAAACTGACTAAAGATGATGCAGAGTATAGTTTTGATCTTTTTAAGACCCATTTGAAAAATTCACTAAAGGATAAGCACGGCTTAACAAGTATAACGAATTCAAAAGGAGAAGTTTATAACACAAAGAAAGAATTGGAATATCTTAATAATACATTCAAAAATATAGAAGATTGCAAATTCTCCGGTGTTATCTTGACAGGAAAAGCTGAAAATTTCACTCAATTAGAAGGAAAAGAGTGGATTTATGCTTCCAGCATTGGTGCTTCCGTTCCCAATCAGCCTTACTATAAGCTAGATAAGGAATAATTGACAAAAAATGTGTAAAAGGCTTGCATTTTCAGTAAAATTTGATAAAATAGTAAGGAAAGTTAGACTGTATTGCCTACTGTCTATCTATAAAATATATTTTATTGGAGGCTTTTACTCAAATGGCAAAAGAAAAATACGATCGTAGTAAACCACACGTTAACATTGGTACTATCGGACACGTTGACCACGGTAAAACTACTTTGACAGCAGCTATCACAACTGTATTGGCACGTCGCTTGCCTTCATCAGTTAACCAACCAAAAGACTATGCGTCTATCGATGCTGCTCCAGAAGAACGCGAACGCGGTATCACTATCAACACTGCGCACGTTGAGTACGAAACTGAAAAACGTCACTACGCTCACATCGACGCTCCAGGACACGCGGACTACGTTAAAAACATGATCACTGGTGCCGCTCAAATGGACGGAGCTATCCTTGTAGTAGCTTCAACTGACGGACCAATGCCACAAACTCGTGAGCATATCCTTCTTTCACGTCAGGTTGGTGTTAAACACCTTATCGTCTTCATGAACAAGATCGACTTGGTTGACGACGAAGAGTTGCTTGAATTGGTTGAAATGGAAATCCGTGACCTCTTGTCAGAATACGACTTCCCAGGTGACGATCTTCCAGTTATCCAAGGTTCAGCTCTTAAGCTCTTGAAGGTGATACTAAGTACGAAGACATCATCATGGAATTGATGAACACTGTTGATGAGTACATCCCAGAACCAGAACGTGATACTGACAAACCTCTTCTTCTTCCAGTCGAAGACGTATTCTCAATCACTGGTCGTGGTACAGTTGCTTCAGGACGTATCGACCGTGGTACTGTTCGTGTCAACGATGAAATCGAAATCGTTGGTATCAAAGAAGAAATCCAAAGCAGTTGTTACTGGTGTTGAAATGTTCCGTAAACAGCTCGACGAAGGTCTTGCAGGGGACAACGTAGGTGTACTTCTTCGTGGTATCCAACGTGATGAAATCGAACGTGGTCAAGTTATCGCTAAACCAGGTTCAATCAACCCACACACTAAATTCAAGGGTGAAGTTTACATCCTTACTAAAGAAGAAGGTGGACGTCACACTCCATTCTTCAACAACTACCGTCCACAGTTCTACTTCCGTACAACTGACGTTACAGGTTCAATCGAACTTCCAGCAGGTACTGAAATGGTAATGCCTGGTGATAACGTAACTATCGACGTTGAGTTGATCCACCCAATCGCCGTTGAACAAGGTACTACTTTCTCTATTCGTGAAGGTGGACGTACTGTTGGTTCAGGTATGGTTACTGAAATCGAAGCTTAATTCGATTTCGTTCCCAGATAACAATTATAAAATCAGACACAAAAAGTCTCGCTTTGGCGGGGCTTTTTCTTTTAGAGAAAGCCTTTTTCTCGCAAACATGATATAATGTTTTTATATTTTTTGTTGAAAAGAGACGGTATGAAATTACTTTATACGGATATCCGCAGTCCTTTGACGGCTCATTTGGCTAAGCAAGCTCAGGACTTAGTAGCGGACGGCAAGCGGGTCTTTTATATAGCTCCCAACTCCCTTTCTTTTGAAAAGGAGCGAGCAGTTTTGGAGGCATTAGAAAATCACGCTTCCTTTGCTATTACGGTGACCCGTTTTGCTCAGATGGCTCGCTATTTTGTCCTTAATGATGTTCAAGATGGACAGCCCTTGGACGACATTGGTCTAGGTATGCTATTTTATCGGATTTTATCGGAAATGGATGACCGAGAACTCAAGGTTTATGGGCGAATCAAGAAGGATGCACAATTTATCCAGCAACTGCTAGACCTTTATCATGAGCTTCAGACAGCCCAGATGACTTTTGCGGATTTGAATCATCTAGAAGAGCCAGAGAAGCGCGAGGATTTGCTCAAGATTTTCACGGCTTTTTCTGCTGCTCTTCAGGCGGGGAATTATGATGTAACCTCTAAACTCACGATTTTTTCTCAGCATATTCTAGCTGGAGATTTGGATGGGGAATTGGCGAATCTCGCGCTGGTTATCGATGGCTTTACACGCTTCTCAGCAGAGGAGGAATATCTAGTAGATCTGCTGCATCGCAAGGGAGTAGAGATTGTCATTGGCGTTTATGCTAGTCAAAAAGCCTACCGGACAGCCTTTCGGGAGGGCAATCTTTATCAGGCCAGCGTGGACTTTTTGCTCAAGCTGGCTCAAACTTATGAGGTCAAGCCAGAGTATCTAGCAGGAGGTTCGAGTCAGCCTGATGATGCTTTTGGTAAGATTTCCAAGATTTTAGAGAGTCGCTATGATTTTTCTGAAACCCATGTGGAATTGACCGAAGATGACCGCTCTCACTTAGAAATTTGGTCAGTTCGTAATCAAAAAGAAGAACTAGAGTATGTGGCCAAGTCCATCCGTCAGCGGCTCCATGATGGCGCCCGCTACAAGAATATCCGACTGCTTTTGGGTGATGTGGAGGCCTACCAGCTCCAGCTGAAGACCATTTTTGACCAATATCAGATTCCCTTTTATTTGGGGCGGTCTGAGTCAATGGCTCAGCATCCTTTGGTCCAGTTTTTAGAGTCATTGGAACGGTTGAAACGCTATAATTTTCAGACAGAAGACTTGCTCAATCTTCTAAAAACCGGCCTGTATGGCGGCTTGAGTCAGGAGGAGCTGGATAGTTTTGAACAGTACCTTCGCTTTGCTGAGATTAAAGGGGCAGCCAAGCTGGGGAGAGATTTCACCATTAACCGTCAGGAGAAATTTGACCTAAAGCGGCTCAATGTCATGCGTCGGAGTCTTCTCACGCCTCTGTTGGATTTTTTCAAATCTCGCAGTCAGACTGCGGCTGGTCTCTTGGCTAAATTTACCAACTTTATCAAAGAAGTTCGCTTGGATGCCAATCTGATGGGGCTGCTGGAAGATGCAAGCCAGCAAGAAGTAGAGCGTCAGGAGGAAGTCTGGAAGACCTTTTGCCATGTATTGGAGCAGCTTGCGCAGGTGTTTGACGGTAGCAAGCTCAAGATCGATGATTTTCTGGCTCTGATTCTGTCTGGCATGCTTCTGGCCAAGTACCGAATGGTGCCGGCGACAGTGGATGTGGTGACAGTTCAGTCCTACGATTTGATTGAACCCATGGCAGCGCCTTATGTCTATGCTATCGGACTGACGCAGGAGCGTTTTCCCAAGTTAGCGCAAAATAAAAGTCTGCTCAGTGATGAGGAACGTCAGGCCTTAAACCAAGCGACTGGGGACGAGGCTGAGTTGCAGATATCCAGCAGTGAAAACCTCAAGAAAAATCGCTTTGCAGCGCTATCCTTGCTTAATTCAGCGACAGAAGATTTGGTTATGTCTGCCCCTGTCTTGACTAATGAAGTAGAAGATGTCATGTCTTCCTATCTGACAGAGCTGGAAATAGCGCCTATTTCCCTACCTATCATCAGCAAGCGGCCACAGGCTAGCAGTGACGATATTGGGACTTATCGGGCTCTGTTGGCGCGCGTGATTGACCTCTATCAGGAGGATATTGACCGCGAATGGACGCCGGAGGAGCAGACCTTCTGGGCGGTGGCCATCCGAGTCTTGCGTAAGAAGTTGGCAGCTGAAGGGATTTCTATTCCCCAGATCAGCAAGGAGTTGAAAACGGAGCCTCTCAAGTCGGAAACCCTTCAGGCTCTGTATCCTTCAGAGCAGCCTTTGAGACTATCAGCTTCTGCCATCAATGAATACTTTAAAAACCAGTATGCCTATTTCCTTAAGTATGTCCTGCGACTACAGGAGGAGTGGACCATTCAGCCGGATGCGCGCAGTCATGGGATTTTCCTCCACCGAATCTTTGAAAAGGTTATGCAGGAGCACTTGGAGCAGGATTTCGACACTCGCTTGCAGCGGGCTATGGAGGAGACTAGCTGGGAGGCTGAGTTTGAGTCTATCTATGGTGAAAATGGGGAGACCCAGTTTGCCCGCCGTTTGCTATTGGACACGGCTCAGGCCACTGGTCGTATCTTGGCTCAGTCGGATGGGCTAGAGATCATCGGTGAGGAGACTGACTTTGGTCGGGATGATCGGCCTTTCTTACTTTGGACAATGGCAGAGCTCTTCAAGTGAGCGGCAAGGTGGACCGGATTGATCGTTTGACGGAGACGGGGAGTCTGGGAGTTGTGGATTACAAGTCGGGCGATACTAAATTCAGCTTTGAGAAGTTCTTTAATGGGCTTAATTCCCAGCTGCCGACCTACCTAGCAGCTATCCGAGAAATGCCAGAATACCAAGAAGACAAGGGGATTTTCGGCGCCATGTACTTACAGATGACAGAGCCTCTAGCCAGCCTCAAGGACACCAAGGCACTGGACGAGGCTATGAAACAGGTCATGAAAAGTCAGGTTTACAAAGGCCTCTTTCTGGCTGACCAAGCCAAGGACTTGGGCACTAACTATGAGAAAAGCAAGGTTAATCTGTTGACCAAGGAAGAATTAGAAGTGATTTTGGCCTACAATGCCTACCTCTATCAGCAAGCTGCAGAAGGCATTTTAGCTGGTCGATTTGCCATCAATCCTTATACAGAAAATGGGCGCAGCATTGCCCCTTACGTAGATCAGTTTAAGGCCATCACAGGCTTTGAAGCCAATCTCCATCTGGGGCAGGCTAGACAGCTGACCAAGTTAAATCTTGATCAGTACGAAAAACGGCCGACAGGCGAAAAGCTGCGTCAAGCCTGGCTAGAAAAAATCAAGGAGGAGTTGGATAAATGAGACGGATTCCCTTTTTAAGCGAGCAGGATATCCTAGTCAAGCAGGCTGAGGAAGCTGCCTCTGACAAGCCACAAAAGCGCACACCAGAGCAGATTCAGGCCATCTACTCCTCTGGTCAGAATATTCTCGTCTCAGCTTCGGCTGGATCTGGTAAGACCTATGTTATGGTTCAGCGGATTATTGACCAGATTCTCAGAGGTGTGGAGGTCAGCCAACTCTTCATCTCCACCTTTACTGTCAAGGCAGCAGGTGAGCTCAAGGAACGGCTGGAGAAGGAGTTGAGTCTGGTACTCAAGGAGACTTCAGATCAGGAACTCCGCCAGCATCTTGCCCAGCAGTTGGCTGAGATTGCCAATGCGGATATTGGTACTATGGATGCTTTTACACAGAAAGTAGTCAATAAGTACGGCTATTTGCTGGGGCTGGCACCGCATTTTCGGATTTTACAGTCAGCCAGTGAGCAGCTCATTCTGAAAAATGAAGTCTTTGACCAGCTTTTCGATACCTACTATGAGAGTGATCAGCAGGAATTATTCAGTCGCTTGGTCAAAAATTTCACTGGTAAGCGCAAGGACATTTCTGGTTTCCGCCAGCAGATTTATAGTATTTATAGTTTTCTCCAGTCTACCAGCAATCCGCTAAAATGGTTGGAAGAGACCTTTCTTCTAGGCTATGAAACCAGTGATTTTGTAGCAGAGCGGGAGCGAATTCTCTCTGAGGCTAGGCAGTCTTTGCTGGATTTGGAAGATTTTTTCCAGAGTCATCTGGCCCATGAAGGTCAAGCCTTTGCTGGGGCTAAGTATCAGGAAAATGTTCAGGCGGCCTTAGATATCTTGGCTGAGCTGACAGAGCAGACTGGATCTGAGCAGTTGCTAGACCTAATTCAGCGCTTTTTAGAATTGGCCAAGACCTCTAACCATCAGGCTTTTACTGCCCGAGTTGGTAAGAATGTGGACGAACTTAAAAAAGAGCTGGCTCAGAGCTATAATGAAGCCCGTAAGCCCTTGATAGAGCGAATTAAAGAGCTGGATGTCCGCCTCTACCATCTGAACTTTATGGAGCAGCATCAATCGGAAGCTCTTCCTCTACTGGATTTGTTACGCGATTTTGTCCGAGATTTCTCGCAAGCTTATTTGGAGCGCAAAGTAGCAGAAAATGCCTTTGAATTTGGCGACATCAGCCATTTTGCTATTGAGATTTTAGAAAATTATCCAGAAGTGCGGCGTTTATCAGGATAAGTACCATGAGGTCATGGTCGATGAGTATCAAGACACCAACCATACTCAGGAGCGGATGTTGGAATTGCTGGCTCGAGGAAATAATCGCTTTATGGTTGGCGACATTAAGCAGTCCATCTATCGATTCCGCCAGGCCGATCCGCAAATTTTTAACGATAAATTTAAACTCTATCAGGCCGATCCTAGTCAGGGTAAGCTGATTATCCTCAAGGAAAATTTCCGCAGTCACATCGAAGTGCTGGAAGCGACCAATGATGTCTTTAAACGACTCATGGACGAGGAAATCGGCGAGATTGACTACAATGAGACCCACTACTTGGTTGCGGGAAATCCAGCCAAACGGGAGCCTAATCCAGTCAATCAGGCGGAGTTTTTGATTTATGATGGTAGCGCCGATAGCGACGAAGAGGATTCTGACCAAGGCCTGCCTAGTATTTCAGCTGGTGAAGTCGCCTTGGTAATCAAGGAAATCATCCGCCTCCATAATCAAGAAGGGGTGGATTTCAAGGATATTACCTTGCTGACAGCTTCGCGGACCCGCAATGATCTGATTTTGGCAGAGTTTGACCGGCATCATATCCCGATTGTGCCTGATGATGGCGAGACCAACTACCTCCAGTCAGTAGAGGTTATGGTGATGCTGGATACCCTGCGGACCATTAACAATCCTCTTAATGACTATGCCCTGACCGCTCTACTAAAGTCGCCGATGTTTGACTTTGATGAGGATGAATTGGCTCGGCTAGCCTTGCAAGCCTCCAGTACCAAGTCTATGGAAAATCTCTACGAAAAGCTGAGGAATGCTCTGGCTGATCAAGGTCTGGAACCTCAGCTCATCCATGGTGAATTGCGTAAGAAACTGCAGCACTTCCAGGAAACGCTTAATGACTGGCGCAGCTATTCCAAGACCCATTCTCTCTATGATTTAATCTGGAAGATTTATCAGGATCGTTTTTACTACGATATGGTCGGGGCTCTGCCCAACGGTGAGCAGCGTCAGGCTAATCTCTATGCTTTATCCTTGCGGGCCAACGACTATGAAAAGTCGAGTTTCAAGGGGCTATCCCGCTTTATCAGCATGATTGACAGAATTTTGAAAAATGAGCACGATTTGGCCAGTGTCCCTCTGGCTGCTCCGAAATGCAGTCCAGCTAATGACCATCCATAAGAGTAAGGGGCTGGAGTTTAAGTATGTCTTTCTACTCAATATGGACAAAGCCTTCAACCGTCAAGATAGCAGCTCTGCTATTATCCTTAGTCGACAAAAAGGCATCGGAATCAAATATGTAGCCGATGTGGACCTTGATGCTCAGGATCCTCATGCGCCCAAGCAGATCCGCATTTCCATGGAAACCCTACCCTATCAGCAGAATGCTGAAGAACTCAAGCTGGCTAGCCTGTCTGAGCAGATGCGTCTGCTCTATGTGGCCATGACGCGGGCTGAAACCAAGCTCTATCTGGTCGGCAAGGGCAATCAAGCTAAGCTCCAAGAGCGCAAGTGGGGGACTAGCCAAAATGGTCGCTTATCTAGCAGTCTCCGAAGTCAGCTGACTAATTTTCAGGATTGGCTCTATGCTATCCAGTCTGTGTTTGGAAAGGAAAATCTGGCTTATCAAACCCGCTTTGTAACTGATCAGGAGCTGACAGACGAACAGATTGGCTTAGTAGAGCAGGTTGATCCTATTCCAGTAGATGATTTGACAGGCAACCGTCAGTCAGAAGATATCCGCCGAGCTCTGGATATCTTGGAGAATGTAGATCGACTCAACAGCCTCTATCAAGCGGCTATTGAATTACCCAGTGTTCGCACGCCCAGTCAAATCAAGAAGTTCTATGAACCAGTTATGGACTCAGAAGGGTTAGACATTATGGATGCGCCTCGAAGTTATCAACCCCAGCTGACTTTTGAACTGCCTGATTTTGGAAAGAAGAAGCAAGTCACAGGAGCCCAAATCGGTTCTGCTGTCCATGAACTCATGCAACGGATTCCGCTGGATCAGCCTGTTACTAAGACTAGCATTCGTCAAGCCTTGACTCAGGTTCAGGCAGATGCGGCAGTTAAGAAAGGGATTGATTTAGCTAAGATTGAGGCCTTTTTCGCTACAGAACTAGTCAGCTAATCCAGCAAGAGGCGAATCATCTCCATCGGGAAGCACCTTTTGCCATGCTCAAGCAGGATCCAGCCAGCGGTCAAGACTTTGTAGTTCGGGGAATCTTAGACGGCTACCTGCTCTTTGATGATCGCATTGTCCTCTTTGATTATAAGACCGACCGCTATCATGAGCCGACAGACTTGGTGGAGCGCTACCGAGCTCAACTAGAACTCTATGCCGAAGCACTCAGCCGTTCCTATGATCTTAGCCAAGTAGACAAATATCTGATTCTACTGGGAGGTACTGAACTGCAGGTAGTCAAGGTGGACTAGTCTGCTTGTGAACTGAATAAATCCCAGCAAGAAAGGATATTACTAAGGGAAATGCTTGGCGGAAGGCTAGGTACATGAATTAAGTACTAATCTTCCCTTGGCGTTTCCTTTTTTTGCTTCTTTTGGGTATAATAGAAGATATGAAAGTATTACTATATCTAGAAGGAAAGTCTGTTTTAGAAAAATCAGGTATCGGCCGTGCCTTGCAGCATCAAATGCATGCACTGGATCTGGCAGGAATTCCTTATACAACAGATGTTTTAGGAGATTATGATGTCGTGCACATCAACACTTACGGACCTCGTAGTTTGCTTCTTCTTCATGCGGCTAAGCGGAGAGGCAAAAAAGTGATCATGCACGGACATTCGACCAAAGAAGACTTTGAAAATTCTTTATTGGCTCCAATCTTTTTGCGCCCTTGTTTGGCAAATATCTAGCACACATGTATAAGATGGCGGACTTTATCATTACTCCGTCTGAGTATTCAAAAAAATTGATTCAATCCTACGGTGTAACGACGCCTATCATGGCTGTCTCAAACGGCATTGACCTTTCGAAATACAAGAAAGATGAACGCAAGGAAGAAGTCTTTAAAAAACATTTTCAGATTGCAGAGGGGCAGAAAGTCGTAATTTGTGCAGGCCTTTATTTCAGACGAAAAGGAATCGAAGACTTTGTCGAAGTAGCTCGCAGAATGCCAGATGTCCGCTTTATCTGGCTGGGCTCTATCAATCTTTGGCTTATTCCGCGCAAAATTCGAGATCTTGTCCTCTATAATCATCCAGAAAACGTGGAATTTCCTGGTTATTTCAAAGGCGCAGTTTTCCAAGGAGCCATGTCAGGCAGCGATGCCTTCTTTTTCCCGTCATACGAAGAGACAGAAGGGATTGTGGTCTTAGAAGCACTAGCCAGCGGCCAACACGTAGTCCTGCGTGATATTCCTGTTTATAATGGCTGGATTGACGAAGAGTCGGCAGAGCTTTGTCATAATGTAGATGAGTTTGTCGAATCGCTTCGTAAGGTTCTTGACGGAAAAGTCGATAAACGTGAAGCAGGCTATCGTGTTGCGGAGAGTCGCTCCATTGATGACGTCGCACTTCAGTTAGTCAAGGCTTACCAAACAGTTTTGGAGATGTGATATGCGGATTGGTCTTTTTACAGATACCTATTTTCCTCAGGTTTCCGGGGTGGCGACGAGCATTCGCACCCTCAAGACTGAGCTAGAGAAACTAGGTCACACAGTCTTTATTTTTACTACGACGGACAAGGATGTCAACCGCTATGAAGATTGGCAGATTATCCGTATTCCTAGCGTGCCTTTCTTCGCTTTTAAGGATCGGCGCGTGGCTTATCGTGGCTTTTCCAATGCCTTAGAAATTGCTCGCCAGTACCAGCTGGATATCATCCATACTCAGACAGAGTTTTCTCTGGGTCTCTTGGGAATCTGGATTGCCAAGGAACTACGGATTCCAGTGGTTCATACCTACCATACCCAATATGAGGATTATGTGCATTATCTTGCCAAGGGCATGGTGATTCGTCCGAGTATGGTCAAGTACATCGTGCGTGGTTTCATGAGCGATTTGGATGGAGTTATTTGTCCTTCTGAGATTGTCTACGATCTTTTGGTCGGCTACAAAATCAAGGCGGAAAAACGGGTCATTCCAACAGGAATCGACTTGGCCAAATTTGAGCGCCCAGAACTCTCACGGGAAGACATCGAGAAACTGCGCTTTAAGCTGGGCATAGCAGAAGACGAAATCATGTTGCTCAGTTTATCAAGAATCTCCTATGAGAAAAATATCCAGGCGATTGTTGAAGCACTGCCAATGGTTTTGGAAGAAAATGCCAAGGTGAAGTTGGTCATTGTCGGAGATGGACCGTATGCTGAGGACTTAAAAGCCTTGGTAGCCCAGCTTCATATTGAGGATTCAGTCATTTTTACAGGAATGATTGCGCCGAGCGATACGGCCCTCTACTATAAGGCGGCAGATTTCTTTATCTCAGCCTCAACCAGTGAGACGCAGGGGCTGACTTATCTGGAAAGTCTAGCCAGCGGTACGCCCATCATCGCCCATGGCAATCCCTATCTGGACAATGTAATCAGCGATAAACCTTTGGCACTCTTTATTATGAGAGCCGGGATTTGGCAGGAGCTATTTTGGAGGCCATTTTGGCAACACCAGATATGGACGAGAAAAAGCTAGCCGATAAATTATACGAGATTTCCGCCGAGAATTTTGGTCGTCGAATCTATGAATTCTATTTGGATTTGACCATTAGTAAGGATTTTCATAATGATCTCAATCCAGAAGAAACGATGGCCAAACGCTTGGCCAAGACCATTGTCTATTTACCAGGAAAAATCATGTCACTGCCGGTCAACAGCTCAACTAGGATGATAAAAGCATCTAAGAAGCAGATTAAGAATATTCGGAAATATTGGGAATAAACTTTCTCATAAGGCCTAATGAACGGAGGTGCTCTTATGAAAGTCTATAAAAAAGAAATTTTCTTTTTGCTCCCCCTTTTCTTTTTCTATTTTGTCTTTTACATACTGTTACGGTATGTTCCAATGGATTCCATATTAAGTAAGGGGCTAGTAGTTGGAAATGTTCTCATCTACTCTCCTCTGGCGACCCTGTTGGTGTCCTTGCTCTATGCAGCTTTATATGGATTTTCTTTGCGCTTTTCTTTCTTGGTTGCCCTCTTATTTTTCCTGACTATTTTCACCTTTGGGGAGTGGATTCCTCTTTATCATGCCACCTATTTCCTATGCTCACTAGCTGGAAATGGTTTAGGACACTTGATTTATCTATTTAGTAGGAAAAATAGCAGAGCTGAAAACCAATAAAAGTTCTTGCAAATTTTTTCAATCGTGCTATAATAATTTTTAGAGACATATCACCTGCAGAAAATCTTTTAGAGAGCGCGTGGAGCTGGAAATCGCGTAGAGGATGCAGTTGGGACTACTCTACTGGCTTTTATGAAAACATAAAACGGTGGCTACGTTAGAGCCAATCAGAGGTGTAGGTCTTTTTGACCTGCATAAATGAAGGTGGAACCACGTTGCGACGTCCTTTTGAGGATGTCGTTTTTTGTATGGAGAACGGTTACGACAAAGTTAAAATGAAATTTAGCCAAGAGCTGAATGAGGTGATAGATTTGAAGAAATATTTATCTTGGATGATGGCTTGTACCTTCCTATTAGTCTATGTCTGGCTAATGAATACGCTCAGTCTATGGGGAACGGAAAATATCGTCGTCTTTTCATTTTTTCTACTCATTCCTCTCTTGCCATTTCTTGCCCCCTTTCTTGGTATCTTAATGTTTTTCAACAACAAGAAACTCATTATAACAGGATATCTTTTAAGTTTGACAGCTGCTATCTATTTGATCAATGCGATAAAAAGCTATCCGATAAGGATATACATGAGGGGTGAGATGACTCAGGAGGAATATCTGTCTCTTATTCTTTCCTTGGTAGGCTATTTATTTATTTCTACGCTTTTCTTTATTTTTAGAATGAAAAAGCTAAAATGAAATTGATTGTTATCATTCTTTGTTGATAGCTGGTTTCCCAGTTCTTCAAAACTCAGTTATAAAAATATGATAAAATTTTAAGGAGAAAACCATGATTAAGATTACTTTCCCAGATGGCGCTGTTCGTGAATTCGAATCTGGCGTGACTACTTTTGAAATTGCCCAATCTATCAGCAATTCCCTAGCTAAAAAAGCTCTCGCTGGTAAATTCAACGGCAAACTCATCGACACAACTCGTGCTATCACTGAAGATGGAAGCATCGAAATCGTGACACCTGATCACGAAGATGCACTTCCGATTTTGCGCCACTCAGCGGCTCACTTGTTCGCTCAAGCAGCTCGTCGCCTCTTCCCAGACATTCACTTGGGTGTTGGTCCAGCTATTGAAGATGGCTTCTACTACGATACGGATAATCAAGCTGGTCAAATCTCCAACGAAGACCTTCCTCGTATCGAAGAAGAAATGAAGAAAATCGTTAAAGAAAACTTCCCATCTATTCGCGAGGAAGTTACCAAGGACGAAGCACGTGAAATTTTCAAAAATGACCCGTACAAGTTGGAATTGATAGAAGAGCACTCAGAAGACGAGGGTGGTTTGACTATCTACCGTCAAGGTGAATACGTGGACCTCTGTCGTGGCCCTCACGTGCCTTCAACAGGTCGCATCCAAATCTTCCACCTTCTCCATGTAGCTGGTGCTTACTGGCGTGGAAATAGCGACAATGCTATGATGCAACGGATCTACGGTACAGCTTGGTTTGATAAGAAAGACTTGAAGAACTACCTTCAAATGCGTGAAGAAGCCAAAGAACGTGACCACCGCAAACTTGGTAAAGAGCTTGACCTCTTCATGATTTCACAAGAGGTTGGTCAAGGACTTCCATTCTGGTTGCCAAACGGAGCAACTATCCGTCGTGAATTGGAACGCTATATTGTCGACAAGGAGTTGGCTTCTGGCTACCAACACGTTTATACTCCGCCGTTGGCTTCTGTAGAGCTTTACAAGACTTCTGGTCACTGGGATCATTACCAAGAAGACATGTTCCCAACTATGGACATGGGTGACGGAGAAGAATTTGTCCTTCGTCCAATGAACTGCCCACACCACATCCAAGTCTACAAACACCATGTTCACTCATACCGTGAATTACCAATCCGTATCGCTGAAATCGGGATGATGCACCGCTACGAAAAATCTGGTGCCCTCACTGGTCTTCAACGTGTGCGTGAAATGTCTCTCAACGACGGTCACCTCTTTGTTACTCCAGAACAAATCCAAGAAGAATTCCAACGTGCCCTTCAGTTGATTATCGATGTTTATGAAGACTTCAACTTGACTGAATACCGCTTCCGTCTCTCTCTTCGTGACCCTCAAGATACTCACAAGTACTTTGATAACGATGAAATGTGGGAAAATGCCCAAACCATGCTTCGTGCGGCTCTTGATGAAATGGGAGTGGATTACTTTGAAGCTGAAGGTGAAGCAGCCTTCTACGGACCAAAATTGGATATCCAGGTTAAGACTGCCCTTGGAAAAGAAGAAACACTTTCTACTATCCAGCTTGACTTCTTGCTTCCAGAACGTTTTGACCTCAAATACATCGGAGCTGATGGTGAAGAACACCGTCCAGTTATGATTCACCGTGGTGTTATCTCAACTATGGAACGCTTTACAGCTATCTTGATTGAGAACTACAAGGGTGCCTTCCCAACATGGCTTGCACCACATCAAGTGACCCTCATCCCAGTATCTAACGAAAAACACGTGGACTATGCATGGGAAGTGGCTAAGAAACTTCGTGACCGTGGTGTCCGTGCTGATGTCGATGAACGCAACGAAAAAATGCAGTTCAAGATCCGTGCTTCTCAAACCAGCAAGATTCCTTACCAGTTGATTGTTGGAGACAAGGAAATGGAAGACGGAACTGTCAATGTCCGTCGCTACGGTCAAAAAGAAACACAAACTGTCTCAGTCGATAATTTTGTTCAAGCTATCCTTACTGATATTGCCAACAAATCACGTGTGGCTAAAGAGGATTAAAATAAGAAAGGCAAATTCGATTGAGGAAGCTCCTCAATTGAATTTGCCTTTTCATTTTTTACAATTTTGTTAAACGTAATCCTCTCTCATCTCAGTGTTTTGTCTAATCCCATGAAAAATGATATAATAGAACAAAAGGACAGGGGAGAGAGATGTTAAAGAGAGATTTACTGAGAAATATTATCATTGTGACGGTATTTATTGCCATTCTGGTGGGCTTGCGTTTGTTTGTCTATACACCTTATCGCATCACCAAGCAAGATGCCAATTCTTTCTTAGCGGAAAATGATTTGGTCTTGGCGGATAAGACAGCCAAGCTTGCTCGTGGGGAATTTGCCCTCTATGAGGTCGATGGAAAAGAATATGTCGGTCGTGTCATTGCTATGGAAAATGACAAGGTGACCTATATGGATAACTTGCTGTATCTGAACGATCAGGTGCAATCAGAGCAATATATCGAAAAAATGCGAGAGAAATATCTGGCTTCGGCTGCCAGCACGGGCTATTATACCCACGATTTTTCTGTTGTTGACTTAAAAGGAGCGACTTCTGATGTTATCCCTAAAAATTCTTTTCTCATTTTAAATGATCGACGAGAAAACACGAAAGATAGCCGTGAGTTTGGTCTGATCAAAAAGGAGCAGATTAAGGGAATTGTAGAATTCCGTGTTTCTCCATTAGATAAATTTGGTTTTGTTGAAACAAAGTAGTAAAAAACTAGGCTGGGGCTTCCAACCTAGTTTTCTTTTTGAGATGTTTTCAGAGCTTCTTTGGTTTTCTTAAGCTCTTTTTTCAGCGAGAAGTTTTTAGACATGCTGATGAGAAAGGTTGTAATAGAGCCTAGGAGGACAGAGACCAAAATCAAAATGATTAAGGGAAGTTTAAAACTGAAGAGGATAAAGCTAACATTGACGCTCTGCATATTGGCTAAAGAAATGCTGGCAACCAATAGGATGGTAATCAATAGCAGGATATAGTGCAATTTTTCTTTCATAATGATCTCCTAATTATTCAAATTCAGCCTTGCTCTTGATATCGCCATATTCTTCTTGAGTTTCTTGGGCTAGGATATCCTCATAAGCTGCCAGTTCAATGGCAGAGCCATACTTATTTTTTAGAGCAGTGGTCACCAGACGGTAGGCCAAGTTCGCATTGCGAGACAAGATAGGGCCATGGAAGTAGGAGCCAAAGACATTCTTATAGTGGACGCCTTCATTGCCGTCTTCTTGATTATTACCATTTCCATAGACGACCTTGCCCAGAGGTTTCTCATCGTCAGAGAGGAAAGTCCGTCCTTGGTGGTTTTCAAAGCCGTAGTAGGTTTCGTTAAATTCATCGTTATGAATCTTAATGTCACCGATATAGCGATTCTTGACTTGGTTGAGAGTGTAGTGTCCCATGATGCCCAGACCTTCGATTCGACGGCCAGACGCTTCGATATAGTATTGGCCCAAAAGTTGGAAACCGCCGCAGATAGCTAGCACAACGCCGTTGTCATTGATAAAGTTTTCTAAAGCTTCTTTTTTTAGCTGGCAGGTCACGAGCCACGATCGTTTGCTCATAGTCTTGACCTCCGCCAAAGAAGACGATGTCATAGCTATCCTTATCAAAGTCATCTTCTAGAGAAACGATATCAACCTCAACTCTAGCGCCTAGCTTTTCAGCTACATACTTGAGCATAAGGACATTACCGTTGTCGCCATAGGTATTCATAAGGTCGCCGTAGAGATGAGCGATTTTTAAGTCATAGTGATAATCCTGGTTTGCAGGAGAAACGAGGGATCTATAAACCATTAGTTCATCTCCTTTCTGATTACTTGTCGTTCTGCCAGCAACTCGCGGAATTCCAGCATAGCGGTATAAGTAGCTAGGATATAGGCGTGCTTGGTTTCTTGCTCTTCAATCAACTTAAAGACTGCTTCCAAATCTTTGACTTCGGTAATCTGATCTGCTGGATAGCCTGTTACTCGCAGTCGACGAGCAATCTCAGAATGGCGCACACCGCCTGCAATGACCTGAGGAATATTCATTTCTAGAATTTTCTCAAAATCTGCATCCCAGATCCAGCTAGTATCAATACCGTCCGCATAGTTGGCATTAAGCAGGACAGATAGACTAAAGTCAAAAGGTGCCAGCTCAATCATTTCCAAGGCTTGGGTAGCTCCGACCGGATTTTTGATCAAGACCAAGGTACATTCCTATTGCCAATTTTGAAAGTTTCCTGACGGCCAAAGACAGCTCTGCTCTTGTCAAAGCCAGCCTTGATAGTAGCCGGCTCGACTCCGAAGAACTGAGCCACTGACACAGCGGCCAAGGCATTGTAGATATTGTAGAGACCACCGATATTGATCTGATAGTCTTGTCCATCAATGGTAAAGGCAGAGCGATTATGCTCAAGTGCTTTGAGAGCGGTCAGGCTGTAGTCTAGCTTAGGGCGCTTGAAGCCACAGTCCTCACAGATGTAAGCTCCGAGATTTGCATAAGTATTGAGCTCGTACTTGAGGATATGCTCGCACTTAGGACAGAGGATGCCCTCGGTATTGTAGTGTGCTAGCTTAGGTTGGCTTTTCTCCGTGTCAAATCCATAGTAGCGGACAGGATTCTTCAGGCTGACCGAGTTAAAGAGCGGGCTGTCACCATTCATCAGCACAGTTGTTTCAGGTACCTTAGCTGCAGCATCTAAAATCATCTGGTAAGTCGTGTAGATCTCACCATAGCGGTCCATCTGGTCTCGGAAAATATTGGTAAAGACGAAGAGGCTAGGCTTGATATAATCGCAAATCCGAGACAGGCTGGCTTCATCGATTTCCAGCACAGCGATATTTTTGCCAGATTTGCCTTTTTTAGCTGTCAGGAAGGTTGTCGTAATCCCCGTAATCATATTGGCGCCGCTGGGATTGGTTACCACTTCGCCAAAAGCTTCTTTGAGAATGCCTACTGTCAAAGCTGTAGTCAGAGTTTTTCCGTTGGTTCCGGTAATAACCACAACTTCGTAGTTTTTGGCCAAGTTTTGCAAAATATTTTTATCAAATGTGAGGGCAACTTTCCCTGGTAGAGTCGAGCCGCGTCCCAATTTGCTGAGAACAAAGTGGGAGGACTTGCCTGCCAAGAGGCCCAATGCTGTATTTATCTTCATAAGAAATATTTTATCATAAAAAAGTAAAGAAGGTTACAGAAAAATATTCTTAAAAGTGATATAATGGTTGAGAACTGTTTGTTTTTGACTGGGAGGGCCACTATGCAATGAACTTTCAACAATTAACCAATCTCCAATACTGGGCTAATGTATTCAGTAATCCTTGGAATATTTTAATCAACATTATTGATATTGCTTTAGTCACCTGGATTTTATATCATTTTACTAAAGCAATTGCCGGAACCAAAATTATGATTCTGGTTCGGGGAGTGCTCTTCTTCATCTTGGCACAGTTTTTAGCGAATATCATTGGTTTGACGACTATTTCATGGTTGATCAATCAGGTTATTACTTACGGGGTCATTGCGGCGGTGGTGATTTTCTCGCCTGAGATTCGGACTGGTCTTGAAAAGCTGGGTAGAGCGACCGAGATTTTTTCTGCTGCTCCAGTCAGCAGTGAGGAAAATTGATTCAAGCCTTTGTTAAGGCAGTAGCTTACATGAGTCCGCGTAAGATCGGTGCTTTGGTGGCTATTCAGTGCGCTCGAACGTTGCAGGAATACATTGCAACGGGAATCCCACTGGATGCGGATATCTCTGGGGAACTGTTGATCAATATTTTCATTCCTAATACGCCTCTGCATGATGGGGCAGTTATTATCAAAGATAATAAGATCGCTGCCTCTTGTGCCTATTTGCCGCTTACCGAAAGCACAGGTATTTCCAAGGAATTTGGGACTCGTCATCGGGCTGCGATTGGCCTTTCAGAAGTTTCAGATGCCTTTACTTTTGTCGTGTCTGAGGAGACAGGCGGTATTTCTACGACACATAATGGAGTCTTCAAGCATGACTTGAGTTTGAGCGAGTTCGAATCACAACTTCGGGAAGTTCTCTTATCAGACAAGCATGAGAAAATGAGCCTAAAGAATCGTATCCTAGGAGGATGGAAGAATGAAAGAAAGTAAAAAAATTCTCTATATTATCTCCTCCATATTTTTTGCTTTGGTTTTGTTTATCTATGCGACGTCTAGTAGTTTTCAAAATAGTATCAGCATTCGCCAAGTGACCTCGGAAACTTACAGCAATACGATTTCTAATGTCCCGATTGATATCAAGTATGATAGTGAACGATACTTCATTAGTGGCTTCACTTCCGAAGCTAGCGTTGTTTTGACGGGTTCTAATAGAGTGGCTTTAAGTAGCGAAATGCAGGAAAGTACACGGAAGTTCCATGTGGTAGCGGATTTATCCAATGCATCAGAAGGAACAGTCGAAGTGCAGCTGAAAGTCGAAAATCTACCTAGCGGCCTGTCTGCTACGGTTAATCCGCAAAAAATTTCAGTCAAGATAGGTAAAAAAGCAAGCAAGAAAGTGCCAGTGAAGTATCTCATCACAGGCAGTCAGGTTGCAGAAGATATTTCTATCACAAATGTGAGCTTGGAGCACGAAGAAGTTACAGTGACAAGCGATGAAGAAACTTTGGAAAAAGTTAATCATGTCGCAGCAGTCTTACCAAGCAATGTCACTATTTCAGGAAATTATAGTGGGGCAGCTTCCTTGCAGGCCATGGATGCCAATGGGAATGTTTTGCCAAGTGTTGTGACACCGTTTGAAACAACGATGAAAGTTACGACCAAAACCACACATTCGAATTCGTCAAGCTCCAAATCGAGCTCAAGTTCGAGTTCATCTAGTAAATAAATGCAAGATTTGAAAGGAAATTTTAAAAATGGGTAAATATTTTGGAACCGATGGTGTTCGTGGAGAAGCTAATGTGGAATTAACGCCGGAATTGGCCTTTAAACTGGGCCGTTTTGGTGGATATGTTCTGAGCCAACACGAAAGTGAAGTTCCTCGGGTATTTGTTGGCCGTGATACACGTATTTCGGGAGAAATGCTGGAGAGTGCCTTGATTGCAGGTCTGCTTTCTGTGGGGATCCACGTCTACAAACTTGGTGTGATTGCTACTCCAGGTGTTGCTTACTTGGTTAAATCCGAAAAAGCTAGCGCGGGTGTCATGATTTCGGCTAGCCACAATCCTGCTCTCGATAACGGCATCAAATTCTTTGGTGGCGATGGTTATAAACTGGATGATGAGCGCGAACTTGAAATCGAAGCTTTGCTAGACGCAGCAGAAGATACCCTTCCACGTCCAAGTGCAGAGGGCTTAGGAAAAGTCATGGATTATCCAGAAGGCCTGCGTAAGTACCAACAATATCTTGTTTCAACAGGTTTAGATCTTGAAGGAATGCACGTTGCCCTTGATACAGCAAATGGTGCTGCTTCAACTAGTGCCCGTCAAATTTTTGCCGATTTGGGTGCCCAGCTGACTGTTATCGGAGAAAATCCAGATGGTCTCAACATTAACTTAAATGTAGGCTCCACTCATCCAGAAGGCTTACAGGAAACAGTCCGTGAGTCAGGGGCGGCAATTGGTCTCGCTTTTGATGGCGATAGTGACCGCTTGATTGCCGTTGATGAAAATGGCGATATTGTAGATGGTGACAAGATTATGTACATCATCGGCAAGTATCTTTCTGAAAAAGGCCAATTGGCTCAAATACAATTGTGACCACCGTTATGTCCAACCTTGGTTTCCACAAAGCCTTGGAGCGCGAAGGCATCAATAAAGTAGTGACTGCTGTTGGGGATCGCTATGTGGTAGAAGAAATGCGTAAGAACGGTTATAATCTAGGTGGCGAGCAATCTGGACATGTCATTATCATGGATTATAATACCACTGGTGATGGTCAATTGTCAGCTGTGCAATTAACCAAAGTGATGAAAGAAACTGGCAAGAACTTGTCTGAACTTGCGGCAGAAGTGACCATTTACCCACAAAAATTGGTTAATATTCGTGTCGAAAATGCTATGAAGGATAAGGCAATGGAAGTACCAGCCATCAGAGACATTATTGAAAAAATGGAAACTGAAATGGCAGGAAACGGCCGTATCCTTGTCCGCCCAAGTGGGACAGAACCGCTTCTGCGTGTCATGGCGGAGGCTCCAACTCACGAAGAAGTGGACTATTATGTGGACACGATTGCGGATGTAGTCCGTGCTGAAATTGGTATCGAATAAAAGTCAAAAGATTGGAGAAGCCTCCTATTTGGAGTGAGTTCTTCAATCTTTTTAAATTATTTCCATAAATATCCTTTAGAATTCTTTGGCTAATGGAGTAAAACCTCTCTTTTTCTTTTTCATCTCGTAAATATTTGAAAAAGTATGCTAATCGTGTTAAAATATAGGGAGTAATCTAGGAATTGAGGTAATAAAGTGGCTTTTGGAGATAACGGACAACGTAAAAAAACTGGATTTGAAAAATTGACAATGCTGGTCGTGGTAATCATGTTACTTGTAACGATTGGTGCAATTTTTGCACAAGCTATCGGCGTAATCTTCTAATCCTAAACGCTGCAAGGCGTTTTTTTAGAGTAAAAAAGAAGCGAGAATTTATATGAGTATGTTTTTAGATACAGCCAAGATTCAGGTCAAGGCTGGCAAGGGCGGCGACGGCATGGTGGCTTTTCGCCGAGAAAAATATGTACCCAATGGCGGACCTTGGGGCGGCGATGGCGGCCGTGGTGGCGATGTGATTTTTGTTGTAGACGAAGGTCTGCGTACCTTGATGGATTTCCGTTACAATCGTCATTTCAAGGCTCAATCGGGTGAAAAAGGAATGACTAAGGGAATGCATGGTCGAGGAGCGGAGGATTTGATTGTCCGTGTACCGCAGGGGACGATCGTGCGTGATGCTGAAACTGGCAAGGTCATTACGGATTTGATCGAGCACGGTCAACGTTTCGTCGTAGCGCATGGCGGTCGTGGCGGTCGTGGCAATATTCGCTTTGCTACACCTAAAAATCCAGCTCCGGAAATTTCTGAAAATGGGGAGCCTGGTCAGGAAAGAGAATTGCTGTTGGAACTCAAAGTGCTGGCTGATGTTGGTTTGGTTGGTTTTCCTTCAGTTGGTAAGTCAACCCTTCTAAGTGTGATTACATCAGCTAAGCCGAAAATCGGAGCCTATCACTTTACTACGATTGTTCCTAATCTGGGCATGGTTCGGACTCAGTCTGGGGAATCTTTTGCTGTAGCCGATCTGCCAGGTTTGATCGAAGGAGCCAGTCAAGGAGTAGGTCTAGGTACCCAGTTTCTTCGACATATTGAGCGGACACGGGTCATTTTGCACGTTATTGATATGTCTGCCAGTGAGGGACGCGATCCTTATGAGGATTACCTTGCGATCAACAAAGAGCTGGAATCCTATAATTTACGCTTGATGGAACGGCCGCAGATCATTGTAGCCAACAAGATGGATATGCCTGATAGCGCAGAAAACTTGAAAGAATTCAAGAAAAAACTGGCTGCTAACTATGATGAATTTGAAGAGTTGCCACAGATTTTCCCTATTTCTAGTCTGACCAAGCAGGGGCTTGCTACGCTCTTAGATGCGACAGCTGAGCTGCTAGATAAGACACCTGAGTTTCTGCTTTATGAAGAATCCGATATGGAAGACGAGGCTTATTATGGCTTTGATGAAGAAGCACCAGCCTTCGAAATCTCTCGTGATGATGATGCTACATGGGTGCTTTCAGGTGATAAACTAGAAAAACTCTTTACAATGACTAACTTTGACCGTGATGAGTCCATCATGAAATTCTCCCGTCAGTTGCGCGGTATGGGCGTTGACGAGGCGCTTCGTGCGCGTGGTGCCAAGGACGGAGATTTGGTGCGCATCGGTAAGTTTGAGTTTGAATTTGTTGACTAAGGAGATATGTAATGGGTGATAAACCAATATCTTTCCGAGACGAAAATGGCAACTTTGTCTCAGCAGCAGATGTTTGGAATGCAAAAAAGCTGGAAGAACTATTCAACCGGCTAAATCCGAATCGCAAACTTCGCCTTGAGCGAGAAATTGAAAGAAGATCAATAGTTGAAACCAATCCTTTGAGATGAAGGAATGAGTGATAGTAGTCATGCTGCCTCATTCCAGATTTCCAAGGATTTTCTATTGGAAAAAACAAAAAAAGCCAAATCCGATTTCTCGGAAATGGCTTTGTATCAACATTCTTTTTAATGTCAATACGCTTCTTATTTGAGACCGTATTTTTTGTTGAAACGATCCACACGTCCATCTGCTTGAGTGAACTTTTGACGTCCAGTGTAGAATGGGTGTGAGTCTGATGAAATTTCGACACGGATCAATGGGTAAGTTTCACCTTCGAATTCAACAGTTTCGTTTGAACGTTTAGTTGAACCGCTAAGGAACTTGTAGCCAGTAGTAGTGTCCATAAATACAACTTGACGGTATTCTGGGTGAATGTCTTTTCTCATTTTAAAAAAATCCTTTCTGCCATGGACTCTCTGCGAGCCATAGATTAGTTACTTTGATAGTTTATCAAATTCTAAATGATTTGACAAGTCTTTTGGATGATTTTCTTACTTTTTTGCACTTTCTTTTAATTTTTGATAAATTAAGTCCACTTCATCTTTGGAATAAGCATTGGCACCGCTGGCAAGTGGGTGGCCACCTCCATCATGTTGCTTGGCAATTTCATTGATTGGAGTAAATTTACTGCGCATCCGCACGCGATAATGGCCGTCAGGCTGTTCGACAAAGATGGCCCACATCTGGACATCTTCGATCCGTCCGGGTGCAGCTACAATAGCTGAAGTATCAGCATCCGTCAGCTGATTTTCTTTCAATAACTGCTGAGATAGGATAATGCGCGCAGCACCATTCTCATCAATTTCTAGATTATCGTAAACATAACCTTGCAGTTTGGCCACTTGATGGGTGATGGAGTCCATTTTTCGAGAAAGCTCTGAAAAATTAAAAGCGTATTGGCGAAGTTTTCCAGCTACCTCAAATGTGCGTGCAGTAGTCGCTGGATAGAGGAAGCGCCCTGTATCTCCAACAATGCCAGCATAAAGAAGTTTAGCGATATAGTCATTTACTTCTAAGTGATTTTCGAAGGCAAAAAGAGCGATAATTTCGCTCGTGCTACTAGCATCTGTATCAACCAGCAGCAAATCTCCGTAGGCATCATCGTTGGGATGATGGTCGATTTTAATCAAAAAGTCGCCCATGCTGTAGCGCTGATCATCAATGCGGGGAGTATTGGCTGTATCGCATGCGATTACTAAGGCCTGCTCATAGTCCGCATCTGTGACCTCATCCATCTTTGCTAGCCAAGTAAGACTAGGCTCGTCGTAACCTGTTACTTTGATGGATTTTTCAGGAAAGTTGAGCTGGAGAAGTTTTTGTAAGCCGACTTGACTACCAATTGCATCTGGGTCAGGGCGCATGTGGCGGTGGATGATAATTTTATCGTATTCCTTAATTTTTTTCAGAATTTTACTATAGATACTCATTATAAACCTCTTAAACTTTCTCTAGTTATTGTAGCACAAGAATTTTTATTTTTAAAATAAAAAAGATGTGTTATAATGAATGAAGATTATAATTTGGAGGGAACTATGACCTTAGCGAAAATTGTATTTGCCAGTATGACTGGAAACACCGAGGAAATTGCCGATATTGTGGCGGATATGCTAAGAGAACTAGATGTAGAAGTTGAAGTGGACGAGTGTACCACTGTCGATGCAGAAGATTTCTTGGAAGCGGATATTACGATTGTAGCGACTTATACCTACGGTGACGGTGAGCTGCCGGATGAAATGATGGACTTCTACGAAGACTTGTCTGGATTGGATTTGTCTGGCAAGGTCTATGGGGTAGTCGGTTCAGGCGATACTTTTTATGATGAATTCTGCAAGGCTGTTGATGACTTTGATGCTGTTTTTGCGGCTACAGGAGCAGTGAAAGGTTCAGAATGTGTCAAAGTAGATCTTTCTGCAGAAGAAGATGACATTGAGCGCTTGGAAGCATTTGCGGAAGAATTGGTAAGTAAAGTTTAAAATGACAAAATGGAAAACGGCTGTGGCCGTTTTTCTTTTGTTAAAGTATTATTTTCTGACAATTCTCATGATTAGGAGTATAATATAGGTAAGCGTTATCCCTTAGATAAAGGAGGAGTTCCTATGAAAGAACGCGACTATGCCTTTGGCTTCCATGATGATGTCAAGCCACTCTTTTCAACTGGTAAGGGTCTGACTGAAGAAGTTGTTCGAGAAATCTCAGAAATAAAAAATGAGCCCCAGTGGATGTTGGACTATCGTCTGCGCTCTTTGGAACTTTTTCATAAGTTACCCATGCCCGACTTTGGACCAGATTTATCTGGTATCCGCTTTGATGATATTATCTACTATCAGAAACTAAGCGGAGATCGGGCTCGCAGTTGGGATGAAGTCCCAGAGGAGATTAAGAAAACCTTTGATCGCCTGGGAATTCCAGAAGCTGAGAAGCAGTTTCTATCTGGAGCTGTTGCACAGTATGAATCGGAAGTGGTTTATTATAATATGAAGGAAGAGTTTGCCAAGCTGGGGATTATCTTCACCGATACGGATACGGCTGTCCAGGAATATCCGGACTTGGTCAAGCAGTATTTTGGTACTGTGATTTCAAATGCTGAGCATAAATTTTCTGCGCTTAATAGTGCGGTTTGGTCCGGCGGAACTTTATCTATGTGCCCAAGAACGTCCAGTGCCAAGTCCCTGTTCAGACCTATTTCCGTATTAACGGAGAAAATGCCGGTCAGTTTGAGCGCTCCTTGATGATTATCGAGGAGGGCGGCTCTATCCAGTACATCGAGGGCTGTACAGCACCGACTTATACGACTAATAGTCTTCATGCTGCAAATGTTGAGATCATTGTCAAAAAGGATGCCTTTTTCCGCTATACGACCATTCAAAACTGGTCGGACAATGTGTATAACCTCGTAACGGAGCGGGGGATTGTTGAAGAAGGCGGCACCTTAGAGTGGATTGATGGGAACTTAGGCAGCAAAGTCAATATGAAATACCCCTGCAGTATTCTCAACGGCCGAAATGCCAGAACCTCTGTCCTCTCTATGTCCTTGCCAACTATGGCCAGCACTTGGATGCGGGTTGCAAGGTCTTTCATAATGCGCCCAAGACTTCCAGTACCTTGATTTCTAAATCAGTTGCCAAGGATGGTGGTAAGACCGACTATCGTGGTCAGGTTCGCTTTGGCAAGAATAGTGCAGGTTCCAAATCTCATATCGAGTGCGATACCATCCTCATGGATGGCGAGTCCAGTTCCGACACCATTCCTTTTAATGAAATCCATAATTCCAATGTCGCGCTAGAGCATGAAGCCAAGGTTTCCAAAGTGTCTGAGGATCAGCTCTACTACCTGATGAGCCGAGGAATCAGCGAAGAAGAAGCCACAGCTATGATTATCAACGGATTTATGGAACCCATTACCAAAGAACTACCAATGGAATACGCCGTCGAACTCAACCAACTCATCAACATGAGTATGGAAGGCTCAGTTGGTTAAAAAGGTCCAGCGGACCTTTTTAATCTGCGGATAAAAAACTCGCTTTTGCGAGTTCTCCTTAATCCAAAGGTCCTGAGGACTGTTTTAGGTTGCAGATAAAAACTCGCTTAAGCGAGTTTTCTTTTAATTTAAGGTCTTTAGGACCTTTTTTATTTAGGATAAAACTAGAACATTTTACTATTTTTTGATATGATAGATAGAATATGAGGAGGAATGAGATGACGTTAGAAGAAATCAGACAGGAAATTGACCAAGTAGATGACGCACTCGTTGCCTTACTAGAGCAGCGTATGAATCTGGTCGGCCAAGTTGTGGCTTTTAAAAAATCGACTGGGAAGGCTGTCGCAGATCCTAAGCGAGAAGAAAGGATCTTTGCTAGAGTTGCGAACAAGATTGAAAATAAGGACTATCAAGAAACGATTCTTGCGACCTTTGCGGATATCCTAAAGCATTCACGTGCTTTTCAGGAGAAACAAATTAGATGAGTGAAGTAAAAAATTCTTTAGCAATCTTCTTGGGAGCTATGCTAGGCGGTTTACTTCGTTATCGATGTTCGTTAGTCATCACATTTACAGGATATTTCCCTCTTGCGACACTTTTGGTTAACTATTTGGGAACTTTCTTGTTAGTCTATTTGGTTAAGGGGTATCTCAATAGCAAGCAAGTATCAAAGCGTTTGCTACTGGCTTTGTCGACGGGATTTTGTGGCGGCTTGACAACTTTTTCAGGTCTTCTATTAGATTCGCTCAAATTGCTGGATTTAGGCCGTTATCCAGAATTGCTCCTATATCTTGTTTTGAGTATCGGCGGCAGCCTTTGCATTGCTTTATGGGCTGGAAGGAAGGTGACCGCATGATTTGGTTTTTGCTCATTGCTTGCGGTTTAGGAGCTCTTGTCCGTTACTTTTTTTCTAAGGTTAATAGCAGAGCTTCTTTGCCAGTAGGAACCTTGATAGCTAATGTACTGGGAGCCTTTTTGATTGGATATTTATAATCATATCCAAGATAAACAGTTGTATAGCATTTTAGCAACTGGCTTCTGTGGCGGTTTAACAACTCTCTCCACCTTTAATGCTGAATTAGCAGAGCTGTTTTCAGATAAGAAGAAATTTAGCCTCTATCTGATGTTGACCTATTTTTTAGGATTTTTAGCCATTCTTTTAGGAATTTTTATCTAAAAATCTTTACTTTTGCTAGAATTTTGATATAATATACTTCGTGCATAAATGGTTGCACTAAAAAAACGGCTAATCCGCTGTCGTTTAGAACTACAAGATTAGCAAGATAGGAGAAAAAATGAATCCATTAATTCAAAGCTTGACTGAAGGTCAACTTCGCTCAGATATCCCTGCATTCCGTCCTGGTGACACTGTCCGCGTTCACGCGAAAGTTGTCGAAGGAACTCGCGAACGTATCCAGATCTTTGAAGGTGTTGTTATCGCTCGTAAAGGTGCTGGTATCTCAGAAAACTACACAGTTCGTAAAATCTCTAACGGTGTAGGTGTTGAACGTACTTTCCCAATCCACACTCCACGTGTTGACAAGATTGAAGTCGTTCGTTACGGTAAAGTTCGTCGTGCTAAATTGTACTACCTTCGTGCATTGCAAGGTAAGGCAGCGCGTATCAAAGAAATCCGTCGTTAATATCAGAAATGACTCTGTCACTTGGCAGAGTTTTTCTCTAGTCCCCTTAGTTCAATGGATATAACAACTCCCTCCTAAGGAGTAGTTGCTGGTTCGATTCCGGCAGGGGACATTAAACAACACTTAAAACCCTTGATTAACAAGGGTTTTTGTTATATTTGACCCAAATCTGCCCCAAGAGTTTCGAAAATATTTCTTATTCGATTATGATTTTTTTCTTCTTGTTGCTCTAAACGATGGGTATAGACTTATACATGCTCAAAAGAGATTGGTCTATCGGAAGCTAGATGATGAAAGTAAGTTTTTTGCAGTGGAGCACACAAGCATTAGCGCTCACTTTTTACAAAAATTAAAGAGGAGTGTGGACAAAAGATTGTTCATAAAATCGTTCTAAAATAATTACAACAAAACTATTCTCTTCTAAGATTAGTTGAAATCCTCAGCCTATAGGAGTCAGATGGCTTGCTGTCATTACCGAGTAACGAGAGTAATATCAGTCTTTATAACTGTAGATATGGAGATATAGAAGAATGAAAAATGAGTGCTACAGCAAATGTTGTAGCGTTTTTTAATAGAAAGTAACAAAAATACTCATAATCTATTGAAATTTTTAGTTTTTAAGTTTACAATGATATTAATATAGTGTTTTGAATATGTTCCTATGAAGATTATCAGTGATTTTTATTAAAGTTAAATAATTATAGTATAGGTCATTAGTAATGTTTTAATCTATATGGTCGCATTGATAAAGGATTCATTTTTTAGGACTAAGACATTATTCTTTTAAGTATTCTGTAATCTGTCTATAATACTTCAGAAACTATTTTCTCCAAAAATGAAAGCGCTTTAAAATTCGGAAGTTTTATTAAATTAGAGATTTAAGATTGGAATATTTTTCCAACATTAACACTAAATGAAATGAGGGTAAAAATGATAAAAGCTCATTATAATCGCGATACGAACGAAATGCAATCGCTAAAAATACATTTAATAAATGTTGCTGAAAGTGGAAGAAAAGAAGCGAAACTTTTAGGACAGGGTGATGTGCTTTTTTTGCTAGGCTTATATCATGATTTAGGCAAGGCAAATAAAGCTTTTCAATATAAATTGGAAATGCAACCTAACAAGCATGTTGATCATTCATCTGCTGGAGCTATCTATCTCTTTCAAAGTATACAAGTATGTTTAAAAAAATCAAGTATTCCAATGGAAGATAGGATACTTTTTCAGGAGATCAGTGCTTATGTTATTTCAGCTCACCACGGTATGTATAATATTTTTCTGGAAGATGAAGGTGTTCAAGCAGAACAATTTGCATTCAATAAATTAAGGCATAGAATGACAAAATGTATGAATAATCTTGCTTACCAAGAAGATATTCTACCTTTTGCTCAAGAATTAGAAGCTGAATTAAATCCTCATGGTTACTGTGATTTAAACGATTTAATCGAAAAAGCATTTACAAATTACCAGCAAGCCTGGTCTAAACTTAGTTGGTCTGATGAAAGTGAGAAAGAATATTATAGTGGTTGTTTTATTCGCATGTACTTATCTTTTTTGAAGAATGCAGATATACTAGATACTGTCAATGCTTATGGCTTGCTCATTGAACCTTTAAAAGATGAAGAAAAACAACAACTAAATGTTTCTTATCTTGAAGCTATTGAGCGAAAATATCGTAGCTTTGGTCATCCAACTACAAGACTTAATGAGATTCGTTCACAAATTGGTGAACGAGTCAAGAGTAGAGGGGAAAAAGATTCAACGGGAATCTATCGCTTAGATCTTCCTACTGGCGCTGGGAAAACGAATCTTAGTATGAGATATGCCTTTCATCAGTTAGTTGACCAAAATAAATCAAGATTTTTCTATATTACGCCTTTTTTATCTGTTTTAGAACAAAATGCAGCAGATATTAAAAAAGTTATTGGAGAAGATGGGGTACTAGAGCATCATTCAAATGTTGTACAGAACAAACAAGAGAACGAGGATAAGGGAGACGAAAAAGAGAGCTTATTACCAGAGTACCTGATAGAAAGTTGGGATAGTCCAGTCGTTTTGACATCAATGGTTCAATTTTTTCAAACTTTATTTAAAACTAAATCAGCAAATATTCGCCGTTTTTCTAGTTTAGCGAATAGTGTTTTGATTTTAGATGAAGTGCAATCATTGCCTATTGAGGTGACAACTTTATTTAATTTAACCATGAATTTCTTAAATAAAGTTATGAACACGACTATTATCTTATGTACGGCTACACAGCCTGCTTATGATTCTGCTGCTATCAAACATAAACTTTTCTATGGTGGGAAATATGGTGAAGCTGCTGATATTGTTGAGTTAACTCATGAAGAAAAAGCAGTCTTTTCAAGAACAGAACTTAGAAAATTTGATGAAAATAATCAACATTCGAACCTGTCAGATTTAGTAGATTTTGTACTGGAAAATGACGAGTCTATTCTTGCGATTTTTAACACCAAGAAGACAGTTGATAAATTCTATATGATGCTTGAAGGATTGACTGATAGACCTATTTATCAACTTTCGACTAATATGTGTGCTCAGCACAGATTAGACATTATAGCGGAAATTAAACAACATCTTAAAAAAGGAATACCTATTATTTGTATTAGTACGCAACTAATTGAAGCTGGAGTTGACATTGATTTTAATCGCGTCATCCGATCTTATGCAGGAGTTGACTCAATTGTGCAAGCTAGTGGCCGATGCAATCGTGAAGGTAAACGTGATAAAGGTCAAGTTACCTTAGTCAATCTTACCTCTGAAGAGGAAAATCTATCACGCTTGAAAGAAATAAAGCTAAGAAAGACGCCACAGAGCATATTATCCATAAGATCTCATCGCCTATTGAAATGTCACTTTTAAATCGGGATTTTTTTGAATATTATTATGCTAATAATCAAGGTTCAATGGATTATCCTTTATCGCATGGTGAATCAGTTTATGATTATTTAAGCATAAATTCATATCAAGACAGTAATGATTTTAAAGGAAAG
Source organism: Streptococcus cristatus (assembly GCA_916438405.1). Lineage (GTDB taxonomy): Bacteria > Bacillota > Bacilli > Lactobacillales > Streptococcaceae > Streptococcus > Streptococcus cristatus_M. The sequence goes on along the minus strand of CAKAFB010000001.1, from coordinate 964,232 downwards.
TTAAAACAAGCCTTTAAAACTGCTGGTTTGAAAATGAATTTAATAAACAATGACACAATAGGGGTGTTGGTTCCGTATGGAGACGCTATTGAAAAGTTGTTGGTTTTAGAAGAATTGTGTGAATATGATTACCCATCTGTCGAAGACTATCAAACAATAAAAGCGCTTTTAAAGGAATTGCAGCCCTATACGGTAAATGTTCGTCAGCACGATCAAATACTTGAAGCGACAAAATCATATTTGAATGGGCAAATTCAGATATTGTCAGATGGTTATTATGATGAGAAAAAGGGGATCACTCTAGAGTCAGGAAGTTTCCTGATGTAAAAATTAAAAGAAAACAGGTCGACGAGAGTCAGTAGAGGACTTCGTTGACCTGTAATTCAGTATAAATAAGCACTAAATATAATTTCAATCCACATAGATAGCACTATGATGGCTAGATTATATCAAAATTGATTCATATAATCAACAGCTATATTATAAACACTAGATATAGAAATAAAATAATTGACTTTTGAAGTTTCAAGTGCTAAGATAGGTTTATAGAATCACAGAAGGAGGTTTTAACCTTGTACAGATCAAGAAATTTCTATGCGAGGGTTCGTGGACAGATGGGGCTCTTTACAAACCCTGCAACAAAAGGTGGTGGAGAGAGATCATCGTATTCAGTTCCTACTAGACAAGCTCTGCAAGGCATAGTTGATAGTATTTATCACAAGCCGACTTTCACAAATGTTGTTACTGAAGTTAAGGTCATGAATCAAATTCAGACAGAGCTACATGGTGTTCGTGCTTTGTTACATGATTATAGTGCGGATTTGAGTTACGTTTCATACTTGAGTGATGTGGAATATCTAGTGAAATTCCATTTCATTTGGAATGAAAATCGTGAAGATTTAATGCAAGATAGGCTGCCTAACAAGCATGAAGCCATTATGGAACGCTCGATTCGAAAAGGTGGACGACGCAATATTTTTTTGGGAACCAGCGAATGCTTTGGCTTAGTCGATGAAATTAGTCAGGAAGAGTATGAGAACACCCCTTCTTACTATGATGGCGTTACTATTGATTTAGGTATTATGTTCCATTCTTTTGCTTATCCAAAAGACGAAACGACACCATTAAAATCTTATTTTACAAAAACAGTGATGGAGAATGGGGTGATTAAGTTTAAGCTTCAGTCTGAGTGTGAAATCGTAAATACTTTATCTAGTTATACCTTTAAGACACCTGGCCAGATTAAGTCCGTTGATGATGAACTTAAGGAATACGATGCTATGGAGAAAGGAGAAGAATAATGGATTTTTTTACTTCTCTCTTAAAAGCTTATGAAAAAGCAGAAGAAATTGGATTAGTTGACCAACAAAGTGGGGACAATCCTGTTTTGCTTCCGATTTATCATACTAGTTTGAAGTCAAATGGTAAAAATATTATTGTAGTTAAGTTGGATCAGGATGGCAGTTTCTATAAGGCAGAATTCATGTCTGATAATCAAACGATTATATTTCCTGTGACTGCAAATTCTGTAGCAAGATCTGGTAGCAATCCTGCTCCACATCCTCTTGTAGACAAGTTTTCTTATTATATACCAGAAGTGAGTCAATCGCAATATGATGATTTCCATAAACAATTAGCTAGTTGGATTGCTTACTGTGAGGAAGGTAAAGTCAAGGATTTTTTGATGAAAATTCAGCATTTTATTCTCCAAACAGATTTTTTAAGTAGTATTCTTCAGTCTTTATATGGTGATCATTACCAAAGAGAGGGATTGAAAATCACCTATTCTGACTCTGATGGAAAAAACAAGACTGTTGATTTATCCGCTTATTTCCTAGAGTTTTCAATTGTACGATTTAATGGCTTTAAAGATGAATCAGTGACTAGCTACAAGGCTTTACACCAATCCTTTATTTCGTTTATGACTGCTAATCAAGATAATTTGAGAACGTGTAATATTAGTGGACGTATGGAACAAATTACAAATAAACATAGAGGACTAATGGGAACTGCGAAAATCATTTCAGTTAGTAATAAAGGAGAGGCTTATAAAGGGCGCTTTAAAGAGCGTGAAGATGTTTTTAGTGTTGGCTATGAAACTTCAGAAAAAATTCATTTAATGATTAAGTATCTGCTAGAAAATAAAAACAGTAGTACTTGGCTAGGATCGTCACAATATCTCATCAATTGGTTCAGTGATGATTTAGCGAATGAGAGTCAATTGGATATTGTTAAGCCGGTTTTTAATGAATTATTTGAAGATGATAAAGACCAAAAAGACAGTTCGGTTTTCCTCAAACCGAACCAAGTAAATAAAAAAATAGGGTCTTCGTTTATCAAAGGAAGAAAATTATTTGCTAATGATGCAACCTACTACGTTGCAATACTAAATAAAACAAGCAATGGGCGTATTGCTTTAAAATATTTCCGTCAGCTCCAGGTCTCACAATTATTGAAAAATCTGGAATCATGGCAGGAAAATTACTCTTGGGAACCAAAAACTAAAGTAGAAAATTATAAATTTAGAACGCCTACTTTTAGTGAGATTATTAATGCTACTTACGGTGTTGATAGAGAACAATATTTAGAATTGGACAATGACAGTTTTAAGAGCGATCAATATCAGCAATTAGTAACAGCTTTGATTGATGGGAATCCAGTGCCTAGTACTATCGTTAAGAAGTTAGAAACGAATATTAAACAGCGACAAAAGTACCCTAATCACTGGTCTCAGGTGCAGCAAATAAGTTTAGCGATTTTACACAAACAATATGGAAGGGAGTTTAAACCAATGTTAGATCACGAAAATACTAATCGTTCCTATCTCTTCGGAAGATTATTAGCTATTTTTGAATTGATGGAATTGAAAAAATATGAAATTGAGAATCCAAATAAGGACAAGAAAGAATCTAATAGGATAACAAATGCCGAGAGGTACTGGAATGCCTATACCAGCCAGCCAGCTAAATTAATGATGAATTTAGTAAATAAAATCAAGCCTTATGAAGAGGCTGTGAAATTAAACGCTCATGGAATCTTTCATAAATTAGACAAAGAGCGAGCAGAAATTGTCCAATTACTCAGCCCCCTAATGGCAAAGAAGGATATCAATGATCCCTTGGATTATCAATTTATTTTTGGTTACTATGCTGAAAAGCAGTTCTTTTATACAAAACAAGAAAAAAATGAAAGTGAGGAATAGTAGATGTTGGAACACAAGATTGATTTTATGGTAACGGTTGAAGTGAGGGAAGCTAATGCAAATGGAGATCCCTTGTCAGGAAATATGCCAAGAACAAATGCAGCCAATCAAGGCTTAATCAGCGATGTAGCCATCAAGCGCAAAATCCGCAATCGGATGCAGGATTTTGGCCACACCATCTTTGTACAAGCAAATGATCGCATTGAGGATGGGCTTAATTCACTTGAGAAACGGTTTAAGACTCAATTTACAGGAAAGAATCAGATGAAGAAATTAATGAAAAAGCCAATCAATTATGGATGGATGTCCGTTCGTTTGGTCAAGTATTCACTTATCTAAAAGATCGCTCGTTTGCTATTCGTGGACCGGTTTCTGTCAGCATGGCTAAATCTTTGGATCCAATCATCATCTCTAGTTTACAGATTACTCGAAGCACAAATGGTGTCGAACCTAAAAAAGCAGGTGGACGTTCATCTGATACGATGGGGACCAAGCATTTTGTGGACTATGGTGTCTATGTCATCAAAGGTTCGATTAATCCAAATTTTGCTGAAAAAACAGGATTCTCTAACGAAGATGCTGAAGTTATTAAGGAAGTGCTCGTTAGTCTTTTTGAAAACGATGCTTCTTCTGCTCGTCCAGAAGGTTCTATGCGCGTGAGGGAAGTCTTCTGGTTTACTCATTCTAATAAGTTAGGAAATGTTTCCAGTGCGCGTGTTTTTGATTTGATTGAATTTGACAAAGAAAAACAGGATAAAGATAGTTACGATGACTACCGTATTCATCTGAATCAAGAAAAATTAGCAGAATATGAAGCTAAAGGATTGAAAGTTGATATCTTAGAAGGACTGTAAAATGGTTTATGCTGAAAGTGACTATTTGATGTTATCTGGTATTCAGCATTTCCAATTCTGCAAGCGCCAATGGAGTTTGATTCATATTGAGCAGCAGTGGGCTGAAAACGAAGCGACAGCTCATGGGCAGATTTTGCATCAAAAGGCGGATAATCCTTATATTAAAGAAAAGCGAAAGGATGTCATAACCTCACGAGCTATGCATGTCTCATCAAAAGAGCTTGGTCTCTATGGGATATTGGATGTGGTTGAATTCCATAAGGATGAAAAAGGAGTTCCGCTAAAAGGTAAACGTGGCAAATGGCTTCCTGTCATTATTGAATATAAGCGTGGAAAACCAAAAAGAGATACTCGGGATATTGTTCAGCTGGTTGCCCAAACGATTTGTCTTGAAGAAACTCTTGGGTGCGCAATCGAGTATGGCTATCTTTATTACCATAATGTGAATCAAAAGAAGCGAATAGAAATCACTTCTGATTTACGAAAAGAAGTAGCCGAGTTAGCTTGCCAAATGCATGAATATTATGACAAAAAGCTTATTCCAAAAGCTGAATATTTTAAAAACTGTCAGTTATGCTCCTTAGTTGATATTTGCATGCCGCGTTTGAGTAAAAAGACGCGCAATATTGACAATTACATTTTCCAAGCATTAAAAAGTGAGGATAGCTTATGAAAAAGCTACTTAATACTCTATATTTGACTCAAGATAATTTTTATTTAACCCGTGAAAGAGATAATATCGTTATCAAGCAAGAAGGTAAAGTTATCAGTCGTTTCCCATATCGAATTATTGACGGAATTGTTTGTTTTTCTTATTTGGGAGCGTCTCCTTCTTTGATTGAACTCTGTGCTGAGAATCAGATTAATTTGTCCTTCCATACCCCGCAAGGACGCTTTTGCGGTCGATTTGTTGGGCAAACAAATGGGAATGTTTTGCTAAGAAGGCAGCATTATCGTTTGGCTGATGAAGAACAATCTCTAGAATATGCAAAACATTTTATTCTTGCTAAAATTTCAAATTCTAGAAAATATTTACTACGTTTTAAGCGTGATCATCGCGATCGGATTGATAGCCAACTATTTGAAGAAGTGAATACGGAATTGACTTGGGCCTTGGAACAGGTTCAAGCAGCTGAAAACAAGGATTCTCTTTTAGGAATAGAGGGTCAGGCAGCAAACCAATATTTTCGTATTTTTAATGATTTAGTATTAACTGATAAGGAGACTTTTCAGTTTAATGGGCGAACTAGACGCCCTCCATTAGATTGTGTCAATGCTTTGTTATCATTTGGCTATAGTTTATTAACATATGAATGCCAATCTGCTTTGGAAGCAGTAGGGCTGGATAGTTATGTTGGCTTCTTTCATACGGACAGGCCAGGTCGTGCTAGCTTGGCATTGGATTTAGTCGAAGAATTTCGTGCTTATATAGTTGATAGATTTGTATTTTCTTTGATAAATAAAGCTCAGTTAAGCAAAAAACATTTTGACTTTAAGGAAAATGGAAGTGTCATATTAACTGAAAAAGGGCGTGCAATTTTTATTGAAGCTTGGCAAAAGCGGAAACATCAGGAAGTAGAACATCCTTTCACTAAAGAAAAGGTGAAATTGATGTTACTGCCCTATGTCCAAGCACAGTTATTGGCCAAGACAATCCGTGGAGAATTGGAATCCTATCCACCGTTTTTAATATAGGAGCCGGTTTATGATGGTATTAGTAACATATGATGTGAATACTGAAACTGCGCAAGGCAGGAAAAGATTACGTCATGTGGCAAAATTATGCGTTGATTATGGGCAACGCGTTCAGAATTCAGTTTTTGAATGCTCAGTAACTCCTGCAGAATTTGTAGAAATAAAAGCTAAGCTTTTGAGTATAATTGACACTGAGTCTGACAGTATTCGTTTTTATTTGCTAGGAAAAAACTGGCAAAATCGTCTAGAAACGATTGGACGTGATACAAGTTATGATCCTGATATAGGGGTATTACTCCTTTAAATAGTCTAGTGCGAATGGATGTTACTCAGAAAAAAGCAGGACTTTCGCGCAAAAAATAAACAAAAATAAGGCAAAAATTCGAAATTCTAGAAGAGTTTACTTTCCTCGAAAGATAATTTTTGCCTAAAACAGTGCAACTACGCGCTGTCGCTCCCTTCACGGGGGCGTGGATTGAAATTTGTATATTCACCAACAGAAGAATATCCGGTCAGTCGCTCCCTTCACGGGGGCGTGGATTGAAATTAGTCCTAAATCGTCGAGTAGATAACGAAACAATAAGTCGCTCCCTTCACGGGGGCGTGGATTGAAATAGGTAAATCTTCATAACCTGGAGCCCATGCTTCGGTCGCTCCCTTCACGGGGGCGTGGATTGAAATTCTATAATTATTATGTAAAAGAGGTTAATGGTATGTCGCTCCCTTCACGGGGGCGTGGATTGAAATCTAAATGGCAAGAGATTATTGCTAACAACATGATTGTCGCTCCCTTCACGGGGGCGTGGATTGAAATATCCGCAAAGCTTGTTTGCGCTGTGGCAACTGCTGTCGCTCCCTTCACGGGGGCGTGGATTGAAATTAATTACATTGTCTAATTTAGTATTTGAATCAGGTCGCTCCCTTCACGGGGGCGTGGATTGAAATTTAATGTATGTAAGTTAGTAAACTATAGAAGAAAGTCGCTCCCTTCACGGGGGCGTGGATTGAAATTTTGTTAAGTAAACTTAATATGGTATAATATTAGTCGCTCCCTTCACGGGGGCGTGGATTGAAATTAAAAATATATACAGGCGCTACGCTTGCAGCGCCCTGTCGCTCCCTTCACGGGGGCGTGGATTGAAATTTTATTGATGATATTTTTAAAGATATATCTCTTGTCGCTCCCTTCACGGGGGCGTGGATTGAAATTATTTTGCTGATGAGAAAAAGAGCAAGTAGATAGTCGCTCCCTTCACGGGGGCGTGGATTGAAATTTGAAAAAAAGATGATGATCGCACTTAAATTATGTCGCTCCCTTCACGGGGGCGTGGATTGAAATAATAGACTTTCTATAAGATTCCGGCAATAGGTTATGTCGCTCCCTTCACGGGGGCGTGGATTGAAATATAAGGGATAGCTGGTCAATACCAACTACTTTAGTCGCTCCCTTCACGGGGGCGTGGATTGAAATCTTGCTAACAGTCCAGTTAAGATAAACATCATTTGTCGCTCCCTTCACGGGGGCGTGGATTGAAATACATCAACCGCTATCACGGGAGGTCTTGACAAATCGTCGCTCCCTTCACGGGGGCGTGGATTGAAATTTGATGGTCATAAGGCTGTTAAAGATACCATCTTGGTCGCTCCCTTCACGGGGGCGTGGATTGAAATAATGGATGGTGAAAGGGCTTTATTTTTGAGCTGGTGTCGCTCCCTTCACGGGGGCGTGGATTGAAATTTTGGAAATGATGAACATATTGAAGCAGTTACAGGGTCGCTCCCTTCACGGGGGCGTGGATTGAAATCCTAAATTGAATGAAACACTCATTGTTGAAGTCGTGTCGCTCCCTTCACGGGGGCGTGGATTGAAATTTTCAACCTTTCAATAAATGGGATTCTGCGGACACCGTCGCTCCCTTCACGGGGGCGTGGATTGAAATTTCGTACCCAATCTGAACAAAGATTGGATTTTTGTCGCTCCCTTCACGGGGGCGTGGATTGAAATTTTAATTTCAGGATATAGAAGCGTCGATACTCAAGTCGCTCCCTTCACGGGGGCGTGGATTGAAATACTATAAGGTTGACTGCCCGTCTTGAAGTTTCCAGTCGCTCCCTTCACGGGGGCGTGGATTGAAATTTGATTATTTAGATAAATTAGTTGGTCAAGAGCTAGTCGCTCCCTTCACGGGGGCGTGGATTGAAATATCATAATTAAGATTTTTAATCATTTCAGACTCTAGTCGCTCCCTTCACGGGGGCGTGGATTGAAATTCCAAAGCACAAAATTTAATAAACTAATATTAAGGTCGCTCCCTTCACGGGGGCGTGGATTGAAATTATTAATACTGTAATGACAAGCCTTAAAGAAGGCGTCGCTCCCTTCACGGGGGCGTGGATTGAAATAGGAAAATAGAGATAAATTTGAAGAAAAAATTGAGTCGCTCCCTTCACGGGGGCGTGGATTGAATTCATTGCGTTTCTCCTTTTGTTATCTTACTGTCTGTCGCTCCCTTCACGGGGGCGTGGATTGAAATCTGAACCCTCTTATCCACTATAGAGGCTGATAGGTCGCTCCCTTCACGGGGGCGTGGATTGAAATTTGATAAGCAGCTTGTGCTTTATGAATAGAGTCCGTCGCTCCCTTCACGGGGGCGTGGATTGAAATAATAAACCATCTAAAGATTTGAAGGTTGTTGGAGTCGCTCCCTTCACGGGGGCGTGGATTGAAATATAAACGGTTACTTCTCCAGACACTCCTTCTACTGGTCGCTCCCTTCACGGGGGCGTGGATTGAAATTTACCAAGCAAACTCTTTCTTTCTTCAACAATAGGTCGCTCCCTTCACGGGGGCGTGGATTGAAATCTCAATGGCAATGTCATTCCAGTCTGCCTCAACCAGTCGCTCCCTTCACGGGGGCGTGGATTGAAATAGTAGAAGGCTTGCCTGAACGTTCGATACCTGAGTCGCTCCCTTCACGGGGGCGTGGATTGAAATAAAATCATCAAACTTAATAACTGCATAAACAAAAGTCGCTCCCTTCACGGGGGCGTGGATTGAAATCTCTGAAGCTCTTTCTCTAACCTTGTTATAAGCAGTCGCTCCCTTCACGGGGGCGTGGATTGAAATATAAGCCGATTTGTCAATGCAAGAGTTGGATCTGGTCGCTCCCTTCACGGGGGCGTGGATTGAAATATCTTGTAGTAAGATTAACCCTCCAATTTTGCACGTCGCTCCCTTCACGGGGGCGTGGATTGAAATTTAGCCAAAGTTGTTTTACCTTCACCAGCGTCTCGTCGCTCCCTTCACGGGGGCGTGGATTGAAATTTTACAGGAAAGAGTGAATAAAGAGCTGGGATTAGTCGCTCCCTTCACGGGGGCGTGGATTGAAATATGGAAAAACCAACATGCTGTCGAATTTTCCTTAGTCGCTCCCTTCACGGGGGCGTGGATTGAAATACTCTCCTATTTTACTAATTTCATTGATTTAGCTGTCGCTCCCTTCACGGGGGCGTGGATTGAAATAGTTGATCCGGAATCTAAAGCTTCTTATGATTCCGTCGCTCCCTTCACGGGGGCGTGGATTGAAATTTCGATAACGAATATTAGCCATTAGATCTGTACTGTCGCTCCCTTCACGGGGGCGTGGATTGAAATTAAATTAAGTTTCAACCAATCAATCAGAGTTTTGTCGCTCCCTTCACGGGGGCGTGGATTGAAATTAACTAACCTGAATAAACAGGATCAGGCAGTAAAAGTCGCTCCCTTCACGGGGGCGTGGATTGAAATTTAAAAGAATTGGATCTTTGATAATTAAATAAAAGTCGCTCCCTTCACGGGGGCGTGGATTGAAATCTGTCAAAATTGCGTCATATCTATATTTAGGATTTGTCGCTCCCTTCACGGGGGCGTGGATTGAAATTGAGGTTAATATTCTGCAATTATTCCAAGACGAAGTCGCTCCCTTCACGGGGGCGTGGATTGAAATTTCCTAATTCCCAAGCAGAAACAGCAGTAGGAGCGTCGCTCCCTTCACGGGGGCGTGGATTGAAATAAAAATATCTAAAACAGTAACAGGGTGAAGAAGTCGTCGCTCCCTTCACGGGGGCGTGGATTGAAATACCGCCCGACTGCTCCGGCGTGATAAAGTGTGCCAGTCGCTCCCTTCACGGGAGCGTGGATTGAAATAGACGCACTTTTTATTTAATTATCAAAGAACTGACGTCGCTCCCTTCACGGGAGCGTGGATTGAAATTAGCTCATCCTGAAGGTTCAAGATGGCTGTGCGTGTCGCTCCCTTCACGGGAGCGTGGATTGAAATAAGGCAGGCCTCAGTCAACTTGGATTTGATTTCAGTCGCTCCCTTCACGGGGACGTGGATTAAGCATTGGCTGACAGACTTGTTGTCTGTCGCTCCCTCCCAGAATGTGTTTTTCATGAAGCCACTGTAATTAACAAAGAGCTAACTTCTACTTTTGGTTGGAAGGCTATTTGTCATTTTTGGAAAAGTGTTGTTTCGAATGGTTCCAAAACTCAGCGCCCCAGATTCAAATAAATCCGATTCTTGAAAGGAGAGTCGGATTTTAATTTTATTCAACTTCGATTTTTGTGCTATAAATTTTTTGTAATATCTGCTTGTATTTTCTTGAGATTCTGTTATAATGGTAAAATATTTATTTAGGAGGAAGAGAATGAGCTATATTTTGGAAATTTTACCCAGTCTTCTAAGTGGAGCAGCAACCACCTTGCAGGTGTTTGCTTTGGTCTTGGTTTTTTCGATTCCTTTGGGAATTATGCTGGCTTTTTCGATGCAAATTCGCTTGAAGCCCCTGCAATGGCTGCTTCATATTTACATTTGGATTATGCGCGGGACGCCGCTTTTATTGCAGTTAATCTTTATTTACTATGTTTTGCCAAGTATCGGCATTCGGCTGGATCGGATTCCTGCAGCGATTATTGCCTTTACACTAAACTATGCGGCTTATTTTGCGGAGATCTTCCGCGGAGGCATTTCTTCCATTCCGACTGGACAGTACGAAGCTGCGAAGGTTTTGAAATTTACTCCTGTTCAGACGATTCGCCTGATTATTTTGCCACAAGTCGTAAAAATTGTGCTACCTAGTGTCTTTAATGAAGTTATGACTTTGGTGAAAGACACCTCTTTGGTTTATGCTTTAGGCATTTCAGACTTAATTTTGGCCAGTCGTACAGCGGCCAACCGAGATGCCAGTCTGGCACCGATGTTTGTTGCAGGCTTGATTTACTTACTCTTAATCGGTTTGGCCACCTTGATTGCCAAGCAGGTCGAAAAGAAATTTAGTTATTATAAGTAGGTGCTATTATGTTAGAATTACGAAATATTAGTAAAAAATTTGGTGATAAGCAGATTCTAAAGGATTTTAATTTGATTGTGCCTGAAAAGCAAGTATTGGCCATTGTTGGACCTTCTGGCGGAGGGAAGACGACCCTTTTGCGTATGTTGGCAGGTTTGGAGACAATTGATTCGGGACAAGTGATTTATAATGGAGAGATTTTGGATGTCGCAGAGCTTGAAAAGCGCAATCTTCTAGGCTTCGTCTTTCAAGATTTTCAGCTCTTTCCTCATTTATCTGTCTTGGAAAACTTGACCTTATCACCAATATATACAATGAACATTTCCAAAGAAGAAGCTGAAGAGAAGGCGCAGGCCTTATTGGCCCGCTTAGGCTTGTCCGAGCATGCCAAGGCCTATCCTTATTCGCTGTCAGGCGGGCAAAAACAGCGGGTCGCTTTGGCTCGTGCTATGATGACCAACCCAGAAATTATAGGCTATGATGAGCCGACTTCTGCCTTGGACCCTGCCTTACGCTTGGAAGTAGAAAAACTCATCCTCCAAAATCGGGAAATGGGGATGACACAGATTGTAGTCACACATGATTTGCAGTTTGCGGAAAACATTGCGGATTCTATTCTCAAAGTCACACCAAAATAAGGGAGGCCCAGATGAAACTAAAGAATATTCTTTTGGCCTGTTTGACTTTGATCCTAACTTTTCTGCTCGGTGCTTGTAGTTCCAATGTCAGTGACCCCAGCTTGGATAACTGGAGCAAGTATGAGGAGAAGAAACAGATTACAATCGGCTTTGATAATACCTTTGTCCCTATGGGATTTGAGCAAAAAGATGGCACTTATGCAGGATTTGACATTGATTTGGCCAATGCTGTTTTTGAGGAATATGGAATTAAGGTGAAATGGCAACCAATTGATTGGGATATGAAGGAAACAGAGTTGACCAACGGCACGATTGACCTCATCTGGAATGGCTATTCCGCGACGGATGAGAGAAGAGAAAAGGTAGAATTTACCATTCCTTATATGAAAAATGAACAGGTTTTAGTTAGCAAAAAATCCTCTCATATCTCACAGGCCAATGATATGGCAGGAAAAGTATTGGGTGCACAAGCAGGATCTTCTGGCTACGTAGCGTTTGAAAGCAATCCTGAAATTTTGAAAACCATTGTCAAAAATCATACAGCGACTCAGTACCAGAGCTTTAACGAGGCGTTGATTGACTTGCAAAACGACCGGATTGATGGTCTCTTGATTGACCGTGTTTATGCCAATTATTATCTGACAGAAGAAGGAATTTTGGATCAATATTCAGTCTTTTCAGTTGGATTTGAGAGCGAGGACTTTGCGGTCGGAGCTAGAAAGGCGGACCGTACTTTAGTTGAAAAAGTAAATGCTGCTTTTGGAAAATTATACCAAGAAGGAAAATTCCAGAAAATCGCTGAGAAGTGGTTTGGAGAGGATATTGCGACAGACCAAGTGAGAGCATATAAAAACAACTAGCAGAAAACTAGTTGTTTTTTCGTGTTTCTTGGTGAAAGATATTTTGCCAGACTTCATGGCGGCGCCAGAGGCTAGTATGGACGACATCACCGATTTGATAGCGAATCAGCTTGGTCTTTTGGCTAACGGATGTAATTTCTAAATTTTTGATAGGAGAAGTTTGGGCTCTCTCTAGTTGAAATTCCTCTTTGTTTAGCTGGCGACCATCTTGGGAAATGTAGACAAAATCAGAAGAAAGAAGTGCATCCAATTGACTACCTTGGTCGACTAATTGCTCACGCATCAGGAGTTTGATAGACATTATCCAGAATCTCATCTTCAGGAATCGGAGCTGGCTCAATATGAATATCAATGTCAAAGACGCCAAAGTCTTCCTTGAGCATGTCCTCCACCTGATCAGCGATTTCGTGGCTTTCAAAGACAGAGAGATCAGGATTCATTTCCAGTATAATATCCAAATAGATATTGCTACCATAGGTCCGACCACGCTGGGACTTGACGCGTGTGATTTTAGGGATTTCCAAAATAGCGCGCTTGTAATCGTCTAAAAGGTCCTGATCAAAGCCATCTGACAGGCTGAAGGAGGACTCTATGAAGATGTCATAGGCTGTTTTTAGAATGAAAAACGTAATAACGATGGCTGCTAGCTTATCAACGATAGGGAACTTGAGGGAGCTGGCAATAATGGCAACAGAAGTGCCCAGAGAAGTGATAGCATCCGAGAGATTGTCCTTGGCAGCCGCATCCAGAGCTTTGGATTTTACTCTTTTGGCTAGATTTTTATTGTAAAGATAGACACCAAACATGATGATGGCCGATACAATTCCGACAACAGCACCCACAGGATCAATCAAGGTTTCTTCCTTGTTAATGATTTTTTGAGCCGTATCAATGAGGACATTGAAACCGACAAAAAACATGATGAAAGAAGTAATCAGACTGGCCAGATCTTCAATCTTCCAATGGCCGAAGCGATGGTCCTTATCCGCTGGTTTTCGTGCCATGCGTAGGCCGATTAGGACCGCTAGATTGGCAACGATATCGGAGACGTTGTTGAAACCATCCGCCGTCAAACTGGAGGATGTCAGTGCTGCACCTGCAATGATTTGTAACGGATAGGCCAATGTAGGTGGCAATTGCTAGGAGGGCGCCTCGTTCGGCAAGTTTGAGATTGTCGCTTGGATGATTGTTCATGGTTGCCCCTTTCTAATCTATTATTATAACTTTTTCGCATTTGGATTTCAAATGAGCTAGTTGCCTTTTCGATAACAAATTCGCTCGAATTTTGATATAATGGAAGCATTGATTTTCAGTTTTATTTTATATTGAAAGGATAGAAGATGAATCCCTTATTAAACGGTATGAATGACCGTCAAGCCGAAGCAGTCCAGACGACAGAAGGTCCCTTGTTGATTATGGCGGGGGCTGGTTCAGGAAAGACTCGTGTCCTGACCCACCGCATCGCCTATTTGATTGATGAAAAGATGGTCAATCCTTGGAATATCCTAGCCATTACCTTTACCAATAAGGCGGCGCGGGAGATGAAAGAACGAGCAGCAGCGCTCAATTCAGCCACCCAAGATTGCTTAATCGCCACCTTCCACTCCATGTGTGTGTGCGCATCCTGCGGCGGGAAGCAGACCATATTGGCTACAATCGCAACTTCACCATTGTTGATCCGGGTGAGCAGCGAACTTTGATGAAACGGATTCTCAAAAATCTCAATCTGGATCCTAAAAAGTGGAATGAGCGCGCCATTCTAGGGACCATTTCCAATGCTAAGAACGATCTGATTGACGAGGTGGCCTATGCGAATCTAGCTGGTGATATGTACACAGAGATTGTAGCCAAGTGCTACACGGCCTACCAAAAGGAATTGCGCCAGTCTGAGGCTATGGATTTTGACGACTTGATTATGCTGACCCTGCGCCTTTTTGATCAAAATCCTGACGTCCTGACCTACTACCAGCAACGTTACCAGTACATCCATGTTGACGAGTATCAGGATACAAACCATGCCCAGTATCAGCTGGTCAAGCTCTTGGCTTCCCGCTTTAAGAATATCTGCGTGGTCGGAGATGCTGACCAGTCTATCTATGGCTGGCGGGGAGCCGATATGCAAAATATCCTAGACTTTGAAAAGGATTATCCAGAAGCCAAACTTGTTTTGCTTGAAGAAAACTATCGCTCGACTAAGACCATCCTTCAGGCAGCTAATGAAGTCATCCGAAACAATCGCAATCGCCGTCCGAAAAATCTCTGGACTCAAACGAAGACGGTGAGGAAATTGTCTACTATCGGGCTAATGACGAGCAGGACGAGGCTCTTTTTGTCGCTCGGACCATTGATCAACTGAGCCGAGAAGGCTACAGTCATAAGGATTTTGCAGTCCTGTATCGGACCAATGCCCAGTCACGGACGGTGGAGGAAGCCCTGCTCAAGGCCAATATTCCCTACACCATGGTCGGTGGTACCAAGTTCTATAGCCGCAAGGAAATCCGTGATGTCATTTCTTACCTCAATCTCATCGCCAATCCTAGTGATAATATTAGCTATGAGCGCGTGGTTAATGAGCCTAAACGTGGTGTCGGGCCGGGAACGGTGGAGAAAATTCGGGATTTTGCGTCCAGTCAAGAAATCTCTTTGCTGGATGCGTCGGCCAATATTATGCTTTCACCAGTCAAGGGCAAGGCGGCTCAGGCAGTTTATGAGTTTGCCAATCTGATACTCGACTTGCGGGAGCGTTTGGATGACTATAGCGTGACTGAACTAGTCGAGCTTGTTCTGAAAAAAACAGGTTACTCAGCCGCCTTGGCAGCTCAGGCAACCTTAGAAAGCCAAGCTCGGATTGAAAATATTGAAGAATTCCTGTCTGTAACCAAGAACTTTGACGAAAATCCAGACAATCCTGCTGATGAGACGGGTCTGGATAAGCTCAGTCGTTTTCTCAATGACTTAGCCTTGATCGCAGACACAGACGACGGAGATATGGAGAGTTCTGAAGTAACTCTGATGACGCTCCACGCGGCTAAGGGACTAGAGTTTCCAGTCGTCTTTCTAGTCGGTATGGAGGAAAATGTCTTCCCTCTGAGTCGGGCATCTGAAGATGAGGATGAGCTGGAAGAGGAGCGCCGTCTGGCCTATGTCGGCATCACCCGAGCTGAGAAGATTCTCTATCTAACCAATGCCAATTCTCGCCTCCTTTATGGTCGTACCAACTACAACCAGCCGACCCGTTTCTTGAGAGAAATCAGTTCAGATTTGCTAAACTATCAGGGATTGGCTCGACCAGCCAACAGCTCCTTTAAGGTCAGTTATACCAATAGCGATACTAGCAAATTCGGTCAGGGCATGAGTCTGGCTCAAGCCTTGCAGGAGCGGAAGCGTCAGGCAGCACCAAGTTCGATTTCTACAACCAGCCTGCCTTTTGGAAAGAGCAGTCAGAGCCAGCCATCTAAGCCAGAAGTTGCTTGGGCTATCGGAGATATTGCCCATCATAAGAAATGGGGCGATGGGACAGTTTTGGCAGTCTCTGGCAGTGGAAATAGTCAAGAACTTAAGATCAATTTCCCAGAAGTCGGTCTGAAGAAAGTGCTGGCCAGCATAGCGCCGATTGAGAAAAAATCATTATGAGGCGGTCGATTGAAGCCTGGATCTGTCATCCAGAGGAACGAGAAATCTTGCTCTTGAAAGTTCAGAATGAGACAGTTTCCTTTTGGCAGCCTATTACTGGTGGGATTGAGAGTGGTGAGAGTCCAGAAGAAGCCTGTCTTCGTGAAATAAAGGAAGAGACCGGCTTGCTCTTAGCTTGTCCAAATTTGACTAGTCTTGGAGATTTTACGGTAAAGATTGATGAAAATCTGTCCATCCACAAAAATCTCTTTCTAGTTCTAACTGAACAGAAGGCAATCCAGATTTCTGATGAGCATGTAGATGCTCAGTGGGTAGCTTAGACAAAGTTTCGTCGCAGCTGTACTGGCCCAGCAATCAGACGACTTTTGAGATTATATTTGAGAAGCTATAAGATATAGCTTCTCTTTATTTCTTTTGATAAGGAAATTCTATTAGTCAAGCGGGGCGTTTAATGGTAGACTTATCACATAACTATAGTGAGGTGACCTTATGACACGTGAATTTAAATTTGAAACCCTGCAGCTTCATGCCGGACAGACAGTGGACCCGACAACTAAGTCGCGGGCTCTGCCTATTTACCAGACAACTTCCTATGTGTTTGATGATACTCAGGAAGGAGAAGATCTCTTTGCCCTGCGCAAACCGGGCAATATCTACACTCGGATTACCAATCCGACCCTGTCTGCTTTTGAGGAGCGGATTGCGGCTTTGGAAGGTGGAGTCGGAGCTCTAGCAACAGCTTCTGGTATGGCAGCTGTTACCTACACCATTCTAGCTTTGGCCCATGCTGGCGACCACGTAGTAGCAGCCTCTACCATCTACGGTGGTACCTTTAATCTGCTCAAAGAAACCCTGCCTCGCTATGGCATTACCACGACTTTTGTTGATATTGAAAATCTGGCTGAAGTAGAAGCGGCCATTCAGGACAATACCAAGTTGGTTCTGATTGAAAGCTTGGGCAATCCGCTGATTAATATCCCTGACTTTGATGCTTTGGCAGAGCTGGTTCATGCTCATAAAATTCCACTGATTTCTGACAATACCTTTGCTACACCATATCTGATTAATGTCTTTTCTCATGGAGTGGACATCGCGGTACATTCTGCGACCAAGTTTATCGGTGGCCACGGAACCAGCATTGGCGGTGTGATTGTGGACAGCGGTCGTTTTGACTGGGAAGCTTCTGGCAAGTTTCCGCAGTTTGTGGACCCAGATCCGAGCTATCATGATATCAGTTATACGCGCGATGTCGGAGCAGCAGCCTTTGTCACTGCTGTGCGGACGCAGCTCTTGCGCGATACAGGTGCAGCCATGTCTCCCTTCAATGCCTTTCTCTTCCTGCAGGGGTTGGAAACTCTCTCTTTGCGTGTAGAACGCCATGTGTCCAATGCCGAGAAGATTGTGGATTTCCTAGCAGGGCATCCTAAGGTCGAGCAGGTCAATTATCCAAAACTTGCTGACAGTCCTTATCATGCTTTGGCAGAAAAATATTTCCCTAAAGGCGTGGGCTCTATCTTCACCTTTAATGTCAAAGGTGGGGAGAAAGAAGCTCGTAAGGTTATTGACAGCCTAGAGATTTTCTCCGACTTGGCCAATGTAGCTGATGCTAAGTCCCTGGTCGTCCATCCAGCTACGACGACTCATGGTCAGATGTCGCCAGAGGCTCAACTGGCAGCAGGCATTACACCAAATCAAATCCGTCTCTCTATCGGCCTGGAGAATGTGGATGACTTGATAGAGGATCTCAAACTAGCCTTGGAATCTATTTAATGTTCAAGGCCTCTAGACAGAGCAAATAAGATTAAAACTAGGTTTTCGCCTAGTTTTTTGTTATAATGAGAGATATTAAAAAATAGCAGGTAATCAAAGTGACAATTTCAGTGATTGTTCCGTGCTTCAATGAAGAAGAGTCTATTCCTTTGTTTCATGAAGCCATGGAAGCGGTGAAATATCAAATCCGTGACCAGTTTGAATATATTTTTGTCAATGACGGATCGACAGATCAAACCTTGGCTGTTTTGCGTGAGCTCAGCAGTCGCTGTCCAGATGTGCACTATCTGTCCTTTTCTCGCAATTTTGGAAAAGAAGCAGCCCTCTATGCTGGTTTGCAAGAAGCAAGTGGGGAATTTGTGACGGTCATGGATGTGGATTTGCAGGATCCGCCCGAGCTCCTGATTGAGATGAAGGCCATGCTGGACTCGAATCTTGAGCTGGACTGTGTGGGGACTCGTCGCACTACTCGTGAGGGAGAGCCACCTATCCGAAGTTTTTTTGCCAATTTGTTCTATAAGCTGATTAACAAGATTAGTCAGGTAGAGATGGTAGATGGTGCGCGTGACTTCCGACTGATGCGCCGCCCGATGGTAGATGCTATTCTGGAGGTTTCAGAGTACAATCGCTTCTCCAAGGGAATTTTTGCCTGGGTTGGCTTCAATACCGAGTACTTGGAATACAAAAATGTCGAACGAGTGGCTGGCAAGACCTCTTGGAATTTCTGGTCTCTTTTCAACTATTCCTTGGAAGGTATTGTCAATTTCTCTGATGCGCCTCTCAACATCGCCTTTTTAGGGGGCATCCTGTCCTGGATTTTAGCCTTTATCCTGATGGCAGTAATTATTATCCGCACCTTGGTTTTTGGTGATCCGACATCGGGTTGGCCGTCCCTTATGACTGTCATTCTCCTTATCGGAGGCTTCCAGCTGTTGACCATCGGTATATTGGGCAAGTACATCGGCAAAATCTTCATGGAAACAAAGAAACGCCCTGTTTATGTGATTAAGGAGAAGAGTAAGTGAGTCTTTGAGAGAGTTTTTAGGGCTTAAATGACTCTTATTTAGCTGAGGAGAGATTGTGAAAAATAAAAAAATTAATATTGTCTTATGCTTGTCTTCGTTTATTTATGCGATACAGTTTTACATCAATAATAAAATCACCCCAGTAGGAGACCAAACAGCATTTTTAGAATATGCTAAGGAATTTCATTACAATTATTTATTCTTTGGGATTGATCGTTATTTTACTTGGAGCAGTAGACTGCTCATTGAGTCAGCCACCTTATTATTTTCCGTTCACGAAAAGCTATTTATAGCAGCAGCCTTTCTGGCAACTTTGCTTTTGGTCTATGCTTTAAGGAAGCTAACCCCTTCCTTGCCTTGGCTGCCAGCTTTACTTATTTTTATATTCCTTCCGGCAACTGAATTTTTAAGCGCGGGCTCTATTCCAACCTATGTCAATTACATTTTCCCTGCTTCCTTGTTGCTTTTCGCACTTTTTTTCAGAGTATCTAAAAATATTTGGATTAATATGGCTAGCCTTTTGTGCTTTTTAGTTGCTATCATGCAAGAACAATTAGCAGTCTATGCTTTTTTGTGGCTTCTGTTTGAAGCTGTTCTTGCGAAGACAGATAAAACCCCTTTACTGGGTAATCTATGCTATTTAGCACTAAGCGCTTTAGGAATCTTATCAGCCAAGCTGTCTCCGGGGAATGCTCTGCGTTTGGAAAAGAACATTGTCAGTTGGTTCCCCAACTTTCCGAACTTGAATATCTTCCAAAAGCTTGGGCTTGGCTTTCTGGAGACAGGGGATAATCTGCTTTCCACGTCCTTTGCCTTTGTGATAGTCTTCTTGCTTGTGCTCTTTGTCTATGCTCTTCACAAGAAAAATGTAACAGCCATAGCTCTGAGCGGTTTTGTCATACTCAATATTTTTTCACAAAAAGTGGGCTGGAATACTATTTTTGGTACCTTAACAGGTATCAGTAAAGTAGCCAGAGAATCAGGGAGATTTTCTTTTAATATCACGTATATGAGCGCGGTAGCTTTTTATGGCTTGCTGCTATTAATGATTCTTTACGCTTTATGGCTTGTAGTTTCTGACTGTAAAGAAAAGATATGGCTGACCTATTTGTTTGTAATTGGCTTTATTGGCCGCATGGTCATTTCATTATCTCCGACTCTCTATGCATCAAGCACTCGAACTTTTTTGCCTCTGATGATAAGTCTATTCATTATTACTTGCAGATTGTTGTATCACTTATATACAGAATATCAAAAGCGGTAAGAGGATGTTCTCTAGATTATACTATTAAATATATTTTCCGATAGGGATTCGATCAAGCAGATTTTTTCTGCTTTTTTTGTTATAATAAACTCATTAAATGTTTATGATGTGAAAGGAAAGACAAATGATTTTAATTACAGGTGCGAATGGACAGCTGGGCACAGAGCTTCGCTATCTTTTGGATGAGCGCAACGAGGAGTATGTAGCTGTTGATGTGGCAGAAATGGATATTACCAATGCCCAAATGGTAGACAAGGTCTTTGCGGAAGTCAAGCCAAGCTTGGTTTATCACTGCGCAGCTTATACTGCAGTTGATGCGGCTGAGGACGAAGGAAAAGAGCTGGACTATGCCATCAATGTGACCGGGACCGAAAATGTTGCAAAAGCTACAGAAGCTCACGGAGCAACCTTGGTCTACATCTCGACAGACTATGTCTTTGATGGACAAAAGCCTGTCGGTGAGGAGTGGGAAGTAGATGATCGGCCGGATCCACAGACTGAGTATGGCCGTACCAAGCGCATGGGCGAGGAGCTAGTTGAGAAATATTCCAGCCGTTTCTATATTATCCGTACTGCTTGGGTCTTTGGTAACTACGGTAAAAACTTTGTCTTTACCATGCAAAATCTTGCTAAGACGCACAAAACTCTGACTGTAGTCAATGACCAGCATGGCCGTCCGACATGGACTCGTACTCTGGCTGAATTTATGACTCATCTGGCTGAAAACCAAAAGGAATTTGGTTATTACCATCTGTCTAATGACGCGACAGAGGATACAACTTGGTATGACTTTGCAGTGGAAATTCTCAAAGATACGGATGTGGAAGTCCAGCCGGTGGATTCTAGCAAGTTCCCAGCTAAGGCTAAGCGACCTTTCAACTCAACTATGAGTTTGGCCAAGGCCAAGGCTACAGGCTTTGTCATTCCAACTTGGCAGGATGCTTTGAAAGAATTTTACAAGCAGGATAAAAAACACTGATATCTATCAAAAGGACCTTTGAGTCCTTTTTTGATGGCTATTTAACAGTGGCTTTTCACATTTCATGGAAAGTATAGTATAATAAGAACTAGAACATAATTGGAGAAGATAGAATGTCCCAGAAATCAGAATTTTCACTACCGTCAGTTAAGAGCAATTATATATGGAATATGCTGGGGACAGTCTCATCATCATTGATATCAGTCGTCTTGCTTCTACTAGCATCTAGATTTCTAGATTCAAGAGATTCTGATATTTTTAGTATTGCTTATGCTCTTGGTCAGCAGTTCTTTGTTCTAGGTTATTTTCAAGTTAGAAATCTGCAATCTACGGATGTAAAAGAAAGATACCAATTTGCTTCTTATCATAACACGAGACTTTTTACGGTCTTTTTGATGATTTTTACATCGTTTATCTATACTCTATGGCAAGGGTATGATGTTTACAAATCTAGTATTATTTTATTGCTTGTTCTTTATCGGGCTATAGATGCATATTCAGATGTTTTTCAAGGACTATTTCAGCAAAAAAATAGATCAGACTTAGCTGGAAAGGTGCAATTCTATAGGAGCTGGATTTGCATGTTAATATTTGCGATAGTCCTGTTGCTTACAAAATCATTGATGGTAGCTAGTATTGTTATTTGCTGTGCGAATTTTATTCTGACCTTCCCCTTAGATTTCAGAAACTGTAGATTATATTTTTCTCAGGAAAAGTTTTCTCCTAAACTCCATGATGACAGAAAAAATGTGTATTCTATTTTGAAAAATAGTTTCCCTTTGTTTTTAAATGGATTTTTGCTAACGTATATCTATAACGAGCCCAAAATTGATATTGACTACCTTTTGACAAATGGCTATTTTCCATCTGGGATTCAAAGAGATTTTAATGTTCTATTCATGCCTGTCTTTGTTCTATCCCTTTTATTCTTTGTCCTGAGACCGTTGACTACACAGCTTTCCATTTATTGGAATGAAAAGAAATTTACACTATTTTTCAAACAGGTCAATACTCTAAATCTAGTAATGACTGTTTTAGGACTCGTTATTGTTATTTTGGGTTATCTGATTGGTACAGAAGTTCTTAGTGCTGTCTATGGTATCCAATTACAGGAGTATAAACTTCCTTTCACAATATTACTTATAGGCGGTATTTTGAATGTTTTTGCTCTAGTGGTTGATATCATTATGACCATCTTTAGAAAACAGCATTATCTGATGATAGCCTATTTATTGACATTTGCTGTTTCAAAATTTATTACTTTACCATTTATTCGCGATCAAAAATTGCTGGGAGCTGCTAATTCCTTTTTAATCTCCATGTGCGTCTTTTATGCAACAAGTCTGATTATTTATGGCGTTGCTAAAAATCAGGAAAAAAGAAAGAAGTAGAATTCTATGAATATCTTATTTACATTAAATGATGCGTTTGTACCTCAAGTTGCAACCTGTATGTGTTCTATATTTGAGAATAATAAATCTGCTGAGAATATTACAGTATATTTAATTGGCGAGAGGATAAGCCAAGAGAATCAAAATAAATTAAAAGGATTCGCTAAAAGTTACGATAGAAAAGTTTGTATTATTTCTATAAATAATATCGCAGACTATATTGACTTTGATTTTGATACAAACGGTTGGTCATCAATTATTTTGGCACGTCTTTTTTTAGATAAGCTTCTTCCACAAGAAGTTGATAGGATCTTATATCTCGATGGAGATACAATAGTTCTAGAAGATTTAGGTTCATTGTATTATCGCGATTTAGGAGATAAGGTAATAGGTATGTGTCCTGAACCAACTGTGGATAGGTCAAGAAAGGAATTTCTAGCTTTGAAAGAGCATCCCTATCATAATTCGGGTGTCCTATTGATCGATCTAAAAAAATGGCGTAGGGAAGAGATTGGTAAAAAGGTCATAGAATTTTATCAATTTCATGAAGGAAAGCTATTCGCACCAGACCAAGATGCCTTAAATGGAGCCTTGAAAGAGCAAATTTTTACCTTGCCAATTTCCTTTAATTATTTTAATATTTATGATGTATATCCTTATAAAACGTTGAGTGAATTAAGTAAGCCAACTAAGTTTATGTCACAGGAAGATTTTAATCATTTTCGGAAAGCACCTACAATTATTCACTATCTAGGTGAAGAGAGACCTTGGCGGAAGGGGAATACACATAGATTTAAAAAGGAGTACCTCTATTATCTACACAAAACTCCATGGAAGGATACACCAATGGAAGAAGGTTGGCAGCTGTATTTTGTTTGTTTTAGAATCTTTAATATTGTTATGAAGCCTTTTCCAATGCTAAGATATAAGATCATCAATTCCCTAATTCCGAGCTTTATGAAATATAGAAAAAAACAGTTGCAGAAAAACAAAAAATAATGTGATGACATGTTATAGAAAGAATAGATTAAATTAATGAAAGTTTTAATGATAATTCCTGCTTATAATGAGGAAGAAAGTATTTTAAATACGGTTATGAGCATTGTAGAATATCGGAAGAAAGTTGATTTTGACTTAGACTACGTAGTTATCAATGATGGGTCAGTTGACAGAACCAAGGAGATTTTGGACAGCCATCATCTGAATGCTATTCATTTGGTTATGAATTTAGGGATTGGTGGAGCTGTTCAGACGGGCTATAAGTATGCTCTTGAGAAGAATTATGATGTGGCCGTACAGTTTGATGGAGATGGACAGCATGATATTGAGTCGCTGGATGCTTTGCTGGAGCCTATTCGTCGTCAGCAGGCTGATTTGGTTGTTGGTTCTCGTTTTATCGGTGACAAGTCTTCGGAATTTCAGACGACTTTTATGCGGCGTTTTGGCATTACCATTATTTCAGCTTTTATTAAATTAACAACAGGCAAAAGAATTCTGGATACCACATCAGGCTATCGTTTGGCCAATCGTGACATTATTCGACAATTCGCTGCGCGCTATCCTATCAAGTATCCTGAGCCAGAATCAATCGTCCATATCTTGAAGCGGAAATATAAAGTGGTGGAAGCACCAGCCAATATGTTTGAACGAGCAGGAGGAGTCTCTTCAATTACTCCGATTAAGTCCATTCGCTATATGATTGAGGTTTGCTCTTCGATCTTGATTGCTGCTTTTATGAAAGAGAGTGAATAATGTCCATTTTGTCTATTGTTATGCTGGTGGCTTCAGTCCTATTCCTGTATTTTGTCTTTCGGAATATCAATCAAAATAATATTTTATTTGAGCAAGCCTTTATGTGGATTATTATTGGCTTCGTTCTGATTGTTATTTCTATTTTTGATTGGATTCCCGTTTCGATTGCCAAATTGTTAGGCTTTGAGTTGACCTCAAACTTTGTCATGTCCTTGGCCATCTTTTTCCTGCTGGTTATTGTTTTTTTACATACTATTTCCATCTCCAAACAAAAGGAGCAAATCAAGCAGTTGGTGCAAGAACTGTCCATCATGAAGCAAAGAATGTCCAAGTTAGAGAGTGAAAAAGATGAAAAATAACCATACCTGGGTGATTTGCGCCTATGGCGAAAGTGAATTTTTAGAAGCTTGTATCCTGTCTCTGCAAGCCCAAACCTTGTCATCAAAGATTATCTGCTATAGCTCAACACCGTTGGATTCAATCAAGCAGCTGTGCCAGAAGTACGGTATTCCTTTTTACACGAAAGAAGGCGGTGGTATCGGTAAGGACTGGAATAATGCCCTTACCTTTGTTGAGACTTCTTATGCTACCATTGCTCATCAGGATGACTATTATGAGCCTGCTTATCTAGAAGCAGTGATGCAAAAAATAGAGCAGTCGAAGGACATTCTCATTGCCTATACAGACTATTTTGAAGAGAAAAATGGAGTCAAAATTCCAGCTAATACCAATTTGAAAATCAAGACTCTCATGCTTAAAACCTTGAATCTAATGCCATCCAGTCGTTTTTGGAGAAATCGGGTGTTGGCTTTTGGCAATCCCATTTCCTGTCCAGCGGTGACTTACAACCTAGAGTTATTAAGAGATTTTCGATTTGATGAGGAAATGCGCGTGAGTCTGGATTGGTACGCTTGGTACAAGATTAGCGCCTATAAGGGTCGCTTTGCTTATATTTCTGAGAAGCTTATGTGCCACCGGATTCATGGAGAATCTGAAACAACCAAGACCATTTCAGATAATACTCGGACTAAAGAAGATTTGTTCATGTATCAGCTTTTCTGGCCAAAGTGGGTGGCTAATCTGATAAATAAAGCATACATGAAAGTCAAGATGCTAACTCAAACTAATAGAGTTATTTACAAGGAAAGTATATGAAAGATTTAATATCTGTTGTTGTAACATGTTACAACCATCAAGACTACATTGAACAGTGTTTGCGCAGTATTTTTGCTCAGACCTATCGAAATATTGAGTTGTTGGTATTGGATGATGGGTCCACAGACAAGTCCGCCCAGATTATCCAAGAAACTTTGGTAGATTCCCCTTTCCCGACGCGGTTTGAAAGCCATGAAAATATGGGGGTTGTTAAGACAAGAAACAAGGCTTTGCAGCAAATTCAAGGCACTTATTTTATTTTTGTGGATAGTGACGATTTTCTGGATTCAGACTACATTGAGAGCTTCTATACAACCATGCTGCAAGGGGAGGCAGATATTGTCTATGGGGATCTGTATGACCCCGATAAAAAGGAGTTTTACCTTAAATCACGGTCATTTGACAAGGTAGCTTTCTTAACGGAGAATTTTATTTCCAACTGTTCCCTCATTCGTCGCTCAATTGCTGATGGTATTTATTACGATGAAGCGCTGAATCGTGAAAAACTGGAGGACTATGATTTTCTTTTAAGCTTAATTATTAATCAAGGTGCGAAACCTGTTTATGATACAAAAACGAAGCTGAATTACCGGGTCTTTGACAAAGAGTCAATCTCTAAACGTGATTCTACTCGATATCATTACGAAATCTATCTAAAAATCCTGCGTAAGTATGTGAAACAGTTGCCAGATGAGATTTATCAAGCTTTGTCTACAAATATTTATACTTTAGATGGCAGACTGAATGATTTAATTCAGCATATGAATCAGGTATCCGATTATATCCATGAGCTAAAGAAAGGCTGGGAACGTGATAGTGAATTAATTTATCAATATCAGGATGACATTGATGAATTACGTAACTCACTCTCTTATCGTGTTGGGAATGCTATCGTCACTCCAATTAAGCAAGTAGGTCAGATTGTCAAAAATCCGCGGAATATTAGAATTGTCCTATCTCAATTGAAGCGTCAGTGTATTACCATAAAACGAAATATCAAATCGCCAAAAAGCTATTATTATCGAGTTTTACGAAATTCTCAGCGAAAACAGCTTCAACAAGTGACTGGCAAAAAGTGCCTAATCTACGTCATTTTTGAGGCAGAAGAGAATCTTCAGCGCTACAAAGTTCTATTTTTAGAGAAATTAGCAGCTTTGGTAGATGAAACGTTGATTGTGGTAAATGGAGGATTGAAATCAGAGGATTTATCTGTCTTGGAACAATATGGCCAAGTTCTGGTAAGGGATAATACAGGTTACGATGCTGCAGCATTTAGGGAAGGTATTTTAACCATTGGTAAGGAAAAGTTGCAAACGTCTTCTCAGCTTCTGTTAGTCAATGATACGAATATTGGTCCAATGAGAGATTTGAATGAAGTTTTCCAAACAATGGCGGATAGAAATCTTGATTTCTGGGGGATTTCCTTTGGTGAAGTACAGGAAGATGCAACAAATTTCAATCAATATGGCTATATTCCAGAGCATCTGCAATCTTATTTTCTAGTTATTGAGCCTTTATTACTTCGGTCAGAGGAATTTTTCGACTATTGGAATAACCTAACCGATACGGATTCACGCGATAAGGCTATTGGGAAACACGAAACAACTTTTACTAAGTATTTTGCAGATTTAGGTTATCGATATGATGCTTTGGTGTCTGAAAACAAAGACAGTGCTATGTATATTCATCCTTTGAGAATGCTTAGGGCTGGTAGTCCGTTGGTTAAATACACCTCATTACAAAATTATAATGCGCAACAATTTCGTTGGCAGGGACTGGAAAGACGAACAGAAATACCTGATTTGCTCAATTATGTACAAATGGAAACAGATTATCCAGTTGAAATATTAGAAAATATTGTACAAAAATTCAAATCAATCTCCAGAGAACAATATATCTTGATTATAGATGGGGTTGAAAACATCATTCCTCAATGTACACGTTACCGAGTGCTGAACAAAGCAGAACAGTTGCGAAAAAACGGCTTCATGGTCAAAGTAGTAAATGTATCAGAATTTGAGATTTCTCAGGCTCGAAATGCAAGTCATATTATCATCTATCGGGCTCCATGGTCTTATCAACTTCAATTCTTGTGCGATACAGCTAAAAGAGATAAAAAACCAGTTTATTTTGACATTGATGATTTGGTTTTTGATACAGTTTATACAGATCAGCTAAGCTATACTCAAGGCTTATCAGAAAAGGACAAGGGCAACTATGATGCTGGTGTCAAAAATTATGGCAAGATGTTAGCTGCCTGTGATGGAGCGATTACTTCGACTTTCCAATTGAAGGAAGAGCTGCTCAAATATAAAGATAAGGTATTGCTGAACAGAAATCGAGCTTCCAGTGACTTGATTGAAATCAGTTCTCACTTTATCAAAGATTATAGTCAGCAGGATTCAAAAGTCAAGATTGCCTATTTTTCAGGCTCAATCAGTCACAATGAAAATTTTGAATTGATAAAGCCATCCATCCAATCCTTGCTTGAAACTTACAAGAATGTGGAACTCCATATCGTCGGCCATTTAGATATTCCAGAGGATATGAAGTCTTACCAAAAGCAGATTGTTGTCCATGACTATGTTGACTGGAAGGATTTACCTCAGCTGATCAGTCAGGTGGATATCAATCTAGCTCCACTGGTTGATTCGGTCTTTAACCGAGCTAAGTCTGAAATCAAATGGATGGAGGCTGCCTTAGTAAAAGTTCCTACAGTTGCTAGTCACATTGGAGCCTTCTCTGATATGGTAAAAGATGGGGAGACTGGACTTTTGGCTAAAGACGGGGAGTGGAAAGAAAAGTTAGAGAGTTTGATTCTTTCGTCTGACCTACGTCAGGAATTAGCGGAAAATGCCTATGATTTTGTTCTTGAAAACTGCAGTTTAGATAGTAAAGATGAAATGGTGAATGATTTTGAAAAGAAGTAAGACGATAAAAATAGAAAATATCTTTTTGGTCTTGGCGACGGTCTTTGTTATGACATTTATGGTGGTTCAACCGATCAACCGTGTTCCAGATGAGATGAATCACGCCCGCATGACTTGGGAGATTTTCCATAAACCGACAGAGAAAACCTACAAGTGGATGGAAAATATCTCTTCGGAACCGCATATTTCTCCAACAGAGTATAAGAAGCTTTTTACGGAAAAATTGGATTTATCTCAGGAAGAGTCTACTTTGGGGATTAATTTAAAAACTCTTTCCTTTTTACCGCAGCTAATTGGCATGACCTTGGGATCGTTTATCTATCCATCAGTGGGAGTTATTATCATGATGGGGCGATTTTTTAACGGCCTAGCCTATATTTTGGGTGTTTACTTCCTGATTAAGTATTTTAAGTACGGCAAGAAGGCTCTCTTTTTCATTTCACTTCTGCCGATTATGGTTCAGCAGGCAGCTTCTCTCTCCTACGATGTAATGAACTACTTGGTGCTTATGCTAGTCATTGGTTTTTTCACTAATATTGCTTCCAGCAAGAAATTTACCAATAAGAATTTCATCCAGCTTTTGGTCATATCCGTTGGACTCTTTGCAACCAAACTGAACAATGTTTTATTGCTAGGCTTGTTTCCTTTCATTGATTTTGAAATGGAAGGATTCTTAGCTGTTTTGAACAAGCCATTTCTTGCGACCAAGGCATTTATCGGTCGTCATCGCTATGTTTTTTACAGTTTGGCTCTTGTCGCAGTTTTATTAGCCTTGCATCTGGTTGTCCGCCATCAAGGAGGGATTTTCCACTACAGTAGGGTTCTGCTCAACACTTTGTTTAAACAGCGCATGAACGGTGACCTCAATACCATATTGACTATTGGTCTCTTTGGATTTTTGGGTAATTTCACCATTCAGTTGCCCCTGTGGCTAATCTTTCTTGATGTAGCGGTACTGACTATCATTTTCTTGCAGTCTGAGAAGGATTTTATGACGAAGTCCTATGCAACTGTCTCTGCGTATCTTTTCCTTTTGCAGATCATTGCCGTTGTCACCATCATGTATCTAGAGTGGACTCCGATTGTTTTAGGAAAAGGTGCTCAGATATCGGTTGGAACTCAGGGCCGTTATTTTACGCCTTTCCTAATTCTCTTCTTACCCCTTCTTGCGAATATGGGCAAGCTAGAGATTCAGGAGCGGACAGTTAAAAACTTGCTTATAGGCACTTTGTCAGCTAACTTTTTAATTTCAATCTATTTAATGATTCCATTCTATTGGAATTGGTAAGGATAAGCTATGAAGAAAAATATTTTATTCATTTCGCCGACTGGAACCTTGGATAATGGGGCAGAGATTTCTATTTTCCATCTGATGAAGTATTTGGTTCAAGATGGCTATCACGTTATCAATGCGATACCAGATTATCATGTCCAAGTCCAGCAAGACTATATTTCTACTCTTGCAAAAGAAGGAATTAGAACCATTGCTCTGCCATCGGTTAAATGGTGGTGGGAGGATGCACCAGGTGGTCTTCCTGGAACTCATGAAGAGAGGGTAAATTCTTACCAAGAAATATTGCTGCGCTGAGAAAGATAATAGTAGATAGCCATATTGACTTGGTCATTACAAATACAGTTAATATGTTTCAAGGAGCGGTGGCAGCAGCTTGTGAGGATATTCCGCATTTCTGGCTGATTCATGAATTTCCTGAGGGAGAATTTAGTTATTATAAAGAGAAAATTGGTGTTATAGACTCTTTAGCAGATGAGATATTCACTGTTACAGGAAACCTTCAAAAATCGCTATCTTTTCTCTTGCCTCAGCGTGAAATTAAATCGTTTATTTCGCATAATGAAGTCGTATCAATAAAACTAAAACAAGGAAGCAAGAAAAGATTTGTTTCTGTTGGTCGAGTAAATGATAATAAAAATCAGATTGAACTGATTCAAGCTTATCAAAATTTAGAAAATGCTTCAGATTATGAGCTTGTATTTATTGGTGGTTGGGATGAAACTTATAAAAAGAAATGTGATGATTATATCCAAGAGAACCGATTAACCAATATTTTCTTTTTGGGGCACAAAGATAATCCTTGGGAAGAGTTAACATCAGAAGATATCTGTGTTTTTACTTCCAAAATTGAAACTTTTGGTTTAGTATACATAGAGGCTATTTTAAATGGGATTCCAACAATTATATCAGATAATCAAGGATATATGACAGCCTACAATTTATTTGAAGTCGGTACTATTTACCAATTAGGAAATATTGAACAGTTGACGGGTATTTTGCAAGATTCTATAAAAAACTTCTCACAGCAAAAAGACTTTGTTGTAAAACAAAGAGAGAGGATTAAAAATGTTTATCGAATAGAAAACAACTATGCTGAGTTGCTAAGTGCAATAACAGAGGATAATGTGAGAAATAAGAAAATATTGTATTATTTTAATAGTTTATTTGAATTCAAAAAAAGTATCTGAAAGAAAAAAATTACCCATCTATTTAAAAAAATTATAAGAAGAATTATAAAATAGTGAATATTATTAAGAAACAGTAAATGGTAAAAAGAAATGGCATTTACTGTTTCTTTCTTTGCAACACAAATCACCAAGAAAATGATATAATAGAATAGATTGTAAATCTTTGAATAGAGGAAAAGCATGAGACATGTCTTCATCATCGGGAGTCGCGGACTTCCTGCTAAATATGGCGGCTTTGAAACTTTTGTTGAAAAAATAGTAGAAAATAAGGTTTCTTCCCAAATTCAGTATCATGTAGCTTGTTTGTCGGATGATGAAGCTTTTCATCATTTTGATTACAAGGGAGTGGATTGCTTCACCATTAAGGCTCCTAAATTAGGGCCGGCTCGGGTGATTGCCTATGATATGATGGCCATCAATTATTCTTTAAAGCTAGTGCAAGAGCAGCAGATTGAGCGTCCAATTTTTTATATTTTGGGTAATACGATCGGAGCCTTTGTGGCGCCTTTTGCACATAAAATTCATAAAGCAGGCGGGACTTTCTTTATCAATCCAGATGGTCTGGAATGGAAGCGAGCTAAGTGGTCTAAGCCAGTTCAAGCCTATCTTAAATATTCTGAGAAGCTTATGACTAAGCATGCTGATCTGGTCATTACGGACAACCAAGGCATTGAGAGCTATATAAAACAATCCTATCCTTGGTCCAAGACGGCTTTCATTGCTTATGGGACAGACCTCCAACTATCTTCTCTTGACTCTCAGGATGCTCGTGCGCGTGATTTTTTTGAGAAATGGCAGAGCAGAGAAAAGGAATATTATTTGATTGTTGGACGTTTTGTGCCAGAAAATAACTATGAAACCATTATCCAAGAATTTATGAGGTCCCAGACCCAACGTGACTTGCTGATTATCTGCAATCATGAGGGAAATCCTTATTTTGAAGAGCTTAAGCAAAAAACGGGTTTTGATAAGGATTCTCGGATTAAGTTTGTCGGGACTGTTTATGATCAGGAACTGCTCAAATATATCCGCAATCAAGCTTTTGCCTACTTGCATGGACACGAAGTCGGTGGAACTAATCCTGGACTCTTGGAAGCTCTGGCTCAGACTGATGCCAATTTGGTTTTGGATGTGGACTTCAACCATCAAGTAGCCCAAGAAACAGCTTTGTATTGGCAAAAAGAAGAGGGACAGTTGGCTCAGCTTATTGACCGAGTGGATGGTCAGATAGACTTTTCTGGACTAGGTCAGGCGGCCAAAGAAAATATGAAAGAAAACTACACCTGGGAAAAAATTGTAGGTGAATACGAGGAGCTATTTTTATCATGAAAGTGACCATTCTTCTGTCGACCTATAATGGTGAGCAGTTTCTGGCAGAACAGATTGAAAGTATTCAAGCCCAAACCTATAGGGATTGGCAGCTTTTGATTCGGGATGACGGCTCTAGTGATGGGACGCGAGCGATTATTGAGAATTTTTGCCAACAGGACGACCGGATCTTCTTTATCAATCCGGAAGAAGTTCAAAATTTGGGTGTCATTAAGAGTTTTCATAGCTTGCTTAAGTATCAGGATTCGGATGTTTACTTTTTTAGCGATCAGGATGATGTCTGGTTGCCGGATAAGTTGGCGATTCAGTTGGCGGCAGCAGAAAACTATGATGCTTCCGTACCTTTGTTGGTTTATATGGATTTAAAAGTGGTGGATCAGGAGCTAAATGTTGTTCACGAAAGTATGATTCGAACGCAGTCTGATCATGCCAATACAAAATTAATTCAGGAACTGACGGAAAATACGGTGACAGGTGGCGTTTCGATGATCAACCGCGCTCTGGCTGATTTGTGGACAGGGCAGGAGGAGCATGAATTGCTTATGCACGATTGGTATCTGGGCTTGTTGGCTTCGGCTTTTGGGCAACTCGTTTATCTAGATCAGCCAGGGGAACTCTACCGCCAACATTCCAATAATGTATTAGGAGCCCGAACCTTACGCAAGCGGATGAAGAACTGGATTCATCCTAGCCGTCTATTTGTTAAATATTGGAAATTGATAAAAGACAGTCAGACTCAGGCTCGCAACCTTCTCAGCCAGTCTCTGACAACTGAAAATAGAGAAATTATTGAAAATTTTGTGACAATCATGGAAGTCCCTTTTGCAGAGCGACTGCGACGGATTCGAAAGTATGGCTACAGAAAGAATCGTACCTTCCATACTTTGGTTTTCACGACGCTCATTCTCACAAAATTTGCTTATAAGGAGTAATATGCATGCTAGATTATTTTAGCCAAAAAAACTGGATTCTCTTGAGAGAGTTGGTTAAAACAGACTTCAAATTGCGTTATCAAGGCAGTTTCATTGGGCATTTGTGGTCGATTTTAAAACCCTTAATGCTTTTTACCATTATGTATCTTGTTTTCGTTCGTTTCCTGCGTTTTGATGACGGAACACCTCATTATGCAGTATCGCTTCTCCTAGGGATGGTGACATGGAACTTTTTCTCAGAAGCGACCAATATGGGCATGATGTCCATTGTTGCGCGAGGGGACTTACTGCGAAAACTGAATTTTTCTAAATCAATTATCGTTTTTTCAGCTATTACTGGCGCAGCGATCAACTATGCGATCAATTTGATGGTTGTTGTTGCTTTTGCACTGATTAATGGCGTATCAATCACCCTAGGATGGCTGGTTATTATCCCGCTTTTTCTAGAATTAGTTTTGATTTCGGCTGGCTTTGCCTTTATGTTGGCAACCCTTTTTGTCAAATATCGTGATATTGGGCCCATTTGGGAAGTAGTGCTGCAGGCAGGCTTGTATGCGACACCAATCATTTATTCACTGACTTTTATTCTGAAGGGTGGGCATGTTTTGGTCGCTAAGCTGATGATGCTTAATCCAATGGCTCAGATTATTCAAGATCTTCGTCATTTTATCGTTTTCTCAGGCAGTACTCGGGGCTGGGATTTGATGGACCATTACTGGATTGCGCTGATTCCTTATCTATTGCCAGTAGTGATTTTTGGGCTTGGATATTATATCTTTAATAAAAATGCTAAGAGATTTGCGGAGATTTTATAATGTCAAATAATATTGCAGTAAAAGTTGACCATGTCAGTAAGTTTTTTAAACTGCCAACAGAGTCAACACAAAGTTTAAGAACAAGCCTAGTCAACCGTTTTCGAGGCATCAAAGGTTACAAAGAGCAGAACGTTCTTAAGGATATTTCCTTTGAAGTGGAAAAGGGAGATTTTTATGGAATTGTTGGGCGAAACGGTTCTGGCAAGTCCACTCTTCTGAAAATTATCTCAGAGATTTATATTCCCGAAAAGGGCACAGTGACCATTGATGGCAAGTTGGTTTCCTTTATCGAGCTAGGTGTTGGATTCAATCCAGAGCTGACCGGCCGCGAAAATGTCTATATGAATGGTGCCATGCTGGGCTTCTCAACTGAAGAAGTAGATGCCATGTATGACGATATCGTTAAATTTGCTGAGCTGGGTGAGTTTATGAATCAAAAACTCAAAAATTATTCTAGCGGGATGCAGGTTCGCTTGGCCTTTTCAGTTGCGATCAAGGCACAGGGAGACATTCTAATTTTGGATGAGGTTCTGGCTGTTGGGGATGAAGCTTTTCAGCGCAAGTGTAATGATTATTTCATGGAACGGAAGCATTCGGGAAAGACAACTATTTTAGTAACTCACGACATGAATGCTGTTAAAAAGTATTGTAATAAAGCTGTTTTGATTGAAAATGGTTTAGTCAAAGTTGTCGGAAATCCAGATGATGTAGCTAACCAATACAGTTTAGACAATGCAAGTGACACCAAAGCCATGAACGAAGATTATGTCGCTGAAACGGAATCTGTTG
Organism: Streptococcus cristatus; assembly: GCA_916438405.1. Classification (GTDB taxonomy): domain Bacteria; phylum Bacillota; class Bacilli; order Lactobacillales; family Streptococcaceae; genus Streptococcus; species Streptococcus cristatus_M. The sequence continues at coordinate 929,407 of CAKAFB010000001.1, read as the reverse complement.
CAGTTTCTGATCTGGAGGTTCGTCTACTAAGTTCTCCTCAGATAGCACCAAATCAAGAAATTTCATTTGAGATTAGCTATCGAGTTAATCAGGACATGCCAACCTACATAGCCTTTTCACTGACTGATATCGACCGTACCATTTGGCTATATAATGATAATTCAATGGATAATTTGACAGAAGGAACAGGCAAGAAGACATTTAAATACAAATGCCATCTTTCCCAAATTAATCATGCAAAATTGAAATTGCAGGTCTCTGTGCGTGATGAAGAGAATCAGATTTTATCCTTTGCAGATTCTAAGAATACTCCAGTCCTTATCATCAGCCGACGGGATATTGAAGATGACGATACCTCTGCAAAAAGACTCAGCAACGGGATTGATTCAGCGTAATGGGGTCTGGGAAATCTCTCAATAAAATGATAAGGTGTTTTCATGGAACGAATATTACTCTATGTTCATTTTAATAAATATAAGCGCGTGAGTAATCATGTCTTCTACCAATTAGAACAGCTCAAGCCCCTGTTTTCCAAAATCCTTTTTATTTCAAATAGTCATATCGAAGAAGCAACTAAGAAAAAGTTACAAGACGAATTTGGAATAAGCAATGTGTTGGAGCGGAACAATCAAGGCTATGATTTTGCGGCTTGGCGAGATGGAATGAGTGCCGTAGGTTTTGAGGAGCTCAAAACCTACGACTCTCTGACTTTGATGAATGATACTTGTTTTGGTCCGCTCTGGGATTTGGAGCCTATTTATACGCGTTTTGAGGTGGATACTCAGGTTGATTTTTGGGGCATGACCAACTTTCGAAAAACAAAGTATTTTGAAGAACATCTGCAGAGTTACTTTGTTACCTTTAAGCAGCAGATATTGAGGGCAATTTCTTTTCAAGATTTTTGGACAAAAGTAAAAGATTTTACTGATGTTCAAGATGTGATTGACCACTACGAGACGAAATTTACCCAATATTTTACAGGGACAGGCTTTACCTATCAATCTTTATTTGATACTCGTCTAGAAGAAGTAGCGGATTTAATCCATCCAGACTTTACTTATTATAAGCCTTTTACTGTTCTTGAGAAAAAGGTTCCCTTTTTGAAAGTGAAAGCTATCAGTGGCAATCCTTTTTCTGCGAGGTATCTGCTGGAAGAAATCAAAGAGAGAACCTCTTATCCTGTTTCTTTAATTTCTGAGCATATATTTGAATATATTGGTCCAGATGTCCCCTGCCTTTTGCAGGATAAGCAGCTTGCGAAAGATGATAAGAATGACTCGCCAGAAAAGCCAGTAGCGCTTCATATTCATGTGACAGACCTTCAAGTCTTCGAGCAATTTAAAGAAAAATGGGAAGTTCTTCCTCTACAATACCAATTTGTGGTGACGACAGCTGACGAAGAAATCTTTGTTCAGCTCCTAGAAACTATATCAGACCGCTATCAAGTTCTTCTAGGCAAAGAAGAAATTCTATGCAGGCGATGCTTGAACAGAGCGACCTATTACAGAAATTTGCTTTCGTTGGGCATATTTCTACTGTAAATTTAGTAGATAGAATACCTCAGCTTGATAATGCGATGCGTAGAGAACTGATGGAGATGATGTTTGAAAATGCCAATGCTAGTATTAAAGCATTGGAACGAGATGGTAAGCTTGGTCTCGTTATCCCAGATCTTCCAAGTTTAGTCAGATATGGCTTGTTTGAGCAAAAAACATATCGGAAAGAAATGGCTACAATTTGGCAAGAGCTCCATTGCCAGAAAACTTTTGATTTTGAACAATATCCTGTTTTTACTAAGGTGTATGGTGGTTTTCTTTGGTTTAAGCCTTCTGCTCTGATTAGACTTTTTCAAAACGACTACCATTTATCAGTTCAAACTGAACCTCAAGTTTTAGAAAATTTGTTAGTTTATTTGGCTTGGGAACAGGACTATGATTTTAAAATCATGTCTGGAACCCCACTGCCTTCTGTATTAGATTTACAAAGAGAAACAGAGCGATTAAACCAGCAGAAAGGAAACTGGCTCATAAGAGCCTAGCAAAAAAAGTTAGAAAGTATTTATCGAACCTTTTAAAAAGTTAGATAATAGTTTCTGTAGAAAGAATAATGAAATTTTTAGTCAATTATTATAAGCAGATTTCCTATTTACTTATCATTTTTTTAGTTTTGGATACCATAGCTGTTGCGACGTTATTCTTATTTCAAGTAAATAAGGGTTTAGATAATTATGCCAGCCTCGGTTTGGTTTTTCTCGTTTTAATAGCGGTTTTATTTGGTGTAGGTCAGATTGTTGCCCAACTGCTAAATCGAAAATTATTAGTTTGGTCTTTTCTCATTTATGGAATCTACACCCTGTTTTCTTATTTGCTAACTGTGACGCAGCATGTGAATGATTTTGATTTTAAAGCAGAGAATATCTTCAGTAATCACTTTGTAGAAGTTAACGGCTTACCTTACTTGCTGCTAATATTTTTATTTGCTTATCTCATTAACCGCTTTTCTTCTCTGCAAAAATATCATTCCCAAAGCTTTCTAACTGTTGATGAATTTAATATTGGTTTTCTAGAGATACTTTTCTTGTCCCAATCTTTTCTTCTCTTATCGCTAACAGATAGTAAGATGACCGCTATTTTTCAGCAACAGACTTTGTTGATGAATTATCTTTCAGATAGCGGCTTTGCAATTTCTCAGGATTCGATTTTTAAGTTAATTGGTTTTATTATTTTACTCTTTTTCTTATTTTCGATTCCTAGCTTTTTAGCGGTAAAGGGTTTGATAGATATTTCGAGAAATAAAGGAAGCCTTTCGGTCGCAGTCTTAAGTAGCGCAGCTTTTTCTGTTATCTTTAACTACACTATCCAAAATAGTATTCGAGCGGATGTTTCTGTTTTAGAACTTCATTTATTTACTGGGGCAAGTCTCTTTCAGATAGTAGTCTTTTTTGCACTATTTATTTTTATCTATCTTGCTTTTAATCAAATTTTTCTACCCACAATTATCATATTGGCGATAGGTGTTAGTTCAACAATTGCCAGCAGTTTGAAATTTCAATATCGACAAGAACCAATTTTGCCAAGTGATATTAGTTGGCTAAAAGATCCGAAGCTCTTATTTGATTTTCTAGGCGGTAATTATGGAATCTATGCGATTGCTAGTGTGGTAGCTATTGGTCTTTTCTATTGGTTTTTCCGTAGGAAAATTTTACCTGGAAAAATAATCGCCATGGTAAAAATTCAACTTATTTCACTGGTTATTCCTATTGTTTTTTTCTTAGGTGTTTTACAGATATTCTCTTCGAAAGAGAATGGCAAAGTTGCCGATAATATTCCAGTTGTGTCCATTTTGAATAATTACCATGATTTGACTTGGTTTGGTAATACAATTAATTCGCAAATGCGGTCGGTCTCTTTTGTTTGGTTTACCCAATTATCTGATAAGCCTATGATTCAGCCAGCGGGATATTCTAAAGAAAAAATTCAAGAATTAGAAAAGAAATATGGAGCACTAGCTGATTCTATCAATCAGGAACGTAAGCAGAAAATAGAAGAACAGACAGTCATTTATGTTCTTAGTGAGAGCTTTTCTGACCCAGCACGGATTTCTGGTGTATCTATGTCACAAAATCCGATTCCTAATATTCAGGAAATCATGTCTAAGACTACCAGTGGGTTGATGCAATCAGATGGCTATGGTGGTGGAACTGCGAATATGGAATTCCAAACGCTGACCGGTTTACCGTTTTATAACCTATCACCCTCTGTCTCTGTCATTTATACAGAAGTTGTACCAAAGATGAACAAGCTTCCGGCAATCAGTGATTCCTATTCTTCTCAAAATCGTACAGTGATTCATTTAGCTTCACCAAGTAATTATTCCAGAAATATCATATATAAAGATCTGGGATACGATACCTTCATTCATTATGGAACTCAAGGATTACAGGGAGATCATATTGGTGGAAACTATAGTGATAAAACGACCTATAATCAAGTTCTAGACCGTCTAAAAACAGACCAAAGTCAATTTTTCTCAGTTATGACGATGCAAAACCACATGCCTTGGACGGAAGTTAATCCGATTTACATGTCTGCTAGTTACTCAGGTTTCACGGAGGCAGGAAATAAATCCTTATCCAGCTATGTAAGGATGCTCTACCACACAGACAATGCGACCAAGGAGTTTCTAGATAAGCTTTCTAAAATTGATAAAAAGATAACAGTAGTTTTTTATGGTGATCACTTGCCAGGTCTATATCCTCAATCAGCTTTTAAGGATCATCCCGAAAATCAATATTTGACCGATTACTTTATCTGGAGCAATTATGAGACACCTAAGTTGAACTATCCTTTGGTTAATTCTAGTGATTTTTCAGCCCTACTACTTGAGCAGACCAATTCGAAAGTATCTCCTTACTACGCCTTATTGACTGAGGTTCTCCATAAAGCCAGTGTGGACAAGAAAGCACTGGATTCATCAGCTCAGGAAATTGCAGATGATTTGAAATTGATCGAGTATGATATGGTTGGTGGGAAAGGATATCTTTCAAAGGATTTCTTTGCTGTACCAGCAAAATGAAAAATAGAATAGGTTTACCAATTCTATTTTTTATTATTTTATGCTAAACTAGTAGTAAGGGGGGGAAGATATGATAAAGATTTTTGGGAAAGTCCGCTATCATTGGCAACCAGAAATGTCGGTGTTGGTGATTTATTGGTCTTTGTCAGTCATTCCGATTTTTATAGGACTGGCCTTGATGTACGAAAGCTCCAGTGTTCCGACTCTTGTCCTCTTTTCATTCTTTTTGTTCATGGTCTTACTGGCTATTGGTGTGCATAGATATTTCACGATTTATGATGATGGCATTTTGCGCATTATTACGGCAAATCCTTTCACGCCAATCAAGATTGATATTTCAACGATTGAGAAGCTAGAGGTGACAAAGACGTCTATCACCCTTCATTTTACAGGGAAGAGTCGTAGCAGGACCTTCTGTATGCGGAAGTGGCCAAAAAAATATTTTGTCAACGCCCTAGCTTTAAATGAGCATTTTAAAGGCGAAGTGGAATTAGTAGACAATATGACTCTTCTAGATTATTTTGAGGTCTACTATGGTGACCAATCTAAGAAAAATTAGTCTTTTAGTAAAGCTCGGGTTGGACAGTTTTTAATAGCCTCGAGAATTTCAGGCTGACTCTCAACCTCTTTCTCTAAGAGCTGGTCGTCTTGATAAAATTTGACAATGCCATTATCGTGATAATCAAAAAGATCTGAGTAGGTCTGGCAGAGTCCGCATGCAATGCAACGTTCGGGAATGAGTGTAACTTTCATACTCATATTGTAATAAGATTTTTAGAAAAACTCAAGGAGGAAGTCATGGAAAAAGAACCATGGGAAGCAGATGTATATGATAATGGAGCAGAGAAATTGAATCGCAGAAAGAAAAGTCAGGCGAGTCGAGTTGATCGCTGGCTGACAATATTAGCAGCTATTTTTCTAGTGATGGTCATTGCTATGGCACTCTTTTTCGCCTACCTATCTACTGGCGGAAGTAATAAAAAGACCGTTATGGATGGATTTTATGGTACTTCTAATGCAGCTGCATCTTCAAGTAGCAGTGCGGAACAACCAGCTCCATCAGAACAACCAAGTGAATCAGAAGAAAAGCCAACTCAGTCTTCAGAAGGTACCTTGACTGTTCAGCCTGGTGAAGGAGAAGCTGCAATTGCAGCGCGTGCAGGTATCTCTATTGCAAAATTGGAGCAATTAAATCCGTCGCACATGTCTACTGGTTCTTGGTATGCCAACCCAGGTGACATTGTTAAGATTCAGTAGGAGCGGGTTATGAAACAGATTCAGATTGCGATTGATGGACCTGCTTCAAGTGGAAAATCCACTGTTGCAAAGATTATTGCCAAAGATTTTAATTATACCTATTTGGATACGGGTGCCATGTACCGCGCAGCCACTTATCTGGCTCTGCGAAATCATCTGACTGAAAATGATGCAGATAAGATCGTAACTTTGCTCGAGACTTATTCGGTTAGTTTTGGTCGTTCGGAGAATGGTGAGCAGCTAGTGTTTGTAGGAGATGTCGATGTTACTCATCCGATTCGAGAAAATGAAGTAACCAATAATGTGTCGTGGGTAGCAGCTATCCCGGAAGTGCGTGAAAAATTGGTTCATTTGCAGCAGTTGATTGCTGCACAGGGCGGCATCGTCATGGATGGCCGTGATATTGGGACAGTAGTCTTGCCAAATGCAGAATTGAAAATTTTTCTAGTTGCTTCAGTTGAGGAAAGGGCAGAGCGCCGCTACAAAGAGAATCTCGGAAAAGGGATTCCGACTGATTTGGAAACTCTCAAAAGAGAAATAGCGGAGCGGGACTACAAGGATAGTCATCGTGAAGTATCACCTTTGAAACCAGCGGCTGACTCCATTCATTTTGATACGACAGGCATTGGAATTGCAGAAGTTGTCAAATTTATTGAAGAAAAAGCAAAAAAAATTATTGACAAATAAAAAGAAACTTGATATGATAGTGGAGTTGAGAAAAGCAGAAGTGAGAACTTCTCGCCTTGCGACTAACGTTGTCTGGCTCTACAGGATTCAGTTTCAGTGATGAAATACTATCATGTAGTGCGGGTTTGCGTTAGCAGGTCCGCACTTGTTTTTCTCTAAAAATAAAAAAAGAGGTGAAAACCATAGCAAAACAAGACTTATTCATCAATGATGAAATTCGTGTGCGTGAAGTTCGGTTGATCGGTCTTGACGGCGAACAATTAGGTATTAAACCGCTTAGCGAAGCGCAATCTCTTGCGGATGAAGCAAATGTCGATTTGGTCCTGATTCAGCCACAAGCTAAACCACCTGTTGCGAAAATTATGGACTATGGCAAGTTCAAGTTTGAGTATCAGAAAAAGCAGAAAGAACAACGTAAAAAACAAAGCGTTGTCACTGTGAAAGAAGTACGTCTCAGTCCTACCATTGATAAAGGGGACTTTGATACAAAACTTCGTAACGCACGCAAGTTCCTTGAAAAAGGAAATAAAGTTAAGGTATCCATTCGCTTTAAAGGCCGGATGATTACCCACAAAGAAATCGGGGCTAAGGTCTTGGCAGACTTTGCTGAAGCAACTCAAGATGTTGCGATCATTGAGCAAAAGCCTAAGATGGATGGACGTCAAATGTTCATGCAAATGGCACCGATTAGTGACAAAAAATAAACTGTCAAAAAGTTAGAAAAAGGAGATTTTATCATGCCAAAACAAAAAACACACCGCGCATCAGCTAAACGTTTCAAACGTACAGGTTCTGGTGGCTTGAAGCGTTTCCGTGCTTACACTTCTCACCGTTTCCACGGAAAAACTAAGAAACAACGTCGTCATCTTCGTAAAGCATCTATGGTGCATGCAGGAGATTTCAAACGTATCAAAGCAATGCTTACAGGTCTTAAATAAGAGATTTTGTAACAATTATCTAGGAATATTGGAGGAAATAAAACATGGCACGTGTTAAAGGTGGCGTTGTATCACGCAAACGTCGTAAACGTATTTTAAAATTAGCTAAAGGTTACTATGGAGCAAAACACATCTTGTTCCGTACTGCAAAAGAGCAAGTAATGAACTCTTACTACTATGCATACCGTGACCGTCGTCAGAAAAAACGTGACTTCCGTAAATTGTGGATCACTCGTATCAATGCGGCAGCTCGTTTGAACGGACTTTCATACTCACAATTGATGCATGGTTTGAAATTGGCTGAGATCGAAGTGAACCGTAAAATGCTTGCTGACTTGGCTGTTAACGATGCAGCAGCTTTCACAGCTCTTGCAGATGCAGCTAAGGCTAAACTTGCTAAATAAGAATACAAAAAGTTGAAACATTGTTTCAACTTTTTTCTTGTCAGGATGACAATCGCCAAGTGTTTTAGTATAATATAATGAGAATGGATGGAGGACTGAATGATGATGTCAAATCGGCTAGCTTGGGATGAATACTTTGCAGCACAGGCACTTTTGATTGCCAATCGTTCGACCTGTAAGCGTGCCAAGGTCGGTGCGGTCTTAGTCAAGGATAATAAGGTCATATCGACCGGCTACAATGGCTCCGTTTCAGGAACAGAGCACTGTATTGATCATGAGTGTTTGGTTATTGGTGGTCACTGCGTTCGGACCTTGCATGCAGAGGTCAATGCAATTTTGCAGGGAGCTGAGAGGGGCGTTCCTAAGGGATTTACGGCTTATGTGACTCATTTTCCCTGTTTAAACTGTACCAAGCAACTGCTTCAGGTTGGCTGCAAGCGCGTGGTCTACATCAACCAATATCGGATAGATGATTATGCTCAGTACCTTTACAAGGAAAAGGAAGTGGAACTGGTGCATTTGCCGCTAGAAGATGTGAAAGAGGCTATTGTTCAGACAGAGTTGGTATAGTTTACTTGAAATATTTAGCATTAATCATCTGCTTAGATCGAATAAATCTAAATGATAAAGTTATAGTTTTGAACTATAGCTTTTCTTTTGAAAATGATTCAGCATAATTCTAAAAATCATGATATAATGGAGAGGTTATATAGTCCCGATAAGATGGTAGGAAACTTCTATCAGTACTTTGTAACTCGCAAACAATGACGGCTCCAAAGTCACTCGTCATTCAAGGGTTACCGCTATATTGCGGTCAGCCTATGGGCCTTACTAGCTACAGGAATAAAAAAATATAGTTTTTATTTCTTTCGCGTCGTAACTCATGGGTGAGATGATTTGCAATTATTTTGGAGTTTGTTTACTTGTTTAATATTTTTTAAGGGGGGACATTTCTATGTCAGAACGTAAACTTTTCACGTCTGAGTCTGTATCGGAGGGACATCCCGATAAGATTGCAGACCAAATTTCCGATGCTATTTTGGATGCTATTTTAGCTCAGGATCCAGAGGCTCATGTCGCAGCTGAAACTGCTGTTTATACAGGCTCCGTTCATGTTTTTGGAGAAATTTCGACTACAGCCTATGTAGATATCAATCGGGTGGTTCGTGATACCATTGCAGAGATTGGCTACACCAATACAGAGTATGGCTTTTCTGCAGAGACAGTTGGAGTCCATCCATCTTTGGTGGAACAGTCGCCAGATATTGCTCAAGGGGTCAATGAAGCATTTGAGATTCGAGGAAATGCTCAAAAAGATCCGTTGGATTTGATTGGGGCTGGTGACCAAGGCCTTATGTTTGGTTTGCGGTGGATGAAACGCCAGAGCTCATGCCATTGCCTATTTCTCTCAGTCATAAACTGGTGCGTCGTTTGGCAGAACTGCGCAAATCAGGTGAATTGTCTTATCTGCGACCAGATGCCAAGTCTCAGGTTACGGTCGAATATGATGAAAATGATCGCCCAATTCGTGTAGATACGGTAGTTATTTCTACTCAGCATGATCCTGAAGTCAGCAATGAACAGATTCATCAGGATGTTATCCAAAAGGTGATTGCTCAGGTGATTCCAAGTGAATACTTGGATGGTCAGACCAAGGTCTTTATCAATCCTACTGGCCGCTTTGTTATAGGTGGCCCGCAAGGAGACTCTGGCTTGACAGGACGTAAGATTATTGTGGATACCTATGGTGGCTATTCTCGCCACGGCGGTGGTGCCTTCTCTGGTAAGGATGCAACCAAGGTCGATCGCTCTGCGTCTTACGCGGCTCGTTATATCGCTAAAAATATCGTAGCTGCTGGTTTGGCTAAAAAAGTAGAAGTTCAGTTGGCCTATGCTATAGGGGTAGCTCAGCCCGTTTCAGTCCGCATTGATACTTTTGGAACTGGCTTAGTTTCTGAAAGCAGACTTCAGAGCGCTGTCCGCCAGATCTTTGATTTGCGTCCAGCAGGTATTATCCAAATGTTGGATTTGAAACGACCAATCTATCGTCAAACTGCTGCTTACGGTCATATGGGTCGAACAGATATCGATCTTCCTTGGGAACGCACAGACAAGGTAGCTGCGCTCCAAGCGGCTTTGCAATAAAATAGTAGCTCTCAGTTTAAACTGAGGGCTTTTTTTGTCTAGGAAAATGGATAAAACTATGATATAATAAAGAGTAATACCGTGAAAGAGCTAATTTTAAAACATGAAAAAAATTGTAATTAATGGTGGTCGCCCTTTAAAAGGAGAGGTGACCATTAATGGTGCCAAAAATAGTGTTGTGGCCCTTATCCCAGCTATTATTTTAGCTGATAATGTTGTTACTTTAGATGGTGTACCGGCGATTTCGGATGTTGATAGCCTCATCGAGATTATGGAAATCATGGGAGCGACTATCAAACGGTCTGGAGATTGCCTAGAGGTTGATCCTAGAAACATCAAGAATATGCCGATGCCATCTGGTAAAATCAATAGTCTACGAGCTTCTTATTATTTTTATGGAAGTTTGCTAGGCCGTTTTGGAGAAGCGACAGTTGGTCTTCCTGGGGGCTGTGACCTTGGTCCTCGTCCGATTGATCTCCATCTCAAGGCTTTTGAAGCGATGGGTGCTCATATGACCATGGAAGGCAATTATATGAAATTGTCAACGGGTGGTAAACGCTTGGCTGGAGCTAGTATTTACATGGATACCGTTAGTGTCGGTGCTACGATTAATACGATGTTGGCAGCAGTCAAGGCTGAGGGGCGTACGGTGATTGAAAATGCGGCGCGTGAGCCAGAAATCATCGATGTAGCTACGCTGCTTAACAATATGGGAGCTCATATTCGTGGGGCTGGGACTGATATTATCACGATTGAAGGTGTGGATAGTCTTCATGGAACGCGCCATCAGGTCATTCCGGATCGGATTGAAGCTGGGACCTATATTTCCTTAGCAGCAGCAATTGGACAAGGTGTCCAGATCAATAATGTTCTTTATGAACATTTGGAAAGTTTCATTGCTAAGCTAGAGGAAATGGGTGTGCGCATGACCATTTCAGAAGATAGCATCTTTGTAGAAGGGCAGAAGGATTTAAAGGCTATTAACATCAAGACTTCGCCTTATCCTGGTTTTGCCACTGATTTGCAGCAACCGATCACTCCGCTCTTGCTGACGGCTCATGGTCATGGAAAAATCGTTGATACTATCTATGAGAAACGGGTCAACCATGTCGCTGAATTGGCAAAAATGGCTGGTAAAATCTCAACCGCTAGCAATCAAATCGTCTATGAAGGGCCAAATCAGCTGCAAGGTGCTTCTGTCAAAGCAACGGATTTGCGTGCAGGTGCAGCCTTGGTGATTGCTGGTCTGATGGCACAAGGCCGAACAGAGATTACCAATATTGAATTTATTTTACGCGGTTATTCCAATATTATTGAAAAATTAAGAAGTCTGGGTGCGGACATCCAGCTCATCGAAGAATAAGCGTTCATCGCTTATTTTTTATAGAGGAAGCATATGAATTTGTGGACACAGTTAGCAGCTTTTTCTTTTATTGAAACGGAGCATTCGTTTTTACGCCCGATTCTTTTTGGAGATGCAGAATCCCTTTATAAAATTGCTTCCAATCCGGAGAATACCGAGTTTATTTTTCCGACTGAAAGTAGCTTGCAGGAAAGTGAATATGTTATCGCCAATTATTTTATGAAAAATCCTTTGGGAATTTGGGCAATTTGTGATAAGGAAACGAATGAAATGATTGGTTCCATTAAATTTGAAAAAATGGACGAAATAAAAAAAGAAGCGGAGCTAGGATATTTTTTGAGGAAGGACTATTGGGGACAGGGCTTGATGACCGAAGTTGTCCGTGAATTGGTTTTTCTTTCCTTTACAAAATTCGACTTTAAGCGTCTAACAATCATCACGCATGAGGAGAATCTGGCTAGTCAAAAAGTTGCACAGAAAGCTGGTTTTAAGCTCTTCCGTCAGTTTAAGGGGAGCGATCGCTACACGAGAAGGATGCGAGATTACACCGAATATCGCTACGAAAAAGGAGATTTCAATGAGTAAACACCAGGAAATTTTAGCTTATCTTGAAAATCTTCCAATTGGCAAGCGGGTCAGCGTTCGGAGTATTTCAAATTACTTGGGTGTCAGCGACGGAACTGCCTACCGAGCAATCAAGGAAGCTGAAAATAGAGGAATTGTCGAGACCAGACCCAGAAGTGGTACTGTCCGAGTCAAGTCGAAAAAAGTTGTTTTAGAGCATCTGACCTACAAGGAAATTGCGGATATTACTGGCTCAGAGGTGCTTGCCGGTGAAAAAGGACTAGAAAAAGAATTTAACAAGTTCTCCATCGGAGCGATGACCGAGCAAAATATCCTACGTTACTTAAACGAAGGCGGTCTTCTTATTGTCGGGGATCGGACGCAGATTCAGATTTTGGCTCTTGAAAATGAGAATGCCGTGCTGGTAACGGGAGGTTTTGAAGTCGATCCAGAGGTTTTAAAACTGGCCAATCGTATTGAAATTCCCGTCCTAAGAACCAAGCACGATACCTATACCGTGGCGACCATGATTAACCGTGCCCTGTCCAATATCCAGATTAAAACAGATATTTTGACGGTAGAACAGGTTTATAGGGCTAGTCACGAATATGGTTTCTTACACGACACAGATACCGTTCGTGATTATCTGGACTTGGTTCGTCGTAACCGTACCAGTCGTTTTCCAGTCGTTAATCAGCATCAAATGCTGGTTGGGGTCGTGACGATGCGGGATGCGGGAGATAAGTCTCCTTTGACTACCTTGGATAAGGTTATGACCCGAAAAATCTTCATGACTGGATTGTCGGCAAATATTGCCAATATCAGTCAGCGCATGATTGCAGAAGATTTTGAGATGATTCCGGTGGTACGTAGTAATCAGACTCTCCTTGGGGTGATTACTCGTCGGGATATTATGGAAAAAATGAGCCGTTCACAGATTTCCAGTCTACCGACCTTCAGTGAGCAGGTGGGCCAGAAGCTTCATCGCCAAGAGGATATTTTTTCTTTCACTGTCGAGCCTTTCATGCTGGAGCAAAATAGAGTCTTGGCTAATGGCGTCTTGACGGAAATTATCACTCGGATTACGCAGCAGTTGATGACGACGAATAGCCAGAGCTTAATCGTTGATCAGATGATGATTCATTTCTTTCAGGCTGTTCAGATAGATGATATCCTGCAGATTCGGCCACGTATTATTCATCAGACGCGGCGGACAGCAGTGATTGACTATGATATCTACTTAGATTCGCTCATCGTTGCCAAAGCAACGATTACTGTAAAAATTACTTAGTAAAGAGGTTAATAATGATTACTATAAAATCACAACGCGAAATTGATTTAATGGACAAGAGCGGAGATTTTCTAGCTTCTGTTCATATCGGCTTGAGAGATTTGATCAAGCCAGGTATTGACATGTGGGACATCGAAGAATATGTCCGCAAGCGCTGTAAAGAAGCTAATGCCTTGCCCCTTCAGATTGGCGTAGAGGGCAGCATCATGGATTATCCTTATGCGACTTGTTGTTCTCTTAATGACGAGGTGGCTCATGCCTTTCCTCGCCATCAAAAATTGGTAGAAGGTGATATCATCTGTGTGGACATGGTTGTTGGCTTAGTCGATAAGGCTGAGCTGGATGTATCTAAGCTGGACTTTAACAATGTAGAGCAGATGAAGCAATATACAGAAAGCTTCCGTGGTGGTGTCGCAGACTCTTGCTGGGCTTATGCTGTTGGACAGATTAGTCCAGAAGCGCAGCAACTCATGGATGTGACCAAGGAATGTCTCTACCGAGGAATTGCAGCTGCACAAGTTGGCAATCGAATCGGAGACATTGGTGCAGCCATTCAAGAATACGCTGAAAGCTATGGCTATGGAGTGGTGCGTGATTTGGTTGGTCACGGGGTTGGTCCAACCATGCATGAGGAGCCAATGGTGCCGCATTACGGCCGTGCAGGACGCGGTTTGCGCCTGCGGGAGGGAATGGTTCTAACCGTTGAGCCAATGATCAATACAGGTACATGGGAAATTGACACGGACTTTGAGACCGGTTGGGCACATAAAACCCTAGATGGCGGTCTGTCTTGCCAATATGAGCATCAATTTGTCATTACCAAAGATGGTCCTGTGATTCTAACCAGCCAGGGCGAAGAAGGGACTTATTAAGTATAGAGGGCTGGGCTTGTCCCAGTCTTTTTGAATAGGAGAGAGATGTGACAGGATTCATCAAAAAGATAAGAGAAAATGAATTTCTCAGAGCTTTTTTCCATTTTTATCAGGCGTCGGAGGCAGATATTACTAGCATTGCTGTGGCCTATTATTTTCTGATTTCGATTTTTCCCTTGTTATTGATTGCGGCGAATATTCTGCCCTATTTTCAGATTCGGCCAGATGAGCTCTTGGTTGCGCTGAAAGACTTACTGCCAGAGTCATTGTATCTGATGATCGCCAAGGCTGTCCGAGATGTGTTGACCAAGCCTTCGACAGGTTTGCTGAGTATTTCTATCCTGTCTGCCCTGTGGACTTTTTCCCAGAGTATGACTTTTTTGCAAAAGGCTTTTAATAAATGCTATGGTACGAAGCAAGGGCGGGGGCTTATCTGGGAGCGGATCTTTGCTTTTATCATGAGTCTAGGTTTGCAAGTCCTACTAGGCTTGTCGCTCGTTTTGACCCTATTTGGTCGAATGCTGGTTGAGATTCTTTATAATTTCTGGCACTTTGACCGTGGCCTCTACCAGCAGCTGCTGACCATGACAGAGCCTACGATTTATCTGATGCTCTTTCTTTCGCTGATTCTGCTTTATTTCTTTACCCAATGTGAAGATTCCCAAAATCCGCTATGTCCTACCAGGTGCGACCTTGGTTCTTGTTATCATTTATAGTCTCATGAACCTTTTCACCGTTTATATTGAAGCTTACCTAGATCGCTTTTTAGATGTGCGTTTTGTCGGCTCAGTGGTGGTTGTGATTATCATGTTTTGGTTTATCTTGATTGCCAAGGTGCTAATCGTCGGAGCTGTCCTCAATGCGAGCATCCAAAGTCGTTTCGTATCGCACTTTGAAAGCCGTAGTGGTGAGCTTATTCTGAGATTTGATGACGAAGGAAAAGCAGATAAGGATACAGATGTCTAATAGGTAAAACATGAAACAAACAATTTTTAATGCCTCGTTAGAGGAAAGTATGAACTTAGTGACAGATCAGTATATCAAAACTTCATTTGAGGATTTCAATGAAAAAGGTTATGAGGGAAAGCTTTTAGGATTTATTACAATGCAGTTTATCCTATTTTTAATCTTTCTTTTTAGTATTTGGATTGATTCTCAAAATTTGCAGTTTTTATTTATGAAAGTAAGTCTCATAAATGGTGCTTTATTGGGATTGGGATTTGTAGGGTTTGTTGGCTATTTAATTGATCTAACCAAAATAAAAAATCAGTCAATCCTATCCTATTATTACTTTAATAAATGGGTTGGTTTTATGACTTTTCTTCTTCTTTTGCAATGTCTAGTAATAGGTATAGCTGGAGCAGGAACGATAATAGGAATGATTTTATCTGGCGCATTATATACGGTTGCTTTTATTTTGTACTTTATTAGACTATTTCAAAATTTTCAGAAGAATACGCTCGAAATTTTGTATCAAGAGTCTACTTACTCAAATAGAGGAGCAGATTTTCTCGACCGTTTTGTTGTATTTGCAAAAAGGTACGGAGGGCTTATCCTATTCCTAATAGTTATTTTCCGTATCTTTTTCCCAAACTCGGATCTTATTCAGCAAAATGGTACCTTTCGTTCAATTTTTGTAGCCATTAATCCAATAATATTTGTCCCCTTCCTTTACTTTCTGTATGTTTTAAGTGTGAACAATTTTCAAGGCTACTATCTCAAAAAATATTTGGAAGATTACCGCCAGTTATCTGACTACTCCATAGAAGACTGGTATGGGAAAGAATCGAAAAGATACAAAGAGTCGTTGGATCAGGAAGTTTAGTTCTTCATGGAAATTTTCAAATATAAATATTTTTATTGCATTTGCAATAAAAATCTGTTATACTATCTTCAGAAGGAGGAAGTATGTCAATTTTACGTGAGATTGGAATCATTGCTCGGGCTTTGGATTCAATCGCTAATATTGAGTTTCGTGACATAGATTTAGCGCGGGGGCAGTATCTCTATCTGGTGCGGATTGCGGAGAATCCTGGGATTATCCAGGAGGAGCTGTCGGATTTGCTCAAGGTAGATCGCTCGACGGTGGCTCGTTCAGTCAAGAAGCTTGAAAGCAAGGGTTTACTGGAACAGCGGCCAGCTGCCAATAACCGCAAGAACAAGGAATGGTTTGTCACCGAAAAGGGGGCGGCCCTCTATCCTCTTATCTTAGCGGAAAACGAATATTCGGAGCAGGTGGCGTTGGAAAAATTTTCAGAAACTGAGCGAAAAGAGTTAGAAAAGTTGCTAGTTCGCGTCCGAGAGAATATTACCAAGGATTGGGAGCTGGTCAAAAAAGGTCAGAAAAGAAATTATTGAGGTAGAACATGAAAATTACAGTTGAAAATGAATTTTGGGCTTTGTTTCCAGAAGCGCAGATTAGTGTCTTAGTGGTCAAGGGGCTGGATAATAAAGTGGATGAAAGTAAGGATCCTTATTTTAAATCCCTGCTGGATAAGGGCGCAAAGCGAGCAGCAGACTTTATTCCAGATGAGAATTTCACTCAAAATGATGTCATTCAGGAGTGGCGGCAGGCTTTCAGCCAATTTAAGACCAAGAAAGGAGCACGATCCTCTATTGAAGCTCTGCTCAAGCGGGTCAGTCAGGGGCGTGAATTTCATCCAATCAATCCTTTGGTTGATATCTATAACAGTGTCTCGCTGTCTTATGCGGTTCCATGTGGCGGTGAGGATTTGGATAAGATTGTCGGAGGTCTTTATTTAGGTAAAGCCAAGGGTGGTGAAGCCTTTTTCCCACTGGGATCTGAGACTGATGCACCAGCTTTGGCAGAAGAAATCATCTACTATGATGATGAGGGAGCGGTCTGCCGTTGCCTTAACTGGCGAGAAGCCCAGCGGACCATGCTGACGGAAGATACCAAGGATGCCATCT
Source organism: Streptococcus cristatus (assembly GCA_916438405.1). Lineage (GTDB taxonomy): Bacteria > Bacillota > Bacilli > Lactobacillales > Streptococcaceae > Streptococcus > Streptococcus cristatus_M. Next base: position 912,380 of record CAKAFB010000001.1, on the reverse strand, counting down.
TGGTTATCGAAGCCATCAATGGAGAGCAGGCGGCGCGTGCTCAAGCAGCTATGACGGAACTTCAGACTCTGATTGAGGAATATTTCGGTGTCAAAGGTGATATTACCCACCTGACAGCTGAAAATCCCAGCTTGGAAGTCTAAAAATAAAAACATCTGGATCAGAAATATCTGGTCCAGTTTTGTTTCTATAGGTGAAATAGCTGCTCTACTCTTATTCTGCCTTATTTTTAAAGACAAAAATTTTGCTAAAGACGTAATTGAGAACGATAATCAGTACTTGAGCCATCAAAGTTTCAATGGTGTTGACCATCTTAATATCGTTGTGGACGAATTGACCAATAATCTGCGGGAAGCTAGTGACAAAGATAAAGGTGAGCAGCAAGTTCAAGGCCATAGTTGCCAGTCGGGCTGTGAAAAATTTGACCAATCGTACTGGCCAGCCTTTTCTTTTCTGCTTGAAAACGATGGTATCGTTGGTCACAAAGGCAAAGAGAATCCCCAGAATATCACCGATTATCGTAGCCAGTAGTTCGTTTCCTGTCAGTTCATAGCAGAGCATCCGACTGACGACAGAGACAAGAGTGGTTGCCACACCAAAGAAAAGATAGGACAGAACCTCATTGTCGAAGAATTTTTTAATCAAAGTTTTCATAAGCATAGTCTATCACATTTCTAGGATTTATGCTATACTAGTGAGGTTGTCGATTTGAAGGAGATAATTTTCCCGTCTGACGCAACCCTTGGCGCTTAACTTCTTTCGCCAAGCATATTACACGCGCTCATGCGCTAAAGGAGAAAACATGAAACAAGAAAATTTGTCAGTTCGTGATTTGGTTCAGATTGCCATTGTTGCTGCTATTTATGTAGCCCTTACGATTACGCCCCCTTTAAATGCTATCAGCTATGGTGCTTACCAGTTCAGAATTTCTGAAATGATGAACTTTATGGCCTTTTACAATCGTAAATACATTCTGGGGGTGACTATTGGCTGTATGATTGCCAATCTCTATAGCTTTGGAATCATTGATGTCTTTGTCGGTGGTTGGTCAACTCTAGTCTTCCTATCATTAGGTGTCTACCTTTTCAGTCGCTATAAGAATCAATACCTGATCAAAGATTTGCTTCGTTTGGATCATTTCTATTTTGCTATTTTCTTCTCTATTTCGATGGTGACGATTGCGGCAGAGTTGTATTTCTTACAGGGCTTGCCATTCTTCCTGACTTGGTTCACAACAGCCATTGGTGAGTTTGCTTCCTTGATTGCTGGAGCTATCATTATTAACCAGATTGCGAAAAGGATTGATTTGACAAAATAAGACAGCAGAGAGCGGAATTTCCGCTCTTTTTCTGTCCTCTTTTTTAGTGAGAATTCGGGACAAATAGAGGAAGATTTTGTGTATTTGTGATAAAATAGAAGTATGAAAGAAAGAATGTCAGAATTAGTCAAATTGCTTAACCGATACGCTCATGAGTATTATACGGCAGACAGGCCAAGTGTATCGGACAGCGAGTATGACAGACTCTATCGTGAGTTAGTGGAGTTAGAAGAAAAGTACCCAATTGATATCCTACCTGATAGCCCGACCCATCGGGTGGGTGGGAAGATTTTAGAAGGATTTGAAAAATATCCACACCAGTATCCTCTCTTTAGTTTGCAGGATGCTTTTTCACGTGAAGAATTAATGGCTTTTGACCAGCGAATCCGCAAGGAATTTCCTCAGGTTTCCTATATTTGTGAGCTCAAGATTGATGGGCTCTCTATTTCCCTGACCTATGAAAAGGGAATCTTGGTAGCAGGGGCGACTCGGGGGGATGGCTCTGTTGGTGAAAATATCACTGAAAACCTCAAGCGAGTCAAGGATATTCCTCTGACCTTGAAAGAGCCGCTGGATATTACGGTTCGCGGAGAGTGCTACATGCCCAAGGCTTCCTTTGATGCGGTCAATCAGCTGCGGCAGGAGAATGGTGAGCCTGAGTTTGCCAATCCTCGAAATGCGGCAGCAGGAACCTTGCGGCAGTTGGACACAGCAGTTGTGGCCAAGCGCAATCTAGCAACCTTCCTCTACCAAGAAGCTAGTCCGACTCAGGCTGGCAGCCAGGAAGCCGTTTTAAACAAGCTAGCGTCTTTGGACTTTTCAGTTAATCCGATTCATTTTCTAGCAAATTCTATCGATGCCGTTTGGGAGTTTATCGAAAAGATCGCTCAGGAGCGGGACAGTCTGCCTTATGAGATTGACGGTATTGTCATCAAGGTCAATGACTTGGCGGTGCAAGAGGAGCTTGGTTTTACTGTCAAGGCTCCCAAGTGGGCCATTGCCTATAAGTTTCCAGCTGAGGAAAAGGAAGCCCAGCTTCTATCTGTTGACTGGACAGTCGGTCGGACAGGAGTTGTGACTCCGACAGCCAATCTGACGCCAGTTCAGCTAGCGGGAACGACAGTTAGCCGAGCAACTTTGCACAATGTGGACTATATTGCAGAGAAGGATATTCGTCAGAAAGACACCGTTATCGTTTATAAGGCGGGAGATATTATTCCTGCTGTCTTGCGCGTGGTAGAGGCTAAGCGGGTCTCAGAAGAGGCTTTGGAAATACCAAGTCATTGTCCGAGCTGTGAGAGTGAGCTGGTGCATTTCGAGGACGAAGTGGCTTTGCGCTGTATCAACCCGCTCTGTCCAGCTCAGATCAAGGAAGGCTTGATCCACTTTGCCAGCCGAGATGCCATGAATATTACTGGCCTTGGTCCAGCAGTAGTCGAAAAGGTCTTTGATAAGGCCTTGGTCAAGGATGTGGCTGGAATTTATCGACTTTCTGTAGAAGATTTGCTGACCTTGGACGGCTTTAAGGAAAAATCAGCGAATAAATTGTATAATGCCATTCAAGCTTCCAAGGAAAACTCAGCAGAGAAATTGCTCTTTGGTCTGGGAATCCGTCACGTGGGAAGCAAGGCTAGTCGGATTTTGATGGAGAAATTCCACGATATGATCAAGTTGTCACAGGCCAGTCAAGAGGAAATATCTTCCATTGACAGCTTAGGGACAGTTATCGCTCAGAGTCTGCATTCTTACTTTGAGCAGGAAGGCAGTCAGCTTCTGCTGCAAGAATTACAAGAAGCTGGCGTCAACCTAGACTATCTAGGGGAGAAAGTGGCAGCCGATGCTGCTCTCGCTGGCAAAACAGTCGTATTGACCGGAAAATTACAAAAATTAACACGGAATCAAGCTAAAGAAATTGCTGAGCTTGGGCGCAAATGTTGCTGGAAGTGTGTCTAAAAAGACAGATTTGGTGGTGGCAGGTAGCGATGCCGGCAGCAAATTGACCAAAGCTCAAGAACTTGGGATCGAGATTCGAGACGAGGACTGGCTAGATAGCTTGTGAGGCTGAGTATGGAAAATAAAATAAAAAAAGCAAGATTGATTTATAACCCAACTTCTGGGCAGGAAATTATCAAAAAAAATATTGCCGAAGTCTTGGATGTCTTGGAAGATGTTGGCTATGAGACCAGTGCCTACCAGACGACTCCAGAGCCTTTCTCTGCTCAGCGAGAAGCTGAAAGAGCAGCAAGAGCAGGTTTTGATTTAGTTATAGCAGCTGGTGGAGATGGGACTATCAATGAAGTAGTGAACGGGGTTGCAGGCTTAGATGTGCGCCCCAAGCTGGCTTTCATCCCAACTGGTACAACCAATGATTATGCGCGTGCTTTGAAAATTCCCATGGGAGATCCGGTGGCTGCGGCTCGAATTATCGAAAAAAACCAGACGATTCAGATGGATATCGGCCGGGCTTATGGCAGCAAATACTTTATCAACATTGCGGCGGCGGGCACGCTGACAGAGCTGACTTATAGCGTCCCTAGTGAAGTCAAGACCCGTCTAGGCTATCTGGCTTATGTAGCCGAAGGGGCCAAGATGCTGCCGCGCTCCAAATCCCGTAAGGTACGGATTGAGCATGACCATGGTGTTTTTGAGGGCAAGATTTCGCTTGTTTTTGCAGCCTTGACTAATTCTATCGGAGGCTTTGAAAAACTAGCGCCAGATACAAAACTGGACGATGGAAATTTTACCTTGATTCTTGTAAAAACGGCCAAGTTGTTTGATATGCTTAGTCTCATCATACAGGCAATTAATGGTGGCCAACATGTGACGGATGCTAATGTTGAATATCTGAAAACCAGCAAATTGAAACTAGAAGTATTAGATAAAAAAGCTCCCTTTATGTTGAATCTGGACGGTGAGTACGGAGGAGATACACCAGTAGAATTGGAAGTTTTGCACAATCATCTGGAGTTTTTCGCCAATATAGATGAAATCGATGAGAGCGCTCTTTCCTTAGAAAAATTAGAATGAAGAGATAAATGAAAATGCTAGACTATAAAGTCATTGTCCATTACCACAATCCTAAGGGAGATTACTTTTTCTTATGATTTGTGGCAGTGGCAGACAGATCAGTGGGGAAAAAGAAGCACCTTTTTTTCTAAACTAGATTATTTTGGTATCCAGGAGAACTATCTTTTAAAAGTTGGGAGCCTCTTAGTCAGGCTCATGTGATTGTCAAGCGTTCAGACTGGTCCAGCCAATCTTGCGACTACCACATTGACTTATTGCCAGTACATTTGCCCACAGAGGTTTGGTTGATTGAAGGCGATCATCAGGTCTACTATTCCTTGCAAGCGGCGACGACGAGCCACCAATATTCGCGGCGACGCCCCCATAATTTCGATGTGGCTATGCGGTCGGATTATTTTGATGAATGCTGGGGCTACCAAGGTTGGCTTGGGCACCGTCTGCAGAGGCAAGTAAATGAATTTAAAGTTTGGGCTCCGACAGCCAAAAAAGTTGAATTGGTAGTTTATAAAACTTCCGATAATCAAGCAGCCGTTTATAAAGAATTCCCTATGGAAAAGGGCGAAATTTATTCGCACGATCATGCAAAAAATACAATCGGAGTTTGGTCAGTAGAAGTGCCAGAAGATTTAGCTGGCAAGGCCTACCAGTATCATGTTCATTTTGAAAACCAGAATTTTTTGACGCGCGATCCTTATACAATCGCCACCAGTCCTGATGGCAAGCACTCAGCTATTGTTGCTGAACAGGACAAGACTGTTGCTGGTTTTAAGGTATGTCAAGGCGAGGAGGCAACTTGGCGTTTAGATAATCCGAATCAGGCGGTCATCTATGAGATGCATATCCGCGATATTAGCAAATCGCCTAGTTCAGGTGTCGCAGAGCATTTGCGAGGGACTTTTTTAGGTGCTTGTCAACGTGGCACTAGAAATAGTCAGGGAGACCAGACTACTTTTGATTACATTCGTAATCTAGGTATCAATGTCGTGCAGCTCCAGCCGGTTTCTGACCGACACAAGGACTATGACGAAAATGGCCAAGTTACTTATAACTGGGGCTATGATCCACAGAACTACAATGCACCAGAAACCAGTTTTTCTTCTAATCCGGATGATCCAGGTCAGGCCATCAGAGATTTGAAAACCATGATTCAGGCTTACCACGATGCAGGGATTTCTGTGACCTTGGATGTGGTTTACAATCATATTTATTCGACCTTTGACTCAGCCTTTCAGTCAACGGTTCCCGATTATTACTACCGGATGAATCCCAACGGTTCTTTCCAAAATGGTACCGGAGTCGGCAGCGAGACAGCCAGTGAGCATGAAATGTTCCGCAAATTCATGATTGATTCACTTCGCTACTGGGTAGAAGAATTCAATGTGGATGGCTTCCGTTTTGATCTGATGGGAATCCATGATGTCACCACCATGAATATCATCCGAGAAGAAATGGATAAAATTGATCCACGGATTTGCTTTATGGTGAAGGTTGGGATATGGGAACAGGCCTGATGCCAGAGGACAAGGCTAAGAAAGACAATGCTTATCAACTGCCACGAATTGGCTTTTTCAATGATACTCAGCGCGATGCGATAAAGGGTGCTGAAGTCTACGGTGGTCTGAAAGCTGGTTATGTGAGCGGACAAGCGACTGAAGATATTATAGCCAAAGCCATTTTGGGTAGTAGTGAGTTGTGCTCCTATTTGACACCGAGCCAAGTTCTTAATTATGTGGAGGCGCATGATAATTTCAATCTGCATGACTTGCTGGTTGACTTGCACCCAGAAGATGATGAGGTCACTCGGACCAAAAGAATTGAGCTGGCAACAGCTATGAACTTGCTTATGCAGGGGATGGCATTCATGGAATTGGGCCAAGAATTTTTCCGCACAAAACTAGTAGGAACAGGCGAAGAGGGCCAAGTCCTCCCTAGCGACCGTGACAGAGCAATGAATAGCTACAATGCTCCCGATGCTGTCAACCAAGTGAATTGGGAACTGATCAGCCAACATCAGGAGAGTATTGACTATATCAAGCAGATCATTCACTTAAAGACAAGTCAGAAGGAATTTTCTTATCAAACCTATGAAGAGATTTACAAACATGTCTTTGTAAGAGAAGCCTTTGCCGGCAGTGGTATCGTCATTTTTGAGATTAAAGATGAAAAACATTATGAAATCATTTTTAATGCGAGTGGCCTGCCCTATTACCTTGAGAATGCGGATCATCTACGTTTATTGGTTGGAAATAGTCGTCATAAGAGACCCTTCTATGTGGAGAATCTGACCGCTTCCGTTTTTGAAGTGATTGCATAGTATGAATAAAAATAAGAAAAGATTGAAGACAGGCTTTGTGGCTCACGTTTTCAATCTTTTTTGTGCTTCAAAAATAAAAACTCTTCCTAAAACATTTTTCAATGTTTTAGGAAGAGTTGAGTAGCCTCATAGATTAGGGACTGGCACTTGAACTGGAGGAGCTAGAAGAGCTGGAGGACTCTCCGCTAGTTCCCTCTTCGCTGCTAGTGCTAGAGTGAAATTGTTCGGGGTGAAGTACTCGATAACTTGGTGAATTAAAGAGATCCACAGAAGATACACCGCCACGTTTTGAATAAAGACTGGTTGATTGATCACCTTTTTCTTTCTCAATGGCCTTGAGGGCTTTCAACGAGTTGATGTAGTTGTAATCATCAGGATTGACTTTTCCTAGGTTATTGCCCGTGTAAAAGCGGAATAGGTCCCCTGTCTGAATAGCATCGCTCATCTTCAGCTGTGTATTTGCGGCTGTTCGGATAGCTTCTAGTTCAGCTGTTGTTGACTCGTCTGGCAGAGTGATCTCCTCACCAGTTTGTGTGTTGTAAATGCGGCCGCTATAACTTGTGTATTTTGGTGTTACAAAGTTATTGGTTGAGCGGAAGGCCACGATTTGCTGGTGCTGAGGTGAGAGGAGGTCTTGCCCGACTTGGAGGTAATTTTTGGAGTCAATCCCCAATAAATGCTCCAAGGTTGGCAACATATCGATTTGTCCGCCAAAGGTATCGATGATTTTTCCCTTTTCCATTCCAGGTATCACGACCATGTATGGCACTCTCTGCAACATGGCGTTGTCGTAACTAGACCATGTCTCAGAGTTTTTATTGATCAAAGGTGCCAGAGCTGGATTACGAGAATTGGAAATTCCATAGTGGTCGCCGTAAAGGACGATGATTGAATTTTCATAGAGTCCAGCTTCTTTCAGGTAGTCAAAGAAGGCTTTGACAGCTGAGTCGAGGTAGTTTGCTGTTGCAAAATAGCCATTGATGGTTTCATCTTTGGTATCTGCCAGTGGGAAACCAATCTCATCGCCAATCAAGCTGGTAGTATAAGGATAGTGATTAGAGACGGTGATGTATTTCGCATAGAAAGGCTGCTGCAAATGTTCCAGATATTTGATGGAATCTTTGAACATAATTTTATCGTTCAAGCCATACTGGAAGGAGTTGGTCTCGTCTTGCTTGGTAAAGTATGACGCATCGAAGAAATAATTATAACCCCATTGCTTGTAGGCTGTGTTGCGGTTCCAGAAACTACCTGTATTTCCATGGAAAACAGCAGATGTATAATCTCCATTTTTCGATAGGATAAAAGGTGCTGCCTGTTGGGTATTGGTACCGCCGTAGTTTACCATGAAGGAGCCTTGGTTGAGACCAAAGAGACCTGTTTCAATCATGGTCTCCGCATCAGAAGTCTTTCCAGCCTTGACCTGGTTAAAGATATTTGAAAAAGCTAACGTTGAGTTGGAGTGGTAAAGGGAGTTGAGGAAAGGCGTAACTTCATATTCCTTGCCCCCCATCTGCAGTTTATAATCAATCAGAAACTGCTGGAAGCTCTCTAGATGGACATAGATAACATTGCGACCTTTGGCAATGCCGTAGTATTCAGAGTTCGGCTCGGCATAGTGGGATTGGATATATTGTTGAACGGGTTCTAAATCCTTGGCAGAGGCTTTGGAACGCTCTTTATTAGCAGCATAGGTTTGATTAGCACTGTAGCCGAGAAAGGCGGGAAGACCAAGGGCGCGAACGACATAATAATTTGAAAATCCGCGTGTCAGGAGCTCAGGACGATCAATTTCTGCTAAGAAAAGATTGGCCGAAAAGAGCATCGCTGATAGGGACGTTACAGCAAAGCTGGCGCGGAAATTAAACCTACGATGATCCAAGTGGATATACTTTTTATAAAAAAGCCAGCCCAGAATTGGAAAATCAATGATATAGATAGCATCCCAAGGGCGGAAGAGCTCCATGGCTGCTGCTCCGAGACCTGCAGACACCTTGCTAGAGGCCAACATGGTATTGACTGTCACAAAGTCGGTAAACTCACGGTAATAGATGGAGTTTGAGACCAACCAGACAAAGAGCATGATGTAGATAGCTGTGCTGACACAATAAAAAAGTTTAGTCGGCTTGATATAAAGAGCGAGCCCAATCAGTAAAAGTCCAATTGGGAAAGGGTTAATCAGAGCCAGAAAAATTTGATAGGCTCCTTGAATATCTAAATTAAAATCAACAGTATAAGCCCACATGGTTTTTAACCAATAAATCGTGAGCAAGCTCAAGACGAAACCGAGCCTTGTACTCATAAAATTGAGTAAATTCTTGGTTATTTTTTTCACAGAAAGATACTTCCTTGTCTTATTTCCTAAAAATTCTCTTCTTCTAAGTATATCACAATTTTTCAAGTTGAGGAAAAATTGAGGTGATTTAGTGCTTAGTTTATTTTATTTGTAAAGTAATTTAAATAAGTGCAATTATTTCATATCTTCAAGATTGTTCGCAAACATACCTAAGATTAGACAGGGTTTGTTTCATGATAGATAGTGGAAAGTGGTAGTAGAGGAAGCTTGCTTGAAAGCCCGCCTAATAAAATAAATATTTAATATATAAAAATGTTGGAAATTTCTTCTACTAAAACAAGTATTATGTGAAAATAATAAATATGCTTTGAGAATTTTCACAATATTTGGTATAATAATGCTTATGAAGAAACTTACTGTTAATAAACAGACAGAGGAAAAGTTGAGAAAAGGAATTTTAGTTCTAGATAAGAATGATTTTCCAACTCTTTCATTCACCGACCAATGTGTGGAATTGCATAGTCAGCAGGGGAAGTTCTTGGGAACGGCTTATCTCTCCTTACAAAATAAGGGACTTGGCTGGCTGATTTCCTATGCTAAGGTAGAGCTGAACTCAGCTTTCTTTCAGCATTTGTTTGAAAAAGCTAAAGACAAGCGTTTTTATTACCGTCATGCGGAGGATACGACAGCCTATCGCCTCTTTAACCAAGAAGGTGACGGTTTTGGTGGTTTTACGGTTGATATCTATGAGAAATATGCCGTTTTCTCTTGGTACAATTCCTTTGTTTTTTCAATCGAGGATCAGATAGTGGCTGCTTTCCAGCAGGTCTTTCCTGAGGTCGTTGGAGCTTACGAGAAGATTCGCTTCAAGGGCTTGGACTATGAGTCTGCCCACCTCTACGGAGCAGAAGCGCCAGCCTATTTTACGGTTTTGGAGAATGGCGTGCGCTATCAAGTCTTCATGAATGATGGCCTGATGACTGGGATTTTTCTGGACCAGCACGAGGTGAGGGGAAGTTTGGTTGACGGCTTAGCTAGCGGAAAAAGCCTGCTCAATATGTTTTCTTATACAGCAGCTTTCTCGGTGGCAGCTGCCATGGGCGGTGCCAGTCAAACAACTTCGGTGGATTTGGCCAAACGTAGCCGCGAGCTTTCCCAAGCGCATTTTGAAGCCAATGGATTGGATTTAGAGCCCCATCGTTTCGTGGTCATGGACGTCTTTGATTATTTCAAATACGCCAAGCGTCACGAGTTGAAGTATGATGTGATTGTCCTTGATCCGCCGAGCTTTGCTCGCAATAAGAAACAGACTTTCTCTGTTGCGAAAGATTACCATCGTTTGGTGGCTCAGGCCTTGGAAATCTTGAGTCCAAAAGGAACATTGATTCTTTCGACCAATGCAGCCAATGTCTCTAAAAGTAAGTTTAAAAAAGAAATTGAAAAAGGATTTGCAGGGGTTCCTCACCGCTATTTGGCGGAATATGGTCTACCAGCAGACTTTGTATACAATAAGAAAGATGAGAATAGTAACTACCTCAAGGTATTTACAATTAAGGTGGACAAATGAAATTAGTCGTTTCAATCATGCCCAGAAGTTTAGAAGAGGCTAAAGCAATTGATGTGAGTCGTTATGATGATGCTGACATTATCGAATGGCGCTCGGACTTTTTGCCGAAAGAGAGCATTCTCAACGTTGCTCCTGCTATTTTCGAGAAATTTGCTGGTCGTGAATTACTCTTCACACTGCGAAGTCGCGGAGAAGGTGGCGAAATTGATCTGTCAGATGATGAATATGTTGCTCTTATCAAAGAAGTAGCTAATTTTTATTCGCCAGACTATGTTGATTTTGAATACTATTCGCATAAAGGTAAATTCGAAGAAATGCTCGAGTTTCCAAATTTAGTTCTCAGTTATCATAATTTCGAGGAAACGCCTGAAAATATGATGGAAATTTTGTCAGAATTGACAAGTTTGGCACCAAAAGTGGTCAAAGTTTCTGTTATGGCTCACAATGAGCAGGATGTATTGGACCTGATGAACTACACTCGTGGATTTAAGATTTTGAATCCTGAGCAAGAGTATGTAACGATTTCTATGGGAAAAGTCGGAAAGATTTCTCGCTTAGCTGCAGATTTGACAGGTTCCAGCTGGTCTTTTGCCAGCGTTGAACAGCCGAGTGCACCAGGTCAGGTTTCCCTCGCAAACATGAAGGTTGTACGGGAGATTTTAAATGAAAATTGATGGCCATACTCGTCTAGCAGCAGTGGTTGCTAAGCCGATTAAGCACAGCGTTTCACCATTTATTCATAATACTGCCTTTGAGAAGACTGCTGTCAATGGTGTCTACCTTGCTTTGGAAATTGAAGCAGAGGATTTAGAAGCGACCGTTGCTAATATCCGAAGGTATAATATGTTTGGGATAAATTTGTCAATGCCCTACAAGCAGGAAGTCATCCAATATCTTGATGAATTGGCTCCCAGTGCCCGTCTTATCGGGGCTGTGAATACAGTGGTGAATAAAAATGGTACATTGATAGGATATAATACGGATGGCAAGGGATTTTTTAAGAGCTTGCCGTCTTTTGCTATTCAGGGCAAAAAAATGACCATTTTAGGTGCTGGAGGAGCCGCGACAGCTATTATCGCTCAAGCTGCTTTGGATCAGGCAGAAGAAATCTTTGTCTTTACTCGGCAGTCTTCCTATGATAAGACTGTCAACAAGATGGCAGTTATCAGCCGCCAGACTAAGAGTAGGATTCATGTTTTGAACTTAGAAGACTTGGCTACCCTGCAGGAGAAAATTAACCAATCAGACCTTCTGGTCAATGGAACAAGTGTGGGTATGGATGGCGAGACTTTGCCATTAGCAGAAAGTGTTCAGCTGCCGAGCCAGATTTTAGTTGCGGATGTGATTTATAAACCTTTTGAAACACCTTTTTTAAAGTGGGCTCGAAGTCAGAAGGTAGTGGCAGTGAATGGTCTGGGGATGTTGCTTTATCAGGCAGCAGAAGCTTTTGAGCTTTGGACAGGACAACCCATGCCTTGTCAGGAAATTTGGCAGCAGCTAGAAGCTCTGTATAAATAGTCAATCTTACTCAGCTCCTCTATGGTTGGAGCAGGAAAAACAAGGAGGCGCTTATGAAATTGAATGTAAATCTCCCCCATCATCCCTATGACATTGTAATTGAAAAGGGGGCTTTATCTCAGGCTGGAAACTGGCTGAGTCAGCTTTGGCAGCCTCAGAAAGTGGTCATCATCACGGACAATCGAGTCGCTCGACTCTATGCGGAAAAGGTCAAGCTGAGCTTGGAAGCGGCTGGATTTGAGACTTTTGTCTTTGACTTTTTGGAGGGTGAAGCCAGCAAGAACTTAAAGACGGTCAACAAAGTCTATGAGTTTTTGGTCAAGGTTGGTCTGACCCGCAGTGATGGTATCGTAGCCTTAGGTGGTGGCGTTGTCGGTGATTTGGCAGGCTTTGTTGCTTCGACTTATATGCGGGGCATTCATTTCGTGCAGATTCCGACCAGTCTGACAGCCCAAGTGGACTCTTCTATCGGTGGTAAGACAGGTGTCAATACGCCTTGGGCTAAGAATATGGTCGGTACTTTTACCCAGCCTGACGGAGTTCTGATTGACCCAGAAGTCTTGCATACCTTGGGCCAGCGGGAACTGATCGAAGGTATGGGTGAGGTGGTCAAGTACGGTTTGATTGAGGATAAGGAACTCTGGGATGAGCTTTCGGAAATGGATGGCAGTCCTGAGTCGATTTTGGAGCATGCGGAGAGCATTATTTACCATTCCTGCGATGTCAAGCGCAAGATTGTGGTCGAGGACGAGCTGGATAATGGCGTCCGCCTCTATCTTAATTTCGGTCATACTATTGGGCACGCTATTGAAGCGACAGCAGGCTATGGAAAGGTTATGCACGGTGAAGCTGTAGCGATTGGCATGGTACAGGTTTCTAGTGTCGCTGAAAAGAAAGGCCTCATGCCAGCCGGAATCACAGAAGACATCATCCGTATGTGTCAGAAGTTTGGCTTGCCGGTGGATTACCAGCCTTGGAATGAGGCTGCTCTCTATCAGGCACTGACCCATGATAAGAAGGCTCGAGGAAATTCTATCAAGTTGGTACTAGTGCCCGAGCTGGGTTCGGCTAGCATTCACCAGATTCCGCTGGGAGAGATGAAAGAATTTCTGAAGAAATAAGTGCCAGATGGAGTTTAAGACGATTGGACAGTTTGGATAATAAATAGACTGACTGCCCAGCTTTTCCATCCCACAAATAGGAGAAAATGTATGAGATACTTAACAGCAGGAGAATCCCACGGACCTCGTCTGACAGCTATTATTGAGGGAGTGCCGGCTGGTCTTCCTCTGACCGCTGAATATATCAATGCCGAGCTCAAGCGCCGTCAGGGTGGGTACGGCCGTGGTGCCCGCATGAAGATTGAAAGCGACCAAGTCGAGATTACGTCCGGGGTTCGTCATGGCTTGACCATGGGAGGCCCGATTACCCTCAATGTCACAAATCTGGATCATCAGAAGTGGCTGGAGATTATGAGTGCGGCGGATGTGGATGAAAAGAAAAAGGGCTGCGCAAGATTACCAAACCACGCCCTGGCCATGCTGACTTGGTCGGAGGTATGAAATACCGCTTTGACGATTTGCGAAATTCACTTGAGCGCTCTTCTGCCCGTGAAACGACCATGCGTGTGGCAGTTGGAGCAGTAGCCAAGCGTTTGCTGGAAGAAATCGGTGTGGAGGTGGCTAGTCATATCGTAACCTTCGGCGGCATTGATATTGATGTGCCGAATGACCTGACTGTAGCAGAAATCAAGGAAAGAACTGCCCAGTCAGAGGTTTCCATTGTCAATCCCGAGCGCGAAGAAGAAATCAAGGCCTACATTGACCAGATTAAGAAAGACGGGGATACCATCGGTGGTGTCATTGAGACTATCGTTGGAGGTGTGCCGGTCGGTCTAGGCTCCTATGTCCAATGGGACAAGAAGCTGGATGCCAAAATTGCTCAGGGAGTCGTTTCCATCAATGCTTTCAAGGGAGTTGAGTTTGGTGTGGGCTTTGAAGCAGGCCGTCTCAAGGGCAGTCAAGTCATGGATGAAATCCTTTGGTCTGAGGAAGATGGCTTCACTCGCAGGACTAATAATCTAGGCGGCTTTGAGGGGGGGATGACCAATGGTCAGCCAATCGTGGTGCGCGGTGTTATGAAGCCCATTCCCACTCTATACAAGCCACTGATGAGCGTGGATATTGAGACCCACGAGCCTTATAAGGCGACAGTGGAGCGGAGCGATCCTACGGCTCTGCCAGCGGCGGGTGTTGTCATGGAAAGCGTGGTGGCAACAGTTTTAGCTACCGAAGTTCTGGAGAAGTTCTCTTCGGACAATCTGGAAGAACTAAAGGATGCGGTAGCCCGCCACCGGGAATTTGTTAAGAACTTTTAGAAGTAAGGAGAGGGTATGGAGAGAAAAACGGTCTATATCGCTGGTCTGGGATTGATTGGAGCATCTTTGGCTTTGGGCATCAGGCGCGCTCATCCTGAGATTGAGATTCTTGGCTATAATCGCAGCGAAGAATCGCGCAGAGTCGCCTTGGAACGTGGAATGGTAGACCGAGTGACGGCTGATTTTGCCGCCTTTGCTCCATTGGCTGATGTGATTATTCTGGCTGTGCCCATCAAGCAGACCATAGCATTTATCAAAGATCTAGCGGAGCTGGACCTGAAGGAAAATGTTATCATCTCAGATGCTGGATCAACCAAGGCTGAGATTGTGGCAGCAGCAGAAAAGTATCTTCAGGATAAGCCCGTCCGCTTTGTCGGTGCTCATCCGATGGCTGGAAGTCACAAGACCGGAGCCAAGGCTGCCCATGTCACTCTCTTTGAAAATGCCTATTATATTTTCACGCCCTCTAGCCTGACCAAGTCTGGTACGCTTGAAGAAATGAAGGACTTACTGAGCGGTCTTCATGCTCGTTTTATCCAGGTGGATGTAGCTGAGCACGATCGAGTGACCAGTCAAATCAGTCATTTTCCGCATATCCTAGCCTCCAGCCTTATGGAGCAAGCGGCAGCTTATAGCCAAGAGCATGAGCTGACCCAGTCTTTTGCAGCCGGTGGTTTTCGAGATATGACGCGGATTGCGGAGAGTGAGCCGGGGATGTGGACCTCTATCCTCTTGACAAATCCTCAAGCTATCTTGGAGCGGCTGGAAGATTTTAAAGACCAGTTAGACAAGGTTGCCGCAGCGATTGAGGCAAAGGACGAGACAGCTATCTGGGAATTTTTCGACCGAGGACGGCAAAGCCGTAAGCAAATGGAAATTCATAAGCGTGCCGGTGTGGACAGCTTCTATGATCTCTTTATTGAGGTGCCCGACGAAGAAGATGCGATTTTGGGCATTCTGGAGCTCCTGCGCGGAATTTCAGTCGTCAACATTCGTATCAACGAGGAAAACCGAGAAGATATCAACGGTATTCTGCAAATCACCTTTAAAAATCACCATGATTTGGAAAAATCTGCTAAAATAGTAAGAGAAAATACGGATTACCTAGTGTCCGAAGACTAATATAGATTGGAGAACTCTATGTCAAATATTTATGATTTAGCCAATGAACTGAGCAGAAATCTGCGTGATTTGCCTGAGTACAAGGCAGTTGCAGAAAGTAAGAAAGCAGTGGATGCTGATAGCGAAGCGAAGGCTATTTTTGCGGATTATCTGGCTTTCCAGCAGGAGTTGCAACAGCTGGCTCAAACAGGTCAAATGCCGACTCCAGACATTCAGGAAAAAATGCAGAGTTTTGGAGATAAAATCCAAGGTAATGATTTATTATCAGCCTTCTTTAACAAGCAACAACAGCTCTCTATTTACTTGTCTGACATTGAACGGATTATTTTTGAACCGATTCAGGAACTATTCTAATAGAGAAATTTATAAGATTTTATGAAACCAAGAAGCCAGATCGGGCCTTCTTGGTTTTTCTATGCTTTAGAAAGGCTATTAAGGCTGAAAATGAGTATTTTTAATTTAAGAAAGAGGTAGAAAACTTATAAAATCAGATTATAGCAACCATTAAAAGATATTGGTTCCGTTTTCTATTTACTATTGCCCCAAAGGCTGATATACTAATCAAAAAACGCTTACAATCTGATTTTTGAAAGGAACTGCTATGACTTTAGAAACAAGAAAGATTGCGATTCAAGATACATATGGCGACCGATTTCAACATTGCTGGGGTTGTGGCCCGAAAAATGAGCTAGGCCTACATTTAAAGACTTATCCTAACTTAGATGGGAAGGAATGTATTACTAGAATACGACCAGAATCTCACTACACTGGTGGTGTGCCGGCCAATCTTTTTGGTGGCATGATTGCTATGATTTTTGATTGCCATGGAACGGCTTCAGCAGCTTGGTTTGCCCATCAAGAAAAAGGCTTAGACTTGACCCGAGATACAGTCATTGGACGCTTTATCACAGCCCGCTTAGAAGTTGATTACCAGAGCCCGACGCCTATTGATCAGGAAATCATCGTCACTTCGCGGCTTGAGGAGTTGGGAGCAAGGAAAGCTATAATAGTGATGGAGATGTCGGTAGCAGGACAGCCAAGAGCCAAGGCTAAAATGGTAGCAGTTGCAGTGAAAGATCATATGTAGTCAAATTCCCTTGGTGCCTTATATCAAGGGAATTTTAGCATGTTTTGAGTAATTTTATCTTGATTTTTGCAATTAGGACATTATTTGGTATAATAGTTACTTGTCTTGGGGTCGTTACGGATTCGACAGGCATTATGCGGCACATTTTGCGACTCATCTAGCGGATGTAAAACGCCAGTTAAATATAACTGCAAAAAATAACAATTCTTACGCTTTAGCTGCCTAAAAACCAGCCAGCGTGACCTGATTCGGATTGCTTGTGTCTGATGACCGGTCTTATTATGAGCAAGCTACGGTAAAATCAAGTCTAGGGATTTTACAAGAGATTGATAGACTCGCTTAGTTTGGGCTTGAGCCATGTGTCAAAGCTGAGTTAAATGAAGACATGGCCTATGGTCGTAGACAAATGTGTTGGCAGGTGTTTGGACGTGGGTTCGACTCCCACCGGCTCCATAGGGATATGTAAATGAGGTTTTTGATGATATGAGTTTTTTTGGAAAAATCTTAGGGAAGAGTCAAGATAGTCATCTACCCATTGAGGAAGTTTCTGTTGATTTAGAGAATCTTCCGAATGAATGGGGCTCTTTTTCGACCCTTATTGATGACCGAATGGCTAGTATCCGTCTAAATTTAGCGTTGAATTCTATCGCTCCCTATCCATCCTATACTTATGCCCTACGTTTGAGAATTGCTATTTTGAAGGTTGATCCAGAGACAGGTTTTCCAGATTATGACGAATTTTCTAATTTGAACCTCATCGAAGATCGTCTTTCAGAAGCGATGAAGCGCATTGCGGCTATCTATGTCGGAGTAGTCATCACAGATGGTCATATAGAATTTTATTACTATTTGAAAGATAGAGAGCGGCACATGCCGATTATTGCTCAGGTAATGGAGCAGTTTTCGAAATATCAATATAGTTCAGCTACCTTGGTGGATCCTGAATGGAAACAATATTTTGACTTCTTGTATCCAAATGAATATGAGTACCAATCTATTTTAAACCAGCGTATCTGGTATCGCCTAGAAAAAGAAGGGGACGATCATAGTCAACTACGGGAAATCAGGCATCAGTTTAGTTTTGAGACTTACGATGATCGTGTTTCCTTTATGGGGGATGCCTCTGCTCTTGATTATAATATTTCTTCTAAGAAAAAAGAAGAAGGCGATCCTCGACCTTACAAACTGGAAATATCACGATTAGCTACTACTGAGCTCCATAGTATTAATCAACAGGTTTGGGAATTAATAGAAATTTCGAAAAAATATAACGGAAAGTATAGCGGCTGGAGCTGCAATGTGGTATAATGGATAAAGTTTTGAGAAAGCAAGTCTTTCTCTTGTATGGAAGATTACTCAAGAGGCTTAAGAGGCTGTGTTGGAAACGCAGTAGGCGTGTAAAAGCGTGCGTGGGTTCGAATCCCATGTCTTCCGTTGTATTTCAAGAAGCGCCTTAGGGCGCTTTTTTGATGGCGGGACGAAGAACGACAATCACTTTGTTTAATGCTAGACCCGCAGAATATAGAAGTAAGGATATTATGTAAGAAATCAGATGGATTCGTTTCCATCTTTTTTATTTGAGAAAAACCTTGAAATTTTTCTGAAAAGGAGTAAACTGTACATAGAAAGTTTCGGAGGTTCTGCATGAAGTTATATGTCCAGTTGATGATTATTTTCTCAATTTCCATCATTGGAGAGGGGATATCAAGTGTCTTCCATCTTCCCATTCCAGGTAGTATTATCGGCTTAATCTTGCTATTTCTTGCTTTGCAGTTTAAGTTATTGCGGCTCCGCCATGTCAGTATGGTCGGTAACTTTCTGTTGGCCAATATGACCATTCTTTTTCTGCCTCCAGCGGTTGGTATTATGGATAAATTTCATGTGATTGCCCCTTATCTGCTGCCGATTATCTTGATTATCCTTGGAGCTATTGTCTTAAATGTGGTCGTCATTGCCCTTGTCGTACAGTTCATCAAGCAGCATTTTGAAGGTGATTATGAGGAAGGAGGGATGGATCATGTCTAATCTATGGAGTAACCCGCTATTTGGACTCGCCTTGTCCATTTTGGCCTACCTCATTGGAATGCTGATTTTCCGTAGATTTCCTCATCCTTTGACAACGCCTCTCCTTTTAGCAGCGATTTTGGTCATTGTTTTCTTGAAATTAACGGGAATTTCTTATAAGGACTACTATGTCGGTGGGGCTTATTTGAACAATTTAATCGTACCGTCTACGGTTGCTTTAGGAATTCCGCTTTATAAGACCTTCCACCTGATGAAACACCACGCTCGCAGTATTCTGCTAGGAACCTTTGTGGCTGTAGTGGTTAATACGACTTTCACGGCTCTGCTTGCAAAATTCTTTGGGATGGACTTCTTTTTAGCGATTTCCCTATTCCCAAAATCTGTCACAACAGCGATGGCAGTGGGTATTACTGATAAAATGCAGGGCTTGACAACTGTCACCTTGGTGGTTGTTGTGGCGACAGGTATTTTGACAAGTGTCATGGGACCGACTATTCTTAAACTGCTAAAAATTAAGGATCCAGTAGCAGTTGGTCTAGCTTTAGGTGGCACGGGGCATGCAGTTGGTACCGGAACGGCTTTCAAATATGGACATGTTGCTGGAGCTATGGCAGGTCTTGCAATCGGAGTGACAGGGATCATGTATGTAATAGTCAGTCCAATCGTCGCAGCCATCATTTTAAAATAAGAAAAAACATGGAGCAGTCTTTCTGAGAAATTTTGCTTCATGTTTTTTTATTTTATCTTAGTTGATAGCTGCTAGGAGGGCATCTGCTTGGGCAGATAGCTCAGCAAGCTTGTCTTCTGCAAGGACTAATTGACCAGTTCCCCAAGCTTCTGGATTGATACCGACACCAGTAAATTGGTCAACCACATTCATGCGAATAAATGGAAGGAGGCTACGGTAGTGCTTGAAGACCTCGTCAGGTGAAGTGCCGTTAGCAACAGATGAAACAGTCACCACTTTGGCATTCAGGGCAGAAGGGCCGCTTGGGTCTGACAAATCAAGTGCGCGTGAAGTCCAGTCGAGCAAGTTTTTCACCACACCTGGGATGGCCCAGTTGTAGACAGGTGAGAAGATCCAGATAGCATCAGCTGCAAGGATTTCTTCACGAACCTTGGCAACAGCAGCTGGAGCTGGACTTTCGAGGTCTTGGTTGAAGAATGGTACATCCTTGTAGTCCAGATAGGAAACCTCAGCTTTACCAGCTAGAGCTTTTTCTGCTTGTGCTGCCAACTGATGATTGAATGAACCTTGACGAAGTGAGCCAACAATAAATAGTACTTTAGACATAAATGTGTCCTCCATTTTATCTTTATTTAAGAGGTGTCCCTCTTGTTACTATCCATGTTACAACAATTGTCACTAATTAGCAATAATTTAGCTTAGCTTTTTGAAAGTTTTTAGAATCCGCACTAAATCTTCCTTGTCTTTTTGGGATAGGAGAGTAGTCATATGGCTGATATTGGCGATGTGCTCTGGCAAGACAGTCTCGATCTTTTTCTGGCCTTGGTCGGTTAGTTGGATGAGGAAGGAGCGGCGGTCATTGGGATCGCAGCTACGACTTATCCAGCCATCTCTTTCCATGTTTTTGATAACGACCGTCATATTTCCCGATGTAGCCAGCATGCTATCAATCAAATCTTGAATCCGCAGTTCTCCTTTACTATATAAGGTTTCCAAAACGGAAAATTGGGTTGGCGTCAAATTGTGTTTTTTAAAAATTTGAGCTTCGAGATTACGAATGGTGCGCTCCGCCTTATGGAGAACGATAATTGTCTTAAGGTCAAGTAGAGTATCCTTGTCTAGGTTTTCAGTTATTTTCATAGCAACATTTTAACAATAAGTAGTAATAAATGCAAATGTAATAAAAGTCCTAGAAAAATCAGGCTATTTGTAGTATAATGATTCAGTGAAACCTAAAATTAAAGAAAGGGCTAAATTTCCTATAAGGCACTATGCCATCGGGCTTTTCCTCGTCCTCACGGCGCTTGTTTTTTCATTTTTTACGATATTGCACCTTGCTATCGAGCCTTGGCAGTCAGCCAAGGAAGGTTCTCAAAAAATCGCTAAGAAATATGCAGATTTGGAAAGTCTGACGAGCTTTTCGATTTACAATGGCAAAGAGTCCTACTATAGCTTGATTGGGACAAATAGTAAAAAAGAGGAAGAAGCTGTTCTGATTTCCAAAAATTCAAACAAGATCCATGTCTATCGCTTGCAAGATGGGATGAGTCAGGCAGAGGCAGAGCAGCTGGCCAAGGAAAATGGAGCGACCTCTATTGATAAGACTACTTTTGGTTATTTAGACGGTCAGCCTGTTTGGGAAATTAAGTCTGGAAGCACTTATTACAATATCGGATTTGAAAGCAAGACATTGCTCAGCAAGGAGGGGCTATGAAATTATCCAATCGTGTTTTAAATATGGAAGAAAGCGTGACCTTGGCAGCGGCAGCTAGAGCCAAAGCTTTAAAGGCTGAAGGTAGGGATATCCTTTCTTTGACCTTGGGAGAACCAGATTTTCCGACACCTAAGAATATCCAGCAAGCAGCGATGGCAGCGATTGAAGATGGCAGAGCTAGTTTTTATACGGTAACAAGTGGTCTGCCTGAGCTAAAAGCAGCGGTTGTAGACTATTTCGCCAAGTACTATGGCTATGAGATTCAGTCTAATCAAGTGATAGTGGCAACGGGTGCTAAGTTCTCCCTCTACACCTTCTTTATGAGTGTGATTGATCCAGGGGATGAAGTCATCATTCCGACGCCTTATTGGGTTAGCTATGCCGATCAGATCTTGATGGCTGAAGGAAAGCCTGTTTTTGCTCAAGCGACAGAGGAAATAACTTTAAGGTGACGGTTGCCCAGCTGGAATCTGTCCGCACTGAGAAGACCAAGGTCTTGGTTCTGAACTCGCCATCCAATCCGACTGGTATGATTTATACAGCAGAGGAGCTGCTGGCTATCGGAAATTGGGCTGTTGAGCATGATATCTTGATCTTAGCCGATGATATTTATGGCCGCTTGGTCTATAACGGCAATAAATTCACGCCGATTTCTAGTCTGTCAGAGGAAATTCGCAAGCAAACAGTCGTCATCAATGGTGTTTCCAAGAGCTACTCTATGACGGGCTGGCGGATTGGCTATGCTGTAGGTGAGCCTGAAATTATCTCAGCCATGAGCAAGGTTGCAGGGCAAACGACTTCTAATCCGACAGCGGTGGCGCAATATGCAGCCATTGAAGCCTTGACGGGCAGTCAGGATACGGTTGAAAATATGAGATTGGCCTTTGAAGAACGCCTGAATACTATCTATCCTTTGCTGGCTCAAGTGCCTGGCTTTGAAGTCGTCAAACCTCAGGGAGCCTTCTACCTCTTCCCAAATGTCAAAAAAGCGATGGAAATGAAAGGTTATACCGATGTGACGGCCTTTACCACAGCGATTTTAGAAGAAGTAGGAGTTGCGTTGGTGACAGGAGACGGGTTTGGTGCGCCAGAAAATGTCCGCCTCAGCTATGCGACTGACATGGATACACTAAAAGAAGCGGTTCAACGCCTCAAGGATTTCATGGAGAAGTAAGGATGATTGATCATTTTGAGATTAAAGTAAAGGATTTGGAAGCTAGCAAGCTATTTTATCAGAAAACCTTAGCTCCTTTGGGTTATAAAATAGCCTTTGAGATACCTCAAGCAGTGAGTTTTGCAGAGCCACGAACAGCGACAGCTGGTGATTTCTGGTTAGGTCAAGGAGAGTCAGAACCAACTCATTTTGCTTTTAATGCTGAGACGCGGGAGCAGGTGGATGCTTTTTATCAAGCTGGCCTTGCAGCGGGCGGTCAAGATAATGGTGCTCCAGGCATTCGTCCCCAATATCACCAGCCTTACTATGCAGCTTTTGTCTTGGATCCAGATGGAAATAATGTCGAAGTAGTCTGCCACAAAGAATAAAAATAGAAAAGAGAAAAAACGTGTCGAAGAAAAATGTAACAATTATTGATGTGAAAAATCATGTTGGTGAAGAAGTAACGATTGGTGCTTGGGTAGCCAACAAGTCAGGAAAAGGGAAAATTGCTTTCTTGCAGTTGCGTGATGGTTCTGCCTTTTTCCAAGGTGTAGCCTTCAAACCTAACTTCATCGAGAAATTTGGCGAAGAAGTAGGACTTGAGAAGTTTGATACGATCAAACGCTTGAGCCAAGAAACGTCTGTTTATGTGACAGGGATTGTCAAGGAAGACGAGCGCTCAAAATTTGGCTATGAGCTGGACATTACAGATATCGAAATCATCGGCGAGTCAAATGACTATCCAATCACGCCAAAAGAACACGGAACTGACTTCCTCATGGACAACCGTCACTTGTGGCTCCGTTCTCGCAAGCAAGTGGCTATGATGCAAATCCGTAATGCCATCATCTATGCTACCTATGAATTCTTTGATAAGAACGGCTTTATCAAGTTTGACAGCCCAATCTTGTCAGGAAATGCAGCAGAAGACTCAACTGAGCTCTTTGAAACAGACTACTTCGGAACTCCAGCTTACTTGAGCCAATCTGGTCAGCTGTACCTCGAAGCAGGGGCAATGGCTCTGGGACGTGTTTATGACTTTGGACCAGTATTCCGTGCAGAAAAATCAAAAACTCGCCGTCATTTGACAGAGTTCTGGATGATGGATGCGGAGTATAATTTTGTTACTCACGATGAGTCACTCGACTTGCAGGAAGCTTATGTCAAAGCCTTGATCCAAGGTGTTCTTGACCGGGCTCCTCAAGCTTTGGAAACATTGGAACGTGATGTAGAACTCTTGAAGCGCTACGTTGCGGAGCCTTTCAAGCGCGTTACCTACGATGAAGCGATTGACCTCTTGCAAGCCCATGAAAATGATGAAGATGCAGATTACGAGCACCTTGAGCATGGTGATGACTTTGGTTCACCGCATGAAACATGGATTTCAAACCATTTTGGTGTACCAACCTTTGTCGTGAACTACCCAGCAGCTATCAAGGCCTTCTATATGAAACCAGTTCCTGGAAATCCAGACCGCGTCCTCTGTGCAGACTTGCTTGCTCCAGAAGGCTACGGTGAAATCATTGGTGGCTCTATGCGTGAAGAAGACTACGATGCTCTTGTTGCTAAGATGAATGATCTTGGTATGGATACGACAGAATATGAATTCTACTTGGATCTTCGTAAGTATGGATCTGTTCCACACGGTGGCTTCGGTATCGGTATCGAGCGTATGGTAACCTTTGTAGCAGGTACCAAGCATATCCGTGAAGCCATTCCATTCCCTCGTATGCTGCACCGTATTAAACCTTAAAATCAATAAAAACGCCCGTGTGGCGTTTTTTCAACAATGAACTATGAAATAATCCAAATATAGAATTTTATAGAAAGAAGAGGTAGGAGTCATGTAAACAGCAGATTAACAAGTGATAAAGGATAGAAATTAAAAAACACTTGTTAAAGGAGAAAATATGTTTAAAAGAAGTTATCGGAAAAATATCGGCCTTATGGCCGGAGTAGAATTTTTTGCCTTTCTAGGCATTGCTAGTTTTTGGATTTTATTTCTAAGTCAAAACGGCATGTCCCTTTGGCAGATTGGGCTTTTGGAAAGTATTTTTCATGCCACTAGTGTCATCTGTGAAATTCCGTCTGGGATGTTGGCGGATCGCTTTTCCTACAAGACCAATCTTTATCTGAGCCGAATAGCCGGGATTGTGTCTTCGATTCTCATGTTGGCGGGGCAGGGGAACTTTTGGGTCTATGCACTGGCCATGATGATCAGTGCTTGGTCCTATAATTTTGATTCGGGTACAAGCGCAGCAATGGTCTATGATTCGTCCGTAGAGGCGGGACTAAAGGAACGTTACCTATCCATCTCCAGCTTTATGTCGGGGGTGGCTGAAGCGACTCGGTCTTTGGGAACGGTCTGGGCCGGATTTTTTGTCCATGGACAATTGCATCTGACCTACTATATCATGATTGGGACCTCTATCATCGTTCTTTTCTTGACTTGGATGCTGAAGGAGCCGAGTGTCAAAGCAGAAAAAGCTGAGCGTTTGACTATGAAAAAGATTATCTGGGCTGTCAAAGAGGAGTTGCAGAGAAATCCCAGCCTTTTTATCTGGATGATTCTGTCCCAAATCATCGGAACGCTGATGTGTATGTTTTATTTTTACTATCAAAATCAATTGCCTGACTTAAAAGATTGGCAGATTTCGGTAGTCATGCTAATTGGCAGTGCTTTGAATATCTTGGCGGTCTATCTGGCGAGTATGATTGGAAAGAAATATTCTGCCTTAAAACTCTTTCCTTCAGTGGTTCTTCTAACTGGAGCAAGCTACCT
The DNA here is from genome assembly GCA_916438405.1 of Streptococcus cristatus. Classification (GTDB taxonomy): domain Bacteria; phylum Bacillota; class Bacilli; order Lactobacillales; family Streptococcaceae; genus Streptococcus; species Streptococcus cristatus_M. Next base: position 887,389 of record CAKAFB010000001.1, on the reverse strand, counting down.
GCTGTCCTATTTTGGAACTCCAGTCATTTATATTTTGATTTATCTAATCAGCAACGCCTTGTATGCTCTTTTCCAGCCGATTTTTGACAACGATTTACAAAAGCAGCTGCCAAGTGAAGTACGGGCGACCATGCTTAGTGTCTACTCTATGATGTTCAGCCTGAGTATGATTGTCATTTTCCCTGTGACAGGCTGGTTGATTGATTACCTTGGCTTCAATTGGACTTTTATAGTTTTGGGCGGCTTCTTATTAGCAGCGACACCGTTTTTGCATATGGGTCTAAAGAAAATAAGCCAGAACTTACAAGAAATCTAATATCAATGTTCTCTTTCTGCTGGTCAGAAGGAGAATATTTTTTACCCTTTGAAAATTATGGTAAAATAGAAACAGTTTAATGGAGAAGTAGGCAGTATGAAAGATTTATTGAGATATTTCAAAGGCTATATCAGGGAGTCTTTGCTGGGGCCCTTGTTCAAGCTTTTGGAAGCCAGTTTTGAACTCTTGGTTCCGATTTTGATTGCTGGGATTGTGGACGAAACTATTCCTCGAAAGGACAGCTCCCATCTCTACTGGATGGTTTTTCTTTTGATGGGTTTGGCTGCGCTGGGCGTGGTAGTAGCGGTGGTGGCCCAGTATTATTCGTCAAAGGCAGCAGTGGGCTTTACTCGTCAGATGACAAGTGATCTCTACCAGAAGATTCTGCGCTTGCCCAAGGCTAGTCGTGATGAGCTGACGACTTCTAGCTTGGTGACTCGGCTGACGAGCGATACCTATCAGATCCAGACGGGTATTAATCAATTTCTTCGTCTCTTTCTGCGGGCGCCTATCATCGTTTTTGGCTCCATCATCATGGCCTTTACTATCAGTCCGGTCATTACCTTGTGGTTCTTGCTCATGGTGGCAATTTTAACGGCTATTATCGTCTTCATGTCTCGTCTTATGAATCCCCTCTATGCCAAAATTCGTCATCTGACTGATCAGCTGGTCAATCTGACGCGTGAGCAGCTGCAGGGCATGCGGGTCATACGAGCTTTCGGGCAGACCCAGCGCGAGGTTCAGACCTTTCGCAATCGCAACGAGCTCTATAAAACCTGGCAAATCAGGACGGGAGCTCTGGCTAGTCTAATTAGTCCTCTGACCTTTCTTACGGTCGATGCTACTCTGATTGCTGTGATTTGGCAGGGAAATGCTTTTATCGGCAAGGGCTTGCTGACCCAGGGGATGCTAGTGGCCTTGGTCAATTATTTATTGCAGATTTTGGTGGAATTGCTCAAGCTGGCTATGCTGGTCAACTCGCTCAATCAAAGCTATATCAGTGCAGGCCGCATTAGTCAGGTATTCGAACAAGCAGAAGAAGATGTCCTGCAGGAATTAGTGCAGGAAACAGCTCTGCTAGATCAAGCAATTAAAGTCCAGCAGGTCAGTTTTTCTTATCCAAATGCAGCTAGTCCTTCTTTGACTGGTCTGACTTTTGATTTGAAAAGAGGTCAGACTTTGGGGGTTATTGGCGGGACAGGTTCAGGGAAGTCTACTCTGGTTCAGCTGCTGGCTCATCTCTATCCTGTGGATGTTGGTCAGTTGACCATCTTTTTCCAAGGACGCAGTCCCAAAAATCTGAGCGAATGGCGGTCTTGGGTCAGTCTAGTGCCTCAGAAGGCGGAGCTTTTTCAGGGAACTGTTCGCTCCAATCTGACCTTGGGCATGTCAAGCAAGCCAACAGATGCAGACTTGTGGCATGCTTTAGAGATTGCTCAAGCGGCGGACTTTGTCTCTCAGAAGGAAGGTGGCTTGGATGCGACTGTAGAGGCCTTTGGTCGTAATTTTTCTGGCGGTCAGCGTCAGCGTTTAACCATTGCCAGAGCTGTCCTGCGGCAGGCGCCTTTCTTGATTTTAGATGATGCGACCTCAGCTCTGGACTATTTGACAGAGGCTAGACTCTTGCAGGCTATTAAGAATGAATTGACTGAGACCAGTCTGGTCTTGATCTCTCAGCGGACCAATAGCTTGCGCTCAGCGGATCAAATTTTAGTCCTAGATAAGGGAGAACAGGTGGCTCTTGGTCGCCATGAGGAACTCTTAGTCAGCTCCGCCATTTACCGAGAAATTCATCACTCACAGCATGGTCAAGGAAAGGAGAATGAGCATGAAGCATAAGACATCATCTAGCAGCTTGAGGCGTTTGACTCGAGATTTGCTGCAGGCGCGCTGGCTCTTTCTTCTAGCTAGTCTGGGAACAGTGGCTCAAGTGGCTCTGACTGTTCTTCTTCCAGTTTTAATCGGGAATGCGGTTGATAGCGTTCTTCTTCCTCAAGCGGAGCAGCATGTGATGCCGATTTTGGGCCAGATGCTGTTGGTCATCTTAGCCAATACGCTGATTCAGTGGCTCAATCCCTTGCTCTATAATCAGTTGGTTTATCGCTACAGCCAGCAGCTCCGACAGGATGTTATCAAGAAAGTTCATTATTTGCCTTTGGCTTATCTGGATCGGCAGGGAACTGGTGACTTGGTCAGTCGGGTGACGACAGATTTGGAGCAGCTCAGCAATGGCCTACTCATGGTTTTCAATCAATTCTTTGTTGGTTTGCTAACAATCTTAGTAACCATCATTAGCATGGCCAGATTGGACTTTTTCCTCCTGCTTTTGGTCTTGCTTTTGACGCCTCTTTCTCTCTTCTTAGCGCGCTTTATTGCCAGAAAGAGTTTTAGCTTTTTCCAACGTCAGACGCAGGCGAGAGGGGCACAGACCCAGCTGATTGAGGAAAGTCTGACCCAGGAAAGTCTGATACAGGCTTTTAATGCTCAAGAGCAGTTTGATACAGCTTTTACTCTCAGCAACCAAACCTATGCAGACTATTCGCAGGCGGCTATTTTCTATTCTTCGACGGTTAATCCTTCGACTCGTTTTATCAATGCCCTGATCTATGCTTTGATTGTAGGCTTTGGGGCTGTCCGAATCATTCAGGGAACAGGTTTTACGGTTGGGCAGCTGGTAACTTTCTCAACTACGTCAACCAGTACACCAAGCCTTTCAACGATATATCGTCAGTCATGTCAGAATTGCAGAGCGCTTTAGCTTGTGCAGAGCGGATATACAGCGTTTTGGACCAAGAAGAAATAGCAGAGTCTGGTCAGGAAATCCTCCAGTCTGAAGATGTCAAAGGACAGATTAGCTTTGAGCATGTGGCTTTTGGCTATGAGCCTGGCAAAGAGCTGATTCAGGATTTGAATATAAGGATTCCAGCAGCTAGCAAGGTCGCCATTGTCGGGCCAACTGGTGCTGGCAAGTCAACTCTGATCAATCTCCTCATGCGCTTTTACAATGTTGATAGTGGTCTTATTTCACTAGACGATGTTCCCATCACGCATTACACCAGAGCCTCTTATCGTCAGCAGTTTGGTATGGTACTACAGGAGACCTGGCTCAAGACGGCGACTATTCATGACAACATAGCTTTTGGCCGGCCAGATGCTAGCCGAGAAAAGGTCATTGCAGCTGCCAAGGCGGCCAATGCTCATTTCTTTATTCAGCAACTGCCTCAGGGGTATGATACCTATCTGGCGGATGCCGGGGACTCCCTGTCTCAAGGTCAGCGGCAGCTCTTGACCATTGCCCGCGTCTTCCTCGCTGTTCCTAAAATCCTAATCTTGGATGAGGCGACTTCCTCCATTGATACCCGGACAGAAGTCTTGATTCAGGAGGCTTTCAGCAAGCTCATGGTGGGTCGTACTAGCTTCATCATTGCCCACCGCCTATCTACTATTCAAAATGCTGACATCATCCTCGTTATGGTAGATGGTGATATCGTCGAACATGGGAATCACCAAGAGCTCATGGCAGCCAGAGGTGTTTATTACCAAATGCAGACGGCGCAGGAGTAGAAAGGGAGCTTTATTAAAGTTCACGGATTGATGCTAAACAGAATTAAAAGAGTTGGAAATTCCAACTCTTTTTGCTTATAATTCAACTTCTTCGAACCCTGTCTCCGTCAGTTTATAAATCTTCTGGCAGACTTCTTTGAGAAAGATACGGTCGTGGGAGACAGCGATAATGGCGCCAGGATAGGTCGCCAAAAGCTGGCGAACCTGAGGCTGAGAGGTGGGAGAGAAGTTTCGGGTTGGTTCGTCCAGAAGGAGGACATTGGGGCGGTCTAAGACTAGTTTGAGCAGAAGAAGCTTGGCTTTTTGACCACCTGAAAGTTGCCCAATCGGGTGGCGGGCTTCGTCGCGCGTGAACTGAAGACTGGCTAGATGCGTCAGGATTTTCTCTTCCTGAGCCTTGTCACCAGAGGGAGCTAGAAAGTCCAAGGGACTGCTCTCATCAGCCAGCAAGTCTCCATAATGCTGGGGCATGTAGCCGACCCTCATGTCTGTCCGCTCACGCAGGATCTTCCATATTTCCTTAAGCAGAGTAGACTTGCCTGCGCCATTAGCACCAATCAGTCCGATTTTTTCCTGGCCGCAGACCTCCAGAGTCAGGTTCTCCGCCAGTTGTCGCTCGTCTGTTTCCAGTTTCATTCCTTCTAATTTGAGGATTCTTTTGGTCAATGGCAGAGCTTCTATGTCTGAGAAGTGAAGGCTGATAGCATCTTCCTGTGTTGGGATTTCGGTCATTTCAGCACCTGCCTTTTCAAATCGTTTGCCCTGTGAGAGGACGTTTTTCATCTTCTTAGCCACCAGTCGACCTGCAGTAGCGTCATGGGTGTTTCGTAAAGTATGCTCCACACTCTGCTTAACCCGTCGATGTTTTTCCATGGTCTTGGCGTGTTCTTCCCGCTCTTTCCGTGCCAATTGACCTTGTTTTTCAAAAGCCTCCTGACGCTGCTGCCGGTAATTTTCATAGTCCAGACTTTTGACGCTGGTTCTAGCTACCTGCTTCTTTTTGATTCGCTCCAGATGAACAATCTTGGTCGCGGCTTGAGCGAGGAAGTGTTCGTCATGAGAGACGAAAAGGACCGTTCTTTGGCTGTGGCTGATAAAGTTTTCCAGCCAGGTCAGAGTTTCGAGATCAAGGTCATTAGAGGGCTCATCAAGAAAGAGAATGTCCCAATCGCTGGCTAGTTTCTTGATGAGTTGGACCTTGAGCTTTTCTCCTCCAGATAGGCTAGAGAGCTGCTGCTGACTGGCAAAGCGCTGGCTGTCAAAGTTGAGCTCACCAGCATAACGGTAGAGCTTGGCATAGTCCAGCTCGGTCTCAAATCAGCAAAGAAATAGTCATTGAGCGTCAGTTGGGCATCCTCTGAAGGCAACTGCTGGGGCAGGTAGACAGCAGCAGTATAGGACTTATCAATCTGTCCGCTGTAGCTGACATAGGAGCTGACCAGTCGCTCGTCTAGCAGGAGCTTGAGCAGGGTGGACTTGCCATTGCCCTCCTCGCCGATAATAGCGACCTTGTCTCCTTGATTGACTGTCAGTGACAAATCTTTGACTAACTCCTTCAGGTCTTTTAGGTGGGTAATGGTTAGATTTCTTATTTGCAGCATAGGTGTCTCCTTTATTTTTTAAAACAAAATACAGCCCTGCTTTATTTAGCAGAGCTGTTTTTAGTTGCACAAAGCAGACACAGGAGTGTCCAAATAGGGTCATTCGTTTGTAGGCTCTCATCTTGCACTGTCATAGGAGCGACAGGATTGATCTAAATATAAGCCATAGAAGCTTGAAAGCACAAAAAAACGAAAGTCCCGCGGATATGCAGAAACATGACAAAATCTACTAAATAAAGTTTCCTTTAAAAAATAGACTTAATTTTTCATGTCTCCGTTTACCTCCGAAATCATTCTACCTTTAGTCTAGCAAAAAGGGCAACATAAGTCAATAAATCCTGAAAGATTTCTTTCAGGATTCGTTATGTTTATACATTGAGCACCTTATCCAAGAAGTCCTTGAGGCGTGGATGCTGAGGGTTATCGAAGATTTGGTCTGGTTTGCCGTCTTCTAGGAATTCACCGTCAGCAGTGAAGATGACGCGATTAGCAACCTGACGGGCAAAGCCCATTTCATGAGTCACGATTAGCATGGTCATACCCTGCTGAGCTAGATCCTTCATAACGTTGAGAACGTCACCAACCATTTCAGGGTCAAGAGCAGAAGTCGGTTCGTCAAAGAGCATGATATCTGGGTTCATAGCCAATCCTCGAGCGATGGCTACCCGCTGTTTTTGTCCTCCTGAAAGGCTATCTGGTTTGGCATCAGCCTTGTCTGCCAGCCCAACCTTCTCCAAGAGCTCCATACCAAGCTTGTCTGCATCAGCTTGGCTCATTCGCTTGTGCTCAACAGGAGCGAAGGTGATATTTTGCAGGACGGTCATGTGTGGGAAGAGGTTGAAGTGCTGGAAGACCATTCCGATATCTTCACGAACATGGTCTACATTTGTAGCCTTGTCTGTCAAATCATAACCGTTGACAGTAATGGTCCCACTGGTCACTTCTTCAAGTAGGTTCAGGCTACGTAGGAAAGTTGATTTACCTGATCCAGAAGGACCGATGATGCAAACAACATCTCCCTCATAAAACTTAGCACTAATCCCTTTTAGGACTTCATTTTCCCCATAGTATTTATGTAAATCATTAACATCAATTTAATTTAGCCATTAGTGAATCCTCTTTTCTAAGCGTTTAGCCAATCTTGTTAAGAGTGTGATGATGACCAAGTAAAGCACTGCTAGGATAGCATACATCTTGAAGCTCTGATAGTTACGGGCGATGATGATTTTACCTGTTTGGAAGAGCTCAACAAGTCCGATAGCTGATACGATAGTTGTATCCTTGAGAGCGATGACGAACTGGTTGACAAAGTTTGGTAGCATGATCTTGGTTGCTTGAGGCAGGATAATCTTGCGCATGGTCTTTCCATACGAGATCCCCAGACTTCGGCTAGCTTCCATCTGTCCGACCGGAACGGCTTGAATCCCTCCGCGAACAATCTCAGCGATATATGCACCAGCATTGAGTGACAGAGCAATTGTTCCTGCAACGAAGTCGTTGATCGGACTTTGCTGACCAGTCATAGATTCAAGGAGATTTGGAATTCCCCAGAAAATGAAGGCAGCCAGAATCATAAGTGGAATACCACGAATAACGTCAACAAAAATTTCTGAAATGATGCGAAGCGCTTTGATAGGGCTGACGCTGAACATTCCAAAGATAATCCCGATCACCATGGCAATCGCAAAGGAGATCAGTGCTAAAGCAATGGTAATTCCGAGACCGCTTAACAGTTGTTTGTAGTTGTTTTGGAGAAGTCCCCAGATAGTTGTTTCATCAACGGTTGTGGAATTATCCTTCTCAGCTGAGAGATATTTATCAAGAATTTCTTGATATTTACCATTCGCTTTTAGATTAGCCAAACCATTATTGAACATCTCGATGAGTTCAGGGTTGGTGCCTGCTTTTACTGCAAAAGCAACTTCACCACTAGGGGTTCCTTCGATTGGCGTTTCATTTTCTTGCCTTGGTTGATGGCATATTTGACAACGGGCTCATCGTCCATAATAGCAGCGACAGAGCCAGAGTTCAGACTATCATACATAGAAGAACCGTCAGAAAATGTTTTGATTTTGTAGCCGTATTTACTTTGATTTTCGACGAGGAAGGTTTGAGAGGCCGTACCGTTTTTGACTCCGACGGTCTTTCCTTTCAAGTCTTCATAGGAGCTAATAGTGCTTGATTCTGTCACCGCAAGGATAGAGTTAGCAGTGTAGTATGGTTCAGAGAAATTAAAGGTTTCTTTGCGGGCCTCTGTCACAGACATCCCAGCAATCATCCCGTCAGCCTGTCCAGATTGAACGGCATTGATGGCAGCGTCAAAACCAGGGTTAGAGATTTCCAATGTAAAACCTTGGTCTTCGGCAATGGCTTTGATCAAGTCCATGTCAATACCAGTATATTGGTTGCTATCATTTTGGAAAACGAAAGGAGCAAAGGACGAGTCACTGGCAATCGTATATTTAGCTTTGACTGGAGTGGCTTTTTGTCCAGACTTGGTTGTCGTCTCTGGTACGGCTGAGTTGGTTGAAGTGCCAGAAGCGGAAGTCCACTTGGTGATGATGTCCTTCAAGGTGCCATCTTTTTTCATCTGAGCCAAGGCTTCGTTAAACTCCGTCACCAGATATTCGTATTTGCTGCCTTTTTTGACACCAAATGCGAAGCTACCAACGGCCTCACCCTTCATTGAGATTTTCAAATCTTGTCCTTGGCTGATTGCATACTCGATAACGGGTTGGTCATCCATGGCCGCATCAACCGCTCCGGCTGTTAGGCTGTTGTACATAAGGTCGCCTGTATCAAATGTTTTGATAGTAAAGCCGTATTTGTCCTTGATTTTTTCAAGGAAACGTTGTGCAGCTGTACCGTTTTTGACTCCGACAGTCTTTCCTTTGAGCTGATCGTAGGATTTACTGTATTAGCCTTGGTCGTTGCGATGACAACTTTTGTGTCATAATATGTATCAGACATGGTAAAGACTTTTTCGCGTTCAGCAGTCTTGGTCATACCTGCCATAATGGCATCGGCCTGTCCTGCTTGAACGGCATTGACAGCAGCATCAAAGCCAGGGAAGGACATTTCATATGCCCAGCCTTTGATTTCAGCAACTTTATTGATAATATCTACATCAATCCCTTTATAGGTTTGATCGGAATCTTTAAATTCAAATGGGGCATAAGCCGTGTCAGATACGATTTTGATGGTATCTGCGTGAGTGGTTGTCCCTAGTGCAAAGATAGGGAATAACGCTAGTAGAAAAGCTATGATTTTTTTCTTCATATTTTCTCTCCTTTAGTTGAATATTTTTTGATTATATCAGAAAAATTTAAGAAAGGCAAATATTTTCTGTTTCTTATGTCATATCTTCTAACATATGCTGTGACAATGATATTATTAAGCGCTGTTTTACTTTGCTTGGATAATATGCTAGAATTGAGACACAAATGTGGGTTTGAAGGAAATTTATATAAAACAAATTAAAAGTGATATTTTGATTGCCCAACAATTAAGGACCGCTTTGAAAACTGGGGCGGAAGCACTCATTAGTATTGCTGATGCTTATAAAGATGAGCAGACTAAGCTTTTGGGAAATGATTCTGCACATCATGCAATAGCGCTTTCTCAAAATAAGGCTAAGGATATTTCGGCTGCTATTCAATCAGTTTGCGTCAATATCCAAACCGTTGCAGAGGGATTTCAAGCTATTGATGAGGCTAGTGCCAGTAAATTTCAGCTGATGGAGGGCCGAAATCGTGAATAAAGAGCAGAAGCTCTATGAGCTGAGAAAAGAGGAAGAAAGGCTGCTTCGACAGGAGGAAAGCCTGCTGAAGGAAAAAAGGATGCTGGAGAATCAATAGAGGATTTTGAAAGGTACTGTTCAGATGCACAAACCCAGATCTGGGATTCTTTCGAGACTTATCCTTCTTCTAGAATCTTTTTTGAGCAGTTGCAGTCAGAGGCATCCCATGAGTCACGAATAATTTCTGAAAGCTTCTTTGATGATTTGGATAAAGTGAATCTTCAAAAGTGGAAGTTAGAAGATGATTTAAATGATGTCTATTACGAGCGTATCAGAATCAACCAACTGAAGGATGAAGAAGATGGGAATTGAAGTTTATTGCGGAAGTTTAGATGCCCAGACCGAGGGTACAACAATTATGACTAGAAGCCAGTTGGAGAGCTATAAAGAATTGGGAAAGGCTCTGGAACAAGCGGAGAATTCCGCGTCCTCCTTATCGGGTAAAGCTTATGATTCTTTTAGAGCTTTCATTAGCGATGTCATTGTTCCTTTAAAGGAAGCAGGAATAGCCTTATCTGAAGCGACTCAGACAGATGTGCAATCTCTTTCAAAAGAGTATCGTACACAAGTTGCGGATGAGGATTTACAGGAGGATAAGTTGGTAGAGGATATTCAGCGTTATGACCAATTTATTGCAGCTAATCTGGAATTGATAGATGCCATTGTGACAAGTAAGTCCACCAGTTCTGGTAGTTTTCAACGGCTACAGGGGCTGCAGAAACTGAGCGACACCTATACTGCAGCTCGAAAAGAGCTTCAGGAAAAGTTGGATAAACTCCGAGCTTTTAATGCCAGTTCGTCTGAAATATTCGGAGATATTGATGCTTTGGCGCAAGCGATTGATACTGGTCTGAGCCAGATTACTAGCTCTTGGGATGCCAATACAGGAACCTATAGTGTTCCTGCGGATTTGTCATGGACGATAGTGGCGAGTGAGATAAAAGCGAATCGTGCTTTTGCTAAGAAATATCAGATTGAGCGACCGCACAATCTGTCATGGAAGGAATACAATTCTTATATCACAGGACTGCGCCAACAGGCCGAAGAGTTGAAGAAAGTTGATGGCTGGGATGATGAGGCTGTAAAGAATTATATCAATCAGGTTAAATCAAGCACAGCAAAACTTCAGACAGGTCAAGAGTTTTATAATAAACGTGACGAACTATATGCTCAAACAAAGGAAGTAGGCTCTGACGTCTACACAGGCATGTATGCAGCAAGTAAGATGAGTTCCAGAGAAAAATTAGAATTAGTTCTCAAACATTTAGGAGCTGAAGTAGATGAACATAATTTCATGCATTTAACCAGTGCTACTCATAAATTTTCTGATAAAATGTCACCTCATGGAGATTTTTTGATGTATTTTAGAAAAGATGTAATTTTGACTTTTAAGGCTAAATCGCTTAAGGAAGATAAAACTGGCTTAGGTCAACAAATTCATCTTTTCCGCTATTATCTTGATCGTCAAGCAATTTATTATATTCGAAATAACTATGAGGGAGCTAGTGATTATGAAAAGCTTTTGGCGTACGGTGAAGAGCAAGGGCTTACCTTTGATTATACAACGGGAGCTAACTATCACAATCGTTATGATAAAGCAACAGAGTTTTTACACGTCCTTACAATATGAAGGTGCAAGTTCCTAAAGAAAACACAGTTCGTTCAAAAAAAGATTTAAATAATGCTCGAATGGTCGAATATATTGTGAATCTCGAAACAGGAGAATTTGAGACTCAGTGGGATGCCTATGATCAGCATAAATTGCCTGATGGCAGATACGATTCCAATCCAGAACATTATACTCATGATGAATTGCATGAAATTGCTAACACAGAGTCCTTTAACTACGGTCCATCAAAAGGGAATAATGACGCAGTCACAGGAATTTATGCCGGTCAACATAATAGATTGGATGTTACACAGCCGGCAGACTCTGAACTTAGGCAAAAAGCCAAGAGTATCTTCAAATCTGAAGGCGATTTGGGTAAAAAGGGCGGTCAGTATGCAGATATTGTAAAAGGAGGAGGACACAAAGATTATGAAGCTTGGCAAGAAAAAACAAAGGGCATGTCCGAAAATGAAAAAGTGGCAGAGTATAATAAATATAAAGAATATGCTAGTAACTTTGATGATGTCCCTGGTTATAGCAACTATTCTAATAGTAATACCTAAGATTGGAACCCCTCATAATGCTCGAGATATTCTGGAGAAGAAACGCTTTGTATTTGTTCAGAATCCTAAGTTTATAGAGAGTAGGGGTGAGGATTATGGTAAGGGATTTGATTTAGGTGAAAATGCTTTTTTTAATCCCAATAACGTAGCAGTAAAAAAAGGAAAAAAGCATGGTGGATTTAGCACAGATGATTCTGAAAAAACTTTTAATAAAATCAAGAGAAACGAATTTTCCTCTGCACTCTTAAATTCGCATATCACAACTGATGAAATAAAGAAATCAAAATACCAAGTAGTATTAAGCACGGAATCGGTAGTAGATAAGTCCTTGTTTGAAAGTAAATTTGTTCCAGAATTAGAACTCAAGTATGCTTTAAAGGAACAAGAATTTTCCAAAATTCGCATCACATATAACAAAGATTTTCTGCCAACCAAGATAGAGTGGTATTATAAAGGCGAGGAAGGTCTTAAATGGTACACTTGGCGGACTTATTCTTATCCCTTCAAGAACAAGTCGGAGTTTGATAAGCGGTTAGACGAAGAAATAGCAAACATTGAAGAGATTACTAGAGAAAACGAAGGGGACTGATAGATTTTTCTCACTTATTTTCATACTGTAGTATCAATGAAGCAGAAAGCGAAGAAGGTTAGAGAATTGAAGCTTGGCGAGAAAGAACAAAGGGTATGTTCGAAGATGAAAAAGTGGCAGAGTATAATAGATATAAATAGTATGCGAATAAGCTTGGTGCTACTCCTGGTTATAGCGACTATACTAATAGTGATGCCTATGCTTGGGACCACTAATAAGGCTATGGAAATTCTTGAACAGAAACGCTTTGTATTCGTTCAAAATCCCAAATATACAAAAATGTATAATAATGAATATGGTATAGGATTTGATTTACAGAAAAATTATTCTTTATTCCCTTTCATACTGCTATAAGAAATAATACTGTATTTGGAGGATATACTAATCCGGCAAAGGCAAAGCAGACCTTCAAAGAAATTTACTGGAATGAATTCTCGTCAGTTCTCTTAAATTCAGGTATCACAACTGACGAAATAAAGAAATCAGATTACCAAGTAGTATTGAGCACGGAATCAGTAGTAGATAAGTCCTTGTTTGAAAGTAAATTTGTTCCAGAGTTAGAACTAAAGTATGCTCTAAAGGAACAAGAATTTTCCAAAATTCGCATCACATACAACAAAGATTTTCTGCCAACAAAGATAGAATGGTATTACAAAGGCGAAGAAGGGCTTAAATGGTACACTTGGCGGACCTATTCTTATCCCTTCAAGAATAAGGCAGAATTTGATAAACGGTTAGACGAAGAAATAGCAAACATTGAAGAGATTGCTAGAGAAAACGAAGGGGACTAATAACTCTTTCTCACTTTATAGTATCAATGAATCAGAAAACAAAGAAGGTTAGAGAATTGAAGCTTATCGAGAAAAACAAAGGGTATGTCCGAAAATGAAAAAGTGGCAGAGTATAATATATATAAAGAGTATGCTAGTGGTATCAAGCCTAGTAATCGTGGTTATTCTGGTTACAGTCGTAGCAAGCAATATCAAAAAGACCACGAGTGACGCATATTTATTTTTATCAAATAAGAGATTTGTTTTTATTAAAAGCATGTCAGATATTGAGGCAAACAATGATTCTGGAACAGGATTTGATTTAAAAGATAAAGAGTTTTACTATGCTCATGGAGTTGCGATTAAAGACAACAAACTGTTTGGGGGGAGTAGTAAATATGAAGCTAAGGAATATTATGAAAGAGCGTTAAATAATGAAATATCCTCAATCCTTCTTAATTTAAATGTTAGACCTGATGAAATAAAAAAATCAAACTATCAAATTACTCGCTCACCTGAATCGCTGGTGAATAAATCCTTATTGAAAGAAAAATATCCACCCGAATTTGAGTTACAATATATTTACAGGGAAGAAGATCAGTTTTCAAAGGTGCGCATCACATATAACAAAGAGTTTCTGCCAACCAAGATAGAATGGTATTACAAAGGCGAAGAAGGGCTTAAATGGTACACTTGGCGGACTTATTCTTATCCCTTCAAGAATAAGGCAGAGTTTGATAAACGGTTAGACGAAGAAATAGCCACCATTGAAGAGATTGCTAGAGAAAACGAAGGGGACTAATAGCTCTTTCTAACTTGTTTTCATACTATAGTATCAATGAAGCAGTAGTTAAAAGGAATTAGGATTATAAAGCTTGGCAAGAAACAACAAAGGGCATGTCCGATTGTGTTTGTTTAAAATCACAGATTTATAAAGAGTAGAGGTGAGGATTATGTCAAAGACTTTGATTTACAGGATAAAAAATTTTTAAATCCTAATCAGGTAGCTATAAAAGATACTTCGCTTTTTACACATACTGTAGTAATATTTTATGATAATTTAAAAAAGGAAGGAACATGTTTATGTTTAAATCACGCATGTTAGATAATGTGAAGCTGTCGCGCTATATTCCCCCGATTTGGTTGGCAGTTTTGATTTCTATTGGCTTTATCCAGGTAGGAGAAATTCTTGCAGTCATTGGAATGATTCCGATTGGGATCGTCATTGGAACTGTGCTTGCCATGGTAAATCCGACAGCTGACCGAGCAACAGTTATGGAAGTGTTCGGGCATTATGGTATCTTTTTTCAGCTGGGTAGTTTTTTCTTTATGGCCTTACTTGTTTTTCTGTGGGTCAAGTTTCGAGAAAAGAGGCCTTTCTCTAGTCTGGGCTTCTTTAAGGAAGGATGGTTGAAAGAACTAGGCAAGGATTTCTAATTGGTTCGATACAGTTTTCACTTATCGTTGTCCTGCTCTTGCTGACAGGATCTGGGAGACTGGAATTGGCAGAGCTTAGTTTAGAGCCAGTTCTCTTTATGCTTGCCTTGATACCTTTCTGGATTCTTCAAGGTGGGACAGAAGAGCTAGTGACGCGTGGCTGGCTTTTTCCGGCGGTTAGTGCCAAATCAAATATCCTTGTCGGTGTCTTGGTTTCCAGTACTCTATTTGGGGCGATGCACCTCCTCAATGCTGGTGTGACTATCCTTTCCATTGTCACTATTATTTTGGATGGAATTTTTGCCTGCCTACTCATGATCAAGTATGATAATATGTGGGTCTTGGCTGGTATGCATGGTGCTTGGAATTTCGTCCAAGGAAATATCTATGGTATTCAGGTCAGCGGGAACGGAGCTACTGCCTCTGTCTTTAATTACACTTCTCAGACTTCTATTGATTGGCTTTCAGGAGGAGCTTTCGGTGCTGAAGGATCTATTTTTGCCAGTATCGTCTTGATTGGCTGTATTGCCTATCTTTACTGGTCACTCAAGAAGGAAAATCGCCTGCCTCAGGCACTGATGTTTAAGAAATAAAGCTATCGCTCAGCTCAGCTGGGCGATTTTTGATGCGAATGAATGATGAGAATGCAAGACTAGTCATTCTTAGAGATGTAGCTACTAAAGAAGAGCCAAAGGCAGAGAAAATGAGCCAAATATGGTAAAATGATAGAAGCACAATTTAAGGAATAAAAGATGATTAACAGAATTACAGATAATAAATTTGAATTGGTGTCTAAGTACGAGCCATCTGGTGACCAGCCTCAAGCTATCGAGCAGCTGGTGGATAATATTGATGGGGGCGAGAAGGCCCAGATTCTCATGGGGGCGACGGGTACTGGTAAGACCTATACCATGAGTCAGGTTATTGCTCAAGTCAACAAGCCGACTCTGGTTATTGCACATAATAAAACGCTGGCCGGGCAGCTTTATGGTGAGTTCAAGGAGTTCTTCCCCAATAATGCAGTAGAATACTTCGTTTCCTACTATGATTACTACCAGCCTGAGGCCTATGTCCCTTCTAGCGATACTTATATCGAAAAGGATAGCTCGGTCAATGACGAGATTGATAAGCTCCGTCACTCAGCGACATCAGCTCTCTTGGAGCGCAACGATGTGATTGTCGTGGCTTCGGTCTCTTGTATCTATGGTCTGGGATCGCCTAAGGAATACTCTGACAGTGTGGTTAGCCTGCGTCCAGGCCTTGAAATCTCCCGTGACAAGCTCCTTAATGACTTGGTCGATATCCAGTTTGAGCGCAATGACATTGACTTTCAGCGGGGAAAATTCCGAGTTCGCGGTGATGTGGTGGAGATTTTCCCTGCTTCTCGGGATGAGCATGCCTTTCGGGTGGAGTTTTTCGGAGATGAGATTGACCGGATTCGTGAGGTTGAAGCCTTGACAGGTCGAGTCTTGGGTGAGGTGGACCATTTGGCCGTCTTCCCAGCCACTCACTTCGTGACCAATGAAGACCACATGGAAGTAGCCATTGCTAAAATTCAGGCGGAACTGGAGGAGCAGCTTGCTATTTTTGAGAAGGAAGGCAAGCTTCTGGAAGCCCAGCGCTTGAAACAGCGCACGGAGTACGATATCGAAATGCTGCGCGAAATGGGCTATACGAATGGTGTTGAAAACTACTCACGCCACATGGATGGTCGAAGCGAAGGAGAGCCTCCTTATACCCTTCTGGACTTTTTCCCTGATGATTTCTTGATTATGATTGATGAGAGTCACATGACCATGGGACAGATTCGGGGTATGTACAATGGGGACCGCTCTCGCAAGGAGATGCTGGTTAATTATGGCTTCCGCTTGCCGTCTGCCTTGGACAACCGTCCGCTGCGCCGAGAAGAATTTGAAAGCCATGTTCACCAGATTGTCTATGTATCGGCTACGCCGGGTGACTATGAAAATGAGCAGACGGATACGGTTATTGAGCAGATTATCCGACCGACAGGGCTTCTGGATCCAGAAGTGGAAGTCCGCCCAACTATGGGGCAGATTGATGACCTGCTAGGTGAAATCAATGCTCGTGTTGAAAGAATGAGCGGACCTTTATCACAACCCTTACCAAGAAGATGGCGGAAGACTTGACGGACTACTTCAAGGAAATGGGTGTCAAGGTCAAGTACATGCACTCGGACATCAAGACCTTGGAGCGAACTGAGATTATTCGAGACCTGCGCTTGGGTGTCTTTGACGTTCTGGTTGGGATTAACCTGCTGCGCGAGGGAATTGATGTACCTGAGGTTAGTTTGGTGGCAATCCTTGATGCAGACAAGGAAGGTTTCCTCCGCAATGAACGTGGCCTTATCCAGACCATCGGAAGGGCAGCCCGCAACAGCGAAGGGCATGTGATTATGTATGCGGACACTATAACCCAGTCCATGCAGCGAGCTATAGATGAAACTGCCCGCCGTCGGGCAATCCAGATGGCTTATAATGAAAAACATGGTATTGTACCGCAGACCATCAAGAAAGAAATCCGCGACCTAATCAGTGTGACCAAGGCTGCCTTGCCAGATAAGGAAGAAACTGTCGAAATTGAAAGCCTCAACAAGCAGGAGCGCAAGGACATGATCAAGAAACTAGAAGACCAAATGCAAGAAGCTGCCGGACTTCTCGACTTCGAACTAGCCGCACAGATTCGCGATATGATTCTGGAAATAAAGGCGATGGATTAAATAATATAATTTGTACCAAAGTTACGAACTAAGCTTTTAATTTCTTTTTTAGTCAATAAGTTCTTATGTAAAAATAAGATAGAGAAGTTTAAGAGGAGGAATTCAAGTGAAAAAGGATCTAATTAAACTAATACTTATTTTCTTTATTTCAGTTTTTGTTATAGGGATGTTACCTATAGTTCAATTGCTTTGGGCATTTATGCCGACAAAACTTGTTACGAAAGAGGAAAAGCAGCATATTGAATATGTTGTGAACACAGCTTTTGAAGATGATTTAGGATTGAAGGTTAAGAAAATAAAGATTCCAACTTGGGTTAGTCATTTTTCTTATCAATATGATGTAAAAGTTCAACTGACAGAAGACGTAGACAAAATTTTAACAGATGGGTTAGAAGAAGGGACTTATTCCTATTACGCTAATAGCGACGATGAACCATCTTCGATACTAACAGATCTTATCTTTTCTTCTGTCTTAGATACAAACTCCCATCCTATGTTAAATACCTTATATTTTGACAAAGAGTCTGTTCTAAAGCCGGTGAAATTTAAGGAGCTGAGAACAGATTTAGATTATGATGTAACTGATGACCAAAAAGGGTTTTATCGTGATTTGGTTCAAATTAAAAAAGAACTAAAGTATAATCCCAAGACAGAGAAGTATGATGCTTCAGCAGATGAAATAAAGAAATTGAGAAAAGATATGATTCAATTGTCAGAAAGTATGAGGCTCAATTGAATTTGTATCTCAATCTGGAAGATCGAATTCCTGATGGAGCGACTCTAACTGATTATGTTTATTTTACTAGCTTACCCAAAAATGTTCGTGTAGTTGTTAGGGGAGAAAATGGCGTATTAGATAGTAATGGTTTTCAGGCGGAATAATTTAGATTGCGATATAACATTTGGCAATGAATTAAGAACAATATAAAAATGATTTATTCCTTAAAAATTGATAATTCGAATAAAGTTTGAATAACTATTTAGAAAAAACAAGGAGCACCACATGCGTTATGCACTTTTACTCCGCGGCATCAATGTTGGCGGAAAAAACAAGGTCGTTATGGCCGATTTGAAGAAGGATCTGGCTGGGTTGGGTTTCGAAAATCCAGTTTCCTACATCAACAGCGGAAATCTTTTCTTTGATAGCGAGGAGCAGGGGGAGAGGATTCGGGAGATTTTGACGGATTATTTTAGTCAGTCTTATGATTTTCCTCTGCCTTTCGTCCTTGTCAGCTCTGCCATGCTTGAAAAAGAAACAGCCAATCTTCCTACTTGGTGGCAAGATGAAACAGCATTTCGGCGTGATGTTCTCTTTTATCTGCCAGAGATAGACAGGGAGAGCGTTCAAGAGCTGGCAGGCAGTTGGGCGAATGACAAGGAGCAGCTACATTTTGGGCAGACGGCTTTCTTTTATAGCAATGCTGACCAAGCGGATTATCTCAAGTCTAATTACCATAAGAAACTGCTCAAGTCTAGTTTCTATAAGCAACTGACTATCCGAAACGGCAAGACTTTCCAGAAGATTGTGGAGTTGGTGAATGAGAAGTAAAACCAAAAAGAAATATAAAAACAAAAGAAAAGTAAAAGTTCAGGGGAACAAATTTATCCTTTGGTTGGAAAAACATTGGATAGTAGAAGCTCTTTTAGGTTATATATTCTTTATAATGGTTGGTCTTGGCGTGGGATATTTAACATTTGGTAATGAGAGTATTCCTGCTCCGCTTCGTGAGTTTAGTTATATTAGCCCCTTGTATTTAAATTTGTTTCTTTTGATTACTCTCCCACTCTATTCTCGGTTTGGAAGTCTGAGAGGAGAGGGCTTCAATACGTTGAAAGGTTTTTCAGAAGTTTTTCTTTTTAATGGTCTACTTTTTCTTTTGCATTATTTTATAGGAATAGAATTAGAAGACGGAGAGGGATTTCTGCCACCATTGTGGAACTTGAATCCTCGCTATGTTTGGTTTCCAATTGCTACCTATCTAATCTTTTTCTTCATTCCAGCATTAACGATGTTGATTTTGAAATATAATGAAAAAAAGAGGAAAAATCATGACAAAAGAAAATCTGTCTAAATTATTTTCATTTAAACCACTCTATCTGGCCTTGCTAACCTTTGTCATTCTTCATTTGATTTTGTTACCTTTTGGTCTATCCTTTACTCCCCTGCTGTGGAACAATTGGCTTTTTCTTCTGTCAGTGGTCGTGTTTTGTCACCTATGGTTTCTCTTTTTGAAAAAGAGAGAGTTTCGCTGGTTCCATCTCATCTGGGGGATCCTGAGTATTCCTCTTGCATTGTTTATATGGTTTACAATTTTCTTTCATTTCTCTATAGTCAAATCAGAAAATTCTGTCCCGATCAATATGGATTACGGGATAGATGAGAAAGAAGTTATTTTACGAAAGGGCTTTTTATTTGGGGAATATGATGAATACCATGATTTAGTCAATCCCTATATCATGAAAACCAAGGTCAATCGTGTTCGTTATATTGATTGATGCAGGTCTTGTCAATGGATCTAGCTCAAAAGCCCGTTCAAACAAGCTAGTAGAGGGAGGTATATGGATGTGAATAAAAATAGGAATGAGTGGATGTGGCTAGATAAAGTGAATACATGGCTCAAGCTCCATGGTTTTTTAGCTTGGGTATTGGATTTCTCCGTCCTTATTCTTTTTGCAATGATTACGGGCATCCTAGTTTTTCAAGTCCCCTTCCTCCCTGCATATTTAAAGGGTAATTATGTTTTTCCTTTGTTTATAAATATTCTTGTTTTACTGTACTATGCCTATGGTTCTATCCTTCGTGAAAATAGTGCAAAGAGGATCACTTCTTTAAAAGACTTAGTCAACCCCCTTCTTTATATAAATCCTCTAGCTCTTTTGTTTCATTACTTTGGAGTGGAGAGCCGCCGTCATAGACCTTTGCTACCACTGCCTACTTTG
This sequence comes from Streptococcus cristatus, assembly GCA_916438405.1. Classification (GTDB taxonomy): domain Bacteria; phylum Bacillota; class Bacilli; order Lactobacillales; family Streptococcaceae; genus Streptococcus; species Streptococcus cristatus_M. The sequence continues at coordinate 867,461 of CAKAFB010000001.1, read as the reverse complement.
GACCATCGCTATGTCTGGTTCCCAATTGCCACTTATATTATTTTCTTTCTGACAGCAGCAGTCATCACGATTGCAAGCAAAGGGAGTAAGAAAAAATAGAAAAGCCGCTTTATGTACTAAAGTGGCTTTTGTGCTTGTTCTGATAAATCTAAGGGCATAAAGGCAGCCATGACACGGCCGATGACCTTGGGTTCTTCTTGATGCGGGATAAATTTATCGCTGTATTTTTTTATTGAGAGAGATGAGGCGGATGCCAGTTGGATCGTTGAAAAACTCTTTTCCAAAAATGGTTTGCCCGTCGTAATCAATGGCATAGATAGCGCCGGCAAATTCAAAATGCGTGTTCTTGACAAGTGCTACAGATCCCTGCGGATACTTGGGTTCCAATGAATCTGTCCGAATCCAGAGGGCAATATCATAGTCAAGCTCTTTGTCTAACCAGACGATGTCAGCTTGTTCGGGCTTGTTCAAGAAAGTCTGGTAGCTCTCATAGACCTTGTAAGGAAAAATAATCATCCTTTAATCTTTCCTCAGTCGTTTGATTTTTCCAGCTCTTTTTTTAGCAAAAGTCTGTCACAGCTTGCTTTGCGGCTCTGGTCTAGGGATTGGAAAAACATCTGCGAACTCTAGCGAAAATGATGTAGGGCTATGAACTGATAGATAGCGAGGATCCAGCTCTTGAACATCCATATCAAAGAAGTCTGCAATTTTTTGCATATTTTCGAGGACAGGCAGGGAATTTCCTTTGATATAGCCAGTAAGAGTGCTGGCTGGGATTCCTGTTCCTCGGGAAAGTTCAATTTGTTTGATTTGCTTTTGCTTCAATAAAGTTTTAATTTTTTTAGAGATGAGTCGCATTGCCTCCTTATCTTGGGGGCTGGCGACACCGCGTCCTCTTGCCATGACTTTCACTCCTTTTCTTTCTTCTATTTTAACGAATTAAATCGAAAAAGTAAAGAGCTGAATACGGATATTCAGCTCAAAAGGAGAGGATTAAATTTCGTAGCCCATCAAGAGGCCGCCTTCTTCTGCGTAAAAGCTGCAAAGTCCAGAAGTTGGTAGGAATGAAATATCGGCAGCTGGGAATTTTTCCTTGATAACTTCCGAAAATTGCTGGCAAAATTTCTCGTTATTGCGATGCGCAATGATAATGCGGCCGCCCTTATATCCAGCTTTCAGAACTTCATCGACAGCAGCAGTCAGAGCCTTTTTAGCCCCTCTAGCTTTTTGGAGAAGCTCCAGAGTACCAGTAGCGCTGGCTTCGCCCACCATACGAATATTGAGGAGGCCGACAACTGCACCGATTAGCTTGCTGAGACGACCATTTTTGACCAGATTATCTACCTTAGCCAGCACAAAGAGAAGCTTTGTGTTTTTTTGGTAGTGGGTGATGGCTTTCACGACTTGCTCAAAAGAAAGCCCTTCTTTGATGAGGTCGTTCAATTTTTTGACAATCAGATCGACCTCGCCACCAGCCGAAAGGCTATCAATGACATGGATATTTGCTGTTGGATGTTCTTCTAAGAAGAGCTTTTTGGCTAGCTGAGCGCTATTGTGGCTACCAGAAAGAGAGCCCGTAATTGTCACGACAAAAATATTTTCAGCCCCTTCAAAGCTTCTAAGGTAGTCATCAGGGCTTGGGCAGGCTGATTTTGAAGCACATGAAGTAGCGTACATTTTTTCCATCATGTCATCAATATCAAGTTGCGCATTATCCACAAAAATTTCATTATCAACCTGAATGGTCAGTGGCACACTCTCAAACCTTGTCTGGTTGGCCAGATCTGTAATCTCACGGTAGTCACAGCCAGAATCGGCAACAATTTTCCAAGTCATTTAGTTTCTCCTGCTCTATCAGTTCTCTACATTGACAAAAAACATGTCTTTTCTTACAATTATAACATGAAGATGCTTTGATATAAAGCCTTAATTCTCAGCTGATACAGGAAGAAAGAAATTGTTATGGCGGAAAAGAAAATATCAGAAAAATCCCTCGCAAATTTAAAAACTTATAATCAAGAATCCAATCGAATTACAAAGGAATCCTTGGAAATTTCTCTGATGCAATTGTTAGAGAAGAAAGATTTGAAAAAGATTACCATCTCTGAATTAGTCGAGCGAGCTGGGGTTTCGCGCGCAGCCTTTTATCGTAACTATAGCTCTAAAGAAGAGATTCTAGAGGGGATTTTCCAAAATACGGTTCAGGGAATTGTCGACAAGCTGGAGCAGTTTAATTTCAAGACAGAAATGTACCAGATTTGGCTTTTTCTTTTTAAGGAAGCCAAGAAGGAAGCGCGTGTCATTAGTCTGGCTATTGACTATAATTTTGAAAAGTTGCTGACGCAGGCGGTCTTTGATTTCCTTGAAAAGCGCAGCAAAGGTGGGAAGAAGACAGCCAATTCCTATATGAATTCATTCTGGAGTTCTGCGGTTGTTTCGGTGCTTTCCAAATGGATCAAAGAAGGCATGAAGGTTCCGGCTGAAAAAATCGCTGCTTTGGGCATGCCCCTTTTCCCACAGAAAAAGAGAAAGTAAGAGTTTGTACAAATGTTTGACACCAATATATTGGACTGAAATAATAGATCATAAAAACTTACCTAACAAGTAAGTTTTTACTTAGTGTTTCTTGTACCATTTAAGACTTCTCAGCTACCATTTAGGATTTGGGAGTCATTTACGATGCTACCTGTGCTATGCTAGAGCAAAGGAGGTAGACAATGGCTACTATCATAATCAAAGACGGCAACACCCTTCGAAAGCTGGATCTTTCGACAATTTACTATATCCAGTCCCATCCTCAAAAGCCGCATGTCGTTCTCATCGTGACTGGACAAGGCAACTACAGCCTTAGGGCTTCTCTGACTGAACTGGCTAAGCTCTATCCTGATGCGCTGGTTCACTGTAATCGTCAAACACTGGTCAATTTAGGCAAGGTCCAAGGATTTGACAGGGAGCGTAAAAGCTTGTTCTTTGAGCAGTCTGACTTAGGAGATATTGTCTGCTCAAGGCGTCATTTATCCAGTCTTATCAAGCGCTGGTGTCAGGAAGGAAGAAAAATAAGATGAAAAATTTTTTTGTATTAGAAGACGATCTTAAGCAACAAGCCTATATGGAGTCAACCATTCAGGGAATTTTGGAAAAAGAACGGCTGGGAATGCCAGTTTTTAGAAATCTATGGCAAGCCGGACATGCTGATTGATGCAGTAAGGGAACGGGGAGTCATCAGATTTTCTTTTTAGATATTGAGATTAAGCAAGAGACGCAGAAGGGACTAGAGGTGGCAGGAAAGATTCGCAAGTTGGATCCCTATGCTCTGATTGTATTTGTGACGACTCACTCAGAATTTATGCCTCTGACTTTTCGTTATCAGGTATCAGCTTTTGACTTTATTGATAAAGGTTTGCCTGAGGAGGATTTTATCAAGCAGATTGAGCAGGATCTGGCCTATCTTTACGAGAGAAAGGACAGCTTTCAAGCTGAGGAAACTTTTCTCTTTGAAAATTCCAAGTCGGATTTTCAAGTGCCTTTTAATGAAATCTATTATTTTGAGACATCAGAAGTGCCTCATAGACTAGTTCTCTATACCAAGAAAGAGCGCATCGAATTTTACGGTCAGCTTTCTGAGATTACAAAGCAGGATAAGCGTCTCTATCGCTGCCATCGCTCTTATGTGGTTAATCCAGCGAATATCTCTCAGTTGGATAAGATAGAAAACATAGCCTATTTCCCGAATGGCGCTAGTTGCTATGTATCACGCCTCAAGATGAAAGGATTACGGACAGCTTTAAGGCAGTAGGGAAGTAATATGATAGAAGTGGGAGAGGAATTATGCCAAGAATAATACAAGTTGTTTTACTTGTTTTCGAAATGATAGCTCTGTCTTTCTTATTTTCACGTATCAGTGGAATTAAGTTGACGTGGATTAAGTACGTCTTAATACCTTTTATTTATATATTTTTTAATCTTCTGCTTTTTGTCTTATTTAGTGAAACTTTTTTAACTTACTTAGATCTTCCGGTTTATTTTTTAATTTTTTCTTTATTATTAACTAGACAGAGTTCTATTCCTATAATGTTGTCTATCTTTTATGGTCTTTTCCCAGTTGTTCTTTGGAATCTTCTATATCGTATATTAACTTTTTTTGTTATTCCTATTTTCGGTTTGGAATATAACCAACTAATAAATGAAGAACAGCTTATTTTAAATATTACGGCTTTTGTAGCTAGCTTACTATCGTTATGGATCCCAAGTTTACTACATTATAAATTTAAGCGGTTAAGAGAATTTAGATTAAATGAGACTGATAAACACCTAGTCATTTTCCTTAATATATCCATGATTTTTTATATTGTATTTGTACAATTTTTCTCTTATTTAGAAATAACTCATAATGTGGTTAATTTGCCACATAGAAAATTAATTGTGATAATTTATATTATTCTCTTTCTCAGTTCGGTAAATATCCTAGACCGTAATTTGCGAGAGCGAATTCAACAGCAGTTAAGTGAACAAAGAGAGTTACAATTGAGAAATATGTCCGATTACAGTCAGCATATTGAAGAACTTTATAATGAGTTGCGAAGTTTCCGGCATGATTACATCAATATTTTAAGGAGTCTGAAGTTAGGAATTGATACGCATGATTTACTAGCCATTGAGCAGATTTATGACCAAGTTCTAAAAGACTCAGGTCAAGCACTCAACCAATCTAAATATGATTTAGGTCGTCTGTCCAATATCCACAATGATGCTCTCAAGAGCGTCTTGTCAGCAAAATTTCTAGAGGCTCAGAGCAAGGGAATAGAAATTGGCTTGGAAGTTCCTCAAGAAATCAAACCTCAAGGAATGGAGTTGCTTGATTTTATCACGATTGTTTCCATACTGGCTGATAATGCTATGGAAGCAGCAGTGGAGACTAGTCATCCGGTGGTTTCTTTTGCCTTTTTGGAGCAGGAAGGTAGACAGATTTTTATTGTTGAGAATACAATAAAAGAGTTTTCTATCCATTCCGATAATATATTTAAAAAGGGCTTTAGCACTAAAGGAGAAAATAGAGGGCTTGGTCTCTCCAATGTTCAAAATATTATCAGTCACTATCCCAATGTTTCTCTGCGTACCATTAGTCATGATCACTCTTTTAGACAAGAGTTGGAGATAAAATGAATCTATTAGATTGCGAATGATTAGATTTGCTACTTGATTTAACTCAATGAGATTAACAAGAACTGTTTATGAGTAAAAAAGACAATTTAAGGTTTTTAGCGCCACACCTGTTTAAAGTGCTATAATTAATATAGGGTTTAAGAATACGAAGGCACTAAGATAAATGTCCTATTTAGAGACAAATATAACTTAGATTCAAACTGTTGTCTGGTTTTTTGTTATTTAATTGTTAGGAGTGACAAGAAATGAAGAAATTATATAGCAATACATATCTAATACGATTTTTAACTGCCCAGCTTCCTAGTCTGGCTCTATTCATTATAATTTTAAGTAACCAGGTTTTTAAAGCATCGCTTCTAGTCCAGATTTGTTTTTATTTGATACTTGTGAGCAATCTTGTGTTGAATCTTTATTTTATGAACCAAATAAAAAAAGAAAGTAGTTCCGACATCTTATCAAACCAAATTTTCTTTACTATTTTGACTTTGGCTCTGTTTATATTTAGTTCTTACAGACTGATAACGATTAGTGATGACTTTCAAAAATTAATTGCTCTGATATCCACTATTTTATTATTTATCTTACTTATTCTACTTATTTGGGGAATAAAATACGCCAAGATGGTTAATAGAAAACATAAAACAAATTAGATTTGCTAAAATTGAACAGTCTATCACTATACTCTCTCTGTCTTACTTTTTCGTGATGTTTTCTAAGAATATTTCTTATAGCATTTTTCCAAGAAGACGATACAGAATATCCTGCTGGTCAATTCTTTCTTATGCTCTTTGTAATTTAAATTTTATTATTTTAGTAAAAACAGCATTTGCTTCTAGCAAGTGCTGTGTTTTTTTCTTCAAATGACCATTTAGGATGAAATACAGACTGTTTATGATTTTCGGCTTGTTATTTGAAGAAAGTGCGCTATAATCTAAGCAGGTTAAGATTGACTTTACAAATGGTTGAAGTCTATTAAGAAACTTTTAATCAAAAGTTTATGTTATAATAACAGTATAATAATCGTTTGTAATTTTGGGAAAAAGGTGATTTGCTATCTCTAATGGCACTTTTTGGATGGAGGGCATCAATGAAATTAGAAATGATAGGCATTAGCAAGAGCTATGGCTCTAAGTCTGTGCTCAAAGATATTTCCTGTGAATTTACTGAGGGAGTCTATGGTTTACTTGGGGCAAATGGTACAGGTAAGACAACCTTGATGAATATCATTTGTGATCTCATAAAGCCGAGCCAAGGAAGGATAAAGTTTGATGGCGCCTCGCATGTAGAAGAGTATATCCAGTATCTCGGATTCTTGCCTCAAGATTTTTCTTATTATCATAACTTTACGGGGCTCGATTTCCTTTTATATATGGCCGCTCTTAAGGGAATGACGAAGAAACAAGCCAGAGTAGAGAGCGATAAGTTTTTGAAACTTACTGGTTTATACGATGTTCGGAAAAAGAAGATTGCTTCCTATTCGGGTGGTATGAAGCAAAGACTGGGCATTGCGCAGGCACTTCTCAACAATCCCAAAATATTGATTTTAGATGAGCCGACTGTGGGACTGGATCCCAAGGAAAGGGTGAAATTCAGAAATATTATCAGTGAGCTATCGGCTAATAAAATCATCCTCTTATCTACCCATATCGTATCGGACGTAGAAGCGATAGCCAAGGAAATCCTAATCTTAAAGATGGAAATTTTGTGGAAAGAGGTAGTGCTAAGGAACTTCTTTCACTTATCGAGGGGCAAGTTTGGGAATTTCGTGTTTCCGAACGTGAGTGGCAGCGTTTTGCAAAGGATTATGTAATTGTGAATGAGCGGATAGAACCAGACGGTATCGTCTTGCGGGTTATTAGCGATAAGGGTCCTGTCGAAGGGGCGCAACGAGTGATTCCGAGTCTGGAAGATTTGTATATTTATTACTTTAGAGAGGAGGTGAATGGATGATAGCTTTAGTTCCTTTTGAATTGAAAAAATTATTAAAAAAGAAGTCAGTTTTAGGTGCAGTACTGGCTATTATACTGGTTTTAGCTGGATTGTTTTATGCAAATTTTTTTAATGATGGACAGATTAGCGGATCTTCAGCTGATCGAATACATGGGAAACAAGCAGTTGTGATCAAACAAAAGATTGCTGAAGAGCATACGGGTTATTTATCGGATGATTTAATGGATAAAATCGTTAATGACTATGCAGCTAATATGCCCTATTTCAAACAGAATGATTTGTATGATATGTTTTCCTGGTATGCTATTGATCGTTTCGTCCCCAATTCTCAAGACATTCTAACAGATACCTATAAATCTGATGATGTCTTACATTATGACCAGATTAGTCTCAAGTCGCAAGAAGAGCTGCAGTCTCATTTTCCTTTAAAAACGTTAAAGCTGGGAAATTTTGCTCCTTGGCATAAGTTATTTAATACTTTAAATGTGGCTTTTAGTTTAATGGTGGTATTTGTGATCTATATTTGCTGCTCTGTTTTCTCAGGTGATCGAGCAAGAAAGATGGATTCGTTGCTTTTAACGACTAAATATGGTCGCAATCAGTTAACGATTGCAAAAATCTTATCTGTTTTTGGAATTGCTAGTTTAACATTTGCCCTTGTTAATAGCCTTGTTTTGATGGTGTTTGGGACTTACTTCGGTTGGAGTGGTTGGGATACTAGTGTCCAGATGAACTTGGAATGGATTTCGACTATTTATAATATTTTGCAATTTCCTGTCCATATGAATCTCTTAGAATTGTTGATTCGCCTTATTCTATTCCAGTTTGTTGGTTTACTCTTTATTCTTGGGGTGATGGTTCTCATATCTAGTTTGACAAAGTCACCTCTAGCAACATTTGCAAGTTCTGTAGGAATGTTCTTGGCTCCAGACTTTTTGATGAATATATTCAGAGATGGTCTGATAAATAAGATACTAACTATTTTTTCAATTTCAACCGATGGAACGGAAGGACTCTTATTGAAACTTTCCAATAGCAAAGGCTTTTTCTTCAATGATTTTACTACAAATGCTATCAGCGTGATTATTGTCCGACTCTTTCTCATGCTCCTCTGCTGTTTGATAACTTATCGTATCATCCGAAAAAGAGGACTTTAAACGAGTTGTTGTTTATTTAAGAAAAGCAGTTCCGCTTTTCTGATGGAATATACTTGGAAAAGAGGTCACTAATATGGAAAAAAAATTGGTTTATAAAATTTGTCTGCTTATATCTTTTATGCTAACGGCAGGAGGTCTATTATTAACACTCTGTAATTATTTATTTTTCAATTATCCGTTTTTAAACCAAACTACGGTAGGTCTAATTGTCTCGTTTTTAATGGTTTTGCTTATAGTTCTTAGTTCTCATCATAGAAATAGGAATTGATTTTTTGAATTACTTGAGAATAAAAAGAAAAAAAGTGCTAAAGACATTCTTTGAATTTATCCTTTAAAGGAGTTGATTTTATGACTAATTCTAGGCGATCAGTAGCTGCTACGAGCTTAGGCCTCATCTTATTGTTAGCAGTGGGCATTCTACTGCAGATTCGCTTTGGGAGCATGGTATTTTTGCTAAGTCTATTCTGTTTCGCGGAAACATTTATCATCTGGTACTCGAAAAGTAAGTCTAAGTCGCAGATCAGTGGCAGTCTGAGTATTGAACTCTTCTGGCTTTATATTAAGCAGTTGAAAGTCTTTTATGTCATAATTTTGTGTCTCGCGATTCCTTTCGTTTTCCTGTCCTCTGAGTCCACTTATAATTTATTTTTTGTGCTTGGGTTGTTAGTATTCTTGCTCTTAAGCAATTATATCTTTAGCTCTCATGGCATTCAGCCATCTAAGAAATAGAGAAATGTAAAAGATTAGTTGTTTTATCTATAGCAGTTATTCAGCTTGCTGTTTTCTACAAAAGAAAAGAGGCTGGGACAAAAGTCCTAGCCTCTCAATTGTCTTTGGAATGTCGAGCAAGACGCAGTGGTTGAGTGGGCTCTACTAGGCTGATTTCATCAGCTTTTACAGCCCTACTCAACTGTGCGGAGGTGGGACGACGACATCGAATTCTAACGAATTACCGATTTCTGCCCCACTCTCTTTTGTAAAATGTGCTGGCTTAGTGCGCTACACGTTTGCGAGCTGCTTTTTTACGATTTTCTTCGATGAAAGCTGCTTTTTGCTCCTCAGGTTCGATGACTTTTTTCTTAAAGGCATAGACTGCACCAGCAAGAGCAGCGACAGTACCTGCTACACCTGTAAGAACGCCTTTTCCAAATCCTTTAGCCATGTGATTTCTCCTTTTCTGAACTTTTATTATTTATGTTATAATTAATAGTAACGAAAAATCAAAATTTTTTCAAGGAAAAAAGATGAAAACCAAAATAATTGTGATAGTGGGGCCGACGGCGGTCGGAAAAACGGCTCTGAGTATCGAGGTAGCCAAGCGCTTCAATAGCCAAATTATCAGCGGTGATAGCCAGCAGGTTTATCGTGGCTTGGATATTGGCACGGCTAAGATTCGTCCGGAGGAGCAGGAGGGCATTCCCCATCATCTGCTGGATGTGCGGGAGGTTGGAGAAAGCTACTCGGCCTATGATTTTGTGACTGAGGCGGCTCAGGCTATTCGTGAGATTGAGGCCCAAGGACAGCTTCCCATCATTTGCGGTGGCACAGGGCTCTATATCCAGAGCTTGCTCGAAGGCTATCATCTGGGCGGCTCTGTTTCGCACGAGGAGATTCTGGCCTATCGGGCGCAGCTGGATACTTGGTCAGATGAGGCTTTGTTTGGGAAAATAGCAGAGCTGGGTATCGAGATTCCCCAGATAAATCGACGCAGGGCTATGAGAGCACTGGAAATTGCCCATCTGGGAGGTTCGTTAGAAAACAATCAACCAGACTATGAAGCCCTACTGATTTGCCTAGATGATGAACGAGAAAAACTTTATGAGCGAATCAATCAGCGAGTAGATCTGATGCTAGAAGCCGGACTTTTAGAAGAAGCTCGCTGGCTGTTTGAGAAAGCTCCGACCAGTCAAGCCAGCAAGGGTATTGGCTACAAGGAACTTTTCCCCTACTTTGAAAGTCAGATGAGCCTAGAGGAGGCCGTGGACAAGCTCAAGCAGAATACCCGCCGTTTCGCCAAGCGCCAGCTGACTTGGTTTCGCAACCGGATGTCCGTGACCTTTTATCAGGTGGGAAATCCAGACTACAAAGAGCAGGTTATGGAAGACATCAAGAATTTTTTGGACAAATAACTGGCTGACCAAGTCTTAGTAAGGATATGAAATGATAGAAACAGAGAAAAAAGTAGAGCGTGTCTTTTTGGTCGGTGTGGAACTAGCAGACACGGAAAATTTTGACCTATCCATGGAGGAGCTGCAAAGTCTGGCTAAGACTGCAGGGGCTGAGGTAGTTGGCTCCTATAGCCAGAAGCGGGAAAAGTATGACAGCAAGACCTTTGTCGGTTCTGGCAAGTTAGAAGAGATCCGGCAGCTGGTTGATGCCGAGGAGATTTCGACCGTCATTGTTAATAACCGTCTGACACCTCGCCAAAATGTCAATCTAGAGGAAAGCTTGGGGGTCAAGGTCATTGACCGTATGCAGCTGATTTTGGATATTTTTGCTATGAGAGCTAGGAGTCATGAGGGAAAACTTCAGGTGCATCTGGCCCAGCTCAAGTACCTGCTTCCTCGCTTGGTTGGGCAGGGGATTATGCTTAGCCGTCAGGCTGGTGGAATTGGCTCTCGCGGCCCTGGTGAAAGCCAGCTGGAGCTGAATCGACGCAGTGTCCGAAATCAGATTCATGATATTGAGCGCCAGCTCAAGGCAGTGGAGAAAAATCGGGCAACCGTTCGTGAAAAGAGGTTGGAATCCAGCATTTTCAAAATCGGCCTCATCGGCTATACCAATGCTGGCAAGTCTACGATCATGAACTGCTTGACCAGCAAGAGCCAGTATGAGGCGGACGAACTCTTTGCGACGCTGGATGCCACGACCAAGAACATCAATCTCAGTGGCCAGCTCAATGTCACTCTGACGGACACGGTTGGCTTCATTCAGGATTGCCGACAGAGCTGGTGTCAAGCTTTAAATCCACACTGGAAGAGAGTAAAAATGTCGATTTGCTGGTCCATGTTATTGACGCCAGCGACCCTCATCATGAGGAGCATGAAAAGACTGTCTTCGACATCATGAAAGAGCTGGATATGCTGGATATTCCTCGGCTGACTCTCTATAACAAAGCGGATAAGGCGGAGGATTTCACCCCGACCTTGACTCCTTATTCTTTGATTTCGGCTAAGGCGGACAATAGCAGAGCTCTTTTGCAGCAAGTCCTACTGGAGCGGATGAAAGAGATTTTCCTGCCTTTTACCATCAAAGTAGCGCCGGCTAAGGCCTACAAGATTCATGATTTAGAGAAAGTCGCAATTATCGGGAATCGAGAATACATAGACGATATCGAAGCTATTTCAGGCTGGATTGCCGAGAAAAATAAATGGAAACTGGAAGAATTTTATGACTGATTATATTGACTTAGCCCTCAAATACGGCGGTTTCACTAGTTTAGACAGGGTCTACTTAGAGCAAGTATTGGCTGGTCTGACAGAAGAGCAGAAGCTTAGCTTCATCACACCGCCACCCAGCGTTATCAATGCTTACTTTGCTGAGCTTTATCAAAAGAAAAGTCCGGAAGCCGCGACAGCTTATTTTCTAGAAATTACGCAAGCGCTGGACTTGTGGAATCCGGAGCCCAGCTTTGTAGAAAGCAAACCTTTTGTCCGCCTCAATCTTTCTGGCAAGTCCTATGGATTTTGCTATGAGAGCGAGGAAGTTGGCTTGGTCTTCCCTGAAAACCCAGAGCCAGTAACAGCTGACCTGCTCTTTGAAATCGCCCAAGTCTTTCCACAGTACTTGGTCTACGAAGAAGATGAGAGAATAAAAATGGTACCTCTCAAAGCTGAGTCTCAAGTCGTGGACAGTCAAGCGCTGACTGCTTTGACCGACTGGCAGCAGCTGGCGGATGGCAGCCAAAGACTTTTGGGCTACAATCAAGATGAAGTCAGTCAGCTGGCCCAGTCCTATGCTGGCAAAAAATACTATCACTCGCAGAATCGCTCTGCCATGATTTATATCATTTAGAAAGAAAAATATGCAATTACAATTTTTAGGAACCGGAGCCGGTCAGCCGTCCAAGGCTCGTAATGTGTCCAGTCTTGTCCTCAAGCTTTTGGAGGAAATCAATGAAGTCTGGATGTTTGACTGCGGCGAGGGCACCCAGAATCGAATCTTGGAAACGACCATCAAACCTCGTAAGATTTCAAAGATTTTCATCACGCATCTACACGGCGACCACATTTTTGGTTTGCCAGGTTTTCTCTCTAGCCGAGCTTTTCAGGCCAATGAAGAGCAGACGGATTTGGAAATTTATGGGCCAGTCGGTATCAAAAGCTTGTGATGACAAGCTTGCGCGTGTCTGGTTCTCGCCTGCCTTATCGGATTGATTTTCATGAGTTTGATGAAAACAGTCTGGGTAAGATTCTGGAGACAGACAAGTTTACTGTCTATGCGGATAAGCTAGACCACACGATTTTCTGCGTGGGTTATCGGGTGATGCAGAAAGATTTGGAAGGAACGCTGGATGCAGACAAGCTACGAGCAGCGGGTGTTCCCTTTGGACCCCTCTTTGGCAAGGTCAAGAACGGTCAGGATATCGTCCTAGAAGATGGGACCAAAATTATTGCAGCAGACTATATCTCAGCTCCTCGTCCAGGCAAGACCATTGCTATTCTGGGTGATACTCGGAAGACTGCTACAAGCGTTCGCTTGGCTGTGGCGGCAGATGTGCTGGTTCATGAAGCGACCTATGGCAAGGGAGATGAAAAGATGGCCCGCAAGCATGGTCATTCGACCAATATGCAAGCTGCCGAAGTGGCTAAGGAAGCTGGTGTCAAACGCCTCCTGCTCAATCATGTCAGCGCGCGATTCTTATCGAAAGACATTAGCCAAATGCGGCGCGATGCCAGTACCGTCTTTGAGAATGTCCATGTGGTCAAGGACTTGGAAGAGGTTGAGTTATAATTTTACAGTCTCGGACAGTTTCGTTGAGAGGAAAATAGGATGGCAGTTGAAAATCGTCTATTAGATAAAGCTGATTGGTATTTTGAGGATGCATTAACCAACTATCTTTACAGCTATCAATTACAAAATGGAGAATTAACAAAAGATGATTACCGAGAGGTTCATCGTTGGGCTGCGAATCATATTGGCTTCTTCGTGACTTGGCTCATCCAGCATGATGCAAAGGAAATGATGAGTCCTGATGAAGAAACATCACTCCAGAGTGTCAAAGACGAGCAAACTTTGGGTGTGGATTACGTTCTAGACTGGTGTGACGGAAAATTAGGAACAATGGATATCAAAAAGGATTTTCAGGCTTTTGTGAACGACTATTATGAACATCAGTACATGAAGGATTATTCCGAATTTGTAGTCAATGACTTGTACGACCTACCTTTGGAATTTTTAGGTAGCTGGGAGGATTATCATCTTTTTGCTCCGGTCATTGATCAAGCTTATGCTGACTATTTAGGTGGAAAAAGATTTCATTAAATTAACAACACGAAAGGCAGAACAATGCGTACCATTATTATTACAGGAGCTAGCGGTGGGCTGGCTCAGGAAATGGTTAAGCTATTGCCCCATGACCGACTGATTTTGGTCGGACGGAGCAAGGCTAAGCTGGAAAAACTATATGGAGAAAGGGAAAATCTTGACCTAGTGGAGCTGGATATCACAGACAGCTCAGCTTTGGAAGCTTTGCTGAGCGAATTGACAGACAATACGGCCATGTTGATGTTCTAGTCAATAACGCTGGTTATGGGATTTTTGAAGAATTTGACAAAATCAGCTCCAGTAATATCGAGGCCATGTTTGAAGTCAATACCTTTGCCCTGATGAACCTGTCCCGTATCTTCGGGACTCGCATGAAGCAGGCAGGTCAAGGACATATTGTCAATATCGTTAGTATGGCCGGCCTCATTGCAAGTAGCAAGTCCAGTCTATACTCAGCGACCAAGTTTGCAGCGATCGGCTTTTCCAATGCCCTGCGTTTAGAGCTTCTGCCTTTCGGGGTCTATGTCACGACGGTTAATCCCGGTCCTATCAAAACAGCCTTTTTCGATCAGGCAGATCCTGACGGTTCCTATGTGAAAGCAGTGGACAAATATATGCTTGAGCCAGACTTTGTAGCAGGCAAAATTGTCAGTTCCTTTGGTAAAAAGAAGCGGGAAATCAACCTGCCTGGTATTCTCAATCTAGCCCACAAGCTTTATACACTTTTTCCAAGAATGGCCGACAAGATGGCGGCCAGTATGTTTAACTATAAGTGAGGTTTTATGACAGCTAATCTACAAGCCTACAAGGCTCATCTGCAGGCACCTTGGGGCAAACTTCAGTATGATATTATTTTTGCTTTTCTTGAGTCACTTAAGGGACAGAAAATCTTGGATTTTGGTAGTGGTTTTGGGATTGTGGCTGATTTTCTAGCGGAAAAGAACCAAGTGACCGCCATCGAGCCGAACTCAGAAATGATTGCCGAGCGCAAGCAGGACTTTTATTATGAGCAATTGCAAGGCAGCTTGGAGCTTCTGCAAACATTGCCAGACCAGTCTTTTGATGCCATCATCTGTCATAATGTTTTAGAGTATGTGTCTGAGCCTGCTCTCTATTTGACAGAATTTTCCCGTCTCTTAAAAAAGGACGGCAAAATTTCTCTGGTCAAGCATCACGAGGTTGGGCGCATTATGCATACGGTGGTTTTTGAAAATGACCCAGAAAAGGCCCAGCAGCTTTTGGCGGGTGAGGCATATCAAACCCACAGCATGGGAGCTGCTAAGGTCTATCAGGTTCAGAAAGTGATTTCAGGTCTTCCGTTAGAAGTTGAGGATTATCAAGGAGTACGGATTTTTTACGGCTTACAGGCCAATGAATATAAAACTGCCCCTGACTGGGCTGAAAAGATGCTTGAAATGGAGCTAGCAGTCTGCAACCAATCTCCTTACCGGGACATCGCTGCCTTTCAGCATCTTTGGTTGAGCAAGCACTAAATCTATCCGCTAAGCAATCTTCCTAGGGAGAATATTTATGGCAGAAAGAAATGTCAGAGAGCCTGAGCAGCCGGTCAACTACGCTATGCTTAGTTTGTTTCAGTACCTAGCTTCAATTTTGGTAATCTTGGTGCATTGTCAGCGACTTTTTGAAAATGAAGTTTTACATTTTACTCAGAAAAGCATGTTTGGTCGTATGGCAGTGCCTTTTTTCCTGATTTCATCAGCTTTTATGCTAAAATCCAGCTTGGCTAAGAAGCAGGATATGAAGCTGTACGTTAAACGTATTTTGAAGCAGTATCTTTTGTGGAGCGGGGTTTATGTTCCTTATGCTTTGGCATATTTTTGGACCTTGCCAGTTCAAAAACATTACGCTCCATTAGCCTTATTGGCTGGGCTTTTGTATATCGGCTTATGTTATCAACTTTGGTACATTCCAGCCTTTCTATTAGGCTTACTGTTGGTCCATTTTTTATATAAGAAATTAGGCCCTAAGAAAACATTTGTCCTTTTACTGGTTCTATATGCCTTAGGTGCTATTGAGACTTATCACGCCTATCTGGCTCCTAGTCTTCTAACAGACTGGTATGATGCTTATGCTAAGCTCTTTTTTACTAGCAGAAATGGTCTCTTCTATACGCCTATTTTTATCTATTTAGGCTACTTTCTAGCTGATTATAGACATATAGAGTTATTACACAAAAAATGCAGGCTTTTACTTCTGCTATCAAGTCTTTTGCTAGTAGCAGAAGGAGTGCTGATTTACTTCAGGCAGGGATTAGATAAAAACTTTTTCTTTGCTCTTATTCCGTTTAGTTTTTTCTTATTCAATTGGCTGTTAAAAACTAGATGGAAGCAAGAAAAAAACTGGAGACATTTAAAAGACCTAAGTATCTTTTATTTCTTCCTTCATCCCATCTTCATTGAGTTATCTTTTTTTCTTCTTAATTTCCAGCATCTGCCCAAGTGGGAAAAGGGCCGTTGGGTCTTCCTTCTGACGATTATCCTGACTCATCTGACTTCAGAATTAGTGATCCGCTGGCGAAGGAAGGGTTAAATTTATCGCTAAAGAATTTGGCATGTTTAAGATGAATAGTTACTATTTCTTTATATCTTGAATATACAATATAAGTGCACAATAAAAACTCATAAGATTTTCTAGTAAAATAGAATTGAACGAACTAGTTACGAAAGGAAATCTTATGAGCTATCATCATTTTAGCATAGATAAGAGCAAAAGTATTCTCATTTACCGTATGCAAAGCCTAAATTTTTCTCAAATTGCTAAGTTGCTCCATCGTCATCCTTCCAGTATTAGTCGGGAGTAGAAACGTCATACGAAAGAAAATATCTATTCTCCCAACAAAGCACAAGCATCTTATAAACTTGCAAAATCACATTGTGGACGAAAGAGAAAGCTTGAAATAGATCATCATTTAAGCAATACCGTCAAGCACCTTTTTCTCGATTGCCAATGGTCTCCTGAAGAAATAGAAGGCCGTTTGTGCCTAGAATATGGGAAAGCTGTTATTAGTTATCAAACGATTTACAGAGCCATCTATCGCGGTCACTTTGACAACAAGCTTTCACATGGTGCTCGTGGCGTGATTCGCAAACTCCGTCATCGTGGGAAAACACGTCATACGAAAGGTCATGTTGAAAATAGAGAGAAAATTCTTATTTCTCATACCATTCATGAAAGACCCGAAGAAGCAAACAAGCGAACTAGGATCGGTGATTGGGAAGCAGACACGGTTGCAGGGAAAACTGGAAAAGCTTGTTTAGTGACTCTAACCGATCGCTATTCTCGTTTTCTTAAAATCAAGAAGGTAGCGGTCAAGAAAAGCAAACTTGTCATAGAGGCTATGGTACAAATGTTGGAGCCTTTGCCGAAAGAAACCGTCATTCCAGATAGAGGAAAAGAATTCACGAATCATCAAGACTTGACCAATCAATTAAAGGTAGGGGTCTATTTTCCAGACCCTCATGCGCCTTGGCAACGAGGAACCAATGAGAATACCAATGGATTACTACGAGAATATTTTCCCAAAGGGAGCGATTTAACATTCATTGACGAGCACACCATTCAGCTGTGGGAGGATAAACTTAATAATAGACAGCGAAAGTGTCTCAACTGGAAAACACCTTATGAAGTATTTTACGGCAAAATTGTGCACTTACTTTGACAATTCTAGTCAAATAAAAAGTTAGGCAGAACACTTTTGTATGTCCTTCTACGATTTCAGTGAATTATCCTTTGTATTATCTCCTTCAGCTATGCCATAGACTGCTGCTAACTGGATAATTTTCTTTGCCCATTTGCTATGCGGCTTCACTTCATTCATCCGGTTTTCTTTATATCCTTTTATTACACCAATTTGCTGCTGATTTGTATTAAGAATGGTCAGAGCATCTTGGTAGTCTTCTAAACTAACAATGTTATTCTCAGCAATAAGGCTTAGCTGAGAAGGATGGATGCAAGTTTTTCCAATGAATCCATTAAGTTTGTCTAACTCTAGCTCTTTTTTCAATCCATGAGCCCAATTCCCGTCTTGAAATTGGCTATTAAAGTATTCCCATACTGGTCCTGAACAGATATAATCTGCGGAAAAAATATTTAAGATATCTGTTAAACAGTCAGCAATAAGTTTAACATCGTAGATAGTCTGGTGGACATTACGACGAATACCGAAAATATTACTAAAATCAGTTGCACCCACACGGATATTTAAAACTTGCTCTTTATAGGGTTTTAATAACTCTGATATAAAAAGAAGTTCTTCCATTCTGGTATTCTTTTTCATGATGCTCTTGCTTTCAAGAATTGGCATTATGTAAAATGTATGATTTGTTCTTTTGCTAAAATTGTCGAAAACTTGAAGGTAGGCAGGAGCAGTAGTAGAATCAAATTTAGGAAAATTAAATCCAGAAACTAGTTTAAAGATATCAGGAGAAGAATGTTCGAGCATTTGATTAAATTGTTGGGAAGAACGGACTCGGATAAAAATTAAAGGGAGAGAATCAAAATCTAGCTGGCCAGTTTCCAAGGCTTGATTCAGTTTGTCTAAAGTCTTAAAGAGTTGTAATTCAGCTTGATGAACAGTTCCATCTCCAATAGAATCTTCTAGATCTAGACAGATTGAGCTACAACAAGGATGGAGGCCAGCAATGATTTCATCAACTATCTGAGTTCGATGAGCGGGCATATAAAGAAGTCCAGCTATTGCATATTGCAATAAATCTTTTGGGGAATTTTGATTAAATTGGCATCCTTCTTTAAATAGGGGTATAGAATCATAAGTAAATTTCATTCAAATCTTCCATTCAACACTTTTAAGTTTTTTGTTCGAGGACTACTGAAAGAATATCCTCAGCGCCTTCTATTCCTTGATTAACAATCATATAGCCATCTTTATTATCGATAAGCTGGTAAACTTCACTGTTCTTTGGTATCATTTTTATATCACCTAAAGATAAGAAGCCAGCATCTAATTTTCCGTCACCCGAAGTAATTAGAAATTCTTCTTTGAGATAGTCTTTTAAAAAAGAAAGAGCGTTTTCTTTAGAAATTTCTTTAGGGATGATGTAAAGTTTAAGCCCCTGAAGAGTGAAAGTCCATTCTAAATTTTTTAAATCTTTTTCAAGATTTGGCAAGATAAACTCTTGAACAATATCCTGATCTTCGGTAACTTTAGTAAAAAAGAATAAATTGTCAACCAAAGACGGAGTTCTAGTTAAGTATTTTTGATATTTAGTTAAAATTTCTAAGATTTTAGGATAATCTAAAGCTTGTATTTGTCTAGTTCTTTCGATGTGTTCCTGCCAGACTTTTAAAGGTTGACCTTTATGTAGAATGATTCCACCATTAGCAACAACAGCATAAGGGCAGTCTTGAAGGGGGATAATGCGTGAGAACTGCGCTAGCGAGCGAGTTGTAATTGGAACCAAGTGGATATCACAGCGAGTTTTGACTTGAGCCAGTAATTCCAATGCTTTATGACTCATATAGGAGATTTCACGTCCGGCTAGATGTTCTACACAAGACACAGTCTGATAATTTTCAACAAACTTATTAGAATAAATGATGGTTCGATCTAAATCAGTAGCAAAAAGCATAATATTCCTCTCTTTTTTGGGACTGATAGGTGTAAAATTTTAATAGAAAACAAAAATTTCTTTTTTAATTTCAAGTAGTTATATTTAAAAGCTTATTAAAGTTAGATTGATTATCTTAAATTTTTGGTCAAACTTAAATGACTTAAGAGAATAAATTTTAGTTATCAAAGTGTGTAATTCATCAAACTATACCAATCTTACTATAAAAGAGCCGATAAGTCTAGTCTTGGAAGCATTTATAAAGAATCAAGTAGATTATTGTCATGTATAAATTTTCCCTGTTCATGAAGCATTCATAGTCACTTCACTAAAAGAGTGATAAGTAAAGGCTGAAACACTAGTGTTTCAGCCTTTCTATAACTAACATTTATTTTGTAAGAGCTTTTCGAATGAAGTCTATTGGGATAATCAGAACAGCAATCGCAAGAGCTACAATATAGTGTTCAATATCCATAGGAACAGTGTTAAAGACCTGTCCACCAAACTGAATGATTAAAGATTGAACAATAGCAATGGAAATCATGACAATTGAGAATTTTTTGTTTTCCGAAATATGTTCAAAAACATTAAGACCAGTACTGCGAGTATTGAGGGAATTGAAGATAATCGCATAGATAAACACAGTAAAGGTGAAGGTAGTCACCATTTCAAAGTTTCCAGTTCCATTAGTGATGAAATCTTGAATACCAGCTACATTTTTAAGAATAGCTAGACAGACAAGAGTAATGAAGATACTAGCAACTCCAATAGCAGACTTCATATATTTTGTCAGAATATTAGCTTTTTTAGCTACTGGCTTTTCATTCATATACCGTTTTAAGGTAGGTTCTTCACCAAATGCCAGAGCAGCTAGAGTATCCATGATGAGGTTAATCCAAAGAATTTGAATAATTGTAAATGGTTCTTTCAGACCAAAAAGAGGAGAGAGAAGAGACATAGCAATAGTAGTTACGTTAACTGTCAGCTGGAAAATAATGAATTTGCCAACTGATTTGCTCATTGTCCGACCGTAAAGTACAGCTTTTTCTATAGAAGTCAAACTATTGTTTAAATAACTATATCAGAAGCTTCACGGGCAACCTCAGTTCCATCCCCCATAGAGAAACCAACATCAGCAGCTTTAAGAGCAGGAGAGTCATTGACACCATCACCGGTCATACCACAAACCATATCAAGATCTTGTGCTGCTTCAATTAAGCGCTTCTTATCCATTGGTAAGGCACGACTTACAACTTTCATATTAGGGAGTTGCGCTTTTAATTCTTCGTCAGAGAGGTTCTCTAGCTCATCATGGGTTAGGACTAAGTCTGTATCACTGGTAACAATTCCGGCTTCTTTAGCAATAGCGACAGCTGTTTCTTTACGATCCCCTGTAACCATAACTACTTGAACTCCAGCCTTATTCATTGTTTCAACAGTCTGTTTAATGGAATCTCGTACATTGTCTCGAATACATACAACAGAAATCAAGATTTTGTCTGCTCCCTCTTTCTTAAGGATAGCGAGAAGGCGCATAGAACGATTAGCCTGTTCCAAAGAGATAGCAGAGAATTTATCTTTATCAGCTGCAGTAAAAGCGGTCTTATTTCCGTCTTTATCAAGATAGAAATGACAATCGTCTAAAATAAATTCTGGTGCTCCTTTGATGTAAATTTCGCCTGACTTAGTTGTAACACTAGCATATTTTTTAGCAGAATTAAACTGTTCTTTTTCAGCAATAGTGTTTGTATCGAAATCTAAGAGATTACGGTTGATTAGGAAATCTAAAAGCGCACGGTCAGTTGCGTTACTTCCGACAGCTATACCGTCTGCAACATTAGCGTCATTATTCAAACCAATACCATGAATAACTTGCTTGAGTAACTTTTCAGACATACTAGAGAAATCAGCAGCAGAACTCTCATCGGTTGTCTCATAAAGAGTTCCATCGCCAAGGAAGAAATCAACAACAGATAGTTTCCCCTCTGTAATTGTTCCAGTTTTATCGCTGAAAAGGATATTCATATAACCAGCTGTTTCAATAGTATCAGGATGACGAACTAGAATATTCTGAGCTAACAAGCGGCCTGAGTTCATAGAAGATACAAGAGCCAGCATCATTGGCAATCCTTCTGGAACAGCCATGATAATGATAGTTACTGCAAAGAGGATTGTTTCAATAACTAATAAGAAAATAGATGAGAGATTTAAATTATTTGCGGCATTTAAAGCGAGTAAACCAAGAATAAGATTGATGACAGAGTAAGCAGCACCAGCACTGTATCCAAGAACACCAATATTTTCTGCTAGTTTATTCAATTTCTCTTTTGATGGAGAATCTTTTCCATCCTCTTGGAGAGAGGTATTGATGCTTCCAAGAACAGTATGGTCACCAATATCAGTTGCTTCCATAACAGCTTCACCAGATGTTACGACAGTTCCACGGAAAATTTTTAATTCTGTAAAGAGGTCCTGACTATCTGGTTCTACATGATCACCCAAAGCAATTTTTGTAGCGTCTTCACTTTCTCCATTCAAGACAGCTTGATTTACCTTTAATTCCCCAGAAAGAATAATACCATCAACAGGAATTTTATCACCAGTTTGAAGTAGAATTTGGTCTCCTTTGACAATATCATCTACTAAAATTTCTTTAAGTTTACTGTCACGATAGACTTTAGCATTAGTTTTGCTAGCTTCTTCTTGTAATGTATTGAACTTTTGCTCATTTTGATATTGTGAGATGGCAGAAAATCCTGTTGACAGGAGAATGGCGAAAATTAAGGAAATTGCTTCGTACCAATTTGCCTCGCCAATACCTGGAAAAATCATACTGATAAAATTGAAAATAATTTTGAGACCTAAGGCTGCAAGTAGAATCAAAATCCACTGGTCTTTAAATGATTCAATAAAAATGGAGAGAAGTGAATTGGCTTCTTTACTGGAAAGTTTATTGTCACCATGAGCTGATTTACTTGCTGCAACCTCAGCTGAGCTTAGCCCTTTAAAGTTATTCATTTGGTTTATTTGTCCTTTCTAAAAATAAAGAGGCTGAGACAATAGTGTTCAGTCTCTTTTTCGCATGTCAATAAAACTTGATATGGCTACTGTTTGTCTTTAGCTAAAGAGTGCAGCTATACCATTTAAATCAGCCTGTTTTCCTTCACCGATGGTGTGGAAAGCCCAAGTTGAACCATCTCTTACGAGTTCTGCAAAGACAACAGCTGTATCGGTCGAATAATCATCTTTCAGCTGGAATTTACAAAGTTCAGAATTGTTCTCGACATTAACTAAGCGAACATAGGAATTATTAACCATTCCGAAAGTTTGGCGGCGGGCGATAGCCTGATCGATGGTAATAGCACAAATGATTTTATGGATACTTGGTGAGAGAGTAGCTAAATCCAAACTGATAACTTCATCATCACCATCTCCTGCACCAGTACGGTTATCACCATTTAAGTAAATCCCAGGGGCAGTTTTGTTATTATAAAAAATGACATCACTAGCAGAAGTAATTTTACCTGCTTCATTTAATAGGAATGCAGAAATATCAAGATCAAAATCTGCACCACCGGCAGATACGTCCCAACCAGCGCACAAGTCAACTTTTGTAAGGCCCGGAGCAGCTTTCGCTAAATTTAGGATAGTATTTTTTTCTAAATCAAGAGATACACCTCCCGTTGCAGGAGCAACTTCAGTGGGTGTTGGAGTAGGATTGGCAGGTCCGCCAAGTGAGGTGAAATTAATAGCCATGAGAGATTCCTTTCTGATTAACGGTAAGATTTTTCAATGTCTTGGATTGAAGCGTTTAGGTATTCTCCAACTGCTTTGAAAGTCCAACCATTGACAGTGCGTGTAAGTTCAGCAAATTTAACGGCCGTCGCTTTACCACCATCTTCTGATAAATTGAAGCGAGCGATTTCTTTTTCAGGACGTTGTGCCTGATCAACTAAACGAACGTAGGCATTCTTTACTTGGCTAAAATATTGTTTGCGATTTTTACCAGAATAGATAACAACTGCTACAACGATTTGAGCCACGTCTGGATGAATATTATTGAAATTCACAAACATGTTTTCATCATCACCGTCACCAGCACCAGTAAGGTTATCATGATCTAACTGAATACCTTGAGATTTCTTTTTACCGAAATAGACAAGACCATTAACTGAACGGGTCAAATGACCAGAAGCATCAAGAAGGAAGGCGCAAAGATCAAGGTCGAAGTCGGAGCCAAAGAAACTTGTCTTAACATCCCATCCTGCTGATACTCGGATATTTTCTAAAGAGAAATCCGTTTTAGAAAGATTAAGGAAGTCATTCTTTGCGAGGTTAAGCATGCCTCCTTTATTTAAATCGAGTGTAACTTCACGCCCTTCCGTACTAACTGTTTGAATAGGTGTGTTAGCAGCAGGAGCTTGAGTTTGTTGCTCATCTCCACCAAATAATTTACCAAAAAGTCCCATAATATTTTCCTTTCTATTTTCTTAATTACATATAGCGAGACAAGAGTTGGTTGAGGTCAGCAATAGCTCCCTCACCGATTGCTTCAAAGGCCCAGCCATTAGCTGTCCGACTAAGAGAACAAGCTGTTACAGAAGTATCAGCAGAATAACTGTCACTCAATTCATAGCGGCAGATTTCCTGTTCGTTATTATCAGCATCTAGGAGGCGGACGAAAGCATTTTTAATCATGCCAAAAGTCTGACGTTTAGTGACTGCATCAAAAATAGTAATGAAGAAGACAATTTTCTTAATTCGAGGTTCAATTGCATCAAGATTAATTTGGATTCGTTCATCGTCGCCTTCGCCTTCTCCAGTACGGTTATCACCTTCAAGACGAATTCCAGCTGCAGACATATTATTGAAGAAAATAACATCATTTGGTACTTGTGCAACGCGGCCGTTTTCTTCAACTAAGAAGGCAGCTAAGTCAAGGTCAGCAGTGGGTCCAGCAACAGCCATATCCCATCCGCCACCTAGAATACAATTTTTTAATGCAGGAGCCTGCTTGTTAAATCTAAAACGCTCCCTTTAGAGAGGTTAAGAGGAGCAGCAGAGCTGCCAGAGTTTAAATGAGTGAAATCCATATAGATATTCCTTTCTGAATCATAATATTTTTAAAACTCTTTAGCTTAAGGGAAGCCAAGTAAGAGTTATTGCTACCATATCTTAAGTGATATCAATGACCGCTTATAAAACCTTTTTCAGCCATGTCAGATTTCATATGTTCTAACTCAATAGAATCACTTTTTCGCTTTTCAGCAATTTGATTATTGATCTGCTTGGTTTCTTCAATTCCTTTTTTGATTGTCTCATAAGTTGTACGAAGAGTCTCCATTTGAATAGAGCTTCCACCAGCCATACGAGCAATATTAACAGATTGATTAGCAGTATTTTGTGCATTACGAATTAGAAGTTCATTTGTTTTTTCATCCAATTGTTTGATAGACTTAGCTTGAATTTCCTGTCTTTTTAATTGAATAGCTTGAACCAAACATTGCTTGAAGATTGGCAATGTGATAATAAAGGAAGAATTGATTTTCCGCATCAGATTAAAGTTAGACATTTGCATGGTCTGAATCATAGGACAGGTTTGCATGGCCACGTTTTCAGCAATTTGCAAGTCATAAGTTCGTTGAGCGAGCATATCTTTAATCATGCTCAGTTTTTGCTGTTGAGTTTGTTTTTCTTGTTCTGTCATATCCGTGCGAGCTAAGACCTGCTTACTGTACGCTTCAATTTCTTCTTGAGCGATCTCGCCAGCAACAATATATTTTTCTAATTCTTCATAGTAGGCCACATTCGTTTTATATTGTTTTTCCAAATTTTCTTGGGTTTGGTGAATCTGAACTTCATATTGCTTCAATATGGTATAAATCTGATCAACTTCTTTACCCATATCTTCATATTTAGCAAAAAGTTTATCAATATTATTCCTTATTTTACCAAATAATTTTTGCAGAGCAGATGCTTTTTCTGGATTTTCAATTTCTTTAATATCGAATTTATCCATGATTTTAGTGAGTTGGACGAGCATTCGAGAAGCTTCCTCTGCATCTACTCTCCGCATAGAAGATAGTAGAGCATCAGATATTTGAGAAATCCCTTCACTCGGTTTTTGACCGAAAGCCATAATTGAGTTGACATTAGTAATATCAATCTCATTGGTGAGGTTCTGAACCTCAGGCAGTGATCTCAGCTTCTGCTTGTAAGCTAAATTGTCAGCTAGGACTTCTGGTTTAGCAAGTTCAAGTTCAGTTGATTCAATCTCTTGGGGAGTCGAATCAAAACTTCCTGTGTTGATAGGCATATTGTTTTCCTTTCTTTAATTAAAAAGTTTACTGAAGAAATTTTGTTTTTTCTGCTTTCGTTGAATAGCTTGAAAACTTTGCTCATAGTTTATAACATCTAACCTGATAGTGTTAAAGTACTCTGCATTAATATAAGAGTTCAGATCAGATAAGCCGGCAGGTGAAAAAATGATGATGTCAAAACCAATTTTTCCAAGATAGGCAAGGACATAGCAAGTATTTTTTGATAACTGAGTTTCGCCTTCCAAGAAAAATACAATCTTGGGTATAAAGCCAGTAAAATCAAAGCTATCTATGAGTCGAATTACTCTTTTATCCAACTGTAGAATCAACAATGCAAAGTTTAATATTTCTTCTTTGGATACTGTCAATGGTTGTTTGAATAGTCGAGTATCAGCAATGGTTTCGTTAATCTTATTGAGAAGGAATTTTTCTGTTTCATCGTTATAAGGAGCATAGCGATAGAATGGGAGCTTCATAATCTCCTCAATATCAAAACTTCCATTACTGAGTTGACAAAACATAAGCTGATACTTGTCGGAATCATTAATTTCGTGAGTAATCAGTTCATCACCATTGGATGTTAAAACGAGCGTATTATCAGACGAAGAGCAGATATTGACCAAATGGGCATACTTGTCAATTGGATTATATTCTCCCTCTATTTCAAAAAAGAAATGTGGGACATAGACTGTTTTCTCAACGGTCTTAAATCCGTTCCGAACTTTTGCGGGTGCGTTCCAATTTTGTTCTACATCAATTAAAGTTGAATTGAAGAAAATGGGGCTTGTCGTTCCATTTCGGAACTGCCAAGGCCTATAAATGCCAGAATTTGTAAATAACTGTTCTTCAATTTGTGTTTCTATATCCAGTGTAATTGAACGATTTTTCCTCTATAATTTGTCCATTTTTAGCTCTTTCTGTCCAACTTTGGATAGGCAGGATTTGAGTGTTTTTTTATGGACAGTACTGATTTGATCAGAGTCAACTTGAGCAAAAATTTTTCATCATCTTTTTAGTGGATTGATATAAATGACATCAAATCCAAAAGCGATTTAGTAACAGCAAGAAATATATATCGTGTCTTGAAATACTACCATAGTAGATGCACTTGTTTGTAAGGTAATCTCTATCTTGATAGGATAAGCTAAAAAAATATGTAAGTATGCATAGAGTAGCATTTTGCATATAAAATTATTTCTCACGCTGTTATTCAGGAAATTTTCTTGACGGATAGCAAGGTTTGTTATATATTCAAGAGAAATCAGAAATTGGTGATTGAGCTCTGCATCTTCAAAGAGTGTAATATCCTGACTGGCTATTTGACTAACTTCCATTGAAGCAAGCTCGTTTTTTATGCTGTTAATGAAATCAAAATCTGCATCCATTGGGATTTGGCCGTCAAAGTAAATAGTGTGAGTTGAATCCTCTTGAGCTTTTACCAAAATAGTTTTTAATACACTATCATATTTACTTTGATTTTCAACCCCGATATATCGTGTAAAAACAGGAGCGAAAGTGGCTAGTATTCCTTTTCGTTCTGTGATTGAACGCCAAAGTTCAAAGGGCAGATTTTGCAGACTGGTCGACATGAAATATACCTGCTTTCTACGATTATAATGTCACATCTTTTGTCTTCTTTGTATAAAAGTTAAACGAAGAGTGCAGATGGTTTGCTTTGTACCTCCTAAATCACTGGAGATAGCTTATTAAAGTCTGCTCTCCCCTGCTTTATAGATACCATTGTATATTTATAAAATGGTCTTTGTCAAGAGATAAACTATAAATCAGCGACTTCCTTTATAATGCCACAAACATTATATTTCTGTAAGTTGACATATTCGATTGGGATCTGCTTTTCTTCACATAATTGAAGGATATGTTTAAGGTATTTTTGATTAGCCTTTTCTCGAATTAATACCCTGTCTGGAAGACGCCTAAGCAGAACTCTAGTTGTCTCACCAACTCCTGGTTTTATTTTATTGATATCACTAATGTTGTAGGATTGGGCGATTTTCTTAACTTCGTCCAAGCCTTTGAAATCCTCATTGAGCTCTTCTTGTGAAGGATTAAAATAATCTAATTGAACTTGGTCAAAATAGGATTGCACTTTATCTAAGAATTCCAATGAATGGTCGTAAGCTTCGTTTTCTGCATAATAAACGGCTCCGTGAAGCTCGTCGTCACTCATTTCTTTTAATTTGACCGTCCTGCTGACGAGGCCGCTGACAGTAGCATTTAAGCAAGCGCTAGGAATTAAAAAGTCCTGACGAGTACCATAAAGCGGTGTTACCGAAGCTGGATCACTGAGTACAGCTAGAGTAGGATCAAGTTCGGAAAAGAGTTTATTTTCCTCTGCTAACCTCTGGCAGGCTTCTTCTAGGACAGTATTTATTGCTCCTTTTCCAACCCAACCATCCACGAATTGAATATCTTTAGGATGGTGCTTGTTGGCTATAATATTCATGGCGGCTATGTCAATCCCTTTACCTCTAATGATAGAAATACTATAATGTGGAACATCAAGCTGATATTTATAGTGAAGGTACCTTTTTATTAGAATACCTATAGGAGTCCCTGCCCTTGCTAAGGAAACTAAAACAAGATTTTCTCCTTTTTTCTTAAAAATCTTTTCAGAAAGACTTACTATAGCGTTAGCAGTCTCAAAAGAAAGAGTTGCGAGGCTTTCTTGATAGATTTTCATATAGCGCTCTGTTGGGGCATATTCTAGAGGTAGCATTTCGGAATAATGAACGCCCTGTTGATTTAATTTTTCTCTTTCAGCAGTGTCTAATACAGGAACCTTTCCACGCACATCTTGTAAGAGGATGGTTACATCGGATTCAGGGTAACTAGTTTTTACTAAATTCATAAAAGCCTTTCTTATTGTTTAACAAAAATTAGTGTTTGCTTACTAAAGGGCTGCAGTTTATTTTGAAGAGCTGCTCGAAATTCATCAGTCATAACCTCATAGACGATGATAATTTGGTCATAATGACGTTCAATATCGTAAAGGAAAGTCATTCTATTCGTTTCGTAAGCACTGGCCAAAGCTATGCCGTTATGGAAAAGATAGTTGTCTTCACTGGAGAGGGAAATAGGACTTCTTGTAGTGGAGCGAACCTCTGCATCAAGTTCTTGGGCTAGCCTAATTGGTAACCACATGTTTTCCTCAGTTCCAATGACAGCTATTGTTTCTTCTTTAGATTTCCGAGAGACTTGCGAAGTCAATCGATTTAGAGCAGTTTCTTGGAAGACTAAAAACTCTTCTTTAGTGAGACCTGTTCGAGGATTGAGGTTGTCAGATAAATGATAGTGAACGTCTGAAGTTAGTCTTGGTTTTTCCAGTGTTGTTTCTTTCAGTTCTATGAGAGGAGTATTATCTCTCATTTGTCCACTGACTAGGTATATCCTTTTGATTTCTTTTTCTTGAAAAATCTTACGATTCTTTGTATTTTGCCAGTTTAATATAGAAGCGGCTGCAAAAGAAATACCGTCTTTAACTTTTTGAAATTTTTCAATAAAGTTAACAATTGTATTTCCTGTTGTTATTTCATCTTCGATAAACAAGACAGTATCGTAGTCAGGAATATCTGAGCGATAATATAATTTTTGTGTACTTGCATGTGAATGCTCTTCTTCGAAAGAGATATTTTGGATATCTGTGTTAATGCTTTCTCGAGTAGTCTGTAAATAAAAGACAGTTTTCAGATCTTTATTTTCCAAGGCCATATGCATGATTGCCTGGGCGATCCCAGTAGCCGTCTCTGAAAAACCAACAACCAAAATACGCTTGTCAGAAGGAATTTGCCTTTTTATTTCTTGATATAGTTCGTAAAATAGCTGCAGCGTGTTATGGGCTTTAACAGGATAATGCTTAGCTTGATATTTATTAACAAATAAATAGTCTCGATTGGGATTATTATTTCGCTTGCAAATAGCAACCATATCATTGATAACGAAGGAACTCTTATTTTCTTCTATATTAACAAAATCTTCTACTTTTAAAAGATAGGTCATTATTATTCCTTTCAAAGTTTGCAATTAATTAACCTTTATTGTCTTAGTATATCACTAATTATTTCAACTGTCATTTTTATACTTCAGACAAATCTTGACAATCTTATTGAGGATATTGTGATATAATAATAAAAACATTATAAAGGAATTTTCCCTATGTTTAAACGTCTACAACAGCAGCTGGCTTTTACCAATGAGCTGGAAAAGCTGAAAGTCACTCATCGCAACAATCGGACCTTGGATGCCTATCATTTTGAGAATTCTGCGGAGCATAGTTGGCAGGGAGCGCCCATGGCGCTAGTCTTTTGAGATATATCCCCTAAGAAGTCAATCTGGAAAAGGTCTTGTCTATGTTATTGATTCATGATTTGGGCGAAATATATGCTGGCGATACCTTTATCTTTGACGACCTGGGCAAGAGCGATTCTTACGATAGAGAGCTGGACTCCTTGAAAATCAGTTTGAACAAGCTGCCGTCAGATCATCAGGATTCCTTTTTAGAGCTCTGGCAGGAATTTGAAACCGGCATTAGCATAGAGGCTAAATATGCTCGAGTGCTGGACGCTCTGGTTCCTCTGCTCAATCACTTGGGAAGTGGCCCAGCCCCATGGCAATCCTCATGGCCTGACCAAGTCGCAGGTTATTGCGAAAAAATCCTTTATCCAAGAAACCTCTGAAACTCTTTGGGAATTGGCTCAAGAAGTCATTGAGCAAAGCGTTGCTAAGGGGCTTTACCTAGATGAGTGAGGCTGAGAACCTTGCTCGAAGATAAGAAGTTTGAGACTGGTTGAACCAGTCTTTTCATGTTATAATATTCAGACAAGATTGAACGGAGAGAGTGTTTCACTTATCATGATTAGCTCAAAATACGACTGGCAGTTTGCCACTAATTTTACAGACGAAAAATTTTTAAAAAAGGCTAAGAAAGCTGGGTTAGAGCCCGCCGCTGCCAGTCTTCTTTACCAAAGAGGTGTGCAGACTGAAGAAGCTTTACAGGAATTTTTGGAGCCTAGTTTAAACCAGCTTCATGACCCTTATGACCTGCATGATATGGAGCGGGCAGTGGAGCGCATTCGCTCAGCGATTGAGAATTACGAGCAGATTTTGATCTATGGCGATTATGATGCTGATGGGATGACCTCGGCATCTATTGTCAAGGAAGCCTTGGAGCAGCTGGGGGCTGAGTGTCAGGTCTATCTGCCCAATCGCTTTACGGACGGCTATGGTCCTAATAGCAGTGTTTACAAGTATTTTATTGAAATCAAGGCATCTCGCTCATTATTACAGTGGATAATGGAGTGGCGGGCCTTGAAGCTATCGAACTGGCTCAGTCTCTGGGCGTAGATGTCATCGTGACGGATCACCACTCTATGCCTGAGGAGCTGCCAAACGCCTATGCAATCGTCCATCCGGAACATAGCGGAGCAGATTACCCTTTCAAGCATCTGGCTGGCTGCGGGGTGGCTTTTAAGCTGGCAACAGCCTTGCTGGAAGAAGTCCAAGTCGAACTTTTGGACTTAGTAGCCATTGGCACCATTGCCGATATGGTCAGTCTGACGGGGGAGAATCGGATCTTGGTCAAATACGGCCTTTCCGTCCTCAAAAATACCCAGCGGGTGGGTCTTCAGGAACTCTTTAAAATCGCTGGTATTCAGCCAGACGAACTGGACGAAGAAACGGTTGGTTTCCAGCTTGCTCCCCGACTCAATGCTTTGGGACGATTGGATGATCCCAATCCAGCGGTTGAGCTTTTGACTGGCTTTGATGACGAAGAAGCTCGTGACATTGCGCTTATGATCAACCAGAAAAATGACGAGCGCAAGGAAATCGTCCAGCAGATTTATGAAGAAGCACAAACCATGCTGGACCCTAAGAGACCAGTGCAGGTGTTGGCCAAGGAAGGCTGGAATCCCGGTGTGCTAGGGATTGTCGCTGGGCGCTTGCTGGAAGAGCTGCACCAGCCAGTCATAGTGCTTAATATCGAGGATGGTATTGCTAAGGGAAGCGCCCGCAGTATTGAAGCGGTCAATATTTTTGACGCCTTGGACAGCCATCGTGATCTCTTTCTAGCCTTTGGCGGCCATGCTGGAGCAGCTGGGATGACTCTCGAAGCAGACAAGCTGGTGGCGCTTGCTGACATCCTGACAGCTTACATCTTAGACAATGATTTGGATTTGACTGGCAAAACTGCTCTGTACTTAGACGAGGAGCTACACCTGCCAGAACTGACCCTGGATACACTCAAAAGCTTCGAAAAACTGGCGCCTTTTGGTATGGACAATAAGAAGCCACTTTTTTACCTCAAAGATTTTAAAGTGGATAATGCTCGGACTATGGGGGCTGGCAATAGCCATCTCAAGCTGAAAATTTCTCAGGAAGATGCATCTTTTGAAGTAGTAGCTTTTGGTCAAGGGAATCTGGCAACAGAGTTTGCCCAAACCAAGAATCTAGAGCTAGCCGTTAGCCTCTCTGTCAATAAGTGGAATGGACAGACCAGTCTCCAGCTCATGCTGGTAGATGCGCGTGTTGACGGCGTTCAGCTTTTCAATATCCGAGGAAAAATGCGACGCTGCCTGACAAGGTTCCAGTCTTGCGTTTCACAGAGGAGTTGCCAGATTTGACAAATAGCAGAGCAGTTGTGGTTTATGACCTGCCCGATGATTTGCAGGACTTGAAGAAGATTCTTCAGTCTCAGGATTTCGAAGCAATTTACTTTAAGAATGAGATTACCAAGCCATACTATCTGACAGGTTATGGTACTCGTGAGCAGTTTGCCAAACTTTACAAGACCATCTATCAATTTCCTGAGTTTGACGTTCGCTATAAGCTCAAGGAACTGGCCGCTTACCTGAAAATCGACCCAATTCTCTTGGTCAAAATGATTCAGATTTTTGAAGAGCTGGGCTTTGTCAGCATCACAGAAGGCGTCATGACGGTCAATAAAGAAGCAGAAAAGAAAGAAATTGAGAGCAGTCACATTTACCAAGACCTCAAGCGCCTGGTCAAAGAGCAAGAACTCATGGCTCTGGGCACCGTGCAGGAGATTTACGACTATCTCATGGATTGCTAGGAAAAAGGTCTCCTTGTTTTACAAATCTTTCATATCTAAAAATATTTGAAAGTCTGCTAGAGCCTTTTTGAATAAAACATGGTATAATAGAGAGTAAAAAATTTTTTGAAAGAAAGAACATTATGAATTTAAAAGATTATATTGCAACTATTGAAAACTACCCAACGGAAGGAATTCTCTTCCGCGATATTAGCCCTTTGATGGCTGATGGAAATGCCTATAGCTATGCTGTTCGTGAAATTGTACAGTATGCGACTGACAAGCAAATTGACATGATTGTTGGTCCAGAAGCACGTGGCTTTATCGTAGGCTGTCCAGTTGCCTTTGAATTGGGAATTGGCTTTGCTCCTGTCCGTAAGCCTGGCAAACTTCCTCGTGAAGTTATCTCAGCTGACTATGAAAAAGAGTATGGTGTAGATACTCTGACTATGCATGCGGATGCGATCAAACCTGGTCAACGCGTTCTGATTGTCGATGACCTTCTTGCGACTGGTGGAACAGTTAAGGCGACCATTGAAATGATTGAGCGCCTTGGTGGTGTAGTGGCTGGCTGTGCCTTCCTCATCGAGTTGGATGAGCTCAAAGGTCGCGAAGCAATCGGCGATTATGACTACAAGGTCTTGATGCACTACTAAAGATATAGCTTATTACTATATCTAGTTAGAGAAAAAGTATAATTGAAAACTATATCTCCTTTGAGTATAATAGGTATATTAAACAAAAGGAGATATTTTCATGCCTATCAAGATTGATAAGAAGCTTCCCGCAGTTGAAATTTTAAGCTCTGAGAATATCTTTGTCATGGATGATGACCGGGCAGATCATCAGGATATCCGCCCCTTGAATATCTTGATACTCAATCTTATGCCCCAGAAAATGGTGACGGAAACTCAGATTTTGCGTCATTTGGCCAATACGCCCTTGCAGCTGACCATTGAGTTTCTTTATATGACTTCTCATACGTCAAAGACCACCCAAGTGGAACACATGCAGACCTTTTACAAGACTTTTGATGAGGTCAAACATCGTTTCTTTGATGGCTTGATTATCACAGGAGCGCCAGTAGAGCATCTGCCCTTTGAGGCGGTAGACTATTGGGAGGAATTCCAGCAGGTGATTGAATGGTCCAAGACTCATGTCTTTTCGACTTTACATATCTGTTGGGGAGCACAGGCTGGCCTTTATGCCCGCTATGGCGTGGATAAGCACCAGATGGAAGAGAAACTTTCGGGTGTTTACGAGCAGTCGGCTCCAAGCAATAATCTACTTTTCAGAGGTTTTGATGATGAATTTATCACGCCTCATTCGAGGCATACAGAAGTACTGAAAGAAGACATTCTGAATCTGACCAATCTAGAAATTCTCTCTGAGGGAGAAAAGACTGGCTTGTCTGTTTTGGCGAGCCGAGACTTGCGAGAGGTGTATAGCTTCGGTCATATGGAGTACGACCGTGATACCCTTGCCAAGGAGTATTTCCGTGACTTGGAAGCGGGCAAGGATCCTCATATTCCTGAGAATTACTTCAAGGATGATGATGTGAATACGACTCCTTGTTTGCGCTGGAGTTTGGCGGCAGCTCTCTTTTTCAGTAATTGGGTCAATTATGCAGTCTATCAAGAAACGCCATTTGATTGGCAAAGTCCAGAGAATGATGCATCCTTCTTTGCTTATTTATAAAGAGGTACTATGACTTATTTAGCAGCTTACAAAAATGGCAACTTGGTTCTTCCAAGTGCCCTCTTTTTGCATTTTAAAGACATTTTTGATTCCAGTGATGATTTTTTGGTCTGGCAGTTTTTCTATTTGCAAAATACCACCTCATTGGAGGAATTTGCGCCCAGTCAGATTGCGGAGCATATTGGCAAGACCTTGTCCGAGGTCAATCGTTCCATGTCCCATCTGACAGAAAAAGGCTTGCTCCAGTACAGAACCATTGAACTGAATGGGGAAATTGAAGCGATTTTTGATGCTTCGCCAGCCTTAGAAAAGCTAGATGAGCTTTTGGAGACTTCTGATCCTACTGGGTCAAGGCCAGTGTCGGATGGTAACCTTCTTAAGGAACTGGTTGAAACCTTCCAGCAAGAATTGGGCCGTCTTTTGACCCCATTTGAAATTGAGGACTTGACCAAGACCATTAAGGACGATCAAACCAATCCAGATTTGGTCAAGTCTGCTTTACGCGAAGCGGTTTCAATGGCAAGCCTAATTGGAAATATATCCAGGCCATCTTGCGTAATTGGCGGCGGGAAGGTATTACAACCCAAGCTCAGGTAGAAGCCAAACGGGCGGAGCGTGAAGCAAGTAATCCACAGAATGTAACGGTTTCGGATGATTTTCTTAATGCCATGAATTTGTGGAAGGACTAGTTACAAGTAAGTGCGGTGGGGCTGTGCGAAATGTTTGAAGATTTTGCTTTTCTTTCTACTATCTAGTTTCAGATTTAAAGATCTTCAAGTCATTATAAATAGTTCCAACTCCGAGTGATTGCTCAGCAACCGCTGGCCATTGATCAATTATCAACCATATTAATAGTTTCTGAACATAATAAGACGAGACTGAAACATTTTTGTTTCAGTCTCTTTTTTGTTTTAGAACCTATGATTTTGAGGAATTGTGATATAATGAAAAGGTATTTTGGTAATTCTATAAATAAAAGGAGAAGCGAAGATGGGACAAATTAAATCAAACACTATTTCAGCTGGATCTGCTATTAGCGAGCTAGTTGGAGTTGATACTAGCAATGCACAAAATCAACAAGTTGAATTTTTCTATACAACAGGGATTGCTGGAATGGAAGCTGGCCGTCAAGCCTGCAATCAAATGCTGCAGGCTATCAGTGACTTCAGTTCGGCCGTCTTAACTCAGGCCAATAAATTTCCAGAAATTGCTGCAAAAATTGAGAAACGTGATATAGAGCAGGCTAAGCGCTGGGAGAGTTGAGATGAAGGCAGATAAAAGCGAAAAAGAACGCCAGGCACTTTACGAAAAAATTCTCAAAGTTGACGAAAAAGAAGACAAATTTATGGCTCTCAAACATCAATACGAAGATTCTCTGGTAAACTTTGCGACGGATTTCCAATATTTGACGACTCGAATGGAAAATCTACTTTATGAGTATCCGCAAAATACTGCTTCCCTCAGTCGTGATTTATCAGAGACTCAGCATCTTAACCAACAGGTTAAGAACTATGTGGATATTCAGATGGATGAACTAGAAAAGCTCGATCGTCAAACAAGAAAGACTCTGGAAGAGGAGCGAGAGAAACTGACCAAAGAAAGGAATAGTCTGCCATGGGAGTGAAATATAGTGCAACAGATTCAGCCCAGCTTATCCAAGCGATGACTAGCAACCTGCAGGTAGCTAATCAGGTGACCGATCGTCTATCTAGTGGCTGCGATCACTTGATTGCCTCTTTGGAGTCGGGTGAGCTGCAGGGAGCGGCTTATACAGCGGGAAAAGGCTTATTTACAGAAATTATAATCCCTGCTATCAAAAAGCTACAAGCTGCTATTGATGATATTCAGGAGGAGCTGAATTCTTATAAATATGCTGACTCCACTGTATCTGAGTATGGAATACTGGATCTTGACTTGCTGAAAGAACAGCTGGAAACAAAACAGGAGATGCTGGAGAAAACCCAAGCTCAACTGGCAGAGTATCAATCTATACTTCGCCGGATTAGCGATGGCGTTGCAGGGAAATTAGCTGACAATCTGTCCAAGACGAATGCTCTGACAGTGCTGGAAAACCAGCTAAATATCGGTATTCGGGAAATTCAGGAAAAATTGACAAGCTGGAATGGTTTGTGGCTCAGGTGTCCCAGTATTTCACAGATAGTCTGCAGGTTTTGGGCTTGGCTATCCAAGGAGCGACGCAGCTTAGTCAGGTATTGGTAGACAGTGAGGGTAATTACTCTACTGATGGAATAGATATGAGTTGGTTTGCTAAGATGAAGGCTCAGAAGATTGAGACGGTTTCGAAGAAAAATTATCTAGAACCTAAAGAAAGACTGCTTCGAGCAGCTTCTCGCAATATGATGTTGTCTGAGGAAGGAGATGCTTATTATCGGTCCCAACTTAAGGAAAAATTAAAGGGTAAACCGCGTTCAGAATGGGATAAGATTATTGATGATTATAATCATACTCTAAAGATTGACAATGAAGGCAATATAATTGATATTTTTGATTTTAGAGCCTATAAGGATCGTCATTATCAAAAAGATGATAACTTTTCTGTACTAAAAAATGGAAAGTATGATGCTGACTATACTCATTTGATTAACAAAAAGTTTGATGAACTAAAAGCACAAAACTTTGAAGCAAATTCAGTCGAATTTTGGAGTGGAGTAGCTCAAATATTCTCTGGATTGGGAGTTTACTTGCGAGTGGCGCCCTTGAAGTCTTGAGTATCATGGCTGGTCCGCCAACAGCAGGGACAAGTATCGTAGCTGGTACGGCAGTATCTGTATCAGGGGTACAATATGGGAATGTACTGATAGCTAGTGGAGCAGTAACTAGCTTATCAGCTATCACAAAGACGGCCTTACAAAATGGCGAAATTCAGGTTAATTATTCTAGCAACTACGACAGCTGGCAGGCGACTAAACCGACGAGTAAGACTTTTGGGACTGTTGAAGGAAAAGTAAAAGGAAAGAAAGGGAATATTCGCGTAGATGCAGAACCCCATAGTGGTAAAGTTCAGATTCAGTCAGGGGGAGGGAAATCAGGTTATAGAGTTAATGCCCATAGGGGAATGGATGAAATTGTCGATGCAGCAAGTGCTAGAGAATGGATTGATGATATTTCAGAATTGAATAAATTATCAAATTATGAAAAAAATCAATTAGTCAAATATATTTTAAAAGCTGTTAAGTGGTTAAAATCATAGGAGGGAAAATGAAAGTTTACATCAAAGGTGATTACACCAAAGAAATTCCATTTGATTACATGGAACTAGCGAAAAGGATGTGGTT
This sequence comes from Streptococcus cristatus, assembly GCA_916438405.1. Lineage (GTDB taxonomy): Bacteria > Bacillota > Bacilli > Lactobacillales > Streptococcaceae > Streptococcus > Streptococcus cristatus_M. The sequence goes on along the minus strand of CAKAFB010000001.1, from coordinate 829,736 downwards.
TGAGGAAAAAGATGGAATAGAGCCAGATTTGTCGTATGCTGGGTATCTAGAACTACCAATTGAGAAACTTTCTATTCATTTAGAATTAGACAAGAAAACTCATGATGATAGATGGAAAAGTGTTCAGATTAAGGAAGGGATAAAATATGATTTTTTATCCCATAAGTCAGAATATATACAGTTAGACTATGAAGATGCTATCATGTCGGATTTTCGTGAGAAAGGTGAATGTTTAAGAATTGCTTCTAAGCACCTTGACCTTCTCACTGTTGATAAACGAGCTATGTATATTATGACCATTGAAATTGCGACTGCGATTGATGGTCAGATTAGTGAAGATGATAAAGAGAGCTGGTTAAGTGTGGAGGAATTTAAAAATCGGCATGAAGATATCCTTTCAATGAGTTATGAACAGGCTAACGAGCTGAGTTTGGAAGAAATTCCGTTTATGGACGATGTGAGAGACCCAGTTTGGGAAGAAGATGACCGCAGGAATGAAGAATACATCAAAATCCATGGTGAACCAGTTTATGATGACGAGGATGAATGAAATTATATTTAAAAGGCGATTATACAAAAAGAGTACCTTATGGTTATCTAGAGCTTGCTGGTAAAATGTGGTTTCCAGAAGATGAGCAAGTTTCTTATTCAAACGCTGGGAATAATGATGCATTACAAGAGGACTTTGCTTTAAATTTATCATTGAGGAAAGAAGATGCGGATAAGAGATGGGATAGTGTCCCCTTAAAGGAAGGGGTACGAAGACTCTTTTCACATCTTGACGAATGTATTGAGATAGAGTTTGAAGATGCGTTTGCTACAGATTATAATGAAAAGGGAGACTATCTCCGTATTTTAACCACCCATCTAGAAGTTTTGACAGTTGATAAACGAGCTATGTACATTATGGCGCTTGAGATTGCAAAGGTGATTGATGGGCAAATTAGCGAGGATAATAAGAAGACATGGCTAACAGTCGAGGAATTTAAGAAAAAGCACGAGGCTATTCTATCTCTGACTTTTGAAGAAGCAAATGAACGAAGTTTGATTGAAATTCAAACGATGGATGTTGTAGACGACCCTCTTTGGGAGGAAGAAACCACTCGTCGAAAAGAATACATATTGGCGCATGGAGGCGATATCTCAGATTTATGAGACTATATATCAAAAGTGATTTTACGAAAAAAATAGACTTCACAACTAGAGAGCTTGTTTGGAAGATGTGGTTTAAGGAACGGAATGGCAAGAAAATAGGTTTCTCCAATGTTGGTGATGATGCTATGTTACAGGATGATTTTTACTTTGGTGTTCGGTTACACAAATGGTCTTCAGTTGACGAAAGATGGGATAAGGCTCCTTTTATAATTCCTAGTAATCCTTGGTTGTCTTTGGAATATGAGAGTATAACACTTGAATTTGAAAAAACTTTCATTACAGAGTGGAGAGAACGTGGAGATTATCTACGTATCGCAACATCCCATATAGATGTTTTAACAGTAGACAAACGTGCCTTATACATTATGGCAGTCGAGGTAGCTTCTGCTATTGACGGGCAGATCAGTGAGGATGACAAGCAGACCTGGATGGATGTAGAGACTTTAAGGAGTTGCACAAGGATGTCTTATCACTAAGTTACGATCAAGCAACTGATATCAGTGTGGAGGAACTGAAAAGTATGAAATCTGTAGAGGACCCTTTGTGGGATGAAGAAGAACAGCTTCGTGAAGAGTACATCAAAATTCATGGCGAACGAATTTATGACGACGAGGAAGACGAGTGAAACTATATCTTAAAGGCAATTACGAAGCTAGTATCTATCAAGCTAGTATGGAATATCCTTGGAAAATGTGGTTCAAAGAACGAAAAGGTGTGGAAGTTTGTTTTTCTTACGCACGTGATGATGATTTTTATTTTAGCGTTAGTTTGGATAAATTTTCTTCGAATGATGAGCGTTGGGGAATGGCTGATTTTAGAGTAGGCAACGACCCTTGGGCAACTTTTAAGCGTGAAAATATAAATTTAAATTTTGAAGATTCCTATGAAAGCGATGGACGAGAAAAAGGAGACTATCTACGAATCATCACGACTCATAAGGATATTCTAACTGTTGATAAGCGAGCTCTCTATATCCTAGCAATTGAGGTGGCAACTGCTATTGACGGTCACATCAGCGAAGATGACAAGGAAACTTGGCTGAGTACTGAAGAATTTAAAACGAAACATGCAGAACTGTTGCATTTGACCTACGACGAAGCGGTCGATATTAGTTTAGAAGAGATAAAGGTTATGAAAGCCATCGACGAGCCTCTCTGGGAAGAATTAGATAGGAAGCGTGAAGAGTACATTCGAATTCATGGAGAGGTAGAGTTGGACGACGAGGACGAATGAAATTATATTTAAAAGGCGATTATACTAGAAAAGTGCCATTTGGCTACAGAGAACTCGCATGGAAAATGTGGTTTCCAGAAGATGAGCAAATTTCTTACTCAAATGCTGGGAACAATGATGCATTACAAGAAGATTTTTTCTCAAATTTATCCTTGAGGAAAGGCACTGCTGATAAGAGGTGGGTGTTACTTATAATGTTGAAGGGGATTCCTTTACTCCTCTTACTATTGAGAAAAAAATCACTATTCTATAAGTGTTAAACGATTTGATGGGGAAGCTTAATTTAGATAGAAGGTACAAATAGCTAAAACAAAATAATTTCACTTGATGATACAGAAATGATATACCGAATAGAAGAATGTTTAGAAAAGAGTAAGCAATGCAAAAAAAGACTATTTCCCAACGCTTGGAGCGAGTGGCTGCTTTTGTGCCAAATGGGGCAAAGCTGCTGGATGTCGGGAGCGATCATGCCTATCTGCCTATTTACCTGATTCAGCAGGGACGGATTGAGAAGGCTCTGGCCGGTGAAGTGGTAGAGGGGCCTTTTCAGTCTGCCCAGAAAAATGTGGCAGAGCATGGGCTGACGGAGCAGATTGAGGTTCGCTTGGCCAATGGTCTGGCGGCTTTTGAAGCGGAAGATCAGATTGACACCATCGTCATCGCTGGCATGGGTGGTCGCTTGATTTCAGAGATTTTGGAAAATGGCAGAGCTAAGCTTGCGTCTGTTTCCCGCTTGATTTTGCAGCCCAATAACCGAGAGGATGAGCTCCGCAGCTGGCTGGTATCTAACGGTTTTCGTTTGTTGGCTGAGGATATCTTAGAAGAAGCTGGAAAGTTTTATGTAATCCTAGTGGCAGAAGCAGGTCAGCAAACTTTGACAGAGCAAGAAAAGCGTTTCGGGCCTTTTCTGCTAGAGCAGAAATCGTCTGTTTTTCAGCAGAAATGGCAAAAAGAACTGAAAAAACTTGAAGGAGCACTGGCCCATATCCCAGAAAAGAATCAGCTAGAACGCTCTGCTATGACCCAAAAAATCGAAAGTATCAAGGAGGTACTCCATGTTAGCAAGTGAAATTATCGCCCGTTATGAAGCCTATTGCCCGCAAGAACTGTCCATGGAGGGCGACATTTCGGGCCTGCAAATCGGGACTTTGGACAAAGAAGTGGACAAGGTTCTGGTAGCGTTGGATATCCGCGAGCAGACGGTGGCGGAGGCCATTGGGGCAGGTGCTGGATTGATTATCGTTAAGCATGCGCCTATCTTTTGCCCACTTAAGGACCTAGTGGCAGATAAGGCACAAATCAAATGATCTTAGACCTCATCAAGCATGATATTGCTGTCTATGTCAGCCATACGAATATTGATGTCGTGGAGGATGGGCTCAATGACTGGTTCTGCCAGCGTTTGGAGATTGAGGAGACAAGTTTTCTCAGTCAGACAAGCCCAGAGCATGGTATTGGCCGCGTAGGGAGGATTGCTCCTCAGACTTTTGGGGACTTTGCGGCTAAGGTCAAGGCAACTTTTGGACTAGATAGTTTGCGTCTGGTCGCTTATGAAGAAGCAGACCTCCTCGAACGCGTCATTGATCGTGTGGCTATCTGTGGTGGCAGCGGTCAGTCCTTTTATCCGGAGGCCATTGCTAAGGGAGCGCAGGTCTACATAACTGGTGATATTTACTATCATACAGCTCAGGAAATGCTGACAGAAGGTCTTTTGGCGCTGGATCCTGGACATCATATCGAGGTTCTTTTTACGGAAAAATTGAAAGAAAAATTTGAACTTTGGAAGACAGAAGAGGGATGGGAGATTGAGATTCTGGCTAGTCAGGCTTGGACCAATCCTTTCCGGCATATTTGAGAGGGAGCGACATGAAAAAAGTAGCAGTGATTGGAGCTGGGATTGTTGGCTCAACAGCCGCTTACTATCTATCCAAATCCCCAGATGTGGAAGTGACTGTCTTTGATGACGGCAAGGGGCAGGCAACCAAGGCAGCCGCTGGCATTATCAGTCCTTGGTTTTCCAAGCGGCGCAATAAGGCTTGGTACAGGATGGCGCGTCTGGGCGCTGATTTTTATCAGGACTTGATTGCGGAACTGAAAGCGGCTGGAATCCAGACAGACTTTTACCAACAGACAGGTGTTTATCTGTTGAAAAAGGATGAGAGCAAGCTGCAGGAACTTTATGATTTGGCTGCTAATCGTCGGGAAGAGTCGCCGCTGATTGGGGACTTGAGTCTTCTCAGCCGTCAGGAAGCCCAGGAGAAATTTCCAGACTTGCAAGGCTTTGATCAACTTCTTTATGCTTCCGGTGGTGCCCGTGTGGAGGGAGCGCTCTTGACGGAGACGCTTCTGAAAGCCAGCAAGGCAAAACTGGTTGAGAAAAAGGTAAGTTTGACAGTGGAAGGAGAGCAACTTCTTGTGGATGGTCGTAGCTTTGAGTGTGTGATCTTGGCTGTGGGGGCTTGGCTGGGAGAAATCTTGCAGCCACTGGGCTATAAGACAGATGTTCGGCCCCAAAAAGGACAGTTACGTGATTTTAAGCTGGCTGAAAAGACAGCTGACTACCCTGTTGTGATGCCTGAGGGCGAGCTGGATATCATTCCCTTTCTGGCAGGCAAAATCAGCGTCGGTGCTAGCCATGAAAATGATCAGGGCTTTGATTTGACGGTAGATAAGAAAGTGCTGGATCAGTTGCAGCAAGAAGCGAAAACTTATTTGCCGAGGTTGGCTACTGCAGAGATTCTAGTCGAGCGTGTGGGAACGCGGGCTTATACCAGCGACTTTTCTCCTTTCTTTGGCGCTGTTCCAGACTTGCCGCATGTCTACGCTGCCAGCGGTCTAGGCTCTTCTGGTCTGACAACTGGTCCGCTCATCGGACGCCAATTGGCTCAGATGGCTCTAGGAGAAGCGGAGATGCTGAATCCAGCTGACTATCCTATCGAGCGGTACGTAAAGAAGATACTTATGGAAAACAAATGATTATAATATTCCTCGTTTTACTTTTACTAGTAATATCAATATTAATATCAATCTCACTTATTCTATTTACTAGACACAAAAGTCGTTCTCAACATCCTCTTATTGCTCAAAATAATGGAGGAAATCAGGAACTAGCAAAGAATACAAAAAAGAAAATAGGTTTCGGTGTTTTGGGCTGCTTCCTATCTAGTGTGGTGATCGTTTGTTTCATGGCTCTTGTCTCTATGTTTCTGAGTTTCATAGATATGTGGGGAATTTTTGTACGAGTGCCGAAATATGAAATGGTACAGGCTGTTCAGCGCTCATATAAGCAGAGTGGGTTTGAAGGAACGGTCAGAGTTTTAGATGCTAATAAAAACTATACCTCTTTTGCTGGCCATTTAATCAGTGCTGAGTATTCTGAGGAAATTGAGGGGAAAACGGTTAAGATCGGTGACCGAATTGAGTACTACACCTCTCGGGATAAGAAAAATGGAAAAACGGATATTGACCTACAACTTGAAAAGGGAGACGCGATTTATCAAGTTTTTCCTAGTATCGCTTATAGAGGACTAGAGCTGAGTCCGGGCTATAGTGAAACTTTAGAAACTGTAAAAGATAGCTTCACAAGAGCGAATGAGAAGAAACTATATCTAGAATCCCTTGATTTTATGATAGATAAGGATGCGCCACATATTGATGCGTACGAGGCTCTGATAAAGAAGAATGGGGCGGAAGGCCAGCCTTTGCAGGGCTTATACCCAATCCCTATTTCTGACATGTTGGAAAAAGAGGCTCTTGCCATTGAAATGAAGGTAGTTTTGAACGTGGAGCAAGACGATGGATCTATCATTAGTATTGGCCAAGACCAGAAGAATGATGATAGAATCAAGCAGATTTTACAAGAGCAGCTAGATTTAACGAAGCTACCAAATGCACGTTATCTTATGGTTATTAGTGTCGGGAAACATAGTAAGTATTCTGGATTTGGTAAATACGAAGTCATTGTTCAAAATCATCAGATCGTTCGATTTTCTATCCAAAATACACAATACTAAGTTGGAATAAGTTTTTTGGAGCCTGTTTTCATTACAGCTTGTTGTTGTGCAAGCGTCATGATTGCGCTTTTCTTAAAGTTACTAGTTCCATGTGGAGAAGGTTTGATATGACAGAAACTATTTTGAATTGGGTCAATGTTTGTGTGAAAAAAGATGATGAAATTTTACTGCTTAATCGCCAGCATGATAACTTTAAAGGGTGGATACAACCAGGCGGGAAGGTGGAGTTTCCAGAATCTTTTTTCGAAGCTGCAAGGCGCGAATTAAAAGAAGAAACAGGGCTGACTGCTCTAAAATTGGAATTGAAAGGTATTTCAGGTTTCACCAATCCGAGTAAAGAAGAACGTTATGTGTATTACGATTTTCTTTGTACTGCCTTTGACGGGCAAGTTAGGGGAAACGATCATGAAGGGGAGCCCAAATGGTGGAAGATTTCGGAACTTGACCAAATAGATATGCAGGACGACATACGTGAACGTTTGCCTCTCTACTGGAGGAAAGGCTCTTTCGAGCGGATTCATTACTGGAATGAGGAAAAACATTGTATCGGCGAAACCAAGACAATCTTGTATGATTGATTTGAGAGGATAGGGAGAAGTTAGGGACTGGTTACGATCGCAGCCTGTGGTTATGCAGGCATTCTTGGCTGGGCTTTTTACATAGGGATGTACCATTGTGGGCTCGGCTATTGTATTTTTCTTTAAACAGGTCAGTCGCAAGCTGCTAGATATTATGATGGGATTTGCGGCAGGAGCTATGATTTTCGTGGTGGTAGAGGAGCTGATACCGGATTCGCAGACCAATGGCAATACTGATGTGGCGACTTTAGGTCTCATGGTGGGCTTTGTTCTCATGATGGTCTTGGATGTTTCTTTTGGGGGATGCCAACTTAGAATCAAAGAGCGGAAGAAAGCGGAATTTCCGCTCTTTTTCTTTTATTACGGGGAGTGAAAAGGGTGACATCCGCTTTCAAAAATGGTAAAATAAAGGGAATACATTAAGAGAGGAAACTCATATGAAAGGTATTATTCTTGCAGGTGGTTCTGGTACTCGTTTGTACCCATTGACCCGCGCTGCGTCAAAACAACTCATGCCGGTTTATGACAAACCCATGATTTATTATCCACTGTCAACTCTTATGCTGGCTGGTATCAAGGACATCTTGATTATCTCCACTCCGACGGATTTGCCTCGTTTTGAGGATTTGCTGGGTGACGGCTCTGAGTTTGGTATCAAGCTCTCTTATGCAGAGCAGCCAAGTCCAGACGGACTGGCACAGGCCTTTATCATTGGGGCTGATTTTATTGGCGATGATAATGTAGCGCTGATTCTTGGGGATAATATTTATCATGGACCAGGTCTGAGTAAAATGCTCCAAAATGCTGCAGCTAAGGAAAAAGGAGCAACTGTTTTTGGCTACCATGTCAAGGATCCAGAACGTTTTGGTGTTGTAGAATTTGATGAGAATATGAATGCTATCTCCATCGAAGAAAAACCAGAACAGCCACGCTCTAACTATGCAGTGACAGGACTGTATTTCTATGATAACGATGTTGTAGAAATTGCCAAGAATATCAAACCAAGTCCTCGCGGGGAGTTGGAAATCACTGATGTTAACAAGGCTTACTTGGATCGTGGTGACTTGTCTGTTGAGCTCATGGGACGTGGTTTTGCTTGGTTGGATACAGGAACTCACGAAAGTCTCTTAGAAGCGGCTCAATATATCGAGACAGTTCAGCGGATGCAGAATGTTCAGGTGGCAAATCTAGAAGAAATTGCCTATCGTATGGGCTATATCACTAAAGATCAAGTGCACGAATTGGCGCAGCCGTTGAAAAAGAATGAATATGGCCACTATCTCTTGCGCTTGATTGGAGAAGAATAAGAAGATGACAGAACAATTTTTTGATAAGGAATTAGCAGCGCGTGAGGTTCCCGGAATCCCTGGAATGCTGGAGATTGATATCCCTGTTCGCGGGGACAACCGAGGCTGGTTTAAAGAGAATTTCCAAAAGGAAAAAATGCTGCCGCTAGGCTTCCCTGAAAGCTTCTTTGCAGAAGGGAAATTGCAAAATAATGTCAGCTTTTCTCGTAAAAATGTCCTGCGTGGCCTTCATGCTGAGCCTTGGGACAAGTACATCTCTGTCGCAGATGACGGCAAGGTGCTGGGATCTTGGGTAGACCTGCGTGAAGGTGAGACTTTTGGCAATACCTACCAGACAGTAATCGATGCCAGCAAGGGGATTTTTGTGCCGCGTGGCGTAGCCAACGGCTTCCAAGTCCTTTCTGACACCGTTTCCTATAGCTATCTGGTAAATGACTACTGGGCTCTGGAACTAAAACCGAAGTATGCCTTTGTCAACTATGCAGACCCAGCTTTAGGCATCCAGTGGGAAAACCTAGAAGCAGCAGAAGTCTCAGAAGCAGACAAGAACCATCCATTACTCAAGGATGTCAAACCACTAAGAAAAGAAGATTTGTAAGAAGATTTCTTTTCTGATTCATTAATTGATACTGAAATATATGATTTAGCTCAGCTCTAATCCGAGCGAAGCGAATTAAAGAAATGATTGCCGCTGTGGTGTAAGTCATGTAACAAATTGTTTAGTTTGTTACATGACAGGGGATTTTTGAGACATTAGGCTCAAAAATAAGCAATGAAACCGGAGGTTTGCTTGCGTCCCCACCACTTAAGGCAATTATAAAAAAGTTTAAGGAATAAAAATGACTGAATACAAAAAAATTATCGTGACAGGTGGAGCTGGTTTCATCGGTTCTAACTTTGTCCACTATGTTTACAATAACTTTCCAGATGTCCATGTGACAGTGCTGGACAAGCTGACTTACGCTGGTAATCGTGCCAATATTGAAGAAATTTTAGGCGACCGAGTTGAGTTGGTTGTTGGAGATATTGCTGATGCAGCCTTGGTAGATAAGCTAGCTTCTGAAGCTGATGCTATTGTTCACTATGCGGCAGAAAGTCACAATGACAACTCGCTCAATGACCCGAGTCCATTTATCCACACCAATTTCATCGGAACTTACACACTTTTGGAAGCAGCTCGTAAGTACGACATCCGTTTCCACCATGTATCGACTGACGAAGTCTATGGAGATCTCCCTCTTCGTGAAGACTTGCCAGGTCATGGAGAAGGTCCAGGTGAGAAATTTACGGCTGAAACCAAGTACAATCCAAGCTCACCTTACTCATCAACCAAGGCAGCTTCAGACTTGATTGTTAAAGCTTGGGTGCGCTCATTTGGCGTAAAAGCGACGATTTCTAACTGTTCAAACAACTATGGTCCTTACCAGCACATCGAGAAGTTCATTCCGCGCCAGATTACCAATATCCTGAGCGGAATCAAGCCAAAACTCTACGGTGAAGGTAAAAACGTCCGTGACTGGATTCATACGAATGATCATTCATCAGGCGTTTGGACTATTCTGACCAAGGGACAAATCGGTGAAACTTACTTGATCGGTGCTGACGGTGAGAAGAATAACAAGGAAGTGCTGGAGCTGATTCTCAAGGAAATGGGACAGCCAGCTGATGCTTATGACCATGTGACAGACCGTGCCGGCCACGATCTTCGCTATGCCATTGATGCCAGCAAGCTCCGCGATGAGCTTGGATGGAAGCCAGAGTTTACCAACTTTGAAGCAGGTCTCAAAGAGACGATCAAGTGGTACACGGACAATCAAGACTGGTGGAAATCAGAAAAAGAAGCAGTCGAAGCTAACTATGCTAAGACGCAACAAGTGATTAAGTAAGCCTTGTTATACAGGCAATATGCGATTAAGAGGCTGGGATTATCTGTCCCAGCCTTTTTTATAGGATTGTTAGTCTTTTAATCTCTTTGTTACAGAAAATGATGTAAAAATAGTGTAAAATAAGATAAATCCTTTCTGTGTTTTCAGCTAAGGAGATTTCTCAAAGTAAAGGAAGACAGATATGAAATTGATCAAAAGATTGGTGGGAATTGTTTTGGTGCTGTTGCTTGCAGCAGTGCTATTTCTGGTTCCTTCTTCTATCAATCCGAATGAACAACTAAAAAATGTTCAAGCGAATACTTCGTGGGAAAATATGATTGAGCCAACTTTGAACAATGCTAATGCAACAGCTCAGGGAATCAGCACAGAGGTATCTCTCAATAGCGTCCAGCTTAATCAGCTTCTCAAGTCTTCGCTGACTGATAGTGATAATCAGGAACTGCTGAATGGAGCTTATAGTATTGAAGGCAATAAGCTGCGCATCCAGTATCCGGTTAAGCTGTTTTTTATTGATAGTAAGCTAGATCTAGAGGTAGATGTGACGGTGAAGGGGAGTGCCTTATACATCACAATTGATAGCGCCAAGCTAGGCATCCTTCCTATCCCTAAATCTTGGGTGACTGGCATGCTGAAGCAGCAACTGCAGACCTCTAATTCGACTATCACAACGGAGGGAGATAGTTTCCTTATATCTCTGCCGCAGAGTCCGTTCAGCATTGACAAAATCAGCCTGCAGAATGGAGTTGCTAAAATCCAGATCAGTATGGCTTATAGAATTCAATGATTTTAAAATCTAATTTAAACCAAATTTCTAGATTGAAGAAAAGATCTATTTTAGATGACGTTCTTCAATCTTTTTATATTTAAGAAAATTAATTGAATAGAGCATGATGAAAATACCATATTTTGTAACTTTGTAGGTATCAATTAGGAATATTAAAAAATTCTGACAATTCTTCGGAATTATGCTAAAATGAAGAAAAGGAGGGAAAACGATGAAATTTTACTCAATAGATCCAAACGTTGATGTGGTTGAAACTCCGGTCGAAGAGCAAGGACGTCTCATCCGACATTTGCACCTTGCTAAAGGAAAATAAATTCCTGAACATAGCGCAGATGCTCTTGTTACAGTTGTCTGTCTAGAAGGAAAGGTGGATTTTACTGCCTTGGGAGAAACTGTACAATTGGTGCCAGGAAGTTTTCTGACAATGGAGCCGAATGAACTTCATAGTTTATATGGTGTAGAAGAGAGCCATGTTTTAGTGATTCAGCAGTTGCTTTATCCCTGATCTGCTCGAACAGATGCTCTTTCAACATTAACTCAAGGAATTTTTTTATTTTTTGAGTTTTTTTATTCTATTTTCCAAGGGGGCTTTGTCGCTAATTTTATGCTATAATAAATACTATGCAAACTAAACCAACTTCTGCCTATGTGCATATTCCTTTTTGTACTCAGATTTGTTATTACTGCGATTTTTCCAAGGTTTTTATCAAAAATCAGCCAGTAGATAGTTATCTGGAGCATTTGATCGAGGAGTATGATTCTTACGATATCAAAAAGCTTCGGACCCTCTATATTGGAGGGGGGACTCCGACAGCTCTATCTGCACCTCAATTAGCCTTTTTGTTGGAAAAGTTGGCAGATAAGTTGGACTTGTCTTATCTTGAGGAGCTGACCATCGAAGCCAATCCTGGGGACTTGGATCAGGAGAAGATTGCTGTACTTAAAGATTCACCAGTCAATCGGGTTTCGCTGGGCGTGCAAACCTTTAATGATCGCATGCTCAAGCAAATTGGCCGCAGTCACTTGGAAAAGGATATCTATGAGAACATTGCCAATCTCAAAAAGCATGTTTTGACAATATCTCGATTGACTTGATTTATGCCCTGCCCAAGCAGACCATGGAAGATGTGAAAATCAATGTAGCCAAGGCTATTGCTCTGGACATTCCCCACATGAGTCTGTACAGCTTGATTTTGGAAAATCATACAGTCTTCATGAATCGGATGCGGCGGGGGAAGTTGCCTCTGCCCAAGGAAGACTTGGAAGCGGAGATGTTTGAATACATTATAGCTGAGCTGGAAAAGGCCGGCTTTGAGCATTATGAGATTTCCAACTTTTCCAAGCCAGGCTTTGAGAGCCGCCACAATCTCATGTACTGGGACAATGCGGAATATTATGGTATTGGAGCGGGAGCGTCTGGCTATGTCAATGGTGTTCGCTATAAAAACCACGGGCCCATTCGTCATTATCTGCAGGAGGTGGAAGCGGGCAATGCCCGTGTGCAGGAAGAAGTGCTGACGCTGAAAGAAAAGATGGAAGAAGAGATGTTTCTGGGGCTTCGAAAGAAGTCAGGTGTTTCAAAAAAACGCTTCGAGGAAAAATTCGGTCTTTCCTTTGAAGACCAGTACGGTGCTGTCGTGTCTGAGCTAACTGAGCAGGGTTTGCTAGTGCCAGACAAAGACATCGTACGCATGACTAAAAAAGGCCTCTTTTTGGGCGATACAGTTGCTGAGAAATTTATATTGGAGTGAATCATGGGCTTAACTTATCAAATGAAAATGAAAATTCCTTTCGATATGGCGGATATGAATGGCCATATCAAGCTGCCAGATGTTATTTGTTGTCCTTGCAGGTATCAGGCATGCAGTCGATTGAGCTCGGCGTCAGCGACAAGGACATGCTGGATCAGTATAATCTAGTCTGGATTATTACGGACTACGATATTGATGTGACACGACTGCCGCGATTTGCAGAGGAAATCACCATTGAGACAGAGGCCTTGACCTACAATCGGCTCTTTTGCTACCGTCGCTTCACAATCTTTGATGAAGCAGGCGAAGCCATTATCAAGATGATGGCGACCTTTGTTCTCATGGACCGGGATAGCCGCAAGGTTCGTGCCGTTGATCCTGAGATTGTAGCGCCATACCAGTCTGACTTTTCCAAGAAATTACTGCGCGGTCCTAAGTATCCAGACTTGGAAAATCCTGTCAGCAAGGACTACCATGTACGCTTTTACGACTTGGATATGAACGGTCATGTCAACAATAGCAAGTATCTGGACTGGATTTTTGAGGTCATGGGCGCAGATTTCCTTACCCAGCATATTCCTCAGAAAATCAACCTGAAGTATGTCAAGGAAGTCCGACCGGGCGGCATGATTGCCTCTAGCTATGACCTAGAAGGCCTGCAGAGCACTCACCAGATTTCCAGTGACGGCGAAGTCAATGCCCAAGCTATGATCACTTGGCAAGAGATTGAAAAAGATTAGAAAGAAATGTATGACTTATAAAGGATATTTGATTGATTTAGATGGGACGATTTATAAGGGCAAGAGCCGGATCCCAGCAGGAGAGGCCTTTGTACACGAGTTGCAGAAGCGCAAGCTTCCCTATCTTTTTGTGACCAATAATACCACGCGCACGCCAGGAATGGTTCAGACCATGTTGGCTGAGAATTTCAATATTGAGACGCCACTTGAAACCATTTACACAGCGACTCTGGCTACTATTGACTACATGCAGGAGAAAAATCTGGGCAAGAAAGTCTACGTTATTGGTGATGTCGGACTGAAACATGCCATTGAAGAAGCTGGTTATATAGAAGACACTGAAAATCCTGACTATGTGGTAGTGGGCCTTGACTGGGAAGTGGATTATGAGAAGCTGACAATAGCGACTCTGGCTATTCAAAAGGGGGCTCACTTTATCGGAACCAATCCCGACCTCAATATTCCGACTGAGCGAGGACTGCAGCCGGGAGCGGGTGCTATCAATGCTCTCTTGGAAGCGGCCACTCGGGTTGAGCCCACCTTTATCGGCAAGCCCAATGCTATCATCATGGAAAAAGCCATAGAGCATCTAGGGTTGGCGCGTGAAGAAGTGGTCATGGTGGGGGATAACTATTTGACAGATATTCGAGCGGGAATCGACAATGGCATTCCGACACTCTTGGTTACGACAGGCTTTACCCTGCCAGAAGAGGTGCCCAATCTGCCTATCCAACCGACGCATGTCTTGTCCAGTCTAGCGGAGTGGGACTTCGATGCGTGATAAGTTGAGATTTTCAGCCAGCGTCTTGTGCTTGCTAGCAGCATCCATTTTGTTGACCATTTACCTAGCTTGGTTGTTTTACCCGCTGGAAATTTCCTATTTCGCTTTGCCCGATAAGGTTCATTTGAAAGCAGAGACCATCCAGTATAATTTCAACATTTTGATGAATTACCTGACCAATCCTTTTAGTCAGAAGCTGGTAATGCCTGATTTTCGTTCGTCGGCAGCAGGTCTGCATCATTTTCAAGCGGTCAAGTATCTTTTTCACTTGGCGCAAGCTATTTTTCTAGTTACTCTGCCGGCTTTGATTTTCTTTATCAAAAAAGTGGTCAAAAAAGGATTTTTAGCTCTTTATCAAAGAAGTTTGTTTCTTGAGCGTATTGCCCTTCGTCATGATTTGCTTGGCTGGCTTGATTGGTTTTAACAATTTTTTTACGCTCTTTCATCAAGTGCTTTTTGTGGGAGATAATACATGGCTATTTGATCCAGCCAAGGATCCAGTCATTTGGATTTTGCCAGAAGAATTTTTCATGCACGCCTTTATTCTTTTTGCTCTTCTTTATGAAGGAATCTTTTTAAGTTTGTATTTTTTCAGTAGAAAGACTCGTAGTCAATAATAACAAAGGAGAATTTATGAATACGTTACCTGAGCCTTTAAATCCCAAGAAAGATCTGGGGAGATTTTCAGCAAGCTGCTTCACTTATTCTATCGTGATGCTTGTGGTCGTTATCCTTTATACTGTCTTTTCCTATTTCTTTGTTCTTTTTCAGCAGGGCTTTGATATAGGTAAGACTGAGGAATTTGTGAAAAGTTTTATGGATAAAGATGGCGGTTCCTACATTATCGCTTCTTGTGTGGGAGTGCTTATTTTCACGATTTTCCGAGGCAAGCAGCTTTTCACTCGAGATTTGCGCAAGAAAAATAAGAAAATGACAGCCAAAGTCTTCTTCTTCATGATTTGTTTTTTGTTTTTCTCTCAGTTGTTTAGCACTGTGACAAGTCAAATCATGAATGCTATTTTGTCTCTCTTTGGTTTGGATCTTACTGAAATTTTATCACAGGATTTTAGCTCTCATTCAATCACCATGTTTATCTATACAACGATCATGGCACCGATTACGGAGGAGATTATTTTTCGAGGAGCAGGATTGCGCGCTTTGGAAAAGCACGGAAAAGTATTTGCCATTGTCATGACGGCTCTTCTTTTCGGACTGTTTCATGAAAATTTATATCAGCTTTATTTTGCTGCTATGATTGGTCTGGGATTTGGTTACATCGCTTTTGAATATTCTATTTTCTGGGTGATCTTCTTCCATATTTTCAATAATTTGGTCATCGCAGAGGGGCTTGATTTCCTGACCAACTATATCCCAGAAAGTATCGTGAATCTCATAAATTATGGATTGATGACTGCAGGAACAACGGTAGTATTGATTGTACTCATCTTAAATAGGTCGAAAATTAAAGCTTATATTGCTGAAAATAGATCTCAGCCGGGAACATATAAGCAAGCTCTTAAATCAGTCTGGTTCTGGGTATTTTCAATTTTATGTGTGCTTGCTGCTTTTTTACCGATTCTTCTTGTCTATATCACTACAAGATAATAAA
Source organism: Streptococcus cristatus (assembly GCA_916438405.1). Taxonomy (GTDB): domain Bacteria; phylum Bacillota; class Bacilli; order Lactobacillales; family Streptococcaceae; genus Streptococcus; species Streptococcus cristatus_M. Next base: position 813,899 of record CAKAFB010000001.1, on the reverse strand, counting down.
GGAATTAAAAGAAGTCTAATAGGCTTCTTTTTTCTATATTCAAATAAATGATTTATTTTGACAGAAAATGATAGAAAATGCTTGACTTTGAAATTTAATCTTGTATAATAGAACTGTAATCGATTGCAGAGGGGGTATTCTATGCTGAAGTCGAAAAGAAAGCAGCTGATTCTCGAAAAAGTTACCAAAGATAAATTTGTTTCTTTAGAGTATCTAGTAAAAGCTTTAGACACTTCAGAATCAACTGTTAGAAGAGATTTAGATGAGCTTGAAAGCGAGCGGAAGTTGAGGCGTGTGCATGGTGGTGCAGAGAGCCTTCATTTCTTGCAGGAGGAAGAAAGTAATCAAGAAAAATCTATCAAAAACATTCAAGAAAAAACTAGGATTGCTCAAAAAGCAGCCAGCTTGATTCAAGAATACGATGTCATTTTTATTGATGCAGGGACAACCAATGAACTCTTAGTCAATGAATTGCATGATCCAAGCGTGACAGTGGTGACCAATTCTATCCACCATGCGACTAAGTTGGTGGAGCGTAATATTCCCACTGTGATCATTGGTGGTGTCGTGAAACGGTCGACAGATGCTAGTATTGGTGGTGTAGCCCTAAATCAAATCGGACAGCTAAATTTTGACAAGGCTTTTATCGGAATGAATGGAATTGACGATGGATTTTTCACGACTCCGGATATGGAAGAAGGAGCAGTGAAACGCGCTATTCTCGAAAATGCTAAGAGAACTTATGTTTTGGCTGATGCCTCAAAGTTGGGCAATACATCTTTTGCAAAAGTGGCACCAATATCGCGCGCAAGGCTCATTACAAACCAAACTGAATCTAAAGTGATTCAAAAGATTAAAGAAAAAACGGAGGTAATAGAAGCATGATTTATACAGTCACACTCAATCCTTCATTGACTATATCGTTCGCTTGGACCAAATTCAAGTCGGTAGTGTCAATCGTATGGACAGTGATGATAAGTTTGCTGGTGGGAAAGGAATCAATGTCAGTCGTGTCTTGAAACGCTTGGGTATTCCCAATACAGCGACTGGATTTATCGGAGGCTTTACTGGTAAATTTATCACAGATACTTTGGCAGAAGAAGAAATCGAGACACGTTTTGTCCAAGTGGCAGAAGATACGCGTATCAATGTTAAGATTAAAGCAGACCAAGAAACAGAAATCAACGGAACGGGTCCAACTGTTGAACCAGCTCAGTTAGAAGAATTGAAATCTATTTTATCTAGTTTGACAGCAGAAGATACGGTTGTATTTGCTGGTTCAAGTGCTAAGAACTTGGGAAATGTCATCTACAAGGAGCTGATTGCCTTGACGCGCCAGACTGGTGCGCAAGTGGTTTGTGACTTTGAAGGACAGACCTTGATTGATAGTTTGGACTACCAGCCACTTTTGGTCAAACCAAATAATCATGAACTTGGAGCTATCTTTGGAGTAAAACTTGAAAGTTTAGATGAAATCGAGAAATACGCTCGAGAATTGCTGGCTAAAGGTGCTCAAAACGTCATTATCTCCATGGCTGGGGACGGTGCCCTTCTTGTAACATCCGAGGGAGCATACTTCGCCAAACCTATCAAGGGAACTGTGAAAAATTCAGTCGGAGCTGGTGACTCTATGGTTGCTGGATTTACCGGTGAATTTGTCAAATCAAAAGACGCAGTAGAGGCCTTCAAATGGGGAGTGGCTTGTGGGACAGCAACTACTTTCTCTGATGACTTGGCAACTGCAGCATTTATTAAAGAAACATATGAAAAAGTTGAGGTAGAAAAACGATGAAAATTCAAGACCTATTGAGAAAAGATGTCATGTTGCTGGATTTGCAGGCAACTGAAAAAACAGCTGTCATCGAAGAGATGATTAAAAGCTTAGTCGATCACGGTTATGTGACGGATTTTGAAACATTTAAAGAAGGCATTTTGGCGCGTGAAGCTCTGACTTCAACTGGTTTGGGTGAGGGAATTGCTATGCCGCACAGCAAAAATTCTGCTGTCAAAGAAGCAACGGTTCTCTTTGCTAAGTCAAACAAGGGTGTTGACTATGAAAGTTTGGATGGGCAACCAACAGACCTCTTCTTTATGATTGCTGCTCCAGAAGGTGCCAATGATACTCACTTGGCAGCCTTGGCGGAATTGTCTCAATATTTGATGAAAGATGGCTTTGCTGATAAATTACGTAAAGTATCTTCACCAGATGAGGTTATCGCTCTTTTTGACAAAGCGTCTGAAAAGGCCGCTGAACCAGCAACTGTTGCTCCTGCCAACGAATCTGGTGACTTCCTCGTAGCCGTTACAGCTTGTACAACGGGGATTGCCCATACTTACATGGCCCAAGAAGCCCTTCAAAAAGTAGCTGCTGAAATGGGTGTTGGCATTAAGGTTGAAACCAATGGTGCAAGCGGTGTTGGCAACAAACTAACAGCAGAAGACATCAACAAAGCTAAAGCAGTCATCATCGCAGCAGACAAGGCTGTTGAAATGGATCGTTTTGACGGCAAACCTTTAATCAGTCGCCCGGTTGCAGACGGTATTCGCAAGACAGAAGAACTCATCAATCTGGCTCTTTCTGATAATGCTGAAGTTTACAAGGCTGCTAATGGTAGCGCTGCAGTAGCTAGCAGCAATGAAAAACTTAGCTTGGGCGGAGCTTTTTACAAGCATTTGATGAGCGGTGTTTCTCAAATGTTGCCATTCGTTATTGGTGGCGGGATTATGATTGCCATTGCCTTCTTGCTGGATCAGATTTTAGGCGTGCCAAAGGATCAGCTTTCTAATCTGGGAAGCTATCATGAAATTGCGGCTCAATTTAAAGCAATTGGTGGTGCAGCCTTTGGCTTCATGTTGCCAGTATTGGCTGGTTATATCGCTTACTCAATCGCTGAAAAGCCAGGTTTGGTTTCTGGTTTCGTAGCCGGTGCAATTGCTAGCAGCGGTGCATCATTTGGTGGTGTTGCCTATGCTGCAGGTGGTGAGAAGACACTCTCTCTAGCGGGTGTATCATCTGGTTTCCTTGGAGCTTTGGTCGGTGGATTCTTAGCTGGTGGCGTGATTTAGTCCTTCGCAAATTACTTGCAGGTCTGCCTCGCTCACTTGAAGGTATTCGTTCCATCTTGCTCTTGCCACTTCTTGGTGTTCTTGTGACTGGATTCCTTATGCTGGCAGTCAATATCCCTATGTCAGCAATCAATACAGCCCTCAACGATTTCTTGGCAAGTCTAAGCGGAAGCTCTGCGGTTCTTCTCGGTCTCTTAGTCGGTGGTATGATGGCTGTCGATATGGGTGGACCAGTCAACAAAGCAGCTTATGTATTTGGTACAAGTACGCTGGCAAGTACTGTTTCAACTGGTGGTTCTCCAGTCATGGCAGCGGTTATGGCAGCCGGTATGGTTCCACCGCTTGCAGTATTTGTTGCAACTCTACTTTTCAAAGATAAATTTACTACTGAAGAACGTGATTCTGGTTTGACAAATATCGTCATGGGGCTTTCCTTCATCACAGAAGGTGCGATTCCTTTTGGAGCTGCTGACCCAGCCCGTGCAATTCCAAGTTTTATCGTCGGTTCAGCTCTTACAGGTGCACTTGTCGGTCTGTCTGGCATCAAACTTATGGCTCCTCACGGAGGAATCTTCGTTATCGGTTTGACTAACAACCCAATCCTTTACCTTGTGTATGTTTTGATTGGTGCAGTAGTCAGCGGTATTCTTTTCGGATATTTGCGTAAACCACTTGAAAAATAAAACATATGCGAAAGAATCTTGATGCTTTATCAAGATTCTTTTTGCATCTTCTAGAATCTTGATAGGCAGAGGTCTCATTGTTAGGTGAAATAAAAGGAAATGAAATCTTGATAAAAACTTTACTTACAGAAGTAAAATAAGAAGCGTTCTTTGGATTAATATCTATACCATGTTTTGAAAATAATTTCAAGAATTGAATTTGTTATCAAAGAGAATCTAGAATCTGATTTTAGTAAATATAGCAAGTTGTTCCGAACATTAGATCATATTTGACAAATCCCCTTGATATTGATATAATATAGTCAAAATTTATTAAAGGAGAATATTTATGAAAAATAAGAAGCGTTCTTTATTTTGGAAATGCAAATCTGTTTTATTTTCAGTTGCCCTAGCATCTGTTTTTACAGCAGTTACACAAGCTGATGCTGATGAGGTAAATAAGCCAAGTCAAGCTGCTAATGAGCTAGCTCAAGTAAGCTCAAATGAACTTGCTGCTAAAACAACTCAGGCTAATCAACAACTTTCTGAGACAGCCAAAGAGATTCAAGAAAAGGTTAATACTCCAGTAGTGCCAATTGATAAGGCTAAACCTGGTGATGTAGTGAAAGTATCTACTACTTCTACTGATGTCAAAGTGGATACGAAAGAAAATGAAGCTGGTACAGAAGCTGTTGCTAAAGCAGAGGCTTCTGTGAGTGTTGAGACAACTAGTGTAGCTGCTAAAGGAACTGCTGTTGGAGAAAAAGCGCCAGTTGCTACATCAAAGACAGTTACCGATCATGTTGATACGGATGAGTATGTAGCTGATGTTACTCAGACCATCAAGAAGACAACATTTGAAAAAGTGATGAAAGAAGCAGATGTGACAATTACGAAACAATCGTCTGGTTCTGCTGACATCGTTTTTACTATTGATAAGTCAGGTTCAATGGGTTCATCTATTCAGAATGTTATGCAAAATATTGAGGCTTTGTCCGTGATTTGGCTAGTAAAAAGGTTGATGCTCGTCTTGGCTTAATCGCGTATGAGTCTGCTAAGGATGTTCAATATTTCGATTTTAATGGGTCTAAATTCACTAAGAATGTAGAAGAGTATATTAAGGCTCTTAGATCTATTCAAACAGGCGGTGGAACAGAAGAGCCTACAGCCCCTCTTCATCATATTGCAACTTCAAAAGATTACGATTGGTCTACAGCTTCTAATAATCGTCGTTTTGCTTTCTTGATTACTGATGAAAGTATTGATTTCAGTACTCCAGGTATTCCAACAGTAGAAGAAACTCTGAAAGCTCTTAAAGCGGCTGATATTTCCCTATCGGTTGTGGGTGTAACATACGAAAAAACGACTTTTAAACCTCTAGTTGAAGGAACAAAAGGTCTTTACCTTGATATCCGTCAAGAATTTTCTAGTCTTTTAAATCGTGATTTTACAAATCATGTTGTTAAGACTGTCCAAGAAGGACGTGTTTACCGCATTGTGACAGAGAAATATGACTTCTTGGCAGAAGCACATGTCGTACTTAAGCAAAAAGCTCCAGCTCCTACAGTAGCGAAACCTATTGGAAGTACGAAGCCAGTTTATCATACTACATCAATTTCTAATAAGGTGGCTGAATTACCAAAAACTGGGGAGCAAGTTTCTTCAGGTTTGGCTGTAGTTGGAGTAGCATTAGTTGCAGTAGCTTCAGGATTGACTATTAGTGCTAAGAAAAAAGACTAATAGAGTCATGGATAAAGTAAGTTTTACTTGCTTTTCGAAAGTGATATAAGTCATGTGAGAAAAAGTCTTGGTTTTGTACAATACAGAACTAAGGCTTTTTGGTTCTTTGTTAACTTGTAGCTGGGTGATGTTAGTTAACATTGATTTCTTTATTGATCAATACATAGGAAAGGATGGGCGATAAAAACGTTTATTCCTTAGTTTTTGACTATCTTGTTGGATGAGTTTCCAGTATCGTTTTATTGTCTTGTAATCGCGAGATTTTTGATCAAATTGTTTCATGATTTGGATGTGAAGGCAGTCCATAGTCTGATTTAGGTGTTGTACATGTGAAAGCGATCGAGGACAATTTAAGCAGAAAGAAAGAGATCCTTAGCTATGTTGTAGTATATCCATGGCAATAACTATAAGTCCGTTTCGAACCAGTCTGGAATAGCGCCGAAATCAATTACAAGTAGTTACTTGGGTCCATCAATCTAAGCTAGTTATAATCTTTCTTGAATTGAAATATTGCGCAATGAAACTCATTTAAAAATGCTAAATTAAAGATTTGCTTATACTTGTGCAATGTTAGGAGAAGTTTTTTATCTATTTGTTGGGTAGGCTCCTTTTTACATAGAAACTTTCCTTAAATTATGTTATAATGGACTATCGTATATTTTTAGGAGAATAGTAATGGAATTACAACGTGAACAAGAATTTGTCAGCCAGTATCATTTTGATGCACGCAATTTTGAATGGGAAAAAGAAAATGGAACACCGGAAACAAAAGTTGACGTGAATTTTCAGCTGATTGAAAGAAATGAAGAAAAGAATTCAACATCCATGATTGTGATTTTGACTTTCATGATTGTGTTTGATCGTTTTGTAATTAGTGGAACGATCACGCAGACAAATCATATTCAAGGACGTTTGGTGCAGGAACCTAGTGAGTTTGAGCATGAAGAAGTGGAAGAATTGGCGCGTCCTTGTTTGACTATGCTCAATCGCTTGACGTATGAAGTGACTGAGATTGCGCTAGATTTGCCAGGTATTAATTTGGAGTTCTAATGATGAAATTAGCGGTTATAACGGATTCGTCCGCTTTTTTACCGGATAGCCTTCGTGGAAATGACCATCTTTTTGTGCTTGATATTCCAGTAGTGATTGCTGGAGAGACTTATGTGGAAGGAAAAAATCTGACAGCCAGTGAGTTTTATGAAAAAATGGCTGCTGCAGATGATTTGCCAAAGACAAGTCAGCCTAGTGTGGCAGAGTTAGAGGAGACGTTGACGCGCCTTGCTGGCGAGGATTACACGCATGTGCTGGGGCTCTTTTTATCCAGTGGGATTTCAGGATTTTATCAAAATATCCAGTATCTCAAGGACGAGTTTCCTGACTTGAAAATCGCTTTTCCTGATTCAAAAATCACCAGTGCTCCGCTTGGCCTCATGGTCGAAAATGCTTTGACTTGGGCTGCTGAGGGGCAGGATTTTGAAGAGATTTTGATTAAGGTTCAACGACAAATCGATGGAACCAGTGCCTTTATCATGGTTGACGATCTCAATCATCTGGTTAAGGGCGGTCGCTTGTCCAATGGCGCAGCTATTTTGGGAAATCTCCTAAGTATCAAGCCGATCCTGTATTTTAACGATGCAGGTGTCATCGAAGTCTTTGAAAAGATTCGGACAGAAAAGAAAGCGATTAAGAGATTGATTGAAGTAGTGGAGGAAAAAACTGCCTCTGCTTCTTATCAGGTCATGGTGATTCATGGGAATGCTGAAGAGAAGGCGGAAAACTTACGCCAGCAGCTGATAGAGGCTGGCATAGCGGACGATATTCCTCTTGCTACCTTCGGTAGTGTGATTGGGACTCACTTGGGCGAGGGTAGTGTCGCTTTGGCCTACATTCCGCTGGTCTAGAGTTTTGCAGAGCGGTTAGTCAAGAATAGAGAGAGGTTCTAGATGAGTATAAAAGTCATTATTGCTGGTTTCAAGGGAAAGATGGGACAAGCAGCCTATAAGATGGTAACAGAAGATCCTGAGTTGGCGTTGGCCGGTCTGCTAGATCCTTTTACAGATGAAAAGGAAGTGGCGGGAGTTCCAGTTTTTAATACTAAAGAAGAAATAGCTGGTCTTCAGGCGGATGTCTGGATTGACTTTACGACTCCCAAAGTGGCTTATGAAAATACTCGCTTTGCCCTTGAGAATGGATTTGCTCCGGTGGTCGGAACGACTGGTTTCACGCCTGAGCAGATTGAAGACTTGACCCAACTATCGCGTCAGAAGAATCTTGGTGGATTGATTGCCCCGAATTTTGCTCTGGGAGCCGTTTTGCTTATGCAGTTTGCAGCCCAAGCAGCCAAATATTTCCCAGACGTGGAGATTATCGAACTGCATCATGACAACAAAAAAGATGCACCGAGCGGCACGGCTATCAAAACAGCTGAATTAATCAGTCAAGTTCGGACGAGTAAGCAGCAGGGAGCGGCCGACGAAGAAGAATCGTTGGCTGGCGCCCGTGGAGCTGCCTTTGACGGTATGCGGATTCACTCAGTGCGTTTGCCGGGCTTAGTGGCCCATCAGGAAGTTATCTTTGGTAGCCAAGGAGAAGGGCTGACTTTGCGGCATGACTCCTATGACCGAGTTTCCTTTATGACTGGGGTAAATCTAGGTATCAAAGAGGTAGTGAAGCGCTCTGAATTGGTCTATGGATTGGAACATTTACTATGAGATTAGAGAAGATGCCTTCTGAGTTTCAGGAGGCTTTGCCAGTATTAGAGAAGATTAAAGAGGCTGGTTTTGAGGCTTATTTTGTCGGCGGTTCTGTACGAGATGCTCTGTTGAATCGGCCGATTCACGATGTGGACATTGCCAGCTCAGCCTATCCCGAGGAAATCAAAACAATCTTTCCTCGGACTGTCGATGTTGGCATTGAGCATGGAACGGTTCTGGTCTTGGAAGGCCAGGGGGAATACGAGATAACGACCTTTCGGACTGAGGATGTCTATGTGGACTACCGCAGGCCTAGTCAGGTCTCTTTTGTGCGCTCTTTGGGAAGAAGACCTGAAGCGTAGGGATTTTACAATCAATGCACTTGCTTTAAACCAAGAGGGGGAGATTGTGGACCTCTTTAATGGTTTGGCAGATATGAAAAATCGTACTCTGCGGGCAGTTGGAGTGGCTGCAGAGCGGTTCAATGAAGATGCTCTCCGCATCATGCGGGGCTTCCGTTTTCAGGCTGGTTTAGACTTTGATTTGGAAGAGTTAACCTTTCAGGCTATGGCAGATTGCGCGTCGCTTCTGGAGAAAATATCGGTAGAGCGGATTTATCGAGTTTGACAAACTTCTGATGGCACCTTTCTGGCGGAAAGGCTTGGAGAGTCTGATTAAAGCTGCTGCCTACGACTTTCTTCCTGATATGAAACATTCAGCAGAAGCTTTGCAGGAATTATTAGACCGTTTAGAAGAAGATTTTCAATTTTCTAGTTCTGAGCAGGCTTGGGCTGCGCTTTTGCTAGCTTTGAAGGTAAAAGATGTACGCAAGTTTTTGAAGCATTGGAAAACGTCCAATGAATTTCAAAAGCGAGTAAATCAGCTAGTGGCTGTTTATGAGATTCGGCAGGAGCGGAGTCTTTCTAAGCGTGATTGCTATCAGTATGATTTGGATTTGATTCTACAGGCGGAAAGTTTGAGACAGGCAGCAGGCTTGCCAGTTGAGTTTGAGGCTATTGAGGCGACACATGCTTCTCTGACCATTCATGACAAACATGAGATTGTGGTGACGGGCAGTCATTTGATCCGAGATTACGGCTTTAAACCCGGACCAGAATTGGGACAAATCCTGACTAAAATTGAATGGGCCATTGTCGACGGAGAATTGGCAAATAGCAAGGAAGAGATTATGAACTTTATGAAGGAGCAAGTTGGATGAGTGACTTTATCGTTGAAAAGCTGACCAAGTCTGTCGGAGATAAGACAGTCTTGCAAGAGATTTCTTTTATCATTCACGACTTGGATCGGATTGGACTGATTGGAGTCAATGGGACAGGAAAAACCACTCTTCTGGATGTCTTGTCTGGCAAATCAGGCTTTGATGGTGATGTATATCCCTTTTCAGCAAAATCTGACTATAAAATCTCTTACCTGACTCAGGAACCGGACTTCGATGAAGAGAAGACGGTCTTGGATACTGTTTTGTCTAGCGATTTGCGAGAAATGCAGCTCATTCGAGAATATGAACTGCTTATGGCAGCTTATGATGAAGCCAAGCAAGCTCGTCTGGACAAGGTCATGGCAGAAATGGATTCGTTGCATGCTTGGGAGATTGAGAGTCAGGTAAAAACAGTCCTATTCAAGCTCGGTATCTCAGATTTGGCAGCAAAAATCAGCCAGCTTTCTGGTGGTCTACGCCGGCGGGTGCAGTTGGCGCAGGTCCTACTTTCAGAAGCGGACTTGTTGCTGCTGGATGAGCCGACCAACCATCTGGATATTGATACGATTGAATGGCTGACAAATTTCCTGAAAAATTCAAAGAAGACCGTCCTCTTTATCACTCACGACCGCTATTTTTTGGACAATATTTCCACGCGGATTTTTGAATTGGACGGCGGGAGCTTGATTGAGTATCAGGGCAACTATCAGGACTATGTCCGGCTCAAGGCTGAGCAGGATGAGCGTGATGCTGCCTTGCTCCATAAGAAACAGCAGCTTTACAAGCAGGAACTGTCCTGGATGCGCCGTCAGCCTCAAGCGCGGGCGACCAAGCAGCAGGCACGTATCAATCGTTTTCATGATCTCAAAAGTGATTTGGCTGGTCAGACCAATCAGACGGACTTAGAGATGAACTTTGAAACTAGTCGGATTGGGAAGAAGGTCATCGAGTTTCAGAATGTGGATTTTGCATACGGAGACAAGCAGATTTTGTCGCATTTCAATCTCTTGCTGCAAAACAAAGATCGACTGGGTATCGTTGGAGATAATGGAGTGGGTAAGTCTACTCTGCTTAACCTAATTGCTGGTCAGCTGCAGCCTCAGTCTGGTCAGGTCATAATTGGTGAGACAGTCCGAGTGGCTTATTTTTCTCAACAGATTGAAGGGCTGGATGAGTCCAAGCGGGTCATCAATTATTTGCAGGAAGTGGCGGAAGAAGTTAAGAGTGGTAGCGGGACGACATCCATTGCTGAGCTCTTGGAGCAGTTTCTCTTTCCTCGCTCAAGCCACGGCACTTTGATTGAGAAATTGTCTGGTGGAGAAAAGAAGCGGCTTTACCTGCTCAAGCTTTTACTAGAAAAGCCCAATGTCCTGCTTCTGGATGAGCCGACCAATGATTTGGATATCGCAACCTTGACGGTCTTAGAAAATTTCCTACAGGGCTTTGCAGGACCGGTGATTATAGTTAGTCACGATCGGTATTTCCTCGATAAGGTAGCCAGCAAGATTTTAGCTTTTGAGGATGGTCAGGTCAAGGAGTTCTTTGGCAACTACACGGACTATCTGGATGAAAAGGCTTTTAGACAATCCAGCGCAGCTATTTCCCAAAAGAAAGAAAAGGAAAAGCCCGTCAAGGAGCGGGAGCAGAAGAAGAGGATGAGCTACTTTGAAAAGCAAGAGTGGGAGACCATCGAGGCGGATATCGAGGAGCTGGAAGCACGCATCGCCACCATTGAGACGGAGATGGAGCAGAACGGCTCGGACTTTACCAAGCTTTCGGAACTTCAGAAGGAGCTGGATGACAAGAATGACCAGCTTCTTGAAAAGTATGAGCGCTATGAGTATCTGAGTGAGTTGGAGTAGGACAGTACGTAGTACATTCGTTATGGATACAGGTTTATGAGGGAGAATGATGGAAATTAGGATTTATAGCCAGCCTAGTCAGGAAATCAAGGATCAGCTTTTTGAGCTGGTTCAAAGCTGTCACGTTGCAGATGGGACTTATCGACTTCCTTATCTGGATAATGCCTATAATTTTGATGTTGATATGCCAGCATTTTTTCTGGCAAATTTAGATCATCAAACGGTCGGATTTTTATCGGTTTATGCAGATGAGCCGGGTCAAGCAGAGGTATCTGTCTATGTATTGCCCGACTATCGCAGACAGGGCATAGCGAGCGCTCTTTTGCAGGAATTTTTCAAAATTGCAGAGAAATACGATTTATCCCAAATCGAATACATCAGTGAAGTCAAGTTTTTAGCAGACCATCCGACCTTTGCTGAGAAGTTTGACTATGATTTGAAAGAAACGGAAATCTGGTTGGAGCAGGCAGCGGGGACTTTCCCTGAAGAAGAAAAGGAAGGCGTGGAAGTTTTGCTGGGGAAAAAAGAAATGGTTGCGGAGATTGCAGCGTTTCAGTCGCAGATTTGAAATGCCCATGGATACTGCGCTTCACTATGCCAGTCAAGCGCTGGAGAGCCCAGATAGCCTGCTCTATGTCCTGAAACAAGATGGTCAAATCGTGGCGTCTTGTTCAGTGGATACAAGTTTTGGGAGCAATTATCTGTTTGCCCTAGCTGTGGATCAGGTCTTTCAGGGACAGGGCTTAGGGAGTCACTTAGTCAGGTCTATCCTGAATGACCTTTCTGGCCGAAATGGACAAGTCTGTCAAATCGTAGTAGAAGCTCAAAATATTGGTGCCTTAAGACTGTATGAAAGATTAGGCTTTAAACGAAAATCGGAAGCAGTTTATTTAAAGAGAAAATAAAAGAATTATCCTTCGGAGAAAAGTGCTTTTAAGGTTAGGAGATCTGTTGATGATAAAGAGAAAAGAGCCATCCTTAGTTCAGGCTGGCTTGGTGCTAGGCCTACTAGCCTTGGGAAATTTAGTTGGTGATGTCAGTCAGTTCTTGCGTTATCTTTTAGCAAGTCTGGCATTCTTGTTTTTCCTCCATCTAGTGATGGGAATGCTGACGCACACCAAGCAGGTCAAAGAGCAACTAGGTCAAGCGCTAGTGTCCTCGGTCTTCCCGACCTTCTTCATGCAGGGAATGGTGGCTTCTACTTACCTAGCGAGCTGGACTTTGTTGGGGAATTTTGCCCGAATTAGTGCACAAGTGCTGTGGTGGCTGAGCTTCAGCGGGCTGGTTTTCTTGATGGTCTACTATATTCTAGCTTTTGTATTTCCTTTCAAGTGGGAGAATGTCTTTCCCGCTTGGACGGTCTTATTTGTCGGGATTGGTGTCGCTCCTCTGACCATTTCAGTTCCCCAGCAGTTAGCTTTGGGGCAGCTGGTCTTTTGGTACGGGCTTTTAGCGACTATTTTGGTCTTGCCAATCGTCCTTTATAAGACCTATAAAATCGGCTTAGCAGAGAATGTTCGTCCGAATACGACAACGATTTGTGCGCCCATTTCCTTGATGACAGCGGCTTATGTGGCTACTTTTCCTCAGCTAAATCCTGTCTTGTTGAGCTTGCTCTTGGTTTCAGGACAATGCTTTTATGCCTTTATTTTGTGGCAATTGCCTCGTTTGATCAATCGTCCTTTTTCAGCAGGATTTTCGGCCTTTACTTTCCCTTTGGTTATTTCAGCTGTGGCATTGAAGCAGTCTTTGAACGTGTTGAATCTTGGTCTAGCTGGGCAAATTCTGCTTGCTTTTGAGGTCTTAATAGCTTTGTTTGTTGTTCTTTATGTCACCTTCTTATATACAAAGGACATTTTAGGCAAATGAGGAAGATTTCAGAGATGTATTTCCAAGAGGAAAGTCGCTGCCTGCCTTTAAGGAAGGCTGAGTTTATGATATAATTAGGAGTATTTGTAAAAGGAAAAAGATATGAATATTCAACAATTGCGTTATGTAGTGGCTATTGCCAACAGCGGAACTTTCCGCGAAGCAGCAGAAAAGATGTATGTCAGCCAGCCTAGCCTATCTATCGCGGTGCGAGATTTGGAAAAGGAGCTGGGATTTAAGGTTTTTCGTCGAACTAGTAGTGGAACCTTCTTGACCCGCCGTGGTATGGAATTTTACGAAAGAGCTCAGGAATTGGTCAAAGGATTTGATGTCTTTCAAAATCAATATGCCAATCCTGAAGAGGAAAAGGATGAATTTTCCATTGCCAGTCAGCACTATGACTTTTTGCCGCCGTTGATTACGGAGTTTTCTCAAAAGTATCCAGAATATAAGAATTTCCGGATTTTTGAATCAACAACCGTGCAGATTTTGGACGAAGTGGCCCAAGGCCACAGTGAGATTGGGATTATTTATCTCAATAATCAGAATAGCAAGGGCATTATGCAGCGGGTGGAGAAGCTTGGTTTGGAGGTCATTGAGCTAATTCCTTTTCAGACCCACATTTATTTGCGGGAAGACCATCCTCTGACTCAAAAGGAGGAACTGGTCATGGAAGATTTGGCTACCTTGCCAACCGTTCGCTTCACACAGGAAAGGATGAGTATCTCTATTATTCTGAGAATTTTGTTGATACCAGTGCTAGCTCTCAGATGTTTAATGTGACGGATCGAGCAACGCTGAATGGGATTTTGGAGCGGACGGATGCTTATGCGACTGGATCTGGCTTTTTGGATAGCAACAGTGTAAATGGAATCACTGTCATCAAACTCCGAGACAATTTAGACAATCACATGGTCTATGTCAAGAGGGAAGATGTAGAGTTGAGTCAGGTCGGCGAAGCTTTTGTAGCTGTTATGAAAGAATATTTTGCACAGAAAAGAGAAGTATGAAACGTAAAATTGCGATTCCTTTTTTAGTCATTCTTTTGATTGCTCTTGATCAGGCAGTCAAGTATTATATTGTTTCCAATTTTTCTTTGGGGCAGGTCAGGAGGTTTATTCCTAAGATTGTCAGTTTGACCTATCTGCGAAATACTGGTGCAGCCTTTTCTATCTTGGAAAATCAGCAGTGGTTTTTCTCCTTGATTACTTGTACCGTGATTGGAGTTGCTGTTTGGTATTTGATTAAAAATATCCAAGCTTCCAAGTGGATGCTGACGGGACTTATTCTAATTATTGCTGGTGGATTGGGCAATTTCATTGACCGCATTCAGCAGGGATTTGTAGTGGATATGTTCCAGTTAGATTTTGTCAATTTTGCTATTTTTAACATAGCAGATATGTACCTGACTGTTGGAGTAGCGATTTTATTACTGGTGATGTTGAAGGAAGAAACAAATGGAATTGAAAATTGATGCAGTCGCTGCAGGTCTGCGTTTGGATAAGGCAGTGGCGGACTTGACAGAGCTATCCCGTGGTTTAGCCAATGAACAGATAAAAAATGGCCAGATTTTGGTTAATGGATTGGCAAAAAAAGCCAAGTATGCCGTCAAAGAGGGTGATGTCATTTCCTATGAAGTACCTGAGCCAGAGGTAGTCGAGTATGTGGCAGAGGATCTTCCGCTAGAAATCGTCTATCAGGATGAGGATGTAGCCGTCGTCAACAAGCCTCAAGGCATGGTGGTTCACCCGTCAGCTGGGCATACCAGCGGTACTCTGGTCAATGCCCTCATGTACCACATCAAAGATCTCTCTGGCATCAATGGTGTGCTGCGTCCGGGAATTGTCCATCGGATTGATAAGGATACTTCTGGTCTTTTGATGATTGCCAAGAATGACCAAGCCCATCTGGCACTTGCAGATGAGCTCAAGGATAAGAAATCCTTGCGTAAATACTGGGCGATTGTCCATGGAAATCTCCCTAATGACCGCGGAGTGATTGAGGCACCGATTGGCCGTAGTGAAAAAGACCGCAAGAAACAGGCGGTTACAGCCAAGGGAAAACCTGCTCTAACACGTTTCCAAGTCTTGGAACGTTTTGGGGACTATACCTTGGTTGAGTTGCAGCTGGAGACTGGGCGGACGCATCAAATCCGTGTTCACATGGCTTATATCGGCCATCCAGTCGCTGGTGATGAGGTTTATGGGCCACGTAAGACGCTGAAAGGCCATGGCCAATTTCTGCACGCGCGAACACTGGGCTTCACCCATCCTCGGACTGGCGAAGTGCTAGAATTTACGGCTGAAGCGCCAGCTATTTTCCTAGAAACTCTTGAAAAACTCAGAAAAGCCCATAACTAATCGTATCCATATTTATGAGACTCTAGTTAAATGGAAAATTAAGTCGACTGTCTTGGTTACAGTCGTTTTTATTTTCGAAAAATCATGATATAATAAATAGAATACCCTAAAAGGAAGAGAAAAATGAAGTTAGAAGATTTGAAAAAACGTCAGGAGAAGATCCGCAATTTCTCCATCATTGCCCACATTGACCACGGGAAATCAACCTTGGCCGACCGGATTTTGGAGGCGACGGAGACGGTTTCCAGCCGGGAAATGCAGGCCCAACTTTTGGACAGCATGGACTTGGAGCGGGAGCGTGGCATCACCATTAAGCTCAATGCTATTGAGCTCAATTACACTGCTAAGGACGGGGAGACCTATATCTTCCACTTGATTGACACGCCGGGACACGTGGACTTTACCTATGAAGTTTCGCGTTCTCTAGCGGCCTGCGAAGGGGCGATTTTGGTCGTGGATGCTGCTCAGGGGATTGAGGCTCAGACCTTGGCAAATGTCTATCTAGCGCTGGACAATGACTTGGAGATCTTGCCAGTTATCAACAAGATTGATCTGCCAGCTGCGGATCCGGAGCGGGTGCGGTCAGAAATTGAAGACGTGATTGGACTGGATGCTAGCGAAGCCGTATTGGCTTCTGCCAAGGCTGGCATCGGAATTGAAGATATTTTAGAGCAGATTGTAGAAAAAGTTCCGGCTCCTACTGGAAATGTTGAAGCACCGCTCAAAGCCTTGATTTGACTCGGTCTATGATGCTTATCGTGGGGTAATCCTGCAAGTGCGGGTGATGGATGGTGTGGTTAAGCCGGGAGATACCATTCAGCTCATGAGCAATGGCAAGACCTTTGACGTGACTGAGGTCGGCATCTTCACGCCTAAGGCCATTGGACGTGATTTCCTAGCGACAGGGGATGTTGGCTATATCGCAGCTTCTATCAAAACGGTGCAGGATACTCGGGTCGGAGACACAGTGACTTTGGCCGACAATCCAGCATCTGAGCCCCTGGACGGCTATAAGCAGATGAATCCGATGGTATTTGCTGGTCTCTATCCGATTGAGTCCAATAAATACAATGACCTACGCGAAGCCCTCGAAAAGCTCCAGCTAAACGATGCCAGTCTGCAATTTGAACCAGAAACGTCACAAGCACTAGGATTTGGATTCCGTTGTGGTTTCTTGGGCTTGCTGCATATGGATGTTATTCAGGAGCGCTTGGAGCGTGAGTTTAATATTGATCTGATCATGACAGCGCCGTCTGTTATCTATAAGGTTAATCTGACAGATGGTGAAGCTATTGATGTCTCTAATCCGAGTGAGTTTCCGGATCCGACCAAGATTGATTCCATCGAGGAGCCTTATGTCAAGGCGCAGATTATGGTGCCCCAGGAATTTGTCGGAGCTGTGATGGAGTTGGCTCAGCGCAAGCGTGGTGACTTTGTGACCATGGATTATATCGATGATAATCGGGTCAATGTCATCTATCAAATCCCGCTTGCAGAAATCGTCTTTGACTTCTTTGACAAGCTCAAGTCCTCTACTCGTGGCTATGCTAGCTTTGACTACGAAATCTCTGAGTATCGCTCGTCCAAGCTGGTGAAGATGGATATCCTCCTAAATGGCGACAAGGTCGATGCTCTCAGCTTTATCGTGCATAAGGAATTTGCCTATGAGCGTGGTAAGCTGATTGTTGATAAGCTCAAGAAAATCATTCCTCGTCAGCAGTTTGAGGTACCAATCCAAGCAGCCATTGGCCACAAGATTGTGGCTCGGACTGACATCAAGGCTCTCCGTAAAAACGTACTTGCCAAGTGTTACGGTGGTGACGTTTCTCGGAAGCGCAAACTCCTTGAAAAACAAAAAGCCGGTAAAAAACGGATGAAAGCGATCGGATCTGTCGAAGTCCCACAAGAGGCCTTCCTCAGCGTCCTAAGTATGGATGAGGAATAAAGTCCGGTGGACTTTATTCGCCTAAACTGAATTATAAAATCTAAGAAAATTTCAGTTGATGTTACTCATCCAAGCTAGGAAATAGGAGTGTGAATCAAATCTTGGATAAACCGATTATTTTGATAATAGACATATGTTTCTTTTTTGGCCTTACAAATTTAGTCTTATACCTATTCTATCGACGGGAGAAGAATATTCAGAAAAAATGTACTGCTAAAATTTCAGGTATAGTGGTTGATTATGATAACCGTAATGAAATGGTTATCCCTTTGCCCATTGTAGAATATCTCGTGAATGGGGAAACATACAGAAAAAAATTTGAATATGCTTATTATGTAGAAACTCCTGGGAAGAAAGAGCAAAAAGATGTCTTTGACAGGAAATATATTCTTAGCGCTGGAAAGAATCTACAGTTAAGAGAAATATTCCCAAAAGGCTCAGTCATGACGGTTTATTATAATCCTGAAAAGCCTGAAAAAGCCTTTGTAGAACGTTATGCAGGCCTTGATAGAATCTTTAGGTTGCTAATAATAATCTTTTCCATTATTGGTTTTGTTTTAATTGCGGTAATACTAGGAATTTCTTTACTGAAATAATAGCTACTTGAAATTTTTTGATGAAATAAAAATTGCTCTGTTGGTATCGGGAAGAGAGGCTTACTTACTCCACTATCTACCCTTTTCTCCCCCCCACAGTAAAGATTTTTAGTAATCTAAAAAATGTGGTAGAATATAAATATCATTCAATCTACCCTGTAAAAGGAGTTTCGCCATGAAAAAGAAGTACTTTCTGCTCTCCCTAACTATCTTAGCCGGCCTCTCCCTGTCCTCTTGTGGCCTTATTAAAAATTATAGTAATCGGAAATCGTCTACTTCTAGTAGTACAACTAGTCAAGTTTCTCAAAAAGATAGCAGCAAATCTGATAAAGCTAGTGACAAAGATGTTTCTACTACAACCGAGACCAAGCGCATTGGTTCGGCTGATTATGGCTATATCGATATTCCAAGTAATTGGATCAAGTTCACCGACTTAGATGGTGGTGACAGCGTTCAGTTCACGGATGGCTCAGCTTATAATATCGTTACCATGAATGGCTATACTAGGGAAAAAGCTCATGTCCAAGATGGGGAAACTTTCAATGCTGAGTTAATTGCCCAGCGACTGGCCTATAGTTGGAATGATAATAAAGATGTAGAAAAAATGTGGGGAGCAAAATCCACTGTTTCTGGCAATGAAGCTTTCCAACTGAATGTAATTATGAAATCAGGGCAACTAGTTGTTTCTTGGGTTTTCCAAAAAGACGACAAAGTGTATTTGATCTCTTTTGAAGGCGACCGAAAAACTCTGGCTTCTGTCATCTCATACATAGAAGAAACATGGAGCCTTGATGAAAAAGGCCCAACTAACAATATTTAAAACAAAGTAAATGAGAGTGGGACAGAAATCGGTAATTCGTTAGAATTCGATTTCGTCGTCTCACCTCCGCACAGTTGAGTAGGGCTGTAAAAGCTGATGAAATCAGCGTAGTAGAGCCCACTCAACCACTGCGTCTTGCTCGACAATCCAAAGACAATTGAGAGGCTAGGACTTTTGTCCTAGTCTCATTTTTTTGAGATTTATGATATAATGCTAACGAAAATCAACTGATTAGAAAGTAGTTTATGACTCAAGAAATCGACCTTGAAAAGTACCACCAACTAGCCCTGCAAAAGCAGAAAGAGCATCGAAAATTTTTAGCCAGTCTCAAGAAAAAGCCACCAAAAAATCTCGATAAGATTGCCCAGCAAATCCATGATGAGGTCTTTGAGGAGATTGACTGTACAGCCTGTGCCAATTGCTGTAAGACGCTTGGACCAGACTTTAAGGAAGCCGATATTGTCCGTATTGCCAAGTATTTTAAGATGAAGCTGCCGGCTTTTGAAGAGGAGTTTCTGCAGGTGGACGAAGACGGTGACAAGGTCTTCAAGGCTATGCCTTGTCCTTTTTTTAGGTGGAGACAATCTCTGCTCGATTTACGATGTCCGTCCCAAGGCCTGCCGTGAGTTTCCCCATACAGACCGAAAAAAGATCCATCAAATCAACCATTTGACGATTAAGAATACCCTGACCTGTCCAGCGGCTTATCTCTTTGTGGAGAAGCTACGGGATAGGTTGTAGAATCCCCCTCTAAATCTTGTACAAAAATTCTAGGGCGGAAGTATCTTATATCTGTTAGACTATAGTTAGAATTGAACACGGCCTAAAAGTTGTGTGAAAAAGATGAAATTTTCTCGGAGCAGGAGCCCCTCCGTCAATTTTTCTATTTTCACTTTGCTTTTAATGGCCTTAGTATCTTTTGTGAGGTGAAAAAGAATATGATGCATCAATTCAATCGAACCATGGAATATCTGGAAAGTAAGTTGAACGCAGAAGTGGATTTGCAGCAATTCCAGCAGCTATCGGGCTATTCTTATGCTCTCTTTAGCAGGCTCTTTTCTATTCTAGCAGTTATGACATTAGCAGAATATTTACGCAATCGCAGGCTGTCAGAAGCTGTGACGGACTTGCGGGAAAGCTCTGAGAAAGTCATTGACATAGCGATGAAATACGGCTATGAGTCTGCCGATGCCTTTAGCGCAGCCTTCAAGAGATTCCATGGTGCGACCCCCTCAGAAGTTCGAAATGGAAAATCTTATCGGGTCTTTCCTAGACTTCAATTGTCCTTAAAGATTACAGGAGGAAAAAACATGGATATCAAGATTCAAAAGAAACCTGCTTTTACTGTTGCAGGCGTCCTATTGGAAGCTATCGATAATAGCCAGTGCCCGTCTGTATGGGAGCAGCTCTATGCCAATCACAGCTTTGAAAGCCTAGAAAGTCTGGGCAGTGGTCAATCCTTTGGCGTCTGCTCGGATGTCAAAGAAGGCGAGATCATCAACTATATGGCCGCTTATGATGTGGTAGATAAAAAGAAAGCAGAAGAACTAGGTCTGTCAGTCAAAGAAATCGCAGAAGCTGAATATGCTATCGTACCAGTCAAGGGTGCGATACCAGCCAGTATCCATCATGCTTGGAAATATGTCTTGGAAGTCTTCTTCCCAGAAACTGGCTATCGCCACTCAGGAGCACCAGATTTTGAAGTCTATTCCGAAGGCGACATGTCGTCACCAGACTATCAAATGGAACTCTGGATACCTGTGGTGAAATAAAATGGTGATTGCAAGTCATTTTTAGGTGTCGATTACAGAGGAGGAGATGCTATGCAGATGTATTTTGGGGACGTTTCTCTTTGTTATACATATTCACTTGCGATGGCGTTGCATTCGTATGGTTATGATGTTCGCCCTGAGTTTTTGGAAGCCATTATGGTGATGGGAAATGGCGCCAGTATTGTAAAGGAAGATGAAAAACACCCCTTAGTCTTCTTTGATAATGGGATGCCAGACAGTTCTATCAGCCATTCTTTAAACATTCTGGGTTTTACATATGATGAATACTATATAAAGGATTCAAATGCGGTGGATCTTCTCTCTAGCAGAGAAATGCTAAGCAAGTTCTTGCTCAGCGGACCAGTTGTTCTTGGCCCTTTGGACATGGGTTATCTGACTTATAATCCCAATCATATTCATTTGTATGGGGTGGATCATTTTGTTTCAGTTTATGATCTAGATGATGAGTTTATCTATTTCCATGATCCAGCAGGTTTTGCTTGTATGAAAATGAGTTTCTCAGAATTTTCGAATGCCTGGGAAGCTAAAAATATCGACTATAAAAGAGGTTCTTTCTCCATGTGGGGAAACTTTAAAAAAATCAAATCTCCTATTCTCAAAGAGATTTACCAGAAAACATCTATGCTGATGAAGCAGCGATATGAAGATGGCGAGGAGAATGTGATTGCAAGATATGCTAAGTCGGTAGCGGACAATGGCTTGAATGAAGAACAAAAGCATCTTCATCAATACTTTAGTTTCAAATTAGCTTCTATCAGAAATCTATACATGAACAACTTCTTAAAGGACCACGATACGGTCAGATCTGAACTAAAAGAAAATTTAGCAAAATTGTTTGGCCAAGCTCATCTATTTTGTATCAAGGAAGATTACCAAACTGTCAGGAATCTTGTATGATATTGCAGCGCTAGATAATAAATTTAGAGATTTGTGTATTCACTATAAAGAAGAGTAGAAGAAGTGGGAAAAACAAAGATGCTATTTGGTAATGTAGCAGGATCGAAACCAGGGGCACCAGACTATCAAATGAAAGTCTGGATTCCAGTAGTGAAATAAAGTGAGAATCAGTTGTTCATTTTTGAGCGGCTGGTTTTTTATGCATTGTGGTATAATGGAGCTATTACAGTTGCAGAAAGGATTTATACCTTGTCATACAAATTTCTACTCTTCGACCTTGACCATACCTTGCTGGATTTTGATACGGCAGAAGACATCGCGCTGACGCATTTTTTGGAGGAGCAGGGCGTGACGGAGATTCAGTCCTACAAAGACTATTATATTCCCATGAACAAGGGGCTTTGGCGGGATCTAGAGCAGGGGAAAATCACCAAGTCTGAGCTGGTCGATACTCGCTTTTCTCATCTTTTTGCTCATTTTGGCATTGAGAAGGATGGAGCCAAGCTGGCCCTTCTCTATCAGCAGCATATTGCTCAGCAAGGCCAGACCTACGCTGGTGCTAGCGAACTCTTAGACAGTCTGACAGCAGCTGATTATGAGATTTACGGAGCGACCAATGGCATCACGGCTATTCAGACCGGTCGCATGGCTCATTCTGATATTGCGCCCTATTTTAATCACATTTTCATCTCGGAAAAGATGGGAACTCAGAAGCCGGAAGCTTTGTTTTATGAGAAAATAGCAGAGCAGATACCCGATTTCGACCTATCTCAGGCTTTGATGATTGGAGACTCCTTGACAGCAGATATTGCTGGCGCTAATAATGCAGGACTAGACTCTATCTGGTACAATCCCAAAAAGCTGATTAACACTAGCAGTGCGCAGCCGACTTATACGGTATCCTCCTATGAAGAAATTAAAAAATTACTGCTTTGAAAAAAATTCTTGAGCCTGTCAAGAAAAAAACTTGACAGCTGTATTTAATCTGCTATAATAGAACATGTGCTAAATAGCTCAGCTATTTCACCGAAATAAAAAATAAGAAAAGAGAGAAATTTTAAAAATGGCAGTAAAAATCCGTTTGACTCGTATGGGTTCTAAGAAAAAACCTTTCTACCGTATCAACGTTGCAGACTCACGTTCACCACGTGACGGACGTTTCATCGAAACAGTTGGAACTTACAACCCACTTGTTGAAGAAAACCAAGTGACTTTGAAAGAAGATCGCGTTCTTGCATGGTTGGCTGATGGAGCTCAACCTTCAGATACAGTTCGCAACATCCTTTCAAAAGCTGGTGTTTTGAAGAAATTCCACGATTCAAAATACTCTAAATAATAGAAGTGCAGGTTGATATATGGACACGATTGAAAATCTCATTATTGCGATAGTGAAACCTTTGATTTCACAGCCAGATGCCTTAACTATCAAGATTGAAGATACACCTGAGTTTTTAGAGTATCATCTTGATCTTGATCCAAGCGATGTTGGACGTGTGATCGGTCGTAAAGGTCGTACTATCTCCGCTATAAGGACGATTGTTTACTCTGTCCCAACCGAGTACAAAAAAGTTCGCATCGTTATTGATGAGAAATAAGAAGCAGCGGGGCCATGTGTCCCGTTTTTCTATGGCCCTTAATGAAACAAGCCGTTAGGCGCAGTTGAATTTAGGGCCATTGATGCAGTTCGAGCTCCGCGAGAACTACGTTCCTTATTATCCTTAATGAAACAAGCCGTTAGGCGCAGTTGCATTTAGGGCCATTGATGCGGTTCGAGCTCTGCGAGAACTAGGTACTTCATTTAAGATAAGAACGAAATGCAGGGGCGAGTTTAGAGAAATCCGAAATCGGAGGACATATGAAGCCAGAAGAGTATGCTTGGAACGCCCATGAGCGTAAGTGTTATGAGAATGATCAAGTGATTTTACCGAGCCCTTACAAGCTGAGAATTCTAGATGATAGTGAGAAGAGATTGGAATTAGAGCTGATTTTGTGGGAACTTCCTCAGAAGCAACTGGCTCGATGGGCTATGAAAATGGCGTCAAGCTTTATACCGCTGATAGATACGGAAGATGAGTTTGAGAAGCAGAAGATTTTGACTCAGGTAAGAGAGGTTTTTCAGGTTCGACTTGATGGGAAGGCATCTGCCTATGAACTAAGGAAGGCTGGTTTCTTGGCTAATAAACTGTCTCAGCAGGCTCAATCACAAATCGGCAACTATGCTGCGCGTGTCTTTGCCCAAGCAGTCGCAACAGCCCATATGAGGGGACATGCTATTGTCGTAGCGGATTATGCCATCAAAGTCAGAAACTTGCAGAGTCCAGATGATTTACAGCTGGCTGTCAAGGAAAGAAAAGGGCAGATAGAGCTAGCCTCTGTTTTTACTAGATCAAGAAAGGAAACTTTATGAAGCATTTATTTTCACGCTTGTCACCAGCGCAAAAGATTATCTTGTCTTTTCTTCTGGTGATATTCTGTGGCTCCTTGCTACTCAGTCTGCCTTGGGTGCAGACGGCAAGTTCCCAAGCGGGCTATCTGGATCATCTTTTTACAGCTGTCTCGATGGTCTGTGTGACAGGGCTTTTTACACGATCGGTTGTAGATACATACAATGTCTGGGGGCAACTCCTTTGTATGTTACTGATTCAGATTGGTGGTTTGGGAATCCTGACCTTTATCGGTTTTTTCACCATGGAAAGTCGGAAAAAGCTCAGTCTCAAGGATCGCCGCATTCTGCGGGATAGTTTTAGTTATGGGCACAATCGTACCTTGGGGCAATTTGTCCGTTCGATTTTTATCACGACTTTTACTATCGAAGGACTGGGTGCGCTCCTTCTCATGATTCGCTTCATTCCCAAGTTTGGCTTGGGAAAAGGGATTTTTAATTCTATCTTTTTAGCCGTTTCTGCATTTTGTAATGCGGGATTTGATAATTTTGGCAATGATAGCCTACTAGGCTTGCAGACAGATGTTTTGGTCAATATCACCTTGGCTCTCCTCATCATTACTGGCGGACTTGGTTTTATGGTCTGGTTTGACTTGGCGACCAAATTAGGAGGAAAACAGAAGGGACTGCACTTTCATACCAAGGTAGTCTTGCTGCTGACTGCTGGTCTCCTCGTTTTTGGGACGGTTGCGAGTCTTTGGACGGAGTATAATAATCCTGGAACGATTGGCAATCTTTCCTTCGGAGATAAGCTACTGGTCAGCTTTTTCCAGACAGTCAGCATGAGGACAGCTGGTTTTGCTTCCATCGATTATACAGCTGCTCGTCCAGTAACCCTGTTTATCTATCTGCTCCAGATGTTTCTAGGAGGAGCTCCGGGTGGTACAGCGGGCGGTCTGAAAATTACGACCTTCTTAGTTCTTTTGCTGTTCGCCCGTAAGGAAATTTTGGGCTTGCCTCATACTAATATGGGGCGGAGAACGCTGGCTCCTCAGCTAGTGCAGAAGGCTTTTGGTGTGACAGTGATTTTTCAGCTGACATTTCTGCTTGGTCTTTTGGCTCTTGGGCTAGTGACCGATAGCAGTCATCGTTTTATTTACCTAATATTTGAGACTGTTTCGGCATTGGCTACAGTTGGTGTCACGGCCAATATCACTACCAGCCTCAATACAGCTGGTATGATTGTGATTATGCTGCTGATGTTTATTGGACGGGTGGGGCCGCTGACTCTTATGGTCAGTCTCAGCCATTATCAACCGAAGAAGGCGACTACCTTGCACTACAGCAAGGCGGACATTATGATTGGATAGGAGAAAAGAAATGGCAAATCAAACAGTTGGAATCCTCGGCTTGGGGATTTTTTTGGACAGAGTATCATTGAGGCCTTGATTTCTCAAGATGTAGAAATCATTGCGATTGATAATCACGAAGAGACAATCAATCAGTATGAAGACATGATTGCCGTCGGTGTGATCAGGGGACATCACCGATATGGAGCTTTTGGAGGCAGCAGACGTTGGTTCCTGTGATACGGTCGTCGTGGCGACTGGTGAAAGTTTGGAATCCAGTGTCCTAGCGGTCATGCACTGTAAGGCATTGGGCGTTAAAAAAATGTCATTGCCAAGGTCAAGGATGAAGTGACCCAGCAGGTGCTGGAAAAGGTGGGAGCTGATTTGGTTATCCTGCCTGAAGTGGAGGCTGGCATTTCATTGGCCAAGACCATTCTCTTTAACCATTCGATTGAGGTTTTCCAGCTGGATGACGATGTAGTGGTGGCTGAGTTTGAACTGCCTGCTAGCTGGCTCGGGAAAAACAGTTCGTGAAGTAGATGCTCGTAGGCTGTATCATCTCAATATTATTGGCTATCGTCTGACAAAAAATCAGCCTTTGGAAAGTCAGTTTACTCCAGACTTTGTCTGGCCAGCAGGAGTCAGCATTATGGCTGTGACGGATAACCAGCATTTGGATAAATTACGTGAAATAGTAAAGTAGCGGCTAGAATAAGAACCCTTCGTTGGGAGGTCTGATCAGCACTAACGATCAGTAATTCCCAGAAAGTCGATACTACCCTCAAATGAATACCTAAGAGCTTTTTCAGGGCTCTTTTTTGAACCCTTTTGCAAAATTTGTTATACTATCACTAGAAAAGGAGTGGTTTTATGAGCTTAACCAGCCAGATCATTACAGCAGATTTTCCAGATTTGGATAAGGTAGAAGCCTTGAATAATGAAGCTTTCCCAGAAGAGGAAAGGATACCGCTCAGTGAATTTTTACGATATGAGGATCAGGAAGATGCTAATTTTTTCGCCTTTTATCATGAAAAAGAGTTTGTTGGTTTTGCCTTTGCCATTTCTAACGCGCAAGCCTTTTATGTTAGTTTCTTTGCGATTATGCCTCACCTGCGCAGCCATGGCTATGGTGGTGAAATTATTGAAAAGCTGGTCAATTTCTATCAGCGAACCATGCTTTTAGAAATCGAGCGCCTAGATGAGCCCTGTGACAATCTTGAGCAGCGTCAAGCTCGCTGGGATTTCTATCAAAGCAAGGGCTTCCGGTCAGCCAATGCCTTTCTGGAATATGAGGATCTTAGCTTTGAAATCCTTTATCGAGGGGAGTCTTTTGACGAAGAAGCCTACCGGGATATTTTTCACCGACTTCAGGAAGAGAATTATTTCGACTTTGAAATCAAACATAGACGCTTCAGCGATTATTAAAATGAAGTTTTATAGTGGTCAAAGGCTATTTGGAGCAACAAAAGATTGCTTTGTTTTTACTATATGGAGGTTACGATGAGACTTTGGCATCAAGCACTGATTCCCAAGCTTCCCCGTCCGCAGCTGCTTGGCCAGCATCGGGAATGCTGCGCTCTTCGTGGCAATGGCTGGGGCAAGAAACATGCGACCGTTGACTATGTTTTTACTCACTCTCCTTACTTGCTTTATCGCTACCATGAGCTGATTATGGAGGAGATGAGTAAGCGAGGTTATCGTGTGTCCCTAGAGTGGCTGGAGCGGGACTATCGTGGCAAGACTTGTCCAGCCTATGTGCATCTGGAAGAAATGGCTGTGGCAAGCCCTATTTACCCCGAGCATGACGCGGCTTACTATGAGGAATGCCTGCAAAATCTCAGAGAAAAAGGTATTGACTTATAGGCTCTTCCGCGGTTTGATCCAGCTGCCTGCCTTGAGAAAAAGCCAGCAAAATGATACAATAAAACGAATAGTAAAAAGATTAACTGGAGTAAAAATGAATTATTTTAATGTTGGGAAAATCGTCAATACCCAAGGTTTGCAAGGCGAAATGCGGGTTTTATCAGTGACAGATTTTGCGGAAGAGCGTTTTAAAAAAGGCAATAAACTGGCTCTTTTCGATAAGAAAGACCAGTTTGTCATGGACGTGGAAATTGCCAGCCATCGCAAGGCCAAGAACTTTGATATCATCAAGTTCAAGGGTATGTATCATATCAATGACATTGAGAAATACCGTGATTTTAGCCTGAAAGTGGCCGAAGAAGATTTGACGGACTTGGAAGATGGGGAGTTTTACTACCATGAAATCATAGGCCTTGAAGTTTATGAAAATGATGTTCTGCTAGGTACGATTAAGGAGATTCTCCAGCCAGGCGCCAATGATGTTTGGGTGGTCAAACGTAAAGGTAAGCGTGATTTGCTGCTGCCTTACATTCCTCCAGTGGTGCTAAGCATTGACATCGAGCAAGGCCGGGTTGATGTAGAGATACCGGAAGGACTGGACGATGAAGATTGATATTTTGACCCTCTTTCCGGAGATGTTTGCGCCCTTGGAGCACTCGATTGTGGGCAAGGCGCGAGAAAAAGGCCTCTTGGAAATCAACTACCACAATTTCCGAGAAAATGCGGAAAAATCTCGGCATGTGGATGACGAGCCTTATGGTGGCGGCCAAGGCATGCTGCTGCGGGCTCAGCCAATTTTTGATGCCTATGATGCCATTGAAAAGGAGCAGCCGCGCGTGATTTGCTGGATCCTGCCGGACGAACCTTTGACCAATCCTATGCTGAGGAACTGTCTAGGGAAGAGGAATTGATCTTCATCTGTGGCCATTACGAAGGTTATGATGAGCGGATCAAGACCTTGGTGACGGACGAGATTTCGCTGGGTGACTATGTGCTGACCGGAGGAGAATTGGCGGCTATGACCATGATTGATGCGACAGTTCGCCTGATTCCAGAGGTTATTGGCAAGGAAGTCAGTCACACGGATGACAGCTTTTCGTCTGGACTCTTGGAGTATCCTCAGTACACTCGTCCTTATGACTATCGGGGCATGGTCGTTCCGGAAGTGCTCATGAGTGGGCACCATGAGAATATCCGCAAGTGGCGTCTCTATGAAAGTCTGAAAAAAACCTATGAGCGTCGTCCGGACTTGCTGGAAAACTATGAATGTACAGTCGAAGAAGCCAAAATGTTGGAAGAAATTCGAGCCAATAGTAGGGATAGTGAACACTAGTCCTTTCTATAAAATAGCAAAATTTAGATATCGATTTCTCATAGCCACGTTTGTGGCTTTTTTTATTTGGATGAAGGGCTGGAAAATTTTTGAAAAAATTCAAACTTCCTTCTTGACAGAAAAAATAAAAAGGAGTATTATCTTAACTAGTTAATAAACCAGTTAACAAAAGAAGCTATTTTTTAAAGCAATTCTTGGGAAAGAATGTTTTGAAAATAGTTCTTTCTTTGAATGATTGCTAAACTGGTTAAGGAGTTGAAATGAAAATCAAAAAAGTTTTGATAGCTTTAAGTCTAGTCTTGCTGGGGCTTGGCCTTGCCGCTTGTAGTAAAAAGGAAGCAAGCGGTGCTGGTAGCAAACGCGGGCTCAATATTGTCACGAGTTTTTACCCGATTTATTCGATGGTCAAAGAAGTCTCGGGAGATTTGAACGATGTCCGGATGATTCAGTCGAGTGCAGGGATTCATGAATTTGAGCCGTCAGCCAGCGATGTAGCGGCTATTTATGAAGCAGATGTCTTTGTGTATCATTCTCGGACTTTGGAGTCTTGGGCTGGTAGTCTGGATCCTAGTTTACAAAAGTCCAAAGTAGCAGTCGTAGAAGCCAGTAATGGGATGCAGTTGGACAAGGTGGCCGGCCTAGAAGAAGTATCCGCTGAGGAAGGAATAGATGAAAAGACCCTCTATGATCCACATACTTGGCTAGATCCAGAAAAAGTTGCAGAAGAGGCGCAACTCATCGCTCAAGAATTGTCCAAGCTAGATAGTAAAAATGCGGATACCTATCAGAAAAATGCTCAAAAATTTGAAGAGAAGGCAAAGGCCCTGAGCGAAAAATATAAAGGAGTCTTTAGCGGACTAGATGAAAAAACTTTTGTGACCCAGCATACAGCCTTTTCTTATTTAGCCAAGCGTTTCGGTCTCAAGCAATCGGGGATTTCAGGCATTTCGCCAGACCAAGAACCTAGTCCAAGGCAGTTGACGGAGATACAAGACTTTATCAAGACCTATAAAGTCAAGACAATTTGTCGAGAGCAATGCTTCTTCTAAGTTGGCTGAAACCTTGAAGAAGGCGACAGGAGTCAACCTAAAGGTGCTAAATCCTCTGGAAGCAGATCCTGAAAATGACAAGACTTATCTTGAAAATTTAGAAGATAATTTAGAAATTTTAGCCAAAGAATTAAAACATTGAGGTGATGTATGAAAAAGAAATATATTATTAGTTCAGTTGCGGCACTAGCTACACTTGGTGTGTGCGGTTATGCAATCATGCAGTATCAAGCAGACAAGCCACAAGAACAAGCAACAAATCGAGTGGCCTATGTAGAAAAGAAATCTACAAATAAGCAGGACAATAAATCTCAAAAAGCCGAGAAATTGACACCTGAGCAGATTCAGGCCAAAGAAGGTATTACTGCTGAGCAGATCGTTGTCAAGATTACGGATCAAGGCTATGTGACTTCACATGGCGATCACTATCATTACTATAATGGCAAGGTTCCCTTTGATGCAATTCTTAGTGAAGAGTTGATTATGCGGGATCCAAATTATCAATTGCAGGAATCAGATATTGTCAACCAAGTGAAAGATGGCTATATTATCAAGGTTGCAGGCAAATATTACCTATATCTGACCAATGCTAAAGAAACCAGCAATGTCCGTTCAGTTGATGAAATCGCACGGCAAAGACAAATTCATCCTAGCAAGGAAGAAGGAGAAGGCGGTTCAGAAGCTAAATCGAGTCAAACTGTTAGCAGAAAAACACAAGACTTCAGTCGTCCAAGTGCCGCCTATGCTGCAGGAAAGAGAACCTATCAAGCAGAAGGCACTGCATCGAGTCGGAGCAATGGCGCTTATACAACAGATGACGGCTATGTTTTCAGTCCATCTGATGTGATTTCGGATACAGGAGATGGCTTCCTTGTGCCACATGGCGGTCATATACATTATATTCCTAAAAGTGATCTGTCGCCAGGTGAATTAGCGGCTGCCCAAGCCTACTGGGATTCTTTGCAGCGAGGCAAGCAAGCAGCTACTCCAGCTGAAAATCCTAATACAGGAGGAGAAGCTTCTGCTCCTACAGCTAAAGTATCAGAAATCAGAATGCAGGAACTGCGACTAAGCCAGCGCATCAAGCTGACAAGGGACAGAATGCTAAACCAGCTCAACCGTCCAAACCTGCCCAATCAGATGCTGGGCACGGAGCTAAACCAGTTGAAAAAGCAGAAGATGCACCATCAAGTTATCAAACCCTACTTGAGAAACTCTACCATACACCAAAAGAAAAACGCTATGTTGAAAAAGATGGTCTTGTCTTTGATCCAAGCAAAATCGTTAGACGGACCGCAGAAGGAGTGGCCATTCCACACGGAAATCACTACCACTTCATTCCTTACAGCAAACTGTCTGCCCTAGAAGAAGAAATAGCTCGGAACATTCCTGTTGCTGGTCAGAAGACTTATCCTAAGGCTGCTGCAACTACACCAAGCCAGCCTAGCAAGCCAGCAAATCCAAGCCAGCCAGCCAAACCAGCTGATAAAGATGAGCATGACCATGGTTTCCATGCTGAACAGGTCATTTCAAAAGATGAGGAAGGTTACGTTGTCCAACACGGCGGGCATGCACATTATTTCTTCAAAAAAGATTTGACCAAAGATCAGATTGCAGCAGCAGAAGCGAACCTAGCTAAGCACAAAGATTCAATTCAATCAAGTCAAGTCAGCACAGAATATGACCGTTTTTCTCGTGACGCAAGTGACGAAGAGAAAATCGCTTATATTTCCAAGACTTATGGCGTACCGCGTGAAGCAATTAAGATTTCAAAAGGCTTCTTTGTCTTTAATAATCCGGATCAAGACTATGATCCGACACATATCCACCCCTATGCTGTCCGAAAAGAGCATGTTCGGATTCCTTTAGAAACTGGAAATCCAGAGCTGGACTTCCTAAACGAGCTTATACAACAGCCCTGCGTTCAGGTCTGTCTCCATACAGTATTCAGGTTGAAAATGGTCAGTTTGTCATTCCTCATGGCGATCACAACCACTATATCCGTGTCCAATCCAAAGGATTGAATCTGGGCTTGAAGAATAAAATTCCAGCCTTGCAATCAGCTTATCAAGCAGGAGCTTATGATGAAAAGGCTGTTCTTGAAAAGGTAGATGCCCTCTTGGCAGCTAGCCGAACCATTTATGCTAAAGACTTGCTCATGCAGCGTCGAATCGAGCTAGCTCTCGGTAATTTTGTAGAAACCATGAAGCAATTGCCAAGCAACTCAACAGAGGGCTATTTGGCAAGCCTGGATCAATTTGATAAGCACTACATTCATGTTGACGAGAAAGCGAAAACGGAAGAGCTGACCGAAGTTGATAAAAAATATCAAGAATTGGTTGACAAGATCAAACGTTTGGAAACGGATAGCTACAATGTGAATAAAACCAACTTGCTCAGTGAATTGCAGACAGCTAAGGTAGAAAAAAATGAAGCTAAGATGGCCGAGATTGAGCAGCTATTGGCAAGTCTACAAGATTATCAAGATCGTACAGGAGTGACTTCCGTCGAGTATCTTAAAGCTTTCTATCTCGCAGTTGATGATGCTCGTTTGCAGCCAGAACTTCGTAAGAAAGTTGCTGATTTGACGCTTAAGCTTTATAAATCTCAAGCTTTTATCGAAGCGGTCGATCTGAAAGCTCTTTTCTTGGAACTCTATCAAACCAAGCTAGAAGTTGACAAGGCTCTGGCAAGTGGCGAGGCTGCTTCAGCCAAGGATAAAACGGTTCTGGATACCGAAAAGCTGGACGATCACAGTTATAAGACGGCTATCTATGGTTTCTTGAAAGAATTGTATGGAGAATTTGCACCGCAGCCTACAGAGGAAATCTCAGAAGCAACTCTCCAAGCTCTCTTCCAAAAAGGCCAAGAACTTTTGGAAAAAGTAACGGATTCGACTCTGCAAGAAAATTATCAAAAGCAACTCGCAGCACTTGGTACTGATTTGCAAGAAGCTCGCAAAGATAGAGAAACGATTTTAGCAGAAACGAAAACGCTCTTGACTCAAATCGTTGAAACCTTAAAAGAACAGCAAGCATCTGCAGCGCTCAAGGATAAAGAGATCTATCTTAAAATTTACAATTTGCTGATATCCGCCCACAAGATGCTTGAGGAACAACAGGGGACAGATGAGCAATTTGCCAAGGTAGATGCTCTATTGGATAAATTATCCGATCCGAGTGTGGACAAAGCAGCCTTGCTAACCGAAGCAGAAGCGTTCTTTAATCAGCTTCAATCGAGCAAACCAGTTCCTACTGATACTGAGGCTAAAACTGAGACGGAGGCTAGTTCGATTGAGGAGACTAAGGAAGAAAAAACTAGCGAGTCTCCTAAAGAAACAGTGGAAGAGTCAAGCTCACCAGCCACTCCTAAAGTAGAAGAAGCGAATGCACCAGCTCCTTCAGAAAAAGAGGCTGAAAGTCAAGTGACACCAGAAGAAAATAAACAGTAAAGATTTTTTCGAAATAAATGGAATAAGGAGCGGAAGAAGCTAGAAAACGCTTTAAATCCGCTCTATTTCCACTTTCTTAGGATGAAGCGTTCGATTTTTGTCATAGAATTGTAATAAAATTTCTATTTAAATGATATGGTTTTGACTGGTTTAACCAGTCATTTTATGTTAGTATTATAGCGTAGGACTAAAATATGAAATGATACATGTGCTATTAGAAGGAGATGTCTATGGACAAGAAAATTGGTAAATCTGTTGTAGCAACTGGCATTGCAGCGACAACGATTATTTCTGGTACGCTCAGCCATCAGGTAAAAGCGGATGAACTCGTTGAGTCAACGGCTACGAAACCAAAGGCAACAGCAGTTACCGAGAAACCAATTACAACAGCGGATGTAGCAGAAGCGAAGGAAAAAGCGGATGCTGCCAAGAAAAATGTAAATCAGCAACAAGAGCAAACTAAGAAAGCTGAAACAGACCTTGAAGGAGCCAAAACTGCAGTGTCAGAGGCTCAAGAAAAGGTGGCTACTGCTACTGAAAATGAAAAAGCAGCAACTGAAGAAAACATTTCTCAAGCAGAGACCAATGTTAAAAAAGCTGAAGAAGATGTAACAGCAAAATCAGAAACTGTCAAAGAAGCAGAAACTGCTGTACAAGAAGCAAGTCAAGCAGTTAAAGACCAAGAAAATACAATTGCTGGTCAACAATCATTGGTGGATGTGGCAGAATCTGAACTAAACAAAGCCAAAGAACCAGTTCATGCAGAAACTGTAGCTGTAGAAACTGCTAAAAATCAGGAAAATCAAGCTCAGACAGCTGTGGAGCATGCTAAAAATGAACTAGCAAAAGCAGACCAAGAAGCAACTGCTGCGCCACAAAATCAAGCAGAAATCCAAAACAAAATCAATCAAACTCAGGCGAAGTTAGAGCAGACCAAGCAATTGATTGCTGCAACAAATACAGAGTTGGTGCATGAACAGAAAAATGCAAGTACAGCACCGGTTGATTTACGGAATACGACCTATTCGCACTTCTTAGAGAATCTTCGAGATAATTCGAACAACGAAGCTGTAAGAAATGCTGCAGCTGATGCTTTAGCTCTTTACAAACGTGGTCAGAATGAATTCAACATCACGGTTGGTTCAGATCCATCTAGCCCAGCTAGCTTGGAAATAACTTGCAGGCCCTAGAATTGGTCAAGGCTATCAATGCTTACCGTCGTAATGCGGGACTTCCAGAACTTTTGGTGGATCCATATGCTAATGTTGCTAGCCAAATTCAGACCTTGTACTTTGAGAAGGAAAATTGGCACATGGGCAAGCTGATTGGCAATGAAAACGTAGCTATTAGCTTCGATCCTCAAGGTGCGGTTAATTTCTGGCATAGTGAAAAAGCCTTGTATCAAAAGATTGCTGCTCAATACGGCCTGCCAACTGATGAAAGACAACTGGATGCCAATGATATTTATATGAAGGTAGGGCCTAATGTCTTTGCGCAAATCGGTCACTATGTCCAAATGATGGATAACAAGGCCAATGCTATTTCTGCTGCTTATGACACTCATCCAAATCAGTTTGGAACTCCATACGGAACTTCAGAAGTTGGATTCCATAATGTTCGGAATTTCAATCAAAGAGTTAATAATGGCACATTGCTAACTGTTGAGGCGATGGAGAAACTTCTTCGCAGCGGCGGCAGTCGTGGGGCTGCTTCAAGTGCCAATGTGACAGCCTTGAAGAATCGTTTGGCAGAGTTACAAGCGCAAAAAGTTAGTCAAGAGTCTGGCTTGAATCTTTTAAATAATCAGTTGACAGATTCATACCAAGCACAGAAAGATCGTGCGGCTGCTGTTGTAAAAGCTAAGCAGAATCTTGAAGCTGCTGAGAAAGCCTTAGCTCTGACTCAACAAAACTTGTCAGATAAAAAGGCTGCTTTGAAATCAGCAACAGCTAGAATCGCGTCTGCAATTTCTCCATATCAAGCCAAATTACAAAAAGCTCAGGCAACCTTAGTAGAGGCTAAGAATCAGCTCGCAGCTTTGAAGACGGCTGAGGAAAACAAGAATAAGGACTTAGAAGCAGCTAAAGCTGAATTGGTCGCTGCTCAAAATCGTGTAGCAGCGGCTCAGAAGAAAGTTGCAGATCTGAAAACAGCTCCACAACAATTGGAAAAAGCTAAGCAAGATTTGGCTGCAGCAGAGGCTGACCTGAAGGCTAAACAAGTTGTTGCTGAAACTGAGAATGCAAAATTAGTTGATTTGCAAACAGTCTACAATGAGTTGCTAGCAAATTACAATTATTTGCTAGACCTGCTTCCAAAAGAAGAGCGTCAAGCCCTAGTATCTGCCACTACAACTACCTATCAAGCAAATGGTGGACTTAATTTTGCTGCAGCAGGTGCAGGTAGTCAAACGGTTCTGACTTCGAATGCAGATCCAGCTTCTCAAGATAGGAAGGCTGCGCAGGTTGAACCGACAGCTAACGTAGCTGCTCAAGCTCAGCCAAAGACTGATAATAATACTAATGCTCCAGCGACTCCTAAAGCTTCGCCTAGCCAGTCAGTTGTCCTTCCTAATACAGGAACGGAAGCGGAACAATTAGCCTTCCTTGGAATGACTCTGGGTGCAGCTCTTCTCGCAGGTGCAGTGAAACATCGCCGTAGAAAAACTTTATAGCAGATAACAGTGAAGTGAGTGTTACAGCTCGCTTCATTTTTTATTGGTGAATTAGTTTGATTGAAACAAATTTAAGAAGAAAAGTTTTTGATACTCAAATAATTCTTAAATTTAGCTAGAAAACATTCCTTTTATCTGCTTTTCAGGGGATATCATGTTATAATAGCAGAGGATTTTATACAAAAAGAGGAACTTATGACTAAAAAAGCTATTCTAATGATGACCTTTGGATCGCCAGAGGGCTATACTTTTGAGGATATTGCAGAATTTTTCACGAATATCCGTCGTGGCGTGCGGCCTACTGATCAGGAGATTCAGCATCTTCATGATAATTATCAGCGTATTGGTGGCAGTCCCCTGCAACGCATTACGTGGGCAGAAGTTGAGCTGGTGAAAGAAGCTTTAAAGGGGGAATATGCTGTTTATTTTGCTAATAAATTTTCTCGCCCCTTTATTCCAGATGTTATTAAGCAGATGGAGGATGACGGGATTGAGGAATGTATCTGCTTGATTTTAGAACCGCATTATTCCTTTTACTCTGTTATGGGGTATGAAAAATTTATTACGAGCCAGACAATTAAATTCCATATTATCAAAGAATGGTATCAGGCTGAGGACTTGCTTCGCTTTTGGGAGGAAGAAATCAGGAAAATCTTGCAAACACAAGTCAAAGATGAAAGTTTTAAGGTCATCTTCTCGGCTCACAGTGTGCCAGTTTTAGCGCTTGATTTTGAAGATCCATATATTGATCAGATTATTGAAAACTCACAGTTGATTGCCCATCGGCTAGGCCTTGCTCCATCTGAGTATACCAATACCTGGCAGAGCGAAAGCGATATTGGCTTGCCGTGGATCAAGCCAGATGTCTTAGAATATCTCCGAGATCAAACGACCCATCCACAACATTATATCTTTGTCCCAATCAGTTTCATCAGCGAACATATAGAGGTGCTGTTTGATAATGACGTGGAGTGTCAGGAATTGTGCCAAGAACTCGGTGTGACTTATCATCGTCCACCAATGCCGAACACAGACTTCCGTTTGATTGATGCATTATTAGCAACTATTCGTCAGCATGAAACCGAAGAGCTTCGATACATGCACCCAGAAGAAACAACCTTTGACGAATTGGCCCCTTCAGAAGAAAGTAATCAAATCTTAAGCGAAACGGAAGAACTTCAAATGCCTGAATTTGTCAAAAAGTTGATAGAGAAAAAGGGCAGAGAAAATGTCAAAATGCCTTATTTTATAAAGAAAATGTTAGAAAAAAGGGCGCGAGAAACAAAGTAAGTCTAGCCTAGAAATAAACATTTGTAACAGTGCATGTTCTAGGAAAATGAAAAATTTCTATTGAAAAGATAGGGTTTTGGAGAAATATGTCTACAAACAAGCTAATTCAAACCAAGCTGGAACTGTTGCCGACCAGTCCCGGTTGTTACATTCACAAGGATAAAAATGGCACCATTATCTATGTCGGCAAAGCCAAGAATCTGCGCAATCGGGTCCGTTCTTATTTCCGTGGCAGCCACGATACCAAGACGGAGGCTCTGGTTTCCGAGATTGAGGATTTTGAGTTTATTGTTACTGAGTCTAATATTGAGGCTCTCCTCCTAGAAATCAATCTAATCAAGGAAAATAAGCCCAAGTACAATATCATGCTCAAGGACGATAAGTCCTATCCTTTTATTAAGATTACCAACGAGATTTATCCTCGTCTGATCATCACGCGCCAAGTCAAAAAGGATGGCGGTCTTTATTTTGGGCCTTATCCAGATGTTGGTGCAGCCAATGAAATCAAGCGCCTGCTCGATCGCATTTTTACATTCAAAAAATGTACCAATCCACCTGCAAAAGTTTGTTTTTATTATCACTTGGGGCAATGTGAAGCCCATACGATTTGCAAGCGGGATAGCCAGTATTTCAAGAATATGGCTCAGGAAGTGTCGGACTTTCTCAAGGGTCAGGACGACAAGATTATCGATGAGCTGCGTGATAAGATGAATAAAACAGCTGCAGCCATGGAGTTTGAGCGAGCGGCTGAATACCGCGACCTGATTCAGGCGATTGGAACACTTCGGACCAAGCAGAGGGTCATGGCTAAAGATTTGCAGAATCGTGATGTCTTGGCTACTATGTGGACAAGGGTTGGATGTGTGTCCAGGTTTTCTTTGTCCGCCAGGGTAAGCTGATTGAGCGTGATGTCAATCTTTTCCCCTATTATAATGATCCCGACGAGGATTTCCTGACCTATATTGGCCAGTTTTACCAAGAAAAATCCCATCTCAAGCCCAATGAAATCTTGATTCCAGCAGACATTGATGAAGAAGCTGTCCGGGCCGTGGTGGATACCAAAGTAGTCAAGCCTCAGCGAGGTGAGAAGAAGCAGTTGGTCAATCTGGCTATTAAGAATGCTCGGGTCAGCCTCCGGCAGAAATTTGATCTTTTGGAGAAATCCGTTGAGAAAACGCAGGGCGCTATCGAAAATCTAGGGAAGCTCCTTAACATTCCGACACCGGTTCGAATCGAGTCTTTTGATAACTCTAATATCATGGGGACCAGTCCCGTATCGGCTATGGTGGTCTTTGTCAATGGTAAGCCGAGTAAGAAGGATTACCGCAAGTATAAGATCAAGACTGTGGTGGGGCCGGACGACTACGCTAGCATGCGAGAGGTCATCAAGCGCCGCTATAGTCGGCTCATTCGTGACGGTCTGACGCCACCAGATCTGATTGTCATTGATGGTGGGCAAGGTCAGGTCAATATTGCTAAAGAAGTTATCCAGAACCAGTTGGGGCTGGATATTCCTATCGCTGGACTGCAAAAAAATGACAAGCACCAGACCCATGAATTGCTCTTTGGTGATCCTCTTCGAGTCGTAGAACTGTCCCGTAATTCGCAGGAATTTTTCCTCCTCCAACGCATCCAAGATGAGGTTCACCGCTTTGCCATTACCTTCCACCGCCAGCTCCGGTCTAAGAATTCCTTCTCATCGCAGCTAGATGGCATTGAAGGCTTGGGACCAAAACGCAAGCAGAATCTTATGAAACACTTCAAATCTCTGACCAAGATTAAAGAAGTCAGTGTCGATGAAATCGTCGAAGTGGGTGTACCGCGAGCAGTGGCAGAGGCTGTGCAGGCAAAACTCAATCAAACAGAGGAATCTAGACCTTTGTTAGAAGTGGCGGAACCGATTGTAGATATAGATTGAAAGAGAAATCATCTGATTTTAGAGAGATTCAGATACGGCTTTCAAATACTCATTGATATTGCTCAACCAGATTGATAGAGGATATTTTTGGTGCCAGTAGTGAAAAGAGGCAGATATGTTGAGAATTTTTCCGTTTAAAACCGATGGTGTCATAACTGAAATAGAACAATTGGAGAAAAATTATTCTATTTCATTGCCTGAAAGATATAAAGAATTTTTATTAAAGTATAATGGCGGAGATACGATTGATGCAACCTTTAAAGTAGAGAAAGTTCGTTCGGATATCCACTCCTTTTATGGGTTTTCATTAGCTAACTATTTTAGTAATTTTAACTATCTAGTTGAAAAAGGCTTTTTAGAAGATTTTATTGACAATCATTATCTACCCATAGCTAAAGACAGTTTTGGTAATAGTATTCTAATTGGTGTCGGCGCTAGTACTTATAATAAAGTAGGTTTTTATGATCATGAAAAGCAAACGTATATTCCATTTACTATCGATTTTATCGAATTTCTAAAAAAGATAAAAAGTCCTGTTGTTCATATTCCATCCATTGAGGAACGAATGAAAGAAATGGAAGAAATTGGGAGTCCTGTTGTAGTTGATGATGAGTTAAAAGCTTTATGGCAAGAAGAAATCGATGAATTTGCAGGCCGAGAGCAAGTGATTGTTAAGCTGTAATACTATTTTTACTGACTTTCTGAGTTGACTCTGATTTTGCGATAGATGGACAAGACAGTCTAAAAGGCATCAAGCCTTTTAACCAAAAGGGGAGCATGTTCAACAAAAATCGTAAACCAAAGATTGCGATATTTGAAAGAAGAGAAACATAAGATGAGCTTAATGATTCAAGCACTAGGTCATGCCAGTGATAAGGAAATAAAAGATTTGGAAGAGAAATACAAGCTAACTCTTCCAGAAGAATATAAAAACTTTTTGAAAGAAAGCAATGGCGGACGATGTCTTT
The DNA here is from genome assembly GCA_916438405.1 of Streptococcus cristatus. Lineage (GTDB taxonomy): Bacteria > Bacillota > Bacilli > Lactobacillales > Streptococcaceae > Streptococcus > Streptococcus cristatus_M. The sequence goes on along the minus strand of CAKAFB010000001.1, from coordinate 774,099 downwards.
CCTATGAGTTTGAAAATTCTATTGAGATAAAGAACATCAATGAAGAAATCAATGTTGCTACTTTATATGGGATTAAGACTGCCGTAAAAAACTTTGATATAGAAGATTGGACTGATGAATACTTAGATGATCTTTTTTCTAATTCAATCATTATAGGTGATTCCTTGCAACATGGTTTTCTAGTTTTATGGTTGAGTGGTGATGAGGATGAAGGTATTTATTACTATGATGATACATATAATCTAGAAGCTTCAAGTGATGAAAATAATGCCTATTTTCTAGCTCGCACTTTTACCGAATTTCTAGAATTAGTCCAAAATGAATGTTAAAATGGGAGGGATTAGAATGTGAGAATGTGTAGTCCCTCTTTTATTAAGTACTTATTTTAAAAATGGTAGATTGATCGAATTGAAACTTTACAAAATAGTAAAAAATTTGGAGTTAGAAATGTTAAGAATTTTTCCTTACGATACAGAAGGTGTAGAGCAGGCTATAGCGGATTTTGAAGATAGGTTTACAATCAAGTTTCCAGAAAAATATAAAGAATTTCTACTTAAATATAATGGTGGGAATAGCTTACAAACTAGTTTTAGTATAAATCGTAAAACTTCAGACATACGAGCATTTTATGGATTTAATAAAGCGAGTCAATACAATAATTTCCAATATTTGATTGAGAGTGGTTTTTTAGAAGAAGTTTTAGACAGAGGCTTCATTCCCATAGCCAAGGATAGTTTTGGGAACTCCATTCTTCTTGGTGTTACAAACAAAAATTTCAATCAGCTAGCTTTTTTTGATCATGAAGGTCAGCTTATGCAGCCTTTAGAAATCAATTTTGAAGACTGGGTGGCTCAACTTAAAAGTAAAAAGAAAAAAATTCGAACGATTGAAGAAAGAATCGCCGATATGAGAGCCGTAGGCAGCAAAAAAGAAATTACTCCTAGATTAAAGGAAATCTGGCAAGAAGAAATTGATAAGTATGCTGGTCGTGAGCAAGTGACTGTTAGGTTGTAGTTTTATTTGATTTAATGAGAGTGGGACAGAAATCGGTAATTCGTTAGAATTCGCTTTCGTCGTCCCACCTCCGCACAGTTGAGTAGGGCTGTAAAAGCTAGCGTAGTAGAGCCCACTCAACCACTGCGTCTTGCTCGACAATCCGAAGACAATTGAGAGGCTAGGACTTTTGTCCCAGACTCATTTTTATTTTTTCGAAAGTTTCTGTTATACTAGGTTTGTTCATCATTGACTTTCTAAGTTACTTTCCTGAAGGAACAGGCTCTGTAATCTATCTCAGGCAAGCGTCTCAGGCAAGATGGATGATTTATCGGAACGTATTTCTATCATGAAAGAAGAATAAAATGACAATTGAGAAAGAGTTGGAAAAAATAGTGGAAAGCATTTCATTGATTCAAACGAGTCAAGCGGATGTGCCGTTTTCAGAAGAAACTCTAGAAGACTTTACAGACTATTTAAGGGACTACATTCCAAATCATGTAGGTTGGATACAAAAGGGAAATGAAAAGCTGGTTCAGTCCCTTACAAAAGACAATCAGTTGGATAGAGAAGCAATTTCACAGATGATAGTAGGTCTACACAATCTATCTTTGGATTTTGAGGAATTATGTGACATATTGCTTAAACTTTCCGATGAAATAGATAGAAAAAGCTGAAATTCAAGTATGCTGGCTTTCAAGGTCAAAGAAAAGGAGGAAAAATGCTAAGAATTTTTCCATTTGATAAAACAGGTGTTTTAGAGGCATTGGCTCAATTTGAAAAAAATCATGACATTTTGTTGCCGGAAGAATATAGAACCTTTTTAATAAACTATAATGGTGGAAATACCTTACAAACAAGCTTTAAAATAAAGAAAGAGAGTTGGGATATTCGAGCCTTTTATGGTTTTGGAAATGCTGATTATGAATACAATTTCCAGTATTTTCTTGACCATGACTTTCTATCCGAGCATATTCAAGCTGGCTACCTACCGATAGCAGAAGATAGTTTTGGAAATTATATTCTTTTGGGAATTTCTAAACAAAATTATAATCTCATAGCATTTTTTGATCATGAAAAACAAAAAATTATTCCCTTCAATCTTTCGTTTAAAGAATTTCTGGCCACCATTAAAAGTAAAGTGTGTAAGATTAAATCTATTGACGAAAGAATTCAAAAAATGAAAGAGGTAAATAGTCCAGTCATTGTTGACGATGAATTGAAAGCAATCTGGCAAGAAGAAATCGATAGGTATGCTGGTCGTGACCAAGTGATTGTTAAGCTATAGTCTTATTTCGTTTAATGTGATAACCTGATGTTATCACATTTTCATTTTTCCTAGAGTTTTTGTTATACTAGTTTTATTGAACATTGATTTTTAACAACCTGCCTATTTTGCGAGAGGAAGATATTGTTCTGAAGTCAATACTTTCCTGAATAGAATGAACTGAAGGAAACTTATGAAACAATTATTGCAAGAATTAACAAGCGTTTATTCAAAGTTAAATTCCCATTATAATGAGCATTTAATAAATCCAGAGCAGATATCGGATGTTTATGATGACATTCATGAAGAGCTCCAAGAAGACTTAGATAATCTTGCCAAAGGGCTTGCTACAATGAAAAATTTAGACTTAGAATCAATACATGATACTGCTAATCAAGCCTACCTAAGCGGGATGTATGATATCTATACTTCATTGCTAAATATTGAAAATTATGTAGCCGATTTAAGGGAGATTCACATTCAAATTTCAAAGAAGATTAGAGAAATCAATGGCGAAATTGTTGATGAAGATGTGACTGGCAGAGAAGATAGAAAATGAGTTTACTCGGCGAATGGATCGATTTTAAAAAGGAGCAGTCATGCATAAATTTATGGCCAAAATAAAGTCAGATAATAGCGATACGAGATTTTTGAAAATAATTAGAGATTTCAGTCATGAACCAATCGGAGCAATCAAGGAAAAAATGACTCATCATATGGCTGTGCTTGAAACAGAATATCTGAATGTAGAGCGCCTAAAGAGCTTTAAAAAGACAGTAGAAGAGATAGCCGAATTGGGCGGGGAGCTTCAACTACTTCTTGATGATGAGGAGGTAACCATGCAATTTTTGAGTCATGTCATTGAGTCACAAGAAGATACCAAAAATCAAATTGAGGAAGACGATTTCTATATGTTCGATGATGCGAAGTAATGGTTCCGACTTTCCAATATAGAAATAATGCGGAATTGTTCCCTCTCAGTCAAGATTGTGGTCTTTGAAGATAGAAGTAGATGATAAATATATAAGGAAAGTAGAAAGTGAAAGAAGTACTAGAAAATTTGCATCAGGTATGCTCAACACTTAATGATAAATTTAATGGAAAACTGCTTGATCAGGAGAAGTTAGATGATTTTTTGGAGGACATTCGTGATGACTGGGATTCAAGTTTCGAACAGTTAAAAGATGGTCTTCAGATCTTGGAAAGTCAAGTTGAATCAATTGAATCTTCAAGAAATAGAGCCTATACAAAAGGGATTCTTGAAATTTTTTGGGGACTGAGACGACTAGAGGTTTTATTGGATGATGCTGATGACTTGCTGGTAGCCCTAAATAAGAAATTGATGTTTGAAAGCGGAGAAACATCCGAGGAAGAATATCTAGATGATGGAATCCTAAATGTTAAATATCTGGATGAAGATGGTGACTCAGATTAAATCACTTTTCTCGCATAACTACAGATGGGGTGACCGAGTGAAGGAATTCTTTTAATGGAAGATGTTTATAAAGGAGCGAATGGTGTCAATAATCTACGCAAAGGTCAAAATGTCAGATAATATCTTACAGGCATGTAAAATAATGAGGAAACATAGCACTTTGCCAATTGGTGAAATCAAGACGAGAATAGAAAAAAATGAGGCTTTGTTAGAAAGTGATTATCTGGATCTAGACCAGTTAATAGTTATGCAAGAAATTCTTGTCAGTCTCATAGGTTTAGGTGCAAAAATTAACTTGTACAAAGGACAAGCTGAAGTGGATATGGGATTTCTAAATAATACCATTGAAACATATAAAAATATTGCTGCTGATAGAGAAAAACTAGATGAACTCATGTTTGATAGCGAGGGATAAAAGCTATAAGTTCGAGCATCAGTAGGATTTTTAGAATGAGCCTAGAATTTTTAATAGCACAACTTTCAGGATTTTAGTATAGCTAGAGGTGAGAATATGGAGACTGAAAATACAGTTTCAATTTGGGTTGGAAATTTTGCAAGTAGGGAAGAGCTGGATACCTATATCGACTTAAGGTATGATGATGACGGAGAAATTATCAGTTCCAAGTTTTATAATGCTTTTCAAATTGATATCGATGATATTGACGAATACCTAATCGAAAAAGAATATCTTGATTCAAGATTTTTAAATGTATATAACCATTTAATCGAAGCCTCATATGCAGATGTCATCATAGATAATTTAAAGAAGATTGAAGATGACCAAGCTATACCTGAAAGTAATTCCATTATTTTACTTTACAATTATAAATATTGTGGGCAAGTCAAAGAACAGCCCAATATCAAATTTATTACGACAGTCAATTATAGATAGGTAGAGGAAAATGAATGAGCTAGTAACGAGATATATCAGCTTTTGTGAGAACTTAAATCAGAACTTCAATGGAAATCTTTTAAGTGATGAGAAATTAGATGATTTAAAAAGCTGTGAAAAAGCTATAAATGAATGTTTGAATCAATTAAATAGCGGGCTTGGCTTGTTAGAAAAAAAGAAAAATAGAATTTCATCATCTCAAGATCCCTTTTATACATCTGGATTTGTAGATATCTTTTTAGCTCTAGACGGTCTGGAGGATGCATTTTCTGAACTAAAACACCTTTCAATAGCAATGAATAAACACTTTATGTATGAAAGTGGAGAAATATCTGAGGAAAAATTCCTGGATGATGGTATTTTAAATGTTGAAATAATTGATGCAGGAGATGAGGAATGAAGCTAGATGCTAGAGTTGAGAAAGCCTTGCAAGATATAAATTTTGTAGAGAGATATGAAGCATTGTCCCATACATTTAGTAGGAGTAGAACTCCTAAAGAAGAAGCTTTGGATTATTATGACGGTGATTTTTTGATGGAAATAATCCATTCCTTAGGTTATGAAGTGAAATTTAGCAAAAAAGAGTATTTTTTCTCGCTAAAAAAAGAAAAAAATGGTCAATATGAATTAGGCTTTAAATTTTCTTTGGAATATGGAATGGTAGAATTCATCTGGGATTTAAAAGATTCAAACCAAAATGTCTTGCTAGGGACTAATTTGTTTACCATTATAAGATTGCTAACTTCAGCTGACAATAAGTTAATGGATCCCATTATTTCCGACTATGTAGATTTTCGTGACGTCATGAAAATTGCTTTTGAAATGTATGAGGATTTCAAACAAGTATTTTTGAAAGCAGCTGCAGGAGATGAAGAATGAAATTAGACACTAGAATTAAACAGGCTTTAAAAGAAATTAACTTTGTAGAGAGATATGAAGAATTATCAGCGTATTATAGTCAGAAAAGAACTCCGAAAGGTCAAGAATTAGATTATTTTGATGGCGATTTTCTGATGGAAATTGTGGAATTATTAGGCTATAAAGTTCAATATGATAAACGAGAGCGTTTTTTCCATATTGATTTGGAGGAAATCGGAAATTTTCGTTTTGGCTTTCATTTTGCTCTTGAGTATGGTCGATTAGAATTGATTTGGGTTGTTTATGAAGGAGATAAAGTTGTCCTTGGTTCTCCTTGGACTAGATATCCAAGATTGATGATTGCGCGTGATTATATTATCAAACAGCCAATTATTTCCGACTACGTTGATTTTCGTGACGTCATGAAAATTGCCTTTGACATGTATGAGGATTTCAAGCAGGTATTTTTGAAGATTGCTAAAGATAAATAATTTAAAAAAATCAATATATGGCTCCTGAAAAAGTAAAAGGTACATTAAATGTATTAATCTAATACAATTGGTGTATGTACTTCGCGCATTTCTGGTATCACAAATGATGCTGCTAAAGAAGGAATTTTTTTACAATTTTCAAAAAAATATCCAGATTTAAAAATTGTGGTTACATCAGTCGAGAGAGAGGGTGTTAGAAAAGTTGGAAGGTTAAATTTCACAATCCAAAATGGAAAGTAGTTGAAGTAGTGAGGTAAGGAAAGTAAAAAATGAGTAAAAATATAAAAGCAATATATAAACTAGGGATTGCTACGTGGTTATCCAAATCTATGAAGGAAAGTAAGTTTTATAAAAATATTGATGAGCTTCTTGAAGCTTGTTGGGAATGGGTAGAAAATCAGGAGGTGTCAGCAGATTATTTATACTCTCTGCTTGATGATGGGACTGAATTCGGAGGAGCTTTTATTTATATGCAAGAGGATGATCCAAAATATGAATCAAGGTGGAACTGTATCTTTGAAGCGGGTGCTTCGATATCTTCATTAGCTTTTGAGTTCGAAAGGAAAAAATATATACCTGCTTTACTAGAAGAAATTGATTCTGAACAAGAAGAGGAGTATTTCAATGAACAATTACAGGATATTTTTTTGGAAACAAAATTGATGTTTTAGAAAATTACAAAAAATATTTATCAAGAAATTCTGATATAACAAAAGATGGAATTTTAAATGAATTATCAGAGATACTCGGTTAAATGTGAAGTTAGTAATATTTCATTTTATCAGCTGTTAAACTGTTGGGTTAAATAAATGTATCCAAAACATAGAGTTGGTAGATAGCTTTTTTAAAGACTGATGAAGGAGATGAAGAATGAAATTAGATACTAGCTTAATGCAAATCAATTTTCTAGAGCTATGCTAGCTTTTGCAGCGTCCTAGGTTCAGAAAGGAATCAAAATGGAATTTACTCTTAACCCCCCTCTTTTGCAATTTATGCAAAAATTAACGGAACTGCTAGAAACATATATAGGCAACTCGGATTATAAGGAATATGTGCGTGAAACGTTAGAAATTGCAGGCCGATTTATTGATAGGCTTAGTGAGTCTGACCCAGACTTTCTGTATGCTAGACTGGAAAATTTAGACGAGGAAGACATCTTGACCTATTCGGAGCTGGATAAAAGCACCGATCCAGCTGTGTGGAGATGTATTGATGCTTTCCTTGCGTTAGTAGTTTATCAGTCATACAAAGCCGTTGGACAGCGGTGCTTGCCCCAAACCATAGAGTGTGTGGATGGAGATATGCTCGAAGATTATTTTATTCATTATAAGCAACTGGTTAGAAGCTACAGTGACATTGCAAGGAAAACGAAATTGCTTGGGAAGGAAGCCTATGTCTCAGTCCCCTCTGTTATCTCCTACTTAGAATTTTTATTTGAGGAGTAAATGCGAGAATATGAATACCAATCAACTTTATCTCATGCTGGTCTATTCAGAAGCTATCCTAAGTCATATGGAAACAGAATATAAGCCACAAATTCGAGTTGCCTTGGATGCTTGCTGGAGTTTTGTGGAAAATAAAAACAAAACAGGAAAAGAGCTTTATAGTCTGTTAGATGATGGCACTGATTTTAAGGGAATATTCATCTATATGCAATTAGACGAGAATGAGGCTAATCTTCCATCTTGGGACAATCTTAGCTATGCAATCGGAGCAACTGCTAAAGAAGCCTATCTACTGGACAATCAGCAACTGCCTTCCCCTTTGGAAAATATTGATTCAAGCTTAATAGACTTATTTATTGAGAATTTAAAAGAAATCAATATCAATTTTTATAGTCATCTTAAAGAGATTAAGAACTTTTTGAAGAATGATTGTCCGCTTTCCAAAGTAATGCCTTGCAAACATTGGAAAGTTTAGGATTATTAGAAGGGAGTTGACGTTTGAAATGGATAAGTATCAAATTCAACAAATATCTGATATTTTGTATGCTGAAAGCAATGCTAAAGCTGTGGCGAGCCTTGAGCAGCTTCAAACGGAGGATGAACTGTTTGTCTTGCTGGACAATTTTAACTGGAATAATGGATTTGAAGTGCCAAAAGCAGTGCTTAATCATTCCAAGTGTAGTCTTTCAGTGGCTTTATTAGCTTTTTATCGTGCAGATGGCATCAGGTATTTACTTGAGGGAGAGGCAGCCTTTGCAAATTCGCTATCAAAGGAGTGGGAATGTTTTGTAAAAGATGTTTATACCAAAATTCTCAGAGGTCAGTTTCCAAGTGGGGCCATCTCTTTTCAGCCTGAAATAACGAAGATTCAAAAATTTAAACTAAAAAAATTAAAACTAGAAATTGATGAACGATTCCTTGAAGGCATTTTGGGCAAAGATTTGAATGTAGTCATTTAATGAAATAAATAGTAGAGCCATCCAAAGGACTAGGGATGGTTTTTACGTTTTTTGAGATATTTTGTTATACTAGATTCAAACTTTGTAATCGTTGGTGAAGGAGTAAATATGAACCACAAAATCGCAATTCTCTCTGATATACATGGGAATACCACGGCCTTGCAGGCAGTTCTGTCAGATGCCAAAAGACAGGAAGCAACAGAATATTGGCTTTTGGGGGATATTTTTCTCCCTGGTCCGGGGGAAAATGATTTGCTAGCCTTGCTAAAAGACCTTCCTGTCACAGCGACTGTCCGCGGAAACTGGGATGATTGTGTATTAGAGGCTTTAGATGGGCAATATGGCTTAGAAGACCCACAGGAAGTCCAGCTCTTGCGTATGACGCAGTATTTGATGGAGCGAATGGATCCTGAGCAGATTGCTTGGCTGCGGAATCTGCCTATGGTTGCGCAGAAAGAAATTGATGGCCTGCGTTTTTCGCTCTCGCATAATTTGCCTGACAAGAATTATGGGAGTGACTTATTGGTTGACAATGATACGGACAAATTTGATCAGCTACTTGATGAGGAGACTGATGTGGCAGTTTACGGTCATGTCCACAAGCAGTTGCTTCGCTATGGCAGCCAAGGGCAACAAATTATCAATCCCGGTTCGATTGGCATGCCCTATTTTGATTGGTCGGCCTTGAAAAATCACCGTGCCCAGTATGCCTTACTAGAAGTTGAAGACGGGGAACTGGTAAATATCCAATTCCGAAAAGTCGCCTATGACTACGAAGCAGAGTTAGAATTAGCCAAAGAAAGCTCTCCCTTTCATCGAAATGTACGAAGAATTACGACGTGAAGATAATTACCAAGGGCATAATCGAGAACTATTGGCTCACTTAAATGACAAGTATGGTTACGTAGAGGATGTTAGGCAATTTTTTCAGATAAGTGAACCAAAAGAAAATAAAAGTTGAAGAGAGATGGCATTGGGTTTTGAAGGAAGGGCTTAGATGTTTGAAAAAATTAAATTAGAGCCTTTAAACCAGTTTTATCCAGTGAAACTAGATGAGATTAAAAATAGTGAATCAAAGCTAGGTATTCAAATCCCTGAGCTCCTCAAGGAATTTTATGTAGAAGTCGGATATGGCTTTCTAAAAAGCAAAGTGGACAATATAAACCGTATCATGGATCCAGAGTCAGTATTAGACTTTAGGTTGAGGCAACATGATTTTGAGTTTTATCCAGATATTGAAATCTACAATCAATTTGAGGATGATAAATTAGTTTTCTTTGAAGCTAATGAAGTAGCACTGCTATCTATCGGATTTGCTGCTGAAAATAAGGGGAAAATCTACTATTATGATAAGGAAGTTTCTCCTAATTTAGTAGAGTTTTTAGAACGTCTTATGGAAGATGACACCTTCTATTATGACTTAATATAGCTGGAGTTTTTTGGAAAATAGAAAGAAATACCGATTTTTATAATCATGTTGAAAAGGTTGAGCACTTTATCAATAGTATCCACTAACTTCAATAGCTAAATGAATTAGATAGGATGATGACAATGACACAATTTGAAGATAAATTTACGGAAGTTCAGGCTAGTATGATTTCACTAGCAATGGAATATGTCCAAAATCAGGCAGAAAAAATATATATTTACTGCATTTCTGAAGAAGCATTGCAATCATATAAAGTTTTTTATAAGATTAATGGTATTGTAATCGAAATGGATAAAGTTAATGAAGTTGTGACAAATAAAATAGATGATTCCGATAATATGGCATTCGCTTTATTAGAATATGGAACTGAAGATATACAGAAAATGATTAATGTTTTCCAAGAATATGACCGCGAACATCCAACTGAAATGTGGTTAATTTATGATGCACAGAAAAACAGTCTTGATAGTCGCTATAGCTATGAAGGACGTTATGACAAGGATGAAGAATTGCTTCCACGTCTAGAGTTTGAAAAGTGGTTTGAGGAAGTGAAGAAAGGTACCTAAGCTTAATGCTTGCGACAATCTCTAGTTGAATGATAGAAAAGCAGAGGCAAAATGCTTTCCATGCGACCAAGTGTGTGGTGGGGCTGTTTTTGAAAAGTAAAACAAAAAGAAAGTTGAAGACAGATGGGGCTGAATTTTGACAAACATAAAGAACATTTGGAGAAGGATATCCGTGCAGAGCTCCAGAAAAAATTTGGAACTGCTTTTGAAATAGAAGGAATTTATGATATTGTCTTGAGTTCATATTGTCCGACTTTTCTCTTTAAAATCAATCTAGAAAATTATAAAGAAAAGTTGGATATTTTAGTAGACGGCAGCGATTTACACTTGAAGTGGGGTGAAAAGCCTACATACGGGATACAATACAAGTATCTGCCAGAAACCTTGGAGGAAGGACTGGGAAGAATAAAAACCTACCTAGATCAGCCAGAACAGATTTTTCTGGAACCTCTTACTCACGAAAATGATTATCTGAAGATACGAGCTATTGAAGCGATGGTTGAAAATATTTTCGATGGGAAAACGGAAACGGATAAGTGGGAAAAACCTGTCGAAAAGGGCGAAGATTATCGAGTCATTATTACAAGCATAATACCTAGCTACAAAGCTTCTTTTACTCTGGAGCTGCTAGAACAAGATTTCATTGTGAGAGATATTGTCCCCTTAGATGCTAGTGTAGGAAGTCAGGAATTGTTGCTTGATTGTCCAGTCCAGTTAAATTCCTCTAATTTATCCTCTTTTCTGAGCAACTGTAAGACTTATTTAGAAGAATTTTTAGAAAAAGACAAAACTGGCATGAGTCTTTCTACGGCTTCTATGTCTGATTTGGAGCTGATTTTAAAGGCTCCTCTGAGTCTGGATACGGTTGATACAAAGATTTTAGAAATACAGAAAATTTTAGAAGAGCTGTTTTTAGGTAAGATTGAATTTGACAAAACGATGAAGGAAATGGAAGGAGACTACCTTTATAGGGCCTATTTCTTTGTAAGATCTAGATTTTATCGGGTTTCTTTCACGATTACGTTGATTGGGCAGCACTTTTACGTAATGGTGTCTCTTCCAAATCATCCAGAACTAAGAGAGAAATGGCCGTTACGCGGGTATCCCTACAAACTAACCGAAGTAAATCTGAAGTTAGTTTTAAAAGAAGTGGTGGGGTATGGTCTAAAACATAAGCCACAGATTGAAAATGAGGTGGTTCAGGAGATTCAAGCAAGTCAAGAAGTAACTGAACCTACACCAAAAATTCATACTCAAGAGAGAGAAGCTAAAAACAGTGCGAAAGAGCAGGCAGATAAACGGGCTTACTTAGGATTGAGAAAGCTCTGGAAACTGCAGGTCTTTATGTTCTTTATCTTGATGATTATAGCTTTTGGTTTAGAGGTTTATATGGCTAGGTCAGGTTATAAAGCCTTCAAAATGAGGATTCAGTTTAGTTGGGTATCTATGCATAGTTTTTCGTATTTCTTTCTTACCATATATGGTTTTTTGACACTCTATATCACTAGGCTGAAAATCAATGGATTTTTGAAGCAGTATCCTCGTTGGAAAGGGCTTCCGATCAAGGGAAGTAGTCTTCCAAAAGAGGAGACAGGTTTGACATTCTTGGTCTTCTTTCTTGTTCTTTTTCTAGGGGGCATTGAATTGACCCTTCGAAAACCTGAACCAAAAGTGGAGATACCTAAGATAGATCAAAATTTAAACAAGGTCTTTGAGCAAGAAAGAAGCTCTAGTTATAGCGATTTAATAAAGGGATTAAGAGATTCAAGTAGCCAGAATGAAGAAAACGAAACCTCTGCGACGGAATAATCTTATCAAGTGGCAAGAGCTGATAGCCTTATCTTATAGAGAATGAAAAACCTCTGCAAGCTCTTTCAATTTGTGGTAAAATAAGAGTAACAGAAATTAGAAAAGGAACTTAATTATGAAATTTCTTGAATTAAACAAAAAGCGTCATGCGACTAAGCATTTCAATGGCAAACCGGTAGATCCTAGAGATGTCCGCACAGCTATTGAGATTGCGACCTTGGCACCGAGCGCTCACAATAGTCAGCCTTGGAAGTTCGTGGTGGTTCGTGAGCGAAATGAAGCCCTAGCGGGCATTGCTTTTGGCTCTAACCAAGATCAAATCAAGGAAGCTCCAGTGACAATCGCCCTCTTTACAGATACGGATTTGGCCAAGCGGGCACGAAAAATCGCGCGTGTTGCTGGAGTAAGAAATTTTTCTGATGAACAGCTTCAATTTTACATGCAGAATTTGCCAGCTGAGTTTGCTCGCTATAATGACCAACAAAAGAGTGATTATTTGTCCCTTAATGCGGGTTTGGTCGCTATGAACCTCGTTTTGGCCTTGACTGACCAAGGTATTGGCTCAAATATCATCCTAGGATTTGATAAATCAAAAGTCAACCAAGTTTTGGAGATTGATGAGCGTTTCCGTCCAGAACTCTTGATTACTGTTGGTTATACAGATGACAAGCTAGAACCTAGCTATCGGTTACCAGTTGATGAGATTATCGAAAAGCGTTAATAAAGTAAAAAACAGAAATCGTAATTTAATTCAAAATATTCATTTTAAATCAAAGTGTTTTATAGAGGTGAGAAAATGACAATTGATTTTAAAGCAGAAGTTGAAAAACGTAGAGAAGCTTTGTTGGCGGATTTGTTCAGCCTTTTAGAAATTAATTCAGAGCGGGATGATTCTAAGGCAGATAAGGAGCATCCTTTTGGACCTGGTCCTGTAAAGGCCTTGCATAAGTTCTTGGAAATTGCTGAACGTGATGGTTACCCGACTCAAAATGTGGACAATTATGCTGGTCACTTTACTTTTGGTGAAGGAGAAGAAGAGCTGGGTATCTTTGCCCATATGGATGTGGTACCTGCTGGAAGCGGTTGGGATACAGACCCTTATACACCGACGATTAAGGATGGCCGCCTCTATGCCCGTGGTTCTAGTGATGACAAAGGACCAACTATGGCATGTTACTACGGCTTGAAAATTATCAAAGACTTAGGCTTGCCGGTTTCTAAGCGCGTGCGCTTTGTGGTGGGGACAGATGAAGAGTCTGGCTGGAAAGATATGGAGTATTACTTTGCTCATGTAGGCCTGCCTGAGCCTGATTTTGGCTTCTCGCCAGATGCTGAGTTTCCGATTATCAATGGTGAAAAAGGAAATGTCACAGAGTACTTGCATTTTGCTGGTGAAAATGCTGGCGCAGCACGCCTGCATAGCTTTACTGGTGGCTTGCGGGAGAACATGGTTCCTGAGTCTGGTACAGCTGTCTTGTCAGGTCACTTGCCAAATCTAGTTGATAAATTGGAGCAGTTTGCCAAGGAAAATGGGCTAGACTTTACTTATGAAGAACTAGCTGGTGGCCAAATCGCTGTGACCATTATCGGTAAGTCTGCGCACGGTGCTTCTCCTCAGTCTGGTGTCAATGGTGCAACCTATTTGGCCAAATTCCTAACGCAGTTTGACTTTGCGGGTCCTGCTAAGGATTATCTAGATGTGGCTGGAAATATTCTTCTAAATGACCATGAGGGTAAGAACTTGAAGATTGCTCATGTGGATGAGAAGATGGGAGCTCTGTCAATGAATGCTGGCGTTTTCCGTTTTGACGAAAACAAGGCTGACAATACAATTGCCCTCAATATTCGCTATCCGAAGGGAACTAGTCCAGAAGCCATTCAGAATGTGTTGGAGCAGCTGCCAGTTACCAAAGTGACCTTGTCTGAGCATGGTCATACTCCTCACTATGTGCCGATGGAAGATTCGCTGGTACAGACCTTGCTGGCTGTTTATGAAAAACAAACTGGACTTAAAGGTCATGAGCAAGTTATCGGTGGTGGTACCTTTGGACGCCTCTTGAAACGTGGTGTCGCTTACGGCGCGATGTTCCCAGACTATATCGACACTATGCACCAAGCCAATGAATTTATCGATGTAGAAGATCTCTTTCGCGCGGCTGCCATTTATGCTGAAGCCATTTACGAATTGATCAAATAAAATAAGGACTCATTTGGCTATGCCAGGTGAGTTTCTTTTCAAGGAAGGAAATATGATGCAGACAATAGAAGATATTACCAAGGCCATTATAGCTGACCCACAGAATAAAGCTTTCACAGAACAGGGGATCACTCCACTCTTTGCGGCGCCTAAGAATGCTCGGATTAATATTGTCGGTCAAGCGCCGGGGCTGAAAACCCAGCAGGCGGGGCTTTACTGGAAGGACAAGAGTGGTGACCGGCTGAGAGAATGGTTGGGTGTTGATGAAGAAACTTTCTATCAGTCTGGATATTTTGCGGTTCTGCCCATGGATTTTTATTTCCCAGGGCATGGTAAGTCTGGAGATTTACCGCCTCGTAAGGGCTTTGCTGAGAAATGGCATCAGCCGATTTTAGAGCTCCTACCAGATATTGAGTTGACTATCTTGATTGGCCAGTATGCTCAAAAATATTATCTGCATCAAAAAGGTACTGTCAAGCTGACCGAGACGGTCCAGCATTATCAAGACTACCTACCAGACTTTTTTCCCTTGGTACATCCATCGCCCCGCAACCAAATTTGGATGGCGAAAAATCCTTGGTTTGAGGCAGAAGTGGTTCCAGAATTGCAAGCTTTGGTACAAAAGATTATTCATCAATAAAGGAGGAAAACTGTGGATGCTTATCAACAAGTAGCTAACAAGTTGCAAGAGTTGGGGATCCCCTTTGATGTGGTGGAGCACCCACCTGTATTTACGACAGAGCAGGCAGATAGCTATATTGAAGGAATGGAAGGAGTCCGGACTAAGTCCATGTTTTTGACCAATAAAAAGAAAACTCAATATTATCTGCTGATTATGGATGACAAGAAGAGTCTGGATATGGATTTGTTTAAAGACCTGGTTTCAGCCAACCGCATTCGCATGGCTTCATTGGACTCCTTGGCTGAAAAGATGAACCTACCAGCAGGAACAGTATCGCCTTTTGGCCTTCTGAATAATCCTGAGCGAGACATTCAGGTCTATTTTGATAAGGACATTGTATCAGAGGATATCATGACTTTCCATCCCAATACCAATGAAAAGACGATTTTTGTCGCCACCCAAGATCTTTTTAAGTTCCTGGCTCATCTGGGCTATGATTATCAAATTTTGGAACTTTGATTTCTGGAAAAACTGTGGGTTTTCTTGACCTCACAGTTTTTTTGGCTCCAAAAATTAGAGAAAGGCCAAGAATTTTTCTCAAATAGTAAGAGAAGGCTGGCAATGAAAAAAGCCTGA
Organism: Streptococcus cristatus; assembly: GCA_916438405.1. GTDB lineage: Bacteria > Bacillota > Bacilli > Lactobacillales > Streptococcaceae > Streptococcus > Streptococcus cristatus_M. Next base: position 758,500 of record CAKAFB010000001.1, on the reverse strand, counting down.
GTAAAATTCAGGCTTTCTTGGATAGATTGGATAAGGGGCACTCTTCCAAATGTTCCTAGTTGGATGATTGAGTGCTGGACTCTGTTGTTGTATGCTGGTCTTGGCTTGTCGAACTGCTATCAGTGGAAGTAGTTGTATGGCTCGTATTCGTTTCTGCGCTTGAAGAGCTTGAGGATGTTTCGGTCTCAGTAGCAGCAGAAAGTTTCTGTTGGAGTCGAGCTAACAGATGTAGACTCTTTTTCTACCTCTTTGATGATGGTAGTAGTTGTTGTCGAGTTGCCTGTATCAGTTTTTGATTTTGAGTCATTGTTGTTCATAAGGTTCATGATGGTAAAGCAAGCAATGACGATTGAAAGAAGACTGGCAATTGTAGCAATAGTCTTTTGTAGGGCAGAAAAGCCAGTTTTAATATGCTGACTAGCTGGTTTTCGATTTGAAGTGCTGTTATTTTTTTCTTTGCGAGAATAGTTTTCCATGTAAAAGTCGCTCCTTTTCGTTCTTAATTTATTATACGTCTTTTATTTAGAAAAGTCTTCCAAAAATCTGAATTTTTTAAATGAAAACGCACACAAAAGAATGAAGAACAACAGCTCTAAAGGCGGAGAGATAAGCCTCTTAGAGCTGTTTGTTTTATCAAAATGTTAGAGCTACTTTGGAGTTGTTTCAGAGTTAAGGGCAGCTTGGGCTACAGCTAGCCGAGCTGCTGGGACTCGATAAGGGGAGCAGGAGACATAAGTGACACCGATTCCTTGTAAGAAAGGAATGGAAGCCGGATCACCGCCAACTTCGCCACAAACTCCGATGGACAAGTCTGGATCTACTTGGCGAGCTTTTTCAATCGCCAATTTCATCAATTGGCCGACACCTTCTTGGTCAAGGCTTTGGAAAGGATCCTGCGTTAGCAACTTTTTCTCTTTATAATCATTGAGGAATTTCCCAATATCATCCCTTGAAAAGCCAAAAGTCATCTGGGTCAAGTCATTGGTTCCAAAGCTGAAGAAGTCTTTAGAAAATATCAGACGGAGGTCATCAATATTACGGATAAATCAATTGAAGAGACAGCTTTCTTGATTGAAGATTATTTAAAAAAATTAGATATAATTGGCGAGGCGAAGTAATCGTCTTCAGGGCCGGTTCCTAAATTTATCAGGTAGGAACTGCGCCCTTTTCTTGTTCCTAGGCTCGTTTCGTGTTACAATAGGAGTATTGATTTTTACTGATAAATACAGAGGAAAAAGATGATTTATTTAGATAATTCAGCGACAACCAAGCCCTATCCAGAGGCGCTGGCTACCTATACAGAAGTGGCTTCTAAAATCTGGGGTAATCCTTCTAGCCTGCATAGTTTGGGCAGCCAGGCTACCCGTCTCTTAGAGGCCTCTCGCCGGCAAATAGCAGAGCTTTTAGGCAAGTCTTCGTCGGAGATTTTTTTTACGTCTGGAGGAACAGAAGGGGACAACTGGGTGCTTAAAGGAGTTGCTTTTGAAAAAGTTCCCTTTGGCAAACACATCATTGTATCTAACATCGAGCATCCAGCGGTTAAAGAATCAGCCCTCTGGCTGCAGAGTCGGGGATTTGAAGTCGATTTTGCTCCAGTTGATAAGGCAGGCTTTGTTGAGGTAGACAAGCTAGCGGAGCTGATTCGACCAGACACCACTCTGGTTTCGGTCATGGCTGTCAATAACGAAATCGGCAGTATTCAGCCTATCCAGAAGATATCTGAACTGCTAGCAGATAAGCTAACTATTTCCTTTCATGTGGACGCTGTACAGGCTGTCACGAAGATTCCAACAGCTGCTTATCTGACGGATCGCGTGGATTTTGCGACATTTTCCAGTCATAAATTTCACGGTGTCCGGGGCGTAGGATTTGTCTATATCAAGTCTGGCAAGAAAATCAGCCCGCTCTTGAATGGTGGCGGCCAGGAGTCGGATAAGCGCTCCACAACAGAAAATTTAGCTGGTATTGCAGCGACAGCCAAGGCTCTGCGTTTGTCCATGGAAAAGCAAGAAGTATTTGCCCAGCGGACGGCTCAGATGAAGAAGATTATCCTTGAAGAGCTGCAGAAGTATCCAGATGTGGTGATCTTCTCAGGCTTGGAAGATTTTGCTCCCCATATCCTGACCTTTGGTATCAAGGGAGTGCGGGGTGAAGTCGTCGTCCACGCATTTGAAGACTACGAGATTTATATCTCGACGACCAGCGCTTGCTCTTCTAAGGCCGGTAAGCCAGCAGGTACGCTGATTGCTATGGGGGTCGAAAAGTCTCTCGCTCAAACTGCCGTCCGTATCAGTTTAGATCTGGACAACGATATGAGCCAGATGGAGCAGTTCTTGACGACTTTTAAAATTATTTACGAAAAAACCAGAAAAGTAAGGTAAACAATGCAATATTCAGAAATTATGGTGCGCTATGGTGAGCTTTCTACCAAGGGCAAGAACCGCATGCGCTTTATCAACAAACTCAAACGTAATATTCAGGCTGTTTTGTCAGTCTATCCGCAGGTCCATGTCAAGGCTGACCGTGACCGGACCCATGTCTATCTGCATGGAACAGACTATCAGCCAGTCGCCGAGTCACTCAAACAGATTTTTGGGATTCAGAATTTCTCACCATCCTATAAAATTGAAATCTGTGCCAGCCCTAATCGAAGCTGTCCAAACCATCATGAAGGAAGTCTATCAAGAAGGTATGACCTTTAAGATTTCCAGCAAACGCAGTGATCACAGCTTTGAATTGGATAGCCGCGAGCTCAATCAGACATTGGGGGATGCTGTTTTTAAGGCCATTCCAAATGTTCAGGTCAAGATGAAAGCGCCAGATATTGACCTACGTGTCGAGATTCGAGAAGAAGCGGCCTATATCTCTTATGAGACGATTCGTGGCGCTGGAGGCTTGCCAGTGGGCACTTCAGGCAAGGGTATGCTCATGCTGTCTGGTGGGATTGACTCACCAGTGGCGGGCTATTTGGCTCTCAAGCGCGGTGTAGATATCGAGGCGGTTCACTTTGCTAGTCCGCCTTACACCAGTCCAGGCGCTTTGAAAAAAGCTCAAGATTTGACACGGAAATTGACCAAATTTGGTGGCAACATCCAGTTTATCGAAGTGCCTTTTACAGAGATACAAGAGGAAATCAAGGCCAAGGCTCCAGAAGCTTATCTGATGACACTGACTCGTCGCTTTATGATGCGCATTACAGACCGGATTCGAGAGGAGCGGGGCGGTCAAGTCATTATCAATGGAGAAAGTCTTGGTCAGGTGGCCAGTCAAACCATCGAGAGTATGCAGGCTATCAACGCTGTAACCAATACACCGGTTATTCGTCCTGTCGTGACTATGGATAAGCTGGAAATCATTGAGATTGCAGAAAAAATCGATACTTTCCAAATCTCTATCCAGCCATTTGAAGATTGCTGTACTATTTTTGCGCCAGATCGGCCTAAAACTAATCCAAAAATCAAGAATGCTGAGCAGTACGAAGCTCGTCTAGATGTTGAAGGCTTGGTAGAACGCGCTGTTGCAGGCATCATGATTACAGAAATCAGACCACAAGCAGAGACTGATGAAGTTGATGAGCTGATTGAGGACTTGTTGTAGGAGTTTAGAAGTAGCTTTTTACTAAAAGAATCTGGAAATTATATCCATCTATGCTGAAGATAAAAGGGGATATTTATGAACGAGTGGGATTATTTCTTGAGTGGGCTCATGCGGGCATTGTCTTGGAAAGATGGACAAGATAATGCTTTGATTGGTGGGGAACCAAGTTGGACTTATTTTATTGGTCTCTTAGTTCATTTCCAGATTTTCCTAAGCTTGTATGCTCTCTTATTTTGGGGATATCATAAAGATATTAAGGAAGCTGGCTCTGTCAAGAAGGCCATGAGAAATAAATGGAATACCATACGTCAAAGCCAAAAAAGTACGGGCAGAGCTATTTTTGTCACAATAATTGGCGTTCTTCTTATGTTTTTTATCTTTCCTGCTTATGAAGGCTATCGAATGACCAATGGTATCTGGCGATACCATTATTTTACAAATCAAGAAACAGTAACTAAGATGGCCGTACTTTCTGAGATAGATACTTATGTTGGAACTAGAAAGTCTGGTTATTCCAGTGTTACCTTAACGATTAACACTGGAACTGGCAAGCGTACAGTCAACATTGCAAACTCCAGTCAAAGTCTAGCCCGAAACTTAAAATCAAAACTAAAGACACCTACTATAGTTGATGTAGAAATAAATAACAAAGGACAGATTATCTTTATTCATTAAAGAATTTAATAAACGTGAAAATCCGTTTTCATTAAATAAAATTACTTGCAAAAGGTTAGTAGAAGTGCTATACTAAGAATGTTGACTATGCACGGCCTGTGCAACCGCTCGAACATCGTTGCCCACATAGTGAGTATAAAGTGGTTCGTCCCACGATGCTAGGCGAGTCTTCACAAAAATACGGGGAAACCCCAAAAAATCATAGGAGGTGCATAATGAGCACATACGCAATCATTAAAACTGGCGGAAAACAAGTTAAAGTTGAAGTTGGTCAAGCTATCTACGTTGAAAAATTGGATGTTGAAGCTGGTCAAGAAGTGACTTTTAACGAAGTTGTTCTTGTTGGTGGTGATAAAACTGTTGTCGGAACTCCACTTGTTTCTGGAGCTACTGTAGTTGGAACTGTTGAAAAACAAGGAAAACAAAAGAAAGTCGTTACTTTCAAGTACAAACCTAAAAAAGGTAGCCACCGCAAACAAGGTCACCGTCAACCTTACACTAAAGTTGTCATCAACGCAATTAACGCTTAATTTACAGGAGAACACATGATACAGGCAGTCTTTGAGAAAGCCGAAGATGGCGAGCTGAGGAGTGCGGAAATTACTGGACACGCCGGAAGTGGCGAATACGGCTTTGATGTCGTGTGTGCATCGGTTTCTACGCTTGCCATAAATTTCATCAATTCAATTGAAAAATTTGCAGGCTATGAACCAATCCTAGAATTAAACGAAGAAGAAGGCGGATATTTACGAGTAGAAATCCCTATGGATATTCCGCCGCATCAGAGAGAAATGACTCAGCTTTTCTTTGAATCATTTTTCTTGGGAATGGCAAACTTATCGGAGAACTCTTCTGAGTTCGTCCAAACCAGAGTTATCACAGAAAACTAACACGGAGGAAAAACACTATGTTAAAAATGAATCTTGCAAGCTTGCAACTTTTCGCCCACAAAAAAGGTGGAGGTTCAACGTCAAACGGACGTGATTCACAAGCAAAACGTCTTGGAGCTAAAGCAGCTGACGGACAAACTGTAACTGGAGGATCTATCCTTTACCGTCAACGCGGTACACACATCTACCCAGGTGTTAACGTTGGCCGCGGTGGAGATGATACATTGTTCGCAAAAGTTGAAGGCGTAGTACGCTTTGAACGTAAAGGTCGCGATAAGAAACAAGTATCAGTGTATCCAATTGCGAAATAATTCATTATTGATAAAAATCCCTGTCTCAAGATCGGGATTTTTATTTTTGGTAAAAATTGAAATCGTTTCCTTGACATTTTCTCTTCTTAGTGTTTTAATATACCCTATAGGGGTATAAAGGAGAAAAAATATGTTTCATTTTTTTACAAAAATAGATAGTATTTCAACGGATGAGTTGGAGAAGCGATTGAAGTCCAATATCCAACTAATTGATGTACGGACACCATCCGAATTTCGTAGAGGACATATCAAAGAGGCCCAGAATATTCCTTTGAGCCAAATTGGTCAATTTGCTCCAGCTAAAAAGGAGACGATTTACGTTATTTGCCATTCAGGCGTGCGGAGCAAGATGGCAGCGAAAAAGCTGAAGAAAAAGGGCTATGATGTTGTCAATGTCCGCGGTGGTATGAGCGCTTGGACAGGGAAAACCATTAAGTAGAAGGGGTTAAACAATGAAAATTATTATCGTTGGTGGAGTTGCAGGCGGTATGTCTGCGGCAACACGTTTAAGACGGATGATGGAAGATGCTGAAATTGTGATTTTTGAAAAAGGTCCTTTTGTATCTTTTGCGAACTGCGGTCTGCCTTATTATATTTCTGGTGAAATTGCTGAGCGAGATGCTCTCTTGGTTCAAACACCTGAAAGTCTCAAGGCGCGTTTTAACTTGGATGTGCGACCTTTTCATGAGGTGGTGAAAATTTCGCCTGAAGATCATACGGTGACGGTGGCTCATGACGGTTCAGAGTTCACAGAGCAGTATGACAAGCTGATTCTTTCACCGGGGGCGAAGCCTTTTATTCCTGAGATTGAAGGACTTTCAGAAGCAAATAATGTATTCACTTTGCGCAATGTTCCAGACTTGGATCAGATCATGTTAGCCTTGGATAAAGAGCCACAAGAGGCTGTTGTCGTAGGTGCTGGATTTATCGGTCTGGAAACGGCTGAAAATCTACGCAAGCGTGGCTTGAATGTAACAATCGTAGAAAAAGCGCCGCATGTTTTGCCACCGCTGGATGAGGAAATGGCAGCTTTTGTCCAAGCTGAATTAGCGGACAAGGGAGTGAAGGTCATTACTTCCCAGTCAGCTACTCGCTTCGAAGAAAATGGCAAAATAATCGTCTTGGAAGATGGTCAAAAATTGGCTTCAGATGTGACCATTCTCTCTGTCGGGGTCCAGCCTGAAAATAGCTTGGCTAAGGCAGCAGGGATTGAAACTGGTCTTCGTGGGGGCATCTTGGTCGACGAGCATTATGAAACAAGCCAGAAAGATATTTTTGCAGTCGGCGATGCTATCCTTGTCAAGCAGGAAATCACTGGTGAAGATGCCCTGATTGCCCTAGCTTCGCCTGCTAATCGACAAGGTCGTCAGGTAGCAGATGTTATTGCTGGCTTGGAGCGGAAGAATAAGGGAAGCATTGGTACGGCTATTGTGCGTATCTTTGATATGACAGCCGCTTCCACAGGCCTGAACGAGCGTTTCCTTCAGCAAAATCAGCTGCCTTATCAAGCGATTCATGTCAGCGGTAAGGATCATGCAGGCTACTATCCAGGTGCGACTGACTTGACCTTGAAATTGCTCTTTGAGCCAAAAACTGGAAAAATCTATGGTGCTCAAGGTGTGGGCAAAAAAGGCGTTGATAAGCGGATTGATATTCTGTCGACAGCTATCAAGGGCAATCTCACGATTTTTGATTTGCCAGAGCTGGAGTTCACCTATGCACCACCTTTTGGCTCAGCCAAGGATCTGGTCAATATGCTGGGCTATGCAGCTATGAATCTAGCGGAAGGCTTGAGTGAAAATATCCAATGGCACCAGCTGGAAGACGAGTTGGCAAGCGGGAAAGTCTTTAGATGTTCGGACGCTCAATGAATTTAAGCAAGGACGCTTAAAGGCGGACAAGACAGTCCATATTCCTCTGAATGAACTCAGAGAACGCTTGGCTGAGCTGGATAAGGAAGAAGAATATATCGTGAGCTGCCACAGCGGTCTGCGCAGCTATATTGCCGAGCGAATCTTAAAACAAGCAGGATTTGCAGTGAAAAATTTAGACGGAGCTTATGCTTTGTATAAAATGGTAAAACCAGAAGGAGTAGAAAAATGAAAACTATATCAGTGGCTGACTTAGAAAAGCAGTATCAATCTGAAAAATTGGCCATCGTAGATGTGCGCGAAAGACATGAATTTCAAGCGGGTCATATCCCAAATGCTGGAAATCTTCCGCTTAGTGAGTTGGAAACTGGCTATAAAAAGCTGGATCCTGACTACAAATACTATGTCATTTGCCAAGGAGGTGCACGTTCAGCGACTGCTTGCCAATTTCTTGCCATGCAGGGCTTTGATGTGACCAACGTATCAGGTGGCATGAACGCTTGGTCTGGAGAGACGGAATAAAAGATAAAAAGGATTCAAGTCGTTGCTTGAATCCTTTTTTCCTCTTCTTCTTATTTTCGATTTACCAGAAAATGAATAGCTTTCTCTATTCTTTCCCTTTGCTTTTTCGGATCATCAGATGGATTTTCTAGGCAATCCGTTAAATTCTCAGTAATAACCATCTCAATAACACGGTCAACGCTGGAGCGGACGGCTAATAACTGTGTGAGAATATCTGAACATTCCCTGTCCTCTTCAATCATTTTTTGAATGCCTCTTAACTGTCCCTCGGAGCGCTTGAGGCGGGTAATATAATTAGAATTCACGGTGATTTCCTCGTTTGTTTACATTGAGTTTATTATATGCTTAATCTGTATATTTGTCAATTGGATTGGTTGGAGGTAGTTTTCAGAAATTTTCCATAATCACTCTCTGATTCCTCTATTTACTTTTTATCAGAATTCTGGTATAATAGCTTATGTTATAAAATATAACATAGAATTGGAGGTAGTTTTCAGAAATTTTCCATAATCACTCTCTGATTCCTCTATTTACTTTTTATCAGAATTCTGGTATAATAGCTTATGTTATAAAATATAACATAGAAATTGAACTAAGAGGATACTAAATAAAATAAGGGCTTATCTTTATTTCCGATCCTCTTATTCTTGGACTTTTCTCTCAATTTTTGGAGGTGTATTTATGAAAGTATCAAAAATGCTTTTAGCTACTGGAGTGGTACTCAGTGCAGGAGTATTCTTGTCAGCTTGTGGCAAATCTTCATCCAGCACAACTACATATTCTTATGTTTATGCCAGCGATCCAGATAGCTTGAACTACCTGACCACTAACCGTGCAACTACATCAGACGTTATTACAAACCTTGTAGATGGTCTTTTGGAAAATGATGAATATGGAAATCTAGTTCCTTCTATTGCAGAATCATGGACAGTTTCTCAAGACGGCCTGACTTACACATATAAGCTTCGTAAGGATGCTAAGTGGTTCAATGTTGATGGCGAAGAAGTTGCAAATGTGAAAGCTCAAGACTTTGTGACTGGACTTAAATATGTGGCTGACCAGAAGTCTGAAGCCCTTTACCTGATTCAGGACTCGATTAGTGGCTTAGATGCCTATGTCAAAGGTAATGAAAAAGACTTCTCCAAAGTCGGAGTAAAGGCAGTGGATGATTATACGGTTCAATACACGCTGACGCGCTCAGAGCCTTATTGGAACTCTAAAACGACGAATAATATCTTGTTCCCTGTCAATGAAGAATTTTTGAAGTCTAAAGGAAAAGATTTTGGTTCTGTTGATCCATCAAGTATTCTTTACAACGGTCCTTTCCTTTTGAAATCTTTGACTTCTAAATCGTCTATGGAATTCGTTAAGAATCCAAATTATTACGATAAAGACAAGGTCAGTCTAGAACATGTCAAATTAACCTACTACGATGGATCAGACCAAGAATCTCTAATTCGCAACTTCAGTGATGGTGCTTATAGTGGTGCCCGTCTCTATCCGAATACTTCGGGATTTGCGGCAGTTAAGAAGAAATATGCGGACAATATCCTTTATAGCCCACAGGATGCGACCTCATATTACTTTAATTTCAACTTCAACCGTCAATCATACAATCACACTTCCAAAACAAGTGATGATCAAAAGAATGCAACAAAAGAAGCGGTTTCAAATAAGGATTTCCGTCAGGCCGTCAATTTTGCCCTTGACCGGACTTCTTATGGTGCGCAAAGTAATGGTAAAGATGGAGCTACCAAGTTGTTGAGAAATACGCTTGTTCCTCCAACATTTGTTCAAATTGGCGATCAAACTTTTGGCCAAGTTGTTGCTTCTAAATTAGTGAATTATGGTACAGAATGGGCGAATATTGATCTGACAGATGCTCAAGATGCTTATTATAATCCAGAAAAAGCCAAGGCAAGATTTGCCAAGGCTAAGGAAGCTTTAGAGTCTAAGGGAGTTCAATTCCCAATCCATTTAGACCTTCCTGTAGACCAGGCTGACAAGGTGGGCATCCAATGGGCAAGTTCAGTAAAACAATCAATTGAATCAACCTTGGGTGCAGAAAATGTAGTGATTGACCTGCAGAAGATTAGTGTGGATGATTTGAACAACATCACCTATTTTGCAAATACTGCTGCTCAAAAGGACTATGACTTCTATACAGGGGGCTGGTCAGCTGACTATCAAGACCCATCTACCTACTTAGATACTCTAAATGTAAATAATGGTGCCAGCTTGCAAACTTTGGTTTTGAGCCAGGTCAAGATATGGACAAGATGAAAGAGTTGGGCTTGGACACTTATACTAAGATGTTGGAAGAAGCAAATGCTGAAACGACAGATGTGAAAGTTCGCTATGAAAAATATGCGGATGCACAAGCTTGGTTGCTTGATAGTGGGATTATCATGCCGACCATTTCAGGAGGCGGTAGTCCTTCTGTAAGTAAGTCCAAACCTTTCAGTCGTGCCTATTCACTCGTTGGAATCAAGGGATCTCCCTTCAACTTTAAATATACGAAGCTCAGAAGTGAGATTGTAACGAGCAAAGAATATGAAGAAGCTAAGAAGAAATGGCAAGAAAAAACGTTGGAATCTAACAAAAAAGCCCAAGAAGAACTAGCGGATCATATTGAAAAGAAATAAGAGATTAAAAAGATTAACTTTCTTTGAGAGTTAATCTTTTTGATTTGATCCAGATTAGAAATTTCGCAAAAGGGGCTATTTAGGCTTGTTTTTTTGTGAAAAATTAGTTATAATAAATAAGTTGCCACCCTTAGTGTAATGGATATCACGTAAGATTCCGGTTCTTGAGATGGGAGTTCGATTCTCTCAGGGTGGATGACTAAAGCTTGGACTCGTGAGAGTCCTTTTTTGTTTTCTAAGAGAGGAGACAGCTATGGTGGTGAAGTTAATCGCTCATACCTTGATTGAGAAAGACGGAAAGTATCTGCTAATCAAACGCTCTAAAATAAAGCGCGGCCTTCCTAATGTCTATCCATGCTATTGGGATATTCCTGGCGGAAGCGTAGAAGAGAACGAACTACCCAGAGAAGCAGCTCTACACAAGGCTATGGAAGAGGTTAATCAAAAGATTCGGATTGATAAGATCATTCATGAAGATAGTCAGTTTGACTCAAGAAAAAATGCTGTTTTTACACGCTTGGTTTATGAGGCTAAGATTATAGAGCAGCGCGATATCCTATTGGATCCAGAAGAGCATACAGACTTTATTTGGCTTTCTTCTTTGGAGGACTTAGAGGGAGAGCTGATTGTTCCTTACTTGCTTGATATTTTTGCTGACAGATCCACATAAAACAAAAAACATCCCCTTTTATCAGGAGATGTTTTTTCTGATTAGTTTTTAGATGCTTCTTGGAATTCTGGATTCTTCCATGCTTCATCAATAATTGCTTGCAATTCTTTAGCAGATGCTTGCATTTTTTGAGTTTCTGCATCGTTCAATGGGATATTTACTGGACGAACGATACCGTGTGCACCAACAACTGCTGGTTGACCGATGAAGACATCTTTCACACCGTATTGGCCCTCTTGGAAGACTGAAAGTGGAAGTACGGCATTTTCATCGTCAAGGATAGCTTTTGTAATACGAGCAAGGGCTACAGCGATACCGTAGTATGTAGCGCCTTTCTTGTTGATGATTGTGTAAGCAGCATCACGAACACCTTCGAACAATTCGATCAATTCAGACTCTTGAACATTTTGAGTATCTTTAAGGAATTCTTCAAGGTTTACACCTGCGATGTTTGCATGTGACCAAACAGCGAATTCTGAATCGCCATGCTCACCCATGATGTAGGCGTGAACTGAACGAGCATCAACATCCAATTTTTCAGCAAGTGCTTGACGGAAACGAGCTGAGTCAAGTGAAGTACCTGAACCGATAACGCGTTCTTTAGGGAAGCCTGAGAATTTCCAAGTTGAGTAAGTCAAAACGTCAACTGGGTTAGCAGCAACAAGGAAGATACCATCGAAACCTGATTCAACAACTTGTGTTACGATTGATTTGTTGATGGCAAGGTTTTTACCAACTAAGTCAAGACGAGTTTCACCTGGTTTTTGAGGCGCACCCGCAGTGATAACAACAAGATCAGCGTCTGCACAGTCAGAGTATTGAGCTGCGTAGATCTTTTTAGGTGAAGTGAAGGCAAGGGCGTGGCTAAGGTCAAGCGCATCACCTACAGCTTTTTCGTGTAATTGTGGAATTTCGATAATTCCAAGCTCTTGTGCAATTCCTTGGTTAACAAGCGCGAAAGCGTAAGATGAACCTACGGCACCGTCACCGACAAGGATGACTTTTTTATGTTGTTTAGTAGCAGTCATTTCTAAACATCTCCTTATTATTTTTGGGGTTTTCCCCATACAATTACATTCTACCACTTTTGATACAGTTTGTCACGGCTCACCGTGGTATTTTGACCCCTAAAAGGCTATGTAAACGTTTTTATATTCGGTTTTAAATACTGAAAATATAGCTAAAATGTGGTATAATGAGATAGTGATTTAATATTGAAATGAGGCATTTTTAATGCAAGATAGAAACTTAGTAGATGTCAATTTGACCAGCGAAATGAAGACCAGTTTCATCGATTATGCAATGAGTGTTATCGTGGCTCGGGCTCTTCCAGATGTTCGCGATGGTCTTAAGCCGGTTCATCGCCGGATTCTTTATGGCATGAATGAGCTAGGCGTTACGCCTGATAAGCCTCACAAGAAATCAGCTCGTATCACAGGGGATGTCATGGGTAAATACCACCCGCATGGCGACTCCTCTATTTATGAAGCGATGGTGCGGATGGCTCAATGGTGGAGCTATCGCTACATGCTGGTAGACGGCCATGGAAACTTCGGTTCGATGGACGGAGACGGGGCCGCAGCCCAGCGTTATACAGAAGCACGTATGAGCAAAATTGCTCTGGAAATGCTTCGTGATATCAACAAAAACACTGTTGATTATATCGACAACTATGATGCCAGCGAGAGAGAGCCTATGGTTCTTCCTGCTCGCTTCCCTAACTTGCTTGTGAACGGTGCGACAGGGATTGCCGTTGGGATGGCGACTAATATCCCTCCACATAATCTCGGTGAGTCTATTGATGCAGTTAAACTTGTCATGGACAATCCGGAAGCAACAACTCGGGATATCATGGAAGTCCTGCCTGGCCCAGATTTCCCGACAGGAGCACTGGTGATGGGTAAGTCTGGTATTCACCGTGCTTATGAAACGGGGAAGGGTTCGATTGTTCTTCGTTCTCGCACTGAAATTGAAGAGATGAAATGGCCGTGAGCGAATTGTCGTAACCGAGTTTCCTTATATGGTGAATAAGACTAAGGTCCATGAGCATATTGTTCGTTTGGTGCAGGAAAAGCGCATTGACGGTATCACAGCTGTTCGTGATGAGTCCAACCGTGAAGGAGTTCGTTTTGTCATCGAGGTTCGTCGAGATGCCTCTGCACATGTCATTCTAAATAATCTTTTCAAGCTGACTCAGATGCAGACCAATTTCAGCTTCAATATGCTGGCTATTCAAAATGGCGTGCCGAAGATTCTATCTCTACGTGAGATTTTGTTGGCCTACATTGAGCACCAAAAAGAAGTAGTGACTCGACGGACGGCTTTCGATAAAGAAAGGCGGAAGCTCGAGCGCACATCTTGGCTGGTTTGCTGATTGCGCTGGATCACATTGATGAAGTGATTCGCATTATCCGTAATAGCGAGACGGACGCAGAAGCCCAAGCTGAATTGATGGCTAAGTTTGAACTTTCTGAGCGCCAGAGCCAGGCTATCCTTGATATGCGTCTGCGCCGTCTGACTGGTTTGGAACGTGATAAGATTCAGTCAGAATACGACGAACTGATTGCTTTGATTGCGGACTTGGCTGATATTTTGGCTAAGCCAGAGCGCGTTGTCGCAATTATCAAGGAAGAGCTAGATGAGGTCAAACGTAAATTTGCGGATGACCGCCGAACTGAGCTGATGGTGGGAGAAGTCCTTTCTATTGAAGATGAAGATTTGATTGAGGAAGCAGATGTTTTGATTACCCTGTCTAATAAAGGCTATATCAAACGTCTGAATCAGGCTGAATTCACTGCTCAGAAACGCGGAGGCCGCGGCGTTCAAGGAACTGGTGTCAAAGATGATGACTTCGTCAAAGAGCTGGTTTCAACAAGTACCCACGATAGACTGCTCTTCTTTACTAACAAAGGCCGAGTTTATCGTCTCAAAGGATATGAAATCCCTGAGTATGGCCGTACAGCTAAGGGCTTGCCAGTGGTCAATCTCTTGAAACTGGATGAAGGAGAGACCATTCAGACCATTATTAATGTCCAGCAAGACAGTAGCGATCATTCCTATCTCTTCTTTACGACCCGTCTAGGTGTGGTTAAACGAACCAGCGTGACAGAATTTGCTAATATCCGTCAGAACGGTCTCAAGGCCCTGAATTTGAAAGATGAAGACGAGCTTATCAATGTCTTTCTGACGGACGGTGCTGCAGACGTTATCATTGGTACTAAGTTTGGTTATTCTGTCCGCTTCAATGAGACAGCTGTCCGAAGCATGAGCCGTATAGCGACTGGTGTTCGTGGGGTCAATCTGCGTGACGGCGACCAAGTCGTTGGAGCAGGTGTGATTACTGAGGGTGACGAAGTGCTTGTCATCACCGAAAAAGGCTATGGTAAGCGAACTCTTGCCAGTGAGTATCCAACCAAGGGCCGTGGTGGTAAAGGGATAAAAACAGCCAATATCACTGATAAGAACGGACCTCTCGCTGGTCTGATGACCGTCACTGGCGAAGAAGATTTGATGATTATCACCAATACAGGTGTCATTATCCGTACCAGTGTGGCTAATATTTCTCAGACAGGCCGCTCAACTATGGGAGTGAAGGTTATGCGTCTGGACCAAAATGCTCAGATTGTTACCTTTACAACGGTTGCGCCTGATGAAAAAGACGATGAGGAAGAAGTAGAATAAGAGGAGGATGAATGTGAAGAAATCTAAGAAGAAATTCAAGCTCAAAAATTTCATCATTAACTGCGCGGTTTTCCTTTTATTTCTAGTTGCCCTAGCTCTGATTTTCAACTCGTCTATCCGAAATATGATCATGGTTTGGCACACGAATCAATACCAGGTTAGCAAGGTCTCTAAGGAAGAAATCAAGCAGAATAAGGCAGTCGAGTCAAGTTTCGAGTTTAGCGATGTCCAATCTCTTTCTACAGAAGCGGTGATTAATGCTCAGTGGCAGGCTCAAAAATTGCCAGTTATCGGTGGCATTTCAATTCCTGAAGTTTCGATGAATCTGCCAATTTCAAAGGTTTGGATAATGTTGGCCTTTACTATGGTGCTGGCACTATGAAAGAAGATCAACAAATGGGACAAGGGAATTACGCCTTAGCTAGCCATCACGTCTTTGGAATTACTGGAGCCAGTGACATGCTCTTTTCACCGCTAGACCGTGCCAAAATAGGGATGAAAATCTATATCACGGATAAGGATAAGATCTATACCTATACGATTTCTAGTATAGAAAGTGTCGCACCAGAGCGCGTGGATGTCATCAATGACACAGAAGGAGTTGCTGAGATCACTTTAGTCACATGTGAGGATGCAGCAGCAACCAGTCGAACTATTGTTAAAGGTACGCTTGAAAGTACGATTGACTATGACAAGGCACCAAAAGATATTTTAGATGCTTTCAGTCGATCTTATAATCAAATGCAGCTATAAATAAGAAATATTGTAAAACGAAGTAACAAGAGTTACTTCGTTTTTTGATTGATAAAACTAAAATGATATACGAACAGATACTAGAACGCTTTCAAAGAATATGCCTTCTTTATTAGATTGTGCTATACTTATGTTAGTATGGTACTCTTTTAGTCAGGAAAGGAAATTATCATGAAAATATATAAATCATTTTTAATATTTTTTATAGCATTTATATGTTTTGGAAGTATCACTGCCTGTAGCCAGTCCAAAACAGCAGAAAAGAAGTTTGATTTCATAATGACAGCAGAAGATAAAAAGAGACTTCATAAAGAAGAAGAGCAAATTGCTTTGTATTTGGTGAATCATTATGAAGATGTGAAAAAAATAGAATTTGTAAATTTTTTTATAAAGGTGGTTTTGGGACGGGGGGTTCTATATCTGTTAAGATAAATTCAAATAATTATATAAAACCAATTACTTTAGGAGATCCAAGTGGCGAGTATATTATTAGCTATAATCCTGAGAACTTTCATCTGAATGAAAAGAATCCGCCAACTCAATTAGATAATCTAAAAAAATATTGAGATTAAATATTATGAGGAGATAGAAAGGTGATCTCCATTTCAGATAAAAATCATAATAAATTAGCAAAAGAGGCTTACAACTTGAACCAAAGAACGAACAAATTTGCTTGATATATGATTGTTTTTATTAAAATATGCTATAGGTAGTATAGTTGAAGATTTTGAGATTTATAAAGAAAAGGAGTATTTATGAAAATATCTAAGTTACTTTTGATAGTATTTATTGGGTTTCTAGGGATAGGAACACTCAGTGCCTGTAGTCATCAGAAAAAAACAGGACAGAAAGAGAAAGTTACTATGACAAAAGAAGAAAAAAAGGAACTTCGTAAAGAGGAAGAGAAAATAGCTTTGTATTTGGTGAATCATTACGAGGATGTGAAAAAGATTAAGTTTGATAAATTTCACAGGGGAGGATTTGGGATAGCAGATTCAATAAGTGTTATTGTCAATGATGATAGTTATATAAAACCAATTATATTTAACGATGATAGTGAAAGATATTCTGTTGATTATGATCCGAGTGATTTTCATTTAATAAAAAAGAAAAATTCTACGGAATTAACCAGTCTTGATGGGATTGAAGTGATATATTATGAGGAAAAGTAAATTGATTATAGAAAGATAATATAATTGAGTTATGAAATCGTCAATTTCAAGTTATTGATGACGTTGCATAAAGAAAGGAATATTTATGAAAATATCTAAGTTACTTTTGATAGTATTTATTGGGTTTCTAGGGATAGGAATACTCAGCGCCTGTAGTCAACAGAAAAACGGTCAGAAGGAGGAAGTAACATTGACAGCAGAAGAGAAAAAAATAATCAGAAAACAAGAAGAGGCTCTTGCTTTATTTTTGGTCAATAATTTTGAGGATGTTCATAAAATAGAGTTTGTAAGTATTTCAAAAGGCGGACTTGGTAGACCTAGATTCATTTATTTCTCGGTAAACGATAAAATAGAAGTTTCAACAGACTTAAAAGATAGTTACGATATACAGCATTATGGCTTGGTCTATCATAATAGCTCAGAGGAACTAAAACGGAAGGAAGTTCCTTCTAAATTTACAAAATTATCAGAGGCTCAATTATATGTTGTATATTATGGAGAAAATAAATGAATATAACGGATGCAGATTATGATACAATTACGACCTATGTTTATGAGCTCGATACACTAGATCATTCAGAGAAACAATAATCAGTTGGAGAATTGATTGATGGTCACGGTCGAAAATTTTGAGTTATTCTATGATGGTAGATAAGATTTAGTTTTATTGATATTAGAGGGATTGCAAATGATGTAAACGCCTGCTTGTTTTATAATCATTTTGCTATAATATAACTATGTTAGTATAGTTGAAGATTGTATGTTTTATAAAAGAAGGGAATATTATATGAAAATATCTAAGTTACTTTTGATAGTATTTATCGGATTTCTAGGGTTGGGAATACTCAGTGCCTGTAGTCAACAGAAAAACGGACAGAAGGAGAAAATTACTATGACAAAAGAGGAAAAAAAGAAACTTCGTAAAGAAGAAGAGAAAATTGCTTTGTACCTGGTAAATCATTATCAAAATGTGAAAAAAATAGAATTTGTAAATTTTCATAAAGGTGGTTTTGGGACGGGTGATACAATCACTATAAAGGTCAATGATAATAGTTATATTTTACCAACAGAGTTAGAAAGTAAAGATGGATATTATTCAATAGGATATGATCCCAAAGACTTTCATTTGATAGAGAAGAAACCTCCAACACAGTTAACTAGTTTAGACGGAGTAGATGTTAGTTATTACGAGGATTATTAAATGGCGCGTTGACTGATAAAGATTACAACATAATATCTAAAAAAGTCTATAATTTGGATCCGAAAGAATATAAAGCAGAAGAACAATTTAGTGTGGGAAAGGAATCTGACGTTAACGGTCGAAATTCCGAGTCATTGATGCTTCTATTGAGTCAGTAAAAGTACATAAGATTTAGTTTCATTATATTAAAAGGGATTACGAAATATGTAAACGCTTGCTTATTTTATAATTGTTTTGCTATAATATAATTATGTTAGCATAGTTGAAGGTTTTGAACTCTATAGAGGAAAGGAGTATTTATGAAAATATATAAGTTGCTTTTGATAGTATTTATTGGATTTCTATGTATGGGAACACTCAGTGCCTGTAGTCAGCAGAAAAAAAACGGACAGAAGGAGATAGTTACATTGACAGAAGAAGAGAAAAAAGAAGTTCAAAAACAAGAAAAAAATCTAGCTTTGTTTTTAGTGAATAACTATGAAGGGATTAATAAAATTGAGTTCACAGATGTCTCTAGAAAAGAATTTGCCCAGTCTAGAAGTGTTTTTCTAAAAGTGAATGATAATATTAGTATTAGTTCGTTTTTAGATGACAATTATGATAATGGTTATAGTTTAGCCTATAAAAAAGGTGAGAAGACTTTAATGAAAAAGGAAAAACCGACTGATTTTGAGACACTTGAAGGAATTGAAGTTATATATAATTTAGGTAAATAATATGTCGAAGATTACTGAAAAAGATTATAAAGAAATAGCTCGTACTGCGTATAAATTTGATCCAGATAATTATAAAAGTGAACAGCAAATAAAAATTGGAGATTCTATTGATATAAACGGCCGTCAATTCCAAGTCATTGATGCTATTGGAAACTCTGCTGAACCAACGGAAAACAGCATGCAAGCTATGGCTGTTGCTCCTGTTGATAATCAAGGGAACGTAGACTACAGTCAGGTAGTGGTTTCTTATGTTGGAACCAATTTTGGAGACAAAAAAGATGTCCTGAATGACATTGAAAATCTAGGTATGGGTTTTACGGATAAAATGATAACAGGTCTCCCCTCAATTTCAGGGATGGGCAAAGGCATTCTAGAAGGACATTTTAACGATAGTGTTAAAAAGGAAGTTGTCGAAAACATTGTAGATGTTCAGTCAAAAACAGCATTAGAGTTTGCCCAGCGAGTAGAGAAAAAGGTTCGTAAAGAAAATCCTAATGCCATTATAACAACGAATGGTCATTCTTTGGGAGAGTCTATGGCACTTTATACTGCCTTAAAAATGGGATGGAATAATGTTGGCTTTAATGGTCCAGATATTCATAATATTGTTTCGGAAGAAGAAATAGCCTATATGCAGGCGCATCCAGAGCAATTTCGTAACTTTAGAAATCCAAATGATATGTTTTTGGGGAACATTTTGGGGAATAAAACAGGCGTTGCCATTTATGTCAATATGACAGATGCTAGTTTTGTTGATGAATCTTTACGAATTTTACAAGATGATAAACTTTCTTGGAAAGAAAAGGCAGATAAGATCTATAGTCTAGGGGATAAATATCATAGTTATAATACTTGGAGATTTAATAATAAAGGTCAACTCATTGATGAAAATGGCAATGTTGTGACCAATACTGCAAAAGGAAATGCGAATGCCCTCATCCTAGAAACAAAAACGAGAATGTTGCGGTATTATGGCATGAAAAGCTTACTTACAGAAAGCGGAGGTGGCCTAAGTAGCAACGAACGAATTTTTCTAGACAGCGAGCAAGCTACTATTGGTGTAAATGCTCTTGTTAATGCTGCTCAGCAAGTTTTGGATCAGATTAAGATTGAGAAACAAAGAGGAGTAGAAGAAGTTGAGTCTTTATTTGAAACGACCAAGTCTCCGTTTATGGTCAGTAGTCTTAGTCCTGATGAGATTAGATCGGCTTTTGCAGCTGGTGGTGTCACACATGATAGTGTGGTCGGAAATGTAGAAATCTCTCTACAAAATAAGCTCAACAAAGCGAGTCAAATATTAGACGAAATGACTAAATTAAAAGATAAAATTGCAGCTGGTATAGACAAAAAACTCGAAGAAGACATAGCTTTAGCAGGGGAATTCAATCAATGGAGAAATTTGAATTAGCACAACGTGAAGTCGAAAAGAAAACTAAAGAATTAGAAGAATTGGAAGATCGGCATCGAGAAAAGTTGCAAGAATTTGAGGCAAGAAATGATTATTTTCAAACTGCGCGTCGTGCCATACAAAATATTCTTGATGAAAAGTACGAAGAAACTTTGCATTATTTGAAATCTACTGATGCGGATCAGGATTTTTATAGGATTCTTAATAGAGAGATGGAATCTTACCAAATGTTATCGGAAGATGCCTTGACGGAGGCGCAAAAAATATTGGAATTAGAATCTTTAAAAGAGAGTGATAATTTCCGACGAGAAAGACGATATCTAGATGATAAGTTAGATGAGGCTTATCTGCGTAGGAGAATAGTCGCAGATGACAATAATAAAACTAGAGAGTAAAAGGAAGTGATGCTAAAATGGCAACAACATTAACTGAGGATATTACAGGTGTATTTACTATAGGAAATTTCGATGATTTAGGAACGCGTCTGCTTGCTATTCAAAAACAGATTGAAAAATCTTTGATAACAAATGTTTATGCTCCACATATTCTTAGTAAAAGTGATGGTATTAAGACCAAATCTAAGGAAGCGATTAGTAAAGTTGCAAAGGAAGGAAAGTTGGCTATCAAGGGGATTAATGATACTTTAGACACTGCTATTAAGGGACAATGGTCTACATCCGTTAGAGAGGCTGTTATAACAGCAAGCAACAAATATGATAAGATTTAGCAATTAATAATAAATAGCCTAAATAAATGAACTCGCCTAATCGATAGATTTTGTGTCTAACCTTTTGGGTGTAGTTCATTTATTTAGGTTCTTTTTTTACTTAATAGCGAATTAATAAGTAAGGAGGTTGGTATGTATCGTATTTCATTGCAGGATGACATAAGCATGATGCCGCGTGAACGGCTGATAAGAGAAGGAGCGGATAAACTTAGTAATCAGGAATTGCTATCTATATTTTTGCGAACAGGCAGCAAAAAAGAAACTGTTTTTCAAGTTTCTCAAAGGATATTATCATCGATTTCTAGCTTGAATGATCTGAAATATTTGACTTTACAGGAATTACAGACAATTTCAGGAATTGGGCCTGTGAAGGCTGTTGAGTTGCAAGCCATTATTGAGCTTGGCTGTCGCATCAACAAAGCTGAAGTGCTGGAGAGGGAGCAAATTCTTGGAAGTCAGAAACTAGCTCGCAAAATGCAGGTCGAACTGGGAGATAAAAAGCAAGAATGTTTGGTCGCTATTTATCTAAATAGTCAAAACCAGATCATCCATCAGCAGACAATCTTTGTAGGAACGGTAACTAGAAGTATGGCTGAGCCGCGCGAGATTTTGCATTATGCGCTCAAACACTTGGCGACATCTATTATACTTGTGCACAATCATCCTTCTGGAGTGACTTTACCAAGTAAGAATGACGACGAGGTCACCAAACATATGAAAGAAGCTTGTGAGCTAATGGGGTTGGTTCTTTTAGATCATTTAATCGTTTCAAAAAATAATTATTATAGTTATCGTGAAAAAACAGATTTGATCTAAAGTTTGTGGACCACATAATCAAACAAGGCTAAATCACCTGTTCTTGTGGGAAATAGGAATTCTGGATGCCACTGCACACCAAGAAATGGACTTCCATCAGTTGAGGTAACAGCCTCAATGACCTTGTCCCGAGGATCGTAAGCTATAACTTCTAAATTTTTCGCTAGATCCTTGATACTTTGGTGATGGAATGAGTTGATTTGACAAGTAGGTCCGTATAATTCATGGAGGATGGAGCCATTTTTAGTGACCATAGTCTGTGTAGTGTATTGAGCAGTGCTATCTTGCCAGTGATTCTCGATGTCTTGGTGAAGTGTGCCACCCATAGAAACATTGTAAAGCTGAGTACCACGACAGACACCAAATAGGCTTGTTTTGTTTCCGCGCCTCTCGGATGAGAGCTAGTTCAAATAGATCCCTTTGAAGCAGATAATCATCACTTTCGATAGTCTGTTCTTCTCCGTAGAAATGAGGCTGGACATTTTGTCCACCGGTAAGGATCAGTTTATCGATCATAGTGATATAGGTGTGAGCTAAGGCTTCATCACCAATTGGTAAGATAATTGGGATTCCTCCAACTTTATTGACTCCCTCGATAAAGCCAGTTGAAGTATAACTAATATGAATAAATTGATCGTTAGGAATATCCCTTTGGTTTCCTGTTATACCGATAATCGGTTTTTTCATAAAGTGTCTGTTTCCTTTCTTACCTTACTCATCATCTTTTCTCATGAAGTAGAGTAAGGTTTGGAGTTCGCTGGTTAGGTCCACATATTGTACAACCACATCTTTGGGGACAGATAGGTGCACTGGGGAGAAGCAAAGAATTCCCTTGATACCAGCATCAACCAAGACGGATGCGACTTCTTGTGCCTTAACGCTCGGCACTGTCAGAATAGCAGTCTTTACGTTTCCTTCTTGGACCTTTTCTTTTATTTGAGAAATTCCATAAATAGGAATTCCATCATTTGTGGTGGTTCCGACATCAGAATAATCGTCTGTATCAAAGGCCATTACAATCTTCATTTTATTCCGTTCATGAAAGCGGTAGTGTAAAAGAGCACGGCCCATATTTCCGACACCAACAATCATGACATTTGTAATTGAGTTGTCGTTAAGAAGGTTGGCAAAGAAATTCATAAGTTTCTTCACATCGTAGCCAAAACCTCTACGACCTAACTCACCGAAGTAAGAAAAGTCACGCCGAACAGTCGCAGAGTCGATTCCAATCGCCTCTGCGATTTGTTTTGAATTGGCCTTTTCAATATTTTCTGCATTAAATCGTTTGAAAATCCGGTAGTAGAGGGAGAGCCGCTTAGCAGTAGCGCGTGGAATAGAATTGCTTTTTTCAGTTTTCACAAAATCACGACCTTTCTATCTTCTATTCTATAGAAAGCTTGTGAAAAAATCAACTAATTTGATGAACAAAATATTATTATACTAATAAAGATAGATAAAATAATAGAAATAAGCAAAATTCTTAGAATTTCGCTTATTGGGGTGTTTTTTCAAAAATATCTCTTTCAACTAAACTATCCATCAAGAAATAGAATTTTTGCTGAATAATATGGTGTTTTTCTGATTTGAAGATATTAACCAATCTTAAACCAGACTTGTCCGTAATATTAATTTTTACTCCGCTTAGATCTTTATTGATGATAATCTTAAGCAAGAATCCATCGCCACTATTGGGAACCGCTTCAAGTAAACGAGAAAGCTCGTAATTACCAACTTTTGTTTCAGCAAATGTATTGTCCCGTAAGGTAAATTTCTTAACATTTGGATGGAGTGAGTAGGTGAAGTCGCAGTTTGCTAAGCTAACAGATGTTTGAAAAGCCATCTTATCCTCCTAGTATTTCTTTTAGTTTTTGACTGAATAGTTTGATTTCTTGGATGTTTGTTTGATCTGACACACTGATGCGAATGGATTCTTTTAGGCGCTCAGAGTTTGGGCCATATAAGGCTTGAAGGACATGACTGGGCTGAACAGCACCAGCTGTACAAGCAGAGCCAGTCGAGATTGAAAAGCCATTAAGGTCCATTTGAAGCAAGATAAGATCATTCTTTTGGTTTGGAAATCCAATATTGACAACATAAGGCAGGCTAGGCTGACTTTCGTTCAGGTAGAAGTCTATATCCGCTAGGTTATCCAGTAAAGTATCTTTTAGCTGCTGGGCATGCTCAAGATTTTTCTCTAAGTGGGCGAAACTTTCAGAAAGGGCAGTTGCCATCCCGACAATGGAAACGAGGTTTTCTGTGCCCGCCCGATGCTTGTTTTCTTGATCGCCGCCATGCATGAAATTATCAAAGTCCATCTGGTCGGCATAGAGAAATCCAACTCCTTTTGGACCGTGGAATTTATGAGCTGATGCACTCAGGAAATTGATTCCCCATTCTTCAGGATAGATAGGGAGCTTGCCAACGGCTTGGACTGCGTCAACGTGAAAAGCAGCAGGATGATCCTTTAGTAATTGACCAATTTCTTGAATCGGCAAAATGTAGCCTGTTTCATTGTTGACAGCCATGACTGAGACAAGGATAGTATCTGATCTGAGAGCATTCTTGATATCTTCAGTTGGGATTTGCCCATCCACTGGCTGAATGATAGTCGCTTCAAAACCGAAATTCTCCACTAAGTATTCAACAGGCTCCAAAACAGCATGGTGCTCAATGGCAGTAGTAATAATATGCTTGCCTTGATTCTGATGGCGTAGGGCATATCCCTTGATTGCGGTGTTATTACTTTCAGTACCACCTGATGTAAAGAGGATATTTTTGCTCTGTGTGTGTAGAACTTTAGCAATATCTTCGCGAGCTTGTCGGAGCAGTTTTTTAGCTTCTCGACCGTGGCTGTGGGTACTGGATGGATTGCCGAAGACTGCCATTGCCTGAGTCATGGACTTAATCGCAGCAGGCGATAAGGCAGTCGTAGCAGCATTATCTAAATAAATCACAAATTTATCCCTTATTTCTTTTGAAAAGCAAAAAGTGGGCTGACTGGTTTTCTTTCTTGAATACGCACGATAGCATCACCAATCAACTCGCTGGCTGTGATGTAGTGAACGTTCTTCGGAGTCTTTTCTTTCGTATCAACAGAGTCAGTCACTAAGATTTCTCGGATAGGAACACTGTCTAGTAGGTCTGCAGCTTCATCTGCAAATAAACCATGACTTGAGACAGCATAGATTTCGACAGCTCCTTCACGTTCAACGATTTTAGCAGCTTCTGAGAAGGTACGACCGGTATTCAAGATATCGTCAATCAAAATCGCTTTTTTACCTTCAACTTCACCGATGATATAGCCTTCAGAGCGTCCTGCTTCATCTTCACCGTAGTCGATGATGGCGATTGGAGCATCGAGATATTCTGCCAAGCTACGAGCGCGTTTCACGCCAGAATTTTTCGGGCTAACGACGACAACATCCTCGCCAGTTAATCCCATATTGCAATAATGCTCAGCAAACAATGGGATGGTGAAGAGATTGTCAACAGGAATATCAAAGAAGCCTTGTACTTGGACAGCGTGAAGGTCAAGTGAGATAACTCTGTCTACGCCAGCTCCAACAAGCATATTGGCCACGAGTTTTGCAGTGATTGGCTCGCGAGGAGCCGCTGTCCGATCTTGGCGGGCATAACCAAATAAGGCATAACCACAGTTACGGTATTGGCACTTGCTCGTTTACAAGCGTCAACCATTATCAATAGCTCCATCAAGTGATTATTGACTGGGAAGCTGGTAGACTGGATGATATAGATATCATAGCCACGAACACTCTCCTCAATGTTAATCTGAATCTCGCCATCAGAAAATTGGCGGGAAGAAAGCTTGCCTAAAGGTACTCCGGCAGCTTCAGCAATCTTCTCAGCAATTGAGTGATTGGAATTGAGGGAGAAAAGCTTCATATTTTTTTTGTCTGACATTAGAATGACCATCCTCTTTTTGTCTCTTTAGATTTATAATTATTATTCTACCAAAAAAATGAGATTATTTCAGCATTTTTATAAGTTTTCGGCAAATCTGGCGATCTTACTTTTGCCAGGCTTGTATTGGATTTGATTTTCTTTTAAAAAGTCTTTGAACTTTTGCTCTCCCTCTTCAATATCATTGATTTCTAATTCTAGTTCGAAATCTTTTTTACCAAAGTAACGACTTTCGTCTAAGGCAAAAAGTCCGAGTGCATCTTGTTTTTCATATCGAATATTTTCAAGGATTCCGAGTATTGTTAGCTTGTCAACTGGGATTCCTTTTTCTTGCAGTTTGTCTAGGATTTCTCCCTGAGGAAATTGCAAATTTTCTGTAATTTCCTTAAATTCATCTTCGGACAAGGCTTGGTTGTATTCGAAATTTCCAAGTTTTTGAGGAATTTTTAGAGTAAACTCAGCAGCGTCAGGAGTGGTTCGGACTCGCAGAGCCATACGAGCTTCACGAAGAGCAAAGTCAGCCGAATCAATATAATAGTTGACTTGGAAAATTGGCTGGACATGATCAAAGAAGGTCAGAAGTCGTTTATGTTCGTCTTCTGTTAGCATTGTTTTGTATTCAATTTCTAAATGATTCATTTTTTGATCCTTTTCTTTATCTGAAAGCGATTTTATGTTATAATAACAACTGTGTTTATTTTATACAAAAAACGAATAGATGACAAGGTATGTATATGACAATAGATTGGGAAGATTTTCTGGATCCTTACATTCAGGCAGTTGGTGAGTTGAAAATCAAGCTTCGTGGCATACGCAAACAGTATCGCAAACAGCAACGCCATTCACCGATCGAGTTTGTAACTGGTCGCGTAAAACATATTGAAAGCATCAAGGAAAAAATGGAACTTCGCGGGATAACTGAGGAAAACTTAGCCCAAGAGATGCAGGATATTGCTGGTTTGCGTGTTATGGTTCAATTTGTAGACGATGTGGATGAAGTTTTAGAAGTTTTGCGAAATCGGACAGATATGCGTATCGTTCAGGAGCGTGATTACATCAAAAACAAAAAAGACAGTGGTTATCGTAGCTACCATGCCATTGTTGAATATCCAGTAGATACGATTAATGGAAATAAAGTTATCTTGGCAGAAATTCAGATTCGTACCTTGTCCATGAACTTTTGGGCAACGATTGAGCACTCTTTAAACTACAAGTATAAAGGAGAATTTCCAGAGGAAATCAAACGGCGCTTGGAGACAACAGCTAATCTCGCCTATCAGCTAGATGAAGAGATGGGAGCCATTCGTGACGCCATCCAAGAAGCACAAGCACTCTTTGATCCTCTGCACCGCAAGCTAAATGACGGTGTTGGAAATAGTGACGATACAGATGAAGAATACAGGTAAAAAAATAGCGATAATCCGCAATCGTAAAAGGCAGAGTGAGGAAGTATTTCAAACTCTGATGCAAAAATTGCGGAAAGCAGGCTTTATCCTGACACCCAAAAATCCAGATATCGTGATTTCTGTCGGTGGTGATGGGATGCTGCTATCAGCCTTTCACAAATATGAAGAGCAGCTGGATAAGGTGCGCTTTGTCGGTGTCCATACCGGACATTTGGGTTTTTATACAGATTACAGAGACTTTGAAATTGATAAATTAGTGGAAAATCTGAAATTGGACACAGGTGCCAAGGTCTCTTATCCGATTTTAAATGTCAAGCTGACCTTTGAAAATGGGGAAACTCGGACGATTCGCGCGCTCAATGAAGCAACGATTAAACGCTCCGACAGAACCATGGTAGTTGATGTGGTCATCAATAATGTTCATTTTGAGCGTTTTAGAGGCGACGGGATTTCTGTCTCAACGCCTACTGGAAGCACAGCCTACAATAAATCATTGGGAGGAGCTGTTCTACATCCAACGATTGAAGCCTTGCAAGTGACAGAGATTGCTAGCCTCAACAATCGTGTGTATCGAACTTTGGGTTCCTCAGTTATCGTTCCTAAAAAAGATAAGATTGAGCTGCTGCCGACACGCAATGATTACTATACCATAGCGGTCGATAATCAAACGTTTTCTTATAAAAATATTGTCCGTATCGAGTACCAAATCGATAATCATAAGATTAACTTTGTAGCTTCGCCTAGCCATACCAGCTTTTGGAATCGCGTGAGAGACTCCTTTATCGAGGAGTGCCAAGAATGAGATTTGAGTTTATTGCGGATGAGCATGTCAAAGTCAAAACTTTTTTGAAAAAGCATGAAATTTCAAAATCCCTTTTGGCCAAAGTGAAGTTTGCAGGTGGGAATATTCTTGTCAATGGTCAATCTCAAAATGCCATTTATTTGCTGGATATTGGCGATAAGGTGACAGTAGATATCCCTTCTGAGAAAGGCTTTGAAAGCCTAGAAGCCGTGGATCGTGAGTTGTCGATCGTGTATGAAGATGAGCACTTTCTAGTTTTAGATAAACCTGCTGGAGTAGCTAGTATTCCTAGTGTCAACCATTCGAATACGATGGCAAACTTTGTCAAGGCTTACTATATTCGGCAAAATTATGAAAATCAGCAGGTTCACATTGTGACAAGACTGGATCGCGATACCAGTGGACTCATGCTCTTTGCAAAACATGGCTATGCTCATGCAAGACTGGATAAGCAACTGCAGAAAAAAATGATTGAAAAGCGCTATTACGCGCTCGTTCAGGGGAGCGGTGAGCTTAAACCGGAGGGAGATATTATTGCGCCAATAGGGCGCGACCCTGACAGCATTATTACCAGATGTGTGACAAAAGATGGTAAGTATGCCCATACCAGCTACAAGGTTGTAGAGCAGTTTGGCGATATCTATCTGGTAGATATTCGTCTGCACACTGGACGAACCCATCAAATTCGTGTGCACTTTTCCCATCTTGGATTTCCGCTCCTCGGAGATGATCTCTATGGCGGGACTTTAGAAGCGGGAATTAACCGTCAGGCCTTGCATTGTCACTCTTTATCTTTTTATAATCCATTTTTGGAAAAGCAGCTCCAATTGGAATCCCAGTTGCCGATTGATTTCCAAAACACCATTACATCGTTAACAAAAAATAATTAAAATTTTAAAGGAGAAACTCATGGAAGTTTTTGAAAGTCTAAGAGACTCAGTTGTTGGTAAAAATGTTCGTATTGTATTGCCAGAAGGGCAAGAACCGCGTATTCTTCAAGCGGTTAAACGCATAGTAAAAGAATCAGAAGTTACACCGGTTCTTTTGGGGAATCCAGATAAGATCCGTATTTACTTGGAAATCGAAAATATCATGGACGGATATGAAGTTATAGATCCTAAAAACTATGACAGATTGGAAGAGATGGTGGCGGCTCTAGTGGCGCGCCGTAAGGGCAAAGTCAGTGAAGAAGAAGCTTTTGAGCTTTTAAGAACAGACGTTAATTATTTTGGGGTGATGCTAGTCTACCTCGGTATCGTAGATGGTATGGTTTCTGGCTCTATCCACTCTACAGCTGCTACAGTGCGTCCAGCATTGCAAATCATTAAAACACGTCCAAATGTAACAAGAACTTCAGGTGCCTTCCTCATGGTGCGTGGTTCAGAACGTTATCTTTTCAGCGACTGTGCCATTAATATCAATCCTGACTCAGAAGCCTTGGCAGAAATTGCGATTAACTCAGCTGTGACAGCTAAAATGTTTGGCATTGATCCTAAGATTGCTATGCTTAGCTATTCAACTAAGGGTTCTGGCTTCGGAGAAAGCGTTGATAAAGTGGTTCATGCGACTAAATTGGTTCATGATTTGCGCCCAGACCTAGAGGTTGACGGGGAATTGCAATTTGACGCTGCTTTTGTACCAAGCACAGCAGCCTTGAAAGCTCCAGGAAGCAAGGTTGCAGGTAAAGCGACTGTCTTTGTCTTTCCAAGTATTGAAGCTGGAAATATCGGCTATAAAATGGCAGAGCGTTTAGGTGGGTTCTCAGCTGTCGGTCCAGTTCTTCAAGGATTGAACAAGCCAGTAAATGACCTTTCACGCGGATGTAATTCAGATGACGTTTATAACTTAACACTGATTACAGCTGCACAAAGTGTTGACCAATAAAATAACTAAAAAAGATGAGTGATTCATCTTTTTTAGTCTGTTTAAGTATGAGAGAAATGTTAGATTTAAAAAAATTTGGAATTGAGATGTGGGAAGCAGATAAAATTGCTTCTTTTCGCGAGAAATTATTAACTTGGTATGATGAAAACAAGCGCGATCTACCTTGGCGCAGGTCCAACAATCCTTATCATATCTGGGTTTCTGAGATTATGTTGCAGCAAACACGTGTGGATACGGTAATTCCTTACTATGAGCGTTTTCTTGACTGGTTTCCAACTGTGGCCGACTTAGCGCAAGCGCCAGAGGAGAGGCTGCTCAAAGCTTGGGAAGGGTTGGGCTATTATTCGCGGGTGCGAAATATGCAAAAGGCAGCCCAGCAGATAATGACGGATTTTGATGGAGAATTTCCTGATAGCTATGATGGAATTGCTAGCCTCAAAGGGATTGGGCCTTATACGGCTGGTGCCATTGCTAGTATTGCCTTTGGCCTAGCTGAGCCTGCGGTAGACGGCAATGTCATGCGGGTGCTGAGTCGCTTGTTTGAAGTTGATTTAGATATTGGGCAACCAAGCAATCGCAAGGTCTTTCAGGCTATGATGGAGATTTTGATTGATCCAGTTAGACCCGGAGATTTCAATCAGGCGCTGATGGATTTGGGATCGGATATTGAAGCTCCTGTTAATCCCCATCCAGAAGATAGTCCAGTAAAAGGGTTCAGCGCAGCTTATTTGCACGGAACCATGGATAAATATCCTATCAAAGCACCGAAAAAGAAGCCGGTTCCGGTCTATCTGCAGGGCTTGATTATCGAAAACGAGCAAGGACAGTTCTTGCTTGAAAAGAATGAGGCTGCTGGCTTGTTATCAGGTTTTTGGCATTTCCCCTTGATTGAAGTCGAGGAATTTCAAACCGGAAATCAGATCTCTCTATTTGAAGTGGCCGAAAATCAGCCTAGTCTGGATCTATCTCCTCAAGAAAGCTTTGAGCAGGATTATGATTTGACTGTCGATTGGCAGCAGCAGTCCTTCCGAAGGTACAACATGTCTTCAGTCATCGCAAGTGGCATATACAGCTGGCTTACGGTCGAGTCAAAGATAGCCAGCACGCAGCAGACGGAGAGGTCTTGTGGCTACATCCAGAGGAATTTGAGAAGTACCCCTTTGCCAAACCCCAGCAGAAGATGTGGGAGGCTTTTAGGAACGTAAAAGATGGAAACTAAAGTTAAATAGTCTGTTGAACTTGATTAAATTTACGAAGAATAGGAAATCATTAAAATATGTCCCATACCCCTAGTCCTCCAGATAAAACTTTTATTGGACGTCGTAGCAGACTTGCTGGTGTCATTTATTTTATATTAGGAGCTTTAAATTTCTTACATTGCCTTCTTTATTTTCAGTGGATATTTTCCCCAACTGCGAGAACTGACTTCATCATTATTCTAATTTTTATAGGTTTAAATATTTATTTTTTGACTCGCGAGTTCATCTATAAATGCTTCCATTGGTGTGGCTATCATGCCTTACCTGAGTTAGCTAAGTTCGGGAGCGGACGCTATTCCTTTCACTTGCCTGTCTTCGAAAGACATACCGAAAACTATAAAGTCTATTACAGTAAAAGATCAAAGAAACATCAATTTCTTTTCTTTGTGAGCTATATTTTATATGTGAATTTAATTTTAGTAGTTCTTTTGCTCTTCTCATGTGTATATTGGGCTATGTTCATTGAGAGTTCCTCGAAATTTCAAGATTGGCACGCTTTTCTATTTATTTTTTTACTAATCATCCTGTATATCTGTATTGAAGCTTTATTTAAAAAAATATAAACATTGGTTTAAAAATTATTTTAAACTAGATGATAAAATAGTAGAACACGGCTTTCCGATATATACTTTGAAAGAAAAATAAAAGACAAACAATATAGTTTGTCTTTTTTGTTTTTAAAATAACTTATAGTCCTTCTCGTTTTGTAAGGCGTGAGACAAATAAACTACCCTTTAAAAGGGAACTTGTGCTTAAATCCCAGCAAAAGCCTTAATCTCATCCGCTGTCATCGAAGAGTCACAACGAACAGAGACTTGGCCGTCTTGAACATGAACAAAACCAGGAACCGTCGGAATGCTGTATTCAGAGCGGAAGGCTTGCAGTTTCTCCAATTCGCTAGCTTCTTCGCTATTGATAAAGAAAATATGCGCCTTGGTATCAGCGACAACGCCTGCAAGAGTAGCAGCGAATTTACGGCAGTAAGGGCAAGTTTTGCGACCAACGAAGAAAGTTGCAGTTTCTTTGTCAGCAATCGCTTGACGAGCGCGGTCAACAGTTGTGACTTCCAAGTCTTTAATATTTTGAGCAAATTGTTCCATAAATAATCCTCATTTCTTTTGATAAAACTAGTATGCCATAAAGTTTCTAAAATTGCTTAGATTTGATACGAAAAAAAGATGAGATTGGTTCGTCTCATCTTTTATAATTGCTTATTTTACAAAAGCATTGATTTCCGCTTCAATATTTGCAATCTTAGCTTGTGAATCTTCATTGCTATCACCGACAACGGCAATGTAGAACTTGATTTTTGGTTCAGTACCAGAAGGACGAACAGCGATCCATGAACCATCCGCAAGTGTGTATTTCAAGACGTCGCTTGGAGGAGTTGTCAAGTTTGTAACAGTACCATCTGCAGCAGTAGCAGTTTGAGCCTTAAAGTCTTCTACGACAGTAATAGCTGTTGCGTTCCATTCTTTTGGAGCATTATTACGGAACTTAGCCATGATAGCCTTGATTTGTTCTGCACCATCGACACCAGAAAGAGTAACAGAGATTGTTTTTTCTGCGTAGTAGCCGTATTCTTTGTAGATTTCTTCGATACCGTCAGCAAGTGTTAGACCACGTGAGCGGTAGTAGGCAGCAAGCTCAGCAACTACAAGAACGGCTTGAATAGCATCTTTATCACGTACGAATGGTTTGATCAAGTAACCAAAGCTTTCTTCAAACCCCATCATGTAAGTGTGGTTGTGTTTTTCTTCAAATTCTTGAATCTTTTCAGCGATAAATTTGAAACCAGTCAAGACATTGAACATGGTTGCGCCATAACTTTCAGCAATCTTAGTCACCAAGTCAGTAGAAACGATAGACTTGCAGAGAGCTGCGTTAGCTGGCAGAGTTCCAGCACTCTTATGAGCTTCCAAGATGTATTTAGCCATGATAGCCCCGATTTGGTTACCTGAAAGGTTGAGGTAGCTGCCGTCTTTTTGAAGAACTTCAACACCGACACGGTCAGCATCTGGGTCAGTTGCAACCAAGACATCTGCACCAACTTTACGGCCCAATTCTTCAGCTAAGGCAAAGGCTGCTTGGCTTTCAGGGTTTGGAGACTTAACAGTAGAGAAGTCTGGATCAGCTACAGCTTGAGCTTCAACAACTTCAACAGAATCAAATCCTGCTTGAGCCAAAGCGCGACGAGCCAACATTTCACCAGTACCGTGCAGAGGAGTATAGACAATCTTCATGTCCTTGCCGTATTCATCAATCAGTTTTGGGTTGATATTGACATCTTTAACTTCTTTGAGGTATTCAGCATCAACAGCATCGCCAATCACTTCAATCAAGCCAGAAGCTTTTTCAGCTTCCACATCAGCAACCTCGATAGCAAAAGGATTTTCAATCGCACGGATGTAGTCTGTCAATGCATCGGCATCATGAGGAGGCATTTGTCCACCATCTTCGCCATAAACTTTGTAGCCGTTAAATGGGGCAGGGTTGTGGCTTGCTGTAATCATGATACCAGCGAAAGTTCCCAAATGACGTACCGCAAATGAAAGTTCTGGAGTTGGGCGTAGGCTTTCAAATACATAAGACTTGATACCGTGTTTAGCTAAGACTGCAGCAGATTCAAAAGCGAATTCTGGTGAGAAATGACGAGAGTCGTAAGCGATCGCAACACCGCGTTTTTTGAACTCATCTCCTTTTTCTTCAATCAAGCGTGCCAAACCTTCAGTTGCCTGACGGACAACATAGATATTGATACGGTTGGTACCAGCGCCGATCAAACCACGCATACCAGCGGTACCAAACTCAAGGTTTGTATAAAAGGCATCTTCCTTAGTTTTTTCGTCCATACCTTCTAACTCTTTCCGAAGATAGTCAGGAAGTTCAGCGAAATCAAGCCATTTTTTGAAGTTTTCTTGATAGGTCATAGATGGAGTCTCCTTTATATTTAAAATAGAAAATCGCCGCGTCTTTAAGGATAAGCCGCAAGATTTTCTTGTTTGTTTAATCGCTTTCATTGTAACATATTTTCATAATTTTTGAAAGTGCTGACCTAAAAAATAATGAAATCCTTTGAAAAAGTGAACAAAAATAGAGTAAAAAAATAATCACTTAAGTGATTATTTTTTTAGTTTTTCAAGTGCTGGAACGATTGCAACTGTAAGGAGAGCGGATATAATCATTTCTGAGATTGAATTGGCTGATAAAACCAGCGCAAGCATGGCTCTGATGTCTCCATTGTAAACAGATGAAAATAGAATGAAAATTCCTCCGAGAACGAAGATGGTGTTAGTCATTGAGCCCACGGCACCAGCTAAAACTAAACCTGGCTTAGTTTTCATCCATTTGTAGACAAAATACGGAGTGATTCCGATTAGAATACGTGGAACCATAGCGATCATCAATGAATTGATGCTACCGTTTTCTACAAAAGGACTGAAGAGGTAGCTAGTTGGCAGCAGGATAACGGTGTTGGTCACCACACTGATTACCCCCATCAGGGCTCCAAGAACAGCTCCAATTCGCGGTCCGTAGATAATACTAGCGATAATGACTGGAATATGAATAATGGTCGGTTTAATCGGAACCGGTAGTAGGTTGAAAATAACAGAGCTCAGCAGATGGAGTACTAACATAATAGCAAAAAAGATAGCAATTTGCGCGATACTAGATTGTTTTCTCATTTATAATTTCCTTTACTTTTTCTATAATAATATTGACATCAGCTAGAGCGCCAGTCCCATGATCTCCGCAAGCTAGAACAGCTTCACGCGGTTCGATAATCTCCCAGCCAAATTTTTTTAATCTTTCCAAATTGTGCTGAGTTAGTGGATTTTCATACATCTTGGTATTCATGGCTGGCGCGATGGCTTTTTTGACATGAGATGGGAGAGCAAGAGCTGTAGCGGTTACCATATTGTCTGCCAGACCATTAGCCAGTTTGGCGATGGTATTGGCTGTAGCAGGAGCGACTAAGAAAAGATTTGTTTCTTTACCGATCTCAATATGGTTGACCTTGTCTGGCCTCGGCTCGCTCATGAGGTCAAGGGAAACAGGATTCTTTGATAAAACCTGTAAGGTCAGCGGGGTGATAAAGTGACTGGCAGCTTCCGTCATGAGAACAGACACACTGTAGCTTAGCTTACCCAGCTGGCTCGTAATATCTGCTGCTTTATAGGCCGAAATACTGCCCGTGACAGCGAGAGTAACGTGGATCATGAACTGTCTCCTTTCTGGATATGGCTTAACAATTGTTCAGCAATTTCTGCCTTGGAGAAAGCTTCTGTGATAGTGACTGCTCCTAGGAGATAGGCGTGGTGTTGCCCGCTAGAAATTTCAGTCAAATCGTTGGCAACAATTAGTTCAGCTTGATTTTTTTCAAGGCTGGCTCTAGCAGTAGCCAGTAACTCTTCTTTAGAAACGCCAACCAAGAGCTTGAAGCCAATCAATCGAATATTGGGATTCCATTCCTTGACCTTGCTGATGATTTTAGGATTTTTCTTGAGGAAAAGTACCTGATAGTCATCAGCAGACGAAATCTTACTTTCAGAATTACTTTTTTCCAGAAATTCTGCCAAATCTGAACTGGCAAGAACCTCCTCAAATCCTGCCATATACACTGGTTTATAGTCAGAAACAGCCATTGAATGAATGAGCACATCATGAGCTGGTACCAGCTTTTCCATGGCTGTCAGGAGCTGCTCTGTATCTTCGATAATCTTAATCGTTAGTTTTTCATGCGGATCCGGTTTAACAGCTTTTGCCGTTGTCAGCAGAGTCACCGAAGCACCCTCTGCCAAACAATGCTCAGCTATCATTTTCCCAAGTTGACCCGTCGAATGATTAGTGATAGAGCGGACTTGGTCGATTTTTTCACTCGTTCCGCCAGAGGTAATCAATATATTCATAGCTTTATTCTACAAGAAAAAATGAATTTAGTAAAATAAAATTAACTTAAGGTTCAATTTAGTCAAACTTATTTTTTCACTAAAGAAGATGTATTGTATGAAAAAAAATTGAAGTAATTACCGAACATTATGTTGCTATTGGAGTTTAAATGTGCAGTTTTATATCATATTTGTTATAATAGTTTTATCAAATTAGAGGAGTTCCTTAATGAAAACAGATATCGAAATTGCTCAGAGTGTTGAATTACTGCCTATTGTGGATGTAGTAAAAAAGATTGGCATTGATTATGACGACTTGGAGCTGTACGGAAAGTACAAGGCCAAGCTCAGTTTTGACAAGATTCGTGAAGTAGCAGAAAATCCTGTCGGCAAGCTGATTTTGGTGACGGCAATCAATCCAACTCCAGCTGGAGAAGGCAAGTCTACCATTACCATTGGACTAGCTGATGCGCTCAATAAAATTGGCAAGAAAACTATGATTGCTATCCGCGAACCGTCTTTGGGGCCTGTTATGGGAATCAAAGGAGGCGCAGCTGGTGGTGGTCACGCGCAAGTTTTACCGATGGAAGACATCAACCTGCATTTCACTGGTGACATGCATGCCATCACGACTGCTAATAATGCCTTGTCTGCTCTCATTGACAATCATCTTCATCAGGGAAATGAGCTGGGTATCGACCAACGTCGTATTATCTGGAAACGGGTGGTTGACCTGAATGACCGAGCCCTTCGCCATGTGACCGTTGGTTTAGGCAGCCCAGTTAACGGTATTCCACGCGAAGATGGCTTTGATATTACTGTCGCATCTGAAATTATGGCGATCCTTTGCTTGGCTACGGATATTGAAGATTTGAAAAGGCGTTTGGCCAATATCGTTATTGGCTATCGCTATGATCGTACACCTGTCTATGTCCGTGATCTTGAGGTAGAAGGAGCCTTGGCTTTAGTCTTGAAAGATGCAATTAAGCCAAATCTGGTACAGACTATTTACGGAACACCAGCCTTTGTCCACGGCGGACCGTTTGCCAATATCGCCCATGGCTGTAACTCGGTCTTGGCGACTAGCACAGCGCTGCGCTTGGCTGATTATACAGTGACTGAAGCTGGCTTCGGTGCAGACCTTGGCGCTGAGAAATTCCTCGATATCAAGACTCCGAACTTACCAACTTCTCCAGATGCAGTAGTAATTGTCGCAACACTTCGTGCTCTTAAGATGAATGGTGGTGTGGCTAAGGATGCACTTACTGAAGAAAATGTTGGGGCGGTCCGAGCTGGCTTTGCCAATCTCAAACGTCACGTTGAAAATATCCGTAAATTCGGTATTCCAGCGGTCGTAGCCATCAATGAATTTGTCTCTGATACGGAAGCTGAAATTGCAACTCTTAAGGAACTCTGTGCAGAAATCGGGGTACCAGTTGAGCTTGCCAGTGTCTGGGCTGATGGTGCCGAAGGTGGTGTGGCCCTAGCTGAAACTGTTGTCAAAAACCATTGACGAAAAAAACCAGCACACTACACTCGTCTTTATGACAATGACTCAACTATCGAAGAGAAGATCGAGAAAAATTGTCACTGAAATCTATCGCGGTTCAAAAAGTAAACTTTGAGAAAAAAGCGCAGACTCAGATTCGTGAAATTGTCAAGAATGGCTGGGACAAGCTGCCAATTTGTATGGCCAAAACGCAGTATAGCTTTTCTGACAATCCTGCAGCTCTTGGTGCACCAGAAAATTTTGAAATTACCATTCGTGAGTTGGTACCAAAACTTGGGGCAGGCTTTATCGTGGCTTTGACAGGAGATGTCATGACCATGCCAGGTCTACCAAAACGTCCTGCAGCACTCAATATGGATGTGGCAGCCGATGGTACAGCGATTGGTTTGTTCTAATTGAATTTAAGATATAAGAAGAGGTTGGGCTAAATAGCGCTGGGCCTCTCTTTTTTAGACTTAAATTCCAGATGTTTTGATATAATAAATCCGTATTCCCATCACTTAGTTTTTGCTCATAGGAGGATGAACATTGAAAAAAAGAAGTCTCAAACAGGAATTAACTTATTTGGCCTCAGGGGAATCGATAAGTGTCGTGTTGTTCTGTATCGTGTATGTTCTGTATACGAAACCAGAGACTCGATTTGCTATATCCAGTGCTGTCCTTTATTTTCCACTGTTAATTCTTAATCTGATATTGGTTCAAGGTTCCCTCTATTGGCTTAACTGTTTAAGACGAATCCAAAAGAAGAAGGCCTTGGAAACTCAACTACTTGCACCTCTTTATAAAGGATTAAAAGTGCTAGATTTTATGATGCTGCTTGCATATATACCGATTTGGATCTGGTCTTTTATAGTGAGTAGTGGCAGTAATATCATTATTGGAGTTTTACTGTGGTTGTTTGCCATCATTGAATTTGTAAATTATTTTTACTATCGCCTGTCTTACTATGCAATGGGTGGCCTAGGACTGCAAGTGATGAGACCTATCAAATTACTGTTGACGGGAAAAGCAGCCAAATCCCAAATTGCAAAAGAAATTTCCTTATACGAAAAAAATATGGAGCATAAATAATGAAAAAGAAATACCTATTAATAGCTCTTTTGAGTATTGGTCTTTTGACCTTGACCGGTTGTCAGGCCGTTGAAAATTGGTTCAAAAATGCCAAAGAGGAATGGTTGGGGTTGGAGATGACGGTTCGCACCTATGATGAGAATTCCCAACTCATAGACCAGATGTCAGGGAAGTCCTTGTCCATCTCGCGTAACGAGGAGTTTGATTCAGTTGATGCAGAAGGGAAATCCAAAGAAGACTCATCTGTGCTCAAAATCACCTTGGGTAAGTATGAGATTGACCATGTGGGCTCTTCCTTGATTGCAGAAGAAAAGGGCTTGAAAGATGTCTTTGCTCAATATCAAAAAACTGCAGATGTTGAGGAGAATAGCCATGCAGTCCCTGTTTTAAATCGTATGATTTCTGCTTTTAAAAACGACTTTAACGGCAAGAAGAAGGTCATTCTGATTCGCTCTCAAAATGGCACTCCACTGGCAGCTTATGCTGGGGACCGAGTCTCTCTCGATAAATCTGATGCTCCCAAAACCTCTGAGTTGCTGATTGACGGCAAGCGCCTCGTGATTTACCGCTGCGACTACACTATTTATGACCGTGAATTGCTGGAGTAAGATATGGATGTAGAGGAATTGGTAAAAGAGTTAAAAGCTGTAGCTAGCCCTGATGATGCAGTAGCTATGAAAGCTTATATGAAAAATAAATTTGAGTTTCTAGGAGTCAAGACTCCAGCTAGGCGGAAGCTCGTAAAGGCTTTTTTTAAACAGCAGACTGACTCCGATATTGACTGGAATTTTATAAATGAAGCTTGGAATAATCCCTATCGAGAATTACAGTATGCCGCGCTAGATTATCTGGAGATTTACAAGAAGCTATTGACTCCATCTGACTTGTCACGTTTGAAAAAGCTGGCCCAAACAAAATCTTGGTGGGATACTATTGACTTTTTGGACCGCTTGGTCGGATCCATCATTGCCCGATTTCCAGAAACCAAAGAGATTATTTTAGCTTGGAGTCGTGATGAGGATATCTGGCTGCGGCGCTTGGCTATTGATCATCAGCTGTTGCGAAAAGAGGAAACAGACACAGAGTTGCTAGAGAAAATTTTAGTGAATAATCTAGGCCAAACAGAATTTTTTATTAACAAAGCCATCGGCTGGGCGCTGAGAGATTATTCCAAAACCAATCCAGACTGGGTCAGAGATTTTATAGAACGGCATCGAGCAGAAATGGCTACAATTAGTATTCGAGAGGGAAGTAAGTATTTATGAAACATATTTATTTAAAATATCTAGAAGAGAAGGATTACTCTGTTTGGCTGGAAGGATTTTCCAATAGACTGTCTTCTCAATCACCATTTGATGATGGACTTTTAGATATGACAATTTGTACAGAAAGTTGGTTTGCGGACTTGGTGGCTAAGCACCGCGATTTTCGAGAGAAAGACCAGCAGTATATTTGGGGAATTTATGATGCAAAAAGCGGAAAACATGTAGGTATGGTTAATTTATTTGTGCTAGCTAGAGACGATTTCCAATGGGCGGAAATAGGTTATACGATACATAATCAATTTTGGCGTCAGGGCTACGCCAGAACTATGTTAGAAGAACTCAAGAAAGTCAGTCGCGAACTAGGATTTCATCGTTTAGAAGCACATGTTGATCTACAGAACATCCCTTCGCAAAAATTACTAGAGCAAGCTGATTTCTATCTTGAAGGAGTACGAAAAAAATTTCAAAAAGAAGGTCAGGAATGGAAGGATAGACAAGTTTTTGTTTATATTTTAGATTAAACACCTTGACAAAACGGAAAAAGATAAGGTAAACTATATTTCGTGCGATGAGTCGATATGCAGATTTTCTGCAAATTGAAGCATGGGAGGTCATAAACGCAGGAGCGGACCTTGATCAGTTGTGTGAACCTGCTGATCACACGAAAGTGCCCTTATCCCCAGTCTACGGATTGGGGATTTTTCTATGTCTCTTAGATTGGCGAGACCATTGGTCGAAGCTGATCCTAGAGACATTGATACTGAGACGGTTGGCGTCGTGAGTGCTATTGCTCTTGACGAAACGAGACCGTAGGACGAAGTCAAGTCTTAGAGCAGTGGATACAGTTTTGTTCGTGAGAACAAAAGCTGTAAACTTTGAAACCTCTCTTTAGAAGAGCGGTAAGACCATTGGTCGAAGCTGATCTTAGAGAGATTGATATTAAGTGAATCAGCATCGTGAGCGGCTGAGTATTGTAACAAAATAAGGACATAATCCTTCAGAAATGTTTGCAATTTTCATCAAAAATAGTATAATACTAGAATATACAAAATTTTTAGAAAATTCAGAGGTGGATTGTATGGGATATACAGTTGCTGTGGTTGGTGCCACTGGTGCCGTTGGTGCTCAAATGATTAAAATGCTGGAAGAATCATCGCTTCCAATCGACAAGATTCGTTATTTAGCTTCTGCTCGTTCAGCTGGCAAAGTTCTTCAGTTCAAGGGACAAGATGTTACTATTGAAGAAACAACAGAAACCGCCTTTGAAGGTGTAGACATCGCTCTTTTCTCAGCTGGTGGCTCTACTTCAGCGAAATATGTTCCCTATGCAGTCAAAGCTGGTGCAGTAGTAGTGGACAATACCTCATATTTCCGTCAACATCCTGATGTGCCTCTGGTTGTTCCAGAAGTCAACGCCCATGCCTTAGATCAGCACAAGGGAATTATCGCTTGCCCTAACTGCTCGACAATTCAGATGATGGTGGCTTTAGAGCCTGTTCGTCAGCAATGGGGGCTGGAACGTATCATTGTTTCTACTTATCAAGCAGTTTCTGGTGCAGGTATGGGGGCCATTCTTGAAACTCAGGCTCAATTGCGCTCAGTCCTGAATGATGGTGTAGATCCGAAGGATGTAGAAGCTAATATCTTGCCTTCAGGTGGGGACAAGAAACACTATCCAATCGCCTTCAATGCTCTGCCACAGATTGACTTGTTCACGGACAATGACTATACTTACGAAGAGATGAAGATGACCAAGGAAACCAAGAAAATCATGGAAGACGAGTCTATCGCAGTTTCTGCTACATGTGTTCGTATTCCAGTCTTGTCAGCTCACTCTGAATCAGTTTACATCGAAACAAAAGAAGTGGCACCTATTGAGGAAGTGAAAGCAGCTATTGCAGCCTTCCCAGGTGCAGTTCTGGAGGATGATGTGGCTCACCAAGTCTACCCACAAGCCATCAATGCTGTTGGCTCACGAGAAAC
The DNA here is from genome assembly GCA_916438405.1 of Streptococcus cristatus. GTDB lineage: Bacteria > Bacillota > Bacilli > Lactobacillales > Streptococcaceae > Streptococcus > Streptococcus cristatus_M. The sequence continues at coordinate 716,855 of CAKAFB010000001.1, read as the reverse complement.
CTTTGTTGGCCGGATTCGTAAGGATCTTGATGCAGAAAAAGGAATCCATATGTGGGTCGTTTCAGACAACCTTCTCAAAGGTGCTGCTTGGAATTCTGTCCAAATTGCTGAAACTCTTCATGAGCGTGGATTGGTTCGTCCGACGGAAGAAGTCGTTTTTGAATTAAAATAAGCTGTCTAAAAATACGTGACAGATCGAGGATTGAATATCTGTCATTCAATCCTCTTTTCATACAAAGAGAGGTAAGTCTATGGCATACGCAGATTTGAAGAATTGTAAAATCATCACAGCTTTTATCACTCCTTTCATGAAGATGGCTCCATCAATTTTGAGGCCATTCCAGATTTGATTGAGCACCTTTTGGCTCATCATACAGATGGGATTTTGCTAGCTGGAACGACTGCAGAGAGTCCAACTCTGACCCACGATGAAGAGTTGGAATTGTTTGCGGCTGTTCAAGAGGTTGTCAAGGGGCGCGTTCCTTTGATAGCTGGTGTCGGTACCAACGAAACGCGCGACTCCATCGAATTTGTCAAAGAAGTAGATGCCTTTGGTGGTTTTGCGGCTGGTTTGGCCATTGTTCCCTATTACAATAAACCTTCTCAAGAGGGGATGTATCAGCACTTTAAAGCGATTGCGGATGCTTCAAACCTGCCGATCATTATCTATAATATCCCAGGACGGGTAGTAGTTGAGATGACGCCTGAGACCATGCTGAGACTGGCAGAACACCCAAATATTATTGGCGTGAAGGAATGTACCAGTCTGGCGAATATGGCTTATTTGATCGAACATCGTCCAGAGGAATTCTTGATTTATACGGGTGAGGATGGCGATGCCTTTCATGCCATGAATCTGGGGGCTGATGGAGTTATTTCTGTTGCTTCTCACACAAACGGTGATGAAATGTTTGAAATGCTGGATGCTATTGAACACAATGACATCAAAAAAGCAGCAGCTATCCAACGGAAGTTCATCCCTAAGGTCAATGCCCTGTTCTCTTATCCAAGTCCAGCACCAGTCAAGGCTGTACTTAATTACATGGGCTTTGCAGCTGGTCCAACCCGCTTACCGCTCGTTCCAGCTCCTGAGGAAGATGCCAAACGCATTATCAAGGTCGTGGTTGATGGCGACTATGAAGCGACGAAAGAGACTGTTAAAGGTGTCTTGAGACCAGATTATTGATCGGCAAATTTGTTTTAGAGGATACGGGTATAAGTGAGGTGTGATTTCATAATATGTCAGAAAAGCATAGTAAACGAATCGAAGAGTACAAGGAAAAGCGTAGTCTGGAAAAGCTTGAGGGGAAGAGAGTTTACGACAAGCCAACTATTCGAACTGGTGATAAGGCAAGTTTTTATGGCGCAGGTCTAATTTTGTTAGGGTTTGTCTTTATCTACTTCTTAACCTTATAACAGACTGGGATTTAAAACTTTTCTCTCTCATCTGGGAAACACTTGCTGGATTAGGGATTGTTGTCAGTCTTTTCGGGGCTTTTAAAATTGGTCGGTTAGAGTTACATACTGTGTCAATGATAGCAGACAAAGAGAAGAATTTTGACATTGAAAAGGCTTTCAATTTTTATAATGTCATCCACAAACCGACTAAGAAAGTTTTGCTTCAATACGATAGTGAAGACGATAGTTTAATTTCTCTAAACGCTGGGGGAGATTTATTAGTTGAGCTCCTAAAGAAAGTTGAGGAAGAGAAATTGCCTTTTAATAAGATTAACAAAACTCTGAAATTAGAAGAAGTATCTGAAAATCATTGGAAAATGCATTATCGTTACAAGAAACAAGACATTGTATTAGAGCAAAGTGGTATATAGCATATGTATTATTAGCTTGATCTAAAAGGACTAATCTTTATAATTCTCTGAAAAATATTTCAAAAGGATTGCAGTTGAATGGTGCCTCGAAAGTTAGATAACATTCTAAGGATTGAGGTTCAGTTCATCTCTGCAGTCCTTTTTCTAAATATTTCATTCTTTTTGAAAAAAACAAGAAAAAATTGTATAATGATAGGGTAAGTTATTGCTTAAGAGGTGACGATAATGCAGGTTCGTAAGGCAAGCAAGGCTGATTGGCAACTAATCCAAAAAATATGTAGAGAAACTTGGTTGACTACCTATAAAGATATTTATTCCTCTTCCTACATAGAGCGAGTCTTTGACATTTTCTATAGCCAAGAACGTTTATATAAGGACTTGACAGAACTTTCTCCTGAATGGAACGGCTATTGGCTGGCAGAAAGAAATGGGCAGGTGCTTGGTTGTATTGGTGGTGGAATGAGCGAGGACGGCAGAGCCAATGTTTATGTTCTCTACGTCTTGCCGCAGGCTCAACGTTTGGGAATCGGTCATGAGTTACTGGAGACCTTGACAACCTATCAAAAGTCACAATATCAGGCCAGAGAGCAAGCTGTTACAGTAACGGAAGGAAATGCTATCGGTCTTCCATTTTATGAAAAAGAGGGTTTTGTCTTCGAGTCTGCCACTGAAAATTGGCTTGATAGCAGTCAAGCCAGAGATTTACACTATATCAGAAATATATAAATAAAGGAGTATCTTATGAAAGTTATTAAACGCAGTGGGGAAGTCGTTGACTTTGACCCAGATAAAATCTATCAAGCGGTATTAAAAGCAGCTCAAACTGTTTATGTCTTGACAGACGACCTCCGTCAAAATCTAGCCTTGGTCACAAAAAAAGTCGCATTAGATCTGGAAGAAGCCAAGGTTGAGCGTGCCACTATCAGTATGATTCAGTCTATGGTTGAAAACCGTCTCTTGGGAGCGGGCTATATCACTATTGCTGAGCATTATATTTCCTACCGCTTGCAGCGTGATTTGGAACGCAGTGGTTACGGTGACCATATCGCTGTCCATTTGCATTTTGAGCAAATCCGATAACAATGCTGAAAAGCCCAGATGGGCTTTTTCTTTTTCAAAATTCAATATAAAAATTCAGTTCAAAGTAGATTTCTCTTCAAAATTTGTAACCGTATTCAAAGATTTTTTCCTAGTTTTTATTAGAAAAAGACCTTTCAAAGCCAGTTAAATCAATATGTATAATCTGGACTTATGCTCTTCTTAATCTTTCTTAAGTAGACACTAGGACATATTAGATATAAAATGAAAGCGTCAACAAATACTGAGCTATAAAAATGAAAGCGCTCTTATACAAATAAAAACTATACAAAAGGAGTCAATAAAATGGCAACTAAAGAAGAAATTTTACGTGAACTATACCCTGAGGATCTTTTCCACTATGCTGATGGTTTGACATTGGGAGAAGCGGAAGTATTACAAGAAACTCGTCGTTTGATTGAAAAGCATCTTCGTCCAGTCATTAATGAATATTGGGAAGCGCCTGATTTCCCGTTTGAAGAATTCTATGCAGTTGCTAAAGGCGCTCAAATCATGAACAACCCTAAATTGTTCGAAGGTCGTGAAGGCAACTACAAACCATCAGAACTTTACATCGCATTCTTGTATTTGGAATTAGGCCGTTTCGATGCGTCTATAGCGACTTTCTTCACAGTTCATGGTGGACTTTGCTACAACACAGTCTTGCTTGGTGGTGACGAGCGTCAACAAAAAGAGTTCCTTCCTAAATTAGCTGCATTTGACTGGCAAGGATGTTTCGCATTGACTGAGCCGTTGTCAGGTTCTGACATTGCTGGAGGTCTTGCAACAACAGCTGAGCGTGTTGGCGATAAATGGATCTTGAACGGAGAAAAACGTTGGATCGGTGGATCAGATACAGCTGATGTGGTTCCAGTATTTGCCCGCGACGTTGAAGATGGAAAAGTGAAATGTTTCATCGTTCGTAAAGGAGCTCCTGGATATCATGCAGAACCAATCCCTCACAAAACCGCTCTTCGTTGCGTACGTAATGGCCACATTACTATGAAGAACGTGGAAGTTCCAGATTCAGACCGTTTGGTAAACATCAATGGATTTGGCGATGTAGCTCGCATCTTGACATTCACTCGTGCTGACGTTGCTCACATTGCAACTGCTATCACTTGTGGTTCATACGTAGCAGCTCTTAAGTATGCTAAAGATCGTCAACAATTCAAACGTCCAATTGCTGCATTCCAAATCGTACAAGAAAAATTGGCTAGAATGCAAGCTAACGCAGTGGCAGTACTTTCATATTCAGCTCGTATTGCAGAAATGCAAGAAGCAGGTAACGAATTGATGCTGAACTCTGCACTTGCTAAAATGCACAACTCATTGGTAATGCGTGAAACAGTTGCACTTGCTCGTGAAACATGTGGTGGTAACGGAATCACTCTTGAAACTGATGTAGCTCGCTTCTTTGCAGATGCGGAAGCAATCTACACCTATGAAGGTTCTCATGAAGTGAATGCTTTGATCGTAGGCCGTGAAATTACTGGTATTGGAGCATTTGTATAATAATGAATTTGGAACGATTGCTCAGCATTTGCTAGTAATCGTTCTGATTCTTTCTTTTTGAAGTTTGTATTTTGATAGTAAATAGGAGAAAAAAATGAGTATTTCAAAAGTGATGATCATCGGATCAGGTCAAATGGGAAGCGGTATTGCACAAGTCTTTGCTCAATCAGGTTTCACAGTTTATCTCAATGATATCAAGGAAGAATTTGTTCAAAGAGGGCTAGATGGTATTACTAAGCAATTGTCTCGTTCTGTTGAAAAAGGTCGTTTGTCAGAAGAAGATAAAAACAGCATTTTGGCAAATCTGATTCCTTCTACATCTTATGAAGATGCTAAACATGTTCAATTGGTTATTGAAGCGGCTACTGAAAATCGCGACATCAAATTGAGCATTTTTAAACAGTTGGATGAGTTGACTGACCCTCAAACTATTTTGGCTTCAAACACTTCATCTCTATCTATTACTGATATTGCAGCTGCGACAGTTCATCAAGAACGCGTTATTGGTATGCACTTCTTCAACCCAGCACCAGTTATGAAATTGGTGGAAGTTATCCGTGCGCTTCAAACATCAGATGAAGTTGTGAAAGCTGTCCGTGAATTGACTGAAAAAATCGGTAAAACAGCTGTAGACGTGAAAGATTCTTATGGTTTTGTTGTGAACCGTGTCTTGATTCCAATGATCAATGAAGCTATTTTCATCTTAGGAGAAGGAATTGCTTCAGCAGAAGAAATTGACGAAGCAATGAAACTAGGTGCTAATCACCCAATTGGCCCATTGGCATTGGCTGACTTGATCGGTCTTGATGTCTGCTTGGCTATCATGGGAGTGTTAAACAATGGATTTGGAGATCCTAAGTATCGTCCTGCTCCACTTCTGAAGAAGATGGTTGAAGCTGGTAAGCTTGGTCGCAAGACTAAAGAAGGATTCTTTAAATATTAAGATATAAGGAGCAAGAAATGAAAGAAGCAGTTATTGTAGCAGCAGTCCGCACACCTTTAGGTTCTTTTGGTGGAACTTTAAAAAATGTTTCTGCTGTTGATCTAGGTAGTTTGGTTATTAAAAGTGCTATTGAACGAGCAAATTTGAAACCAGAACAAGTTGATGAAGTTATCATGGGGAATGTTCTGGGTGCAGGTCTTGGTCAAAACGTAGCTCGTCAAATGAGTGTCAACGCAGGTGTCCCAGTAGCTTCTCCAGCTTTCACTATCAACAAAGTTTGTGGCTCTGGTTTGAAAGCAGTTCAATTGGCGGCTCAAGCTGTATTGTGTGGAGATGCTGATATCGTTGTAGCCGGTGGGGCTGAAAACATGAGTCAAGCTCCTTATGTCCTTCAAAACCAACGTTGGGGCGCTCGTATGGGAGACTCTCAAGTGGTAGACACTATGCTTCGCGATGGCTTGACAGATGCCTTTGAATCCTTCCATATGGGAATTACAGCTGAAAACGTTGCTGAACAATATGGCATTACACGTGAAGACCAAGATAACTTTGCTGTGCAATCTCAAAAACGGGCAGTTGCAGCTATCGAAGCTGGTCGCTTCAAAGAAGAAATTGTTCCTGTTGAAATTCCGCAACGTAAAGGCGATCCTATCGTATTTGATACAGATGAATTTCCAAGAAAAGATGCTTCTCTTGAAGGATTGGGAAAATTGCGTCCAGTGTTCAAGAAAGATGGTACTGTGACTGCTGGTAATGCCTCAGGTATTAACGACGGTGCGGCAGCAGTAGTTGTTATGAGTGCTGATAAGGCTAAAGAATTGGGCGTTCCAGTTTTGGCAACGATCAAATCTTACGCAAGCGCTGGACTAGATCCAAAAATTATGGGTTGTGGCCCGATTTACGCATCTCGCAAAGCCCTTGAAAAAGGCGGATTTACAGTGGAAGATTTAGATTTGGTTGAATCCAATGAAGCATTTGCAGCGCAAGCATGTGCCGTTGGTAAAGAATTGAATCTTGATCCTGAAAAAGTCAATGTAAATGGTGGTGCGATTGCTCTGGGTCACCCAATAGGTGCTTCAGGCTGCCGTATTTTGGTAACACTTTTGCATGAAATGCAAAAACGTGATGTTAAACGTGGCCTTGCTACCCTATGTATTGGTGGCGGAATGGGGACAGCGGTCATCGTAGAACGCTAGAATCTAGTTCATTTTTGAAGTTTTCCATTTGCTTCTACTATATAAACAAGTCCTATCGATGAGCTGTTTTTTGCAACCAACCCTTGATAGGGCTTGTTTTATTTTTCGAAAAATTAATTTGTATATCAAAACTATAGCTTAGCTTATCGATGTATAAATGATGATTAAGTAGACGAAGTGTGAGAAATGGTATATCATAAGAATGTAAGCTCTTACATTTGTGGTTTAAGTATTTGTTGACACCATACTTAGTCATTCAATTTTATAAGTAGGAGCATAAAAATGAGTAAAACTGTTTTATTAGAAGTTAAAAATGGGATTGGATATATCACAATCAACCGTCCTGAAGCTTTGAACGCCTTGAGTTCTCAAGTTTTGGCTGATTTGAATGAAGTTCTTGATCAAGTTGAGAAAAGCGAAGAAATTCGCGTTGTCATCGTAACTGGAGCAGGAGAAAAAGCCTTCGTCGCCGGAGCAGACATCAAGGAAATGGATTTGATGTCACCTATTCAAGCCTTTGAATACATGACATTTGCAAATGATACATTTACTCGCCTTTCAGATTTACGCCAACCAACGATTGCAGTGATCAATGGTTATGCACTCGGTGGTGGTATGGAGCTAGCACTTTCAACAGATATCCGTATTGGATTTGAAAAAACAGTGGTTGGCTTCCCAGAAGTTGGCTTGGGTATTATTCCAGGATTTGCTGGTACTCAACGGATGTCTCGCTTGATTGGAACTAGCCGTGCCAAAGAACTTATCTTCACTGCTCGTACAGTGAAAGGCCAAGAAGCCTATGACTTAGGTATTCTTAACAAACTGGTTCCTGCTGAAGAATTGTTGTCTTCAGCTGAAGAATTAGCCGCAGCCATCATGAAGAATGCACCGTTAGCTGTTGAAAAAGCAAAACATGTCATTCAAGTTGGTGCGGAACTTCCTCTTAAAAATGCAATCCGTTTGGAAACAGAAGCAGAAGCCTTGCTCTTCTCTACAGAAGACAAACTAGAAGGAATGCGTGCTTTTGTTGAAAAACGCAAAGCTGTTTTTAATCGTAAGTAAAAGAGGAGGTATCAGCATGAAATCAGTTGTATCATTATCAGAAGCTATTTCTAAAGTCAAATCTGGTGATATTGTTGGAATTTCTGGATTCCTCGGAGTCGGTGAACCTTTTGAATTGATTGAAGAATTAGTAAAACAAAACCAGCAAGACTTGACTTTGGTATCGGTGGTAACATCTCATCCTGGTAAAGAAGTTGGGGTTGGACGACTTTGTGAAAATCACCAAGTGAAAAAATATATTGCAGCCCACGTAGGAACATCTGCAGCAGCTCAACGTGAGTATTTTGAAAAGAAGATGGAAGTCGAATTTACACCGATGGGAACTGTTGTCGAGCGTCTCCATGCAGCTGGAGCTGGCTTAGGAGCTGTCTTGACCCCGACAGGAGTCGGAACAATCTTAGAAAAAGATTATGAAAAAGTAGAGCGTAATGGCCGTGAATACTTGGTCTATGATCCACTTAAAATTGATGTTGCCTTAATCAAAGCGACTAAAGCTGACAAATACGGCAACTTGTATATCGATGGCACTACGAAAAACATTTCCTTGCAATTAGCTCTCGCAGCAGATACTGTTATCGTTGAAGCGAATGAAATTGTTGAAGCTGGCGAAATTCATCCGAATGATATTTATATTCCGGGCATCCTTGTTGACTATGTCGTCCAAAGCTTGACTCCAGAAGAACACCATAAAATGATGGGTGATCTTTGGACAGAGACTAAAAAATTGGCGGGGGTGAACTAATATGAAAGCAAAAGAAATTATTGCAAGACGTGTTGCACAAGAATTTAAAGATGGAGATGTTGTCAATCTAGGATTTGGTATTCCAAACGCATCTGCTGACTATATTCCTGAGGGGGTAAATGTTATTCTTCAGGCTGAAAATGGAGCGCTTCGCTTTGGTGAAACACCAACGAAAGATACTTACAATCCAAACCTAGCAAACTCTGGTGGAGCGCCAATTACTCTCTTACCTGGAGCAGCATTGTTTGACTTGCAGACTTCCTTCGCGATCATCCGTGGTGGACACGTTGATGCGACCGTGCTAGGAGCTTTGGAAGTCAGTCAAGATGGTAGTATCGCTAACTGGATTATTCCAGGTAAATTTGCACCAGGAATGGGTGGAGCGATGGACTTGTTGGTTGGAGCGAAACGCGTTATCGGTGCAATCCAGCATACTACTTCAGACGGCCAATCTAAACTTCTGCCAGAGTGTACTTTACCACTTTCTGCCAAAGGAGTTCTTGATTTAGTCATTACAGAGTTGGCTGTCTTTGGTTTCCAAGATGGTAAGTTCCTCTTGAAAGAGCTTGCTCCCGGCGTTACCTTAGAGGAAGTGCTTGAAAAGACAGCAGGAGAAGTAATTGTTTCAGAAGACTTGAAAACGATGTCAATCTAATAAGGTTAGTAAGCAATTAATCTCCTCTTTCTCTGAAAGTGTGTTACTATGTGTTTATGACAACTTGAGTGATGATTAGTTTTTAATCAGAATACTAGCAACTGGTCATCATGGTTTCGAGGGCCAGTTGCTGTTTTATTTATGGCAAATTACCTCGTGAAATTTGAAAGATGGGAGACGAAAAGTGGATATAATTCAAATGACTTACTTTATCAATATCGTCGAATGTGGATGCAATCTTTCTATCGCAGCTAAGAAAATTCATATCAGCCAGTCAGCCTTGAGTCAGTTTGTCACAAATTTTGAATCAACGGAAGGAGTCCAGCTCTTCAATCGCAGAAATGGAAGATTAGAGAGCCTGACGGAAGCTGGTGGTAAGATTTACCGCTTTGCCACAGAGATTGTCAACCGGCATGAAGAGATGCAATCAATGATTCATATGGAAGCTCTTAAACAAAAAGGTACCTTTAACTTGGGCATTCCGTCATTGATTTTACGTGTATATTTTTCTAGTATTTTACCAAAGTTTTTACAAGACAATCCGCAAGTCAACATTCAGGTTACTGAGGATGGAAGTAATGAATTACGTCAAAAGCTGGTTGCAGGGGATCTGAATTTTGCAGTACTAATCGAACCTACTAATCTGGATCCAAAGAAATATGAACAGTATATCATTCAAGTTGATGAATACGTGGCTTATATGGATAAGAATCATCCTTTGGCGGACAAAGAATTATTGGAGTGGAAAGATATAGCTCAGTACGGTTTAGCGACCTTTAATAAATCATTTACAACCTACGATTTAATCACTGAAAAATTAAAGAGTAAAAAGATAAAAGCAAATTTTGCCTATTTATCATCGACATGGGATTTCTTGATAGAGTCAACTTATCAAAACGATATGATTGCACTTTTACCTCGTCCTTTAGAGTATTTTGTCGATAAGAATAAATTCAAGGTTGTGCGCTTTAAGGATCCGGTGCCTTTCAATATTTGGTTCTGCCGGCCTTATAAAGCAAGCTACAATGAGGTAGAAGCATACGTATATGAAGAGCTTTTAAAAGGTTATTATCAGCCTCTTTCTGAGCCACATCCATAGGGGGGAGAATTGATGATGAAGTCCAGTACCAAAACAGCAGCATTGAGTTCATATGTAAATACAGCTATTAGAGACTACATGAAAAATCATGATGAGTCAGTCGAATTTCCTCAGGAGATCTGGGAAGTAATGACGACGGATTTGGATATTTTTTCACCGATTTTGTCAGAAGGCGATCAGGCTTTGGCTTCTGATTTTATCAGCTCTATTCGAATGATTTCGAATGAATTTCCAGCTCTTTCAACTATATTGCTGACCCAAGGTTGTTATGGTGTTTATCCGATTTTGAAGTTTGGTACGGGGCAACAGAAAGAGCGTTATCTGGACAAGTTGGTAAAGGGAACTTGTAAAGCCGGTCTTGGGTTTTCTGAGTCTAAGCATCTAAATAGTTTGGCAGATTTGGAGACCTATGCGATCAAGACAGAGACAGGGTGGCAACTTTCGGGAGAAAAAGCCAAAGTGTCAAATAGCAGCATTGCGGACATTCTCTTGGTCTTAGCCAAAGTAATAGAGGTTGGAAAGCCCGATTCCTACGGATTCTTCATTGTGGAGACGACTGCTTCGGGTGTGCTCATTGGTGAGCAGATAGAAAAGCAAGGTTTACTAGGACTTCCACTAAGTTCTGTTACCTTAGATAATGTACACCTTCCGGAAACTGCCTTATTAGGCGGAGTTTTGGCTGGAAATGAGCAATTTAATGATATCATAAAGAATATGCAACTTGGCTTGAGTGCGGTTGCTTTAGGAGTTGCCGAAGGTGCTTTTCATAAGGGTCTTGAGTTTGCACGTGTAAAAAGAGGATTCGGCAAGCGACTGATGGATGTTGAGTTGCATCAGTACAAGTTCGCAGATCTGTACAATAAAATTTGTGCTGCAGATGCTTATTTCTCTTCCTATCCTAATCAAATAGAAGAAGATTCTAAGTTTGTTGCACGGATAAAGCTATATATGACTAAGGTAGCGCTAGAGGTTACAGATGAAATTCTCCGTCTGATCGGGCCTCTACAAAAATTTGATCATGTGAATATCAAACGCTATTTTAAAGATGCTGAAATTATTGAAAATTATGGACGGTCAGGGAATTCGATCAGAAAAGAAATTGCAGAGAGATGGTTAAAGGAGTAAAAGATGACAGAACTCAAATTACAAGAGTATCAGTTTGGGGAAATGAAGCTGACTTGGTTGCGTGGAGCGGATAAGCTCACAGATGCAGGCACCTTGTTTGGTCCGGTACCAAAGGTTGTTTGGTCACGTTATTATCCAACAACTGAAGAAAATATGATGGCTGAATTGACAGATCCGATTTTGATTCAATACAAGGGGCAAAATTATTTAATAGATGCGAGTTTTGATACGGCTAAGCTGTCTGATAAACAACGTCGCAATCTCGGTATTCTTTCTGAGAGCCGTGTTGAAGAAAGCTTGGCACTCTTGGGATTAAAGCCAGAAGATATTTCCCATATTTTAATGACGCACATGCACCATGATCACTCTGGCGGTTTGACTAGACTAGATGAAAACAATCAGCTTGTTTCAAAATTCCCAAATGCAAAGATTTTTGTAAATGAGATGGAATGGTACGAAATGCGAAATCCCAATAGTCGGACAAGGGGAACTTATCTGAAGGAAAATTGGGAGCCAATCCAAGATCAGGTTGAAACTTTTACTGAATATCTGAACGTCATTCCAGAAATTCAAATGGTTCATACAGGCGGTCACAGTAATGGTCACAGCATCATCTTACTCAAACAGGGCGAGGAAACCATGATTCATATGGCTGATTTGGTGCTGACTCATGCTCATCGGAAACCTCTGTGGGTTGCTGCGGTAGATGATTATCCGATGCGTTCAATCGTTGCCAAAGACAAATGGCTCAAAGAAGCTTTTGAAAACCACTATAAGTTTTTCTTTTACCACGATCAATTTTTCGCAGTTGCTGAGTTTGATCAGACTGGTGAGGAGTTTGTTGATTATGTGACTAGGATTCGTGAACCGCGAGTTCCATTCACAGATAAGCAGGATCGTAAACCGTCATTTTTATAAGAATAGAGAATCGCTTCTATCAGTTCGAGGGAGCGATTTTACTATTTTATTCTCTATTTTTTTGGTATAATGAGATACTAGAAGATTGTAAGAAAGAGGTTTTTAATGGCAACGATTCAATGGTTTCCTGGGCACATGTCCAAGGCTCGGAGACAGGTTCAAGAAAGTATTAAATTTGTAGATTTTGTGACGATTTTGGTGGATGCAAGGTTGCCCTTGTCCAGTCAAAATCCTATGTTGACCAAAATTGTTGGGGATAAGCCCAAATTATTGATTTTAAATAAGGCCGACTTAGCGGATCCAAACTTAACCAAGGAATGGCAGGCCTATTTTGAAAGTCAGGGAATCAAAACGTTGGCTATTAACTCTAAGGAACAATCTGCAGTTAAAAAAGTGACCGAAGCAGCTAAGAAATTAATGGCTGATAAGCTAGCTCGCCAGCGGGAAAGAGGAATTCAAATCGAAACCTTGCGGACCATGATTATCGGGATTCCCAATGCTGGAAAGTCAACGCTGATGAACCGGCTAGCTGGTAAGAAAATTGCTATAGTCGGCAATAAACCAGGGGTCACCAAAGGTCAGCAGTGGCTCAAGTCCAATAAGGATTTGGAAATTCTAGACACACCGGGGATTCTTTGGCCAAAATTTGAAGATGAAATGGTGGCTTTGAAACTCGCTTTGACGGGCGCTATCAAGGATAATTTGCTACCCATGGATGAGGTCACGATTTTCGGACTCAATTATTTCAAAGAGCATTATCCCAAGGCACTGCAGGAGCGCTTTAAGCAGCTGGATTTAGAGCTGGAAGCGCCAGATATGATTATGGATATGACCAAAAAACTGGGCTTCAGAGAGGACTACGATCGTTTTTACAGTCTCTTTGTCAAGGAAGTGCGTGATGGGCGCTTAGGTCGCTATACACTGGATACATTGGAGGAATTGGATGGCCACGATTAAGGAAATCCAAGAGCAACTGGCTCAAGTTTCTGATTTGCAGGATCCGCTTTTTAAGACTTTAAAGCAGGATGAGCGAAGCAGTGTTCAAAAGCTCTTACTCAAGCGCCAAAAAGAAATCCAAGCAGAGCTAGATGAAGACTTACGCCTAGAGTACATGCTGCGCTATGAAAAAGAACTCTATAGTCAAGGATTTCAGGCGATTGCTGGCATTGATGAAGTCGGACGAGGTCCCTTAGCTGGTCCAGTAGTCGCAGCAGCAGTCATTCTGCCTCCTAACTGCAAAATAAAAGGTCTGAATGACAGTAAAAAGATTCCCAAGAAAAAACATGAGGAAATTTATCAAGCAGTGCTAGATCAGGCTTTAGCCGTTGGCTTGGGCATTATGGACAATCAAACGATTGATCGAGTCAATATCTATGAAGCGACCAAGCTAGCTATGACAGAAGCGGTAGGTCAGCTCAAGATAAAGCCGGATTGCCTCTTGATTGATGCGATGAAGTTAGACTTACCCTTGCCTCAGCAGTCCATTATTAAGGGCGATGCCAATTCCTTGTCCATCGCTGCGGCTTCTATCGTAGCCAAGGTGACGAGGGACAAGATGATGGCGGATTTTGACCAGATTTATCCAGGCTATGACTTTGCTCAGAATGCTGGTTATGGCACTAAGAGCCATTTACAGGGATTGGAACGAAACGGCATAACTCCTATTCATCGCAAAACATTTGAACCCGTAAAATCAATGTGTGAATAAGCATGAAAAGGAGGATGGCATGCGAAGCGAATACGAAAAAATGATTGCTGGAGAGATTTACCGACCACAAGATGAAGATTTAAGAAAAATTAGAGCCCGCTCCAAAGAATTTCAATATCGTTTCAACCACGAGCAAGACAGTGACAAGCGTACGGCCATTATCAAGGAATGGTTTGGCAGTACGGGAAATAATCTTGCTATGAAGCCAGATTTGGTTTGCGACTACGGAATTAACATTCATTTAGGAGAAAATTTTTGTTCTAACTGGAACCTGACTATGCTGGACGTTTGCCCGATTCGCATCGGAGACAATGCTATGCTAGGTCCTAATTGCCAGTTTCTGACACCGCTGCATCCGCTTGATCCAGTGGAAAGAAATTCCGGTATTGAATACGGGGCGTCTATTAAGATTGGTGACAATTTCTGGGCTGGCGGTGGTGTAAGCATTCTACCAGGCGTGACGCTGGAAGATAATGTCGTAGTCGGAGCAGGTGCAGTGGTGACTAAATCATTCGGCGATAACCTAGTCTTAGCCGGCAATCCTGCTAAGATTATTAAGGAAATTCCTGTTCATAAAGAATAGGAGAACTCAACAATTTTCTCAATAATTAATCGAATAAGAAACAGAGAGTGGGACAGAAATCGGTAATTCGTTAGAATTCGATTTCGTCGTCCCACCTCCGCACAGTTGAGTAGGGTTGTAAAAGCTGATGAAATCAGCCTAGTAGAGCCCACTCAACCACTGCGTCTTGCTCGACAATCCAAAGACAATTGAGAGGCTAGGACTTTTGTCCCGGCCTCTTTTTTTGAACTTTTTTACGAATAAGAAAGTGAGGTGATAAAAATGAATAATTTTGAAATTTATAAAATGAAAAAAGCTGGCTTGACCAATCAACAGGTCTTAAATATTTTGAGATATGCAGAAAATAAAGAGGGAGAGCTATCTTTGCGAGATAAGGCAGTCGTCTCTGAGTGCCGCAATCCCGCACTCTTTATGGAAAAGTACAAGCGACTTGATTTATCAACTTTGAAAGAAGAGTTTGAACGTTTTCCGTCCTTTTCAATCTTGGATGATGTGTATCCTTGGGATTTATGTGAGATTTACGATGCACCGACTTTGCTATTTTATCAAGGAAATATAAATTTGCTAGAAATGCCCAAGATAGCCATTGTCGGTAGTCGAGACAGCAGTAAGCAGGGAAATGCTGCTGTGCAGAAAATCATTAAGGAGTTGAATAATGAGCTGGTTATCGTCAGCGGGCTGGCTCGTGGGATTGATACCGTAGCTCATATGGCTGCCCTACAAAATGGTGGCCAAACTATTGCTGTCATTGGGACGGGGCTAGATGTCTTCTATCCCAAGGCCAATCAAAAACTACAGGCTTATATTGGCAAAAATCATTTATTGCTGACGGAGTATGGGCCGGGTGAGCAACCCTTGAAATTTCATTTCCCAGAGCGGAATCGTATCATCGCTGGTCTCTGTCGAGGCGTCATTGTGGCGGAAGCCAAGATGCGCTCAGGTAGTCTGATTACTTGTGAGCGGGCAATGGAAGAGGGGCGGGATGTCTTTGCCATTCCAGGGTCTATTTTGGATGGAAAATCTGACGGTTGCCATCATTTGATTCAAGAGGGCGCAAAGTGCATCACATCGGGCTCTGATGTCCTTTCTGAGTTCCAATTCTAAAACAAGTTTTCCTATAGAGAATGTTGTGAGTTGACATCTATCAAAAAATAGTTTACACTCTATGAGATTTATTTCTTATAGAAGGTGTCTAATTTGGTAACAAAAACAAAGAAAAAGTCTACGACCAAGAAAAATCTTGTCATCGTAGAGTCGCCTGCTAAGGCAAAAACAATAGAAAAATATCTGGGACGAAACTACAAGGTTCTGGCCAGTGTCGGGCATATTCGTGACCTGAAAAAGTCCACTATGTCCATTGATTTTGAGAATAACTATGAGCCACAATACATTAATATTCGTGGTAAGGGGCCTTTGATTAATGACTTGAAAAAAGAAGCTAAGAAAGCCAAGCAAGTCTTTCTGGCGAGTGACCCGGACCGCGAAGGAGAAGCTATTTCTTGGCATTTGGCTCACATTCTCAATCTAGATGAAAAAGAGAAAAACCGTGTCGTCTTCAACGAAATTACCAAAGATGCGGTAAAGAATGCTTTTAAAGAGCCACGTCAGATTGATATGGATTTGGTCAATGCCCAGCAGGCTCGTCGGGTTTTGGACCGCTTGGTTGGCTATTCCATTTCTCCTATTCTTTGGAAGAAAGTCAAAAAAGGCCTGTCAGCTGGTCGGGTGCAGTCTGTCGCCCTCAAGCTGATTATCGATCGGGAAAATGAAATTAATGTCTTCAAACCAGAAGAATATTGGACAATTGACGGAACCTTCAAGAAAGGGACTCGTCAATTCCAAGCTAGCTTTTATGGTATGAATGGTAAGAAGATGAAGCTGACCAATAACGACGATGTCAAGGAAGCCCTATCTCATCTCAAAAGAGATGAATTTACAGTCGGCAGCGTTGAAAAGAAAGAGCGTCGACGCAATGCTCCGCTGCCCTACACGACTTCCTCTATGCAGCAGGATGCCGCTAACAAGATTAATTTCCGGACTCGTAAGACTATGATGGTAGCTCAGCAGCTTTATGAAGGTATTAATATCGGCTCTGGCGTGCAAGGTTTGATTACGTATATGCGTACCGACTCGACTCGGATCAGCCCAGTAGCGCAGAATGAAGCAGCTAGCTTTATTACGGATAAATTTGGTGCTAAATATTCTAAACATGGCAGTAAGGTAAAAAATGCTTCAGGAGCTCAAGATGCTCACGAGGCCATTCGCCCTTCCAGTGTCTTCAATACACCAGAAAGCATTGCAAAATATCTGGATAAGGATCAGCTTAAGCTTTATACGCTGATTTGGAACCGTTTTGTAGCCAGCCAAATGACAGCAGCGATCTTTGATACTATGAATGTCAAATTAGAGCAAAACGGTGTCCAATTTGCAGCTAATGGTAGTCAGGTCAAGTTTGATGGATATCTGGCTATCTATAATGACTCTGACAAGAATAAAATGCTGCCAGATATGGAAAAGGGTGATACCGTCAAGCGTGTCAATACCAATCCAGAACAGCACTTTACGCAACCACCTGCTCGCTATTCTGAAGCAACGCTCATCAAGACTTTGGAAGAAAATGGCGTTGGTCGTCCATCTACCTATGCACCGACCATTGAGACCATTCAGAAACGTTATTATGTCAAATTGGTTTCCAAGCGCTTTGAGCCGACAGAATTGGGTGAGATTGTCAATGCGCTGATTGTCGAATTCTTCCCAGACATCGTGAATGTGAAATTTACAGCCGAAATGGAAGCAAAACTGGATGATGTAGAAGTTGGCAAAGAGCAGTGGCAGAAGATCATTGACGAGTTTTACAAACCTTTTGAAAAGGAAGTGGCTAAAGCTGAGTCTGAAATGGAAAAAATCCAAATCAAGGATGAACCGGCTGGTTTTGATTGTGAGGTCTGTGGCAGTCCAATGGTCATCAAGTTGGGTCGATTTGGCAAGTTCTATGCCTGCAGCAATTTCCCAGACTGTCATCATACTCAGGCTATCGTCAAGGAAATCGGCGTGACCTGTCCACAGTGCCAGAAAGGTCAAGTTATCGAGCGTAAGACTAAGCGAAATCGCATTTTCTATGGCTGTGATCGTTATCCTGACTGTGATTTTACATCTTGGGACAAGCCAGTCGGTCGGAACTGTCCAAAATGTGACCATTATCTGATTGAAAAGAAAGTACGCGGCGGTGGCAAGCAAGTGGTCTGCAGTAATGGATACTATCAAGAAGAAAAAGTGAAATAGTTAGTTCAGTAAATTTTTTATAAAAGTTAGGTACCTTTATGACAGATAAATTTACAGAGTTTCTTAAAATCGCGTCTCAACTGAATAAGATGGGAATTATTCCACTTCTAATGGGTTCTCTAGGTCTGGAACAGGTTACTGGAAAGGACTGGCAAGCGCGCGATATCGACATTCACGTTCACGGTGATGAGCGTGGCTGGGAAGCACCTGATGAAGAGCGTATTTACGATATGGACAAGATTGGGCCCATGATGGAGCGCTTGGGCTATCGTTTAGTCGACCTGCACGAGCATGAATTCCAAAAAGAAGGCTTGTCAATTGAATTCGGGGTCATGGAAACCTTGGAGGCATTTTCAGGTGTGCCAATAGCTGAACTAACTCGAAAAGAAGTTGATGGTATTGAGTTTTTACTGCCGACTGCAGAGCAATTTTTAGCAATCTACCGTGCCTCTTCCCAAGATTCTTATCGAATTGATAATAACAATCGTAAAGATTTTGCTAAGATTACTTATTTAGAGGAGATGTTAAAAGCAAAGTGATTAAGAAAATAATTAGTGTGCTGTTTTCTATTCTCACATTATTTATGTTGTCTGCATG
The DNA here is from genome assembly GCA_916438405.1 of Streptococcus cristatus. Taxonomy (GTDB): domain Bacteria; phylum Bacillota; class Bacilli; order Lactobacillales; family Streptococcaceae; genus Streptococcus; species Streptococcus cristatus_M. The sequence continues at coordinate 698,524 of CAKAFB010000001.1, read as the reverse complement.
TAACAACAGAGTCGATCGTGATTTAGCTAAAACAGCTATTTCAAACATTCGTTCCGTAGTAGAAGCTGCAGGGTTAGAAGCAGAAGGATACTCGACAGCTGATACCTTTGGTTATCAGGGATCTCCAATTTACATTAAAGGAACGAAACAATTTGTTGATGTCTATGTGGATTTTGAAAAAGATTATGTTGAGAGCACTCCAGTCCTTAAATACAATCCGAGGCTTAAAGAAGTTGAAAAGAAAGAATTCTTTGGTTTTTCCAAGAAAACAGTCTACCGTTTAGAAATGGAGTATGTTTCTGAAGATGACAATTACGATAGACTTGACGAAGCTTACAATAAGTTACTTCAAAATGATAGATTGGCTTCAACATATTTAAACGATGATATGATTAGGCAGCTTTATATTAAAAACTCAATCGAATTGGACAAATTTGACTCGAGTTATTCATTGGTGCCCCAAAAAGAATATAGCGGTAATCCGAGAACTCATCTTGAAGAGCAAGAGAAAAGGGAAGCGATTTTGAAGAGGGATGTCAAAGAACTAACTCCGTTAATCAAGGACTTAGGCCCAAGTAGAGTCAACAATCTCAATGAAGAGACTCTTGTTCGCAATCGCGATACTCTCTTAAAAAGAGTCGCTAATAATCGTTCGACTTTTAGCATTAGAATACAAATCGATATAGATCAGGTACGAAAACAAAACCTACAAGTAACTAATGAAGATATTGACAATTGGACTGATTCTGATTTGAATACTTACTTGCTCAAATACTTCAAATCGATAAACTACCTAAGAATACTGAAGTACGTTTTATTATGAAATATGGAAGCAAACTGAATTGGAAGACATTCAGTTTTGATAAAGAATAATTTTGGAAAGACATTCAGGAATCCTCCTGTCTGTCTTTTTTACTATCTTTTTGTTATAATGGTCAGAGTGAAAATCTAGAAATATCCAAGGGAGAGTATCATGTCATCATCCTATATCAATGTTATCGGTGCTGGTCTGGCTGGCAGTGAAGCAGCTTACCAGATTGCCAAGCGTGGAATCCCAGTCAAACTCTATGAAATGCGGGGTGTCAAGTCGACGCCTCAACACAAGACTGCGGACTTTGCAGAATTGGTCTGCTCTAACTCTCTGCGAGGAGATTCCTTGACCAATGCAGTCGGCCTACTCAAAGAAGAAATGCGCCGACTGGACTCGGTCATTTTAAAAGCCGCAGAAGCGACTCGAGTGCCAGCGGGTGGTGCTCTAGCAGTTGATAGAGAAGGCTTTTCGCAGCTAGTAACGGAGCAAGTGACCAATCATCCATTGATTGAAGTTACTCGTGAGGAAATCACTGAAATTCCAGAAGATGCCATCACAGTCATTGCGACAGGACCGCTGACCAGCGATGCTTTGGCAGAAAAAATCCACGCGCTCAATGGAGGCGACGGTTTTTATTTCTACGACGCAGCAGCGCCTATTATCGATGTCAATACCATTGATATGACCAAGGTCTATCTCAAATCCCGCTATGACAAGGGCGAAGCAGCCTATCTCAACGCGCCTATGACCAAGCAAGAATTTATGGATTTCCATGAGGCTTTGGTCAATGCGGAGGAAGCACCGCTCAATTCCTTTGAAAAAGAAAAATACTTTGAAGGCTGCATGCCTATTGAGGTTATGGCCAAGCGAGGCATTAAAACTATGCTTTATGGCCCGATGAAGCCGGTTGGTTTAGAATATCCAGATGACTACCAAGGGCCTCGCGACGGTGACTTTAAAACCCCTTACGCTGTGGTGCAGCTTCGCCAGGACAATGCAGCGGGCAGCCTTTACAATATTGTCGGCTTCCAGACTCATCTCAAGTGGGGCGAGCAAAAGCGGGTCTTTCAGATGATTCCAGGTCTTGAAAATGCAGAATTTGTCCGCTACGGTGTCATGCACCGCAATTCTTACATGGACTCTCCAAATCTGCTAGAGCAGACTTTCCGCTCTAAGAAACAGCCCAATCTTTTCTTTGCTGGTCAAATGACTGGAGTTGAAGGCTATGTCGAGTCAGCGGCTTCTGGTCTAGTTGCTGGTATCAATGCTGCTCGACTCTTTAAGGGCGAAGAAGCTCTTGTCTTTCCAGAAACGACGGCCATTGGTAGCCTGCCACATTATGTTACCCATGCTGACAGCAAGCACTTCCAGCCAATGAACGTTAATTTTGGGATCATCAAGGAGCTAGAAGGCCCTCGGATTCGAGATAAGAAAGAGCGCTATGAGAAGATTGCTGAGCGTGCCTTGCAGGATTTACAGGCTTATCTGGATAAATAATCTATTTTCTATCATTTTTCTATCATTATCTAATAAAAATCATTAAAAAGTTAGGAATTTCCTAACTTTTTTGCTTAATTTGTGTTATAATAAATAAAAATTTTGAAAATAGAAAGTTTTCTGAAAATGAATAAATCCTATTTCTATCTTGATATGAAAACTCATGAGTTGGTGGTTCCTTACACCAAACAAAAGCGGCGCGTGCGAGTGCTGCTTCCTAAAAATTATGAACAAGATACTAAAAAGACCTATCCTGTCGTTTATTTTCACGATGGACAAAATGTCCTCTATAGCAAGGAGTCTTTCAGTGGGCATTCTTGGAAAGTGATTCCGACAATTAAGCGCAATCCCGATATTGAAAAATGATAGTCGTAGCCATTGACAATGATGGGCCGCGTCGGATGAATGAATATTCAGCTTGGAAGTTCCAAGAATCCAATATTCCGGGCATGCAATTTGGTGGTAAAGGCACAGAGTACGCTGAGTTCGTCATGGATGTCGTCAAACCTTTTATTGACGAAAACTATCGGACTAAGCCTGACCGCCAGCATACAGCTATGATTGGTTCTTCATTGGGTGGTAATATTACCCAGTTTATCGGGATTGAATATCAGGATCAGGTCGGCTGTCTGGGCGTTTTTTCATCAGCCAACTGGCTCCATCAGGAAGCCTTTGACCGCTATATAGAACGCCAGAAGTTGCATTCTGACCAGCGAGTTTTCATCTATGTTGGAACAGAGGAAGCAGATGATACTGACAAGACCCTCATGGCAGGCAATATTAAACAAGCCTACATTGATTCATCGCTCAGTTATTACCGGCAGCTAATTGCTGCTGGTGTGGAGCTGGACAATCTCCACATCAAAATCCAGTCAGGAGCGATTCACAATGAAGTGGACTGGGCGGAAAATCTGCCCGACTGTTTCCGCTTTATCAGTGAAAAATGGTAGGAAAAAAAGCAAAAAGGAGAAAAAAATGCATGTAGAATTTTTAAGTCATTGGAGCAGTCATTTGAACCGTGAAATGTATGTCAACCGTTACGGTCATGCTGGCATTCCAGTGGTAGTCTTTGCTTCGTCAGGCGGTTCTCACAATGAATATGCTGACTTCGGCATGATTGAAGCCTGCTCTTGGTTCATCGAGACAGGGAAGGTACAATTTTTCACCTTGAGCAGCGTAGATAGCGAAAGCTGGCTGGCGGACTGGAAACATCCCCATGACCGTGCTGAGATGCACCGTGCTTATGAGCGTTATGTCATTGAAGAGGCGATTCCCTTTATCAAACACAAGACAGGCTGGTTTGACCCAATGATGACGACAGGTTGCTCTATGGGTGCTTATCATGCCGTCAATTTCTTCCTCCAGCATCCAGATGTTTTCAATAAAGTAATCGCCCTCAGTGGTGTCTATGACGCACGTTTCTTTGTCGGTGACAATTTGAACGACGAAGCCATTTATCAAAACTCACCAGCTGACTATATATGGAATCAAAATGATGGTTGGTTTATTGACCGCTATCGACAGGCTGATATTATCGTTTGTACTGGTTTGGGCGACTGGGAGCAGGATGGCCTGCCTTCGTTCTACACACTGAAAGAAGCCTGCGAGCACAAAAATATTCCAGCTTGGTTTGCTGAATGGGGCCATGATGTGTCCCATGATTGGATTTGGTGGCGCAAGCAGATGCCTTATTTCTTGAGCCAGTTAAATCTCTAAAATGTGAAGTAGAAAGGAAGTCTTACTATGAATTATATTGTTATTTCACCTTATTATCCAGAAAATTTCCAGCAGTTTACGATTGAGCTGGCTAACAAGGGCATTACAGTGCTTGGTATCGGACAGGAACCCTATGAGCAGTTAGGCCCAGGTCTCCAGAACGCCTTGACCGAGTATTTCCGTGTTGACAATTTGGAAAATCTGGACGAAGTGAAACGTGCGGTAGCCTTCCTTTTCTACAAACATGGACCGATTGACCGCATTGAGTCACACAATGAATACTGGCTGGAGCAAGATGCCCAGTTGCGGGAACAATTTAACGTTTTTGGAGCTAAGCCAAATGACTTGAAAAAGACTAAATTCAAGTCTGAAATGAAGAAACTCTTCCAGAAAGCTGGTGTGCCAGTCGTTCCAGGTCAGGTTGTCAGAAAACTATCGGATGTGGATCAAGCTGTCAAAAAAATCGGTCTGCCTTTGATTGCTAAACCAGACAACGGGGTAGGGGCTGCAGCCACGTTTAAAATTGAAACAGCTGCAGATGTCGAGCATTTCAAGGCTGAGTGGGATCAGGAAACCGTCTATTTCTTTGAAAAATTTGTGACTTCTAGTGAGATCTGTACATTTGATGGCCTGATTGATTCTAAGGGAAATATTGTCTTTTCAACGACTTTTGACTACGCTTACACACCGCTAGACCTCATGCTTTATAAAATGGATAATTCTTACTATGTCCTCAAGGAGATGGATCCAAAACTTCGTGCTTATGGAGAAGCCATCGTCCAAGCATTTGGCATGAAAGAGCGCTTTTTCCATATCGAATTTTTCCGCAAAGACGATGATTATATAGCTATCGAATACAATAATCGTCCAGCAGGTGGCTTTACCATCGATGTTTATAACTATGCTCATTCGATTGATCTCTATCGTGGATACGCGAATATTGTGGTGGGTGAGTCTTTCCCCGAATCAGACATGGAGCCGTTATTCTGCTTGGCAACATCTCGTCGCGCAAGCTCACATTATACCTATTCAGAGGCGGAGTTGTTAGAGAAATATCATGATAACTTTAAAGTCAAAAAAGATATGCCAGCGGCCTTCGCAGAGTTGCAAGGTGACTACCTTTACATGCTGACCACTCCAAGTCGAGAGCAGATGGAAGAGATGATCACTGACTTTGGAAAGAAAGCAGAATGATCTTTTATAGTAAATAGTTTCCTTACAGCAGTTAACCTCCACTCAGCATATATAATAATGTTGCGGAAATAGAACGAGAATCTAGTTTTGAATCTATTGAACCATTCAAAAAAATCTAAACATAATAGTTTGTGAAATATTTGTTTTTGTTTTGTCAATCAGCGTATCCATGGGATATGCTGATTTTTCTTTGTGAAAAAATTTGAGCAAAAACTTTGACAGTGCTTTCAATATTCGCTAGAATAGAAGAGAAATAAATAATGCTTATACCCTGTATCATTCGGAATGATAGGACAGTTAGAACGCTTGGGATATTCATAATATCCTAGTACAACTTAAATAGTTGCAGCTGCCTGTACATACGATTGAATGGGGTTTTAGAAAGGCAAAGAAATGGCAACCTTAGATAAATCTCTCTTACTAGAGATGTTTCGTAAGATGGAAGAAATCCGTCGCATGGACTTAAAAATTGCACAACTTGTAAAAAAAGGGAAAGTTCCAGGCATGACTCACTTTTCAGTGGGTGAGGAAGCGGCCAACGTTGGTGCAATGTTAGCTTTGAATCCGGATGATTTAATCACTTCTAATCACCGTGGACATGGTCAAGCCATTGCCAAGGGCATTGACCTAAATGGTATGATGGCCGAGATCCTTGGTAAGTACAATGGTACTTGTAAAGGGAAAGGCGGCTCTATGCATATTGCCGATCTGGACGCTGGAAACCTTGGTGCCAATGGTATCGTAGGTGGCGGTATGGGGATTGCTGTCGGTGCGGCTCTTACTCAGCAAATGCAGAAGACAGGCAAGATTGTTGTCTGCTTCTTTGGTGACGGTGCGACCAACGAAGGTGTTTTCCACGAAGCAGTTAACATGGCTTCTATCTGGAATCTCCCAGTTATTTTCTACTGCATTAACAATGGTTATGGAATCTCTGCGGATATCAAGAAAATGACCAATGTAGAACATATCCATCAACGTAGCGCTGCATATGGAATCCCAGGCATGTTCATCGAAGATGGAAATAATGTTCTGGATGTCTATGAAGGCTTCCAAAAGGCTGTTGAGCACGTTCGTAGTGGTAAAGGACCAGTCTTGATCGAAAGTGTAACCTATCGTTGGTTAGGACATTCATCTTCTGATCCGGGTAAATACCGTACTCGTGAAGAAGTAGACGAATGGAAGAAAAAAGATCCCATTGAAAATCTTCGCAACTACTTGCTAGAAAATGACATTGCAAGCGAGGAGGAGCTAGAAGCTATTCAAGCTAGTGTCAAAGAAGCGGTAGAAGCATCTGTCAAGTTTGCAGAAGAAAGCCCATTCCCACCGCTTGAATCTGCTTTTGAAGATATTTACGCAGACTAAAGAGAGGAGAAAAAAGAAAATGGAAACTAAAACAATGTCATTTCGTGACACCATTATCCTCGCTATGTCTGAGGAAATGCGTCGCGATGAAAATGTACTCTTGATGGGAGAGGATGTCGGAGTTTTCGGTGGAGATTTCGGAACATCTGTTGGTATGCTGGAAGAATTTGGACCTGAGCGTGTACGCGACTGTCCGATTTCAGAAGCAGCGATTTCTGGAGCAGCAGCAGGAGCAGCCATGACAGGACTTCGCCCGATTGTTGATATGACCTTCATGGACTTCGCTGTAATTGCTATGGATAATATCGTCAACCAAGCGGCTAAAACGCGTTATATGTTTGGTGGTAAAGGGCAAGTTCCGATGACCATTCGCTGTGCGGCTGGTAATGGAGTAGGTTCTGCAGCTCAGCACTCGCAATCTCTAGAGTCTTGGTTTACGCATATCCCTGGACTTAAGGTTGTAGCACCAGGTACACCTGCGGATATGAAAGGATTGCTCAAGTCTTCTATCCGTGATAACAACCCAGTCATCATTCTTGAGTACAAGTCAGAATTTAACCAAAAAGGGGAAGTGCCGGTTGATCCAGACTACACGATTCCGCTTGGCGTTGGCGAAATCAAAAAAGAAGGTACAGATGTAACAGTTGTTACCTACGGAAAAATGCTGCGCCGTGTCATGCAGGCGGCTGAAGAATTGGCAGAAGAAGGTATCTCTGTAGAAGTCGTTGACCCACGTACATTGGTGCCACTTGATAAAGAAATTATCATCAACTCTGTTAAAAAGACTGGTAAGGTTGTTCTCGTCAACGATGCCCACAAAACTAGCGGTTTCATTGGTGAAATTTCAGCGATTATTTCTGAGTCTGAAGCTTTTGATTATCTAGATGCACCAATCCGCCGTTGTGCTGGAGAAGATGTACCAATGCCATATGCACAAAACTTGGAAAATGCAATGATTCCGACTGTTGAAAGCATCAAAGACGCTATTCGGAAGACATATCATAAAGAATAAGGTATAATAAAGAAAAGGCTTTCTCATGGATTAGATAACATAGATTATTTTATGTAATCTAATCTTGTGTAGAGGGTCTAATAAGTACTTTTAATGTTTATATTTAGTGTGGGCTAAGAGCTCAGAAAAAAGATAATTTACCTTGGTTTCATCGAAGCCAGTTTCGATTTCCTATTTTTCAATCGCTTTTAATGCCCTTTGTATCATGTAATTGAATTCGGACGGAGGTCTGCGAAAAAAAGATAGATTTCCTTGTGTTCATCGAACACATCGTCAATCTCCTATTTTTTCCTTGCCCTCTTCGTCCTTAATATCTTAGATTAGAACACGGGCTAAAAGCTCGGAAAAAAGATAAATCTCCTTGACTTCATCGAAGTCTGCGTTGATTTCCTATTTTTCGATCGCTTTTAAACGCCCTTTGTATCATAAATAGAATTGGAGAGGTCATGGCTGATGACAAGCTAAGAGCGACTCCTGCGGCTAGAAAGTTAGCGGATGATCTAGGGATCAACCTCTACGACGTTTCTGGCTCAGGTGCAAACGGTCGTGTCCACAAAGAAGACGTGGAAACTTATAAAGACACAAATGTGGTTCGCATTTCGCCACTTGCAAAACGAATTGCCCTCGAACATAACATTGCTTGGCAGGAAATCCAAGGAACAGGTCATCGTGGTAAGATTATGAAGAAGGACGTTTTGGCCTTGCTTCCTGAAAATATCGAAAATGATACCATCAAGTCTCCTGCTCAGATCGAAAAAGTGGAAGAAGTTCCAGACAATATCACTCCTTATGGTGAGATTGAGCGTATCCCGATGACGCCAATGCGTAAGGTTATTGCCCAACGTATGGTTGAATCCTACTTAACTGCGCCGACCTTCACGCTCAACTACGATGTGGATATGTCAGAAATGCTGGCGCTTCGTAAGAAGGTTCTTGATCCAATCATGGAAGCAACTGGTAAGAAAATTACGGTTACTGACTTGCTTTCTCTCGCTGTTGTTAAGACACTGATGAAGCACCCATACATCAACGCTTCATTGACCGAAGACGGCAAGACCATTATCACTCACAACTATGTCAACCTTGCTATGGCTGTGGGAATGGATAATGGCTTGATGACACCTGTTGTTTATAATGCTGAGAAATTAAGTCTTTCGGAGTTAGTAGTTGCATTTAAAGATGTGATTGGACGTACCTTGGATGGCAAATTGTCTCCAAGTGAATTGCAAAATTCAACATTCACAATCAGTAACTTGGGAATGTTTGGTGTTCAGTCCTTTGGTCCTATCATTAACCAACCGAACTCAGCTATCCTTGGTGTAAGTTCAACAGTTGAAAAACCTGTTGTCGTCAATGGTGAGATTGTTATCCGACCAATTATGAGTCTAGGATTAACCATTGACCACCGTGTCGTAGATGGTATGGCTGGTGCTAAGTTTATGAAAGACTTGAAAGCCTTGATTGAGAACCCAATCTCAATGTTGGTTTAAGTCAGCTATTATTATTTTAGAGTTTTAGATAAAGGAAGTAAGACATGGCCTTAGAAGTAATTATGCCAAAAGCCGGCGTGGATATGACAGAAGGACAAATCGTCCAATGGAATAAGAAAGTCGGTGAATTTGTAAAAGAAGGAGAAATCCTTTTGGAAATCATGACTGACAAAGTCAGCATGGAATTGGAAGCCGAAGAAGATGGCTACTTGATTGCCATCCTCAAAGGTGATGGTGAAACTGTCCCTGTAACGGAAGTCATTGGATACCTTGGTGAAGAAGGGGAGAACATCCCAACAGCTGGAGCTGCCGCGCCAGAAGCTAGTCCTGCACCTGCAGTTAGTGCTTCAAACGACGACGGTAAGAGTGATGATGCCTTTGATATCGTTGTGATTGGTGGTGGTCCTGCCGGTTATGTGGCAGCCATTAAAGCAGCCCAACTCGGTGGTAAGGTTGCCCTTGTTGAGAAATCTGAACTCGGTGGAACGTGCTTGAACCGTGGCTGTATCCCAACTAAGACCTACCTTCACAACGCTGAAATCATCGAAAACATCGGTCATGCAGCAAACCGTGGTATCGTGATCGAAAATCCTAACTTCACCGTTGATATGGATAAACTCCTTGAAACCAAGTCTAAGGTTGTCAATACCTTGGTAGGTGGTGTTGCTGGTCTCCTTCGTAGCTACGGAGTTACTGTTCATAAGGGTGTTGGTACCATCACTAAAGATAAGAATGTCTTAGTTAATGGTTCAGAATTGCTTGAAACCAAGAAAATCATCCTTGCTGGTGGTTCAAAAGTCAGCAAGATCAACGTCCCTGGTATGGAATCTCCACTTGTCATGACCAGCGATGACATCCTTGAAATGAACGAAGTTCCAGAAAGCCTAGTAATCATCGGTGGTGGCGTTGTCGGTATCGAACTCGGCCAAGCCTTCATGACATTTGGTTCAAAAGTGACTGTTATCGAAATGATGGACCGTATCGTGCCAGCTATGGATGCGGAAGTTTCTAAGAACCTTCGCTTGATTTTGGAACGCAAAGGTATGACTATCTTGACAGGTACAAAACTCCAAGAAATCATCGAGGAAAATGGTCAACTTCGTATCAAGGTTGAAGGAAAAGACGATATCATCGCAAGCAAAGCCCTTCTTTCAATCGGTCGTGTTCCAGACCTTGAAGGTATTGGCGATGTTGAGTTTGAATTGGATCGTGGCCGTATCAAGGTCAACGAATATATGGAAACTTCTGTTCCAAGTATCTACGCACCAGGTGACATCAATGGCACTAAGATGTTGGCGCACGCAGCCTTCCGCATGGGTGAAGTAGCAGCTGAAAATGCCCTCAAAGGAAATCATGCTGTTGCCAAATTGAACTTGACTCCAGCAGCTATCTACACTCTTCCTGAGGTAGCAGCAGTAGGTCTCACAGAAGAACAAGCTCGTGAGAAATACGATGTTGCCATCGGTAAATTTAACTTTGCAGCTAACGGTCGCGCGATTGCTTCTGATGCTGCTCAAGGTTTCGTAAAAGTTATCGCCGATAAGAAATACGGAGAAATCCTTGGTGTGCACATCATTGGTCCTTCAGCTGCAGAATTGATCAACGAAGCGTCAAGCATCATCGAAATGGAAATCACTGTTGAGGAAATGCTGAAGACCATCCACGGACATCCAACCTACTCTGAAGTTATGTACGAAGCATTTGCAGATGTACTAGGAATGGCCATCCATTCACCTAAGAAAAAATAAATTGAAGATAGATTAGACTGGAAAGGTATTTTCCAGTCTCTATCGTATAAAGGGATATCATGAAATATATTATCAATCATTCAAACGACACTGCCTTTAATATCGCCTTGGAAGAATATGCCTTTAAACACCTTTTGGATGAGGATCAAATCTTCCTACTTTGGATAAATAAACCATCTATCATTGTTGGTCGTCACCAGAATACTATTGAAGAAATCAACCGTGATTATGTTCGAGAAAATGGCATTGAGGTAGTCCGCCGTATCAGTGGTGGTGGAGCTGTTTACCATGATTTAAACAACCTCAACTACACCATCATTTCAAAAGAAGATGAAAACAAGGCCTTTGACTTCAAGAGCTTCTCAACTCCCGTTATCAACACCTTGGCTCAACTCGGTGTTAAAGCTGAGTTTACAGGCCGTAACGACCTTGAGATTGATGGCAAGAAATTCTGCGGAAATGCCCAAGCTTATATCAATGGCCGTATCATGCACCACGGTTGCTTGCTCTTTGACGTTGATTTGTCAGTCCTTGCTAACGCCCTCAAGGTTTCAAAAGATAAATTTGAGTCAAAAGGCGTGAAATCCGTCCGTGCCCGTGTGACCAATATTATCGATGAATTGCCAGAAAAAATCACAGTTGAAGAATTCCGCGATTTGCTATTGGAATACATGAAAAAAGAGTACCCAGAGATGACTGAATACGTCTTTTCAGAAGAAGAATTGGCGGAAATCAATCGTATCAAGGATACCAAGTTCGGAACTTGGGACTGGAACTACGGTAAATCACCTGAATTTAACGTCCGTCGTGGGACAAAATTCCCTAGCGGTAAGGTTGAAGTCTTCGCTAATGTCATTGAATCAAAAATTCAAGACATTAAGATTTACGGTGACTTCTTTGGTATCGAAGATGTTGCAGCGGTAGAAGATGTTCTTCGTGAAGTGAAATACGAACGCGAAGATGTCCTTAAAGCTCTAGAAACTATTGATATTACACGCTACTTTGCTGGCATTAGCCGTGAAGAAATCGCTGAAGCAGTAGTGGGATAAAGACATGAGAGATTCGCTTTTGCGGATCTCTTTTTTGAACTCAGTTTTACCTATAAATAGTTTCTAATATATTGCTTTCATGGTATACTATAGATGGATTAAGTCATTTGAAAAGCTTGAAGTATCTCTCTTTAGAAAGTGTGATCTTATGAAACGAGTCTTTATTTTCTTTTCTAATCTTTTTGTCACTTGTTTTCTTCTTTGGATTGCCTTTATTTCGCCAAATACGCTCATCCACCGAAGTCTCCCAGTAGTAGGAGTTCTTAAACAAGAAAGGACTGTCACCTATGAGGAGCTTTCAACCAACTTAGATCAGTTAGCAAGGGAAAGCAATAGTGTAATCGCTCGTCAGATTCAACAAACGGATTCGCAAGGTCAGGTCAAGTTCTCCTATGATATCTACGGAGAGGGGAGAGCTTCCAAAGGGCATCAAAAAAGCAGATAAAGAAGTCGCTTCTAAGAAAAGCTTACTTACCAATTACTATATACTCTCAGGGAAGTTACCACTCGAAAAGTTGGATCAAAAACTACACGAACTTGGTTTCTCAAAGACTTTCATGAATAAGCCTAATCTCTTGCAGAATTTTATGGCATTTTTTGGTTCCGGTTCCCAATCCTTAGCCTTGGTTATTTTTATTCTTAGCTTTAGTGCATTGGCCATTATTCAAAAAACACTTGAATTGAGGAGTGCAGGGATTCGTTATATTGCAGGGATGAGACGGTACCAACTCTTTGGACGTTCTCTCATGGAAGACAGCAGAGAGCTGCTTTTAGGATGTATTGGAGCCAGTGCCTTAGGATCCATTTTGATTTATTGCTTACAATTAACCCCCTTTGCCTATTCCTTCATTATTTCAAGTAGTATCATTTATAATACGCTCTTGCTCATCGTATCTGCTCTCCTGTCCTTTATATTTGCATTCAGCATCCAGACGGTGCACTTGGTTAGCCTTTTAAAAGGGAAAATTCCAGTAAAAAGGATTTAGTTTTTCTCTTTACCTGTCAATTTCTCGCTGTTGCTCTCATTGGCCTTGCTATCCATCGAGTCAGTATCTATGGTTCTATCTGGCAGACTTACCAAGAGGGGAAAGTGGCTTGGTCTAAAGAGACGAATTGGGTTCAAATTGGTGTCAATCGGGAGGATTTTTCACAGAATACAAACAAAGAGACGCAAATTGAGAACAGAGCAAAATGGTCTAAGCTCATCGAGTCTGGCATCAAAAAAGGTGGTCTCTTGGTCTATCATCAGCTCGTATCTTTTAATTCAAAAGGCTTCATGAATGATCCCAGAACAGGTAGAAATCTTTCAATCACAGATTACGATCCCCTTGCCAATACTCTGTATGTCACTCCAAATTACCTTGATATACAAAGGATCTCAGTCTCCCCTGAGGAAAAAGAGCGCTTGAATCACTTGCAAGCTGGAGAATTTGGACTCTTGCTCCCTGAAAAGTTGAAGGGTCAAGAAGAAGAGTTGAAAAAACGTTATGAAGATTATCTGACTCCTAGAGACGATCAAGGAAAGATCCAGTTGCCCATGAAAGCACAAGTGACCTATCTTCCTAACAACCAAAAACGCTTTATTTATAACAATACCCCTATGAACTATCAGCAATTCTTGACCGATCCGATTTTGGTTGTTGTTAGACCTCAAAGCTTTGGTGGCTACGACAATCCTTATTTCTCTCAACTCAATTCTTATCTGTATTTTGATGGACTTGAAAAAAGCAAGAAGCTAGTAGCTGAGAATGGTCTTGAAAAAAACGTAAGTCAATATGACTATGCAGCAGCTGTCTATCAGCAGATGATGCAATCCATCCAATTAGAGAACCTCATGGCCATTGCTGGAGGTATTTTCGGAATGGCGACCTCCATTCTACTCTTTAATACTATGAATTTCCTCTATTTTGAAGAGTTTAGAAGACCGATATTCCTAAAGAAGATCGCGGGTATGGACTTTTTGAAAATTCACCAAAGCATGCTCATATCAGAGATTGTCATGCTGCTATTAGGTAGTGTACTGATTTTCTTTCTCACACAGGAATGGTGGATCACTCTCGTCACGCTCTTATTATTTGCGACCAATGCATGGCTGATTCTCCTTTACCGCTCGCATAAAGAAGAGCATTTCTTGCCCATTATTCTGAAAGGAGCCTAATATGATCAAAATAGAACACCTGACAAAATCATTTGGAGAACGGATTGTCTTTCAGGATGTCAATATGCAATTTGCAGCAGGAAAGGTCTATTCCCTAATCGGAAATAGCGGTTGTGGCAAAACAACCCTACTCAATATTCTAGCCAAACTAGAACCTTATGATAAGGGAAGCATCAGCTACCGAGGGCAAGAGCTTAAGCAAATCAAATCTTATCACTTTTTCAAAAATGAATTAGGCTATCTCTTTCAAAATTTTGGTCTTCTTGAAAATGAGACCGTAGCTGCCAATTTAGAACTTGGATTGATTGGTCAAAAATTGACTAAACAAGAGAAGAAGCAGCGAGAAGCAGAAGTCTTAGAAAAGGTGGGATTGGATTATCTCACACTCGGTCAAAAAATCTATGAATTATCAGGCGGGGAAGCACAGCGTATCGCTTTGGCCAAAGTCATCCTCAAGGATCCTCCCTTGATTTTGGCAGATGAACTGACTGCAGCACTCGATCCCGAAACTTCACAAGAAATTATGAACTTACTGTTATCATTGAAAAAGCCCGACCGCTTGATGATTCTTGCAACGCATAACCCAGCAATTTGGGAAAAGGCCGATGAAGTGATTCGGTTAAATACTATTTAAGTTAAGTAAACATGCTCTATGAACAAAAGATCATAGAGCATTTACTGTTGCATGTATCATAATTTTAATTCTGTAAACTAGAGCTTATCCAGAGCATTCTTTTGCTCATCATTGACTATATGAGTATAGAGGTCAGTGACTTGTGTACTGGCGTGTCCTAGCTGGTGGCTGACGAGAACTTGAGATTTGGTTGCATCATATAAACGTGTAGCGAGCGTATGGCGGAGTTTGTGAGGAGTCACCCGCACCTTGAAGTCCTCAGAATACTTGGCTACCATTTTTTCGACACTGGAAGCATCAATTCGATTCGGAGTGCCACGGTATTCCGTCAAAAAGAAGGCTGTATCCGTCTTTTCGGCCTTGTATCGCTTGCTACGAATATTCAGATACTCCTCTAAATAGGGCTTGGCAAAAGCAGCAACATTGACAGAGTCCCTTTTTCCGCCTTTCTTGTCACTTCAATGACCATCATTTTGAGATTGATATCTTTCAGGTCCAGATTAACAGCTTCAGACAGACGCACACCAGAGGCTAGCAGCAAGGCAATGATGGCTAGATCTCGTTCCTTGTTCTTGTTAAAAGAGGACAGGGCGCGATTAGAGAGCTTCTTAGGGTACTCTGTATCAATATACTGGAGGAATTCTTCTGTCTCATCCCCTAAAAAGAGCTTCTGCTTAATATTCTCTGCACGAGCGGCCAGAGTTTCCTTTTTCTTCTTGGTAGCAACCTTTTTCATCACATTTCGATAGAAGTAGGGCTCACCCTGCTCGTTTTCAACTTCCTCAGTCAAATATTTGTATAGGCTGGACAAAGCTGACAGAGTTCGGTTGATAGTTGTCTGAGAAACACCGTTTTGTGTCGTGTTGGCATTGAGAAGCGGCCGCTCTCGCAGATAAAGAATGAAGGATTCCATATCTTTCTTAGTCATATTTTCCAAGACTGAGAGAGGAATCTCAGCAATTTCTGAAGCGTCAGATATACCAGAGTCTAAAACCCAGCGAAAAAATCGATCGTATTCTTTAAGATATTCATACAAGGTCGTAAAACTATAAGGTACCGCCAGCTTGGACTGATAGTACTCTAGAACGTACCAGGGCATGATTTGCTTCAGCTTATCAATTCGTTCCAATAAAATCTCGCGTTTCATTCAATCTTCCTCATAATTTTTCTATAAAAGAAGTATAGCATATCTAGATATATTTTTCAAGAAAATTATAGTTTTTCGGAAAGATGATAGAGGGGAGGTAGATTCATTAACTAAAAAAATTTTTTCCGCCAAAAATTGTGCATAGACAAAAAACCAGATAAACTATTGACACAAATGTGGATAATCCTAGATCTCAGTGCATAAATTACCCACTTTACTGTCTCTAAAAATTGACAAAAATCTGGGTAATTTATGCACTTTCAACTCATTTTTGCCTAGTTCAGTGCACAAATTACCTACTTTACTGTCTCTAAATTTGATAAAAATTGGGGTAATTTATGTACTATTTTACACCTATAGACTTTTATTTGTGATTTCTGATTTATATTGAACACCTAAAATGATGATGCTTTTTTCTTTATCAATCTGACAATCATATAAAAATGGATTCCAAAGTACATCATTGCAGGTGATTGTTCTTATTTGTTCTGAGCATAGGTATTGAATAAAGTGATAAATAAACCAATTATGTACGACAGCATTGCTTAATATTAAATTAGTCGACATGCTCCAAATAAAATCATTATAGCAATCCAATTGCTTATAATTTACAGGAAGAAAATCAATTTTATCTCCGTCCAATCTTCTTAGTACTTTTAAATAGTATTCAGCCTCATCGCCATATAATTCTAGACCGAAACATGCTTTCATGCTCAGATGAAGATAGTTTACTAAAAATTGACAAATGACTTGTCTCGGAAACAAATATAAAGCTCTTGATAAAAAGTTATTAAATGATCTATTGACGATATCACGACGTGTTTTAAATGTTCCTCGTTTTACCACTCCAAATGGTACTTCTATAGTTTGTTTGAAATTGAAGTCATAGTTCCCTTTATAAAGCTGAGTTAGAGAATGCTGATCAACTTGTTCGAAATAATCAGGATAATGCTTATAATGAGAAGTTTTAAAATAGCTACTACTCCTATCAATGGGGAATTCTTTTTCCCAAAAGTTTAATAGGTCATTTAAGTCATCGTATTTTAAAAATTTATGGCCGCAAGTGCAGGAGAAAGCTGGAATGTGCATTCTATAGGGGCTTTGGTAAAGATTTATTGACTTCTGGCAGCTTGAACACGTAACTTGTAGTTCTACATCAGGATGTAACACGCAGTGTTGATGCACCATCGCTTGATGCTCATACAAATGTATTCCTTGAGAGATACATACAGGACAGAATCTCAAACTCTTATAATAAGGAACTCCGTAAATGAAATCCTTAAACAGTTCCTCTGATAGTTGTTTTCTACGGTTATTAAGGTCAATAGAATAAGTTTCTTCAAATTTCTTGTAAATCACCTGTAATGTGAAATAGTCTTTTATATCTTTCTAAAACGCACCAATTACTTAAATGTGAGTCTATTTGTAAATATTTTTCTCCAATAATCATAGTGTCTTCATCCATGTGATATACATTGTTGATTTAATGACCTCTTCCCAAGTGTCAATAGATAATTCTTGTAATGCACGTCCATAATCTCCACATTGCAGTAAGGCTTCGCGAACAATGGGGATAAAACTATATAAGGGGATCTCATCGTTTCCAATTGAATAAGCCAAATTGATATTTTTTAAAGCAGTAAATAGATTATCACTGTAGTTCGCTAGCTTTAAACCTGACTTGAAATAGTAGTTTGTATAAGATACTCCTGATCCTGCTGGGAATTCAATTTTGGAATCAAATGCACTCAGTATATCTGTTATTTCGTCCTTTGTTTTTATACCATAGAAAGATACTGAATCAACCATAAAACGTCCCACTATTTGTGTCATTCCCATCTCCAGGAAACTTTGTTTTTGCGTGTTGAGTTGTTCTTGACCAATCAAAAGGGTAATCATCTGGATTTCTCTATGATATAGTTCATTGTAAATGCCAATCAGCCAATCATAATGGTATTCTGTTAGATTTTGAGCCTCATCAATAATTAGAACTAATCTACTTTGCTGACTTTCTCTAGCTACTAGTATAAGATAGTCGAGTAATTGTATCCTTTTAGCTGCTTTATTACGATTATTGGGTTTAGGATGGCTGACTGCCTTTAAAAGAGTTGTGTAAAATGATGATTCTGATGGTTTTATCTCACGAATTGCTGATACATAAAAACAAGGAATGTTATAATTAGCTTTAAAAAGCGATTCGCTGATTAGCTTCAGAGCACTTGTCTTTCCAACTCTAGGTTTTCCATAAATGATGGCTCCAGTGATTCGATTCTCCAGCCACCATTGTATTGTGTTTGTTAGTTCTTGGATTTGGGGTGTAGGAATCAAATAATTACCTGTCTCAATAGGATGCTCTACAACCATAATTATTAGCCTCTTTTCTATAAATTAAGACCTTTTATTTCTATCGGCGTTCCTCTTAATTTCCGATATGCTCTAAGGCTGTCAATTTCTTTCTCTCCACTCATATTATCAGATTTTTTTACTTGTTGTTTGAGCTCTAAAGGGGGTGCAGTTTCCTTTAGATGTTCAGCGATTTTTGAAGCAGTTTTTTTATCAACGGTTGGCTTATTAAAAAGATAGTTATCATAGCTTTCTAAAATGTTAGATTGATTGAGTTGTGAAAAATGGCCTTCTCGAGCTAATTTTGTGATGATTCTCCTCTCTTTTAAAGAGTGCTTTCGTCCACGCCATTTTTTCTCTACGAATAAATCATCGTAATAGTTTCCTTTTGAATAAAATGCTTTAATGACGCGAGCATCTTTTAAATTTATTTGAAGAAGTAATGTTTGTCCTAGTATTGACTTGTCATTGGCTAGTTTTGAACTGGTATATTTGGCTCCAGCAAAATTAAGATGGAGATAGTTGTCACCATTAGCTACTACTTTTCTTGAATATTTAGCAGTATGGAGTTCAGAACCGTCCCTTAATGGAATTGGAAGATAAGTAAATAACTTATTTATTTTTTTTTGTCTAAAATCCTCTAAGGGAGAATTACCATAGAGTGAACTATGAGGAGTATTATTATAGTGTAATATCGTTAAGAATGTGATATTTTCCAAGTCTTCAACAGAAATACGATATTTTTGAGCCTGCATTTCAGGAGAGTGACGCCTAGGATCTTTTGGTGAAGATCCGGTTGTTGAAGGCAGAGTGTGGAAACTGTTTTCTTCCAAAGTTTTAAAAAAGCGTTCAATAATTCCACGTCGTGTCGGTTCTGCTACCTTCCCATAACAAACTTTAATTCCAAGTTTATTAACAAGAGTATTCAAAAATGAGTCGCTTAGATGAGCTTTAGCATTATCTAAATGAAGCTCATCAAAAAGTGCATATTCAATATCTGAAAATATTTGATTTGGAAAGGCTTTTGGTTTATCGTCTTTTTCAGAAGAAAAACGATTAGTCGGAATAATACTATTTTCAATACATGAAATTAAATCAAGCGAATCGTACTCTGGTTTTAAAACCAACTCATATCCTAAGATGCATCGTGTAGAACGATCTATAGCACACAAAATCCATGGACGCTCAATGATTGCCTCTCTCCAAGTTCCTGAAGGAGTCTGAAATTCAGTAATGAAGTAAGCGTCAATTCGATGTCCGTCTACTTCTACTTCAGATAGAGGAAGTCCACACGAAGTAGGAAGTTGCTCAAGAGTTAAACGAGTAGTTTGAGATAATGCTTTTAACCTATCTTGAATATCTGACCATTCCTTATAATATCTCAATAAAGCTTTGTATCCCCTATCTGACAATGTAAATGGATATTCATTGTCAGTGATATTATTTTTATAGCACCACCTTAAAAAAGAACGGTGAATAGTTTGTAAATTAGAAATTTGATTAAATTTATGTAGCTTAAATCTTTTGATAACTAGTTCATTCAGAACAGGATATTGTATAATAAATTCTTTGAATTTGTTGTATCGATTACTATTGATTCTGGTATAGGGTAAGAGAGCTGAGTAACCATAGATGTATCCATCGCCATTTTGTGTCAGACAGCGCTCTACCAAACGATAGATATTACTTGCTGACATGTTGGTTTCATCAGATATTGTTTTAATAGTGAGACTAGTGGACAAATATAGATCGATAGCATTTTTCTTGCGCAAAAATATCTCCTTCTCACTATCAGACAGATTTGATATCTCTACAGGTTCCCACGCGTCTGTGTTAAGGTATTCTTCCGGAACATTAAACTGTTTCAATTTATCTCTCACAGCAACTCACCTCGGTCTCTAAGTTAAGTTCGGACTTCGTTATTTCTATTGATATCTTACCAGTGTGATATAAGAAAGATAGTATTGGCAAGATATTTTTTTCCGAGGTGTTAGGACAGCAAGCTATTAGTTTTTTTATCGATAATGTCCCCAGCTCCTTTAAAAGGATGATTACACCGTTCTTGGTTGCCTGCTCGTCTATTGAATATTGTAATAAAGCAGTGTGTAGTTTTTTGAAATTTGCCAACATCGTTTGTTTATCGTGTATTGTTTTTTCTGTGAAAATTTCATACGAATACTGTTTTAAAATAGCCCACTCTTTCTGAACCTGTATCTGTTCTATTACTTTTGTTTTTTCTAAATCTGAACTATGTTTACATTCAATGATGGTTATACCATTTTTATCTTCCTTTATGAAATCCACAACGGACTTCTTACTCTTCTGATTAATAAATCGGGCAATATGTAAGTCAGGTTGCTCACAGTAAAAAGATACATTGCTATCAAACTCCAATATTAAAAAGCAATAATACTCCAGATTGCTATAAAGAATAACTTCTCTTCCAAGTTTAGGGCTGTAAACAATATATCTATTGTTTCCATATGATCTTGTTGCTGAAAATTTTGGTTTCACTGGTTTAATATCTAACATAAACAAACCCTCGCTTATATAAAAGGAAACGCTTTCTAAAATCAATATAACACTTAGAGCAATAATTATCAACTATTTATAAAGCTAAGGTTTTTCAGTGCATAAATTATCAACTTTTTTGTCAATAATGCACAAATTCCCCACTTATTTGTCATTTTTTATGGACAAATAAGTGGGGAATAAATAAATAAGAATGCTGCAGAATCAGGTTTCTTGAATTATATTTTTGACTGTCAATGCACAAAAATTGAAAAAATGTACTCTATTTCACGGTAAACTGAATTTTTTTAAAACCAAAACTTCCACTAAAAATGAACATTATTAAAGTGAAAACTGAATTTTTTTCATTTGTACATTTTGTGAAAATAAGTTCGATAAATCAAATAAACCTCGTGTGTGAACTTCCTTTAAAATTTTGTTATCACAATTCTCTGCATCATAAAATGCCAGTCATGATAGATAGGATTTTTACTTAAATGGAACAAAATGCTCTCGTTTACGTCTACGACCTTTACAAATAATGCAAGGTTCCATGCTACGTTTTTCAAATAGAACTCTTTTCCTGATCATTTTTTTGTATCTATGATTAGGATTGTTTTGGCACTTCCACCAAACTCTAATTTGACTTTTACCTGTTACTCTTTCCGGATTAGCAAGCAGTATATTGTTTAAATAATCCCATTCGCTCATTAGATGTGGATGCGTTTCTTTTAGATTATTTTGAACTGCAGGAATTATCCGATCTGTGCAATTTGGACAAACATTATCTGTACTAGGTGGATTACTCTTCAGATATCGTTCTAAAACAACATTGAGTTTTTCTTTGAAATTACAATGACATGTATTACAATGCCAAAGATAGCGTTTATTAGATTTAGTATCTATTACTATTTCTTCCGTAGAAACATTATTCTCAACATTCCACATACTATTCAAGTCAGGATAAAGATCTAGTAACGTGTTTAATCCCTTTAAGGGTTCTTTGTTACTACAATAAGGGCAACTATTTTTTACTTCCCGCCGTCTAGGAATCGAGCATAGGTATTCACCATGGCAGTTAGAGCAACACCACCAATATTTTTTAGTCTCAATGTCTGTTTGTGCAAGGAAAATAGGGATTTTATTTTTCTCGCTCCACTCTTCAACCAAAATTGGTTCGTTGTGCAACGCATTGTTTTTGAAAATACTAGTTACCCACTCACAAAAATTAGGGCAAGTTTGAAAATTCCGATTGCCTAGTTCAGTTCTTAAAATCATTTCCTTAGGACTACAATCAAATTCGATACCACAACAAGGGCAGACCCAACTTACTAAATCATTTGACTTGTGCCAGTAATCATCAAGGTTACGGGTGTTTTTAGCATTCCAAAAATCTTTAGAAATCGGTGTGTTTTCTCTAGTGTATTGAATCCTCTTAGCATTTTCTGATCCTGGCAGTAAGGACAACTATGATTGTCCTTATCCAGAACCTTACAAGAATAAGTGCCTTCGCAGTTCGTACAATTCCACCTTACGTCTATATTTGAAAGAGTATCGACCTGACATTCAGCTATTTCATTCTCAGCAGACCATTCATTCAAGTGCTGTGAGTGCAGAAATGAAAGAGGAGGGGTCATCATCTGTTCTGTTATTGGCTTGTTGAATGAAGCATGACACTCTGTACAGTAGTATCCCGTCCTTTTTATTCGTGCAAACAACCTATCTATTGATAGTTCAAATTCATGCTGACAAGTATCACACTTCCAATGGTGATGTAGGGTAACATTCTCGTTTAGTTTTAAATCCTTAAACTCTTTTTGATTGAGTTCGTCGTGGTAAATTTTCGTAAGATTAGGATAAACTTCATGATAAAAATAGTGATAAGACCATTCATTACAATCAATATGAAAGAGCTCCCCTTCTTCTGAATGTAATAATTTGGGGTTCATAGCGCCGCCCCTCCAGATAACTTGGCACGTAGGGCATTTAAACTGAAAAACTCGTTTAGAGTTAAACTTTTCCTTGCTCAACTTTTCCTTAATCGTATCTATATCCTCGTGGTGGAAGTCAAGATAGCGTATTAAATCAGGGAACATCGTAAGAATGCTATTTTTATCCTTTTTAAAAACTTTCCCTATCTTGCAACAAGGGCAAAACTGTTTTCTTCTACGACAAGTTTTAAACACGTCATTAATTCGTGCCTCCCAACTATAAGAACAGTGTGAACAAAGCCAATGAGCATATTGAACACTCGTGGCTTTTGTTAATTCGATATCCAATTTATTTCGCTCAAAGTCCCAGTACATCAGCAACTCGGGAACTTCCTTAATTGATTGAACCATGGGTTTGTCTTCCTTCTTAGTACTTTGTGGCGTTATCCAACATATTTTTAATATTAACAACCTTACTTTGGCTTCCTGACTGACTTATCGTTTCTTTGCTGAAATCAATCTCTGTGTCAGCTGTAATAATCTGACTTGCTAAAAACTCGTCTGTGATGACTTTGGTGTCAGATTTTAACAATCCTTCTTCCTTGAGCAGTTCTTTTGCAATTTCAGGATAGACAGATGTTTTCAGAATAGACCGTAGCTTCACTACTTCAGCCTGGAGCTCTTTCCTCTCTTTTTCATCATTTTCTGCCTTTTCAGTCTTTAACTCTAGTTTCTTGTTTATTTCTCTTAGATTGTCTGCCTCATCTTTAAATTGCAAAGCAACTTCTACAATTCGTTTGTAGTGGCGATTTAATTCCATCAATGTTGCTTTCATGGCTCTTGGAGTACGGTTAGTCCTTATAAAGTTTTCGACATCTAAGGTTTTGTAGGTAATAATAGTTTGGAAATCTTCGTCATTACTCTTCGCTTTTAAATCCGCCAACAGACCTCTGAATGCAACGTTCCGTCTGATGGTAGTATCTGCAACCTTCGAATACCCATTTGTTCTTAAGTGTTCACCGAACTGAGGTAGTTTAAAAAGATTGATGTTGCTGTTACACTTCTTCTCTAAATAATGATCAAACATCTCAATCAATTCTTCGTCAGATATGAACTTCTTCCTTGCCATATTTTTCCTCCTCATTAGCTTGTTTTGCGGTTAAATATTCTTGATATGAGTGACTAACAGCACTCAGTTTTAATAGGGCTTCCCCGATGTCCTCTATATGTCCTTTACCTTGTCGCACTCGCTTAATAGTTTGATCTACTAGTAAGGCTTCCTGATCGATAGATTTTTTAAAGGTCTTATCCATCGTGAAGTAATCTTTCCCAACTTTTCGATAAAAGGGACAACTAGTACAAGCTCCCAACTCTGCATGATTGCTGATGACCTTCAAACAGTCCGAGAAGTCTCCAATTGCGTAGAGAGGAGAATAACACCGTCCTTTGTTATCTAATTGTACATAGGCTTTTCCAACAGTATACTTGCGTTGAGCTTTGCTAATCTCGTAGGTGGTTTGTGAACTGGTGAGCTTACGATAGACTTGATAACTCCGACATTCGATGAATTGGCTAAGGTTAGAGAAATAGTGCGAGGAGGTTGTAACATTATCATGTCCAGCAAGAAGCATAGCTGTCACTGGACTACTACCTTCAGCAATCAGGTTAATCATGGCGACATGGCGTGTATCACCAATGTGGATGAAATTAATTTCATTGTCCTTCAAACGACTAGGCGGATTGAGGTAGTGAACTTGATAGCCATATCGCTCAGAGACGACCTCATTGAAAAAGTATTTGAGAATGGTATTCAGATTGGTATAGGTCAAAAAACGGTTGTTTATCCCTGTTTTCCTCTCCCACCGTTTATAGTGAGTATCCGTCACAAAGAGGGTATCCAGTTTTGTTGAAGCTAAGTCTTTGGTCAAACCCAAATAGTGCTTGATGATTAAGCTAACTTTTCAGGAATTTCATAGGTAGTCAAGTAATAGTCTTCTGCTATCTTGTGCGAGACACCTTTTTCCTTCCCTTTGAGATTGTTCCGTCGTAAGGTCAGGTAGTATTTTCCATTCTTTTCAAACAAACAATCTCTCTGGGTCAACAAGAACTCCCGAGGACGTAAGGGGACCACAGCTGTAATTTGCCACCAGAGGTACAAAGGGTAATAAAATAGTCGTTCTTCATCAGGTAGTTGCTGCTCCCAGTAATCCTTCAAAATATCGTTGAAAGCAAAATAAGACTGAAACTGAGCTAGTTGCCGTTGTTGGCGTGGCTTCAGCTCGTACTGGATGGTAATCAAATTATCTAGCTGCTCCAGAAACTGGTTCATGATAAGTGTTTCATAACAAGGCAAGCTAGAGAAAAAGTCAATGCAGAGGGTTGGGGACGTAATTTTAATATCATAGACATCTTCTATGATATTCTGCTTAGTCTCTTTGACCAGTCGTTTGATGTCGCGCAAAAAACTTTGCAGGGATATCAGCACATGTTGATCCATTGATAAGACAATAAAGCTTTTTAGGTAGTCCACAAAGGTCTCGTACTCTATGCCAAACAAGGATTCATAAACTCTCTTATATTGAAACCGATTGATGTTAAAGAGAAAACTGATATTGGCATATTCGTTCGTTGTCTGCCATTTGGGGGCATCAAAATCAGGGGTTAAGATAATACCCTTTTCGGCATAGTCATGAAAGTAGTCCTTTGCCCGATGTACCATGACATCATCAAAATCCGCAAACGTTTTAATGGTTCGAAATAATTTAGCTTGATGGTTCAACTGACTAGCTCCTTTATAATCTCTTCGTAGTCGTTTAGGACCTCTTCTCCATACTGGTCAGACAAGGCTTGTAGCATTTCTGTTAAACAGGGCTTCAACTGGTGCTCCAAAATAGCACGAATTTTCCCTTTCTCCAAGTCATTCTGCACTTCCCCATATTGTCTATTCAGCCGATTAAACTCTCCGATTAAGAGTAACAAAGTTGATGTTGTCTGTAACTCGTAGGTACAGCCTACACAGTGCTTTCTATCATCATAAGGACAAAATCTTCCTAGAGCCGATAAGAGACACATACTCTCAGCTTGCTTTGAAAAAGCCTCGCCATTTCCGATGCA
Organism: Streptococcus cristatus; assembly: GCA_916438405.1. GTDB lineage: Bacteria > Bacillota > Bacilli > Lactobacillales > Streptococcaceae > Streptococcus > Streptococcus cristatus_M. The sequence goes on along the minus strand of CAKAFB010000001.1, from coordinate 672,807 downwards.
ATGACAAACCGTTAGAAGTTGGTTGGGTCTCATTTGTTCTTCCACAACAACTTGTAGAGCCTTCTGAGACCTGGTATCTGCTCGGACGCTGAGTTCCAAGGTTTTTTCAATCTCAGCAGGAGATAGGTCCAATTCTTTAATCATTTGGGTTTGCTGATTAGGGCTCAACTCTTTGTATTTGCCTCTCGTTACAATGGTTAAAAGCATAGACGGCACCATTGATAAAACCCCTCGTTCAAAAAGTTCCTTAGCTACCATTTCGGGCTGTAATTGACCTAATTGAGCATCTTTGAGGTAGGCTGTGGTAGTTTGAGCAAACTCATCGTAAGATCCCTTGTGGCTTCTAGCCAAGGCTGCTAAGAAGTAACCTTTGATATTAAGTTCGGATTTTTCATTTAAGACATCATCAGCTAGCATAGCTACGGCCTGTAGATAGGATTTATTAGCTGATCGACTGCTAAAGTCTCTCTCCAAAAAGAATGATCCAATCTCATCTCCCATGTATCGGCTAATCCGCTCATAATCAGTAATTTTACGAATGAGTGGGCCATCTATACCATTTTCTTCGAAAAGATGATAGTGAGCCTCACAAACGGCTAAAAGAGTTCCTATTAACACCTGACAGCTTTCTGGTACATGAAACTTTAACTGACTGACATTTGAAGCTCTTTGTGTTTTGGTAGGTGTGATATTGAGATAGGTTAAACGGGTCGTAATGCTAAGAAGCGTTTCTTGCCTCGCTAGTATCCCAGGTCCCCTCTTTGACAGCAGCTAGCACTTCCTCAGGCTCTCTCGGTAATTGTGGATGTCCAATTCTTTCTAAGTCAGTTGTTCTAAGGGCACAAATGAAATGGAGGGCTAGGTATAGCCATGTATCTGCATAGTCTTTAGAGGAAGCCGCTTGAGCTAACATCTCATTTTCTTGTATATAGTTGTCGTTAAAGAGATAAAACATCAATTTCAGGTAATCATTCAGTTCATAAGCACCATTTTTATCTTCCAAGGTATAACGACTGGTCATCTCATAAGTATTGCGATAGCGAGTCACTCCTTTTTGCAAAAGCCAAGAGGCAAAAGCAATACAGTCGTCGCCATTGCTTTTGCTGAGAGTTTCTGTGGCCAACTCAATCAGTTTCTCCAACTCTTTATCGTTGTACAAGAATAGATCCTTAGATAGATAATAGGCTAGAAAATCCTGTAGATAAAACTGGCTGGCTTCATCTAAATTATTAAGCTTCACATACTCTTTGAAATACTCCTGTGTAGCCGAGTATCTTTGCTTAAAAATGCCTGATATAGACTTTAATCCTGATTGTGCAGATAGGTAGCACTCCAGTTTATCTTTTAAAACGTCAGCATCTGCCTCTGAAACGGTAAAATTACTCCTATCGATGGAAAGCCCGAACCAAGTATTGTCTAAAAGAAACTGGCTGACCTTTTCTCTAGTTGCTGGAGTATCTTTGTCTAGGTCAATCAGCACTTTCTCCAGAACATCTTTTACGAAAACGCTCATGCTTTTCCTCCTTTGCCAAATATATCATCTGCTCTCCAGCTCATGTAGTCAAATACGCCATTATTGACCTGTTCATATTGTTTAGCGATTTCACCTTTGTTCTGCAAATAAACCCAGGCACTATCTGGCGACTTGTCTCCTCTTGCTGACATTAATTCACTAATTTCTGACACGCCGGATAGAACTAACTGGGTCGTGTACCAATGCCTGAAGATATGGGGGGAGATATTGTGTTCTTGCAAGAGCTGACCAAAAAACACCACTTCTGCATTATCTGATTTCAAGTAAAGTGGAATCATCTCGTCTCGAATAATGCGACTAAAGCGTTGATAATAGACATCATAGGTAAGAGCTTTCCCTCGTTTGTTTAGATTCAGAGGTCCATAATCTTTCTCATATTTCTTACCCTCCAGATAGGTCATATAGTCGTTATATACTTCTAAAAATATCTCAAGGAAGATATAAGGCACTGCTTGCATCCGTTCTTTCTTGATTCGTCCTGTGGGTCTTAAATCACTTCTCAAAGACATTTCTTTTCGTAGATCAATCTCTACCTTGAAGGTCTCGTCTTCACTTTGGTGAAACAAAATACCTGCTCCTAGCGGACTATCCTCTCGCCTAACATTACAAGCCTCAGATGGTCGTAAGCCCACAAAAGCTCCCAGTGCTACCACCATGAGTAAGTCTTTGTGATATTCTGCAATGTGGGCAAACAACATTTCAAAGGCCACATTTGGCATATCTCTAAAAATAGATTGTTCGGTCTGACTATCATCCACATAAATATCAAATTTAGGTTCTTTTCGCTTAATCAATCTCCCTCGTTTATTAGTGAAGGTGGTTATTTCATAAAGATCACTAGGACATAAAATTGCTTTGCCTTTGCGTTCCTTAAGGTAAAGGGTTAGAAAATCAAGTACGGTATTGATACAAATTTTAACCGTAGATTTCTTTCGGTGTTTAGAGTCTCCTGGAAGAGTTCCTAAGCCATAATTCATCAGAAAATCTTTGACCATATCAAGAGTTAGATGATCTAAGCTAGTAATCCCTTTTTCACCAAAGGCATAATTGAGAAATTTGATGACATAAGAAATCGCTTATTTCCATCATCAGTAATTGATTTAATCTTCGAGGATGACTTTACATAGCGATGAAAATTTGTAAAGTGCAAGCTACCGTCAGAGGATTTGATGACGATAAATTGCTTGGTCACAATGTGATTATCACCTAAGATTAAGGAATGCTTATAGCTAACAAATTTCATAACCGCTCCTTGTTGTTAATTATATGGTTTATTTATTGCGTATATTATAACTTTTTGATAAAATATTTGTAAAGTAAAAAGTTAACAACTATAGTAAATCAAAAAAAGTTAATTAACAAAATGTTTTAAAAAAGAGGTTTATTATGTTTTCAGGTCAATGTTTAAAAGCACTTCGCAAAGAGAAAAAAATGAGCCAAGAAAAACTCGGCTCACTTCTTAACATTTCTAAAGTAGCGGTATCTAATTGGGAAAATGGAAAATCCTTCCCTACCCTCGATAATCTCAATGAATTGGCGAAGGTTCTAGAAGTGGATACCGACTACTTCACTGAACACGGAGAAATTATTCGTATCTACAGCCGTTTGAACAAGTCAAACCAGCACAAGGTTGTAAACTACTCATCCGAATTACTGGAACAACAAAATTCAGATGATGATAATATCGTTGACCTATATAGTTACAAAACTTACGAAGGTCTATCAGCTGGAACAGGCTACTCCTACTTCAATGATGGAGATTATACTCTTACCTACTCAACAGAAAATATCTCTCATGATTTTGCCTCCTGGGTTGTTGGAGACTCAATGGAGCCAGAACTGCCAAATGGAGATGTGGTCTTGATTAAGCAATCCACTAACCTAGATGATGGAGATATTTACGCTGTTGAGTTTAATGAACAAACTTACGTGAAAAAAGTGTACCGACACAAGACTTATCTCCGTCTAGTTTCTATCAACGAGAACTACGATGATATATTTGCACCTTATGAAGAAAACCCTCGCATTATTGGAAAGATTGTGGGACACTTCACACCGATTGAGCAGTAAAGGAAATTTTTATGGGATACATTGACTATTCTAGGGAACCACAATCGGACATTGCCTTTATAGACATGAAATCCTTTTATGCAAGTGTGGAGTGTGTCGCAAGGGGGTTGAATCCTCTTCGAACCTCTCTATGTGTTATGAGCCGAGCAGACAACAGTGCTGGGCTTATACTTGCAGCTTCTCCTGTGTTTAAGAAGGTTTTTGGAAAAAGTAATGTTGGACGCTCCTATGACCTCCCTTTTGATATCAAGACGAGAAAGTTCAATTACCAGAATGCCTGGAAACAAGGGATAGAGGTTACTCCCCAATACAAATCTTTATCGAGAATTGGGCAAGAAGAACCCTCATTGTTCCACCAAGGATGGAGCTGTACATTGAGAAGAATATCGAAATCCAACATATCTTTCAAAACTTCGCATCACCGTCTGACATCCTTCCCTATTCCATAGATGAGGGGTTTATTGACTTGAGCAGCTCTTTGAACTACTTTATACCTAATCATTCATTGTCTCGTAAGGATAAGTTGGATAATCTATCAGCACTGATACAGCGTGAAATTTGGAGACAGACAGGCATTATTTCCACTATAGGTATGAGTAATGCCAATCCCTTACTTGCAAAGCTAGCCCTTGACAACGAGGCTAAAAAGACCGTGACAATGCGAGCGAATTGGTCCTATGGAGATATTGAAACAAAAGTATGGTCTATTTCCAACCTCACTGACTTTTGGGGAATTGGAAGTCGGACGGAAAAGAGACTGAGAAGGCTAGGCATCACTTCTGTAAAAGAGCTTGCGAATAGCAATCCTGACCTGCTTAAAGAGGAATTTGGTAAGGTGGGTGTTCAGCTTTGGTTCCATGCAAATGGTGTGGATGAAAGCAATGTCCACACCCCCTATAAACCTAAATCTCATGGACTAGGTAATTCTCAGATACTGCCTCGTGACTATCACAATAGGCGGGAAATTGAAATCGCCCTTGCAGAAATGGCTGAAAAAGTGGCTCTTCGCCTGAGGAATGCTCATAAAAAGGCAACAGTCGTTTCTATTCACATCTCCTACTCTAAGATGGAGATGAAAGTTCCATCAATGCACAAATGAAGATAGAGCCCGCTAGTCTCCCTAAAACGATGGTTGACCATGTTCTGAAACTCTTTAGGAGTAAATACACCTCAGGAGCTATTAGACAGATTGGAGTATCTTATGGTGGCTTTGTGGACGAAAACTATACATTGCTCTCTCTATTTGATGATGTAGAGGCATTAGAGAAAGAAGAGAAGCTACAAGTTGCTGTAGACGCTATACGAGAAAAATATGGCTTTTTAGCCATTCAAAAAGGAACCGTCCTGATGGAAGGTTCCCGTAATATTGAAAGGAGTAAACTTGTCGGTGGACACTCTGCCGACGGCGTAGATTAAAACTATGATTGATCGTTCCTATCTACCATTTCAGTCAGCTAGAGAGTATCAAGATACAGGGATGCAGAAATGGATGGGATTTTTCTTATCCGAACATACAACTGCTCTTGTAGATGATACCAACAGGATGACTTATCACACTCATCTATCACCTGAGCAAAAACTACTGCTACTTAGTCAGCTATACTTCAATCAGATAAATGCCCAGATTATAGCTCAGGAAAAAAATGAATTGAAGATTTATACTGGTACAATACCCACTATCACTCCTCAGTATATCTTGATAAAAACAGCTGAAGGGCATAAACGCATTTTACTGAACGATATTACTACTATTGAGCTACTGGAGGATATCTTGTATGAATCAGCTTGAATTCCATCGTAATGAATTACAAATAGATTATTTTAGCGATAGCTACCGTCGCTTTGAGTCTGATTTCTACCACTACTCTGCCCTAGATACTCCTTTGACTTTCTTGATTGATGATATCCTTCTGTTTATGTTTAAATCAAAGAAGGACTATTTTAAATTAAACAAGGAGAACGCAAAGGATCATCAAGACCACTATTTCATCTTTCTATCGAAACGCTTGACGAACAGAAGTCAATAAGAAAGTTTGCTTATAAGAAAGTTGTTTGTAGCGTAAAATATAGCAAAAAGGAGTAGTCCGCCCTGGGACTTACTCCTTTTCTCAAATTATCTTGAAAAAATCAAAAAATTTCAAAATACAAGGATTGTAGTTTTCGTAGAAGAGAATATGGAAGCGATGCAGTCCAGTGGGGCTGTATTATAAGTTCTTGTCTATAAATGTAAGGGCTTCATCTTCCCCCTCTTCTATAGCAATTTCAACTGCTTTTTGTGCAGTTTTTATCAGTTTTTCGCTTATTCGTCTCAAAAAAAAGGAAGAACGAATTTTATCTCCAATATCTTGTTGGATGTATTCTTCAACGATAGGAATCTCGACTTGCTCTATTTGCGTAACACTCCAATGCTTGATAATAGAACCACCAGCATCTCTTTCTGCTTGCATTTGAATAATAGGAGAGTTTAAGACTAAAGTTAGGTAATCTAAGTCAATATTTACATCTTCCTTTTTTGATAAATGTAATAACGCACTTGAAGTAATGATTCTATTACTATCAATAAACTTATAAGCTATTCCACAAGTTCCATCTTTTGAAAAAAGTATAGTGTCTTTTTGAGGAGAAATTGTCTTTGAAAATAGTTCAGGAGATAAGTGGATTTTAGGTTCATCAATACCAAATTTACTGATGTCAGAAACACGAACGAACGGAATACCTTCTGCTTTATAAGATGCCGATCCAGGCTCGACAGATTTTTGAATATCTACAACATCTATAAGCAAAGCAGAATCTTTTTCTTTTATCTTGTTTATTAAATCATCATATTTGGGCTGGAAGTATTCTGCATCTATACGATTAAAAATCATTGCCTCCTTTAGACTTTTTAACTGATAACTGTTTTTTTAATATATTTTTCAAGAAAAATTATCAAAATCAAATAAATCTAATAGAATTTCTTCCGCATCTTTATATTTCTTTTTTTAGAAAGTTTTTAAAAAGGTTATATGAATCAAAAATAATATCTTCTATTTTTTCTTGTAATATGCTACTAAATTGTGGTAACTTAATTTTCCGAAATTTTGCAGGACTAAAATTAGCTTGATTACTTACCAAAGAATATTTTTCAATTTCTTCACGCCCGTATTTAGAATTTAAGTAAGCGACTAATGTTGCTGAGTTTATAATTTTAGAATCAGGTCGAACTCTAAAAAGATAGGAAGCAAAGCCATAGTCATAATCTTTCGGAACAATCGAAGCCCTACCAACATATTTTGGATTTCCGTTTGTTCGACAAATTAAAACATCATTTTTTTTGAGCTTCAGATTAGAAAAAGTCTCTTTATCAATTTTGTCTGTATACTTTTGAGGTTCTCCAATAAAGAAGGAATCAAATTCATTAAGCCTTAAAATGGGAAAACCCAATTTATCTTCATTTAATGTTTTAGAAGTGCCATATTGTGAAAAAGAAATAGCTTCACTAGCTTTTAGAGCTAATTTATTTTTGTTAGAATTCCAATATTCTGCTTCAATGCGGAAATCCTCATCACGACAAATTTTTTGAAAGTTTATTATTTTAAGTTTTGCCATTACAATCAATTCTCCTTTACAAAAGAGAGTCCTTCTTGTCTTGCAAATTCCAAAAAGGCTTCTGCAATACCGTCTTGTGAGTAAATGTTGTATGGGTTTTTATTTTCTAAGTCTGGGTCGTGATTAAAAAGGTCATGTTTTACGAAAATATGTCCATGTGTATCTTTAATGCGTTCTGTAAACTCAATGATTTCTTCTGAAACTTTATAATATTTCTTCCATTCGCTAGAGAGTTTATTATACTCATCGTATGAAATAGGTTGATTGTTATTTTTCCCAAGAATAGCAGACTTCTTGTAATCTTCTTTTTCAGATGAATCTAGCGCCAAATACTCCTCAATCGAAAGTCTGTCGGACTTCTCATCAGATTTTTTATTTTGCTTAATAATAAATTCAACATTTTCCAACTGCCAATGCCTATGATTATTAAGGTCACCATATTCTTCTACAAACAAATCTCTTATGAACCGTGTTTCACCATCCTTGTTGGTTTTTTCTACTTTACTAACCCTAGTCTCTAGCTGAATTTTATAGTGAGATTTCCTAAAAGTCTTCTTGCTACTCTCTATTTCAAATTCTTTTTCTGAAATAGTAGCACCATCACTTTTTCGAGTGATAACATTGACTGTCTCATATTCATAAAAAGTCCAGGTAACATAGTTTTCAGATACATAAATCTTATCTCCTGAACCGTTTTTACTTGGTTCTTGCATAGTCGCAAAGAAAATAGGATAATCCATATTTCCATTCTCATCTACTTGTGGTTTAGGGCAAATATTAGGATAGCCACACATGTCATCAGTCCACTTCTGAACAAATAATACACTTGTTTTTGTACTAGTATGTGGCTTAAATACATAGCTATGTAACCCCACTACTCCTAGAAGACGACAACGCTCTAAAATATAATTACGGATATATTTTTCGTCAGAATTGTTGAATCGTCCCTGTGGTAAAACAACAGCCATTCGACCACCTGGTTTTAAGAAATCAATATTTCTTTCGATAAACAAAACATCTCTCCCAACAGTATTTTGTAAATCTGCCTTTTCGTTTCCTTCTTTCCGCCCCAATAAATATTGTCCAAGTTGTTCTTTATTAGTGAGTTTACCTGCAAATGGTGGGTTGGCCATTACAATATCAAAGTCAAATTCTTTGAACCGTTTTTGTCACTGGTTGCTTTAGGATTTCTACTGAGCTTCTTTAATTTATTAAATCCCTCACTGTATTTATCAGACCAATGCTCATTATTCAAATAATCCTTTGTCCAATTTTCATAATCTAAAGTGTTTAATTCGATAACATTCGTGTGTCCATCACCAGCTACAATATTTAGCATTCGCCCAACACGAACACTTTTTTCGCTAAAATCCAGACCAAAAACATTCTCTTTAACATAATCTTCTTCCTTTTGTGTACGCTTAGCTGTTGTAAAAAGATTATCTTTATTAGGATTTATGATATTCCAAGAGTGAAATATAGTGTGCATTGGAAAGCCACAACTTCCTGCTGCAGTATCAATCATCTTTTCGACAGGAGATGGATTTAACATTTTCACACACATATCGATAACATAGCGTGGTGTGAAATACTGCCCCATGTCTCCTTTTTGCCCTTTATTTACTAATTGTTCAAAGGCTTCGTCAACCACCTCTAAATTGGAGTTAAATAATTTAACATTTTGAAGCTCTTTCACACAAGATTTCACAGTTGCTTTTTGCATCTCTAACTTTGAATCAGCCGGAAATACACCAGGCCACTTTTCCTGTGCTTTTTCATACAAATCAGAGATATTCTTATAAACTTTGTCAGCTTTCTCTTGTTCTTTCGCTCTAAATTCTAAAGTTCGGAAATGGCTGTCATCAATATCCTTAAGAGTTCTATCGCCGTAACGCATTTGATTTGAAATTTCATCTGCATCATCCGCAGACATTTTCTCGTCATAAAGTTTTGTAAAAATTAACTTAAACAATTCATCAAAAGCTTTATCACTAGAATCATTAGCGCTAAAACGCTGTTCAACATTTGAAATAACTTCTTTTAAAGTTTCATAGTTAAGACGATCATAAATCATTAGCTGTTTAATTGTAAATCTTTGACCGTTGACCCAATCCTCAATGCTTTCTTTGTAGCTTGGAAATGTAGATAAAGACAATTCATTTTCAAAGTCAGGTGCTCTATAAAACTTCAACAAACTTCCGCCGTTTGCAATAACTCCTATCTGAGCTTGATTCTGCTTACAATATGAAGCCATTTGTTCTTTCGGTGTTGATGATTCATCGCCTTCAATTTTGGTTTCATCAGTTACATTTGGTCGTTTAACTTCAATAATAGTTGAAATTTTCTTCCTCTTACTATTTTCATAAATAGCTATATCAATCCGTTTTTCTCTTATTTTTTCACGACCTGCAAATGTTGTCAAAACTTCAAAATCAAGCAATTCTTTCGGATAACCATAAGTCTCAATAAGCTTATGCGCATACAGTTGTCTAACAATCTCTTCTGGTCTGAGTTCAAAATAATCATTATCCCTGTTCATGCCTCGAACAATACACTCAACACCTGCTTTACCATCTTTACGAATTTTAATTCTATCATTCAACCATTTAAATTCTTCTTTTGAAAAATTTGTCAGCAAATCATATTCGCCATTTTTAAGAATATCTTTAATTTCCACAATAAACCTCCCTTTAAACACAAAAAACAGAACTAACACACTTAGTAGTCAATTCTGTTCTTCTTTTAATAGCATAAAAAGAGGTTAAAGAAATAACCTTAATTACTTGTCTTGTCTTGTCTTGTCTTGTCTTGTCTTGTCTTGTCTTGTCTTGTCTTGTCTTGTCTTGTCTTGTCTTGTCTTGTCTTGTCTTGTCTTGTCTAATGATTGTACCATCATTCTCTCCTTTGTCAAGCGTTTTTTTTCTGAATTAGGTGTAAAACTTTTTGACCTTTTTCAGTAATTGCATACTTACCACGTTTGTTTTGATAAGGACAAACATACTCTCCCTCAATCAAATCACGCAATAATCTATTTGTTTTTAGTTTTGACATGTGGTTGATGTCAGCTATCTCTTGTTGAGATAGGGAGATATAATAATCGCCTTTCACTTCGACTTGATTCTCCTTCAGAGACTTTAACAGTCGAAAAGTATCATTAGCGAAAGGTTCAAGAGTGAATTCAACCATAAGCAGCCCTCCTAACTTAATTATTATATCACAAAAATAAAATGACTAAAAGGACATATTAGTACACCATAATATATATTCTAAAATTTTTTCCACTAAGAAAATAATAAAAACAAGTCATTTTTAGCACTCTCTGGTATCAGTGACTGGGTTTATTGCGATTACAAAACAATTTGGGACTATTAGTCAATTACCATTCTCTAATTCTATAAATATCTCACCCATACTCATCCTTTTCTTTCAAAATATACATTTACTATTCCATCTTTAGTACCTCCATCGACACAAACGTTGTACATTATTCTTTCTTAAAATAATGTACAAAACAAAAATAAAGTACATTTTTTAAACAGTGTACTTTATGTTTCTAATTCAGTTGTATCAAGGGTTTAACCCTTATTAAGTCAAATGTACAAAAATTTTCAGTTTTTATGACCTAACTTCACTACAAAACAGATAATAAAAACAAGACAGAATTGATAAACTAAACTCTGTCTTGTTTCACTAAAACTTATTCTTCTAATTTAATTTTTTGAAAATAATCCAGTTGCCATTTTTGTGTTGCCTGAGCTGTTTTATTTAAATGTGTGCACCAGGACGGATAAAACCGCATAGCCATCTTTCCTTTACAATCCTTTGTAGAAAGAATTTTTTTACTGATAGCCACCTCTTTGGGAATGATAAATATACCGCAATGACGGTCGTCAATGACGACAATAACCAGTTCATCACCCAAGTCTTCATCTGTATAAGGGATATTCTTGTTGTCTTGGTCTTTTTTCCAAAATACTGTAAAGTAGCCTTCTTTTTTAGGTGTTTTCTTTGCCAAACGGCATCTTTTGTATTCTTGATTATCCTTCGGCTTAATCAAAATGCCTTCATAGTCTTCATTCCATTTTTCTTTTATCAGATCAAAGTCGCCATAATACCTATGAAGAATGTCTGTCATTTTCATTGTTTTGTTGTCTTTCTAAATTTTTACCAAAATAAAATTATGTAATATAATTGTTAGAATAAAAACTCCCGAATTAAATCAATGACTTGATCATTTTGCGGCAGAGATGAATGATGTGCAGCCTTACCTGTAATGACGACCTCTCTGTGCGAAGCGATCTTTCCTTTATAAATCAAGCTCCCAGCTTCTACACTGCTTCTATGGACAATACCATCGCCATCTCGGAAAAATATTCCCAAAATTGACAAATGCTGCAGGTTCTTAGGAAGTTTTCCCTGGTTGGCTACAAAGTCATCTAGCATCGCAACTCGATGATTGAGATTTTTCTTGTTCAGATTATAAGGACTACCAATAGTCAGGAGCTTTTCCATCTCTAACCCAGAATGGTTTGCCAGATATTGCTGTAGGAATACCGTAAAAACTAGACCACCATTAGAATGCCCCAACCCTTTAAAGCTGGTAAAAGCATATTTCTCTCGTAAAACAGTTATGGCAGCGTTGAACATAGCAGCCTGCTTCTTGATATTTTTGTAACCATCGCAATTATTCTGAAAACCAACCACAAAAATGGGGGTTCTGTCCTTTCGCTTCAAATGCCCACGATAAGTCATGTGGCCGTCATTCCAGACTTTGATACGAATGAGACTATGGTGAGGATGCTGACCGTGATTGAGCTTTCTAACCATTTTGTTAAAACGATTCTCTGTTGCTGAACTGCCCGGAATCATGATAATTGGCTGAATATCAACTTTGCTAAAGGGCAGATGGCTGATGGGATGGGAAGTGAGCTTCGCTTGTATGTCGTTATAAAGCCGAATTAGATACTTAATAAACTTTTTCATTTCTTTTTTCCTAAGTGTACAAAACAAGCTACATAAACTAAATTATGTAACTTGTTTGTGATTACTTCCGTTTTTTCTTGTTTTTCTTCATTTGCTTGGCCATTTTATTCATACTGCGGCGCATGAGGAATTCTCCTGCTTTACCTTTGAGGCCACCGCCAAAAAGTTGACTCATATCTGGCATCCCTGCTCCGCCTAAAGCAGATAAATCAGGCATACCGCCTTGGCCCATCATGCCTTCTAAAGCTGACATATCCGGCATGCCGCCCGGCATATTTTTAGGCAGATTGTTAGGATTGAGCCCCATCTGTTTCATCATTTTGTTCATATCTCCAGATAGGACGCCCTGCATCATCTGTTTGGCTTGGTTAAAGTCCTTGATAAACTTATTTACTTCGACAAAGCTATTACCAGAACCAGCTGCAATCCGACGGCGACGACTTGGGTTAAGCAGATCTGGATTTTCCCGCTCGGCTGGTGTCATAGAGGATACGATGGCACGTTTACGGGCAATTTCTTTTTCATCTACTTTGATGTTTTTAAGAGCAGGATTATTGGCCATACCTGGCAGCATCTTGAGCAATTCTTCCATAGGCCCCATGTTCTGAACTTGGTCCAGTTGGTCGATGAAATCATTGAAATCAAAGGTATTTTCCCGCATTTTTTCAGCCATTTCAAGAGACTTTTTCTCATCGTACTCTTGAGCGGCCTTTTCAATCAAGGTCAGCATATCCCCCATACCGAGGATACGGCCAGACATACGGTCTGGGTGGAAGGTTTCGATATCGGTAATCTTTTCACCAGTACCAGTGAACTTGATAGGCTTGCCAGTAATCTGACGGACTGACAGTGCCGCACCACCACGGGTGTCCCCATCAATCTTGGTCAGGATAACCCCAGTTACTTCGAGTTGATTGTTAAATTCACGGGCTACATTTGCTGCTTCCTGACCGATCATGGCATCAACAACCAGCAGAATTTCATTTGGCTGTGCTAAAGCCTTGACATCAGCTAGCTCCTGCATGAGTTTCTCGTCAATTTGTAGGCGACCAGCCGTATCAATCAAGACATAGTCATTGTGATTAGCCTTGGCTTGCTCCAAACCTTGACGGACAATCTCTACTGCTGGAAACTCGGTACCCAAGGCAAAGACTGGCACATCAATCTGTTGGCCCAGTGTTTTCAGCTGATCAATAGCCGCTGGACGGTAGATATCCGCCGCAATCATCAAAGGACGGGCGTTTTCTTCTTTCTTGAGTTTATTGGCCAATTTACCCGCAAAGGTTGTTTTACCAGCCCCTTGCAAACCAACCATCATGATAATAGTCGGAATCTTTGGTGACTTGATAATCTCGGCAGTGTCAGAACCCAGAATTGCTGTTAGCTCTTCGTCTACGATTTTGATGATTTGTTGAGCTGGATTGAGCGTGTCAATAACTTCGTGTCCAATAGCCCGCTCACGAATCTTTTTAATAAAGTCTTTAACAACAGGCAGGGCAACGTCAGCTTCCAAGAGAGCAAGGCGGATCTCCTTGGTCGCTTCCTGGATATCACTCTCAGAAATTTTTCCCTTTCTGCGTAAGTTTTTAAAGACGTTCTGTAAGCGTTCAGTTAAATTTTCAAAAGCCATAAATGTTTCTCCTCTTAATTATCACTTAATTATCAAATGATGGAAATGGACTGTTTTCTATCCGTTTTATTCTCGGTTATCAATACTGGACAAAACCGTAAGCTGCTCCTGCAAATAGGGATCATCAGGGTATTTTTCCATAATCTGATCGAAAATCTGACTTCTGACGATATAGTCAGAGTACATGTGCAGTTTCATTTCGTAGTCTTCCAGAATTTTCTCTGTCCGCTTGATATTGTCATAGACAGCTTGGCGGCTCACATTAAACTCCTCGGCAATCTCAGCAAGGCTGTAGTCGTCCGCATAGTAAAGCTCAATATAGTTCATCTGCTTGTCGGTCAGCAAAGCCGCATAAAACTCAAACAGAGCGTTCATTCGATTTGTTTTTTCAATTTCCATAAGGAATATTATACCAAATAATCCCTTCAAACTCCACTCTTTCGGTAGGTTTGAAAATAGAGAATTATAAAAAACTGCCGACCGACAGTTTTTTATAACGTAATTTAAATTATGTAATTATTTGTTTTCTAAATAAAATTCAAAGCGTTCGCCGACATACTGGCTTTTTACATACTCAAAGGCCGTTCCATCATCAAAATAAGAAACTTGTGTCAAACCTAAAATAGCATGACCACGGGGAATTCCTAGGTATTTAGCGATTTTCTCCTTGGCCAAACGGGCGTAAATGGTCTGTTGGGACTTGCCAATTTTATAGCCATGCTCTTGTAAGGTCTGGAAGAAATGGCTGGTCACTTCTTCTTTTTTGAAATTTTTTATAAATTTTTCTGGAATCGAGGCAACTTCATAGACAACGGGGATATCGTCAGCGTAGCGAACCCGTTCCATGCGGATGATGTTCTCTGTCTTATGAATGCCCAGCTTTTCGACTTCTCGCTCGCTAGGCAGTGTCCGACGGTAGGAAATCAGCTGGCTGGACGGTATTTTCCCTTGAGACTTCATAATTTCTGTAAAACTAGTTGTTCCACGCATTTTTTCCTGAACGCGTGTACTTGCGACATAAGTCCCGCTGCCGACTCGTCGCTCAAGAACTCCCTCTTCGACCAAGAGAGTGATCGCTTGGCGTAGGGTCATTCTGCTGACCTCGAAAGTTTCAGCAAGATCACGTTCGCTTGGCAAACGCTCGCCAATCTCCCAAATACCCTCGTCAATATCTTTTTTTATTTGATCATGTATTTTCACATAAGCAGGTAACATCCATGGCCCTCTTTTCTGATTTTAAGCAGCTTTTTTATACATTTATTGTATTATCAATTAGTTTAAAAGTCAAACTAAATATCAATCAATGTAGGGAAATCCTATTTGTTTATCATTTTTTAGAACAGATGTTTTAATTTTCCAGTTATTTTACTTGGAGCTGGCTCTATTACCTTGGAAAAATTCGATTTTTGTGATAGAATGAGGGAAAAAGATTACTTCTTTTAAGAAAGGGAAAAGATGACAACTACAACTGAATTGCAAGATGTTGAAAAAATCATCGTGCTTGATTACGGCAGCCAGTACAACCAGCTGATTTCACGCCGCATCCGTGAAATTGGTGTATTTTCTGAACTCAAGAGCCACAAGATCACAGCGGATGAAGTCCGTGCTATCCGTCCTGTTGGTATTATCCTTTCAGGTGGGCCTAACTCGGTTTATGAAGAAGGTTCATTTGATATTGACCCAGAGATTTTTGAGTTGGGGATTCCAATTTTAGGGATTTGCTACGGTATGCAGCTTTTGACTCATAAATTGGGCGGGAAAGTATTGCCAGCAGGTGATGCTGGCAATCGTGAATATGGTCAATCCAAACTGACACGTGCTACTTCTCCTCTTTTTAAAGGCACACCAGATGAGCAGCTTGTCCTGATGAGCCACGGTGATGCGGTGACAGAGATTCCTGCAGACTTTGTCCGTACGGGTACATCTGCAGACTGTCCTTTTGCATCTATTGAAAATCCTGACAAGAAAATCTACGGAATCCAGTTCCATCCTGAGGTTCGTCATTCCGAGTATGGTTACGATATTTTGCGCAATTTCGCTCTTAATATCTGTGGAGCAAAAGGAGACTGGTCTATGGATAACTTCATTGATATGCAGATTCAAAAGATCCGTGAAACAGTTGGTGACAAACGTGTTCTTCTAGGCCTATCAGGTGGTGTTGACTCTTCTGTTGTAGGTGTCCTCTTGCAGAAAGCTATCGGAGATCAATTGATCTGTATCTTTGTAGATCACGGTCTTTTGCGTAAAGGCGAAGCTGATCAAGTTATGGAGATGCTGGGCGGCAAGTTTGGTCTTAATATCGTTAAAGCGGACGCAGCTAAGCGTTTCCTTGACAAACTTGCTGGTGTATCTGATCCAGAGCAAAAACGTAAAATCATCGGAAACGAGTTTGTCTACGTCTTTGACGATGAAGCCAGCAAACTGAAAGATGTGAAATTCTTGGCTCAAGGCACACTTTATACCGACGTTATCGAATCTGGTACCGATACTGCTCAGACCATCAAATCTCACCACAATGTTGGCGGTCTGCCAGAAGATATGCAGTTTGAGCTGATTGAACCACTTAATACGCTCTATAAGGATGAAGTGCGCGCTTTGGGTACCGAGCTTGGTATGCCTGATGAAATTGTCTGGCGTCAGCCATTCCCAGGTCCTGGTCTTGCTATTCGTGTCATGGGAGAAATCACAGAGGAGAAATTGGAAACTGTCCGCGAGTCAGATGCTATTCTCCGCGAAGAAATCGCCAAGGCTGGTCTTGACCGCGATATCTGGCAATACTTCACTGTCAACACTGGCGTTCGTTCAGTCGGTGTTATGGGCGATGGCCGGACTTACGACTACACAATTGCCATTCGTGCTATCACCTCTATTGATGGGATGACAGCTGACTTTGCCAAGATACCTTGGGATGTTCTGCAAAAAATCTCTGTTCGTATCGTCAATGAAGTTGACCATGTTAACCGCATCGTCTACGATATTACCAGCAAACCACCTGCAACTGTGGAGTGGGAATAACAAATATGCAAAAACCAGCTAGAATTTAGCTGGTTTTTAGTTGCATTTTTTTAGACAGTCTTATTGACCTAGCAGGCCCTTAAAGAAATTGACGATTGCATTCCAGATATTGCTAAAGAAATTTCCGCCATCTTCAAGAAGTCCGTTTGCATCAAAGTTAAGGTTGATATTATTGAATGTGTTACCAGCCTTTGAAACAATACTGTTTTTCAAGTCGGTGAGCGTCTTTGTGAAATCAGAATTTGTGATGACTCCGCTATTTGAAAGATTGACTGCAAAGTTAATAATCAGATTGATTTGGTCAGCTGTGACTGAACTACTGAGACCGTAGTTTTTCAGTGTTTCTTCAACGATTTTACGGACATCAGCTTCTGTCAAGTTGCTGTTATTCTTTTTAGCATTGGCAACAGCTGTTTTTATATCTGTCAGAGCCACATTCAGCTTATCAGCATCGTAACCTTCCTTGCCCTGGTTCTCAGCGTTGATATTTGAAAGGGCTGCTAATTCTTCCTGAGCTAAGTCTTTATTTTCCTGGGGAACGCTTGCTCCATTTTCCTCCAGCGAGTAATAAATACCAGCCAGGGCGCTTTCTCCAGTCACAGGGATAGGTGCTGCTACTGTGATTTCTGCATGCTGTACGCCCAAGGTGACTGCCGCATTGCGATACATATCCTCTGTAACCTTGGTGATGTTTTGCGGCGTAACAATCTTAACTTGAAGTGGTTTCTTGTTACCTAACTTCTTAATCTTAACAGAAGAATATAGCTGTAAACTAGGATCATTTGCCACATTCATAATCTTTGAATAGACATCAGGTGTCATTGTTTTCAGAGGTTTAGAATCACTCGATGCATTGTAGCCTAAGAGCTGAAGCGTTTGCTCTTTTTGGCTGTCATCCAAGGAATAGCCCAAGACATACTCAGGCTGAACATAGGTTTCGTCAATGACTTTTTGAACGTTTGTGTCAGCCATTGCAGTAGAAACGGTAAAGAGAGTAGCTAGAAAAGCTCCTGCTGTCAGTAATGTTTTCTTAAATTTCATTTTACTCCTCAATCTATCTCTAAACAATAAGGTTTTAGAGAAGCTTCGATTATAATCAGCGGATTGCGCTGTCATACTAAATTAGGAAAGGAAAACTTCCCATAGAACAAAATAGTATAAAATGCTTAAAGTTTTCTTATAGACAAAGAATAGCCTGCAATTCTTAAAATCATTTGCCCCAAAGAAAATCAATCAATAATCTATCGACTTCTGGATTTTCATGTAGCTGGCTATGCTGAGCCAGAGGACCAGACACTCGTTTTTCCTGATAGGACTTGGCATTGTCAATTACAAGATACTTGAGACTGCGAGAAGAAACGTTTAAGACGGAACCATCCGATTCATTTTTAAAATCTCCATAGATATTGAGAACATCCACTTGATCTTGCGGATAAATTTCGCGCAAGCCCAGAAGTTTTTGATAGCTATCACTCATGGCGCTAGGCTGCCCTGTATGGTTATCTAGAATGGTCAAATTAGCTGGCAGATCCATACCCTCCAAACCATTGACATGATTGGCGATATTTACCTGCTTTTGTAGTTGTGGAAGTTCTTCATTTTGAGCGTGCTCCAATAGGTAAAATAGGATAGACATATTTCCCATAGAATGTGCAACAAAATTCATCTTTTTAAAGCCATATCTTGCTTGCAACTCTCTGACAACTGCTGCCGCATACTCTCCATCCTGAGCATAGTTGGCATTTCGATTGTCTTTGAACTCAACCATGACAATTGGATTAACAGCATTTTTCGGAATATCACCTTTAAGAGTTACTTTAGCATGACTGTCAACTGTGGCTGTGATAATTGTTTGAGTAACCCCAGCTTGTCTGGCTGCTTCTACCATATGCTTTTCAGCATTGGCGCTTGAGCCATAACCGTGGAAAAACAAGGTTGGTGTGCTTGACTGAATATAGTCTCTACTATTTAATCCTTTGGTTTGCCGATTGTAGATTAGAAATAAGCTAACAAGAGCAATAAACAGAAAAGTTGAGAGTGCGATAATAGACCGTTTTCTCATTTTCCACCTCCTAACTCGTATGGATTAGTATCATAACATTTCTAATAACCTTAAACAACTAAAGAAGACGATGTTCTATTTAAAAAGAATTTAAAGGAACTTAATTTGTATTAAAACGTATTTATTTCATTTTTATTCGTATTAACTTGAATAGAAATCATCGCACCAAGAACTACCATGCTATTCAATTTCATCGTCATACCTTCTCTTATAAAGCTGTTTAGCTTTTTGTGTGTACTGCCTAATGAAATCGGTTTTAGCTTCTGTATAGGCATCACGATTGTGCTCGTACTTTTTCCATAAGATTAATTTTAAATGCTCGTAGTCTTTAGCGACAGCTGAATGATCTTTCAGATAGTCTCGGAAATAGAGTTCATCATTGTCTCCATAGTAGCGCAAATGCAAGTGAAAAACGCGTTCAGCAAAACCTTGCAGTGTATAGCCCTTGTTAAAAGTCATTCGGCCTTCTGACTCTGACATAAGCAGGTAGCCATACTCCAGCAATTTTCTCTGGATGCTACCCATATCTTCACTTCGAGGAATTTCTAAAAGAATATCAATAATCGGCTTAGCCCATATCCCCTCAATAGATGTGGAGCCAATATGATGCATTTTATACAACTGATTTGCTGGCAAAAAACTTTGTATTCTTCTGCTTTCCTCCTTATACCAAGCTGCCCAATCCTCATTATACTCCTTTAAGAAAATCGGGAACAACTGCCATAATTCTTCTAAAGACATATCTTCTAGGGATTTTGCCATGTGACTTCTCCTTACCTTGTATCAAACGAGAATTAGAGTAAAGACCGGAAATCCTATCCCAGTCTCGTTTTTATTACCAATAAAGCAAGCCATAAGTCAGTAAAACGCTGATCATGCTAAAGAGTGAACCAATCAGATAGTATTCTGCAAAAGACTGGCTTTCTGAGATCTTATTATAGCGGGCAATAGATTTAGCTGTAAAAACTAACCCAATGGCAGTAAACTGCCCAAAAATAAGGGAAAGTCCCATAATCAAGCGTTCCAAAATCCCAATCATGGCAC
The DNA here is from genome assembly GCA_916438405.1 of Streptococcus cristatus. Lineage (GTDB taxonomy): Bacteria > Bacillota > Bacilli > Lactobacillales > Streptococcaceae > Streptococcus > Streptococcus cristatus_M. The sequence goes on along the minus strand of CAKAFB010000001.1, from coordinate 652,881 downwards.
CAGCCCCCGCAATAGTCTCCCCACTGTCTTCTCCTGCCTGGTACTTGCTGAAGAAGAGTTTAAAGAGGATATTAATCGGCTTGCCAGTAAGGGCGAAGAAAAAGAGAGCCTGCAGCATGAGGTAGCGCTCAGACAGCCAATTAGGAGCTGGAATTTGCTGCTGCCCTAAAAGAAAATAAAGAGCAAAAATGCTAATCAAATGCAAAATCTGATCCAGTATAAAGGCAAACTTTTGAGCATGCTGCTGGACAATCAATGAATTCAGCCTATTCTTTAAGAAGTCAATAAGCGCATGACTGAGCCAGACCAAGCCGAAATATAGCAGATACTTAGGTAGGACTAGCCCTAAGAGCAACAAGGGCAAGAGAACAATTCCCAAGTGGAGAATCAAAAAATTCAACCGCCGGCTTTTTAGGTCGGCCATTTTCTGACTTTGAAGCTGAAAATCAGCTAGCACATGGGCCAGCAAAGTCAATACAAGAATCGGATTCTGCATGAAAAATTCTGAAAATCCCATAAAATTTGTCATTGTTCAGCCTCCTATGCTGCCTGTAAAATCATTCTCATAGCTAAACGGCGATTTCTCAGATAGATCTTCAGACCAGACGACTTGAGCCGCTTACTAAGCGCACTGGGACTTATCTGCAACAGCTCTGCTATTTCTCCATGAGAAAAATTCTCGTCATAGATATATTCCATGAGCATCCGCTCCAGAACTTCTCTCTGACTGTTATTCCACTTGCTCTGGATAAAGGACGCAGCCGCCAGCACCGTATTGACCGCCTGACTGAGCTCTTCATCTCCTAAGGATACAGCTATGCGACTGCTGCCATAATCATTTTTTTCGTGGACTGCGTTAATAGCTGCGCGTGCCCTCCAGTAGGCTGGACCGTCCGAGCCAATACTTTGTTCGCGATTGATATCCGTCACAATTTCACCCAGACCAAGACCAAAGCGAATCGGATGAGGAAAGCCTAAGGCAATCTGATCAATGAGCCGCATGATCTCAGGATTAGGCCGCAGCAAAGCCTGAAACTCGTCTCCAGTCGTTACTGTAAAAGGCGACACCAGATAATCTCGATAATCCCGATTTAGCACCGCCATCAATTCCTGCAACTCTTGCTGCGCCTGCTTGCGGTTTTTTAGCTGTTTGGACTCAATCAAATCTCCAATAAGAGCAATATAAAGCATAGCTGATCAAACCTCCTTTAAGTCCATTATAAAGGAAAATTTTTAAAATGTCTATTACAACGGAAAATTTTAGAAATATCCATTAGAACAGAAAGACTATTTTTTCTTTTTAGGTGCTGGCAAGATAGGATAGACAGCCTCAATCAAACTACAGAGAAAGGCAGGATCTTCTACTTCTTCTATATGAAGCATTGGCTTTGCACCTGGATAAGGGAGTTCATAGACTGGATTCTCTAAGAGAGTCAGAGCAGGCTGAACTGGCTTGAGTAGCAAGCGATTGTCATAAATCCCGCCAAATAAGCGACCTCGATAATAGAGCAAATATTCCCCCATCATCTTGCGAAAACTGATTTCTTGACCTAAGCCTTGCAGCTGCTTCAAGATAAAATCCAAATATTCTTGACTAGATGCCATCGGAACACCTCCATGCATTGATACCTTATTATACCAAAAATGGATGAATATTACTGATGTATCTTCTTCAATCTGCAGTCTATCTATTCTAAAATAAGTAAAAAAGCTAGACCTTATAAGTCTAACTCTCTTACTTCTTATTTTTTTAAAAGTCCTTCCTTGACCAGATAATCACGCGCGACAGCTTCCGCTTTTTTGCCTTCAATGCCGACTTGATAATTCATCTGGCTCATCTGGCTTTCTGTAATTTTACCAGCCAGCTTATTGAGAATACCTTCCAACTCAGGGTGTTTTTCTAGCAGTTCAGCCTTCAGGAGAGGTGCCCCTTGATAAGGAGGGAAAAGGTGCTTATCGTCTTCTAGAACTTGTAAATCATAACGCGCAAGTTCTGCATCAGTCGAATAGGCATCCGTGATTTGAATATCACCCGACTGGATAGCTTGGTAGCGAAGTGCTGGCTCCATAGTTGATACATTGAGATTGAGTCCATAGACCGACTGAAGCCCCTTATTCCCATCTTCACGGTCGTTAAACTCTAGGGTAAGCCAGCTTTGAGTTTATCCTGAACCGCCTTAAGGTCAGAAATTGTTTTAAGATTATATTCTTTGGCGATAGTCTTTGGAACTGCAATCGCATAGGTATTCTGATAGGCCATGTGATTGAGCAAGACTAGATTGTCCTGTTTCTTAATGCCATCGCGTGCTGCTTCAAAAACTTCTTCAGCATCATTGCTGACCTTTGGAGCAAGCTGCAAGAGAGTTCCAGTAATCGTACCGGTAAACTCAGGATAGATATCAATATCGCCTTTCTTTAAAGCCTGATAAAGGAAGTCGGTTTTACCAAAGTTTGGTTTGACCGTCACAGTCATATCAGTATTTTCCTCGATTAGGAGTTTATACATATTCATAAGAATTTCTGGCTCTGGACCCAATTTCCCAGCAATGACCAGATTATCCTTGCTTTGTTTAGGTAATAAACTCGGCGTATAAGAAGCGCCTAGTCCGAGGATTAAGACCGCAAAAGCTGCAAAAACCGTCCGAAGCTTGGCCTTTTCCATCCATTTAAGGAGACTGTTGAAAAGAATTGCCAAAACTGCAGAGGAAATAGCTCCAATCAAGATCAGACTGGCATTGCGACGATCAATTCCTAGAAGTATAAAAGAACCTAGTCCGCCAGCTCCAACCAAGGCTGCTAGAGTCGCTGTCCCGATAATCATAACTGTTGCCGTCCGAACTCCTGATACGATGACGGGCATAGCTAGTGGCAGTTCAAACTTTTTGAGTCGCTCCCACTTGGTCATACCAAAGGCGATTCCAGCTTCTTCTAAACTAGGATCAATCCCATTCAAAGCTGTGACAGTATTTTCTAAAATAGGGAAAATAGCGTAGATCACCAGAGCAGTCAGTGCTGGTAGTGTACCAATCCCCATAAGAGGGATAAAGAGTCCCAGCAAGGCCATTGAAGGAATAGTTTGAAAGATTCCTGCAATTTGCAGCACCCAATTGGCTGCTTTTTTATGACTATTGAGATAGATAGCGAGCGGAATAGTCAGGAAGATGGCCACAAGTAAGGTCAGAAGAGACAGCTGGAGGTGCTGACCAAGGGCTGTTACCCAATCACCAAAGCGCTCTTGAAAGGTAGAAATTAAATTAGCCATGTTGAACACCTCCAAATAAATCTGCTACGAAGCTGGTTGCAGGTGCAGATAAGATTTCCTCAGGTGTTGCCACTTGACGAATCTCCCCATCCTGCAAGACAGCAATCCGATTCCCCAACTTTAAAGCCTCATCCGTATCGTGGGTCACAAAGATTGTTGTCATCCCAAATTCATTGTGCAATTCTCTGGTCAAAGTTTGTAGTTGTTTTCTCGAAATGGCATCCAAGGCCGAAAAAGGTTCATCCATGAGTAGAATCTTAGGTTGACCAATCATGGCCCGGACAATGCCCACCCGTTGCTGTTCTCCACCAGATAATTCACTAGGAAGTCGATGTCCATACTCAGCTACTGGTAAACCAACCTTAGCCAAAAGCTCTTCTGTTTTCTGAGCAATCTCTTCCTTAGTCCACCCCTTCATTTCAGGAATGAGAGCAATGTTTTCTGCAACTGTTAGATTGGGAAAAAGAGCAATGGCCTGTAAAACATAACCAGTAGAAAGACGAAGTTCACGCTCATCGTAGTCTTTGATGCGCTTACCATCCATATAGATATTTCCATCAGTTGGTTCCAAAAGACGGTTAATCATCTTGATCATGGTCGTCTTACCTGACCCAGAAGGCCCAACTAAAACCATGAACTCTCCATTCTCAATCCGCAAATTAACATCTCTCAAAACATCTTTTTCTGTGTAGCGTAGCGCTACATTTTTGTATTCAATCATTCTTTCTCCTCGTTTTTTACGATAACCTTGCCAAAAGATTGGCTACTTTCCAGATAAGCATGCGCGTCCTGGATTTGTTCAATAGAAAATACTTTTTCAGGTCGTACATCCACCTGATAACGCTCCACAAAGTCCACCAAAGCTTGAAGCTTGTCTTGAGACACATTACCTGAAGCAAGGTAGTCAAGTAGAGATTGCGGTAAAGCATTTCAATAGGGTCAAAGTCTGGAATAGTCCACTGACCGCCCAGCAAGCCACAAGAACAGATAATACCACCATCTGCCGTACGAGCAAATGTATCGAGAATAGCACTTGGACCGACAAGATCTAGGACCTTGTCAAACTGCTCTTCCGTTTGCAAAACGCCATCCTTATCCAAAATCACCTGGTCAAATCCTGCCTCTTTTAGTTGCTCTTCCTTGCCCAGACTACGGCTACTTCCCGCTAAATAGACATTTGGAAATTGACCTTTGAGAAGTTTTGCAAAAGTAATTCCAACACCACTAGTCGCTGCCCGAACCAGAACTCGGTCTCCCTCCTCAATCTTGAGATTGATATAAGAGCCAAACGCTGTATAGTAGGTTTCAGGCAGTGCTATTAAACTTTCCAAAGCAAGCTTTGTCCTCACAGGATAAACCTGTTCATCAGGTAGCAAAACATACTCAGCATAACCACCATCAAAAGCACGCCCCATTTCTCCCATGATGGAGATGACCTGCTGCCCGATCTGCAAATCGGGACGATTGGTTTCCTCTACAAGTCCCACACATTCAATTCCTAAAATCCGTGGAAATTGAACGGACGGCGATAGTCCTTGACGAGTAAAAATCTCACTATGGTTGATTCCAAATCCTTGCACTTTGACCAAGGTCCAACCTTCTTTAACAGTCGGTTTTGGAACTTCCACAACCTGCAGAACTTCTGGTCCTCCAGCTTCCTTGACAAGCACAGCTTTCATCTTAGTATCTCCTTTTAAAACTTCCCTCTATTGGTCAAGTCCTCAACCTTAGGCATGACTTCCTTATTATCCCAATGCTCCACAATCAAACCATTCTCCAAACGGAAGATGTCATACTGGGCATAGGCAACGCCATCAATCTGAGTCTGCCCATAGCTGACCACGTAGTTTCCTTGTCCCAAAAGCTGGAAAACAAAGTCAAAAGTAACCCCGTGTTCAGCCACATAGTTTTTATAAGCAGCACTTCCTTGGCCAATCTCATGATTATGCTGAATCAAATCGTCTGCCACATAATCACTCCACTGCTCCAGCTCCCCATTTTGGAAAATTTCTGTCAAGAAACGACGAACGGTTTTTTTATTTTCTGCCGTTTTGTCCAAATCCTTGATCTCAAAATCACCAAAAATCTGATCTAATTGGCCATTTTCAGGTGTTCGATAGTAGTCAATGACATCCCAATGCTCCACGATGCGTCCATTCTCATCCGCACGGAAAGTATCTGTCGTTACCCATTGAGCTTCCCCGCCATTGAGAAATTGATGGACATGGACAAAGACCAGATTGCCATCCTCAATGGTGCGAACAATCTTCATCTCACGCTCAGGATGGCGCTCAAAGAAATTTGCAAAGAAAGTCGCAAAACCTTCTTTCCCATCTGGCACACCTGTCGAGTGCTGAATGTAAGTATCTCCTACAGATTGGGCTTGAGCCTCGGCAACACGCCCGTCTTGAATGGCATGAATGTATAAATTTCGTGCATTTTCAACTTGTTTTGACATGATTTAAGCCTCTTTTTCTTTTAAATTTGCTAAGATGCGTTCCTGATAACTTTCAAACTGACGAATTTCTTCCTCAGAGAAGCCTTTATAAAAAATCTCATCCAGTTTTTGACTGACACGATGGCCAACTTCTTTCTGAGACCAACCATGCTCCGTCAATTTGACATATTTTTTTCGCTTGTCTGAACCACACTGACTAAAGGTCACTAAACCCTGCTCTTCCAGCTTTTTCAGCATAGTTGTCAGCGTATTATTGGCCAGTCCTGTCGCCAGAGCAATATCTGTCGCCGTCGCACACCCTGTTTCACTATTCCATAAAACAGTGAGAATCTTGCCCTGTTCACTCCGATAAAGAGCCTCAGGATCCTGATTCAGTAACTTTTGAAAAATCCGCCCATTCAACAAACGAATATGATGGGCAACTAAATGACTATCTTTCATAAAACCTCCAATTTATTTCTATATCGAATTGTTTTTTCATTTATTGTAACACCCGATATTACACTTGTCAAGAATTTTGTTCTATTTGGAAATAGTTTTAAACTGGGGTAAAGAAAAAAGCAGGTTCAACCTGCTTTAAAATCTAAAATTTATTGTTTCCGATTGATGTATCTGTTGAACAAAATGGTCATAATTTTCAGCTTCTTGAGGAATAAGAATGGACCACTTTTTCAAGAATGCCCCGTAACCTGCTAATTTACCTATGTCATTATCAACAATCTTCTCCACACTTGGGAAAATAAGACCGGCTGTTTTAGCTTCTAAAATGTATGTATAGGAAATCAGTTGATATAAATCCTCACGATTAATTCCTTTTTCAGTAAATTCTAGCTTTTTATATTTGGCATCTAGTACGATTTTTAAATCTTTATGATAAAAGTCTGGATAAATATTTCGACCATGACTGCTAAATACAGAAATGCCATCTGTCTTTTCTTTATTTCGTGGATGGATAAATCCTTTTGGCAACAAGGTGTAAACATACTCTTCCCAAAGCCAGGCAACATCAAAGAGAATGCCATGCACCCTTTGGGTTTGTTGCCCAAGACCGTGCTTTTCTCTACTTAGAATCAACAGACATAGTTCCTGTAATTTTCTATATTCTCGAAAATAGGCATGACGGACAGGTTTAGTTTGATTTAGTCTGATAATCTTAACACGATCAGCTAGTTTATAAGACGGAGTCACGCGGATAATTTCTGTTACATTTTCACGATTAGCATCAAACACTCCACTTCCAATTGTTTTCTGATTTTTAATATACTCAATGGTGTGTCGAATCAGCTGCATCAATGGATTATCATAAGCAAACTCTCTAGTAGTGTAGGAAATATTTCCCATAAAAGGAACATTTTTCTTAAGATGATTTCCTACATCAATCGCTCCCTTTACATGGCTATCATTATGGAAAAACCTCTGGTATTCCTTATAAAGCCCTTTTCTCAAAGCCGCTTGCAGATATTTTGGAAAGAGGTAAACCAGTAGTTGATATAGTTTATCTTCGCTAGATAAACCAACATCCAAGTTAGTGAGATTGATATTGAGGAACTTCTGCAAGAGATAATGTAAAAAATAGTCGTTATTAGCATTTGAAAAACGAGAGGAAATCGTTAATCTTTCCTGACTGTAACCCAGAAAACCAATCACATTTCCTGTCTTAATTTTCTGATTAACTGTTTCAAAAATCTTTTGGTCCTTTTCTAAGTCAGAAGTATTTTTCAAGTCATTTGGAAAAATGAAAATACTATCCTCTTGAGAAAGGCTTTCTAAAGTTCTATCTAAAAGTACCTGACTAATTTTTGGATAGATTTCAACAAAATCCTCTTTTTTTATAAGTTGCTGATTATCTGTTATCCGTATCGTCATTTCCATCGCTTTCATTGTCACCAGTTGTTGACTGATTAGTTTGCTCATTGCTTGTCTTATCAAATGCCTTTTTCAAAGTTTCCAACGTTTCAACCTCTTCATAAGAACCTCGCAAGTAGTCCTCTAGGAGTGGCTTAATATAATCAGACCAGAGCAACTCATAGTCAAAGTCTACTTCCTGCAACTTAAGGAAATAACTTGGTCCAACATGGTAATGACTACTGAGCTCTTCTACTTTTTCTATAGAAGCATTCAAGTTTCTTAGACGTATTTTCGCTTCTTCAGCATCATCTCCAAGAAGTTTATCAAGCATTCCAAGCTGACTTTCAGCCGTAATTTCAACAAAACGAAAACGACGGCGCATAGCAAAATCAAAGGTATCCACCGAACGGTCAATATCATTCATCGTTCCGATGATGTAGACATTTTCAGGAATATAAAACTTCTCATTAGTTTCATGTAAATTGGCATATTGGGTCGAAACCTCTCCATCCTTACCACGATAGCCTGGATCAATGGAGAAAAAAAGTTCCCCAAAAATCTTAGAAATCTCACCACGATTGATTTCATCGATGATGAAGACGAAGTTTTTATCTGTGTCAATCATTGGAGATACATAATCACGTAATCCATAACTTTCTTTCATGTGATCTAAAACAATGTTTTGATAAGTTTCGTGCTTTAGATTAGTCTCTTCACCCTTGTATAAAAGATAAACTTTTTCTTTAGTAGCAACAGGTGAGTCAAACTTCACATTCCCTTGACTGTTTAGGCTGACTGGAACAGAACTACGAGGGAACAAATATTGCCCCTGTTTCTCATTGATAGCATCGGTTAGCTTAGTCCAAGTCTCTTCAAAATTATCTTGCCCTCCTGTCTTCTGAGCTTCTTTAGCTTTTTGACAAAACTTCTTAAAAATTCCATCCTGTAAGCCGAAGCCAATCTGCCCATCATCACTTGGAAGCGGCCGCAAACCCTCTACAAAATCCGTATAATCATAAGAGGGATGGAATTGAACAAAATCGATTTGTTCTTCATTTCCTCCAGTCAACTCCCTTGCAATTTGTCTAGCAAGATAGGTTTTTCCCGTACCGGGAGCACCACGGAGGATGAGGTTTTTGGATGAAAGTAAAATATTTTTATATTTATTAATATTTTCTAACATATTTATATCTTTCTTTTCTAATTCTCTATAAAAACTAGTAAAATAGTCATAAAACTCTTTTAAGGTATCGCTAGGTTTACCAGTTGATTCCAACTCTAAATCTTTAACAAAGTATTTATGACCCAGTTCTTCATCGCGATTCTCACTGTACCATTTTACTATTTTAAATTCTGTGAGTTCAAAACTCTGGAAACCACATCTTATATTTATCCATGAGTTATCAATATCACTCAGTCGATAACCAAAGTAAGGTGATTTAATATATCCATTACCATTCTTTGGACCAAAATGACCTGTGTTAAGCATTTCAACTTTGTATGGAATATTATCAATAATAACCGCAGGATAGATACTCTTAGCACCATCAAATTTCTGAGAACGTTTAATCCTAGTATCTTTTGAATTGTAAAGATTTGCTTGATTAACAAATTTTGATAAAAATTTTCTGAAAGCTGTGTAACACTCTATATCCGTCCCTCCTTTTACAAACTCATACGATTTGTATATAAAAGGTAAAACCTCATTCAATGAGTCGTCACTATCAATAATATACTCAGCATCAAGCGTCCATCCAAATGAATCTGGTTTCTTATCAAATAAAAGAACATCTGATTCTTGAAGACTTTTTGATAAAATAGCAATTTTTATTCTTTTACTCTGAAAACTAACCTCAATGAAGTTTTGTAATTTTCCTTTCTGATTCTCAACCTGAAAAGAAACATAGCTTTTTGTTCTATTTTCAATCGCATCTGGAAACTCTGCTTTTATTCTTTCTAAAAAATCTGCTTTTTTAACATTTAAACTTTATCTCCCTTTCTTCATCTTTATAGTCATATAATCATTCATCTAATCGTGACATATAAATACTTTTTATAAATTAACCACCCCTTCATATCCTATTAATATATAATCTTATATATTATAGCATGATTACAGGAAAAATAAAAGAAATTATAAACAAAAAGCCCAGTGTAAAGAGGAAATCCCTCTCCTACACTGAGCTTCTTTTTTATCTTAGTAATATTCACCCTGACGGTAATCCCATGAGTTGAAAGTATCGGACAGGTGCATCATGATTTTGTCGATGTCCAAGCCTTTGCGGATGACCACTGGTGCTGGTGAGACGGAACGTTGCCCACCTTGTTCTGGAATCAGTTTTCCAGCCTTGTCCACCATGGAGACCATAACACCTTGCTCGTAGCGAGTTTCGATTGTTTTGTCCGGTTGGATGGATGCCACATAGTCATCTGCTTCGATGACAAGGTCCACTGCTCCTTCGATACGTTGACCGATACCTTCCACCTTACCACGGTTTCCTTTACCAGATGGGTTGGCTGATGAGGCATAGACCATTTTACCTTCTTCCCAAAGTTTAGCAGCCAATTGTTCACCAGCTTTACCAAACTTGATGACAAAACAGCTAGTACCACGAACGTCTGTCATGAGTTCTTCACGACCATCCCCATAAGCTTTGAGTTTTTCAAAAGCTTCTGGTTTCCAAGGAAGGATACAACCAAGGAGAATGTCTTCGTCCCAATGTTTTTGGTAGAAGGCTTCAATTTCTGGGTTGAGTTGTGCTAAAGCGCGTAGCTCGTCCATGCTACCACAAAGTACAACACCTGGTTTGTTACGGTTACGAGCCTTAGCTTCGAACTTACGCTCCAAGCCAGCTTTATCGCTGGTCATAATGATGTAACCCACCTTGGTCGGGCAAACGATACAGCCGCCATCGCCTTTCAGGATGTCATAACCTTCTTGTGAAAGAGTTCCGTTCCATTGAATGTGTTTTGTCATAAGTTTCTTCCTTTTCTATTGAATTAAGATTTATTTTACCATATATTTTTATCGGAGACAAGATGTTTTCAGAATTTTCTTAATATATCGAAAATAATTTTACTGCCAATAAGATGGACGATTTTTTTCATATTCTGCAATCAAATCCTCATACTGCAGGGTAATACCGATGTCATCCAGACCGTTGAGGAGCTTGTGCTTCCATTCTCCATCAATGTCAAAGGAGAATTCTCCCACCGGTGAAAAAATCTTCTGCTGCTCCAAATCCACCGTCACTTGATCCGTCGGCTTCAGATTAGCTAAGGCTTGCCGTACTTCGAGCGGCTGGACGATAGGCAGCATACCGTTGTTAAGCTCATTATTGTAGTGAATATCTCCAAAAGATCCAGCAATGACTACCTTAAAGCCATAGTCAGCCAAGGCCCAAGCAGCGTGCTCCCGAGAGGAACCCGCTCCGAAATTGTCCCCTGTAACCAGAATAGTCGCCTTGCGGTACTCTGGTCTATTAAAGACGAAATCAGGATCTTCCGTGTACTGATTGTCCAGATAACGCCAAGCGTACATGAGGTACTTGCCAAAGCCTTTTTTATCAATCAACTTGAGAAATTGCTTGGGTAAAATTTGGTCTGTATCGATATTATCGTTCATGAGGGGAACTGTTGTCCCCGTGTAGATTGTAAATTTTTCCATAAAACTCCCTTACTGGACCTCTGGTAGCTGGCGGACGTCTACAAAGCGCCCTGCAATGGCTGCCGCTGCTGCCATGGCCGGACTGCAAAGATGAGTCTTAGCTCCAAATCCCTGCCGATCCTCAAAGTTCCGATTACTAGTAGAGGCACAGTGGACTCCGTCTGGTACCTTATCTGGATTCATTCCCAGGCACATGGAACAACCCGGATCGCGCCACTCAAAGCCTGCATCCATGAAAATTTTGTCCAGTCCCATCTTTTCAGCAGCCCGCTTAACCGGGCGAGAACCTGGTACGACGATAGCTGTCAGGTTGGGAGCGATGTGCTTGCCAGCGACAAACTTAGCTGCCAGCTGCAAATCGCTGAGTCTGGCATTGGTGCAGGAGCCGATAAAGATATAACCTAGGTCAATATCTTCTGCTTTCTTACCTGGGGAGAGATCCATATAATTATAGGCCCGCTCGTCGTTCATATCGCGAATTTCTGGGAAGCCGCACCGAACTCTACTCCCATAGAAGGATTGGTTCCCCAAGTTACCATAGGTGCCAGCTCGGAGACATCCATCTCAATGACCTTATCATAGACAGCATCAGGATCACTGACCAGAGTCTTCCAATCAGCTACAGCTGCCTCAAAGTCCTTAGGTGCTCCCGGCCGACCTTTAACGTAATCATAAGTCTTCTGGTCAGGATTCATAATGCCCATCTTTGAGCCAAACTCTATGGACATATTGCAGATGGTCATGCGCTCTTCCATAGTCAAATGGTCAATGGCATCACCGGCATACTCGACCACATAGCCAACACCGGCAGCTACACCGTATTTGGCAATCAGAGCAAGGATAAAGTCTTTAGAATAAACACCTTTAGGTGGTACTCCGGTAAATTTGACCAGCATTTTCTTAGGCTTGACTTGCCAAATGGTCTGCGTTGCAAAGACGTGCTCTACCTCTGAAGTACCGATTCCAAAAGCGATAGCTCCAAAAGCTCCGTGAGTGGCCGTGTGACTGTCACCGCAGACGATAAATTTCCCTGGCTGCGTCTTGCCTGTTTCCGGTCCAACCATATGAACAATCCCTTGCAACTCCGATCCATGAGCCGCATGCTCGATGCCAAAATCTTTGACGTTCTCAGAAAGTTTATCAATCTGAGCCTTGGAAATCACATCCCGAATATCATAGATATTGACCGTAGGAACATTATGATCAAAGGTACCAAATGTCAAGTCCGGTCGTCTAACCTTGCGTCCCGCATCTCGAAGTCCTTGAAAAGCCTGAGGGCTGGTTACTTCATGAATATAATGCTGATCCACATACATAAGCTGGGGTTGACCTTCTTGGCCTGTTATTACATGTCTTTCCCAAATCTTATCAAAAATTGATTTTCCAGCCATACTAGCTTCTCCATATGTAATACAAAATTCCAATTTCCACTATTATTCCGCCAATCCAAGCCAACCAGAAATACCATTTCCTAGTCTTGTGGTGAAAGAGGCGACCGCCTAATAAAGCGCCCAAACCTCCGGCTGCCAATGCTGACAAGAGCAAAGTCTTCTCTGGAATGCGGTAGTGATTTTTCTTAGCCTTTCGCTTATCCCAGCCATAAAGCAGGAAAACGATAAGGTTCCATAGCAGGCAAATACCCGTTAATATCCATTTCATAAGTTATTGATAATGGCCTCCGTCATTTGAGCTGTCCCTGCCTGACCGCCCAGATCTCGCGTTAAAATCCCCTTAGCCAAAGTCTTCTCCACCGCTGCTTCAATCGCTTCTGCCGCTTCTAGCTCTGCAAAACTATCCCGCAGCATCATGGCTACAGAAAGGATCATACTGATAGGGTTGGCAATGCCTTTTCCTGCAATATCAGGAGCTGAACCATGAATAGGTTCGTAAAGACTTGGACCAGCAGCCGAATGACTGGCCGATGGCATAACTCCCAATGTCCCTGATAAGACACTGGACTCGTCGGATAGAATATCTCCGAAGAGATTTTCTGTTACTACAACATCAAACTTAGCAGGATTGGTAATCATGAGCATAGCAGCGCTGTCCACCAGCTGGTGCTCCAAGGTCACATCCGGATAATCCTTGGCCACCTCATCTGCTACTCTGCGCCAGAGTTTGGATGTCGCTAGTACATTTTGCTTGTCAATACTGGTCACGCGCTTTCTGCGACCACGCGCAATATCAAAGGCCTTACGGACAATCCGCTCTACCTCTTCATAGCTGTAATCATTAATATCCCGCGCAGATTTATCCTCCAAAATATGCTCACCAAAGTAAATCCCACCAGTCAGTTCACGCACGACCACGAAATCCACACCAGCGATTCTTTCAGCATTCAAAGGCGACAAATGCTTCAAAGCATCGAAAATCTTAACTGGGCGGATATTGGCATAGAGTTCAAGTTCCTTGCGCAGAGCGAGCAATCCTTGCTCAGGACGAACTGGAGCATTATCATACTGGGGACTGCCGATAGCTGCTAGGAGAATAGCATCCGCCTCCTTGGCCGCTTCTAGAGTTGACTGAGGCAGAGGATGACCTTCCGCATCGATACCAGCACCCCCAAAAGCCTTCTCCGTGATATGATACCTAAAACCGAACTTGTCCGCAACAGCAGCAAGTACATGGAGACCGGCTTCCATGATTTCTGGGCCGATACCGTCACCCGCCAGAGCTACAATTTCTTTTATCATAGTCGCTTCCTTCTAATTATTTGCAGGCAGATCGCGGTAAGATACCTGATGGCCGATTTCACCTGCATTTTCCTTTTGCACAAAGGTATTGGCATGGATATAGGCAATGGCGCTGGCCTTAAGAACATCAAAGTCAATACCAGAGGAGTTGAAAATCGTATCTGTATCTGTATTTTCAACAGCTACCAAAACACGAGCCTGAGAGTCAATACCGTCCGTCACGGCCTCAATATTATATGCTAAAAGTTGAACTGACTGGTTAAAGAATTGGTCGATGGCGTTAAAGATGGCTTCGACACTTCCCTTGCCTTCTGCCACACAGTTGACTGTCTCGCCGTCGCCATTAACCAGCTGCACATCTGCTGTGATGGTATGATCGTCATTGGTCGTCAGCTGCAGATCATTAAAGTGGAAGCCTTCAGGATTTCGACGGTTGTTCCAGCAATCAGAGCCCGAATGTCAGCGTCCGTGACTTCGTTTTTCTTATCAGCCAAGACCTTAAACTTAGCAAAGAGCTCATTAATTTCAGATTCTTCAAAGTCCAGAGACAGTTCTTTGAGCTTTTCGACAAAGGCGTGGCGACCAGACAGCTTGCCAAGCGGCAGTGAATTACTCTTGACTCCAACCAGCTCAGGTGTGATGATTTCATAAGTCAGTGGATTCTTAAGAACACCATCCTGATGGATACCAGACTCATGAGAGAAGGCATTGCCACCAACAACTGCCTTGTTCTTAGGCACTGGAATCCCTGAGAAGCGGGATACCAGCTCAGAAGTGTTGATGGTTTCATTAAGGACAATGTCTGTCTCAACTTGGTAATAATCCTTGCGAATTTCTAAAGCAACTGCTACTTCTTCCAGCGCAGCATTACCAGCACGCTCGCCAATACCATTAATAGTGCCTTCCACCCGTCTAGCTCCGGATTTGACCGCAGACAGGCTGTTGGCTACCGCCATTCCCAAATCATCGTGACAGTGAGGACTATAGATAATCTCACGATCCGTTTGGACATTGTCAATCAGATGCTTGAAGATATTGCCAAATTCTTCTGGCGTAGTAAAGCCGACTGTGTCAGGAATGTTAATGTAGCTAGCCCCCGCATCAACTGCTGTCTGGACAACTTGAAGCAGAAAATCCAGCTCTGTCCGTGTCGCGTCCTCAGGTGAAAACTCAACAATCTCAAACTTGGAACGAGCATAGGAAACGTGCTCCTTAATGGCTTCTAAAATCTCTTCCTTGGACTTTTTCAGCTTGAACTCTCTGTGGATGGGACTGGTCGCAATGAAAACGTGAATCTGCGGATGTTTGGCATCCTTGAGTGCCTCGTAGCAAGCATCGATGTCAGACTTAACCGAACGCGCCAAGCCAGTGACAGAAGCTTTAGTGATGACTTTAGCAATCTCTTGCACTGCCGCAAATGAATCTGGACTAGCAGCTGGGAAACCAGCTTCAATAGCAGAAATTCCCCATTTTTCTAGTTGTTTAGCAATGGCAACCTTTTCCTTAATAGAGAAATTCACTCCCGGTGTCTGCTCACCATCCCGAAGGCTGGTATCAAGAAACTCAACTTTTTGCATAGACTTTCCTCTTTCTTTATCGTTTAAAATAGCTATAAAAATCAATGAGAGATACAACTATGAAATGAACTTTTAGTTCGCTTTTCTCAGTATGTCCTAGCAAAGATTTTCGTGAAAGATAAAATAAAAACATCTCGCTGGAAGCCAAGCGAGATGTTGATTTACTCCCGCTTGGTAAGCCAAACAGGACTAATGCTTTCGCACTAGCCCGAGTAACGCAACAACAAAGCAAAGTTTGAAAATTGAGTTGACTTCATGTTTGACTGACTCCTTTTGAAATGTTATTGATTAGTATTTTAGCACAGTATCATTCGGCTGTCAACAGATAATTCGATATTTTCTGAAAATTTTTAATATGCTGGATTATTTTGTGACCTTATTACTATAAATGCGAAAAAGAAAAAGAAGCGGGCCAGCTCCTCCTTCTTCTAGTATTATATTATTTCTCTCATTTCTCTTTTTTTTTAATAATTTACTAATCAGGCTTCTTCATTCCTAAGGCATTTCGTCTTTATCTCCGTACATACTGAACCAAGCGGAACATCATGAAGGTAAATAGAATTCCTGCAACGATCCAAATCGTTCGTAAGGCGTAAAATTGGAGCAGGTAGGTAGAAATAATGGCTCCGATGACAAAGCTTCCTAACAAAGCAACAAAGAAAATGCCCTCTTTTAAGTATGGTTTTTCCTGCGTTCGCACAAAATTTCCAAAAGCCACCATCGTTTTCTTGATATTTCCTGTCATAAAGGAATTATTGTAGACTATACCATCTACTTCGCCAAAAGCTGTCGCAACGACTCCCATACAGAAAGCAATCGGAGGAACAATCAGCATATTTGGTACGGTACTTGGCATAAAGCCTACCAGAGTACAGATGAGCACCATTGGTGAAATGCTACTTACTCGCCATATTGACTGCTCAAAAAAGGGGCGGAAAACTGTTATCAGAAAAATCCCCAGCATAAAGGCAAGCATGGTAGCCAGTTTGACTTCAATCTCTCCAGTCTTATGATGAATCAGCTCAACGGACAAAAAGACGACGTTTCCTGTCTGGCCCGCAACCAATGTACCCCCGCGCTCCATGAAAGTGTAAGCATCCACGAAACCTGCGCAAAAGGTCAGCAAACAGGCAAAAAACTTTGATCGAGAATGGAATTCCCTTTTGACGAACTTTCTCATAATTTACCCAAAAAGTCCAGTGTAACACCAGACTTCCTTTCTATCCTTCTCTAGCTTCCTCCAAAATCTTTTCAATCTTGGTAGTAATCAAATCAATCGCCACTTTATTAGAAGCGCCCTCTGGAATAATGACATCCGCATAGCGCTTGGTCGGCTCGATAAACTGATGGTACATAGGCTTTACAACACCCAAATACTGCTCAATGACACTATCCAAACTGCGTCCGCGCTCTTCCATGTCCCGCTTAATCCGACGAATAATCCGCACATCATCATCAGTATCGACGAAAATCTTGATGTCCATCAAATCGCGGAGGCGTTGATCTTCCAAGACCAAAATTCCCTCGACAATGAAGACATCCTGCGGTTCCTGACGATAGGTTTTATTGCTGCGCGTGTGCTCCGTATAATCATAGGTCGGGATGTCCACTGGACGGCCAGCCAAAAGCTCCTTGATCTGCTCAATCATGAGGTCTGTATCAAAAGCAAAGGATGGTCATAGTTGGTCTTAACCCGCTCCTCAAAGGTCAAATGAGACTGATCCTTGTAGTAAGAATCGTGTTCAATCATGGAAATCTTTTCATTAGGAAAATGATCTAAAATCGCCCGAGATACACTGGTTTTTCCCCCACCAGATCCACCTGTAACACCGATAATAATAGGTCTGTTTTGCATTGTTTTCTCCATTACTTGTTATCTTATCTATTTTACCTTAATTCATGATATAATGAAAGGGTGAATCAAGAAAAATTCAGGAAAATCATTCTAAAGGAGAAAGTATGTTACAACTCGGTATCATCGGTACGGGAACCATTTCCCATGAGTTTATCAAAGCAGCTCAACTGAGTGGTGAGTATGCGTTTACAGCTGTTTACTCACGCACCCTGAGTTCTGCGGAGCGTTTTGCGCAAGATTATCAAAACGTCGCGCTCTACATCGATATGATTAAATTCTTATCTGCCGACCTAGATGTGGTTTACATCGCCAGTCCCAATAGCCTCCACTTCAACCATGCCAAGGTAGCCATTTTGGCTCGAAAGCATGTCATCGTTGAAAAGCCAGCTGTATCAAGGCCTGAAGAATGGCGAGAATTGGTTAAGCTGGCGGCTGAACATCAGGTTTATATCTTCGAAGCAGCTAGAAACTACCACGAAGCAGCTTTTACAGTCATTCAGAACTTTCTAAAGGACAAGAAAATCTGGGGAGCCAATTTTACTTATGCTAAATACTCCTCAAAGATGGGAGCCCTGCTGAGTGGACAGGAACCCAATGTTTTCTCTGCTAAATTCTCAGGCGGTGCTCTAATGGATTTGGGAGTTTATACGCTTTATGCAGCTGTCCGACTCTTCGGTGCTCCACAAAGCGTCTGCTATACAGCTCAACAACTGCCAAATAGCGTTGATCTTAATGGTTCAGGCAGTCTGATTTATCCTGATTTTCAGGTTCGTATCCAAGCTGGAAAAAATATCCATAGCCAGCTGCCAGCTGAAATCTACACGGACCAAGGCACCCTGACCTTAGACGGTATCGAGTTTATCCGCTCTGCCATTTTCCAAAAGCTGACTGGAGAGACGGAAAGTCTAGCTATCCACCAAGCAGAGCACCAAATGCTGGAAGAGGCTCAGGCTTTTGCTCGTGTGCTTAAAGGCGACCGGAAAGAGCTTTATAGCGACTACCTGCAGGCTGCTACTGCTGTGCATGAGTGTCTGTTAGCCATGAGAAAAGATGCTGGCATTAGATTTGAGGTTGACCATGATTAAAGAAACATTTCCAACAGTCTGGCAGGAACAGCTAAATCAACTCGGTTTTGCTGAACTGACTGCCATCCAAGAAAAAATATTCCAGCCTATTTCTCAGGGAGAAACGGTGCTAGGCATCAGTCCGACCGGTACGGGCAAGACATTGGCCTATCTCTTTCCTAGTTTATTGAAATTAAAGCCTAAAAAAGCGCAACAGCTTTTGATTTTAGCTCCAAATACAGAGCTGGCGGGACAGATTTTTGATGTTTGTAAGTATTGGGCGGAGCCTTTGGGATTGAGTAGTCAACTCCTCCTCTCTGGTAATAGCCAGAAAAGGCAGATTGAGCGGCTCAAGAAAGGGCCGGAGATCCTAATTGGCACACCAGGGCGGATTTTCGAGCTCATCAAGCTCAAGAAAATCAAGATGATGAATGTTGATACTATTATCCTAGATGAATTTGACCAGCTTCTCAGTGATTCCCAGTATGCGTTTGTTGATAAGATTCTGCATTATGCACCGCGTGACCACCAGCTGATTTACATGAGTGCTACGGCTAAGTTCGACCAAGAGAAGATCGCCGAAAATACCTTGCGCATCAGCATTGAAGACCAGACTTTGGACAATATCCAGCACTTCTATATGCAGGTGGAAAAGCGTGACAAGGTTGAACTCTTGCGCAAGCTATCCAATGTAGAAGAATTTCGTGGTCTAGTTTTTTTCAACAGCTTGTCAGATTTGGGCAGCGCCGAAGAAAAGCTTCAGTACCGAGGAGCTAACGCGGTCTCTCTAGCCAGCGATGTCAATGTAAAATTCCGCAAGGTCATTCTTGAGAAATTTAAAGATTACGATATCACGCTCTTGCTGGCGACTGACATAGTTGCGCGTGGCATTGATATTGATTCTCTAGAGTGCGTAGTCAACTACGAAGTGCCGCGTGATTTGGAAACCTACACCCACCGTTCTGGCCGAACAGGTCGCATGGGCAAGGAAGGCTATGTCATCACCTTCATCAGCCACCCAGAAGAACTAAAAGCTCTCAAAAAATATGCCTCTGTTCGAGAAATTATCCTGAAAAAACAAGAACTGTATGTGCAGCCTTGAGTGAGAATAACAGTAATCGATAGTTTTATCTGATGATAGCAAAGCAAAAAGCATTGGAAATATTAAATTTCCAATGCTTTTTTTAATTTCTGCTGTAATAAATCTGATGTGGTTGAAGCTGATTTTCTAATAGTTCATCAACTGTCACCAGAGTATAGCCGTTATTCTTCAGATATTCTAGGACGCTTGGCAGAGCATCGATGGACGTCTGATGGATATCGTGCATGAGGATAATAGATCCCGGCTGGGTCTTCACGATCTCCTGCATAATAGCCTTTGTATTACGTGTTTTCCAATCGAGACTGTCCACGCTCCACATAATAAAGGACTGATCTACAGCATTTTGAACCGTAGAGTTGATGGCTCCGTAAGGCGGTCTTGTGATCATAGTCGGATACCAGTCGCCTTATAAATGGCTTCCTGAGTGTCTAAGATTTCCTTTTTGGATTGATTCAGAGGTAACTTGGTCAAATCCGGATGGCTCCATGTATGGATTCCGAGCTGATGGCCTTCATCAAGGACACGTTTAGCCAGTTCTGGATTGGCAGCAACATTTTGTCCCACCATAAAGAAGGTTGCCTTAGCATTGTAGCGTTTCAGAATTTCCAAGGCCTGAGGAGTCGTTTTACTGTCGGGACCGTCATCAAAGGTCAGGGCAACCATTTTCTCATGCCGCTTGGTTTCATACTGCTGGTAAGCTTCCAAATCAGCTCCCTGCAAATATTCTGGACGGATTAGGTCATAAAAACTAGACAGAGGCACTGTCAAGCTCGTCACACCGTTGATTTCTTTGGGCAGATGAATGGAAAATAAACTATCCTCGTAATGAAAATTCCACTGGCTCAGCTCTATTTCACGTAGAACATTCAAAGCTGCTGTTTGCTGACTTTCCTCCACCTGTCTAAAGGTCAGCTGACTGGTCAACTCCTTCAGGAAAATTTCCTTGGCAGCTTCTGGATTTTGAAACAGCTTGTCCAAAGTGACCGCTGCGCCTTCCTGATTGATATAAGTCGAGGCTACTTCTCTTGCCTCTTCAGACTTGATGTCTCTTTTTGAGATGCTGTAATTTTTTCGCTGAATGACTACTTCCTTGGTATTGGCCAGACTAGTAGACTTCTCCTCCGTATAGTAAAAGGTCAAAGCCGTCAAGTTTTCCTTCTGCTTTTTGTTATCAGAAATGCTCTGACTGTCCTGCAAGATTTTATCTTTGACACTTTGAAGCGGTTGCCCCTTCATCAGAGGATAAAAAGCTGCCACATAATGGCTGCCAATCCTACCAGCCTGCTTTTCGGTATTGTCATCATGCTCTTGCTCTTCCTTGGCAATCACTTCTGTAACCTTTTTCTGGAACTCCCTTTCCTGAAACATTTCATGGATTCGCAGTCCACCAAAAATAAGAAGTCCTAAAAGAAGCAGATTCAGAAGACTGAGAACCAGTCTATATTTTCGTCTACGCTTCCTTCCATGTTGTCTTTTCATCTATTATCCCCTAAACTATTGTCCTAAAATAATTTTAATGTTAAAAAACTTGTATCTTACAAGTGCTAAAATACAAGTTTAATTATTTTTTAAAGACTTCTTTCTCGAATCACTTCGACCTTGTAACCATCAGGATCTTTGATGAAATAATAATTTGGTGGGTTTCCAGGCAGACCTTTGGGCTCGGTCACTTCGTAGCCCTTGGCAGCATGCTCAGCGTGCAAACCTTCCAAATCAGGTGTGCTAAGAGCAATATGAGCAAAGCCGTCACCGATTACATAAGGTCCGTGGTCGTAATTATAAGTCAATTCAAGCTCATAATCATCGCCATCCAAACCAAGATAAACAATGGTAAAAGCATGCTCTGGAAAGTCCTTGCGGCGCAATTCCTTAAAACCAAACGCGTCTTCATAAAAGGCAATCGAAGCCTCTAAATTTTCTACTCGTAAACAAGTATGCAACATTTTTGATGTCATAGTTGTACCTCTCTCATTTCTTTCTTTTATTATACCGCAAAAGCAGTCAAATTTGAAATAATATGAAAAGTTTTTCAGCTTTTGCTGATTCGTTTTCTAATATCTGACCTAAGAGGAACTTTGATTTCAAAAATAGTTCCACGCGGTTTGTTATCTTTGACTGTGATGGTTCCTTTTAAGGCGTCGACGATTTGTTTCGCCAAAGAAAGTCCTAGTCCAAATCCACCCT
This sequence comes from Streptococcus cristatus, assembly GCA_916438405.1. Classification (GTDB taxonomy): domain Bacteria; phylum Bacillota; class Bacilli; order Lactobacillales; family Streptococcaceae; genus Streptococcus; species Streptococcus cristatus_M. The sequence continues at coordinate 631,171 of CAKAFB010000001.1, read as the reverse complement.
TTTGCCGAGTCCGAGCCTTGTCCACCCGATAAAAACGATCGAAGACTTTTTTCTTGTCATCGCCCGCAATCCCTGGACCATTGTCAGAAATCCGCAAGGTCAAGCTCCGATCATTGGCAGAAGCCACAAAATATATCTCTCCATCTTCTTCCGTGTATTTGATAGCATTATCAAAAAGGATGGTCATAACCTGCTTAAGCAAGACCTTGTCTATCGTGATTGATTTTGAAACTAGATTTTTGAAATCAAAGACCTTGTCGCTTTCCTCCGCTATAATAGCATAGTTAGAAAAAGCTGTTGTGAAGAAGTCTGGCGTGACCTCACCGTATTCTGGTTTGATACCGTCATCGCGCCGAGCTAGGTTGAGTAAATTGGTGGTCAACAGGCGCATATTTCGCACTTCCTCTAAACTGGACGCGATGCTCTCACTAGACTCCATAATCGTAGCCTCGGGCTTACGGAAAAGAGATTCCAGTCGATTTTGTAGCACAGCCAAAGGAGTCCGCAATTCGTGGCTAGCATTTTCAACAAAGGATTTCTGCTTCTGCATGCTGTCCAAGAGAGGCTTGACACTCATCCGAGCCAGATAGATACTGGCAATCAAGGAAATCCCCCAAAAACTAATCATGACAATAGCAATCAGCTTTTCATGCTTTTCGCTAGTCTGCTCCAGCTGGCTGATACTGGTCATGACAACCGCGTATTTGACATTTTCAATTTCATCATTTGGATCAATGTCAAACATGTAGGCTCTATAACTCTCAACCTGTCCATAGCTATTAGTTAGTTGTATTTGTTTGATCTGATTAAGAAAGCGTTTGTTAAATTTAATCGCATCAAAGTTTAAAAAGCTATTTTTGGCTGATACATTCTGATAATCATCATTCAAAAGAATGGCTGAAGTATTGGCGCTAACATTTACCCTACCCGGTTCCTCAATCTTGATATCATGAGCTTGCACAGACTCTGAATCTTTGTGCTCTGAATCCTTGTTCTCTGGCTCTTGGTATTGCCGCCCCGTCGTCCGATAGGCTAGATTGGCTACCCAGGCGGGATTTTGACTGAGACTTTTGAGATTATCATCAACGGTTGTGTAAAGGCTGGAGCGCATGACTTGGATAATAATGAGCGTCATGGCCGAGAAAATCAGGGTGAACACACCAAAATAGCGAATGAAATAAGAAAAATCATCCGCATATAAGGCTTTTTTGAGTTTATTCAGCATTCTTTAAAATGTAACCGACACTGCGAAGGGTTTGAAGATTATTCGCAAAAAGCCGTTCCTTTCAATTTTTTTCCGAATCTTAGATACATAGACTTCCACCACAGAAATCGTTGTATCGCTATCAAAGCCCCACAAACGATCGAAAATCTGAGTCTTAGGCAAAATGACATTTTGATTCTGAAGGAAGTATACCAACAAATCAAACTCTTTACCCAGTAGCTCAACTTCCTTTCCATCTACCAAGGTCGAATTGGTCGAAAGATTGACCATCACATCGCCATAGGAAAGGGTATTTTCATTAAACTTACCAGAACGTTTGAGCAAGGCCTGAATCCGCATCTTCAGCTCTTCCAGATAAAAAGGCTTAGTCAGGTAATCGTCAGCACCGAGTTCAAACCCATGGCCTTTATCATCGATACTTTCCTTGGCAGTCATGATGAGGACAGGAGTGGTGACCCCTTTTTCACGCAATTCTTTGAGCACTTGGAAGCCATCTTTTTCAGGAAGCATCAAGTCCAGCAAAATCAGGTCATACACGCCGCTTTCTGCCTCGTATAGTCCTTCTTCGCCATCAAAGACCTGCATCACATCTGCAAAATCATCTAAAAAATCAAATACTGAGTTTGACAGACCGAGGTCATCCTCCACTAGTAAAATCTTAATCATCCTGTTCCTTCCTTTTTAGAAAAAGCTTATCTTGTTTAGTTTAAATAGAGACAGGGCAAACACTTCTCATTCTATCTTAACCTATCTTTTTCTATTATATCATGACTTGTCGAAAATGCTTTAAGAATTTGTTGTTTTCGAGTTATTTTCGCTATTCTTATCATCTTTTGTTGTGCCGTCAGCGTTTGAAGGCTTCTTTTTTGATTGATTTCCTTCTTGGGGTCCTCCTGGTTGACCATTTCCTTGTGGTGGCTGGCCTCCACCTCCAGGACCGCCTTGGCCATCTTGACCGTTTTGTCCCCCCATCTGTGGTGGCATACCATTTTCATTTCCTTGCCCCTGACCTTGAGGAGGTTGACCACCTTGACCTGGCATCCTGCCATCTTGCTTGTTTTGCTGAGGCATAGTGGCTTGCACTGAGCTCTGTTGCGGGCTTTTCTGGGTCAAGGCACCAATTCCATAACCACCAATTGCTCCGACAGCTAAAGAGGCACTAGCTACTGCTGTCATCCACCATTTGGTACTCTTTTTAACTACAATCATTTTTTCCATATCCATTTTAAAGTTTTCCTCTTTCTAAATTTTATGTTTTCATGGATTTTAACACTATGAAGCAATATAAAGTTTGATTACACAAGTTCACATCTTTTCACGTGCTAGAGTTATTATAGGGAGTTTTGCTTAAACGGGACTGAATTTTTTCTTAAAGAAGACTGAAACTATGGGATTCTAAACAACAAAAAAGACCAGATATTATAATCTGATCTTTTCATTAGGCTAAACTGATGCCTTGATTGCATTTTCCACCGCTGCTTTTTCACGGGCAATCAAGTCAACACGCGCTGCGATTTCTTTGATTCCCATGCTGATGTTACGGCTGATAGCCATATCGTCCAGCTGCGGCTCAAAGAAAGTCTTATATTCTGCTAGTCTTTCTTCTGTCTTGAAGGCATTAGCTGGATAAATGACGAATTTGTCGAAGCTCATGTCGCCACCCAAAGCCGCTTTAATCCAATCCCAATTCTCACACGCCCAAGTCCAAGCAGTAGCTTGAGTAAATTGGTGATTTAAGAGAGGGAGGTACCAACTCATGGCCAAATCTTGTGGTTTTACGATATCCTTGTTTTTCAAAGATTCCAAGATACGAGCAAGTGTCTCTGCGTCCTTAGTGTAAGCCAAAGCAGATGCCAATTGGCGTTTGAAGCTACCGTCAACTGTTGAAACATAATCATTCAAGTATTGGTCAGCCAATTCTTTGCTCTCAAAATGCTTGATTTGATTAATGAGAATATGCAAGCGAATAGCTGCAGGCAATTTCTCCAAGTCCTCTTGATGAGCAGCAAAATGCGACTTGCTTCTTGACTTGCTGCTTGATCGTCAGCTGCAATCAGACTTCCTACAACAATCTGACGAACCAACTCATCCTCATCACTTTCGCCTTCTTGTGCCTCAAAGCCTAGACGGTCAAAGTTGGATTTGCTAAGTTTAACAACCAATTCATGATAGGCTTTCTCACACTCGCTTCCTTCGTCCACAAACAACTTAAGACCATTCAAAATAGCTTTGACTCCTGAAACAACCAAATAAGATGTTTCTTCTGTTAATTTCTCAATAACTGGAACCAAATCAGCAAATGAAATGCTGCCTGCTTCAGCCAAGAGACGGCGCTCTTGCACCACTTGCAGCTTGCTGGTGCTATCCAAGTCTGTAATGGTATCTAAAATCTGCTCAAGCAAGACACCTTGATAGTCCGTGATATAGTGGGCTGTATTTTCAGTATTAAAGCGCAGGGCACCTTGGTTTTGAGCAGCCAAGGCAGAATAATTTGGAATTTCCAACGTTTCTGTTTCCAGCGTATCTGGCAAACCTTTCCAGTTGCTATTCAAAGGCAAGACCCAAGTGCGTTTCTTATCTTCGTGCTCTCCGATAAAGAATTGTTTTTGAGAGAGTTTCAATGTATCGTTTTCTACTGTAGCTGTCAAAACAGGGTAGCCTGGCTGTTCCAACCAAGAGTCCATAAAGGCTGCTACATCACGACCAGAAGCAGCTCCTAAGGCATTCCAAAGATCACGACCAATGGTATTTCCATACTGGTGTTTAGCAAAGTAAGCGTTCAATCCTTTAGCAAAGGCCTCATCTCCCAACCAACGACGAAGCATGTGCATGAGGCGGCTTCCCTTGGCATAAACGATAGCCGGATCAAACAAAGTATTGATTTCGTCAGGGTGCTTCACTTCCACATGGACAGACTGGACTCCGTCTGTCGCATCCCGCTTAAGCGCCAAAGGAACACCTGTGGTTTGGAAATTCTCAAAAATATTCCAGCTTGGTTCAATCGCATTGACACAGACATATTCCATCATGTTGGCAAAACTTTCGTTGAGCCAAAGGTCATCCCACCACTTCATAGTGACCAAGTTCCCAAACCATTGGTGAGCCAACTCATGAGCAACGACAAGTGCTACATCTTGACGGCTGGATACCGTAGAATTTTCATCTACCAAGAGGTAAATTTCGCGATAGGTCACCAGACCCCAGTTTTCCATAGCCCCAGATGAAAAGTCTGGCAGGGCTACGTGCAGTGACTGAGGAATCGGATATTTGACACCATAATATTCTTCGTAAAATTCAATCGAGCGAACCGCAATGTCCAAAGCAAACTCTAAGTTGCTGGCTGGGTGAGCCTTAGTTGCATAAACACCAACCAAAGTACCGTTTTTAGTTTTAGCAGTAATGCCTTGCATATCCCCAGCAGCAAAGGCCAAAAGATAGGAAGACATGCGAGGTGTTCTTTCAAACTTCCAAATGCCTGTTGCTTTACGGTTTTCAACGTCGATTTCAGGCATATTAGACAGAGCCAACTCACCCTCTGCTTGGTCAAATTTCAAGGCCAAATCAAAAGTTGCCTTAGCCTCTGGCTCATCCACACTCGGAAAGGCTTCGCGGGCAAAATGGCTCTCAAACTGTGTAGAAATAATCTCTTTTTTCACTCCATCCACAGTATAGTAAGATGGATAAATCCCTGTCATATTATCTGTAATCTTACCTGTATAGGTCAAGGTTACTTCCACAGGACCTGCTGATGCTAATTCAACATAAAGAGCTTCATTGTCCTTATCAAGAGTGAAGGGGCGAGCTTGCCCAGCCACTTCTACGGCCTCAATCGTCAAATCCTTTTGGTGCAGGGAAATTTTCTCGGTTTTAGCTTCACCAGTAATGGTAACTTTCCCTGAGAAAGTCTTATTCGCACGATTCAAATCCAAAAAGAGATTATAGTGCTCTGGAACAAAAGTATCAATAAAATGTGCAACTGCTTGCATGTTTTTCTCCTCATCTAATTGAAGGGGCTGGTATTGAACCAACCTCCATTCAAAATTCATCTGTTACCATTTTACCATATTTAGTGACTTTATACTCATTCCAACTGACCCAAAATTGATTTTTGACTTCAAACATAAGGTAATCATTTTAAAGCCATCCTGTCATTCTCTTTTCTCCTCCCAAAAACACAAAAAGAGGCTGGGACAAAAGTCCTAGCCTCTCAATTGTCTTTGGATTGTCGATCAAGACGCAGTGGTTGAGTGGGCTCTACTACGCTGATTTCCTCAGCTTTTACAGCCCTACTCAACTGTGCGGAGGTGGGACAACGAAATCGAATTCTAACGAATTACCGATTTCTGTCCCACTCTCTTTTACTATTTATTATAATTCAATAATTTTACCCGTTTCAAAGTAAACGACCCATTCGCAGATGTTTTTGGCATAATCGCCGATACGTTCTAAGAAAGAAATAACCTGGAAATAATCACGGCCTGTAACGATGGCTTCAGGATTTTTCTTGATTTCTTCCGTAGCCAGGTCACGAATGCTATCGAAATAATGGTTGATTTTTTCATCCATGGCTGCTACTTCATAGGCCTGATCTACAGAACCATTCAGGTAGAGATCAAGGGCAGCTTCAACGAAATTTTTCACATCGCGGCCCATCTTTTTAATTTCTTCCTCGACAGCTGGAATACGCTGTTCACCCTTCATACGAATAGCTGCTTTTGCAATGGATACCGCATGGTCTCCCATACGCTCTAAGTCTGAAACAGCCTTGAGAACGGTTAAGACTGTACGAAGGTCTTGAGAAACAGGTTGTTGGAGGGCAATCATTTCAAAAGATTTCTTTTCCAATTTCACTTCATATTCATTTACTTCTGCATCATCTTCGATGACTTCCTTTGCCAAGTCACGGTCATGTGTGACAAAAGCACGCACGGTGCGGTTGATTTGTGAGAGCACTTCTTGTCCCATTGCGTAGAACTGATTGTGCAATTTCTCCAAATCTTCTTCAAATTGAGATCGTAACATCATTCAACTCCTTATCCAAATTTTCCTGTAATATAATCTTCTGTTTCCTTATTTTGTGGGTTGAGGAACATCTCCTTAGTATCATTAAACTCCATCAAATCACCGCCCAAGAAGAAGCCTGTTTTATCCGAAAGCCGTGAAGCCTGCTGCATGGAGCGCGTCACCAAAAGCATAGTATAAGTGTCTTTGAGCCCATAGAGAGTTTCCTCAATCTTACCAGCAGAGATTGGATCCAGCGCCGATGTTGGCTCATCCAAGAGGATGATTTTCGGGCTGGTAGCCAAAACGCGTGCTACACAAATCCGCTGCTGTTGACCACCAGAGAGACCGATAGCCGAATCATGTAAACGGTCTTTCACTTCGTCCCAAATAGAAGCCCCAATCAAGGAACGCTCTACCGCTTCATCTAAAACCTGTTTATCCTTGACACCGTTGATGCGCAGCCCATAAACAACATTTTCATAAATGGTCATTGGGAAAGGATTGGGCTGCTGGAAAACCATGCCGATTTCCTTGCGCAACTCCACCGTATCTGTCCGAGGACTGTAGATATTATGTCCGTTATAGATGACCGTGCCTGTCGTTGTTACTTCTGGATTCAAATCACCCATACGGTTAATAGCCTTGAGCAAGGTAGATTTCCCTGAACCTGATGGTCCAATCAAGGCAGTGATTTCATTAGGCATAAAGTCCAAGGAGACACTATTGAGTGCTTTCTTTTTATTATAATAGACCGACAAGTCCTTGACTTGCAAAATAGGTTCTGTCATAAGTTCATTCCTTTAGTTTCTTCACCTTTAACCAAAATGACCAGAAACATAGTCATTGGTCGACTGCAGTTTGGCATTTTGGAAAATATTGGCAGTCTTGTCGTACTCAATCAAATCTCCCAGATAAAAGAAGCCGGTGTAGTCACTGGCTCGGGCAGCCTGCTGCATATTGTGAGTCACGATGATAATCGTATAGTCCTTTTTGAGCTCAAACATGGTCTCTTCCAGCTGCATGGTCGCAATCGGATCCAGCGCAGAAGCCGGCTCGTCCATAAGCAAGATATCTGGCTTGACCGAAATAGCTCGGGCAATACAGAGCCGTTGCTGCTGACCGCCTGACAAAGTCAAGGCTGATTTATGAAGATCATCCTTTACTTGGTCCCAAAGCGCGGCTTGCTTGAGCGAAGTTTCAACAAGCTCATCCAAGATCTTTTTATCTTTTACACCTGCACGTTCATGGGCAAAGGTAATGTTACGATAAATAGATTTGGCAAATGGATTGGGCCGTTGAAAGACCATGCCGATGTGCTTACGCATTTCGTAAACGTTGATATCAGGGCGGTTGACGTCTATTCCTTGGTAAAGAATTTGCCCTGTTACCTTGGCAATATCAATCGTGTCATTCATACGGTTGAGACTGCGGAGATAGGTTGATTTCCCTGAGCCAGACGGTCCAATCAAAGCTGTGATTTTATTCTTTTCAAACTGCATATCAATACCCTTGATGGATTCTTTTTTACCATAGTAAACATGTAAATCCTTGGTCGAAAGGGCTACCTTTTCTTCAGGAAAAGTAATGATATGTTTTTCATTCCAATTATATTCTGTCATTGCTTCTCCTTTTATGCAGAGGTTAATTTCTTGTGCAAGTAGGCACCGAGTTTACGGGCTCCAAAGTTGAAAATCAAGATGAAAATCAGGAGCACGGCCGCTGATCCAGCTGATACCACTGTTCCATCAGGAATGGTTCCCTCACTATTGACCTTCCAGATGTGGACGGCCAACGTCTCCGCTTGACGGAAAATCGAAATCGGGCTGGTAATGCTGAAAATATTCCAGTTAGACCAATCCAGAGCCGGCGCAGATTGACCTGCAGTGTAAATCAAGGCAGCTGCTTCACCGAAAATCCGACCAGATGCAAGGACAATCCCTGTCACAATTCCTGGCAGAGCCTCTGGAATGACCACATGAAGCACCGTTTCCCAGCGGGAAATTCCTAGAGCCAGTCCCGCTTCGCGTTGTGTATGGTGAACGTGGCGTAAGCTATCCTCGACATTACGAGTCATTTGAGGTAGATTAAAGACAGTCAGAGCCAAGGCACCTGAGATGATAGAAAAGCCATACTCAAACTGCACAACGAAAATCAAATAGCCAAAGAGCCCGACTACTACCGACGGTAGCGAGGACAGGATTTCAATACAGGTACGGACAAAATTGGTCACTGGACCTTTTTTTAGCGTACTCAGCCAAGTAGACACCCGCTCCCATCGAAAGGGGAACAGAGATAATCAGAGTAATCACCAGCAAGAAGAAGGAATTGTAGAGCTGAATTCCAATACCACCGCCAGCTTGATAAGAAGAAGATTTTCCAGTCAGGAAAGACCAAGAAATATGCGGCAATCCTCTTACCAGAATATAAAGAATCAGAGAGGCAAGGATAGCAACAATGATACCAGCTATCGTGTAGAGGATACCAGTCGCCAATTTATCTAATTTCTTAGCGTGCATAGTTTTTCTTACCTCTTTCTTTTGTAATCAATTTAATGACACTGTTAAAGGCCAGACTCATCAACAGCAAGACCAGAGCCAAGGACCAGAGGACATTGTTGTCAACGGTTCCCATAACGGTATTTCCGATTCCCATGGTCAAACGGAAGTCAGCGTCGCCGCAGGTGTTGTCAAAGAGGTTGGAATCACCGCAGAGTTACCGACAACCATTTGGATAGCCAAGGCTTCACCGAAGGCACGCGCCATTCCAAAGACCACAGCTGTAAAGATACCTGAGCGAGCAGCCTTGAGGGTTACCCGCCAAATAGTTTGCCAGCGCGTAGCGCCCATAGCCAAACTAGCTTCACGATAATGACGAGGTACAGCACGAAGACTATCTGTTGTCATAAAGGTAACGGTCGGCAAAATCATGACAAAAAGTACGAAAATACCAGACAAAATCCCAAATCCGGTACCGCCAAAAACAGTCCGAACAAAGGGAACGACAACCTGCAAACCGATAAATCCATACACAACAGACGGAATCCCAACCAAGAGCTCAATCGCAGGCTGAAGAATCTTGGCACCTTTAGGCGACACTTCCGTCATAAAGACAGCTGCTCCAATAGCAAATGGCGTAGCAATCAATGCTGATAAAATCGTAACAATGAAAGACCCCAAAATCATCGGAAGGGCACCGAATTCCTTACCTGACGGATTCCAAGTGGAGCCAAACAAGAATTCAAATACATTAACTCCGTTGACAAAGAAGGTCGACAGCCCTTTTTGTGCTACGAAGATTAAAATCATGGCTACAATCAGGACAATTAAAGACAGGCAGGCAAAGGTGATATATTTCCCAAATTTTTCCAGACGAGAGTTTTTCGAAGGGGATAGTAATTTTTTTGCTAATTCTTCATTTCTCATTTGCTATCTCCTTTTAAGCTCGTAATATTTCCATCAGCATCCTTGCTGACCTGCATTTCCTTGATGGAAATATAGCCCATTCCTGAGACGATTCCATCCTGAACTTCATCTGACAGCATGTAGTTCAGAAACTCTGCTGCAAGCCCAGTCGGCTTGCCCAATGTATACATATGCTCATAAGACCAGAGTGGCCAAGCATTGGTCGCAACATTCTTAGCCGTAGGCTCGTAGCCATTGAGCTTCAAAGTCTTGACAGAATCATCCACGTAAGCAAAGGCCAGATAAGAAATGGCTCCCGGTGTTTGAGAAACAATGGACTTAACCATCCCATTTGAATCCTGCTCCTGACTTTGAACGGCTGATTTACCAGCCATAATGACACTGTCAAACGTTGCCCGAGAACCAGAACTTGCCGCACGGTTGATAATGGAAATCTCTAGATTTTTCCCGCCCAGCTGCTTCCAGTTGGTCACTTCACCAGTAAAAATCTTCTGCAACTGCTCTGCTGTTAAATTATCGACAGATACTTCTTTATTGACAATCACGGCAATTCCAGCGACTGCTACTTTGTGATCGACAAGGGCTGAAGCATTAATCCCTTCTTTCTCCTCAGCAAAGACATCTGAGTTGCCAATTTCAACCGCACCAGACTGAACCTGAGACAAGCCAGTACCTGATCCGCCACCTTGAACATTGACTGTTTTTCCAATATTTGCAGAGCCAAACTCATCCGCTGCTGCTTCGACAAGCGGCTGAAGAGCTGTCGAACCAACGGCAGTCATAGACTCCCCTCGGTCAATCCAGCTGGAGCAGGCAGACAGGCTGACTGCAAATAGGACTAGAAGTACTGACAAAATCAGCTTATATTTTTTCTTCACCATTTTTCTCCTCGAAATCTTGAGAATGATAGTGGAATGTCTATTTGAGAGAAACTGAAAATCCCACTATATCCACTATAACATAGAAAGAGGGCTTTGCCTAGTCTTTTGAACGAAAGCGAAGCCCCTTTGGGAAATAATTTTTCAAGGTATTTCCAGTAATTTGCAAAGCCCAGACCATTGCCTTGGGCAAGCACTTGATACCAGCCATTTGGATAGTTTTGAGAGAGTTGAACCGTCTCGCCCGCTACATATTTACCAAAGGCCTCATCATCAATCTCAAGGACAGAGACGACCTCACTAGGTTTCAAGGCTAAACCTAAGGCAAAGCTCGGTTCAAAGCGATTTTTCTTAAATTCACCCAGATGCAGGCCATTGCGAGCAATTTTCAGCTTAGACATGTCTGGCAGTCCAGCTGGCAGCAGATAAAGATTATCACCGAAGGTTTCTAAATTGCCTTCTAGCTCAATTTTTAGATGCTTTTTCTGGAAATCTTGCCAGAGCTTTCTCTGCTCAGCTGTCAATTTATTTTTGGCAGCCTTGATTTTTTTAGCAGACTGACTTCCTGTAAAGCGAAATTTCGCTACAAATTGTCCTTCTCCTTTGAAATGGTGGGGATACATACGAGCTGTTTCTGGAAAATCAATCCCCGCAACCATGCCATCGACTTTTGGTATTTCAAGCAATTCCAAAGGAAAATTCTCTAAAAGCCAAGCGACCATTTCTTCATTTTCTTCTGGTGCCCAGGTGCAAGTTGAATAAACCAACTGCCCACCTGTCGCCAACATCTTGACAGCGTCCTCTAGAATTTCTCGCTGGAGACGCGCACACTGAGCCGGATATTCCGGACTCCAATACTGGGTGGCATCCGGCTGCTTGCGAAACATCCCTTCGCCAGAGCAAGGAGCATCCAGAACAATGAGGTCAAAATAGCCCTGATAAACCTTAGCCAATCTATCCGCAGATTCGTTGGTGACAAGAACATTTCGCGCTCCAAATCGCTCAATGTTCTCTACCAAAATTTTACTGCGTTTGGCATTGATTTCGTTAGAAACCAGCACACCTGTATTTCCCAGATAAGAGAGTAAATGGGTAGATTTCCCGCCGGGTGCAGCCGCTAAGTCCAAAACTTTCATGCCCTTTTGCGGTGCTGCAACCTGGGCAACCATTTGCGCAGCTGGCTCCTGAGAATAAACTAGCCCCGTAACGTGTTCTACTGACTTACCTGACACTTTTCCATAATAGCCCCAGTCTGTGTTTGGGATAGCATTCACAAAATCTTTCTGATTTTCTTTTAAAGGATTGCTGCGAAAGGCTGAAATCGACTCTTGATCAAAAGTCGCAAAAAAAGCCTCTGCTTCCTGACCCAAGAGCTCCTTATACTTTTCCTTAAAACCTACTGGAAAGTCCATACTAGCCTTTTCCCTTTCGTAAATACTCTTGCAATTCGTCCAACTTGCACTTTGGTGCAATCATAATCGGCTCCTGAGTCTGAAAATTCGGCTGATTGCCATCTAGGGTCTGAATGACAAAGCCCAGTTTGTCAGCCATCACATAGGCCGCCGCATAGTCCCAAGGCCAATTATAAGAGAAATAGGCGGCTAAACCACCAGCCAAGGTCTTAGCAAAACTAATTCCAGCACTGCCATAGACACGCACTCCCAAGCAATCACGAGCTAAATCAGCCAGTCCCCAGTGATTATGCTCTAGCATACAGGCATTTGAAGCGATCAAATATTGCTGCAAGGGCTTATCGGTAAAAGCAGACAACTTTCTGTCATTGCAGTACACATCAAAAGCCCCGCCTCCGTGAAAAAGCTGGTCTCTTGTCACATCGTAAATTAGGCCGAACTTGCCCTGCCCATTTTCAAAATAAGCTAACATAATAGCAAAATCGGCCCGCTGGGTAATGAAATTATTGGTACCGTCAATGGGATCAATCACCCAGACATTGCCATCCACTATGTCGTGTCGCAGATCATTTTCCTCGGCCAAAATCGCGTCGTTCGGATACTGAGTTAAAATTTTCCCGACCAAGTCATCCTGGATGATCCGATCCATTTGAGTCACCAAGTCAGTCGGACTGCTCTTTTGTAGGACATCCAAGTCATCATAGAGATGCTCCCTTAAAAAAGCGCCCGCCTGATAAACTATTTCTTTCGCAAATTGAAATTTATTTTCCAAGAGAAATCATTCCTTTCCCTTTCCTTTTTGCCTCCTGAACAGCACGATAAAGAGAATAGCCACTGACCGTCTCAAACTCACGGCCGAGTCGCTTCTCTTCTCCCTTACTGGGAACAACTTTCTTGAAGACTGCATAGGACTGGAGCAGTTTCTCCGCTTGAATCTTCTGTTCATAGGCTTGCTCTACATCATTAAAAAAAGAAAGCACTGAAGCAAGCTCTTCAGTGCTCCACGATAAGTCTAGTGGGTAACTATAATTTTTTTCCATATTTTAAATATCAGCACGCATAGTTGCGGCTCGGAGTTCTTCTTTCCGATAGCCTCTAGGCAAGAAAGCACGAATTTCATCTTCATTGAAGCCGATTTGCATTCGTTTACCATCGAGGATAATTGGGCGACGCAAAAGACTAGGATTTTCCTCAATCAGCTTAATAAGCGTTGAAATCGATAAATCCTCTACATCTAAATCTAGTTTTTGAAAAATTTTTGAGCGGGTTGAGATGATGTCATCAGTGCCATTTTCTGTCAATGAAAGAATGTGTTGCAATTCTGGAGCAGACAGAGGGCTCGTCATGATATTATGCTCCGTAAATGGAACTTCATGACTAATCAACCAAGCACGCGCCTTGCGACAGGAAGTACAGCTAGGCGATAAAAATAATGTAATCATGCTGTTCTCTTCTTATTTTTATATAGTAACTAACTCTATTATACTAAATTTTATCTCTCTTGACTAGATATTTTTAAGAATCGGCTTGAAATACTAAGAAAAATATCAAAAACCGACATTTATTCCGAACATTCCCAATTTCTTGCCACTTCTTCATCACTCTTTAATTGAGCAACCAGTTCTTCAATACCATCAAATTTGACCATATCACGAATCTTATCCAGCCAGATAATTCGAATCGTATCGCCATAGATTTCCTCCGCAAAGTCAAATAGATTGGCCTCAAACCGAAGTTCATCTCCTTCAAAGGTCACATTTTTGCCAACGCTAGCCATGCCACGAAAAATCTTGCCATTGTGCTCAACATCTACCACATAGACACCATCTGCTGGCAAAATCACGCGATCCAATGGTGCTAGATTGGCCGTTGGATAGCCAATGGTGCGCCCTCTAGCATTGCCATGAACCACAATTCCCCGAGTAGAGAGAGAATAGCCTAATAGCTGATGCGCCTTGGAAACATCACCATTTTGAATGGTTTCTCTAATCCGAGTAGAAGAGATTTTTTCCTCATCTTGATTGACTGATGAGACGATGACAATCTGACCATCGAAATAGTCTGCAAGCTCCTCTGCCTTTCTTTTGTCAGAACCAAAATGGTAATCAAAACCTGCCACAACTGCCTTTGCTTTAAGCGCAGCAACGTACTTATCAAAAAATTCTTGAGCAGTATTTTTAGAAAAATGGCTAGTAAAGTCAATCAAGTAAAGGTAGTCCACACCCAAATTTTCTAAGTGAGCAGCTCGTTCCTCTGGATGATTCAAATGCAACATCAACTCTGGCTGATAGCGGACAAAAGCCAATTTAGGCGACTCAGGAAAGGTAAGGACAGCAATCTTCAGTCCTTGCTCAGTCGCTATTTTCCTAGCTTCCTTAAAAAGTGTCTGATGTCCCTTATGCAGGCCGTCAAAATAGCCCAAGACCAAGACCGTATCTTCTTCCTGCTTTATCTCTAATTCATTATTAATTCGTCTTATTTTCATCATTTTTCTATTTTACTATGTATCCGCTTTTTTTACAACAAATTAAATCTAAGAAAAAGAACTTCTAACACTCCAAAAAAACACCTTGCTATTTCTAACAAGGTGTCTCTATCTATATCGCAAAAACTATGAAACAACATTGGTTACTGACGATCATCATAGCCGTTTGGATGACTGGAATGCCATTTCCAAGCAGTTTCGATAATGGTTTCAATATTGTCAAATTTGGGCTGCCAGCCCAGAACTTTTCTTGCCTTCTCAGAGGAAGCAATCAGCGTATCCGGGTCCCCTGGTCGCCGCTCTGCAATTTCCAAAGGAATAGGATGCCCGGTCACCTTGCGGGCTGCTTCAACAATCTGAAGGTTGGAAAAACCAGTTGAAGAGCCAAGGTTAAAGGCATCTGATAGTTGACCAGCACGCAGATGCTCGACAGCCAGAATATGGGCGTCAGCCAAGTCAAAAGGGTGGACATAATCGCGTACATTGGTGCCGTCTGGAGTGTCGTAATCATCGCCAAAGACAGCAATCTTATCTCGTTTCCCCTGAGCCACCTGGAGCACAATGGGCAGGAGATGGGTTTCTGGTCCATGGTCCTCACCAATCGAGCCGTCGGGCTTGGCACCCGCCACATTGAAATAACGCAGGGCCACAAACTTGATGCCATAGGCCAGGTCTGCCCAGCGCATAATGGTCTCCATCATAAGCTTGCTCTCACCATAAGGATTGATAGGCTTTTGCGGAGTCGTTTCCCGAATCGGAACTTCCTCAGGAATGCCATAAGTCGCTGCTGTCGAAGAAAAGACAATGTTTTTAACACCGCATTCCTGCATGACCTCCAAGAGAGAAACCATGCCAGCTGTGTTATTGTCAAAATACTTGAGCGGATCAACCATAGACTCGGCGACCAGTGAAAAGGCAGCGAAGTGAATAACCGCATCAATGGATGGATGCTTAGCAAAGACATCACGCATAAAGTCCTTATCCGCTAAATCTCCCTCATAAAAGACTGCTTGCGGATGGACGGCTGCGCGATGGCCAGTCACCAAATTATCAACGACGACTACCTCTTCCTTACCTGCTGCTACCAAACGGTCTACCATGTGCGAGCCGATATAACCAGCTCCACCTAATACTAAAATTGCCATGTTTCTCTCTTTCTTGTTTTGATTTTTATTTAACTATTTTATCAAAAATAAGGACAAATGAAAACTCTCATTGCAATTATTCTTCTTCCAAACCAACAGATCGGACAAAGCGCATGAAAGCCTCCTGCCCTTCCTCTGTTCGCTTGTAAACACCTGCATCTTCCAGCACGCGACTGAAAATTTGACCAACCGAAGCCTGAACTACTCCTTCCACCGTCTCAGCGGTAACATCTGGATCCTGCTCTTTAAGTTGATTTGCCCACTCCTGATGGTAGGCAGCAACCTGACAGTCTTCTCCCAGTAAAAATAGTTCCACCTGCTTGAGCTCTTCCTTGAGCCGAGGCGGCAGAATAGCCAGTCCCATAACCTCAATCAGGCCTATATTTTCTTTCTTAATATGCTGCACATCTGCATGAGGTGATAAATGCCGTACGGATGTTCTGGGGAAGTTTGATTGTCCCGCAAGACCAAGTCTAGCTCAAAAGATCTATCTTTTCTACGAGCAATCGGTGTGATGGTATGGTGCGGCTCACCTTCAGACTCTGCCAACACCTGCACACTAGGATCAGAATAAGTCCGCCAAACTTGCAAGATCTTGTCAGCCAACTCAATCAAGTGTCCCTTCTTCTCAGATTTCAGCCGAATGACGGACATGGGCCACTTGACAATACCTGCCTCTACCTCATTAAATCCGCTAAAAGTAAAGCTGCAATCCAGCTCTGCTATTTCCATAGGGAAGGTATGACGTCCGCCCTGATAGTGGTCGTGGGTCAGGATGGAGCCACCGACAATAGGTAGGTCGGCGTTAGAACCTGCGAAATAGTCTGGAAAGGTCTCAACGATGTCCAGCAGGCGCTCAAAGGTCAGCCGGCTGATGGCCATAGGAAGGTGCTGACTGTGCAGAAAGATGCAATGCTCATTAAAGTAGGCATAGGGCGAATACTGGAAGCCCCACTCCTGTCCAGCCAAATCAAATCGAATAATCCGATGGTTGGCTCGGGCTGGGTGGTCCAAGCGGCCTTGGTAACCTTCATTTTCCATGCAGAGCTGGCAGGCTGGATAATGGCTGTTCTTAGCCTTTTTAGCTGCCGCAATTTCCTTGGGATCCTTTTCTGGCTTAGAGAGATTGATGGTGATTTCCAAATCTCCGTATTCAGTTGGCGCTTTGAAAGCAATGTTTTTAGCAATGGCCTTGACCTTGATGTAGTCGTTCTTTTTACTAAGCTGGTAAAAATCAGCCACAGCTTGCTCAGGATTGGAGCCATAAGTTGTCCAGAAGTCCCGATTGAGCTGACTAGGGGCTGGTGTGATGAAGTTCATAAGTTCAGCACCAAGGATTTCACGCGCAGTCTGACTATCCTCAATCGTCTCTAATCTAACTGACTCCTCAACCAGCTGGTCCTTGAGGTCAATCAAGTCATCCAACTCAGTCTCAACTTCTAAAACACCATCTCCCACTCGTGCCAAAACACGATTGGTCAGGTAGATTCGATCCATTTCCTCAAATGAACTTTCAGAAATGACTTTGTGATAAATGCATCTAGAACTCCCTGACTCATTGATTCTCCTTCTTACATTCTAAATAGTCTCTGACAGCATCTAAATCCTGAAAAACTTGTTCTGTTTTATTTAAGAAAGACTGTGCTGGCATTTTTAAGTCTGGAATACAAATAACTGGTATCCCAGCTCTATACGCTGCTTCAATCCCTGCTTCACTATCCTCTAATACTAAGCAATTCTCTGGTAAAACATTCAAATCACTACAGGCCTTTAAAAATATATCAGGGTAAGGTTTGCTTCGCTTTACATCTTTTGCAAAAACTAGATGGTCAAATAGGGACAGTATACCATTACTATCCAAAATCATTCTAGCTCTAGATTCAACACTTGAAGTTGCTAGAGCGATTGGAATACCTTCTCTTTGCAAAAAAGCAAGCAAATTTTTAGCACCTTTTTTTAAATTTACACCTTTGGCTAAGATTCGAGCTTCCAGTTCATAAACTTTTTCTAAGGTTTGGTCAAAGTTCCAAGGTAAATCATAGGTATCCAAAAATCGTTGAACATTTTCCTCTTCCCTATGTCCACTGTATTCTCTAGAATATATTTCTTCTGTGAAAGGAATTCCAAAATCTTTAAGCAATTCTTGATAAACTTTTAGAGAAATGATCTCAGTATCAGCTAATAAGCCATCTAAATCAAATATTACAGCGTCCATTTACTTCTCTCCTAGTCTAAAACTCGACTGCCACCTGCAACTTCAGCGATATAGAAGCTTGGAGCGTATCCAACGACTTCCTCGTAATGTTTGCCTACAGCTTTCTTAAAGGCCTCGACAGTATCTTTTTGAACCAAGGCAATGGCGCAACCACCGAAGCCTGCTCCGGTCATACGAGCCCCCAGAACACCTTTTTGCTCCCAGGCCGTGTGAACCAAGGTATCCAGCTCTAGACCAGTCACTTCATAGTCATGTTCTAAAGAAACATGAGACGCATTCATGAGACGGCCGAATTTGTCAAGATCACCTGCCTGCAAAGCTGCCCGTGCCTGCAAAGTGCGCTGATTTTCCAAAACAGCATGGCGAGCCCGTTTGAGACGATTTTCGTCCTCTATCAGATAGCTATACTCATCAAAGGCCCACTCGTCCAACTCACCCAAGGTAGCGATAGACAGCTTGCGGTTCAGCTCTTCAACAGCTTTTTCGCACTCCGCCCGACGCTCATTGTACTTAGAGTCAGCTAACTCACGACGCTTGTTGGTATTCATAATCACTACGACATTGTCCTTGAGATCAAGCGGTACCAAATCATACTCAAGAGTATTGGTGTCTAAGTAAATAGCTCGCTGGTCAGCACCCATTCCGATAGCAAACTGGTCCATAATGCCAGAATTAACCCCGATAAACTCATTTTCAGTTAATTTACCGATTTTCACTAAGTCCAGACGTTCTAACTGCAAGTCAAAGAGTTTCTCAGCAATGACACCCGTCAAAGCTCTAGCGATGCAGAAGATGATAAGCCAGAACCATTTGGAATATTTCCATAAACATAGATATCCATGCCCCGGTCAATCTTATGGCCTGCCTCCTGCAGAAAATGCAGAACTCCTTTTGGATAGTTGCTCCAGTTGTGTTCTGTTTCAAAACGAAGGTTTTCCAATGGCACTTCAATGATGCCTTTTTCTTCAAAATTTCCTGAGAAGAAACGCAAGAGCTGGTCATCCCGCTTGCGAGCCGCTCCGTAAGTTCCTAGAGAAATTGCTGCAGGAAAGACATGGCCGCCGTTATAGTCCGTATGCTCACCAATCAGATTGATCCGACCAGGTGAAAAGAAAGTGTGATCCGCTTCTACTCCAAAAACCTTAGCAAAATCTGCGCGGACTTGCTCTGCTGAAATTACATTTGTCATAGACTAAACTCCTTTAAAATGAATAATCGATATTGTAATCGTTTTCTTGATTTTATTATAACTGTTCTCGAGTAAAACTTCAATAATTTTAGTAAAATTTTACTAATTTCCTAGATATTTTTTGTAAAAATCCAAACAGTAATCTGTCTGGATTATTTTATAAGGAGCAATAGATTAGAAAATATTGTCTTCAGTCTCAACATCAAAGTAATGCGCCTTGTTTAGGTCGAAGCCAAGTTTAATACTGCTTCCGGTATTCATATGATCACGTGCATCAACTTTGGCAACAAACTCACTGCCACCAACCGCACAGTAGAGGTGAGACTCCGCTCCAAGCAACTCAGAAACAGAAATCTTCGCAGTTAGAACCGACTCAGGGAAGGTTTCCAGAAAGGCTGGTTCCATGTTGATATCTTCAGGACGAATACCAAAAATCAACTTATTTCCTTCATAGCCCTTCTCCCGCAACCTCTTAAGATTGCCCTCTGGGACTTGGAGACTGAAGTCTCTGTTTGGTCCGACAAGACGGCCATCTTCCAGTGTCACTTCAAAGAAGTTCATAGCTGGACTACCAATGAAGCCGGCAACAAACTTATTTGCCGGATGTTTATAGACTTCCTGCGGCGTACCAATCTGCTCCACTCGTCCAATCGTACCAGTTCCAGCAGGATTCTTGGTCGCTGACATGATAACAATCCGGTCAGCCAGAGTCATAGCTTCAGTCTGGTCGTGGGTAACATAAATAGTTGTTGCCCCAATACGGCGATGAATCTTGGCAATCTCCGCCCGCATAGAAACACGCAGCTTCGCATCCAAGTTAGATAGAGGCTCATCCATAAGGAAAACCTTTGCATCTCGAACGATAGCCCGTCCCATTGCTACCCGCTGACGCTGACCACCAGATAGATCAGCTGGCTTACGTTGCAAGAATTCCTTCAAGCCCAAGATTTCTGCTGCTTCGTTGACCCGTTTGTCAATATCTTCCTTGCTGTACTTGCGAAGCTTAAGACCAAAAGCCATGTTGTCGTAGACAGTCATATGTGGATAAAGGGCATAGTTCTGGAAGACCATAGCGATGTCACGGTCTTTTGGTGCCACATCATTGACCACCGTACCGTCAATAGAGGCAGTTCCTTCTGTGATGTCTTCAAGACCCGCAATCATACGCAGCGTAGTTGATTTTCCACAACCAGACGGACCAACAAATACGATAAATTCCTTGTCCTTGATATCTAGATTGAAGTCTTCCACTGAATAGTGGTCGCTGTTGGGATATTTTTTATAGATATTTTTCAGATTTAATTCTACCATTCTTCTTCTCTTTTCTTATCTCTATTCAAAAGTGATAGCTTGGCCATTTTCACTCGCGCTATATGTCAATTCTTTGAGATTAATAACTACTTGAGCAGTGACTGACTTATCTGCATTGCTACGGACAATCCGGAGGCTATTTTCATCCAATAGATTCACTTCAATAGTGCCATCTAGGTCAAAGGCAGCAGACTGGTTGCGGTAACTGAAAAGCTTGAGCAGGGCTTGCACAACTGGACGCTTGACTTCTTCAGCAATCTCCTCATTACTGTAATAATGACGGTTGATATTGCGGCCTTCCTTAGTGTTTTCTAGCAGTTCAAGGTCATTTTTCCCAGCTAAGAAACCAACATAATAGACCTGTGGAATCCCTGGAGCAAAAGCCTGAATCAGACGGCTAATGAAGTACTTCTTGTCGTCATCGCCCAGGGCTGAGTAGTAAGTCGAGTTAATCTGGTAAATGTCCAGATTATTGTACTCAGCTGAGGAATACTTACGCTTGACATTGGCCCCGACCTTATATAGTTCATTGGTCGCAAAGTCAATTTCTTCATCAGTCAGAATATCCTTAACATCAACAACCCCAATACCATCGTGAGTGTCCAATGTTGTGAATTGCTTCATAGGACTCATTTCAAGCCACTTGACTAGACGCTCTGCTTTACCACTGTATAGAGAATAAAGAGTTACCATCGGTAGCGCAAAATCATAGACAAAGTAGCCATGCTCTGCAATCTTGAACTGTATAGAATAATGCTCATGAATTTCTGGTAAAATATCCGTCCCAAACTCAGCCGCTTGCTGCTGGACTTTTTCTAAGAGATCCCAGATTTCTGGCTCAACAAAGAAATCATTGGTATCTAATTTTTTGACCGCATAGGCAAATGCATCTAAACGAATCAGATCACAGCCATGCTCTGACAGTTGACGCAATGTTTTCTTGATGAAATCATTAGTTACCTGACTGCGAACATCTAGATCAATCTGCTCTTCACCAAAGGTGTTCCACAAATACTCGGTGCTTCCATCTGCAAAGACGATTTCCTGCTTAGGTGCCCGATCCTTACGCTTATAAATCAAATCAACATCAGCCTGCGTCGGACGATTTTCTGGCCAAAACTTATCCCAGCTGAGAAAGAGGTCACGATACTCACTCTGATCCTTCTTTGCCTGAAAATCCTTATAATACTTGGATTGACGTGAGATGTGGTTGATCATAAAGTCAAACATGAGATAATATTTCTCGCCCAGCTTTTCTACATCCTCCCAGTCACCAAAGGCTGGATCAACCTCTTCATAGTCTACTGGGGCAAACCCCCGGTCACCAGTTGATGGGAAGAAAGGAAGCAAATGCACTCCTCCAACCGCATCCCCAAAATGCTTTTCTAAATTGTCATATAAATCTTTTAAATTCTCCCCCAGGCTGTCTGAGTAAGTAATCAGCATGGTCTTATTTTGAATAGCCATAGTTTTCTCCTCTAAAATCTTGTCTTATATACTCTTTCCCGTGCGCTGAATAGAACACGCCCTAAGTTCTGTATGAAAAAGCTGAAGCTTCTTTTTCCAATCCCCTATTTTTCCACAGGCGTTACAAATTCAGTAGTTTATAGGTTTTGTATCTTGAGCTTACTTCACTGCCCCGTTGCTCATTCCAGCAATAATATTGCGCTGGAAGATGAGATAAACGATAGTAATGGTGATAATCCCAACAACATAAGAAGCAAAGCTAGGTCCATAATCATTAAAGTATTGACCTGTGTAGTTATATTGGAAGAGTGGCAGAGTCCACATCTTGGAGTCTTTATTGAGTACCAAGAGAGGAAGCATGAAGTCATTCCAGAACCAGAGGGCATTGATAATCATGGTTGTCGCATGCATGGGTTTCATCATAGGAAAGATAATCTTAAAATAGGTTGTAAACTTTCCAGCACCGTCAATTTCTGCTGCCTCATCCAGACTGTCTGGAATGGAAATCTTAATGTAGCCTACATAGAGAAAGAGAGTCTGTGGAACAGCGTAAGCCAGATAGAGGATAATTAATCCCCAAGTGTTGGCTAGTCCTAGCTTACTCATCATAACTGTAATAGGAATCATGATAACTTGAAAAGGAACGAAAATCCCTAAAATCAAAAGCGTATACATAATACCAAAAGCTTTTCTCTTAGACATATTACGAGCGATAGAGTAAGCAGCCATGGGAATAAAAATCATGACAACAGCCAAAGATAGAACCGTGATTACAATTGAATTCCAATAGTAGCCTCCGATACCATCAGCCAAAAGGCGTTGAAAATTCTCTAAGGTCGGTTGAGTCGGAAATCCGAAAAAATTATTAACGATGTCTTTGGTAGACTTAAAGGAACTGAATATCGTTGCTAAGAGTGGAATTAAAATGATAATAGATCCCAGTGTTAGCAATATATATTTACTGAAATTAGCTTTTCTTTCTGCATTTTTCATCGGGTTTCTCCTCTTAGATTTCAAATTTCTTAGATACTCTCAACTGGACAATAGAAATAACCGCAATCAAGAGAAACAAGATAACAGCAATGGCATTGGCATAACCAAATTGATTGCTCTTAAAAGCATAGTTATATACCAGAAGTCCTAGAGAGGTGGTCGCATTATTCGGACCGCCGCCTGTCATGGCAAAGACTTGGTCAAATGCTGTCAAACCACCTTTTAGAGCCAAGATAAAGACCATGGAAACGCTTGGTAGAAGATAAGGAAGTTCCACCTTCCAAAAAATTTGTTTGCTGCTAGCTCCATCAATTCGAGCTGCTTCTGTAATCTCAGTCGGGATAGACTGAAGACCAGCTAAGAAGATGATAATAGGCATGGCTACCCCTTGCCAAAGCAAGACGAAAATTGCTGCAAAGATTGCACCACCATTTGTTCCTAGTAGGCTAGTTTTAAGAAATTCAATTCCTAAGGCATTCCCTATAGCTGGCAACCCGTAGTTGAAAAGTTGCTTAAAGATAAGAGCCACGGTCAATCCAGATAGAACAGCAGGGAAGAAAAACCAAGCTCGGAAGAAAGTTTTCCCCTTTATCTTCGAGTTGAGAGCTCGTGCTATCCAGATTCCCAGCATAATCTCACCAACCACCATACAAATAGTAATGATAAATGTAAAGCCTATCGCGTTCATAAACTTAGGATCGCTCATGAGGAGCATAAAGTTATTGAGTCCGACAAACTTATAATTATAGGTCAAGCCAGTCCAGTTTGTCAGGCTGTAGAAGGCACCCTGAAACATGGGCACATAGAAGAATACAGCCTGTAGTACAAGGGGAACAAGGACAAAGAGCCAGCCCCAATATTTCTCAATCAATTTTTCATAGTAGATCTACTCCTACTCTACGTCTGCTTTCATCGGATTGAAGAAGGCATTTAGTGCTTTCGTCATATCCTCTTTGTTTCCAGTTGTAATATAGTTCCCAGTCAAGGTATAAAAATCACTTTCACTGGTCCAGTCTTGAGCTAGCCAAACGAGATGTCGGTCTGTAAATGCTAATTCAGCAAGACCAGCTAGCGGTGCATCTGAACCTGCTTCCTTGACACCTTCAATAGCTGTTGGTGAGCCGTCCACATCATAATATTTCTGCATAACTTCTGGACGTGACATATATTCAACAAAAGCATTGGCTTCTTTCTTGTGCTTACTACTTGACGAGATAGACCAAGCTAGGTCTCCTGCTCCAATGGTCAAGCTTTGTCCTTTTTGCTTTCCAGGGAAAGGGAACGTTCCAACATTAAACTTAGGATCTTGCGCATTGATTGCTGTGATAGCCCAAGAACCATTTGGAGTCATCAGGGCATCGCCTCTAGCAAAGGCACCGACAACATCAGTATAGCCTGCTCCCTGCCAGTTGGTCTGCATGGCACCTTTTTTGCGGAATAAATCTAACAGCCTGAAATCATCTTTAAGCACTGAATCTGAAGACTTGATGGCATTTGGCTTGGAAAAACGTAGGTAATCATTCGCTTCCTTACCGCCACCTGTAGAAGTGGCAAGAGCCAACTGATGATAACCATTCAAGGTCCAAGTATCTGCTCCTGCAATGGCAAAAGGCGTTTCCCCTTTTGCTATAATCGTATCAACTAATTCCTCAAATTCCTCCCAAGTCTCTGGAACTTTCAATCCCAGTTCTTTAAATTTATCTTTGTTGTAATAGATACCATATGCATTAGCAGTATAAGGAATATTGTAAATCTTTCCATCTATCGCATATTTATCTGCATAATGATTCTTAACTCGCTTAATATAGTCTTTGTCAGATAAATCTTCAAAGTACCCAGCCTTAGCCCATTCTTGCAATTCAATAGACTGGGGATAGATATTGACAACATCAGGAACATCTCCAGCCAGAACGCGAGTTTTGAGTACTTCCCCAGCGTTAGGGACATTCACCACTTTCACATGCACATTCGGATTTTCTTTTTCAAAGTCTTTGGCAATCTCACGAAGGGTATCAACCATTTCACCCTTCTGATTGAAATACTCAATCGTTACCTTACCATCTGCCGATTCCCCTTGGCTGCTGCAAGCTGACAGCCCCAAAAGGGACAGTCCTGTAATAGCAGCTAAGCTCATCTTTTTATACCATTTCATGGTCTAGCCTCCTTATTTTTTAATAAAATGCAACTGTCTGCTAAGATAATCTCCTTGCGGAAGATTCATAGTGATACCAGCATACATGAGTTCTGCACCTGAGTAAACTGCGCCATTTCCCTGTAGCTCATAAAGCCCTTCTTCCTCTAAGTCTTTTAGTTTCAAGGTTGTTTCCATCGTTTCCACAACTGATAAGACTCGGACGTAGGTTACAATCGTTTGATCTTCATAGTTAAATTGAACTGCTGCTTCATTGGAGCCAACATCTGGATTGATTAGCCTATACTGACACCCTAGCTGGACCACTGGCCGTAATTCTTTATACAACTTCACCTGGTCTGCAATCGCCGCTTTCTCCTCATCTGATAGACTAGTCAAATCAAGCTCATACCCCAGATTTCCCATCATAGCCACATGACCACGAGTTGCCAGCGGAGTAATTCGTCCCATCTGATGATTAGGCACTGCCGACACATGGGCACCCATTGAAATAGTCGGATAAAGATAAGAAGACCCATATTGGATTGGCAAACGAGCTATGGCATCGGTGTTGTCACTAGCCCAGACTTGAGGGAAATACCGCATCATACCAAGATCATTTCGTCCACCACCACCTGAACAGGACTCAAAGAGAATATTCCCATATTTCTCTGTCAAATATTTTACAATTTCATAAAGCCCCAAGATATACTTATGCGACTGCATTTTGCTCGCCAGATAGTTAGTGCCATTCCCAAGATTGGTAATATTACGATTCATATCCCATTTTATGTAGTCAATATCGTGCTGACTTAATAACTGATCCAGTGTTTCTTTGATATAGGCTACCACATCTGGATTAGCATAATCCAATACGAGTTGATTGCGAGAGTAAGTATGATCCCGATCAGGTACTTGAATAGCCCAGTCTGGATGTGCCCGGTAAAGCTGACTGTCTACGGAAATCATTTCTGGCTCAACCCATAAACCAAATTGCAATCCTCTGCTATGAACTTCTGCTATGAGCTCTGTCAAACTGCCACCTAGCTTATCTTCATTGACAAACCAGTCGCCCAGAGCCCGATTGTCATCAAAACGGTTGCCAAACCAGCCATCATCGAGAACAAAGAGCTCAATACCAGCTTTCTGTGCCTCATCTGCTAACTCTAGCAACTTCTCTTTTTTGAAATCAAAGTAAGTTGCTTCCCAGTTATTGATTAGAATTGGCCGCTCTCGCTTCGCAAAAGTTTTAGAAATGATATGCTCTTGAACAAAAGCTTGGCTCTCATGACTAAGACCAGTCAAACCCTGAGCCGAATAATTCAACAGAGCAACAGGACTATAGAAAGTCTGCCCCGCTTCCAGTTTCCAAGCAAAGTTATCTTCATTGATACCGATACCTAGCCGAACTTCATTCAACTGATTTTGCTGAATCCAAGCTTCAAAGTTTCCGCTATAAAGGAGCTGAATTGCCCAAACTTGACCAGCCTCTTCCGTCGTTTTACTATCACAAAGGATAAGGCTTGGAGTCTGCGCGTGACCAGAAGCTCCTCGGTTAGAAGCTATTTTGAAAATTCCCTGTGCTAGCTTGTGACGACGAACTGTTTTTTCCCTAGCATAAGCTCCCTGTAAACTAATCACATCATAAGTACCTGCCGGCAAATCTGTCATTAAGCTCAAGTTCTTATGTATGACTGCTGTCTCTCTACCGATATTTTCCAGCTTAGTAAAGGTTGCAATGGTATTGCTATCCTCAAAAGCTGTGTAATAAAGAGTGAGGCGTAAGTGAGCTACTGTATCCTCTAAAATAAAGGCCAGTGTTTCTGCATCTTCTGTACTGTGAGGGCTAGGCAATCCTGGAACTTCCAAACCTCCCTTAATCAGCTGACTCTCAACAAACCGAAAATCTGTCACTTCATTATTAGCATGTTGGACTTGCAGAGAAGGTTGCCGGAAGTCTCCTAAACCATGCTGCCCCAAAACCTGCCGCTGGGTATCTAAGCTAAAACTCCGCTCATTCGACCTCGGATTACCAGAAAAAGCATGATCTCGCTCAAATACTGTATTGGAAAAATGATAGGATTCGATTTTTCTGCCTAAGTGTTTAAGCAAAAGGTAGCCATCCCTTTCCTCAATGATAAGACTGGAATTTTTTGTATTGATGTAGAATAGATGTTTGTCTATTTTGATTGTCATTTTTGAACCTCCATATTTACTAATATTTTACCTTTTGAAATCGCTTCCTAAAATAGAATTATGTTAGGAAAATATGGTAAAATGTTAGGTAACAATAAAAATTACAATATCATTTCTAAAGTATGGAGATGTAAAAAGTATGCTTATATTTTCAGAATACCAGACGGGAACAATTGATTTATTATTAGACTTTTACGGCTATGAGGATTGCCAGCCAAACTATTCTTTCGGGCCTGCTATTCGTGACGGATTCGTCCTTCATTTTATTACAAAAGGCAAAGGAGTCTTTCACTATAAAGGGGAACAAATTTTCCTGAAAGCTGGAGATTTATTCCTACTAAAACCAAACGAACTAACTTACTATAAGGCAGATTCTGAAGATCCTTGGTCCTATTATTGGCTCGGAATTAGCGGAACAAAGGTTTCAGATTATTTTAACTTATCAGAAATTGGCAAAACAGGTTTTCTAAGAAATTCAAGTACTACTCCTACTGATAGTTTAGGAAAGTTTATTATAGATATTATTCAAGAGGCTGAACATTCCCAATCCACCATGCTAAGTCATTTACAACTTCTCGCCATGCTCTATGAACTACTATTTAAATTGGGGAAGCTCGCACCAAACCAACAGCTCCTAAAACAACAAAATTCCACTTATCAGTTGTATTTAGATACTAAACGTATTCTAGAAACTCGCTATCCGCTTGAACAACTGAGCATCCAAGGTATTGCTAATGAACTAAATGTCAATCGCAGCTATTTGACAACCATTTTTAAAGAATACAATGGACTCTCTCCCAAAGAGTATCTGCATTATATACGTATGCATCGAGGAAAACAACTTCTAGAAACTACTACTCAACCAATTAAATTTATTGCCTATTCGGTTGGTTTTTCTGATCCGCTTTATTTTTCAAAAACTTTCAAAAAATATTTCAACTGTTCACCAAGCCAAATGCGAAATATTTACTAAATTTCTCTTTGTTATTTACTTGTATTTGAGGTATAATAGCCCATATAAGACAATAGGAGAAAAAAATGGCTACGATTAAGGATATTGCCCAAGCTGCTGGAGTCTCTCCCGCTACAGTTTCCCGCGTACTCAACTACGACCCAGCCATGTCGGTCAGTGATGGCACTCGTAAAAAGATTTTTGATATCGCCGAGCAGCTGAACTATAAAAAGTCAAGAAAAAGTAAGCCAAGTAAGGCTCAGGCCTACCGTATTGGGCTCATTGAATGGTACACTGAGCAGGAAGAGCTCGATGACCTTTACTACTACTCCATTCGTTTGGGCATTGAAAAAAAAGCCCAAGAATTGGGCTATGAGATTCTCAGAGTGTTTCAAAATGATTCTCTTGAGCTATTGAAAGACATTGATGGCTTGATTGCCATCGGTAAATTCAGTCCAGCCCAAATCCAGCAGCTAGAGCAGTACAGCAACCACTTAGTTTTTGTAGACAGTGATACGCTTAACGCAGGCCACAGCTGTGTGACGGTGGATTTTGAGAATGCTGTACAGAAGGTTCTTGAGCACTTCATAAACGCTGGTTTTGACCAGATCGGCATGATTGCTGGGCAGGAAAGAACCTCTGACCAAGCTAGCCTCATCAGCGACCCTCGTTTGGCAAGCTTTCAGCAATATCTATCTGATAAAGGAATCTTCCAAGCTGACTTGGTTAAGGTAGGCAGCTTTTCTTCGGAATCAGGCTATCAGATGATGACAGAGATTATCACTGAACACAAAGACCAGCTCCCGCCCGCCTTCTTCATCTCTAGCGATGCTTAGCAATTGGTGCCTTGCGGGCTCTGCAAGAACACGGAATTCAAGTTCCCCAAGATGTCAGCATTATTTCCTTTAATGATACCTCTATTGCTAAGTACATCTACCCCAGTCTCAGTACGGTCACCGTTTTTACAGAAGAAATGGGCAAGCAGGCTCTACATATTCTGAATCAAAGTATAACATCCGAAGAGGATTCCATTCCCTATATGGTCAAACTTTCTACCAAGCTGACCATTCGAGAAAGCAGTATTTAACAGAGAAAGAACGAATGAAAACCTACGAACAATTATTTACCATTCTCAGCCAAGCTGACGATTATGTAAACGGAGAAAGTCTGGCTCAGACACTGGGCATTTCCCAGGACCTCCATTTGGAAGGCCATTCAGCGCTTGGAAAGAGAAGGAATCCAGATTGATTCCGTAAAAAATCGGGGCTATAAGCTCAAAGCGGGGGATTTACTAATCCCAGAAATCATTGAAAAAGAGGCGCCCATCAAAGTTTCCTTCAACCCCAACTGTCAATCTACTCAGATAGATGCCAAAGCAGGTCTAGAAGCAGGTGGCGAAGCAAATACCCTCTATCTAGCTGCTGCTCAATCCGCTGGGCGCGGTCGCTTCGGACGAGATTTTTTCTCTCCAAAACAAGGCGGCTTTTATATGTCCCTTCATCTCAAGCCCAACCTATCTTTTAATCAAATCCCTGCCTATACTCTCCTGACAGCCGGAGCCATCTATCAAGCTGTAAAAAATCTAACCCTCATAGACATAGATATCAAGTGGGTCAACGATATTTACTACAAGGATAAAAAAATCGCAGGCATTTTAACGGAGGCTACTACTTCAGTCGAGACAGGCTTAGTCACAGATATTATTATCGGGGTCGGGTTTAATTTTTGCGTTAGCGATTTTCCAAAAGAATTGCAAGCTAAGGCTGGCTCACTCTTTACTGAGCAGCCTCCTATCAGCAGAAATGAGCTGATTGCTGAAATCTGGAGATGTTTCTACGAAAACGATCCCCAAGACTTGCTCTATCTTTACAAAAAGCACTCCCTGGTCCTTGGTCGCCAAGTGAGCTTCCAGCAAAACAATCAAACCTATAAGGGAATTGCCAGCGATATCTCGGACAGTGGCCGACTTCTAGTCCAGTTGGAGAACGGCCAAAATATCTGGCTCAACAGTGGGGAAATTTCACTGACTAGCTGGTAGTTTGTACAAAATTGCATTCAAAGCACTTGATTTTCATTTCAAGTGCTTTTCTGTATAGTCTTTCTCCCAGTATGATGTCGCTATTTAATCCCCAATGCAATCCGAGCATAACGACTCATCTTTTCCACTGTCCAAGCGGGGTACCAAACCAATTTGACTTCTGTCTTAGTAACCTCTGGTACATCTGACATAGCATCATAGATCTGGTCAGTCAGAAGATCCGCCAGCGGGCATCCCATGGTTGTTAGGGTCATATCGATTTCCGTTTCCCCAGTGCTCTCGTCAAAACGGATTTCATAAATCAAGCCGAGATTGACAATATCAATTCCCAGCTCTGGGTCGATGACCTGCTCCAAGCTCTCCAAAATACGCGTTTTAATCTTTTCAACCTCTTCAGGGCTGTATTTTTTTTCTGACATGCATATCCTCCTTATAGATATGACAAAAATTCAAGTTAACTTGAGGGGCCTTGTTTTCAGCTAGGTTTTCAGTCTTGACGCTTCCTGCTGAAAGATTTCTGCTCCTCGCTGCTCTTCAGTTCTTAATCTTCGATAAAGTCTCTGAGTGGTTTGCTACGGCTTGGATGGCGGAGTTTACGCAGGGCCTTGGCTTCAATCTGGCGGATCCGCTCGCGGGTGACATTGAAGACCTTGCCGACATCCTCTAGTGTCCGCATTTCCATCGTCCAGACCAAAGCGTAGGCGCAAGACATTTTCCTCACGGTCTGTCAGCGTATCCAAGACCTCATCCAGCTGCTCACGAAGAACGACACGAGTCGTGTAGTCTACTGGATTTTCAATTACTTCATCTTCGATAAAGTCTCCCAGATGACTGTCATCTTCCTCACCGATAGGCGTCTCCAAGGAAACTGGCTCTTGAGCAATTTTGAGAATCTCACGAACCTTGTCCGGCGTCATATCCATCCGCTCAGCGATTTGCTCCGGCGTTGGATCTTGGCCTAATTCCTGCAAGAGATTGCGTTGCTCACGGACCAACTTGTTAATGGTTTCCACCATGTGGACCGGAATCCGAATAGTCCGAGCTTGGTCAGCGATCGCACGGGTAATGGCCTGACGAATCCACCAAGTCGCATAAGTTGAGAACTTAAATCCTTTGGTGTAGTCAAACTTATCAACGGCTTTCATCAGTCCCATATTTCCCTCTTGAATCAAATCAAGGAACTGCATACCACGGCCGACATAGCGCTTAGCAATGGAAACAACCAGACGAAGATTGGCCTCAGCCAGACGCTGCTTGGCTTCCAAGTCTCCCTGCTCTACCAAGATAGCCAGCTCCTGCTCTTCTTCATTGCTAAGAAGGGGGCACAACCCCGATTTCTTTCAGATACATGCGGACTGGGTCATTGACCTTGGCTGAATTGCTGCCTAAGAGCTCTTCATCGGTTAGTTCTACTTCTTCCTCTTCAGTATTCAGAACCCGCGCGCTAGGATTTCCTTCCTTATCTGTGATAGAAATGCCCGCATCCTGAATGCGTTGCAGCAAATCCTCAATCCCATCAGCGTCCAAAGTGAAGGAATGACCAGCTGGTCATTGATTTCATCGTCTGTCGCTACACCTGTCTGCTTGTGATTGCGGATGAATTCTGCAATTTGAACGTCTAATGTTGTTACTTCTTTTTGTTTTGTAGCCATACCTACTCCATTCTTCTTTTTTGTGCGATTAAGCGCTCCACTTCTAATATAGCGGCATTCTCATCTCCAGTATGCAAAGCTTCTCGGACCTTTTTGCTAATCAGCTGATTATTCTTACGAAGCAATTCACGTTCCCTAGTTAACTCAACTTCTGCTAACTCTCCGTCTTCCATCTCCTCTGGCAAATCTTCCTCCAACATCCGATACCAAAGTTGCTGGACTCTTTCCGGTAAGCTGGATAAATCCTGCGAGGTCACTTCACCATTGACTAGTAAAAGCTCGTATAACTCCTGCAGTTCCGCCGTATCAAAGGCAAAATCTGTGCGAAGCCGATAGCTATTTAAAACCAGAGGATTGTGTACCATACGATAAAGGATATGGATTTCTGCCTTTATCAACCGTGATAGCTGTTTAGACAACGGAAGATCTACCAGTACAGGTCTTCTTAGAGATTCTGACTGCTGTCCGCTTCGAATACTTCGTTCAGCCAAACGACTGTTGTTAACCGTGTTCTCTACCTGCTGGTAATCAAAATCCGGCAGCAACTCGGCCAACATATAAATATAGGAATTCTGAGCTGTAATAGATTGCGTCTGAGCAATAATTGGCGCCATTCGCTCCACGAATTCAATCTGAGCCTGCAAATTTTCAATATTATCCGGTTTGAGATAACGCAAAAGGAACTCTACATCACTAATTCGCGTTTTAGTCAGAAATTGTTTCAATTCCTCGGCAGAATTTTTAGCAATAAATTCGTCTGGATCCATATTGTCGGGAAAGGACACAATCTCTACCGACATATCCCGCAGCTCCTCTAAAGCCTTGGCTGTCGCAGCCTGACCAGCCCTGTCTCCATCATAAGTCAGAATAATTTTCTTGCAATACTTACGCAGATGCTGGACATGCTCAGGCGTCAGAGCTGTTCCCATCGACGCGACTGCATTTTCAATTCCAGCCCGATAAGCCGCAATCACGTCCATAAAGCCCTCCATCAGGTAGACTTCATGGCTCTTCTTGATAACCGGCTTGGCCTTATCCAGATGATAAAGCTCATAGCTTTTATTAAAAATAGGGGTACTGCGACTATTCTTATACTTGGCAGTCTGTGAACCAGCCTCCGAATCTTGCCAGATTCGACCAGAAAAGGCGACAACCTGCCCCTTGTCATTGGTCAAAGGAAACATAATCCGGTTCTGAAAAGCATCGTAGACCAGATTATTCTCTGCTAGATTAAAAAGTCCCGAGTTCATGATAATAGACTCATCAAACTTACCAGCCATGCTCTTATGAAGGTAGTTGCCTTCATTGGGAGCCAGCCCTATTTGAAAATGCTTAATGACTTCATCCGTCAGCCCACGATTGTAGAGATAAGCGCGCGCTTCTTCTCCTATCTTGGTCGTCATCAGAACTGCATGGTAAAACTTCGCTGCTTCTGTATGAATATCATAGAGCGCCTGATGCGGATGAGACTGTCTCGGTCGATCAGCGCTAGCTCTCTCCATCCCTAAGGAAATGCCCGCTCTGTCTGCGACAATCTGCACAGCATCCATAAAGGATACGCCTCGGTAGTCCTCAATGAACTTGAAAACATCCCCCGACTTGCCACAGCCAAAACAGTGATAAAACTGCTTGTCCTCTACAACATTGAAAGAGGGCGTCTTTTCGCCATGAAAGGGACAAAGTCCCAGAAAATTTCTCCCAGCCTTGGTCAAGGCTACTGTTTCTCCTATGACATCGACGATATTGACACTATTTTTTATTTCAGAAATGATTTCTTTATCCAATAGACAATACCTCCAATTCATCACAGAATATCACTCTATATTTTATAATAATTTGAAGCAAATGTAAAACATTTGATAGGCAAATAACTTGAAATAATTGCTTCTTTAAGCTATAATATAATCTCAAATATTAAATTATTTTTTGAAAGGAAAAGAAAATGTTAAAGGATCTTAAAGAATTTTTGCTACGCGGTAACGTGATTGACTTGGCAGTCGGGGTTATCATTGCGAACGCTTTCGGAGCAATCGTAAACTCATTGATTACTGACGTTATCACTCCCCTCTTCCTCAACCCAATATTGAAAGCTGCAAACTTGAAGCAAATCGCTGAATTGAAATGGAACGGAATTGCTTATGGTAATTTCTTGAGCGCCGTGATTAACTTCTTAGTAATCGGTACTGTTCTCTTCTTCATCGTTAAGGCTGCGGAAAAAGCACAAAATCTTACTAAGAAAAACGAAGAAGCTGCTGAAGAAGCACCAGCTGGACCAACAGAACTTGAAGTTCTGCAAGAAATCAAGAGCTTGCTTGAAAAACAAAACTAATATCCAAACAGAGGCTGGGACAAAAGTCCTAGCCTCTCAATTGTCTTTGGATTGTCGAGCAAGACGCAGTGGTTGAGTGGGCTCTACTACGCTGATTTCATCAACTTCTACAGCCCTACTCAACTGTGCGGAGGTGGGACGACGAAATCGAATTCTAACGAATTACCGATTTCTGTCCCACTCTCTGTTTTATTATACGCTTTCCATCCAAAAGAAAAAAACAGCCAAATCGACTGTTTTCTCATTCTAGTTATTAGAATTTTTTACGTTTACGAGCTGCTTCTGATTTACGTTTGCGTTTTACAGAAGGTTTTTCATAGAATTCACGTTTGCGTGTTTCTTGAAGAGTACCAGCTTTAGTAACCGCACGTTTGAAACGACGAAGAGCATCGTCAAGAGATTCATTCTTACGTACTACTGTTTTTGACATTTTTTTCACTCCCTTCAAGTCCAAAATCTATATAATGATACCATACATAGAAAGCTGTGTCAAGTATTTTATGTCATTCGTATGTGTCTGGATTTTTGAGGTTTCAAAAAATATTGCTAGCGGAAATACTTAACTATCAGGCTTTATCCAATTTTTGAAAAGTTACAAAAACCAACTGTCTCAAAAAACAGTTTGTTTTTACCTTACAAGGTCTTTCGTTTTTTTGCTTCTTTCGAGAGGGAAATGTTCTTAATCTTTTCATAGTGTAAGAAACGTTGGATGAGGCGCTGGTCGCTTACATCTGGTTTCAAATCAACCACATAGTCCAATTTGATAAACTTATTGTCAACTGACTGGACAGAGGTCAACTCAAAGCTTTTGCAGGATGTTTCAAAGATTGCTTCAAAAAGAACTTCATAGTCTAATTCAGCAGGAATTTGAATTTGGACATAACGTCTGGTTTGGCTAACCAAACTAAAGCCCATCTTTTCAAAAAGCAACCAAAAGAAGGAAATGAGGAGCGTGAAAAAAACTCCTAGAGCTAAGAAACCCATTCCTGTCGTGATCCCAATCGCTGTCGCCATGAAGATGGCCAAAAGTTCTTTGGACCCTCCTGCTGCTGATCTGAAACGAATCAAACTGAATGTTCCTGCTACAGCGACACTGGTTCCCAGATTTCCATTTACCAAAAAAATGATAATGGAGATAATGGCTGGTAAGAGAGACAGCGTAATGACAAACTCCTTGGTATAAATAGTTTGGTGCTTATAGACCTTGGCCAAAATGATTCCCAAAATCAAGCCCGTCACGAGGGAGGCTATTAGGGCTAGTGGATTAACCTTGATTTCAGCCGAAGAATAGATACTGTTAAATAGTTGTGTAATCATTGTTTCTCTCCTTAAACCTTGACGGCTTGGGAAACCAATTCTTTA
This sequence comes from Streptococcus cristatus, assembly GCA_916438405.1. Lineage (GTDB taxonomy): Bacteria > Bacillota > Bacilli > Lactobacillales > Streptococcaceae > Streptococcus > Streptococcus cristatus_M. The sequence goes on along the minus strand of CAKAFB010000001.1, from coordinate 595,765 downwards.
GATTTTAGGTAGGCTTTGCCGTATTTTGAGAAGGACTGATCTTCAAGGCCGTATTCGTTCAAAATTTCAGACATCCACTGAGGATATTCCCCTGGAACCTTGATTTCCATAATTACCATATCGTCCTCTAATAGAGGATAGCCGTGGCGTCCTGAGGTCAGGTCCACATCATAATCACGGAAGCGGATATTGGAATCAACCGTCACACGAACTTTTTTATCTTCTGTTCCTTTCATCGAATAACGATCATAGCTAATTACCATTTTCGGTTTTAAGCCTGCATAACGCTCCTGCAACAGCTCCACTTCTGTCTGGACCCGCTTATCAGAAATAGTCTGGTCTGCAAGTCCCTTCTCAATATAATTAACAACCGAAGTCAGATTTGAAACCAGTCGATACTTGAAGCCAACGTCTTCCGACTTTTTCTTGATTTCCAAAAATACCTGACTATCCTTTGTTGGCTCCGCTGCATAAGTCCGCATCCGTAGCTTTTCACGGCCGCCTCTTCTAGCAATCGAGTCTTGGATCATTTGAAAATCATCATTGTCAAAATAGACATTTGAAATGGTAGACGTTGCGTAATCATCTGGAATGAGGTAAGCATGCATTTCAGCTTCTAAGCGAGCCAAGGTCGCACGGTCTAAGATGTATTTTGTTTCAACACGTTGGAAGTTCGTTCGGATTTGTTTTTGTTTCATTTGTATTCTCCTTTTATTCTACAAATGTAGTTTTTAGTTTTAAAAGAAAGAGAGCCCTTGCTCTACTACTCTCATACTTTCCGGACAGTATTTTAAAAGCTTCATTCTACATTTGTAGTTTATGCTTAAATTCTACACTTGTAGTTTTAAAAAGTCAAGAGGACAAATTACTAAAATTTAAGAAAACTTTAAAATTGACCTCAATTTATGAGTTTAAGACTAGCTTCTACCAAAAATAAAGAAAAAAATTCTACCAATCGCTGCTTCTTTCAAGAAATCTTGATTGGTAGAATCTTTTATCTAATCGTCATCATCATCGTCGTCATCGTCTTTGTCATCATCACGATCTTTATCCTTACTCTTTGAAGAGCTAGTTTGAGCAGGAGGTTGGACAGGTGCTGTACTAGTGTTTGTATTTGAATTTGTCACAGTATTGGTCGCAGGAGGCGGAGAGCTAACACTTCCCGTCTGACCCGCATTCCCATTCCCACTATCAGCTGGAGTCGCTGCAGAAGACGAAGATGGCGGAACTTCTTTTTCAATTGTTACTGTCTTTTCGACAATGGTATGCTGCTTGGATTGGACGACTTTTCCAGTCTTGGCATTGACAAGCATCTCATGAGCCGTCTGTCCATGTGAAAAGAGAATCTTATAATTGCCTTTCTCACGTGAAATTTTCACATCCTTAACGTCCTTTTCAGCCAAAGAAAGTTCTTTCAAAACTGTTTCTAAAACCTGACGCTGACTAAGTCCTTCCGCTTTTTTAGACTCTAAGACAAGTTTACTATCTTGTGCGACTGGATTTTCTAAGGCAAAGACCGAGCTAGTCAAAAGTAAAAGTAGAGGAACTGCTACTACAAAAGAAGCAGACAGAAACTTTTTCGGCAGGCGGCTGTCCATGATACCAATAATCCGCCGCTTAAGATTAAACTTATCCGAGTAAAAACAAGTCGTCAAAGCAATCGGAGTCTTCTTACTACGGTCAATCATTGTCAGAATGGTCTCACCATAAAAAGTTCGATAAGCTGTGTCTTTTCTACTCAAAACATCGTAGTCGCAGTACATTTCTCCTGCTTCCTGAGTTTCCCGACAAGCAAAACCAACCACTGGATTAAACCAATGCAGGCTCTTGGCCAAAATTGCAAAAAGATTAATCAAGACATCATAGTGCTGATAGTGGGTCAACTCATGCTGGAAAATCAGCTGCAGCTCCTCCTCCGTATAGTCCAGCTCCGGCAACACAATCAAAATATCCCTGAATCCCAGCAACATTGGACTCTGTGTCATAGGATAGTGAAGCAGACGAATCTTGCTTTAATGCCCATCTTTTCTTTGATCAAATGCAACTGGAACAAAGTCTCTTCGTCCTCAACCTCTGTCCCCCAACGTTGCAACATCTTTTTGAAACGAATATAAGAATAGGCATATTTTCCTAGATTAAATGAACAACCAAGTAGCCAAATAGCAAAGAATATTTCAAACCAAGGTAGACCTAGAAAAGCCTCTCAGAGATTGGCCTGGCTAGCTTTTTCAGCTACTTGAGAAACAGCCTGCCCTCCTCTTGTCTGACCAGCTCTAACAGCTGTCTGAATAGTCGCCCCAGTACTCAGCCGAATCAAACCAGAGCCAAACTGAGGACGGAATGGGAATAGAAAGCTCAGCAAGATTAAAAACCAGATAAAATACTTGACCTTGACTGAAATCTTGGTCTTGAGGGCTGCAAAAAGAAGGCTCAAAAACAGAACCAAGACGAGGTTGAGAAACTGGTTAAGAGGAAAGACAAAAGGAACTGTTTCATGGATACTACCTCATCTTACTCTTTCTGATTCAGTAAATTACGCAGCTCATCCAGTTCATTTTCTGAAAAGGAATTGGACGAAAAGAGAGTCTTGACAAATCCACCCATAGAATGTCCGCTATAGCGCTTCAAAAAGTCTGACGTCTCTACTTCTAAGTATTCCTCTTCCGAAATTAAAGCTGTATACTGCCTTTCACGTCCCTTGCGAACACTTTCTAAAAAGCCCTTTTCCGTCAAGCGAGCTAAGACTGTCAACAAGGTTTGAGGCTTCCAATGGTTATCTTCGCCCAGATTTTCCATTATTTGGGCAGAGGTCGTTGGATTTGGCAGGTGCCAAATAATCTTTAAGATGGCAAATTCACCATCTGGTAAACGTTTAATTGAATGATTCATTGTATTTCCATACTTTCTAAAGTCTTCTTCTAGTTTTATTCTACACATGTCTAATAAAAAAGTCAATCATTATGTAAAAAAGAGCTGGAAATCGCTATTTCCGCTCCTTTTTAGAAAAATAAACTCAGCAAAGTCAACATTGCCAAACCACCCTGCTTGAACAGGATTTTTAGGTCACTGGTAACTGCACCGTAAGCCGCTACCAAGATGATATAAACCATAAAAATTCCCAGCCAAACTGGACTAGGCTGTACAAAGGCCGCAATTAAAACCAAAATACCCAGCAAACCATTATAAACTCCTTGGTTTTTGAAAAGTGTATTGACCGACTGCCGCTCCAACTCCTCTTGAGGCATACCAAAGACCCGTGCTGTCGTAGCTGAGGTCGTTGCGATGGTCTCCAGGTACATAATATAGAAAAATTCCAAGGCAACCAAACTTGCCAAAATCAGTGTAAAAACAGACATTTCTTCTCCTTATAGTAATTTATGACGAAAAAAAGTATAACATGGAGCAAGAAAAAACGCTAGAATTTAGTTCCAATAAAATGGACAATGTGTATAAAAACGTCTTGGTATACATTTTTAAAATAGGCGTAGCAGAAATGAGCATTTTCTGATTAGATGTGATACAATCTTTTTGAAAAATGGAGGTAAATTATGTTAACCTATGATTTAATTGTCATCGGCTTTGGTAAGGCCGGTAAAACATTGGCAGCCAAAATGGCGGCCCAAGGAAAAAAAGTTGCTTTGATTGAGCGAAGCAAGGCTATGTACGGTGGAACCTGTATTAATATCGCCTGCATCCCAACCAAGACTCTGCTTGTCGCAGCTGAAAAGGCCTGGCTTTCGACCAAGTCATGGCTGAGAAGAATGCTGTAACCAGCCGTCTCAACGGGAAGAACTACGCAGCAATCAGTGGAGCTGGTGTTGACATCATCGATGCGGAAGCTCATTTCCTTTCCAATAAGGTCATCGAAATCACAGCTGGCGATGAGAAAGAGGAACTGACTGCTGAGACTATTGTCATCAATACTGGTGCTGTTTCCAATGTCCTGCCGATTCCAGGACTGACTGAAACCGAACATGTCTATGACTCAACTGGCATCCAAAATCTGAAAGAACTTCCTAAACGCTTGGGAGTTCTGGGTGGCGGTAACATCGGCCTAGAGTTTGCTGGGCTCTACAACAAATTGGGCAGCCAGGTGACTGTGCTAGATGCTGCTCCTGTCTTTCTCCCTCGAGTAGAGCCTTCTATCGCTGCTCTAGCTAAGCAATACATGGAAGAAGACGGAATCCAACTCCTGCAAAATGTGCAAACCAAGCAGATTAAAAATGATGGTGACGAAGTTGTGGTTGTGACAGAGGATGGAGAATTCCGCTTTGATGCCCTGCTCTATGCTACTGGCCGCAAGCCAAATGTTGAGCCACTGCAGTTGGAAAATACAGATATCGAGCTGACAGAGCGCGGAGCTATCAAGGTCAACAAGCACTTGGAAACATCTGTACCTGGTGTATTTGCAGCTGGCGATGTCAATGGCGGTCTGCAGTTCACTTATATCTCACTGGATGACTTCCGTATCCTTTATAGCTATCTGGCTGGCGATGGTAGCTACACACTGGAAGACCGTAAAAACGTCCCTACCAGCATGTTTATTACACCGCCTTTGGCTCAAATCGGATTGACTGAAAAGGAAGCCCAAGAGCAAGGACTGCCGATTGCAGTTAAGGAGATTCCTGTCGCAGCAATGCCTCGCGGACATGTCAATGCTGACTTACGCGGTGCCTTCAAGGCCGTTGTCAACACTGAAACCAAGGAAATCGTCGGGGCAACTATTTCTCAGCGGGAGCTCAGGAAATTATCAATATCCTGACTGTAGCCATGGATAATAAGATTCCTTACACTTACTTGAGCAAGCAAATCTTCACCCACCCGACTTTGGCTGAAAACCTCAATGATTTATTTGCTATTTAATTTGAAGCCCCCGACGGGGCTTTTACAATCCCTACGAAATTTAACTACATTTCAACCTCTTTTTGTGGTACAATAATGCTAGTTTATTTTAAAAAGATTGAGGAAAATTATGTCTGAACTGTATGATATTACGATTGTCGGCGGCGGTCCAGTTGGCTTATTCGCTGCATTTTACGCTCATTTGCGCCAAGCCAAGGTTAAAATCATCGATTCCCTGCCTCAGCTGGGTGGCCAGCCAGCCATTCTCTATCCAGAGAAGAAGATTCTGGATGTACCGGGCTTTACTAATTTGACTGGCGAAGAGTTGACTCAGCGTCTGATTGAGCAGCTGGAGACTTTCCAGACTGAGATTTGCCTCAATGAAACAGTGCTGGATATCGTCAAATCTGATGAAGGCTTCACCATCACGACTTCTCAAGCCCAGCATCAGACCAAAACCATTATCATCGCCATGGGAGGCGGCGCCTTCAAACCTAGGGCTTTGGAGCTAGACGATGCTGAATCTTACAGTAACCTCCACTATCACGTTTCAAACATCAGCCAGTACGCTGGTAAAAAAGTTGTTGTTCTGGGAGGCGGCGATTCGGCTGTTGACTGGGCACTAGCTTTTGAAAAGATTGCAGAAACCAGCCTAGTCCACCGTCGGGATAACTTCCGAGCTTTGGAGCATAGTGTGGAAGAACTCAAGGCTTCTAGTGTTGAAATTAAGACACCCTTTGTACCTCATCTATTAATCGGCGAAAATGGCAAGATTACCCACTTGGAAATCAGCCAAGTCAAGGGAGAGGATAGTCAGCTTTTGCCTCTGGATCATCTCTTTGTCAACTACGGTTTTAAATCCTCTGTCGGCAATCTCAAAGATTGGGGCTTGGAGCTTAACCGTCACAAGATTTTGGTCAATAGCAAGCAAGAAACTTCCGTGCCAGGTATCTATGCAGCTGGAGACTGCTGTAGCTACGAGGGGAAGATTGATTTGATTGCGACCGGGCTAGGTGAGGCACCTACTGCGGTCAACAATGCCATTAACCATATCTATCCTGAGCAAAAGGTTCAACCCAAACATTCTACAAGCCTATAAAAAAACAGCTGCCGAGCTCAAGCTCAGCAGCTTTTATAATTCATCTGCGATTTTATTGATTTTTCTCAATCGATGATTGACACCGCTCTTAGTTAGAGGCCGGCTCAGACTATCAGCTAGCTGCTGGATGGAGTAGTCTGGATGTTGGATACGAAGCTGGGCTACCTCCTGCAGGTCTACAGGTAAACTCTCGATACCAATATTATCGCTGATTTTGGCAATATTATTGATGGTTTTCATACTGGCTGTGACCGTGCGAGCGATGTTCGCTGTCTCCGCATTATTGGCGCGATTGAGGTCGTTGCGCGCTTCCCGCATGAGCTTAAGAGACTCAAACTCAGCCATGGCTTCCATAGCCCCAATGACAATGAGAAAATCCATGATGTCCTCAGCACGCTGCAGATAAGTGACAGCCCCCTTCTTACGCTCAATCGTCTTGGCATCCAGAAGAAAACGGCGCATCAAGGCAGCCAAGTCCTCAGCATGATCCAGATAAACGGACAGGATTTCTAGCTGATACTTGCCTGAGTCTGGCTCCCGCATGCTGCCATTTGAGAGAAAAGCCCCCCTCAGATAGGCTCGGCTGGCTTCGTCATCTGACAAAATGGCCTGGTCAATCCCTGCCTCGATACCAAAAAAGGAGTCAGCTAAGTGCAGATCAGAAAGGATTTCTTCCACTTTCTGATCTAGAAATACTGTATAAACGCGATTCTTGCGCAGATTAGTCTTCTGATGGTGGCGGATTTCTGATTTGACCTGATAAAGACCCAACAGCAATTCATAGAGATGACGAGCAATCTTAGCATTTTCTGTTGAAATGGATAAGGTGAGGCCGGTCGAAGAAATTCCCAAACTACCAGCCATCTTGATCATGGCAGCCAACTCATTTTTGTCTTTTACAGATAAGCTTAAAAGCTCTTCTTTTACTTTTACTGTAAAGCTCATTTGCGCACCTGTATAATCTGCATCAATTCATCCACAAGTAACTCTCCGTCATGGAAAGCTCCGCCATTTTCCAAACGAAGGAAATTCGATGAAATGACACGCGGAACTTGCTCTTGCAGCCCTCGAAAATTATGCTCAACCTGAACCAGATATTCATCAAATTTATTGCTATTCATATACTCGCGCGGAACTGGCTCGATATTGACCAAGACAGTATCAATGAACTTTTTGCCCAGATGACGATGCAATACTTGAACGTGGTCGCTATCTGAAAAGTGCTCTGTTTCGCCGCGCTGGGTCATAATGTTGCAGACATAAGCTACTTCTGCCTTAGTATCTAAAATAGCTTGGCCGATTTCTTCGATTACGAGGTTTGGCAAGATGGAGGTAAAGAGAGAACCCGGTCCCAGCACCACCATATCGCTATCCAAAATGCTCTGGACCACCTTTCTACTAGCAACAGGCTTTTCATCATCATAGGTATTGGTCACATAGACCCGCTCAATCATACCAGCCTTACTGGCTAAATTACTCTCACCGACAACTTCCGTTCCATCAGTAAACACAGTATGCAGAGTCAGCGGAGTATCGCTTGAAGGGTAGATTTTACCTGTTGTATGGAAAAACTTGGTTAGAAGCTGCATGGCATTATAGGTCGAACCCTGCATTTCGGAAATGCCAGCAATAATCAGATTCCCCAGGGGATGACCTGCTAGAACGCCGTCTCCTTTGGCAAAGCGATACTGGAAGACCTTCTCATAAAACTTTGGCATATCAGACATGGCGACCAAAACATTTCGCAAGTCACCCGGCGGTGTCAGCTGCTGGATGTTTTTCCGCAGCTCACCAGAACTGCCGCCATCATCTGCTACTGTGACAATGGCTGTGATCTCCACATCCTTTTTCCGCAGGCTGTTTAAAATGACTGAAATTCCTGTACCGCCGCCGATAACTGTAATTCTCGGTTTTCTCATGAGCGGTTCACCGTTTCCTTCCGGCGATTTTTGTCGCGATGACTGGCATTAACTGGCCAGTTTTTCGCTAAATCATCCGCCAAACGCTGTGCAAAAGCCACACTGCGGTGTTGTCCACCTGTACAGCCAACTGCGATAGTCAGTACAGATTTTCCTTCCTTTTGATATCCTGGCAAAATCGGCTCAATCAGGCCCAGCAAATGCTGGTAAAATTCTTCTGACTCCGCATGGTTCATGACATAGTCAAAGACATCCTTGTCCAATCCTGTCTGATTACGCAGCTCAGGTTTATAGTAGGGATTTGGCAGGAAACGCACATCAAAAACCAAGTCCGCATCCAGAGGCAAACCGTATTTAAAACCGAAACTCATAACCTCGATGCGGAAACTGTGCAGATCAACCTGATTTGAAAATTGTTCAGAGATGGTCTTTCTGAGCTCCCGTGGTGTCAGTTCCGTCGTATCTACGACATTTTGACTGAGATTTTTCAGAGGAGCTAAAAGTTCGCGCTCCAGTTTAATACCATCTAAAATTCGCCCGTCAGCTGCCAAAGGATGACTGCGTCTTGTTTCCTTATAGCGAGCGACCAATTCCTTGTCAGCCGCATCCAAAAATAAAATTTTAAAATCAATTTCCGTGCTTCTTTCTAGCTCATCCAGAATATCCTGAATCTCCAAAAAGAAGGAGCGGCTCCTCATATCAACAACCAGAGCCAACTTATCATTGTCCTTTGTTCCTTCAACCAACTGCAAAAACTTTGGTACTAAGGTCGGCGGCATATTATCAATCGTAAAATAGCCCAAATCCTCAAAAGACTGGATGGCGACAGTCTTTCCGGCACCGCTCATTCCTGTCACAATCACTAATTGAATCTTGTGTTCAGCCATTCTTTCTCCCTTCGTCTAACATTTTATTTCTAAAAAAGGACGGGAAACTTCTCCCGGTCCCAATCATTTATTCTACAATCTCAGCAATGACTTCGATTTCGATTTTTACATCACGAGGCAAGCGAGCCACTTCTACTGCCGAACGAGCTGGAAACTCGCTCTTAAAGGCCGTTTTGTAGACCTCATTAAATGGCACAAAATCATTGATGTCACTTAGGAAGCAGGTTGCCTTGACCACATGGTCAAAATCTGTTCCAGCCGCTTCCAAAATAGCTCCTACATTTTTTAAAACTTGCTGGGTCTGCTCTTCAATCGTTGCACCTACAATTTCTCCTGTCTCAGGTGATAAAGGAATCTGACCACTTGCAAATAAAAGGTTGCCAACGATTTTTCCTTGAACATATGGTCCGATTGCTGCTGGTGCTTTATCTGTTTGTACTATTTTTGCCATTGTATTCTCCTCATTTCTTTTATCTTACTTATTATATCATAAAGTCAAAAGACTGACTATTCTTGTCCTCCTTCCCATTGACTTTTAGGCAATTTTTCTTTATGATAGTAAATGCATAATTCAAAACACTTGTTTTGGACTGGTTCGCAAACTTCCCAGTATAAAAAACTAAGTACCCTTATATTCTAAAGTAATGTAATTGCGCATAGTTTTTTCTGGTGTCCTGCCACTTTGGCAGAACTAACTGAGAGGTTGAGACGGAGGTTTCAGCCTTATTTTATTTCTCAAAAGGAGGACCTATGAAAAGAAAAGTTATTATTGACTGCGACCCTGGCATAGACGACAGCCTAGCCCTGCTCTATGCCCTGCAACACCCTGACTTAGAGGTCGTTGCTTTGACCATGGTTGCTGGAAATGTCCCAGTAGAACTTGGTCTTGAAAATGCCTTTAAAATCCTAGAAAGGCTGAATCGGCTTGATATCCCAGTTTATGTAGGAGCCGACAAACCTTTGGTTCGTGACTTCGTCTCTGCTCAGGATACCCACGGCATGGATGGATTGGGGGAAAGCGGAATAGCAAGATGCAGCTCCACCCAAGCCCAGCCACAAACAGCTTATAACTTTCTGGCAGACTATTTCGGGGATAATAGAGATACTTCTATCATCGCGCTGGGGCCTTTGACCAATATTGCCTTGGCTCTTAGGAAAAATCCTACACTTGGGCAACATCTAGACCGATTTGTCAGCATGGGCGGCAGCTACAAATCGCATGGCAACTGCTCGCCCGTAGCGGAGTACAACTACTGGTGCGATCCACATGCAGCCCAAGAAACCTACGAAAAACTTGGAAAAAAGATTGAAATGGTCGGTCTAGATGTTACTCGAAAGATTGTCTTGACGCCTAATCTCTTGGAATATATGCGATTTATCAATCCTGAAGTCGCTGACTTTATCGGAAAAATCACTCGTTTACTGGGATTTCCATTGGGAGTATGAACATATCATCGGCTGTGTCATCAACGATCCATTGGCCATTGCCCATTTTCTGCATGAAGACCTTTGCCAAGGATTTGACTCCTTCGTCGATCTCGCAACTGAAGGTATTTCCTTGGGACAAACACTGGTTGATGCTTATCATTTTTATGGTAAACAAGCCAATGCTAAGGTGCTGACTCAAGTAAACACCCACCTCTTCTTTCAGGATTTTCTCTCCGTGATACTCAACACGTCAAAGGAAATCATCTGCCAAGATCTAGAAACTTTAAATTTAGGATAAGATTATGAAAAAAACAACACCATTTACCATCACATTTATAGCTATCTGCATCGCTCTAAACTATATCGGGGCCAACATCGCACTTTTTCTAAAACTTCCTGTTTATTTGGATACGTTTGGAACGATATTGGCCAGCCTCGTTTTAGGACCTATTTTCGGAGTAGGAACTGCAGTTGCCAGTGCTCTTATTAGCGCCTTTACAACGGACATTTCTGCTATTTATTTCTCTCCAGTAGCCATTCTTTTGGCTCTTCTTGTCTCAGTCTTTTTCACTGCTGATTCAAAACCAAGACTAAACCTTCTCTGGAAAACGGTTCTAGTCTCTCTGCCAGCTACTGCTTTGGCCTCTCTGATCACTGTGATAGTCTTCAAAGGAATTACCCCAAGCGGCTCTAGTATTATCGTCCAAGGTTTACACGGTTTAGGCTTAGATTTGGTCACCAGCACTATCATCGTCCAAGCGCTAACCGACTATGCAGACCGCCTCATCGTTATTGGGGTCAGCCTTGTCTTCATCCCACAACTCAAAAAAGTCATCCCAAGAATCTTTGCAAAATCCAGCAATGCATAAATCAAAAGAACTACTCAGAAAACATGATTTCGAGTAGTTCTTTTGATTTTAACATTTGTTTTTTTATAAGTCTTTAAGATTAAGTTTAAAAAAGGAGTAGACAGACTCTTCTTGAGTCCAAGTCTACTCACAAGCTACATTCTGAGATTAATTGCGTCCCTTGAGAACAGCCTCAATGATTGCCATTCTGACAAAGACGCCATTTGTCATTTGTTCTACAATTCGAGATTTTGGAGCTTCAACCAGATGATCTGCAATTTCTACATCGCGATTGACAGGCGCTGGGTGCATCAGGATTGCAGTATCCTTCATACGATCATAGCGTTCTTGCGTCAAACCGTGGAGTTTATGATAATTCTCCTTAGAGAAAATGGAGTTGTAGTCATGGCGTTCGTGCTGTACGCGGAGGAACATCATGACATCCACTTGGTCAATCACTTCGTCAATCGTTACGAACTTACCATAGTCAGCAAATTCCTCACTTCTCCACTCATCTGGACCAGCAAAGAAGAGCTCAGCGCCAAGACGTTTCAAGATTTGCATATTAGATTTGGCTACACGAGAGTGATCAAGGTCACCAGCGATGGCTACTTTCAAACCATCAAAATGTCCAAATTCTTGGTAAATTGTCATCAAGTCAAGCAAACTTTGGCTTGGGTGCTGACCAGAACCATCACCACCATTTACGATAGAAGTTGTAATTGTTGGACTTTCGACCAATTCTTTATAGTAATCGACCTCAGGGTGACGGATGACACAAACATCTACACCGAGAGCTGACATAGTCAAAATCGTGTCGTACAAGGTTTCTCCCTTGTTAACTGAGCTTGTCTTGACATCAAAGTCAAGCAGGTCGCATCCAAGTTTTAATTCTGCTACTTCAAAAGCCTTGTGAGTCCGAGTTGAAGATTCAAAGAAGAGATTTGCAACGATATGCTGCTCATCATAATGAACCTTTGCGCCGTTTTTAAATTCAATCCCGCGCTTGATCAAAGCCATTACTTCTTCATTCGTAAGGTGTTCCATAGATACAAGATTTTTAAGTGCGATTTGATTTGATGACATGATGTTATACTCCTTTTTTATTAAAAACTTTGGACAAATGTAGCAATCTCGTCAGCCTAATTTTTAGGTTCTGGCAGGATGAGGTAGAGGGCAATTCCGAGAACAGTTGACAAGGCAACTCCTGAAACTTGCAGACCTGATAGTTGCAGGGTCAGACCACCGATACCAGATACCAGAACGACACTGGCAATCAGCAGGTTCTTTTTGTTGTCAAAATTGGTTTGGGCTTCAATCAGAATTTTCAAGCCGCTGGAAGCAATTACCCCGAAGAGGGCGATGGAAATACCTCCCAAAACTGGACTTGGAATTGATTGGAGCAGGGCGGATACTTTTCCAACAAAACTCATGACAATCGCTAATACAGCAGCACCAGCAATTACATAAACACTGTAGATTTTATTGAGCGCCATAACCCCGATATTTTCACCGTAGCTGGTCACTGGCGGAGCACCAAAGATACCCGCGATAACCTGAGCCAGACCATCTCCAGCTAAAGTCTTATCCAAACCAGGCTCTTTAAAGAAATCTTTGCCTGTCAAGCTATTCAGAACCATTACATGCCCAAAGTGCTCTGTCATCGTTACAAAGGCGATCGGTGCCATTGTTAGGATTGCACTTGGATACAATTTAAAATCATAATCTATAAACGGAAGATTCATCGGCGGAACGTGGAACCAAGAAGCTTTTGTCACGTTGGCAAAAGAGATAATCTCCTGACCTGTCACCGCTCCGACAATCAGAGCAAATATATAGCCAACAATCAAGCCCAGTAGTACCGGAATAATACCAACGATTTTCTTACCGTAGATGTTAAATAAAATGACACAGAGGAGAGTTACCATCCCGATAGCAAAGTAGGTGATGTCGTAGACCTTTTGGTCTCCAACGGTCTTATACATCACATCGCCAACGGCTGTACCCGCTAGACTCAGACCAATCACCATGATGATCGGCCCTACCACTACTGGTGGCAAAATCTTATCAATCCAAGCGTTCCCTGCGAATTTCACGATGAGGGCTACGATGAAGTAGACCAAACCACCCGTGATAGCACCTTGCGCAACCGCAGCAATCCCATCTGTCTTCATTAGGATTTGCATGGCAGCAATATAAGCGAAACTCGAACCCATATAAGCAGGAATTTTATACTTGGTCACTGTCAAGTGGGCCAGCGTTCCCAAACCACTTGAAAACAGGGCTACCGCTGGGTCAATTCCCACCAGTATCGGAACCAACACTGTCGCCCCAAACATAGCGAATAAATGCTGGAATGAAAGTCCTAAGAGTAAGCCAGGTTTTGGCATATCATGGACATCGTATTTAACTTCTTGACTCATCTTGTCTCCTCCTCTACAATCAGAACTCGGTCCTGACCATCTTTTTCAGTCATTTCAACAATAATCTCTTCAAGGTGGCTCGTTGGAATATTTTTGCCAACATAGTCTGCCCGAATCGGCAACTCACGGTGCCCGCGGTCCACTAGAACAGCGAGGCTGACACGTGATGGTCGCCCATTGCTGACAAGATTATCAATGGCTGCGCGGATCGTCCGACCTGTATAGAGCACATCGTCAACGATAACCACTTCACGATCAGTAATGTCAACTGGAATTACTGTCGTGTCTTCCTTGACCTTGATATCGTCTCGGAAGGGCTTTGTATCCACTTCGCAAACTGGAATCTCAATTTTCTCTAGCTGAGCCAGTCGTTGTTGGATACGTTTGGCAATGAAGACCCCTCTGGTCTTAATGCCTGCCAAACGATTTGGCTTAAATCCTTGTTGCGCTCGATGATTTCATAAGTGATCCGCGTGATGGCACGATTCATGGTGATCTCATCGACAACTTCCTTTGTCTTCATCTAAACCTCCTAAAAACATTAAAAAAGCCTCCTTTTGCAAGGAGACCTCAGAAAATAGAGACAGGCTGAAACAAGACGCACTTGTCACACTCCACCTATCATTTTTACTTTGCTCCTTGCCTATCTCTCTGGATAGAATTAAAGGACTATTTAATTGTTTATAACTATACCACAATTTCAATTCCATTTCAAGAAAAAAATGAACTTTTTTCACGATAAATTGCTAACCCATTTCAACAAAATAAAAAACAGAGAACATCTGTTTTCTATTTCCTACTATAATACTCTAAGCTTTCTTCTTTGAAAATGAAATAGATTTGATTCCGTAAAAAATATAACCAAAGACCAGATAAGCCACAAAGATAATCAAGCACATCTTGATAACATAAGGCCAACCGTGCTTATAGACATTCAGGAAAAAGTAGGGAAAGGGTTTATCCTTGGCATTCGGAATATCAATTTTCAAGAAAAAACCGTTAATAAGAGCAAAAATCATGTAAATCAGCGGAACACTTGTCCAAGAAATAGGATCAAACCAACGATACTGCCGAGTTTTATCAAATACAAGAGTATCAAAGAAAAACATGAGGGGCACAATGTAATGGCAAAGGAAATTTTCCAAACGATAAAAATCTGTCGCAATCGGAGCTAGGAGCAAGTGATAGACCACGCAGGTAATCATGATACACATGGTCACACCGCCCTTCACGCGCAACAGCTTGGAACTCTCCCAGTTATTGTCCGTCCACATTCTAAAAATGAGATAGGCGGTGAATAATAGAACCAGAAGATTAGACAAGACCGTGTAGTACATCAGCATTCCCACGCCAAGTTTAGCAATTTCCAGATAGACCCCTACAAAAGCCAAAACCAAAAGAAGAAGGCGATAAGCAAGAATTACTTTTTTATTCATAACGCTTCTCAGATTTTCTTGACAAATTCTGACTTGAGCTTCATAGCACCAAATCCATCAATCTTACAGTCAATATTGTGGTCGCCTTCGACGATGCGGATATTTTTCACGCGCGTTCCTTGTTTAAGATCCTTAGGAGCACCCTTGACTTTCAAGTCCTTGATTAAGGTAACTGTATCCCCATCGGCCAACTGGTTTCCGTTTGCATCAATAGCCACTGGGCCAGCTTCTCCTGCTGCAACTTCTGCAGGATCCCATTCATAGGCACATTCTGGACAAACCAAGAGAACACCGTCTTCATAAACGTATTCTGAGTTACATTTTGGGCAATTTGGTAAATTATTCATTAATTCATTTCTCCTTATAAGTGGGCAGACATTCAGAAAAAAATAAGAATCGAATGACAGCCATATTTTACCGTCTTATTATACGATATTTTATCTTATTTGACAAATGGGCAAAGAAAATCACTTGTTTTCAAAAAACTTTCTTGACTTTTATGACAAAACAATGTACTATTCTAGTGTATATACAGTAGATAAAAGGAGTTTATTATGAAACCAACATCCAAAAATCAGTTTATGACACTGACCGCTTTCTTGACTGCCCTAGCCATCGTTATTCCGCTGGTTATGCCGATTAAGATTGTCATTCCGCCCGCTTCCTTCACTTTAGCCAGCCACGTTGCAATCTTTCTGGCCATGTTCATCTCACCACTCATGACAGTGATTGTCGTCCTCGGCTCTACTATTGGATTTGCCATGTCTAGTCTCCCTTTCATCATCACACTGAGAGCCCTGTCTCACCTGCTCTTCGGGACTATCGGCGCTCTTTACCTGCAAAAGTATCCTGAAACACTGGATAGTCAGAAAAAGATTTGGATCTTTAATTTCGTCCTGGCCTTGATTCATGCTTTTGGCGAGGTAGTGGTCTGCATTCTCTTTTACACAACGACAGACTATCCGGCCAATGCCTTCTATATCCTCTTCGCTTTAGTCGGATTTGGAACAATCATTCACAGCATGGTGGACTTTGTCATTGCAAAATTTGTCTATCAGGCTCTGAAAAAGATTCGTTAAACCTTGAATCTTCTAAAGTTTTGATTTACAATGAAGTTATGACAAAAAAACGAAGAAATGATTTATTAGAGCTTTTAAAAGAAGCTCGGCAACCTTTAAATGGACAATTTTTGGCGGAACAATTTCATGTCACTCGTCAGATTATCGTTCAGGATATTGCTCTGCTGCGAGCCGATGGCACTCCCATTATCAGTACCAATAGGGGCTATCTCTATAAAGAAAGCAATCAACCCGCTCATTTTCACAGACTTTTTAAACTCAAACACAAGGCGGACGATATTGAAGCCGAACTTTTGGCCATCGTTGATAATGGCGGGCGGGTGCAAAATATCATGATTGAGCATCCTGTCTATGGGGAAATCCAGACCTATCTGAAATTGACCTGTCGTCGCGATGTGCAGCAATTTTTAGAGCAAGTCTCAGAGAGCGATTTTCGTGCCTTATCCGAGCTAACAAATGGAATTCATTACCATTTAATCGAGGCAGATTCTCAACAGGACCTAGACTATATCGAGGAAGCCTTAGCTACACTGGGCTTTCTGCAAGAATAGGCATAAGGATAATATTGTAGATTGAACCAGTTTTGAAGGGAATTCAAGGCTGGTTTTTATATTTTAAATGAACAAGAAACTTTGTCAACTTCCTCGAAATAAGGTAAAATAAGAGAAAGAAATCTGTAGGGGGACAGAATGGCAGCAAAAGCTAAATACCAAATCATCATGGATAAATCATTAGGGACATTGACAAGGGAAGACTTACTAGGGGGCAAAAGATTCCCTCCGTCCGCAAGCTGGCAGACCGCTACCAATGCAGCAAGGATACTGCCCAGAAGGCCTTGATTGAGCTTCGTTATCAAAAGTATATCTATGCCGTGCCTAAGAGCGGCTACTATGTCTTGGAAAATGACCAAAACAAAAAGGAAGATATTGAGCTGGCTGTGACAGACGACCGCCATCAAGCCTATGAAGACTTCCGCCTTTGTGTCAATGAAACGCTGATCGGTCGAGAAAACTATCTTTTTAACTACTACTCCCAGCAAGAAGGACTGGAGGATCTGCGACAGTCGGTCCAGCGCTTGCTCTTGGACTCCGCGGTCTACACTTCTGCAGACAATCTGATTCTGACTTCCGGTACCCAACAAGCCCTCTACATTCTCTCTCAGATCGACTTTCCTAATAGCAAAGAGACCATTCTGGTGGAACAGCCCACCTACCATCGGATCAACGACTTACTGCTAAATCAGAAACTGCCTTATGAGACCATAGAGCGTAAGCCGTCTGGGATTGACCTAAAAGAGTTAGAGAGGATTTTTCAAACAGGGCAAATCAAGTTTTTCTATACGATTCCCCGTTTCCACTATCCACTAGGACATTCCTACAGCCGTCAGGAAAAGGAAGAAATCCTTGCCCTTGCTGAGCGTTATGATGTCTATATCGTTGAAGATGACTATCTGGCCGACTTTGATAGCAAGCGAGAACTGCCTTTTTACTATCTAGATGACAGCCAGCATGTTCTCTATATCAAGTCTTTTTCCACCAGTCTTTTTCCCGCCCTGCGCATCACTGCTTTGGCTCTGCCACCTCAGATTCGAGAGACCTTTCTGTCCTATAAAAAAGCGGTTGACTACGACAGTAACCTCATCATGCAAAAAGCTCTCTCCCTCTATATTGACAATCTGATGTTTGAAAAGAATCGTCTGGCATTATTGAACCAACTGGAAGTTGAAAAAAATAAGGCACAATTCCTCTTGGACGAACTTCATTTCCCTCTACCCCACCAGTTGACAACCGATGGCGTGATTTTTGACCTGCAATCCCTCTCATCAGTCAGCTCCCTCAAACATAGCAAGCTGCCGCTGGACTTTTTTGAAAGTAGCTACATTCAGACCTGCCCCTACTACTATGCTAAGCTACTGTTTGATGATTTAAAGGAAAATCTGGAAAAATTGAAAGACTATCTAAAAAAGTTGTAGGCATATTGTCCTACAACTTTTGTTTGAATTTCTCCTTGTTTATCAGGCATCCATCATCCCTGCCTGCAGCTGATACATTTTCTTATAGGTCCCATTTTGTGCTAGAAGCTCTTCATGGCTACCAGACTCAATGATGCGCCCTTTATCTAAAACGTAGATGCAATTGGCATCCTGAATCGTGGACAGCCGATGGGCAATGGCAATAGTGGTTCGACCCTGCCGCATTTTCCGGAGAGAATGCTGGATCAACTCCTCAGTTTCCGAATCGATATTGGCTGTGGCTTCGTCCAAAATCAGGATTTTAGGCTTGGTTGCGATGGTTCTGGCAAAAGCCAAAAGCTGTCGTTGGCCACTAGAGAAGGTGGACCCGCGTTCAGTAACTGGATTATCATATCCCTGAGGCAGTTGGCTGATAAAGTCATGGGCATCGACAAAGCGAGCTGCTTCCTCTACCTCTGCTTGTGACAGACTCTCCTGATACATGCGGATATTGGAGGCAATGGTGCCGTGGTAGAAAAGGGATCCTGCAAGACAAGACCGATATTGCGGCGTAACTCTGCTTGACTATAGTCTCCGATGTCTCTGCCATCGATAAGAATCCTACCTTTTTCAAATTCATAAAAAGCGCAGAAAAAAAGGTTGATAATGGAGGATTTTTCCCGACCCCGTTGGCCCGACAAAGGCAATCGTCTCACCTTGCTTGACGCTAAAGGAAATGTCCTTTAGAATCTCTCTTTTTCCGTCATAGGAAAAAGCTCACATGCTGAAAGTCAATATTGCCCGCCTGAATCTCAGGTCCTTCTTCTGCTTGCTCAGGCTCAAAGTCTCTACGGTCCATCAGTTCAAAAAAACGCGCTCCGCTGCTACCATAGAAGTTTGAAGAACAGAGTAATTTTTGCATGACATCGATCAAAGGGATTGAAAAGCTGGTTGACATACTGGATAAAGGCATACATGACACCTGCAGTCACTCCAGCTACTTGCCAGCTCAAGCCAAAATAAGTCAGAATAAGAGCATAAGCCAAAATTTTCAGCAAGGACATAGCAGGGCGTAGAAAGAGGCTGTTCACATTCAGATAGCGATTGCTAAAAGCCAAATGTTCCCCATTGATTTCTTCAAATTCTTCTAACAGGCGCTTTTCCTGACCAAAGGCTTGGATGATCCGCATCCCTTCAATACTCTCAGAAAGTTTGACGTTGAGGTCGCTCAGTTTAGCTCGGACTTGCTTGAGCAAGCGATTGGAAAGCCGCTGATACAGGATAATCGAACCAAGCATGATAGGCAAAAAGAGGACAATCAGCAGAGTCAGCCGCCAATTCAGAGCCAACATAGTTACGATTGTCACCACCAAAATAAGCATGGAGCTGAGGAAGTTAGAAAAAATGCTGCTAAACATATCAGCCACTGACTGGGTATCGTTTGTCAAGCGAGAAACGATAGCCCCTGCTGCAGTCTGGTCAAAGTAAGCCATCCCTAATTGCTGCATATTCGCAAAAGTTTCCTGCCGAAGATCGCGGACAATGCTGTAGGCCACCCTTGCAAAAGCATATTGCCCCAGAAAAGTAAGGAGCACCCGCAAAAGAAAGAGACCATAGTAAATTGCCAGCAGATAGAGACCACTTGAGGCTGCCTCTCGGCTGACAAACTGGTCAATATAAGAACGAGCCAAAAGTGGCAAGGCCGTCGTCACCAGAGTTGTCGCAAAAATAAAGACTAGAGCCAGGAGGCTAATCCATTTGTAGCGCCACATATAATCTAGAAGGCGTCTAAAAGTTGATTGTTTTGTCATTTTGCAGACTCCTCCTCAAAGCGTTCATATAATTGTTGATTTTGATAGGTTTGAGCATACCAGCCCTGTGCTGCCAGCAATTCTTGGTGGCTACCTCGTTCCTTAATACGGCCATTCTCCAGCACTAGGATCAAATCCGCATGGACAATGGCTGACAGACGATGGGCAGTGATAATGGTCGTCTTGCCAGCTCGTTCCTGCTTGAGATTTTCTAAAATCACATGCTCGGTCTTGGCATCTACTGCTGACAAGGAATCATCCAAAATCAAAATTTCTGGATTAGTGATGAGGGCTCTGCTCATAGCCAAACGCTGCTTCTGACCGCCAGAAAGCGAGACGCCTCGCTCTCCAAGTAGCGTATCCAAACCATTCGGCATAGCCTTAATATCTTCATAAACACCACAAAGTTGGACTGCTCGGATGACTTGCTCTTCTGATAGTTCTGGATTGGCAAAGCGGATATTGTCCCGAATGGACAGGGCAAAGAGTATCTGATCCTGAGGCACATAACCAATCAGACCACGCAGATCCTTAAGAGCATACTCTCGGATATCGTGGCCATTCAGATAAATTGCTCCTTCCTGAATATCCTGCTCCCGAAGCAAGAGGCGCAGCAAGGTGGTCTTCCCAGATCCAGTCGGCCCTACAATCCCCAAGGTCTGCCCTTTTTCTAATGTAAAGTGAATATCCTTCAAAGTCACTTCGTTCTCATAAGCAAAGTAATCGATTTCATAGTCCAGTCGGCCATTTTGGATACTGGCAAGTGGCTGCTGGGCTTCCTTGACATCCGACTCCTCCGCCAACAACTGTTCGATCCGTTCATAAGAAACAGCTCCCCGCTGGCTGATATTCACTAGGTACCCCATCGCTTGCAGCGGCCAAACCAGCATATCCAGATAAGTCATAAAGGTAACCAGTTCACCGACTGTAAATTGACCTTGGGAGATAAACATTCCTCCGAAAATCAAGGTCAGAACATAGGATAAGCCGACAAAAATCAGCACCATGGGATCAAACAGGGAATTATACTTGGCAGCTAAAATATTCTTTTGATAGACTTCTTGGTTAATAGCTCCAAAAGACTCCGTCTCCGCATTCTGATAGCCAAAAGACTTGGTCACTTTAATCCCCGCTACGCTTTCCTGAACTTTGTTGTTGAGATCAGAAAAAGCCTCCTGAGCCGCTTTAAAGCTCTCGTGATTCTTCCGACCAATCAAGCTGGTCCCCCAAGACAGAAAGGGCAGAGGAAGAATAGCAATCAGGGTCAGCCGCCAGTCCAAGACCAAAAACATGGTGATGAGGGTCACCAAGGCTGTAATAGAAGCATCTACCGCTGACATAACACCACCGCCAGCCACACTGACTACCGCATTGATATCATTGGTCGCATGAGCCATGAGGTCACCCGTTCGGTATTTTTGATAAAAACTTGGCGACATTTGCGTAAAATGCTCAAAAAGCCGAAAGCGTAAGATACGCCCCAGATTATTGGCCGTACCAAAGATATAGAGCCGCCAGACATACCGCAAACCATACATGATAAAAGCGGACAAAATCAAAAGGAGAAGATTATAAGCAAGTTCTCCAGCAGTCAGGCTCTGCCCTGCAATCCTGTCTATAACCTGCCCAATGACTCGTGGTGGAATCAGATTAAAAACACTGACCAGAGACAAGGCCAAGATGCCAATCATATAACGTCGCTTCTCCAGTTTAAAAAACCAGTCCAGTTTTCTGATAAGATTCATTTCGTTTCCTCATTCCAAACAAAGGACGGACAGCCCTTAATCTGACTGTCCGTTTCTCACTATCTCTATTATACGCTATTTCATCTAAAAATGAAACTCAGGCAAACTATGCTCATCTTTTCTTGGTCAGGACAAAGCTGGTATCCAGCAAATCAAAAAGTTGCTGGTCGGGCAAAGTTCCATCCAAGGGCAGGCTGAGCCAGTATTTTTTATTCATATGAAAGGCGGGGAAAATTCCCTTTGCTGAATAAGTTCCGCAACTCGGTCACTCTTGACATTGAGAACCTCGATCGCACCACTGCGCTCCTTTTCAAACTTGGACCAGTCGGTCGTCAAAAAAGCTCCGTACCATTTCTTGCTATCCTGATGGCGAAAAACAGCGGCTCTATTAGCGCTTTTACGAGAAGAATTTTCCCAAAGATACTCCAACTGCCCCTGATAAGTAGTCGCCACATAGTTACTCAGTCGCTGACTTTGCTCATAAAGAAAGCCTACTTCCTCAAAGCAATGCTGCCGAATATCCAGCAAAACCTCCTGGCAGGCCGCCCTGACTTGTCCGACAAATTCTCCAGCCATACTTTCCATCTTGACCTGCCGGTACTCATCACCTGTATCCAAGTCAAGCACCTGAAAATCCAGCTTTCCATCGGAAATCAGCACATTCATCTGGAAGTCACCAGCCATAATCTCAGTCGAATAGTTGTATTCTGCATCAGCCCTGACAAAGCCATAATCCAGCAAATTTTCTTCCTTCAGCCTGTATCTGTCAAATAAATCCAGCATCCATTTTCCTTCTAAAATACCACCCTGGTCCCATGCAATTGATCAACACCCAAAGTGTCAGTAATCTCGGCACGATTGTCCAGATTAACCCCACCACCAGGTAAAATTTCTATCCGCCCTGCCGCATGCTCAATCAATTCATCCAGCCAGGCCAAATGCTCTAGAATGGACTCTAACGCTGGCCCGCCATGTGTCAAAATCCGCTTCACTCCATGTTCAACCAACCAGTCTAACTCTCCGAACTGATACTCAGCAGGAATAGCATCAAAAGCCATATGAAAGACCACATCTAGCCCCTTAGCCGCTTCAAGCAGCCGTTCCATCTTAGGATAATCAATCTCGTTATTTTCTGTTAAAACACCAAAAACGAGGCCATGGCTCCCCGCCTCACGTGCCTTCTGAATGTCCGAAAGCATTATCTCGATTTCCATATCTGAATAAACAAAATTCCCACCGCGAGGACGAATCATGGTCATCACAGTCGCATCATAAGGCTTGACCATTCGTACTGCAGCCTCGATGACACCGTAGCTAGGCGTTGTTCCACCAACTGATAGGTTATCACACAGCTCAACCCGCTTCGCTCCAGCCTCTAAAGCCTTATCTAGTAAGGTGACATTCTCTGCACAAAATTCATAAATCATGGCACTACCTCTTATTTACTATATTGATTTTCTACTTTTTATTATATCACAAAATTTCCTCTAACATGCACCCCTAGCATATTTGCCACTGCTTTTCTCAACAATTTTATATTAATAGGCTTGCAAAAATTTTCTATTATCTACTCTTACAAATCTTATTTTCAGTTATTTCCACTACGACCATCTTCCAAGACTTTTCAACTAGAGAAATGTTGACTTACGGATGTCTTTTGTTCAAGATTGTGCTAAAATAGACTTAATCTATGAAAACAAGGAGCTTTTATGAAATACCCTAATCTTTTAGATCGTTTCCTGACCTATGTCAAGGTCAACACACGCTCAGACGAAACATCTACTACTACACCCAGCACTCAGAGTCAGGTCGACTTTGCTAACAATGTCCTCATTCCTGAAATGAAGCGAGTCGGCTTGGAAAATGTCTACTACCTGCCTAATGGCTTTGCGATTGGAACTCTGCCAGCCAACGACCCTAGCTTTACCCGCAAAATTGGCTTTATTTCTCACATGGATACAGCGGACTTCAACGCAGAAAACATCCAGCCACAGGTCATTGAGAATTATGACGGCGGTGTGATTCCGCTCGGACAATCTGGCTTTAACTTAGATCCTGCAGACTTTGCCAGTCTCCATAAATACAAGGGCCAAACCCTGATTACGACTGACGGAACAACCCTTTTGGGAGCAGATGACAAGTCCGGTATTGCTGAAATCATGACTGCTATCGAATACCTGTCTGCCCATCCAGAAATCAAGCATGGAGAAATCCGAGTTGGCTTTGGACCAGACGAGGAAATCGGTATCGGGGCTGATAAGTTTGACGCTGAGGACTTCGATGTCGATTTTGCCTATACAGTAGATGGCGGACCGCTAGGAGAGCTCCAGTACGAAACCTTTAGTGCTGCTGGAGCAGAACTGACCTTCCAAGGTCGCAATGTTCATCCGGGAACTGCTAAAGACCAGATGGTCAATGCTCTCCAGCTGGCTATTGATTTCCACAACCAGCTGCCAGAAGCCGACCGACCAGAGAAGACTGATGGCTACCAAGGCTTCTACCACCTGATGAATCTGACCGGGACTGTCGAAGAAGCCCAAGCTAGCTATATTGTCCGCGACTTTGAGACAGAGGCTTTTGAAAATCGCAAAGCTGCTATGCAGGCCATCGCTGATAAGATGAACCAAGAGCTGGGCAGCGAGCGTGTCATCCTGACCCTCAAAGATCAGTATTACAACATGAAGCAGGTCATTGAAAAGGACATGACACCGATCAATATCGCCAAAGCAGTCATGGAAAATCTGGACATCCAGCCGATTATCGAGCCGATTCGTGGCGGCACTGATGGCTCAAAAATTTCCTTTATGGGCATCCCGACACCTAATCTCTTTGCCGGCGGTGAAAACATGCACGGCCGCTTCGAATATGTCAGCCTAGAAACCATGGAACGCGCTGTCGATACCATCATTGGCATCGTCTCTTATCAAGATTAAAAACGAAACCACAGAAATTCACGAGGAATTTCTATGGTTTTTTCTCACTCCGGTAATTCTATCTTCAAACTCATATCCGTCGGTTGCAATACCTTCTGAGCAGCAGCTAGAAAAGCTAAGCCGTTATCCGATGGAGAATATTGGAAGGTGATATGGATGACTTTTTTGTCAAAGTTATCGCCGTATCGTGCCACATACTGCTTGCTTTCGAGGAAGTGAATATAATTGTTAATTTTCTTGCAAAATTTCCAGATGGACTGCTTCTATCTCTTCCTGCCAGTCGACTGGATCCACCAGAAGAAGCTCTAAATGATTATCAACTGTACCAATAGCATCAAGTTCAGTTGGCTTGAGTTCTGAAGAGATGGCTTTTTTTACAAGAGCTTTAAACTCTTCAACATCAAACAACTCACGTTGATCTTCTATATTTGGTAGCATAGTTTCAGGATGATTACGTATGTAGTTTCTATCAATATCATCTTGCTTACTTAAGGGCCAGCGCCCTGTTTCAGCATAAATCATGACTTCATATGCTCCCCTAGAAGATTCAAATGCTTTATCCATCAGTTCCTTATTGATAGGATAGCAAACTTCTGGACCCATGGCTCCTCCAATTTCTTTAAAGAAGCTAATTTCGTAATAACCATCTGTCTCATATACAACAAATCCATCGCCTCTATGTACAATCGTATCTGAATGATTATAATCATCTAACTCATCTGCCTTTGGCCAACGATGATGTTCACAATAAAACATTACTTCTAAAGAATCTTTTTCTGATTTTGAAACACGTTCTGCTAATTCTTGGCTAATGGGATAGTTAAGCACTTCTTTCCCTCTACTCCAAAGGATCTGATAATCATTGTTGTTTTTAATATCGTACAATTTTTGTATTGCTGAATTTCTGTTGTCATATAAACACCTATTCAAATACCTTTCCTATTGTATAATCACCTGGTTTAAATTGATCTACAACTGCCTCTGGTATACCGCCCTTTGTAAAACCTCCTGGTTCCCAAAGACCTTGCCAAGCACCTGGTTCATTGCCTGACGGCATACGTAAATTTTTAGGATTTTTAACATTAATAGTAAGAGGTGAATCACCTAAATACCCTCTATCTAAGTCCAATAGTTCCTCTAATACTCTCGGATTCCCATCTGATGCCAATACAGCTTTATCATATATAAATTTTGGCATTACATAATGTCCCTTTTCTGGTCCAATATTCCCACCAAATTCCATCACAGATTTATTAAATCCTTACTTGCAATGCCATTTTTTTCGCGCTCATATCTTGCTTTCTTTGCTTTGTTAGCTATTACTCTCGCTTTTAATGCTGGATCTTTTCCTACTTTTACTCCCCACTTTCATTTTGTATGATTGACGAAGAATCTGATTGAGTATCTCCTTGACTGTCTCCAGTGCTGGCTGAACTATCTGATTTTGGAAAATCCAAACTATACTCAGTTTCTGTACTAATCGTCGGAAGATCAATATCTACTATCTCCTGATTTTGAACAGGATGATAAGAAGCGAAAAAGGCCCAAACCATATAAACAAGAATGGCTGGATATACAATCAGATGTTTCCCAAAAAAATTCCCAGAAGCTTCAGCACCTCTTGTAGACATTCCTTTCAATTCTGGATACTGATTCTCGTATTGTTTCTTTTTTGTCCAATACGGCCTTGATATAACAATACCTGCAAACACAACTAAGCCAATTGAAACATTTTCAAAGATTAGATTCCTAGATCCTGAATGAATCAAAATAAAGGATAGAATAGCTCCTGTAACGGCCGTTAGCAAGAATATAAGGCGACTATAAATAGCTTCTTTTTTTACTCTAAGATATTCTTTGATAGGTAATTCTTTTTCTATCATGATGACAATCCTTTCATCTATCAGTCTCTGTTTATTTTAACACAATATCAATCAAATAAGTATAGGGTTGTGAGAATAAAAAACGAATGATGGTCTTAGACTTGGCTTGGTCTTCATCATTCGTTTTATTCTTGTTTTACATCAAAATGTAAGCTTAGCTAATCTAAACAGTTTTTAGCTGGCCATCTGCTCCAGTAAAGCTGATGCTTCTGCTTGCTGGATTATATCCGAAAGTATCTGGGCTGACACCATAGAGCTGAGAATGAGACTCGTTTGTTTCCTTAGGATGGAAGAGTTTTTTGATTGGTGTCGTAAGCAGGCTGTTTTGTCAGGGTCAAAACTAGGCACTGCTTTGGAGTATAGCATCAAATACGAAAGCACCTTCCGAACAGTTCTCTCGGACGGTAACTTAGTCCTTTCCAACAATCTAGCTGAGAGGGCGATAAAGAGCTTTGTCATAGGCAGAAAAAATTGGCTTTTTTCTCAGAGTTTTGAGGGCGCCAAGTCGACAGCTATTATTTTGAGCCTTTTGGAAACGGCCAAGCGACATG
Organism: Streptococcus cristatus; assembly: GCA_916438405.1. Classification (GTDB taxonomy): domain Bacteria; phylum Bacillota; class Bacilli; order Lactobacillales; family Streptococcaceae; genus Streptococcus; species Streptococcus cristatus_M. The sequence goes on along the minus strand of CAKAFB010000001.1, from coordinate 568,930 downwards.
GACTTGATTCAGAGAAATACATGACTTATCTTCTAGACCATCTACCTAACGAGGAGAGACACGCAAAAAGGGAGATTCTAGAGGCTTATTTACCATGGGCTGAAACTATTCAGGAAAAGTGCAAATAGAAAACGTTCCAGAGTCAAATCAACTTTGGAACGTTCTTTCAATATACCTTGTTATTGGGCGGTTACAATTAGGCTAATAGCAACTTCTCCAAAACAAATGAGGCTGGGACAAAAGTCCTAGCCTCTCAATTGTCTTTGGATTGTCGAGCAAGACGCAGTGGTTTAGTGGGCTCTACGCTGATTTCATCAGCTTTTACAGCCCTACTCAACTGTGCGGAGGTGGGACGACGAAATCGAATTCTAACGGATTACCGATTTCTGTCCCACTCTCAAAGTTTATGCTGTATCAAGCCACTATAATCGACAAAAGTCTATCTAGCATTGCTGCTCTTAAGCTTCTGTACCGTTGATTACTTCTATAATCTTCTCGATAATCTCATTATCTAGATATGGTTCAAATTGAGGCAAGTATTCATAATAGTTCTTATAAGTATCGGCCTGTCCTGCCAGAATTAAAGCTCTGAAGCCTTGGTAGGCAACTTCAAAATTCCCTATTTTGACACCATTTTCTAACAATTCAAATGGAATCCAATAGTCATAAACCCTGTTCCAGCTGAAAAGACTATCCGGATTCAACTCTAAATCCTTAGCCATATAAGCATAAGCAAAAGCAATGTGATGCTGCCCTGCCTCTCTATATAATTTGGCTAATTGAGACCATGCTTCAGCGCGATTAGGGTTAATCTGGATAGCTTTTTCCAAATACTCCCGTCCTTCAAGAGCTTTCCCTTCATTTTCATAAATTTGCGCTATTTCTAGACAAGAATAATAAGCTTCCTCTGACCATCCATCCGTCATAACTGCACGTTTTTTGAACCAAGACAAGGCCTCTTGATATAAACCTGCATCACGATAAGATCTCGCGCAATAAAAGGTATATCTAGGCTCTAAATCAGGGTCTTGATTATTATAAACAGCATTTGCAAGTACAGTTGCATCATGATAATATTTATCATCGTCTAGACTTCGAGCGCCTCTTGTTCTTGCAATGACTGAATAAGGTCCTACAAGATTTCCATAACTGGCACCTTCAGGCAATTCAATAAATTCATGCACAACTCCTCGCCAATAAATTTCTGGATTATTTTTAACAAGAGCTACACGACGAAATGAAAGAACTCCACTCTCATCTGAAAAATTGAGATAATAGGCATCTGCTTCAAGATCAGTAGAAATTTTTAAACTACCTTCAACGAAATCATCTGCATCAAAGATTAGAATATAGTCTCCCTTTCCTCTTGCATAATTTAGGGCTAAATTTCTATTATGTGCAAAGTTTTGCCATTCATCTTTGTGCAATTCTCCTGGAATTCCCACCTCACTAAAAAAGTTCAAGATGAGGTTTTCCGTTCCATCTGTGGAGCCAGTGTCAGAAATGACCCAGTAGTCAAATGTGATTGAATTGACCAAATTTTGGAGTGTTTCCAAAATTATATGGGCTTCATTTTTTACAATCATATTCAATACAATTGATGACATTCAATTCCTCCAAAACATTAATACAACAAAACTAGAGGCTAGTAGAATTTTAATAATCCTAATAGCCTCTGTTTTACTCTAAACTTGATATTGCTTAAATTTTATAAATAGAATATCTTAGAGTTCTTCTTCTTTTCGCTTAGAAACACCTAAGGCAGCTAGAAGTGCAGCTGATAGAAGTCCTGCGCCTACCACACCTACTTCATGGTTGCTATTGTCACCAGTCTTAGGAAGGGTTCCTGACTTAGCTACTACTTTGGTTGTTCCTGCAGGTTTTGTTGGCTTAGCTGGAACTGTTGGAGCTGTTGGAACTACTGGTTTTATTGGATTAGTAGGGCCAGTTGGGCCTGTAGGACCGGTTGGACCTGTAGGGCCGGTTGGACCAGTTGGGCCGGTTGGACCTGTAGGACCGGTTGGACCAGTTGGGCCGGTTGGACCAGTTGGGCCTGTAGGACCAGTTGGACCGGTTGGACCAGTTGGGCCGGTTGGACCAGTTGGGCCTGTAGGACCAGTTGGACCAGTTGGACCGGTTGGACCAGTTGGACCGGTTGGACCTGTAGGGCCGGTTGGACCAGTTGGACCGGTTGGACCGGTTGGACCAGTTGGACCGGTTGGACCTGTAGGGCCTGTAGGACCAGTTGGACCGGTTGGACCTGTAGGACCGGTTGGACCAGTTGGACCGGTTGGACCGGTTACACCCTTGCCATCTTTACCGTCCTTACCATCTTTACCATCTTTTCCGTCTTTGCCGTCCTTACCATCTTTTCCATTTCTGATAATTGTAGAAGATGTTACTTCATCAGAATCAACCTTACCATTGTTATTCTTATCAATTCCAACAAGAATAGTAACACTACCATCTTCATTTTCAACGAGCGTTACAAGTGAGCTTTGACCATCTTTTCCGTCTTTGCCATCTTTACCGTCTTTTCCATCTTTAACGATAGTAGCAGAGGTTACTTCATCTGAATCAAGCTTACCATTGCCATTTGTATCAAAACCAATCTTAATGGTGTGTGTTCCATTTTGGTTATCAACTACTTCTGCTAATGGTGTCTTACCATCTTTACCGTCTTTCACGATAGTCGTTGACGTTACTTCACTTGGATCAAGTTTACCGTCACCGTTCTTATCAAGACCGACCTTAACAGTGTGCGTACCGTCGTTGTTGTTAACTACTTGAGTTAATGATGATTTACCATCTTTTCCATCTGCACCAGTTGCACCAGTTGCGCCGTCTTTAACGATAGTCGTTGACGTTACTTCACTTGGATCAAGCTTACCATCACCATTCTTATCAAGACCAACTTTAACAGTGTGCGTACCGTCGTTGTTGTTAACTACTTCAGTTAATGATGATTTACCATCCTTACCATCTGCACCAGTTGCGCCGTCTTTAACGATAGTCGTTGACGTTACTTCACTTGGATCAAGCTTACCATCACCATTCTTATCAAGACCAACTTTAACAGTATGAGTACCGTCATTGTTGTTAACTACTTCAGCTAATGGAGATTTACCATCCTTACCGTCTTTAACGATGGTAGATGAGGTTACTTCGTCTGAATCCAACTGACCGTTGCCGTTCTTATCAAGTCCGACTTGAACAGTGTGAGTGCCATCGTTATTGTCTACAACCTTGGCCAATGATGGCTTACCATCCGCACCTGTTGCTCCAGTTGCGCCATCTTTAACGATAGTCGTTGAAGTCACTTCACTTGGATCAAGCTTACCGTCGCCGTTCTTATCGAGTCCAACTTTAACAGTATGAGTACCATCGTGGTTATCAACTACTTCAGTTAATGATGATTTACCATCTTTACCATCCGCACCAGTTGCACCGGTCGCTCCTGTAGCTCCAGTTGCGCCGTCTTTAACGATAGTCGTTGACGTTACTTCATTTGAATCAAGTTTGCCATCGCCGTTCTTATCGAGTCCAACTTTAACAGTATGAGTACCATCGTGGTTATCAACTACTTCAGTTAATGATGATTTACCATCTTCACCCTTAGCTCCAGTTGCTCCTGTAGCACCAGTTGCGCCATCTTTCACGATAGTTGTTGACGTTACTTCACTTGGATCAAGCTTACCATCACCATTCTTATCGAGTCCAACTTTAACAGTATGAGTACCGTCGTTGTTGTTAACTACTTCAGCTAATGGAGATTTACCATCCTTACCGTCTTTAACGATGGTAGATGAGGTTACTTCGTCTGAATCCAACTGACCATTGCCGTTCTTATCAAGTCCGACTTGAACAGTATGGGTGCCATCGTTATTGTCTACAACCTTAGCCAATGATGGCTTACCATCCGCACCTGTTGCTCCAGTTGCGCCATCTTTAACGATAGTCGTTGACGTTACTTCACTTGGATCAAGCTTACCGTCGCCGTTCTTATCGAGTCCAACTTTAACAGTATGAGTACCATCGTGGTTATCAACTACTTCAGTCAATGATGATTTACCATCCGCTCCAGTTGCTCCTGTAGCACCTGTAGCACCAGTTGCGCCAGTAGCACCAGTTGCGCCATCTTTCACGATAGTCGTTGACGTTACCTCACTTGGATCAAGCTTACCGTCGCCATTCTTATCGATACCAACCTTAACAGTATGGGTACCGTCGTTGTTGTTAACCACTTCAGTTAATGATGATTTACCATCTTCACCTTTATCGCCCTTAGCTCCGGTCGCTCCTGTAGCACCAGTTGCGCCATCTTTCACGATAGTCGTTGACGTTACTTCACTTGGATCAAGCTTACCGTCGCTATTCTTATCAAGACCGACCTTAACAGTGTGCGTACCGTCGTTGTTGTTAACTACTTCAGTTAATGATGATTTACCATCTTTTCCATCTGCACCAGTTGCTCCGGTCGCTCCTGTAGCACCAGTTGCGCCGTCTTTCACGATAGTCGTTGACGTTACTTCGCTTGGATCAAGCTTACCATCACCATTCTTATCGATTCCAACCTTAACAGTATGAGTACCGTCGTTGTTGTTAACTACTTCAGCTAATGGAGACTTACCATCCTTACCGTCTTTGACGATTGTTGAAGATGTTACTTCGTCTGGATCCAACTGACCATTGACGTTCTTATCAAGTCCGACTTGAACAGTATGAGTGCCATCGTTGTTGTCTACAACCTTAGCCAATGATGGCTTGCCATCTTCACCCTTAGCTCCAGTTGCACCTGTAGCACCAGTTGCGCCATCTTTCACGATAGTCGTTGACGTTACTTCACTTGGATCAAGCTTACCGTCGCCATTCTTATCGAGTCCAACTTTAACAGTATGAGTACCGTCGTTGTTGTTAACTACTTCAGTTAATGATGATTTACCATCTTCACCCTTAGCTCCGGTCGCTCCTGTAGCACCAGTGGCACCGGTTGCGCCAGCTTTTCCATCTTTGACGATAGTTGAAGATGTTACTTCATCTGGATCCAACTGGCCGTTATTGTTCTTATCAAGTCCGACTTGAACAGTATGGGTACCATTGTTGTTATCGACAACCTTAGCCAGCGGAGATTTACCATCTTTTCCGTCTTTGACGATAGTTGAAGATGTTACTTCGTCTGGATCCAACTGACCGTTGCCATTCTTATCAAGACCAACTTTAACAGTATGAGTGCCGTCGTTGTTGTCTACGACTTGCGCCAATGATGGCTTGCCATCTTCTCCTTTGGCACCAGTTGCACCAGTTGCACCAGTTGCGCCAGTTTCACCTTTAGCTCCGGTCGCTCCTGTAGCACCAGCTTTTCCATCCTTACCATCTTTGATGATAGTTGAAGATGTTACTTCCTCTGGATCCAACTGACCGTTGTTGTTCTTATCAAGTCCGACTTGAACAGTATGGGTGCCGTTGTTGTTGTCAACAACCTTAGCTAGTGGAGATTTGCCATCCTTACCGTCTTTGACGATTGTTGAAGATGTTACTTCGTCTGGATCCAACTGACCATTGCCATTCTTATCAAGACCAACTTTAACAGTGTGAGTGCCGTTGTTATTATCGACAACTTGCGCCAATGATGGCTTACCATCTTCACCTTTTGCTCCTGTAGCTCCAGTTTCACCTTTATCGCCTTTAGCTCCGGTCGCTCCTGTAGCTCCAGTTGCGCCAGCTTTTCCATCTTTGACGATAGTTGAAGATGTTACTTCTTCTGGATCAAGCTGACCGTTGTTGTTCTTATCGAGTCCGACTTGAACAGTATGGGTACCATTGTTGTTGTCTACAACCTTAGCCAGTGGAGATTTTCCATCCTTACCGTCTTTAACGATAGTAGATGAGGTTACCTCATCTGGATCCAACTGACCATTGCCGTTCTTATCAAGACCAACTTTAACAGTGTGAGTGCCGTTATTATTGTCCACGACTTGGGCTAATGATGGTTTGCCATCTTCTCCTTTAGCTCCGGTCGCGCCTGTAGCACCTGTTGCGCCTGCTTTTCCATCCTTACCATCTTTGATGATTGTAGATGATGTTACTTCATCTGGATCCAACTGGCCGTTATTGTTCTTATCGAGTCCGACTTGAACAGTATGAGTGCCGTTATTGTTATCAACAACTTTAGCTAGTGGAGATTTGCCATCCTTACCGTCTTTGACGATTGTTGAAGATGTTACTTCGTCTGGATCCAACTGACCATTGCCGTTCTTATCCAGACCAACTTGAACAGTATGGGTGCCGTTGTTATTATCGACAACTTGGGCTAATGATGGCTTACCATCTTCTCCTTTAGCGCCAGTCGCACCTGTAGCACCAGCTTTTCCATCCTTACCATCTTTGATGATTGTTGAAGATGTCACTTCGTCTGGATCAAGCTCACCATTACCGTTCTTATCAAGACCGACTTGAACTGTATGCGTGCCATTGTTGTTATCAACAACCTTAGCCAATGGAGATTTACCATCCTTACCGTCTTTAACGATTGTTGAAGATGTTACTTCGTCTGGATCCAACTGTCCGTTGCCGTTCTTATCAAGACCAACTTTAACAGTGTGAGTACCGTCGTTGTTATCTACAACTTGAGCTAATGATGGCTTACCATCTTCTCCTTTATCGCCCTTAGCTCCGGTCGCTCCTGTGGCACCTGTTGCACCTGTTGCGCCAGCTTTTCCATCTTTGACGATAGTTGAAGATGTTACTTCATCTGGATCAAGCTCACCATTTCCGTTCTTATCAAGACCAACTTGAACTGTGTGTGTGCCATTGTTATTGTCGACAACTTTAGCTAGTGGAGATTTTCCATCCTTACCGTCTTTGACGATTGTTGAAGATGTTACTTCATCTGGATCCAACTGGCCGTTGCCGTTCTTATCAAGACCAACTTTAACAGTGTGTGTACCGTCGTTGTTGTCTACGACTTGCGCCAATGATGGCTTGCCATCTTCACCTTTGGCACCTGTTGCGCCAGCTTTTCCATCTTTAATGACTGTAGAAGATGTCACTTCATCTGGATCAAGCTGACCATTGTTGTTCTTATCGAGTCCGACTTGAACTGTGTGTGTGCCATTGTTGTTATCAACAACCTTAGCTAGTGGAGATTTTCCATCCTTACCATCTTTAACAATGGTAGATGAGGTTACTTCGTCTGGATCCAACTGACCGTTGCCATTCTTATCAAGTCCAACTTTAACTGTGTGAGTGCCATCGTTGTTGTCTACGACTTGAGCCAATGATGGCTTGCCATCTTCTCCTTTAGCTCCAGTTGCACCTGTTGCACCTGTTTCACCTTTATCACCTTTATCACCTTTAGCTCCGGTCGCACCTGTAGCACCAGTGGCACCGGTTGCGCCAGCTTTTCCATCCTTACCATCTTTGATGATTGTAGATGAGGTTACTTCGTCTGGATCAAGCTCACCATTTCCGTTCTTATCAAGACCGACTTGAACAGTATGGGTGCCGTTGTTGTTATCGACTACTTTAGCTAGCGGAGATTTTCCATCCTTACCATCTTTGACGATTGTTGAAGATGTTACTTCATCTGGATCGAGCTGGCCATTGCCATTCTTATCCAGACCGACTTTAACAGTGTGAGTACCGTTGTTGTTGTCCACGACTTGGGCTAATGATGGCTTGCCATCTTCTCCTTTAGCTCCAGTCGCGCCTGTGGCACCGGTCTCACCTTTATCACCCTTAGCTCCGGTCGCGCCTGTTGCTCCAGTTTCACCTTTATCACCTTTAGCTCCGGTCGCGCCTGTAGCTCCAGTTGCGCCAGCTTTTCCATCCTTACCATCTTTGACGATAGTTGAAGATGTTACTTCATCTGGATCCAACTGGCCGTTATTGTTCTTATCAAGTCCGACTTGAACAGTATGGGTACCATTGTTGTTATCGACAACCTTAGCCAGCGGAGATTTACCATCCTTACCGTCTTTAACGATAGTAGATGAGGTTACTTCATCTGGATCGAGCTGGCCATTGCCGTTCTTATCAAGACCAACTTTAACAGTGTGCGTGCCGTTGTTATTATCGACAACTTGGGCTAATGATGGCTTACCATCTTCTCCTTTAGCACCAGTTGCACCTGTTGCACCAGTTGCACCTGTTGCGCCAGTGGCTCCAGTTTCACCTTTATCACCCTTAGCTCCGGTTGCACCTGTGGCACCAGTAGCACCGGTTGCGCCAGCTTTTCCATCCTTACCATCTTTGATGATTGTAGATGATGTTACTTCGTCTGGATCAAGCTCACCATTTCCGTTCTTATCAAGACCGACTTGAACAGTGTGAGTGCCGTTATTGTTATCAACAACTTTAGCCAATGGAGACTTGCCATCTTTTCCGTCTTTAACGATAGTAGATGAGGTTACTTCATCTGGATCGAGCTGGCCGTTGCCGTTCTTATCCAGACCAACTTGAACAGTATGGGTGCCGTTGTTATTATCGACAACTTGGGCTAATGATGGCTTGCCATCTTCTCCTTTAGCACCAGTTGCGCCTGTTGCTCCAGTTTCACCTTTAGCTCCGGTCGCGCCTGTAGCACCTGTTGCGCCAGCTTTTCCATCCTTACCATCTTTGATGATAGTTGAAGATGTCACTTCGTCTGGATCAAGCTCACCATTTCCGTTCTTATCAAGACCGACTTGAACTGTGTGTGTGCCATTGTTATTATCGACAACCTTAGCTAGCGGAGATTTACCGTCCGTACCGTCTTTAACGATAGTAGATGAGGTTACTTCATCTGGATCCAATTGGCCATTGCCGTTCTTATCCAGACCAACTTTAACAGTGTGAGTGCCGTTGTTATTATCGACAACTTGGGCTAATGATGGCTTGCCATCTTCTCCTTTAGCGCCAGTCGCACCTGTTGCGCCTGTTTCACCTTTATCACCCTTAGCTCCTGTTGCACCTGTAGCTCCAGTGGCACCGGTTGCACCAGCTTTTCCATCCTTACCATCTTTGATGATTGTTGAAGATGTCACTTCGTCTGAATCAAGCTGACCATTGTTGTTCTTATCGAGGCCGACTTGAACAGTATGGGTGCCATTGTTGTTATCAACAACCTTAGCTAGTGGAGATTTTCCATCCTTACCGTCTTTAACGATAGTAGATGAGGTTACTTCATCTGGATCCAACTGACCATTGCCATTCTTATCGAGTCCAACTTTAACAGTATGAGTACCGTCGTTGTTGTCCAAGACTTGAGCTAATGATGGCTTACCATCTTCTCCTTTAGCTCCGGTCGCGCCTGTTGCACCAGTTTCACCTTTATCGCCCTTAGCTCCAGTCGCACCTGTGGCTCCAGCTTTTCCATCTTTAATGACTGTAGAAGATGTCACTTCATCTGGATCCAACTGGCCGTTATTGTTCTTATCGAGGCCGACTTGAACAGTATGGGTGCCGTTGTTGTTATCAACAACCTTAGCTAGTGGAGATTTACCATCCTTACCGTCTTTAACGATAGTAGATGAGGTTACTTCATCTGGATCGAGCTGGCCGTTGCCGTTCTTATCAAGACCAACTTTAACAGTGTGTGTACCGTCGTTGTTGTCTACGACTTGGGCCAATGATGGCTTGCCATCTTCACCTTTAGCTCCTGTAGCTCCGGTCGCACCTGTAGCACCAGTAGCACCAGTGGCACCGGTTGCGCCAGCTTTTCCATCCTTACCGTCTTTAACGATAGTAGATGAGGTTACTTCGTCTGGATCCAATTGGCCATTGCCGTTCTTATCCAGACCAACTTTAACAGTGTGCGTGCCGTTGTTATTATCGACAACTTGGGCTAATGATGGCTTACCATCTTCTCCTTTAGCACCAGTTGCACCTGTTGCACCTGTTGCGCCAGTGGCTCCAGTTTCACCTTTATCACCCTTAGCTCCGGTTGCACCTGTGGCACCAGTAGCACCGGTTGCGCCAGCTTTTCCATCCTTACCATCTTTGATGATTGTAGATGAGGTTACTTCGTCTGGATCAAGCTCACCATTTCCGTTCTTATCCAGACCGACTTGAACAGTGTGAGTGCCGTTATTGTTATCAACAACTTTAGCCAATGGAGACTTGCCATCTTTTCCGTCTTTAACGATAGTAGATGAGGTTACTTCATCTGGATCGAGCTGGCCGTTGCCGTTCTTATCCAGACCAACTTTAACAGTGTGCGTGCCGTTGTTATTATCGACAACTTGGGCTAATGATGGCTTGCCATCTTCACCTTTTGCTCCTGTTGCACCAGTTTCACCTTTGTCACCCTTAGCTCCAGTCGCTCCTGTAGCACCGGTTGCCCCAGCTTTTCCATCTTTAATGACTGTAGAAGATGTCACTTCATCTGGATCAAGTTGACCATTGTTGTTCTTATCGAGTCCGACTTGAACAGTATGGGTACCGTTATTGTTATCGACTACTTTAGCTAGTGGAGATTTCCCATCTTTTCCGTCTTTGACGATAGTTGAAGATGTTACTTCGTCTGGATCCAACTGACCGTTGCCATTCTTATCAAGTCCAACTTTAACAGTATGAGTACCGTCGTTGTTGTCTACGACTTGAGCTAATGATGGCTTACCATCTTCACCTTTGGCACCAGTTGCGCCTGTAGCACCAGTTTCACCTTTATCGCCTTTAGCTCCGGTCGCGCCTGTAGCGCCAGTAGCGCCCTTATCACCTTTTGGTCCTGCTGCACCTGTGGCGCCGGTTGCTCCAGTTGCACCTGTGGCGCCAGTTTCACCTTTATCGCCTTTAGCTCCGGTTGCGCCTGTAGCACCTGTTGCGCCTTTATCACCTTTTGGTCCTGCTGCGCCTGTGGCGCCGGTGGCACCAGTTGCACCTTTATCACCTTTTGGTCCTGCTGCGCCTGTGGCGCCGGTGGCACCAGTTGCACCTTTATCACCTTTTGGTCCTGCTGCGCCTGTGGCTCCGGTGGCACCAGTTGCGCCTGTTGCACCCTTATCACCTTTTGGTCCTGCTGCACCTGTGGCGCCGGTGGCACCAGTTGCACCTTTATCACCCTTAGGTCCAGTTGGTCCCGCATTACGTTTGACAACCATGATGGTATCTACAGGATCAACGTAATTGTGTCCTTTAAATCCTCTTACAGTTCCACCATTTTTAAGTGTCTCAAGTTCTTGAGCTGTAAACTTAGGATTTGGTACGTCATTTAGATTTTCTGGTTTTGGTCCTACAATAATAACCTGTCCGTCTTTACCTTGTTGGTAAACAATCTGAGAACCAGTTTGATTGTCGAAAGCGCGTTTTTGATCTGGAGTGGCATTCTCATAATCTACGACTCTGACATTATGTGGAATGTCCATAACAAATCTGTCATAAGATTTTTCTGGTTCTGGTGCTGGAACTTCATTGACATATGCTGCAGGAGTATAAGTCAAATTAGGGTTAGTTACGACGTTATTCGCTTTTACGTTGGTATTAAATGAGAACCATTGGCGAATCGGACGTGGCCAGTGCTGACCAGGGTTAGTGGTGGCAATATCAAAGCTCAATGATGTACCACTTGTAACTTTTGCAGCACCCGCTCCCCAGAATTCATTTGGATTACCTTGTTGGTCCCATTGATATTCAGTTTGGCCTTTATAAGAGTTATTCTTACCATTTGCATAGTACCAACCATTTGCCTGTGGAACGATAGAAGAACCTACAATTTGTACATTCTGCATATTTGAGCTCAAATTACCATAAATTTCAGCGTAAATATCATTCCCGTGGTGGTTACGTGAAGCGAAAGAAACAACACCAGGTGTTCTGCCAAAGTCTACCTTAGTGCCATCCGCATAATAGAATTCCCATTCCATATGCAATTGGTTACCAGTTCCTTTACGATCATAGCTGGATCCATTCCAAACTGTCATAGTTGGATCTTTATGGATAGCCATTACCATACTATCATCATAAGCAGAACTCTTCTTAGGCGTATATCGAGCAATAGCTTTCGTAATAGGTCGACCACCGGCAAATGAGTTATGCAAGGTGTACTCTACTGTTGTGGTTCTACCAACTTGCGTATGAACCATGTAGTAAGCATCTGTTTGATCCTTGATGATTCGCTCTGCTGCCGGTTGGCTTGTATCGGCTCTAGTGATAACTGCATTCGGTTGAGTAGTTGTCCCGTCTCGCCACTCACTGTAGCTCCGACTATCCAAAGCTTCACGAACATATTGATTTCGGGATGTGAGCGTACTGTCCTTGACGAACCAGTCTCCTTGTGCCAGCCTAATCTTAGCTGTTGCATTTGGCTCATCAGAGAAAACGAGGTTTTGAGGAGCAATTTGTTGCAAGCTTCCTTCTTTACCTGTTAATTGTTGAGCTCTTTGTTTAGCCGTCAAGTAATCAGAGATTTTTCTATTCATTGCCTGAGCTTCAGTATTTTGAAGATCCGCTGCTTGACGTTCTAATCTGCGTCTTTCTTCGTCAGTTGTTGCGGTTCCAAAATTTCGAATCTGGTTCGGTGTAACCGGCAAGTTCTCTTGTGCTGCTCTATCCAACTGAGTTTTCAAGGCATTCGCTTGAACTGTAGCTAGATTACCATCTTGAGTAACAGTATAGTCAGATCCTTGGCGAGCAGCACCAGTATTTCGGAATCCTGATGTACCGCTAACACTTCTGAATCCTGATGAGCCTGAACGCTTAGGTTGTGCGGCCACACTAGCTTCAGAACTTGCTGTTTTTTCTTCTTTTGGCTCAGCCTTTTCTTCTGCTTTAGCTTCTTTCGGAGCATTTGTTTCTTCTGACTTTTCGTCTTTTGAAACAGCAGCTTCTTCTGCTTTAACTACATCTTCAGTGCTAGGTGCTGCTTGTTCCTTAGCTTCAGTTGCTTGAACATCTGCACTTACTGACGCAGCATTCTTTTCAGGTTCGGCTTGTGCTTCAGTTGCCGGTTTCTCAGACTCTTTTTCATCTGAAGCTCTAGCAGCTTCTGCTACTTGAGCTGCTTGGTCTTGTGCAGAAGGACTAACTTCTTGCGCACTTGCAACTCCCCCTCCTAGAAAGAAAATACTTGATCCTAGAAAAACTGAACATGCGCCCCATGCTCTCGTCTTACGAATTGTAAAACGTTGCCTTTCTATTTTCTTCCAGTCTTGTCCCATGTATTGGAACCCTCCTTATTATTTAAAATTGTCACTCCCTCAAGTGTACCATATAAGTAAGATTTAAGCAATTTTATAGCCCTATCATTACTAAATCATTTTTAGCGAAACTGTCCAATTTTTGAGTATTGCTATCTCAGAATTCACAGTAAATTTTATAAGTGTTTCTGATTCTATTCAAACAGTATATTTATACTTTTTTAGTTTATAGATTTGATTAATTATTCTAGGCATAAAAAAATCCTGAAAATAGATTTCAGGACTCTGATATTTTTATATGATCAAAGAAAAACTTTTTTAGGTTTATAAGATTCTTCCCTTTTTTCTAAGATAGCGATAAGCTTACCTTTATGGAAACCAGCCAAGATTGTTGCCGCATTTTCAATGAAAATAAAGCGACCGTGGCGGACTTCCTCTAGCTGCTCTACCGTTAGTTCAATCTTGGGTAGATCACCTGTCCCCAACTCCAAAGGCTGAAGAAATGTAAAATCCTCCACTGCCACTCGCTCCGCTATTTCATCCAAGGTCAAAGCATCATCCAAGCTCATACCTGCTGAAGAAGTCCTTGTCAGCTGGGACATGTGACTGGCAAAGCCCAGCTTAGCTCCTAAATCAACAGACAGGGTTCGGACATAGGTCCCCTTGCTGCACTTGACTCGAAAACGAAAACGAGCTTGCTCATCTTCATAGGCAATCGGACTGGTGCGCTCAAAGCTATAGATAGTCACCTGCCGCTCTGGGCGCTCCACTTCTTGACCTGCACGCGCATACTCATAAAGCTTACGGCCATTAACCTTGACTGCTGAGTACATGGGCGGTATCTGGCGAATCTCACCAGTCATAGATTCCATGGCTTCATCTATGAGAGCTTCTTCTAAAAGCTCTGTCACCGGCGTCCGCTCTAAGATGTCTCCGCTGGCATCTTCTGTTGTCGTTGAGCATCCTAGCGTAATCTCCCCCTCGTAGACCTTGCCTTCCTCCTGCATAAACTCGACCAAGCGTGTCGCCTTGCCCACAGCAATCGGAAGCACCCCGACTACATCTGGATCCAAGGTGCCCCCGTGACCAATTTTCTTCGTTCCCAAAATTTTACGCAGCTTAAAGACCGCATCATGCGAGGTCATGCCCGCTTCTTTTCTTAAGTTGATAATTCCGTTCATTGATTAACTTTCTAAAAATACTAAAACTCGCTTTTGGAAGCCCTTATGCTGTTCATATTTGCTGTAGACATTACTTTGTTTCCTCTGCTATTTTTCATGATTTATTTATGTTGACTTTTTAAATGCAAAGCAAAGCCGGCAGTCACTTTTTCAAATCCAACCGCCTTATAAAACTGATGTGCAGCATTTCGTTCAGCAGTTAATCCACTATTTAGAGCCAGTGCCTTAACTCCTTCTTTTACCGCTTGTTTTTTCAATTCATTGATTAGCCTACTAGCAATTCCTTGTCGTCTTGCTTCTTTTGCAACTGACAAAGCTAAAATACGATAGTAAGATCCATCTGATTCAAAAAAGAAGAGCTTTGCATAACCTAAGAAACCTAAAATTTCTCCGTTTCTTTCAGCTAAAAGACAGCCATAATGCGGCTGAGAGAGAATCATTTCTAAACGTCGAGCCAGCTTAGAAGCGGTCGTTGGATAGCCCAAGTCTTCGTATAGAGACAGTAAGGCTTCAGCATCTTTCATGGTTACTTTTCGTATCTGCATAGGAGCCTCCTAGTCTCCCTTCAAAGCTTCAAACTTAGCTTTCATAGTAGGATTTTTGCGTGTCAGTTTTTTGACAGAGACGTCGTCCAGCTTGTTGTTTGCTAAGCGCAGCTGGTTTTCAGAGGTCGTCAGGAATTTCTTGATTTCTTCCATCCGGCGGATAGCTTTGTCAATCTCTTCGATGGCCTTGCCAAAGTTGGTCGAAGCAGACTGATAGTTCTTGGCGAAAGCTACTTTAAAGGCATCCAAATCTTCCTCAAAATGCGTAATATCAATGTTCTGCTCCCGCACCAAGGCCAGTTCTTGCTTGTACTGGAGCGAGTTGAGCGCAGCATTACGCAAGAGGGTAATCATGGGCAAGAAGAACTGTGGTCGGATAACATACATCTTCTCATAGGCATAGGACACATCGACAATACCCGAATTGTAGAGTTCGCTGTCAGCCTCCAGAAGTGTCACCAGAATAGCATACTCACAGCCTTTCTCCCGCCGGTCCTTATCCAGCTCTTTGAAAAAATGCTCATTTTTCTTCTTGGTCGCTGTCTCATCGCCTTCATTTTTCATCTCAAACATGATAGAGAGGATTTCTACACCATTTTCATCCACCTCACGGTAAATGTAGTCACCCTTGCTGCCTGTTCTGGCATCATTGTCCTTGCCAAACTCCGCTCGCGGAAACATGGCCATACGGTTCTTGTTAAACTCGTACTCACAGTGCTGTTCCAAACTCTCGCCAATCATTTTAGTAGACTGCTTGGCTTTGAAATCCTTATAGAACTCTATGGTCTCATCTTTCTGCCGCAGCTCTACCTCATAGCGCTCTTTAAGCGAGGTCTGAGCCAGCGCTGCTTCCTTTTCTTGCAAAACTAGCTGATTCTTAACCTCGTCGCGCTCTTTTTCCAGAGCAGACAAGGTCTTTTGCAATTGATTTTCATGCTCCAAGCGCAGAGTTGTCAGCTGATTTTCCAGTTGCTGGACTTTCTTATCCTTCTCCTGCAATTGAAGACTAGCTGCCTGCTCAGCCTCTTTCTTTGCCAATTCCTGCTGGGTCTCAAATTGAGCAATTTGACTTTGAAGATTGCTAATTTCCTGCTCTTTCTGCGATAGCAGGGCTTGTTGAGCATTCTGGGATTTTTGCTCTGCTAAAGCCAGCTCCTGCTCAATCCGAGCATGAATTTCCTTGTCAAACTCTGCAGTCCGAACCTGCGACAAAAGCTCACTGTACTGGCTCTCATTGACAGTAAAAACCTCCCCGCAGTTGGGGCATTTGATTTCGTTCATGGGGTACCTCATTCAAGATTTTTCTCTACTTCATTATATCATTCTTCCCTTTAAATGAAAAACAGCAAGCCGTTAGCCTGCTGTTTGTTGAGGGAATTAATATACTTTCCCCATTATCTTCTGAAGGGTCAATAGAAAAATTTTTTTAGCTGTTTCCTAGTTTACCCTAAAGCATGTCCACTGAAAGTTAGCTTGTTATTTCAAATCGTCAGAAATCGGTTCAAAACTGGTAAATCCTTCATTTTCCCAACTCCTGTGTCCTTTGATAGGCAGCTTGAACGGCAGCCATGACCGTTCCTCGAAAGGCATTTTCTTCCAGACTGGCTACCCCAGCGATGGTCGAACCAGCTGGACTGCAGACTTGATCTTTGAGCTGAGCCGGATGTTGGCCACTGATCTGACTTAGTTTAGCAGCGCCTAAAAGGGTTTGATTGGCCAGTTCAAGCGATATGTCGCGACTAAGTCCAGCTCGGACACCTGCATCCGCTAAAGCTTCTATAAAAAGATAAACGAAGGCTGGTCCACAGCCAGCAAGAGCTGTCGCCGCATCCAACTGCTTTTCCTCTAGTTTGACCAAAAGGCCAGCCGAAGACAGAAGCTCACGCAACAAGTCTTCATCCGCTTGATTCGCCTGCTGAGATAAGGCATAGGTAATAACACCCTCACCTACAGCTACTGGTGTATTAGGCATGATCCGAATCCAACGATGGTGGCTAGGTGTTAATTTTTCTAATAACTCCAAAGGCAAACCAGCGGCCATCGAAACCAACAGAAGAGAATCCCGCTTTTCTAGAATCTCCTGATACTCAGCTAGTAAGTCAGCAAATTGAGCTGGTTTGATGCCCAGAAAAATCACCTCTGCCTGAGCAAAAACCTCTTCATTACTGACCGGCTGCCCACCAACTTCCGCAGCAATCTTTTCAGCCTTGTCACGACTGCGATTGGCCAAGAGTAATTCGCTTCTAATTCTTTCATCTTGGGTAACTAGGCGAGCAAGACTGCCCCCCATATTTCCCAGACCGATAAATCCAATTTTCATCTTTATTTCCTCACTTGACCAGTCCCTTGGATGACGTATTTATAGCTGGTCAACTCTTTCAGTCCCATAGGACCTCTGGCATGCAGTTTCTGAGTGGAAATCCCCATTTCGCAGCCAAGGCCAAATTGACCGCCATCTGTAAAGCGGGTTGAAGCATTGACATAAACCGCTGCGCTATCCACCTGCTCTGAGAAGTAAGCTGCCGCTGCATCGTTCTCCGTCACAATGGCATCCGAGTGATGAGTGCTGTGAGCCTCAATATGCTCCACCGCTTCTTCCAGCGAGGAAACCAGCTTGACAGCTAAGATATAGTCCAAAAATTCGGTGTCAAAATCTTCCGGTCTAGCTTGCGAGCCTGATATATACTGAGCTGCTTTCTCATCCAAACGTAATTCAACAGCTTTTTCTTGCGCAGCATTACGATCAGTCACCAGCATCTTCTGCAAACGTGGCAAAAATTCTGCTGCAATCTCTTCATGAATCAGCAGGACCTCCATGGCATTGCAGACTGAGGGGCGACTGGTCTTGGCATTCTCAATAATCGCCAAAGCCTTGTCTTGATTAGCATCCTTATCTACATAGATATGAACAATTCCAGTACCTGTCTCAATAACTGGCACAGTAGCATTTTCCACGACCGCCTGAATCAAGCCCGCGCCACCACGAGGAATAAGCAAATCCAGATAGCCCTTGGCCTTCATCATTGCCTGAGCTGAAGCCCGACTGGTATCAGAAACCAATTGGATACAATCCGGCGAAATCTTGGTCTGAGCCAAACCTTTTTTCAGAGCTGTGACAATAGCTAGTGCTGTCTGATAAGCATCCTTGCCACTTCTGAGAACGACTGCACTGCCACTCTTTAGCGCCAGAGCCGCAGCGTCAGAGGTGACATTAGGGCGGCTTTCATAGATAATCCCAATCACGCCCATAGCCACTCGCTTTTTACTGATGACAAGGCCGTTATCAAGCTCAGTCTTTTCCAAGACTTGCCCCACAGGATCCTCCAAGTCAATCAGCTGACGAATGCCCTCTGCCATGCCAGCAATCCGATCCTCATCTAGATAAAGGCGATCCAGCATCACATCTGAAATCTTACCTTTTGCCGCTGCCATATCCAGTTCATTAGCTGCCAAAATGTCCGCACGCGAAAGCCAGAGCTGCTTTGCCATTTCCTCTAATGCTTGGTTTTTCTCAGCAGTTGTAGCTGTGTTGATTGATTTTTTGGACTTTTTTACAATTTCAAATAATTCTTGTGTTGAGGTCATAGCGCCTCCTTTCGTAAGATACAATAATTTCTTTTTTCTATTGGCGAAGATGTTGGAAAGTTCGGGTAAAGGAAATATGTAAGCCCCTATTTCCTCTTAAAATTCAGAAAAGAGCAGTTGGAGCTCTGGAGTAATAGAAATCCAATCGTCACGATGAATCACGACTCCCTTCGGCTTGCTAGAACGCAGCATATCCTTGAGGGCAGGTTTACCAAAGCGCACGCGCCCCTTTCCTAAAATCGCACCAGTCTCTTCTTCGTACACCGTCACTGTATCTTGGTAAGAAAAATGCCCATCTAACCTAACAATTCCTGATGCCAGAAGGCTTTTACCATCGTAGCGGAGTGCCTGTGCCGCTCCCTCATCTACATAGATGGCACCTTGGCTCTTGGCATAGAAGGCCAGCCACTGTTTTTGCGTCTTCAAGCCCTTATCCTGCGCTGAGAAAAAGCTCCCGTCTCGAGTCTGGCTCGCCGCCTCCAATAAAGCATTGTTTTTAAGTGACGAACAAATATAAACTGGTACACCAGACATGGTCGCCAAAGTTGCTGCTTTGATCTTGGTCAGCATGCCACCAGTACCATTGCTGGAGCCCGTACCGCCTGCCATGTCAATCAAATCGCTAGAGATCGCCTCAATTCTTTCAAGACGTTGGGCAGTTGGATCTGAAGCTGGGTTGGCTGTGTAAAGCCCATCAACATCTGTCAAAAGTACCAAAAGATCCGCCTGAACCATGGCTGCCACCTGAGCACTCAGCGTGTCATTGTCCCCCACCTTTAGCTCCTCGATAGAAACTGTGTCATTCTCATTGATAATGGGAATGGCACCCCGATTAAGGAGGACTGACAGAGCTTGGTGGGCATTTTTGTAACGCCGTTTATCCGCAAAATCATCCTGCGTCAGCAAAATCTGGGCAGATACAATCTTCTTCAGAAGCAGATTAGTTGTGTACTCCTCTAGGAGAAGGCCCTGACCAACAGCTGCCGAAGCCTGTTTGTCGGCTACTTTAGTTGGGCGTTTTTTAAAGCCCAGAGACGAAAAACCTGCCGCAATGGCTCCAGACGATACCAAAATCAACTCATGTCCGGCTTCGTGTAAGACCGATAATTGATGCGTGATTTCCCGCACCTTTGCCCGCGACAGGCTACCATCAGGATTTGTCAACGAGCTCGTTCCAACTTTAAATACAATACGCTTTGCTTTCATAGCTTCTCTTTTCCTTACTAGATTTTCTTATTATACCATAAGGACAGGAAAATTAAAAAAACAATCTTTCCCCATTTCTGCTCTCCTAGCAATAGAAATATGCTATAATATTCACAAATACTATTGGAGAAAAACTATGATTAAACTAATTGCCCTTGATATGGACGGAACCTTGCTGACTGAGGAAAAAAAGATTCCTCAAGCTCATATTGATGCTATCCACCAAGCTATCCAAGCTGGAGTCAAGCTGGTTCTATGCACGGGCAGACCGCTCGTGGGGGTCAAGCCCTACTATCAGGAGTTGGGCTTGGAGAATGAAAATGAATATGTCATCGTAGACAATGGCTGCGCTATCCATCAGACTAGCGATTGGCAGGTCGTCGACTGGCAAGAATTAAAGCCCGATGACATTCGCTACCTCTACAGTTTAGCGGAACAGAGCCAAGTGCAGTTGACCTTATTTGATGAAGAGCATTACTTCGTCGTAGGAGAAAAGGCTAGCAAAATTGTGACAGATGATGCGGCTCTCGTCTTTACGACTCCTACTGAAATCAGCCTTGAAGAAACTTGCAGCGGCAAGCATCGAATGTTCCAAGCTATGTTTCTAGGAAATCCAGAGCAGGTAGACGATTTTGAGACCAAGTTCGCTCAAGAACTCTGCCAACGATTCAGTGGCGTCCGCTCCCAGCCTGTCATCTACGAGGCGATGCCAAAAGGTGTTACCAAAGCCTTTTCCCTAGAGCGTCTAGCACAACGCTTAGAGATCAAGCCTGAGGAAATCATGGCACTGGGCGATGCGAATAACGATATTGAAATGCTGCAGTTTGCTGGCTTGGGCGTTGCCATGGGAAATGCTAGCCAGCATGTCAAAGACTTGGCCGACTATGTAACAGATAGCAATGAAGAAAATGGCGTCGCCACAGCTATTGCTAAGTTTATTTTAGAGCACTAATCCTGTACGACCATCCCATTTCCATAAATTAAAAAGACAGTTGTAGGAGAGAGAGCAACTGTCTTTTTTTGATATAAATCAACTAAATTTAGAGAGTGAACTGTTTTCCTTTGGCTTAAAACAATTCCTTGTATAAAGCAATGGTTTCTTCTAAAGTCGGCATGAAAGGATTGCCAGGTGCGCAAGCATCAATCAAAGCATTCTTAGAAAGGTATTCAAAATCAAAGTCCTTTTCTTCAATACCAAGCTCGGTCAATTTCTTAGGAATACCGACCGTTTCAGACAAGGTTTCGATTTCCGAAATGGCATATGCTGCACACTCTTCATCAGTCTTGCCTTCGGTATGCAAGCCTAAGCTTTAGCTACATTTCTAAAGGCTGCTGGCACACGTTTGGCATTTTCACGCTCAACTACTGGTAGGAGCATAGCGCAGCAAACGCCATGAGGTAGATGATAGACCGCACCAAGCTGGTGAGCCATCGAATGCACGTAACCCAGACCTGCATTGTTAAAGGACATGCCCCCAAGGAAAATAGCATTGACCATAGCTTCACGCGCTTCTATATCATGGCCATTAGCAACTGCACGCGGCAAATATTCCTTAATCAACTCAATAGCACCAATAGACAACTTCTTGGTCACGCCATAAGCACCAGGAGTTACCAAGGCCTCAACAGCATGAGTCAAAGCATCCATCCCAGTCGCTGCCGTTAAATTAGCTGGTTTGGAAACCATGAGCTCTGGGTCATTGACAGAGATGAGAGCCAAGCTATTTTTATCAACCATCACCATCTTGACCTTACGTTCTTCATCCGTGATAACATAGTTGATAGTGATTTCGGCAGAAGTCCCTGCCGTGGTGTTGATGGCTACAACTGGCAGACCCTTTTCTTTAGACTTGTGGAGCCCTTCATAATCTTGCGGCTTACCACCATTTGTCGCCATGATGGAAATACAGCTAGCAGCATCTTGAGGTGAGCCACCGCCGACACTGATGATAAAATCACAATCATTTTCTTGAAGAGTAGCTAATCCATCATAAACATTCTTACAAGAAGGATTTGGGTCTACATCTTCAAAACCACGTATTCAATTCCTTCTGCTTCTAGCGGCTTGATGACTTTTGGTAAAATGTCACTGGATGCAATGTAGTGGTCTGTAACGATGAGAGCTTTCTTGAAGCCCAGCTCTTTGACATGACCGCCAAATTCATTGATGACACCTTTACCAATCAAATTGACTGATGGAACGTAGAAAACTGACATAATGATTTCCTCCTTAATTGAGCACAAGGCTCTATTGCATATGTTAATATAATTTTACTACTTTCTCTACTGCTTTTCAAATAATTATACAAGTCAAAATATAAAAAAGAGAGTGGGACAGAAATCAGTAATTCGTTAGAATTCGATTTCGTCGTCCCACCTCCGCACAGTTGAGTAGGGCTGTAAAAGCTGATGAAATCAGCGTAGTAGAGCCCACTCAACCCCTGCGCCTTGCTCGATAATCCAAAGACAATTGAGAGGCTAGGACTTTTGTCCCAGCCTCTTCTTTGGCTATTTGCGATACATTTTGACTTGAAGATAGAGGTCATTGTATGTTCCGAGCCATTTTGGTCCTAATTGCTGATAGACTTCCAGATGCTTCATGGTTTCTTCGGTTGGATAGAAAGCCTCGTCTTCCTGCACTTCTTCTGGCAGCATGGCCTTGGCAGGAAGGTTTGGCGTTGAGTAGCCAACATAAAGGGCATTTTTATAAGCATTTTCTGGTCTCAACATGAAATTGATAAACTGATAGGCAGCTTTTTTATTTTTGACCGTTTGGAATAACGATATTGTCAAACCAAAGGTTGCTGGCTTCTGTAGGCACAACATAGCGCAGATCTTCATTGGCCTCCAGCATTTGGCGAGCTTCGCCAGAGAAGGTCACGCCAATAGCCGCGTTATTCTGAATCATGTAGCCTTTCATCTCATCAGCGACGATGGCTTTGATATTGGGCGTCAGAGTGTAGAGTTTATCGACAGCCTCCTGCAACTGGTCAGCATCTTTGGAGTTAAGACTATGACCATTCGAGTTCAGACCAATCCCCATGACTTCGCGGGCTCCGTCAATCATCATGATGGAGTTTCTGTATTCTGGCTTCCAGAGATCGTTCCAGTGTTCAGGCGCGTGCTCGACCATTTTAGTATTGTAAACAATTCCCAGCGTTCCCCAGAAATAAGGAATGGAATACTGGTTTCCTGGATCAAATGGCTGATCCAAAAAGTCTGAACCAATATTTTCCAAGCCTTTGATCTGGCTATGGTCCAATTTCTCTACCAAGTTTTCCTTCATCATCTTGGCAATCATGTACTCGCTTGGGATAGCAATGTCGTAGGTTGTTCCACCTTGTTTGATTTTCGTGTACATGGCTTCGTTGGAATCGAAGGTTTCATACTGCACCTGCACACCTGTTTCCTTGGTAAACTCTGTCAGCAATTCCGGATCAATGTAATCTCCCCAGTTATAGACGACCAATTTATCACTGCCCTTGCTGTTGGCTTTACTCTCAATCCGATAGCTAATTCCCCACAAGATCAGGATAATCGCAAGAATCCCTGCTAAAAACGAATAGAGTTTTTTCATGCTGCTTCCTCCTTCTCACGCGTGATAAAGTAATAGCCAATGACTAAAACGATACTAAAGAGAAAGACCAGAGCAGACAGGGCATTGATTTCCAAGGAAATTCCTTGCCGTGCACGGGAATAAATTTCTACGGAAAGAGTCGAGAAGCCATTTCCTGTCACAAAGAAGGTCACAGCAAAGTCATCTAGTGAGTAGGTGAAAGCCATAAAGTAGCCAGCAATGATCGCTGGTGTCAGATAAGGCAGCATGATTTCCTTGAGCATCTGAACTTGACTAGCTCCCAAATCATAAGCAGCCTTAATCATGTCGTCATTCATTTCTTTTAGCCGTGGCAAAATCATTAGCACAACAATAGGAATTGAAAAGGCAACGTGGCTGGCTAAAACGGACACAAAGCCCAGCTGGAATTTAGCCGTGGTAAAGAGAATCAGGAAGCTAGCCCCAATCATAACGTCAGGCGCCACCATCAAAATATTATTGATGGATAGGAAGGCATCCTGATACTTCTTGCGGGCTTGGTAAATATAAATAGCACCGAAAGTTCCGATAATGGTAGCAATGAGGGAAGAAAGAAAGGCTAAGAAGAAAGTCTGCGCCAAAATTAAAATCAAGCGCGAATCTTCAAATAACTTTTGAAAATGAACCAGATCAAAGCCTGTAAATTTGTTCATATCATCGCCAGCATTGAAGGCATAGGCAATCAAATAAAAGATCGGAAGATAAAGGATTAGAAACACAATCGCTAAATAGAGATTAGCAAATTTTTTCATCGTTCTCTCCTTTCCTTGGTTGCCCACATAGTGAAGAGCATGGCAATAATCAGAACCACTCCGATGGTTGAGCCCATTCCCCAGTTTTGCGTCGTCAAGAAATGCTGTTCAATGGCTGTACCCAGCGTAATAACACGGTTCCCACCGATCAAACGCGTCAGCATGAAGAGGCTGAGACTGGGAATAAAGACTGACTGCACGCCACTTCTCACACCATTCATTGAAAGTGGAAAGACGACATTGCGGAAAGTCTGCCAACGATTGGCACCCAAGTCATAGCTAGCATTGATGAGGTTGGGATCCAAATCATCCAAGACGTTGAAAATCGGCAGAATCATAAAGGGCAGCTCAATGTAGCTAGCAACAAAAATAAAAGAAAAGTCAGTGAAAAGAATCTGCTTGGGACCGATACCGATAAAGGTCAAAAATTCATTTACTGAGCCATTTTGCCCAAAAATGCCGATAAAAGCGTAAGCCTTAAGCAAAAGATTAATCCAAGTCGGCAGGACAATCAGCATCAGCCAGAGCTGGCGATGCTTAAGCTGGGTCAAAAAATAAGCAGTCGGATAGGATATGAGTAAGGTCACCAAGGTGATGATGCCTGCATAAAATACCGAGTTAAAGCTCATTTTCAGATAGGTCAAATTCTGCGACGTGAAATAAATCCGATAGTTTTCCAGCGTGAACTGTCCTTCGATATTAAAGAATGATTTCCAGACAATCATTATCACTGGAGCTAGGACAAAAAGCAGAATCCAAAGAAAATATGGAAGCATAAAAAGGTTAGAGGTTGTTTTCTTCATCTCTTTCCTCCTCAATGGCGTTTATCAGCCCTGCTTCTTGTTCTTCGATTTCTACGTATTCTTCAATCCGAGCATCGAATTCTTCTTCGGTTTCATTGAGGCGCATGATATGGATATCCTCTGGCTCAAAGTCCAGACCGATTTCTTCTCCGACGATGGCCTTGCGGGTCGAATGAATCATCCATTCATTTCCGAGTTCATCGTAGGCGATAATTTCATAATGAACCCCGCGGAAAAGCTGGGTATCCACTTTAACCTGCAATTTTCCTTCTTCAGGCAGGGTAATGCGCAAATCTTCTGGACGAATCACCACTTCAACGGATTCGTTTGGTCGCATTCCTCCGTCAACCGCTTCAAAGCGCTTGCCATTGAACTCGACCAAGTAGTCTTCGATCATCTTACCTGGCAGGATATTAGATTCTCCGATAAAGGTCGCAACAAAGTGGTTAATCGGCTCATCATAGATATCCACTGGCGTTCCTGACTGGACAATCTCCCCTTCATTCATGACAAAAAAATCCAGTCACTCATAGCTAGGGCTTCTTCCTGGTCGTGGGTGACAAAGACAAAAAGTGATCCCAAGGCGCTGTTGAAGTTCACGGAGCTCATATTGCATATCCGTCCGCAACTTCAAATCCAGCGCAGAAAGAGGCTCGTCTAGTAGGGACAACCCGTGGCCGATTGATGATGGCACGAGCAATGGCTACCCGCTGGCGTTGACCGCCTGAAAGTCTCCGAATTGAACGGCGCTCATATCCTTCCAGCTGAACCATTTTCAGAACTTCAGTAACCCGTTCTTCAATTTCTTTTTTTGTCTACCTTCCGCAACCGCAACGGAAAGGCTACATTCTCAAAAACATTCATATGCGGGAAAAGGGCGTAGGACTGGAATACAGTATGAACATCCCGTTTATTAGTAGGAATGTCATTGATGCGGACGCCATCCAAAAAGATGTCTCCTGTAGTCGCATCCAACAGTCCTGCAATAATATTAAGAATGGTTGATTTCCCAGAGCCAGAAGCCCCTAGAAGAGTATAAAATTTTCCTTCTTCTAATTCAAAGTTAATATCTTTGAGAACGACGGTGTTACTGTCTTCAAAAACCTTCGAAACGTTTTTGAACTCAATAATTGGTTTTTTCAATTGGCATAAATTCCTTCTTTTCCATGTATTAACAGATTTTTGGCTCTGTCAGACCAAAAAAACCTCTCGAGGGCTACTATGGCCCTGCATACTTGCGATATCGATAGGCTTTCACCCCCTTTACTAATGACACATGGATATTGGCTATCCCAAAGACTTAGACAAATCTTAGAAAAGCAATCAGACAATTACATATGGGACTCTTATGCTTCTCCAATAATTCGAACTTCTCGTTCCAGAGTGACACCTGAATGCTCTTTGACTACTTTAATGACATGAGCAATCAACTCTTCATAATCGCTAGCTGTACCATGATCGACATTAATCATGAAACCAGCATGTTTTTCTGAAACCTCTACACCACCGATTCGATAGCCTTTTAAACCGGCCTCACTGATGAGCTGACCAGCAAAATGTCCCAGAGGACGCTTAAAGACAGACCCACATGATGGGTATTCCAAAGGCTGCTTGAGTTCACGCAGATAGGTCAGACGTTCCATTTCCTGACGAATGTTTTGGTGGACACCTGGTGCCAGACCAAACTTAGCTGAAATGACGATGTCGCCAGTTTCTTGAATAAGTGAATGGCGATAACCAAAGCGCATATCACGCGCATCCAAGGTCTTTATCTCTCCTTCAGGTGTCAAGACCTTGCAAGAAACAAGCACATGAGCAATTTCTCCGCCATAAGCGCCAGCATTCATAAAGACAGCTCCGCCAACACTACCCGGGATGCCACAGGCAAATTCAAAGCCAGTCAAACTATGATGCAGGGCAATACGAGTAGTCTGAGTTAGATTGGCACCAGCCT
The DNA here is from genome assembly GCA_916438405.1 of Streptococcus cristatus. Lineage (GTDB taxonomy): Bacteria > Bacillota > Bacilli > Lactobacillales > Streptococcaceae > Streptococcus > Streptococcus cristatus_M. The sequence continues at coordinate 542,197 of CAKAFB010000001.1, read as the reverse complement.
CTGCCTCAATCGTATAGCCATCTACTGCTACGTTATTTAGACTGTCAAACATGATGACAAAGCCTCGAATACCGCCATCTCGAACGATAATATTGCTTGAATTCCCAAGCACCAACCAAGGAATATTTTCACGATTGGCCAACTTGACAATCCGAGCCAATTCATAACGGTTGCGTGGAAAAACTAAGAAATCGGCAGCTCCGCCTACCTTCGTATAAGTGTATTGACTCAAAGGTTCATTAAAACGGATATCGATTCCTTCTAATTCCGCAGAAAATTTTTCTAGGTTTTGCATGACTTACTCTCTTTTTTACAAATTACACTCTATTATATCAAAATTAAATGATATTTACGATAGACTGAGGGAAATAAAGATTCTTTTTCAAAACAAAAAGAAAGAGGAGAACGAAGATTGTAGACCAACACTGCGTCCACAAGTTCGTCATCCTCAAACTCTCTTCTATTTTTCTACACGTACACCCTGAGTATCGACTTGCAACTGGAAGACTTGTCCATCAAAGCCTTGTTCCTTGATTTGCTGATAAATCTGCTCAGCCTTGTCTCTCGGAGATAAAACCATGACAGTCGGACCAGCTCCAGAGATATAAGTCGCAAAAGCGCCCTGTTTTCTGGCTAAGAATTTAATGTCAGAAAATTCTTTGATAAGCGGCTGACGATATCTCTCATGGAAACGATCTGATTCGATAGCACGACCAGCTGTTTTCATATCGCCTTTTAAGAGCGCTGCAACTGCGACATTGGCTACAGAGCTTGCTGCAACAGCTTCCTTGTATGAAAGGCGATTAGGCAAGACACGGCGGCTTTCAACTGTTCTCAACTCATAATCTGGAATAAAAGCGATAAAGCTGACCTCTGGGAAATCTGACACAACAGCTGAAACTTGATTTTGGAAAGAGCTTGCAATCACTAGATTTCCATAAATTGCTGGTGCGACATTGTCCGGATGCCCTTCGATTTTTGTCGCAATTTTTAGCTTTTCATGATCCGATAAGTTCAGATTTGCTAACTGATTGGCCAGTTCAATCCCTGCAACGATAACAGAGCTAGAAGAGCCAAGACCGCGCGCCAAAGGAACATCGCTGGTCATTTTTAAAAGATGAGGCTGAAGGTCTGGGGCTAATTGCAGGGCAATCTTGATTAGTAAATTCCGTTTATCCATTGGAATTCGAGGATTGAGGTCATGTTCAATAACCCACTCCTCACTTTCTTCCAAGACTTCAATTTCTAAATATTTGGAGACTGCAACACCAACTGAGTCAAAACCAGGCCCGATATTGGCACTGGTTGCTGGTACAATAATTTTCATCTTATTCTCCTAATACTTTAAAGGTATTGAGCAATTCGAACTCTGGTACCTCACGGAGCTTGGCCACTACATTTTCTAGCTGAGTCTTGCTAACAGCATGCGTGATGATGACTACACGAGCAGTTTCACCATCCGTACCTTCTTGCAGAATTTGCTTGAAAGAAATTTCTTCAGCATTGAAGATTTCAGCCAAATGCAAGACTTGGCCTTTGGCATCTGGAGCCAAGATAGAGAAATAATAGTTGCTCTTGACATCCTCAGGTTTAGCCAAGACAAGCTCGCGACTAAATTCATTGAAAGCTTTGCCAATCGTGCCTTCATTTAGGCGACGGACGATACGAACGATATCCGCAACGACACTGGTAGCAGTTGGTTTTTGACCTGCACCTGGGCCATAATACATGGATTCTCCTATACCGATTGACTCGACAAAGACCGCATTCATTACGCCGTTTACGCTAGCCAGCGGATGCGCTTTTGGCAAGAAAGTCGGTGTTACTTCAGCAGCGATTCCTGATGGTGTTTCCTCAATTGAGCCGACCAATTTCACCACATAGCCCAAATCTTGAGCAACAGCGACATCTTCTGGAGTGATGTTGCGAATACCTTGGTGGCTGACGTCTTCAAACTTGATGTTCATACCGAAAGCAAATTGGCTGAGGATAACCATTTTATAGGCTGCGTCAATTCCATCAACGTCGTTAGTTGGATCGCTCTCAGCAAATCCTAAACGTTGCGCTTCCGCAAGAGCATCCTCATAAGACCAACCTTCTTCTACCATCTTGGTCATCATGAAGTTAGATGTTCCATTGACCACGCCCAAAACGCGGGTAATCTTGTCAGATGCCAATGAATTAACCAAGGTGCGTAAAATAGGGATACCGCCTGCAACAGCTGCTTCATAGTAGAGAGCAACGCCATTTTTCTTAGCAATATCTAACAATTCAGAACCATGAACTGCCAGCAAGTCTTTGTTAGCAGTTACCACATGTTTACCTGCTTCAAGTGCGCGCGTGATAAAGGTTTTAGCTGGTTCAATCCGTCCCATCAGCTCCACTACGATCGCAATTTCACTGTCATTTAAGATTTCATCCACATTGGTCACAAAGTTGTAATCATTTCCAGCTGCCAAAAGACGTTCTTTTTCAGCATCATCCTTGACCAAAACTTTAGCAACTTCAATCTCAGAATGAGCAGCCTGAACAATCTTTTCTCCATTTTCTTTCAACAAGAAAGGAACACCACTGGCAACTGTTCCAAAACCAAGTAAAGCAATTTTAATAGACATGAGGAACTCCTTGAATATTTCTTATATAAAAAACATTATAACAAAAATATATAGAAATGCCTACAAATCTATTTGTATATTTGTTATAATGTAAGTAAAAATTTTAAACTCATGAGATTAGAAGGAGATACCATGACAGATAAACACATTGGAAGACGCATGCAAAGACATAAAGCTAAGAAAAAGGCATTCCTTTTTCTATTATCAATCTTTTCTTGCTCCTTGCCCTAATCCTAGGCGGAATATATCTTTGGAAGACTCAGTTCTCTCCTAGCAAACAATCCTCTTCAGGCAACCAAACTGTGCAATCCACCTCAAAGCCAGACTCTACCTCAACAAATGAAGAAGCTTCAAAAATCAAGTGGGTAAAACAGGACGAGCCTGTTAAGATTCCAATTTTGATGTACCATGCGATCCATGTAATGGATCCCTCTGAGGCAGCCAATGCTGGTTTGATTGTAGATCCAACTACTTTTGAAAGTCATTTGCAGGCTCTGAAAGAAGCTGGTTATTATACTTTAACCCCAGATGAAGCTTACAAAGCTTTGACAGAGAATGTCCTACCTGAAAATAAAAAAGTAGTCTGGCTGACCTTTGACGATAGTTTGAGAGACTTTTACACCAATGCCTTTCCACTACTTCAAAAGTACCAGATGAAGGCAACCAACAATGTCATTACTGGCTTTGTCCAAGCTGGCCGTGAAGATATGCTGACGCTAGATGAGATCAAAGAAATGAAGGAAAAGGGAATGTCCTTTGAAGACCATACCGTCAACCACCCTGATCTATCAACTGCTACTGCTGATCAACAAACCCTTGAACTACGTGATTCTAAAGCCTTTTTAGATGACAATCTATCACAGAAGACGACGACTGTTGCCTATCCATCTGGTCGTTATAGTGATGCGACCTTGCAGATTGCTGAAAGTTTGGGCTACAAGATGGGATTGACGACTAACCACGGTCTTGCTTCACTTGCAGACGGCTTGCTCTCGCTCAATCGTGTTCGCGTTAACCCAACCACTACTGCAGAAGATTTATTGAACGAAATCGCAACGAACTAATCTTAAAAAGCTTGCTTCAGACGAAGCAGGCTTTTTCTATTTCTTCTCTTGATAAAAGATTCTTCAAATCGGAAAAAACGAGAGTGGGACAGAAATCGGTCATTCGTAAGAATTCGATTTCGTCGTCCCACCTCCGCACAGTTGAGTAGGGCTGTAAAAGCTGATGAAATCAGCCTAGTAGAGCCCACTCAACCACTGCGTCTTGCTCGACAATCCAAAGACAATTGAGAGGCTAGGACTTTTGTCCCAGCCTCGTAAAGGGTTATTTAGACTTGATATAGTTGATACCGTCTGCTTTCGGAGCAACAGCTTTACCAAAGAAGGCTGCAAGAACCACAATCGTCAAGACATATGGCGCAATCTGCAGGTAAACTGTTGGTACTTTTGAAAGAAGAGGCAATTGGTTTCCGATAACGGCCAAACTTTGAGAAGCTCCAAAGAAGAGACTTGCCAACATAGCACCGATAGGACTCCATTTACCAAAAATCATAGCTGCCAAGGCGATAAATCCTGGACCTATGATAGTTGTCACAGCAAAGTTAACGGAGATTGACTGAGCATAGATAGCTCCACCAATACCACCAAGCAGACCAGAAATCATAACACCGCAATAGCGCATGAGGTAAACATTGATTCCCAGTGTATCTGCTGCCTGCGGATGTTCTCCAACTGAGCGAAGGCGCAATCCAAATTTTGTCTTAAACATGATAAACCAAGCAAGGAAAGAGAAGGCGATGGCCAAATATCCCATCAGACTTGTATGTTTGAAGAATATATCTCCTATAACTGGGATATCAGACAAAATAGGAAAATTAAATTTACCAAATGAACGCTGAATGTTGTCTGTTTGCCCCTTGTTGTAGATAGCTTTTACAAGAAAGACTGCCAAGGCTGGTGCTAGCAAGTTTAGAACCGTACCACTGACAACGTGGTCTGCGCGGAAGTTAATGGTTGCTACAGCATGGATAAGGGAGAAGAGCACTCCGACCAAACCAGCAGCAATCAAGGAAAGCCACGGAGTCAAGCTGCCAAAACTACTTTCGAAAGTCAGGTTAAAGAGAACGCCTGTAAATGCTCCCATTACCATGATCCCTTCCAAGCCGACATTGACGACTCCGGCATGCTCCGAATAAGCTCCACCGATACTTGTAAAAATCAGGGGAGCCGCATAAATCAGCATAGATGATACTAATAAACCTAATATCGTTACAATACTCATCCTAGTTTCCCCCTTTCACTTTACTGGCTTCTTGCTTACGGTTTTTAAATAATTCAAAGACTGTCTTACCAGTCAGACGCTCAATCAAGTAATGGGCGCTGACAAAGAAGATAATCGAAGCTGTCACGATATTGACTAATTCTGTCGGAATCTGAGCCACGTTCATACCTGGAGCACCAACACTTAGAACTGCAAAGAGGAAAGCCGCAAAAAGGATACCAACTGGAGAGTTTGCTGCTAAAAGACTAACTGCCATACCATTGAAACCAACGCTCAATGAACTTCCTTGTACAAAGACATTCTGATAAGTACCTAGTCCTTCTACTACTCCTCCAAGTCCTGCAAGGGCTCCAGAAATAATCATAGACAAAATAATGGTCCGTTTAGAAGACATCCCTGCGTATTCAGATGCATTCGGATTCAGCCCTACAGCGCGGATTTCAAAACCAAGCGTTGTTTTCTTCAACATATACCAGATCAGCACAACTGCAATCAAGGCAAAGAAAATACCAATATTCATCCGAGAGTTAGCTGTCAAACTTCTCAGCCATTCTGTTTGATAAATCGCATTGGCACCAACACGCTTACTAGAGTCAACACTCTGCATCACAGATTTTGGAAAGCTGCGGATGAAAGCATTTCCAACGAAGAGGACGATATAGTTCATCATAATCGTAACGATGACCTCACTCGTTCCTAAATAGGCACGCAGAACCCCTGGTATAGCACCAATGATCCCACCAGCCACTGCAGCAATGACTACAGTTGCTAGCAACATCAGTGGGCGAGGTAGGTCAGGGAAGGAAAGGGCAAACCAACCAGCTAGAATCCAACCAGCCAAGGCTTGGCCCGGAAGTCCGACATTGAAAAATCCAGCCCGACTAGCAACGGCAAAACCCAGACCAATGAGAACTAGAGGTCCCATCGCCCGAGAAATTTCACCCAAACTTCTCAAAGAACCGAATGCCGTTTTAAAGAGGGACTCATATCCCCAGATGGCGTCATAGCCAAAGATAGCCATGACAATCGCTCCTAATAAAATCCCTAAAAGAACTGAGATTAGGGAACTGCGATCTGCTGTGTTTTTTTAGACATTTGAATCTCCCTTCTAAATCTTACCACCAGCCATGAGAATACCAAGTTCTTGCTTATTAGTCTTCTCTGGAGTCACAATTCCTTGAATCTTGCCATCATGGATAACGGCGATTCTGTCAGAAAGGTTGAGTATTTCATCTAGCTCAAAGCTGACAACAAGAACTGCCTTACCTTGAGTACGCTCCTCAATCAAGCGTTTATGGATATATTCAATCGCTCCGACATCAAGTCCACGAGTAGGCTGACTGACAATCAGCAAGTCTGGATCACGATCCACTTCCCGAGCAATGATAGCCTTCTGTTGATTTCCTCCTGAGAGGGCTGAAGCAGGTACATACTCGCTAGCTGCCCGCACGTCAAACTCTTTCATCAGATTGCATGCGTAAGAGTAAATATTATTGTAATTCAAGATGCCGTTTTTGCTGAGCGGCTCCTTGTAGTAAGTCTGCAAAGCAATATTTTCAGAAATGGACATCTGCAGCACCAAACCATCGCGATGGCGGTCTTCAGGTACGTGGCTGACCTTCATCTCTGTAATCTGACGTGGTTTCTTACCAATCACGGACTGGTTCTTGATCAAAATTTCACCCGAGCTCGCTTTCTAAGTCCTGTGATAGCTTGAATCAACTCTGTCTGACCATTTCCGTCAATCCCTGCAATCCCAACAATCTCACCAGCACGAACATCCAGTGAAAGTCCCTTAACAGCTGGAACGCCGCGATTTTCTTCAACGACAAGATTCTTGATGGAAAGAACCGTTTCTTGAGGATTAGAAGGTTTCTTCTCCGTCTTAAAGGAAACGGCACGTCCCACCATCATTTCTGCCAAATCTTGGTTGGTTGCACCAGCAATTTCAACGGTTTCAATCGATTTTCCTCGACGAATAACAGTCACTCGGTCAGAAACTGCACGAATTTCATCCAACTTATGAGTAATAAGAATGATAGACTTACCTTCCTTGACCAGATTTTTCATGATTTTCATCAATTCATCAATCTCAGATGGTGTCAAAACAGCTGTTGGTTCGTCAAAGATGAGGATATCTGCACCACGGTAAAGGGTCTTCAGAATTTCAACACGTTGTTGGGCTCCAACAGAAATATCCTCAATCTTGGCAGATGGATCGACCGACAAACCATATTTCTTAGACAAACGCTTAATTTCTTGCGTAGCGCGTTTCAAGTCTAAGATACCATTTTTTGTAATCTCACTTCCAAGAATAATATTTTCAGCAACAGTGAAGGCTTCCACAAGCATAAAGTGCTGATGCACCATCCCGATACCAAGTGAAGCCGCCTTTGATGGAGAGTCCAGCTTAACTGGCTTTCCGTTTACTACAATCTCACCACTAGTCGGCTCAAGTAGGCCGGCCAACATATTCATCAAGGTTGACTTCCCGGCACCATTTTCTCCTAAAAGAGCGTGAATCTCACCTTTTCGGAGTTCCAAATTGATTTTATCATTGGCCACAAATTCACCAAAAATCTTGGTAATTTCTCGCATTTCAATGACATTTTCATGTGTCATGGCTCTTTCCTTTCCAGAATTTCATTTTATGTCGATATAACCTCCTCGGACTCCTATTCTAGTAGGCTTAACCGATGCAAAGGCGTCAGAATTTAAAAATGAGCGACCCTAGTAGGTCGGATCGCTCAACATTCAATTATTTATCAGGAACTGTGATACTACCGTCAAGGATTTTTGCTTTTGCTTCTTCAACAGCTTTTTTAGCATCTTCAGAAAGGTTGGTTGTTGTCAAATCAACACCACCGTCTTTCAAACCAAAGGTTGTAGTTTTACCACCTGGGAATTTACCTTTAGCTGTTTGGTTAGCGATGTCTTGGACAGTCTTACCAACTTGTTTCAAGCTTGATGCCAAAACAAAGTTAGATTCTTTACCATCTTTAGATTTGTATTTACCTTCTTCAGTTTGGTCACGGTCAACACCAAGTACCCAAACTTTTTCATTTTCATTTCTTGTTTCGTTGATTGACTTAGCTTCGTTAAATACTCCAGCACCAGTACCACCAGCTACTTGGTAAACAACATCCGCACCACCAGCATAGTGAGCAGCAGCAATTGTTTTACCTTTAGCTGCATCGCCGAATGAGCCAGCATAGTCCACTTTAATCTTGATAGATGGATCAACTGATTTCACACCAGCTTCGAAACCTTTTTCAAAACGTGTGATAACTGTTCCTTCTATACCACCAATGAAACCAACTTGTTTTGTCTTAGTAGTTTTTGCAGCTGCAACACCAGCAAGGTAAGCTGCTTCATTATCTGCAAAGACTGCTGAAGCAACATTCTTTTGACCATCAATTACATCGTCAATAATAACGTAGTTAATACTTGAATTATCTTTTGCAGCAGATTCAACGGCATCACGAAGGGCAAAACCGATACCAAATACTAAGTTGTAACCATCCGTAGCAGCTTGGTTTAGGTTGTTCGCGTATTGTGACTCGTCAGTTGACTGGAAGTAAGTATAGCCGTTATCTTTTGAAAGGCCATTTTCTTTACCCAAGCTTGCAAACCTTCCCATGCAGATTGGTTAAATGATTTATCATCAACACCACCTGTATCGGTTACGATAGCAGCTTTTAAATCAGTTTTAGCGTTAGAGCTATCTGATTTAGACGCACGATTCCCACATGCAGCAAGTCCGATTGCTGCGACAGACACTAGACCAAGACCTAGCCATTGTTTCTTGTTCATTTCTGAACCTCCTATATAAGATGTGCAACTTAGTTGCAAGTTTAATTTTGGTCAGTTGACCAGCAACAGACTCAAGTTAAGTCTGTAAAAGAGTATGGAAGTAACTCCTTGACCGTCATCACGACCGTCGATTTATCTTTAGCGACCAAGGTCACTGGTAAATCCTGATTAAAAAACTCTGCCATTACTTGGCGGCAGGCACCACACGGAGAGATCGGTTTTTCCGTTTCTCCGTAAACAATTAATTCCTCAAAGTCTAAAAAGCCTTCAGAAACAGCTTTAAAAATGGCTGTTCGCTCTGCACAATTGGTCAAGCCGAAACTAGCATTTTCGACATTGACACCTGTGAAAACTTGTCCATTTTTAGCTACTAAAACAGCTCCGACAGGGAAATGAGAGTATGGAACATAGGCATTCTTCGTGGTTTCTACAACTAAATCAATCAAATCAGTAGTCGCCATTAGCCACGTCTCCCTCCATAATCGCTACACCAGAGGAAGCTCCAATGCGAGTCGCACCAGCTTTGATAAAGGCAAGTGCATCTTCGTAAGAACGGGCACCGCCAGAAGCCTTGACTCCCATATCTGGCCCAACTGTCTTACGCATCAAAGCTACATCCGCAACGGTTGCACCACCAGTTGAGAAACCAGTGGATGTCTTGACAAAATCCGCACCAGCTTTCTGAGCAATTTGACAAGCTTTCACTTTCTCATCATCTGTCAAGAGGCAGGTCTCAATAATGACCTTGACCAAGGTTCCTTTAGCAGCTTCCACAACAGCTCGAATGTCTCTTTCAACTAAGTCAAAGTTTCGAGACTTTAGAGCACCGATATTCATAACCATGTCGATTTCATTCGCTCCGTTTTGGATGGCATCACTCGTTTCAAAAGCCTTGAGCTCCGGAGTATTTGCTCCCAGTGGAAAACCAATGACTGTACAGACCTTAACATCCGTAGCTTTTAGTGCTTGCGCAGCAAAACTCACCCAAGTCGGATTGACACAGACGCTCGCAAAGTCGTATTTCTTTGCTTCCTCAATTAAGGTTTCAATCTGCTCCTGACTTGCATCAGGTTTCAAAAGCGTATGGTCAATGTATTTGTTTAATTTCATGTTGGATTCTCCTAAAATTAAGCGATCACTTCGACAATCTCGCTTACTGCAACGCTTTCACTACCTATTCTAACATTTTTTTGGAATTCTGTAACTAGTTCTTGAGAAATTTTTTCATTTGCGTAAATTTTTGCGACAATTTCCCCAATTTCGGCTGTTTCTCCAACCTTCTTTTCGAACACAATTCCAGTTTCATAATCTAGTTTATCAGATTTGACTGCTCGGCCTGCTCCCAACCTCATCGCAAACAAACCAAATTCCATAGCTGGAAGCTCTGTGATAAAGCCAGATTTCTCTGCTCTCACTTCAGCCACATAAGCCGCTTGGGATGGTCGATACAAGTCCTCTAGATCTCCACCTTGAGCCGCAATCATCTCTTCAAATTTTTTTAAAGCCGCTCCATTTGTTAAATGCTCTCTAATTTCAGAAACTGACTTCTCAACATTCGCCAAATCAAGCATGATTTGAGCGAGCTCGCAGATAAACTCCGTAATATCTTCGCGTCCTTTTCCTTGAAGGATTTCCAGTGCTTCCAGGATTTCCAAACGATTACCAATGCTAGTACCTAAAGGCTGACTCATATCCGTAATGACTGCAACTGTTCTACGTCCGACAGCCTTACCCAAGTCTACCATGGTACGGGCTAGGACAAGGGCATCCTCTAGATTTTTCATAAAGGCACCTTCACCGACGGTTACATCCAGTAAGATGCTGTCTGCACCAGCGGCGATTTTCTTGCTCATAACCGAACTGGCAATCAAAGGAATGGTATCAACTGTAGCGGTCACATCACGCAGGGCATAGAGAAGCTTGTCTGCCTTAACTAGCTGGTCTGACTGACCGATAACGGATACACCAATCTCCTGAACCTGCTTGATGAAATCTTCCTGACTGCGCTCTACCTGGTAGCCCTTGACAGACTCGAGCTTGTCTATGGTACCACCCGTATGCCCCAAGCCTCGTCCGCTCATCTTGGCAACGGGCACGCCAAAGCTAGCAACGAGAGGAGCCAAGATTAAGGTAACCTTATCTCCCACTCCACCAGTCGAATGCTTGTCGACCTTAATCCCTGAAATAGCTGACAGATCAAACTGCTGGCCTGTCCCCACCATAGCCATGGTCAAATCAGAAATTTCCCGAGTGGTCATCCCTTTAAAGTAAACAGCCATAGCAAAGGCTGACATCTGGTAATCTGGCACTGTTCCAGCTACATACCCCTCAATCAGCCATTCAATCTCTTGACTGGACAACTCTAGTCCATCTCGTTTCTTTTGAATAATATCAACTGCCCGCATCTTTATTTCACACTCCTTAGGATATAATAGCCTTTGTCCTTCTTGAGAGTCTCGCAGTTGCCAAACACTTCTTCCATCTTGGTTTTAGCGCTGGGAGCTCCTTGTTTCTTTTGGATAACAATCGTCAAATCCCCATCCGCTAGCAAGTGATCATAGCTACCTGAAATAACTTCGTGCACCACCTGCTTACCAGCCCGAATCGGTGGATTGCTAATAATATGATGAAATTGTCCGGTCACATTTTCGTAAACATTGGACTGGAAATATCTGCAGATACTTGGTTCGCATCCGCATTCTTTCTAGCCAAGTCTAGCGCTCGCTGATTGATATCCACGAGAGTGACTTCCAGCTCTTGCGCTTTAGCCAGAGTCAAGCCCAGCGTTCCATAGCCGCAGCCGACATCCAGCAACATTTCTTTCTTGTTAAATTCCAAGGCAGACAACAAAACTCGACTGCCATAGTCGATCATTTTTTTGCTAAAGACACCAGCATCTGTTAAAAAGGTCATCTGTTGTCCTAATAATTCCACTTTTAATTTATGAATGTCATGTTTGGCATCCGGATTTTCTGCAAAATACATTTTAGTCATAAAACCATTTTATCATAAATTTTCTAGATTTGTAAATCGTTTTCATTTCTCCAAAAGTATGTTATACTAAAATCCATCATATAGGAGTAACTTATGACAAACGAATTTCTTCATTTTGAAAAAATCAGCCGCCAAACTTGGCAGAATCTTCATCGAAAAAAAAATCCACCGCTCACTGAGTCCGAGCTCAATTCTATCAAGAGTTTCAATGACAAAATCAGTCTACAGGATGTAACAGATGTTTATCTTCCTCTGACAAATCTCATTCAGATTTATAAACGTTCCAAAGAAGATCTCGCCTTTTCAAAAGGTATTTTTCTACAAAAGGAGAGTAAAAGGCAGCCCTTTATTATCGGAGTATCTGGCAGTGTTGCCGTTGGAAAATCAACGATTAGCCGCCTATTGCAAATTCTCCTATCACGGACTTTTACAAATGCCACCGTTGAATTAGTGACGACCGATGGCTTCCTCTATCCTAATCAAACCTTGATTGAATCAGACATTTTAAATCGCAAGGGCTTCCCTGAAAGCTACAATATGGAACTTTTGCTGGATTTCTTAGACCGCATTAAAAATGGTCAAAACTATGAAATTCCCGTCTACTCACACGAAATTTATGATATTGTCCCAAATGAAAAGCAGGAAATTAAGGCAGCTGACTTTGTCATCGTAGAAGGTATCAATGTTTTCCAAAATCCGCAAAATGAACGCCTTTATATGACTGACTTCTTCGACTTCTCAATCTATGTAGATGCCGAAGTTGAAAATATCGAGTCTTGGTATCTAGATCGCTTTAAAAAATTATTGGCACTAGCCAAGCACGACACGGACAACTACTACCATCGCTTTACGACTCAACCTGAAGAAGAAGTCATGGCGCTGGCCCATAATATCTGGGAAACAATCAATCTGGTGAATCTATTAGACTATATTGAGCCAACTCGTAATAGGGCCGAAGTGATTTTGCACAAGGCTAGAAATCATGAAATTGACGAAATCTATCTAAAAAAATAATTTAGGCTTGTCAAATCACAACTTTTCATATATAATTAGATAGTTAGTATTTTCAATGGAGGTGAATAACTTGGCAAACATTAAGTCAGCTATCAAACGCGCTGAATTGAACGTTAAACAAAACGAAAAAAACTCAGCTCAAAAATCAGCTATGCGTACTGCAATCAAAGCATTTGAAGCAAACCCGTCTGAAGAACTTTTCCGTGCTGCTAGCTCAGCTATCGATAAAGCAGAAACAAAAGGTTTGATCCACAAAAACAAAGCAAGCCGCGATAAAGCACGTCTTTCAGCTAAACTTGCTAAATAATGCATCGCGCATACAAAGGAGCTCCACGGAGCTTTTTTTGTTGCTCACTGTAATTAGGAGAATGTATATGAAGATTGCTATCATCGGCTACTCCGGATCTGGCAAGTCAACCTTAGCCCAGCAGTTAGGCCACTTCCACCATATTTCCGTGCTTCATCTGGACACGATTCGGTTTGAAGAAAACTGGCAGACTCGTAGTCAAGACCAAGTCAAGGCTGATTTAGCGGATTTCCTCAAGCGAGAACAATCCTGGGTCATCGATGGCAACTACTCCTTCGCCTGCTTTGAGGAAAGGATGGCTCAGGCTGATCAGATTATCTTTATGAACTTTTCTCGCTGGAACTGCCTCTATCGCGCCTTTAAACGCTATCTAAAATATCGAAATCAAGTACGAGAGAGTATGGCATCTGGCTGTACTGAAAGACTGGATTGGGAATTCATTCGCTGGATCCTTTGGGATGGCAGGACAAGAGAGACTAAAAATCTCTATCAAAAGGTTCGTCAGACCTATCCTGAGAAATTTATCGAATTGCAGAATCAAAAGCAATTATCAGACTATGTAAAAGCTTCACTTAGCTAAAAACTAAGTGAAGCCTTTTCTTATTCTTCTTTTACAAAAACCAATTCTTTATCATCTGAAAGATCCGCTCGATAGGCAAAACCTGCAAAAGAGAGCTCTTTGATTTGGTCAAGATGATCGACTTGGGTTTCCATCAAAGCAGTCAAAAATTGCCCACGCGCCTTTTTGGAAATGGTAGAATGACTTTTGGGTTTGCCAGCCTTTTCCTCTAAGAATTTAAAACGAAGCATCTTCTCTCTGACCGATTTTTCAAAAACATCTTCAAATTCACTAGACAAGAGCGAAAGCAGCATATCCTCATCCGCTACTGCTTTTGTATAATCGTCCCGCCAAAATGTTTTCAGCGTTTGACCATTTGGCTTCAGCCCCACCAAAAAATCCAACCGATGAGGGGCAATCGGACTCAGAGCAGGAATGACCCCATATAGACTAGACGTTAACAGCAAATGCTCTTGAATGTAGGATTCCTCCTCTTGTGTCCAATCTTTTCGCTTGATATTGCGATACATGAGCCCGTCAAATAAGTGCAAGGCTGGATAAGTCTCCGCTTCATTCTTGCTCAGATTTTGAATTCGCTGGTATTCTATTTCAGCCATTTGCGGACTGATTTTATATAATTTTTCCAACTCTTCGGCTGAGAATTGCAACAACTCTTCTATTATGATTTTGCTTTTAGGCGTCAACTGGGAGCGCCCCAGCGAACTCTGCTCTTCATTCATTTCTTTGGCAGTCGGAATTAAAATCTTCATATTCTACCTTTCTCATCTTGGATTCTGAGTCCATTTTCCTGTTTTCCCTACTCATGATTATAGCAAATTTTGGACTAATTGGATTTATTCTTGACTTTAATTTTCAAAAATGATAATATCTAGTTATCAAAACTAGATATTAGAAAGTTTAAAATTTGGAAACAAAAAATCTGTTCCCGAGATGGGATGAATTACCTGTTCTTGACCTGTATCTGGACCAAGTCCTGCTCTACGTCAACAAGGTCTGCAAGCCAGCCTTTACCGCATCTGACAAAGGCTTGACCGCATCCATGATCAATAATTATGTCAAGCATGCCTACCTTGAAAAACCTCTAAAGAAAAAATACAATCGCCAACAAGTTGCCCGCTTGATTGCCATTACAAGCTTGAAAACTGTTTTTTCTATTCAAGATATTGCTGCTACTTTAGATATGCTCAATGCTAAGACCCAGTCTGAAGAGCTCTACAATGATTTTGTGGATTATATGAACGGACGGAAGCTTGAAGTGACTCCGATCATTGCCAGTGCTTGTCAGACCTTAAAACTCTACCAGCAGACCCTTGCTTTTATCCAAGTACCCGAAAAGGAGGCCGATAACGATGAACTACGCGCTTAAACTCAGTAAACAACTCTCTTTTGGAGAGGAAATTGCCAATGCTGTTACCCATGCCGTCGGAGCTGTTTTGATGCTGATTCTCCTTCCGATTTCTGCTGTTTACAGCTATGAAGAGCATGGCATGGTTTCTGCTGTTGGCACTTCTATCTTTGTCATAAGCCTTTTCCTCATGTTTCTCTCTTCTACCATTTACCACTCTATGTCCTATGGCTCTACCCACAAATACATCCTACGGATTATTGACCACTCCATGATTTATATCGCTATCGCGGGCAGCTATACGCCAGTCGTCCTTTCACTCATGAATGACTGGCGGGGCTATCTGATTATCGCGATTCAGTGGGGCACGACCATCTTTGGCATTCTCTACAAATCTTTGCCAAAAAGGTCAATGAGAAATTTAGTCTGGCCCTCTATCTAATTATGGGTTGGCTGGTTATCTTTATCATCCCGCAAATTATCGGACAAACTGGACCAGTGTTTTGGGGACTCATGCTAGCAGGCGGTCTTTGCTACACAGTCGGCGCTGGTTTTTATGCCAAAAAGAAGCCCTACTTCCACATGATTTGGCATCTCTTCATCCTAGCTGCCTCTGCCCTCCAATACCTAGCAATTGTCTATTTCATGTAAAACTGCTTTTCAAAGCAGTTTTTTCTATAGCATAATGCAGCTCTTCAGCCAAACCTACAACTGGTCTGCAAAAATCTCCTCTCAAAATCAGCGACTTTGAAAATAATATAAATTTAAGCTTTCTCTGATAAGATAAAGATAGAAAAGATGATCTCTGGTATTTAAATCTGCCAGTTATGGAAGGGAAATGAATGACTATTTTATCAAAAATCCGCCCATCACAGCCTCTGAAAGAGCTGAAATGGTTTGACATTCTTGTGATTACTCTGCTCATGTTTGGTCAATTCATCTACAGATCAACCGAGCTTTACCTGGCTAGCTTTGCACCGACAGCGACGACAGCAGCAACTGAAACAATCAGCAATACAGCTAGCGAAGGCGCAGCATTCTCAAGCAATTTCAATCTTCAGCTCCTGATGCTGGTCTTGACCATTCTTTACCTATTGCTTCGGCGCTTTGACTTTAAGCAGCTCCCTATCCGCCTGAGCTGGTCGGTTCTCCTCTGGACTCTTCTTATTTGCCGCAGTAGGATTCTTTGGAGACATCGTGATGACGCTGAGTGGCGAGTATAATTACTTTGATCCGACCCTCTGGTCTTATATAGATTTGCTAGAAATCTTCCGGAAATTTGCTGATCTGACACCAATGACCATCCTCTATGCACTGCTCAATGGCTTCTATGAGGAATTCTTCTTTCTTGGCCTCATGACCTCAGTCAAGGATAAGTATAAGTGGTGGGCACTGGCCTACTCTACCATCATTCGGATTTCTTTCCATACTTATCAAGGAATGCTCTGGGCCTTGGTTATCGGAGTGGTCTATGGTCTCTTCTACTATTTTCTTTACAAGTACAAGGTCAAGAACCTCCTGCCTTTCTTTCTCATGCACGCCTTGGCGGATATGTTTGGCTCCAGCTTGATGTATGTACTGATTAGCTGGCGTTCTTAAGGATAAAAATCAGCTGACATACAGTTTATATCGGAAAACTATAAAATAAATCGCAACTAAAAAGCTTAGCAGCAAGGTATCAAGTAACCTCGCTGCTAAGCTTTTTATTATGATCAATTAGCAATTAAAACTAGCAATTTCGCTATCAAGTTTTTTCATATAGTAGCGATAGATCAGATAAGAAACAAATCCACAAATCAAAATCAGCAGAACAGAAAGGAGATAGAGAACCGTGAGAGATAGGAAGTATGAAATCGCATAGAGAACGCCAATCACGATCATCACTCCAATGGTAAAGGCTAGTGCCAATAGGGTCTTACCCATACTGTTATCTCGACTCATCAGCTCGTTGACATTGGACCAGTTGGTCACCAGATGCTTATAATCCCGATGATAGCCCAAGCGCTCCAAGCTAGACTGGCCATAAACCAAACCAGCAGCATAACGAGAAACGTCACCAAATGAACATGAAAGATAAGACTAGTCACCAAAAGAAGAATCACTGGTAGAATGGACTGAATAGCAAAGAGATACCAAAATTTGAGACGAACGTATTTTCTTAGCTCAAAAGGTAAGACCTTCAGATAATCAAAATTTTCCCGCTCCAAGGATAAACCTATAGAGGTCAGATTATTCCCACCCGAATTGAGGGTAGCGATAAACATAGATAGGAAGCTAAGCGGAAGTAAAAATCGCGGAATCAAGAACGGGCTAACATCTAGATCTGCTTTGACTGCCCCCATGGCCATACTAAAAATGATGATGTAAGGAATCAGTGCCGACATAAAGAGAGCCTGCAAGATGACCGAACCTTCACTCAGCAGCCGAATGTGATAGCGCCAGACGAACTTCTTAAAATTCTTGGCCTCGTCCATATTGATATCGTGCACTCGCTCACGTTTGCCACTTGCTGCACCTGTCATCAGGGCTGCTTCATAAATTCTGGTATAACCTTGAACTTAACCACCAGGAAGAGCAGAACCGCCACGGCAAGCCAAGCTAAAATTCCTAAAATTGCAGTCAAGCTGAAAGGATTGATAATAAAGTCGTAAAAGGCTACAACTGGCGGGAAATAAGGTGTAACCATTGTATTGCTGGCGATACTGCGACTGTTCATCTGATTGATAAAGATATAGAGACCTACCGAGCCTAGGGAAACTAGACCCAGAATCACATTGGATAGGATGGTCTTATACTTTCTAAAGAAGGCTGTCTTAGTGATAAAATGCACCAAAATCAAAATGACAAACGTTATAACCGAGCTTAAAATGACAATCGAAATCAAGGCCATAGGCAAGCCGACTAAAGGATTTCCGCCTTGAAGACCTAGAACGATGAAATAGCTATACATAGGCAGAATTGCAATCAAGAGAGTCAGGACAACAGAGATGCTCTTTCCGACAATGATTTCTGATTCACTAAAGGCATAGGGCCGATAGGACTGCAAATCCTTGCTTTCATAAAAGACATTATAGAAAACCAAGAAGCCCTGTGACATGGAAAATATAGCAAATACGGAGACCATATTGGCAAAGAGGCCCGGATTGCCCACCATGTGATTGAAGGCACTCATGATACCAAAGAAGAACAGGTAGACCAACCCCAAAATCAAGTACATCCGAATAGCCTGCAGGGAGACATTGACTTTTACCTCTGGATTTTTTTCCTGCTTCTTGCGGTATTGCTGCAACTGCGAAGCTTGGATAGCATAGAGAATATTGATATCAACTAATTTTTTAATCGCTTTAAGGCGCATCTGAACTCACCTCTTCTCTGCGGCCAGCCAGACCTAGATAGATGGTTTCGAGGGACTGGTCTAGATGCTGGGCTTTCAGGTCTTCAACCGTTCCGTAGAATATCAACTCTCCTTTTTTGAGAATGGCAATCTTATCGCATAGCTGTTCAGCTACTTCTAAAACGTGGGTTGAAAACAGAACTGTATTGCCCTTGTCAGCATGCTCACGCATCATCTTCTTGAGATCAAAAGCTGCCTGAGGATCCAAGCCTGTCAAAGGCTCATCCAAGACCCAGATATCTGGATCGGACAAAAGGGCACCAATGACAAAGACCTTCTGCCGCATACCGTGTGAAAACGACTCAATTACTTCATAACGATGGCTAGCAAAGTCAAAGATAGCCAGCAACTCACCCAAACGAGCCTCTACTTCTGCCGTGGTCATATCGTAGGAAGTCGCCACTAGCTCCCAAAATTCATTGGCTGTCAGGCGCAAGAAAAGATCAGGAGAATCAGCTACATATCCGATTTTTTTCTTGATTTCTAGACGATTACTGGATAGCTCCTTGCCGTCCACAAAAATTTGTCCTTGTGTCGGATTAATGACGCTGACTAAGGATTTAATGGTCGTTGACTTACCCGCTCCATTGTGACCAATCAGACCGACAATCTCACCGCTTTCCAAGGTCAGATTCAGGTGGTTAAGCGCTAGCTTGCCATCATAGTCTTTTGTAACATCTCTAAATTCAATCATGAGAAACTCCTTTGCTATGTTTTGAGGTTATTATACTATCCTAAAAGTCATTTGTCTAGAAACTAGCGAAAAAGTTCGGATTTTACTTTAAAACAAGGAAGAACCATCCTTTAAACCTTGAAAGATTGAGCATTTTCCAGCAGATAGAGCAAGAAATTGGGAATGGTTTCCAGCATGTCCTGCTCATAGACACGCTCGGTCAGCTGATGCAAGTCCTTGCCCCATGGACCTAGATTGATACCGGGGATATGATTGGCCGCAATTTCTGGGAAATCTAGATGATAGAGATTCTCAGGTACAGGCATACTAGCAATCAGGTCTTGGTATTCAGCGGCAGGCTTCTCCAAGGCACAGTAACTAAGGTCACAAATTCCCATGAAAAAATCGTCCACTTGGAGCTGACAACCAGCTTCCTTGTCCAGATAATCCCGATAGAGTTGAACGACCTTATCAATCCTAATCGGACTGTCCGACAGACGACGACAATTCATGGATGGATAGTAAGGCGGCGCGATTGCTAGGACAACCAAAGCTTCCTTACGGTCGTAGAAATCTAACACTTTCTGGATATTTTGAATGCTGATTTCCTGATAGGAAGCGCCCTCTTGCATGGCTTGCTGGGCTTCTTCATAAATTTTCTTCAAGGTACCTTCAAAACCGATTTTTTCTTGGCATTCTTGCAGTAATTCCTGATAAGTCAGCACGCGCGGTTTCGGTACATGCTTCCTTTCTTGATAGACTTTCTGAAGCTGACAATAGTTTTGATAAAAGCCATCTACTGCTTCCTGACTGAGAGTCTTTATGGTCGCCAGCAGCTCACTTGGACTCTTTTCTAGATAAAGGACGCTGAAATAGCCTGCAGCACGAAGCACAGTTGACACATCATAATTTTCCTTCAAATCACGTAGATAGGACCATGATGGCAGAGGTGAACGTTCTCCGTAGGCCATGTCGGATAAAGCCGGATTGAGGTCAATTTTTTCAGCAACTTTTGCCAGCAAGGACAGGGCATTGATCCCCTTGAGTGGCTCTTTCATGTGAGAAAGGATGCCCTGAGTCACGACAACTGGCATCAACTTGCCGACTGTTCCTATATGAAGCACCTTTTCCTCCGCTGACTGGCTCTCAAAAGGCTCAGAATCCACGGCCAGAAGGTAATGAAGCTGGAAGCGCTCCTTCAATTCAGCAAGCAAGGCTGTTGCTGCCCGCATGCCTTGGGAATAGGACTCCTCATCCCCGACCGACAAATAAAGCAAATTGACCTGACCAGACTGTATCTGACTGTATCTTTCCACCACTCCTAGCTGCAAGGCCAGAGCAGCTTTCATGTCGCAAGAGCCCCGACCGAACTGCCACTTGTCCGACGCAATATCTGCTAAAAGATCTGAATCTGAAGAAATGGAGGACAATTTTTCTTTTAGAGCCTGATTATCAAAAGCCCAGTCTTTGAGACTGCCAAAATCCTCAATATCCACTGTATCATGATGATGAAAAATAATCACGGTGTCAGCCGTATCTCGCTTGACCAGAGCCCAGTTGACACTGCGGTTATAAAAATCATTCGGAATCTGATAGCATCCAAACTGTTCTGGATGCTCCTGAAAATAAGGAATCTCCCCTATCCGCTCCTGAAGAAAGGCTTCAATCTTCCGCTCAGAACTAGTATGGGTAAAACTTTCAATCGCCATACTTTGGTCAAAAATATCTTGAATATACTGTTTCATTCTTTCTACCTCTCTGTTTGCTGGCACTTCTGACTCGCAGGCCATGGCCAGCTGAAAGACGATAAGGCAAAAGCAGCCAATCTTTACCTAGTCCGGAATGTTTGGCTGCTTTTTCTTGTAATGACTAACGACGAGAATATTTCTTAACGAGGCTAGACATGCCGAATGTGCTGACAAGAAGCACCAAGCCTAGATAGAACATTCCTTTTTCTGAATGGCTACCAGTTTTTGGCAAGGAAGCTGCGGCTTGTTGAGCTTGTTGAACAGCTGCCTGCTCCACTTGAGACGCTTCTGGTTGACTAGCCAATTGCTGCACCTGAGGCACCATTCTCTGACTGCCTAATTGCTGCACATGGTCAGTCGTTCCTTGCTGCTCTTCTTTACGTCCAACCCTCGAATCAACTGACGGAGCTTCTTCTTGTGGCTCCTGTCTATCAAAGATATATTCTGGAACTTCTCTGATTTCTGGTGCAACTAATTTTTCACCAAGAATTTCAGGTAAGTTGGCATATTCGGTATCAAGGGCACTTGCTACATAATCAGCTTTTTGAGAACTACTAGCTTCTACAGTCGGTACTAGCGCACTAATAGAATCCGTCTTGAAAGTCACCGCATATTGACGCTTAATTGTCAAGTCACTAGGGTCATAGGTATTGAAGACCAGAGCCAGCTTGTGGCCTTTTTTCACCGTGTAAAGATTCGGCTGCAAATACATGGTATAATCATGGAATTGGCCGACTTTTGGCTTAATACTCTTTTCTGAACTAGACGGTGTATAACCTGATTCTGGATTGGCTAAGTTTAGCCAGCCCTTAGCAATGACCTTGTATTTAGTTTTGGTTGTTGCAAAGTTTTTAACATCCAGATTGCTAAGATTGCTGCCCATCCAGAAATCACCAGCCTTGCTGTCATCACTAGCAGCACCATTTCCAACAACATCAAACTCTTGGTCTGATACATCTACCAAGAGTGCATTGACCTGCAAGTTTTTGCCACTTCCATTGGCCAAGGCTGCCTTGAAGTGGACTGGAATATGGCCCTTGATAGTCGTGTCTTCTTTGACTTCTGTCATAAAGGTCATGTTGGCCTTAGAAGAAGCTTGACTGACTGCCTCATCTCGCTTGCTAGTGTCAATCCCAGCAGCCGCATAGTCACTAGAGATGGTTTCTTCGAGACGTTTGGACTTAGCTGTCAAAATCAAACGATTATTGCTTTTCCAATTGTCATAGCTCGTCCATTTATTTGGATCGTAGTTATTTTGTGCCAAGACAGCAGGAAGCTTGCTAACATCGTTCTTGACATCGTAAAGATAATGAGAGAACCAAATATTGAGCAAGTCATAGAAATCTTGATTGTTGGCCTTGATACCATAACCTCGAGAGATAGCTGCTGGATGGACATGGTCTCCTTGGTGGAGGTAGAGTTTTACGTTTTGTCCCGCTTTTTTCAAGACATCATACATAAGCTCAAATTGTTTGGTTTTGACATTGTGATCATTTAAACCATGTACCAGCAAGGCGCTAGTCTTTATCTTTCCTGAATTCAGGGTATAATCGCGTTCCCGCCAAACTTGGCTATAATTGCGACCATGAGCTTTTTGGTCCTTGTTTAGCTGATTGATGTAGTCAGCGTACTTGTTCCAGATTGAAGCCCAATCGTCTTGATCAAGCATCCGAGTAGAAACGTAGAGTGACAGCCAAGACAGATCACTGTATGGTGGATTGCTGTAGGCTGTTCCTTGACTATTGAAATAATCATACCAGCTAGCAATTCCTGCGGCTGGAACGATGGTTCTCAGGCCTTCTACACCCGTTGTTGCCACACCGAAAGTTGTCGTACCGGCCCAAGAGAGGCCAGTCATGCCTACTTTGCCATTGGCCCAGTCAGCCTTGATTTCAATATTGCTAGTTTTGTCTGTGTAGGCTGTCCGTTTACCGTTGACCCATTCGACAATATTTTTAAAGGCTTCTACTTCCAAATCAGATCCAGTAGTATTGAAGCCTTCTGAACCCTTAGTACCCAGACCAGCACTGGAAACAAAGGCATAGCCGCGCACTAGGAAGTAATCATACCAGTTCAAATTCTCGTAATCATAAATCCCTTCATAAGGGCTATAATAGTACCAATCTGACGCTTTGGCCTTCTTCGCCGCATCAATACTGCTCATGCTAGACACCAGTTGGCGCTTAGCAGGCTTATTGTGCAAACTCTTCATATCATAAGAACCGTTTGTCGGCAGATTGAGACTTTCCAAGGTCACATAGTTTTCATCCAAAGTCCCTGCGACGTAAGGACGAGCTTCTAAAATTGTCGAAGCCTTAAAATCACCTTGAGCTACTGCTTTCGGAAGTTGTACGATAGCCTTGACGAGGTCACGCTTTCCGTCTCCATCCGTGTCATGATCCGTCTCAACATAGACAGGAAAACGGACGATGTCGCTTTTCTCATACGAATAGTCTTTATCTTTCTTAGCTCCACTGCTGTATGGGAAAATTGGCTGCGCCCGACCATTCAAAAAGAGCGGTGCTTTCTTTTCAGCACGATAGGCATCATGCAGGCGCTTGGCAACTGCATACATAGTCTGCAGATTGCTTCCCTGTACACGGGCTGTCAAATCAGCCTCTTTGTCAATCATTCCCATGCTCTTGGCTAGATTCACCCTATCTCGAGCACTGGTGCCTAGCTGAGATTCATTGACGGCTGCCCATTTCAGTAGCTCATCGACTGCTTCTTGTAGGGTTAGTACCTTATCAGTCAAGGCTGGATTTGAAAGACTTCCCGTATAAGCAGACAGGTCTTGGCCTTTGGCAGTAGCAGGCATAGCAGAAGGCACTAAGCTAGCATCTTGAGCCAAAACTAAAGGTGGCGACTCCAATGAAGAAGTAGGCTTTTCAGAGTCCACAACTGGTTTTTCAGCAGTGACCAATTCCTCTTCTTGCTTCTCTGGTCTTGCAGTAACCGACGATTCCTTGCTTTCAACTTCTAAACTGCTGGTTGCTGGACTGAAGATACCGGTTCAGACGGCTTTGCAATAGCTTCTGTTTGAAGAATTTCCTTGCTTTCGACATTCGCCTGACTCGCCTCATCGGCTTGAACAACCCGGCCTAGGGCCAAGGGTGCAAATAGCGAGACTGATAAGAGTAACCTCACTAGTCCTCTCTTTTTCATAAAGAACCCCTTTCTTTTTATAAAGTTTATTACTTGTCCATTATACTATGTAAGCGTTTTAAATTCAATGCTAGTTTTAGCTTATCATCAAAAAATATAAAATTAACTTGTATAAACGTTTGTATCATCATTCTTCTTTTGGTAAAATAGACCCATCCCAAGAATGTGAGGTATCTCGTATGGAAAATCAAACATTAATGCAGTATTTTGAATGGTACTTACCAAATGATGGACAACATTGGAATCGCTTGGCGGAGGATGCTCCGCACCTAGCATCAAAAGGCATCCGCAAAATTTGGATGCCGCCAGCTTTCAAAGCAACCGGCTCAAATGATGTCGGCTATGGAGTTTATGATCTCTTCGACCTAGGTGAGTTTGACCAAAAAGGAACCGTCCGCACCAAATATGGTTTTAAGGAAGACTACCTAAAAGCTATCCAAACTCTCAAAGCCAATGGCATTGAACCCATGGCTGATGTAGTCCTCAATCACAAGGCAGCTGCGGACTACAAGGAGCGTTTTACTGTCGTTGAAGTGGATCCCAACGACCGAAACATAGAAATCTCAAAACCATTTGAAATAGAAGCGTGGATGCATTTTACTTTCCCAGGCCGCAATAAAACCTACAATGACTTTGAATGGCATTGGTACCATTTTACTGGTACGGACTATGATGCCAAAAACAACAAGTCCGGTATTTATCTCATTCAAGGAGACAATAAAGGCTGGGCAGATGATGAGCTTGTGGACAATGAAAACGGCAACTATGACTACCTTATGTATGCTGATATTGACTTCAAGCATCCAGAGGTTATTCAAAACCTCTACGACTGGGTTTACTGGTTTATCGAAACAACGGGCGTTCAAGGATTTCGTTTAGATGCTGTCAAGCACATTGACTCCTTCTTTATGAGAAATTTTATCCGAGATATAACTGCAAAATACGGTGAGGATTTTTATGTTTTTGGGGAATTTTGGAATAGCGATGAGACAGCTAATAACGACTATCTAAAAAATATCGAATACCGCTTTGATCTTGTTGACGTCAGGCTCCACCATAATTTCTTTGACGCTAGCATAGCTGGGGCAGACTTTGACCTACGGACGATTTTTGATCAGACGCTTGCCAAGAATCATCCTGAATCAGCCGTGACCTTCGTGGATAACCATGACACCCAGCGAGGACAAGCTCTGGAGTCCACTGTGGAAGAATGGTTCAAGCCAGCAGCCTATGCTCTTATCCTCCTACGAGATGAAGGACTGCCTTGCGTCTTTTATGGCGACTACTATGGTATTAGTGGGGAATTTGCCCAAGAGAGCTTCCAAGACGTACTGGACAAGCTCTTGGATATTCGTCTCAACCTAGCTTACGGCGAGCAGACTGACTACTTTGACAATGCCAACTGTATCGGCTGGACCCGCCAAGGCAAGGACGGAGGTCAGCCAATCGCTGTTGTTATCAGCAACGATCAAGCCAGCAGCAAACGTATGCTGGTCGGTCCAGAATGGGCTGGTAAAGAATTCAGTGATTATCTGGGCAAGAGCTCTCAAATCGTGACCATTGACGAAGAAGGCTGGGGAGAATTTCCAGTGGAGGAAAAATCAGTCAGTGTCTGGTCTGTCAAATAATCTGTATATTCAAAAACGAGAGGGAAAAATTTCCTTCTCGTTTTTCTAGTATTTCAAGCTTATATAAAACCTACTATTTTAAAAACTGCTTTATTTTTTCTGCCAACTCATCACTGGCGTAATCATGCACATAATGAGGGCAGTCTAGTAGAATTAACTCTGTCTGTGAATGCGCTGCTGCAAAATCCTTCTGGAAGCTCTGCCATTCTCCCTGACTATAGCCAGTCCCTTGGCCATTTGAAGAAAAGAGCAAGATCGGTAGTTCAGGAAGCTTTTCCCTCGAAACTAGCTCAGCATTTTGTTTGACCTGGGTGACCTCTTCATAAACAGCATTTGCCTATGGGCGACGATAGAAAAGAGCCTTGTATACTTGCTTTTCTTCTGCTGTCAAATCACCAGACGCAAGAGCGGGAACCTGCTTGTCAGCATCATAAATATCCGACTTAAGCCTAGATTAGCAGCCACTTGTAAGCCTTTATAAACCAATGGATAGAGACTCAAATCAGTATAAGAACTTGGCAAGGCCATATCCAGTCCGATAATGCCTTGGACTTCTTCTGGATATGTTGCAACCCAATGAAGCGCTTCTAGCCCAGCCATAGAGTGTGCTACCAAAGTATATGGGCCTGTGATTTCAGCCTTTTTCAAAGCCTGCCTCGTCTGGGCAAGTACCGTGTCAATATCTCTGCTATCCCCTTGGCTGTCCTCGCTAAAGCCATAACCTAAGCGCTCCACCACAACTATGCGATAATCTTGTTCCAATCTTGAATAGAGGGTCTTAAAGTCAAGAAAGGGGGACGTTGTGCCACCACCTGCCAAAAAGACCAGCGTCTGCTCTCCCTGACCAGTTACATAGACATTCATTTTTTTGCCATCTACTTGAACCAGCCGACCTGAGGGATTATCAAGCAATTTTTGCTCTTTAGTCAGGCAGATTTGATGATAAGTAAAGATTAAGACCAGAGCGCTGATGATTGTAAAAAGCAAACACAGAAAGAATTTCTTCAAATACCTGAACATCATAACTTTCCAAATATCTTTAAGCATCTACGAAGACTTAACCAATTGAACAAGAACAGCCATTCTGCTTCCCACAGGATACTCATATTTCTGCCTTTTATTCAAAGCTAAATGTCCTACTCTTACTCCACCAAGGCACTTCTCAGATAAGCATCCACCATACGCTCTGTCGCGACTACTGAATCAATATGCGTGCGCTCGTAAGAGTGGCTGGATTCAATACCGGCACCTAGCAGAGCATGCTTGACTTCTGCTCCTGCGCTCATAGCTGCAGAGGCGTCTGACCCGTAAAATGGATAGATGTCCAGTTTGTAAGGAATGTCCTGCTTCTTGGCTAAATTTACCAAATGCTGGCGGAAGCCATAGTGATAAGGGCCTGAAGCGTCCTTAACACAGATGGAAACTGTGTACTCATCTGTTTGCTGGTCGTCACCCATAGCCCCCATATCAACCGCCAAATACTCTACCGCTTGCTCAGGCAGGCTGGAATTAGCCCCGTGGCCGACTTCCTCAAAGACGCTAAAAGCAAAATGAGTCGTCACTGGCAGCTGAATCTTTTCCTCTTTGTAGACGCGCAAAAGATTGAGCAAAATAGCTGCACTGACCTTGTCATCCAAAAAGCGAGACTTGATGAAGCCTGACTCGGTAACCGTGGTACGCGGATCAAAGGAAATAAAATCACCCACTTCGATTCCTAAATCCCGCGTTTCTTTCTCGCTCGTCACCTTTTCATCCAAACGGACTTCCATATTGTCCTGAGTACGCTCAACCGTTCCAGCATCTTTATAGACATGGCAGGAAGTCTGGTGAACTAAAATTGTGCCGCTGATAGTCTTGCCACTGCTGGCCACATGGACTAGACAGTTTTCTCCTTCAATCATGTTCCAAGGGAAACCACCAATTCGATCCAGCTTGAGCGACCGTCTGGCTTGACCGCACGCACGATAGCACCCAGAGTATCCACATGGGCCGTCACAACCCGATGTTGAGCATCATTTGCTCCCTTAACCACAACATGAACGCCGCCTTTATTGGTCCGAACAGGCTCATAGCCCAAGCCTTCTAATGTCTTCACCAGATAGTCCGCAACCTCAGCCGTAAAGCCTGTTGGAGAAGGGATAGCCGTTAATTCTTGTAAATATTGAACAGTTTGATTCATCATAACTCCTTTAGATCATTTATACTGTCAATTATAGCATAAATCCGCTGTCAAATATCATCCTGACTGGCTCTTTTCTCCTGATTTTAGATTGCTTTAGCAAAGTCTTCGATGAAATTTGAAAATCTATACAAAAATCCTCTTCTCCAAGCATGTATCAATCTTAGAGAAGAGGATTGCTTTATTTTAGTCTAAAATAGAGAAAAGACTGCTACTGCAAGGACAGCACCAATGATTGGTCCGATAACTGGAATCCAAGCATAGCTCCAATCACCATTTCCTTTGTTTGGAATCGGAAGGAGGCTGTGCATGATGCGAGGTCCTAAGTCACGAGCAGGGTTGAGGGCATAGCCAGTCGTTCCACCAAGTGATAGACCAATCCCGACAATCAGCGTTCCAACCGCAAATGTGCCAAGGCCTGCTTGCAGCTTATAAAGTCCTAGAGCAAAGATAGTCAGTACAAGGACAAAAGTTCCGAGAATTTCGCTAATCAGGTTCGAGAAGGTATCTTTGATAGCTGGTCCTGTGCTGAATGTCCCAAGGATGTTAGCTGGATTTTCTTCAGCCAGATAGTGAGGCTTGAACTGCAGGAAGACAAGGAACTGTCCGACCATAGCACCTGCAAACTGCGCAAGGATGTAAGGAAGAACAGATGCCCAAGGTAAATCACCTTTGAGAGCTACTCCGATGGTTAGGGCAGGATTCAGATGGGCTGGGCCAAGGTTGCCAGATACAAAAGCAGCGATGGCAACAGCGATCCCCCATCCCATGGTAATCACAATCCAGCCAGAGTTGTGGCTCTTAGTTTTGGGAAGAACCACGCCTGCAACGACGCCGTTCCCCAAAAGGAGCAAGAGCAGGGTTCCTAAAAATTCACCAAATATTTCTTTCATCATCTATATTACTCCATTTAAAAGAAGGGGAGGCTAGACAGGAGAACTGGTCCGCCACCTCTTCTTCTATTTTCTATTTTTTCAATTCTGCTAAATCATTATTTGCAAGGGCAGCTTCTAGGTCATTTCGATAGGCTGCTTTCTTCTTCTGTCCAATCGTAGAATCGTCCCATTTCATCCAGAACAGGCTCTACAATCGCATCCAAACTATCACGCATAAAGAGCATGTGGTTTGTCCGGCGAAGAAGGAAGTCTACTGGGCTGAGTGCCAATTCATTGCGCATCGCATAGTGGAGTGACAAGGTATCCGCTAGGCTAAGTCCTGGCGCTTGCTCGATGCTGTGAGCGAGAGCAAAGACTTTAGGAGCATTGGAACCATAAAGGTTGGCAAGGTAGAAGGCTTCTTTGCTGTCTAAGCCGCGTGAGACACCAAGTTGAGCAAAAGCTTCGATTTCGGAATCCACATTTGCTGGATTGAGCTCTCCGCCTGAAACAGGGTAGGTCTTAGAGTTGATGAGCTTGAAGCTGCGATCGAATTCGGCTTTGAGGATGTCAACCACGCGCTCCATAGCGCCTTCCGCCATCTTACGATAGTCTGTGATTTTACCGCCAGCAAGGGTCAAGAGACCATTGTTATCACGATCCAAACTAGAGCCACGAGACACTGCAGATGGATCCAAGTGTTTTTCAGATGTACTGCTTTCAAGTTTAGTAACAGCCGCTTCGACATCCTCACGAGATTTTTCTTTAGCCAGATAGCTCTCAACGGTCGCAATAAGCGCATTGAAACTTTCGTCGCTAATGGTACCATTGTTTCCACCATTGTAGTCAGAAGCACTGTTGCCTGCGATCAGAGGGCGCAAGCCAGCCCAGCTGCTTTCGATATCGTCAATCGTGATCTTGGCTTCTGGGAAGCGATTATTGACAATGCCCAAGAGGTAATCCACATCTTCTTGTGTTACTTTTGGATGCTCCAGGTCACCAGTGTAGTCAGTGTCAGTCGTACCAAAGTAGGTTTTATTTTCACGTGGAAGAACAAAGACCATCCGGCCGTCTCCCAAGCCTGTATCAAAGTAGACTGGCTGAGACACCTTGATCTTGCTAGAGTCAACTACCAAGTGAACTCCCTTAGTTGGACGCATTTGTGAGTATTGCTCACCGTCATTTGACAGATTGCGTACCTTGTCACTCCAAGGTCCAGTTGTGTTGATGACTAGGCGAGCCTTGATTTCAAAGACTTCATCCGTCAAGAGGTCACGCGCAACAACGCCTGTAATCTTTCCAGATTCATCAAAGAGGAAGCCTTCTGCCTTGACATGGTTGGCAATCAGGGCACCGTCTTGGTTGGCGCGTTTGATATTTTCAATCACAAGGCGTGCATCGTTGTTGCGGAAGTCAAGATAGACACCGCCACCAACCAGGCCTTCCTTCTTGAGTTCAGGTTCCCGTTCGAGCACTTCTTCCTTGCTCAAGACCTTGTTGGCGGCAGGAGTATTGTTGACACCAGCCAAGAGGTCGTAGAGATCCATAGCCACTTTGAGACGGAAGAGGCTAAAGGTCGCTCCATCCTCATCGTAAACTGGCAAGAGCATTGGATCTGGTTTTGGAATATGTGGAGCAATTTGCTGAACCACAGCACGCTCTGAAACTGTATCTGAGACCACCTCTACGTCGAATTGCTTAAGGTAACGAAGGCCACCATGGACCAATTTGGTAGAGCGGCTAGAAGTCCCTTCTGCAAAGTCCTGCATTTCAATCAGACCGGTCTCCAGACCACTTGCAGCTGCTTGCAAGGCTACACCAGCACCCGTAATCCCACCACCAATAATCAGGAGGTCCAAGGTGCGTTCCTGCATTTTTTTTTATCGATAATTCACGTGTTTTCTTTGAAAATTCCATATTTATACACTTTCTAACTTAGTCATTTCCTGCTTCTGCTGACTTTATCATCAAAATAAGAATCAGTATTAGTCGTCGATTTCTGCAAAGACTTGGGTTGCCTTAACAGCTTTTTTCCATCCTTTGTAGAGTTGTTCCTTACGTGATTCATTCATAGACGGCTCAAAGAGTTCTCCAGTTTCATTGAGAGTGCGGAGTTCATCTAAGTCTTTCCAGTAGCCTACTGATAGTCCTGCCAAGAAGGCTGCACCTAGAGCAGTTGTTTCTAAGTTTTTAGCACGGGCAATATCGATTCCCAAAATGTCAGCCTGGAACTGCATGAGGAAGTTGTTCATAGCAGCACCGCCGTCGACTTTAAGCACTTGAATAGCAGTCTTGGCATCCACCTGCATAGTATCAATGATGTCGCGTACTTGGTAAGCGATGGATTGCAGAGTAGCCTTGATAAAGTCTTCCTTGCTGGTTCCGCGGGTCAAGCCAAAGACAGAACCACGGGCATTTTGATCCCAATACGGAGCGCCCAGACCTGTGAAGGCAGGTACGACATAGACTTCGTCATTGTTATGAGAATCTAGGGCATATTTCAGATTCTGGTGAATTTTCAACCATCCGAAGACCGTCGCGTAGCCATTGAATAGCACTTCCTGCAATGAAGATAGAACCTTCCAAAGCATAATAAACCTTGCCGTTGATTCCATAGCCAATGGTTGTCAAGAGGTTGTTTTCAGACAGCTGCATCTCTTCACCGGTGTTCATGATGATGAAGGAACCAGTTCCGTAAGTGTTTTTGACCATGCCAGGCTCAAAAGCTAACTGTCCAAAGAGAGCTGCCTGTTGGTCACCAGCCATGCCAGAGATTGGTACTTCTCCACCGTAGAAGTGGAATGGAGCAGTCTTACCATAGATTTCTGAGTTAGAACGAACTTCAGGAAGCATAGTCTTTGGAATGTTGAGGATTTCCAAAATCTCGTCGTCCCATTTAAGGTCCTTGATGTTATAGAGCATGGTACGGGCTGCATTTGAGTAGTCGGTCACGTGAGCTGCGCCGTCAGTCAATTTCCAAACTAGCCAGGTATCGATGGTACCAAAGAGCAATTCCCCCTTTTCAGCTCTTTCTTGCGCTCCCTCTACATGATCCAAAATCCAGCGAACCTTGGTAGCTGAGAAGTAAGCATCGATGATCAAACCAGTCTTTTCATGGAATTTTTCCACATAACCTTGGCTTTTTAGTTGTTCAGCCAGAGGAGCAGTTTGACGTGATTGCCAAACGATAGCATTGTAGATAGGGAGCCCTGTTTTCTTATCCCAGACGACAGTTGTTTCACGCTGGTTGGTGATTCCGATGGCTTCGATTTGACTTGGTTTCACACCACTTTCGATGAAAGCACCCGCGATAACTGACTGAACAGAGTTCCAAATTTCATTGGCATTATGCTCAACCCATCCAGCTTGAGGGAAAATCTGAGTAAATTCTTTTTGACTGGAGCTAACTTTTTCTCCTTTTTTATTAAAGATGATGGCGCGTGAACTAGTTGTTCCTTGGTCGATGGCCATGATGTATTTTTCTTGTGACATGTACTGTCCTCCTGATAAAAATCTTGAGGAAATTTCCTCTTTACAGTAAATAGTATACAAAATAAAGCGCTTTCTTGTTTATCAACTTTTTTAAAATTTTAAAAAAACTTGAGGAGATTGTGTGAAAATCACAAAGAAACCTGGATTTCTCCAAGTTTCTTAATGAAATATCATGTGACGGATTTGAGCCAAATCTTCCAAATCCAAGTCATTTTTTAAATAATAGACGGGAATCTGCGGGCTCTGATGTATAGGATTATTGGTGATGATGAGGTCATAATTTTTAGCTGGATCGTAGGCTTCAATGCTAATAAAGCGATTGTACTCTAAATATCGTCTTAAAATGGCCGTCATCCTGGAAACAACGATAAAGCTATCTATCAAGTCCATGCCTATCTTGATGACTTGGCCGTCATTTTCAGCAATGTACTCCATCAGCTGGAGCCATTCCCACAAAACTTTTTTATCCAGAGATGTTCCCTGCTGAAAAATAGGCAGTTTGCTAAAAATAGTGTCTGCCACTTGTCGATAATCGTCTTCGCTCCATAAGTAAGGATGGCGCAATTCCAGATCATGCTTGTATTTGTCTTGCAAGAGATAGCCTCGGAAAAGAAAGACGCGGGCACAGAGCTGACTGAGTTCGTAGGTCACTTGGTCTTCAATATAGTCACCTAGCAAGTCCTGACCCTTCATTTCTTGAATCAGTTGTGTAATCAGACTAGCAATTTCACCGCCAAAGCCTAGAATATACTCCATGGTGTGCAGGGGCAGAATCCGATGAGAAAGCAGAAATGAAAAGAAAATCATCATTTCTCCGTCTTCCTGACTCAGGGTAATGTGCTGACCGGCAAAGAAGTCATTTGTTCTCCGATGCAAGCGCTGGTAGAAGATATTTTCAAAATAGCCCTGCATTTTCTGTTCAATATTTTGGAATTGACAGGCATTGACTCTTAGGCGCTGTTGGGTAATATGCGCCCAAAGGGCTAAGTCCAATCGCTGCCCTTGAGAGAGCTGGGCTCCACAGAGTTCTTCTAAAACGGCAACTTCCTGCCTTCTTTCTGGTTTTTGAAGTTCTTTTTCCCAATCTTGACTAGA
This sequence comes from Streptococcus cristatus, assembly GCA_916438405.1. Taxonomy (GTDB): domain Bacteria; phylum Bacillota; class Bacilli; order Lactobacillales; family Streptococcaceae; genus Streptococcus; species Streptococcus cristatus_M. The sequence goes on along the minus strand of CAKAFB010000001.1, from coordinate 508,997 downwards.
CCAAACCTTGCGAAAGAGGCAGAAATAAAAATAGCGGATCTGGTGCTCAGGCCCTTTTAAGCGGCCATTTTGGATAGATAGGTCAAACTCTGATAAATCTGATTTAAACCGGATATATGACGGCCGAGTGTTGCTTCACTGATCATCAGCTCTTGGGCTAATTGATGGGCTAAAAACTGCTGATGATAGAGCAGGTAGTTTAAAATCTGGTATTTGACAGCATTGTCCAAAAAGAGTCTGCGAATGTCCCGTCCCTTGGTATCAGATCCGATAGACAGACTGAGCGTTTCGTCCTGAAGCTGGATGGATAAGGCCGCATGATGGTCCGCGGCCTTGTCGTTAATCAAGCTAATATACTTGGTCAAGGTTGCTTTCGAGAAGCCGGTTTCAGATATAACGTCCTTCAAACTGGATGTAGAATGCTGCTGTAAATAAGACAGGACAATAAACTGCCCCGCTTCACTCTTTTCCATTAAGTCTGCTAGATACATTCGAAAACCCTTTCAATTTGCTAATCTTAGCTTAACACAAAAAGAAAAAAAGACGAAGCAATCTGCTTCATCTACTACATCCTTTTAAGTATGAACGAAAAAAAGAAACCTGAACCAGCATAATAACAGCTAAACCATCAATCAACATGTGAGCGAGGATACAAGGAGAGAGGCTCCGTACTACTCCCATCTGGAAAAAAACAAAGGATAACTTGCCCTATTAAAAGATCATCAAGGAGGGTAATCAATGCATACCAGATAGCGACTGATTATTTTGAAATAAATTTTGTCATTTTTCCTCCCTTACATACTTCTTTCTTGCAATGATGATGGCTAAACTGACAATAAGTAATTTACTGACTACAGAAAGCCATATATCTTCATTCACTAAAATCTGAGACAAGGAATTGATCCAAGCATGAGTCATGACACAAATCCATAAGTTTTGTGTTTTATGATATAAAGCCGATAAGATAAAACAGTTGGCTAGTAGGCCTACTAGAAAAGGGAGTAACTGAATGACACCGAAAGAACCTTCAATGTAGAAGTAAAAAAGATGCCAGCTAGACCATGCTAAAAAGGTAATAAGAGTAGCTGATAGATAGGGGATTTTTTCCTGCAAGGTCGGCTGAAAGAAATAACGCCAACCAATTTCTTCAACCCCACCAAAAAGAAGAGCTTTGAAAAAGAGTGCCACTGGCAAGAACCAAGATTGCATAATAATCTTACCATCAAAGATAAATGGCATAAACTCTAGGGACAGGAAAACAAGCACCAAACTATAATTAGCTAGACTATCTTTGACTTGAAAAAAATCTTTTAGAAGTTTTTTGAAACTAGATTGATGGTAGCCAATACTGGCAAGACTGCCCCAAAAAGCAGATGATAAGCCACCTAAAACAATAGCAATTATTCCAATTGTTGACGTAAAATCAACTTTCATTCTTCCTGCCCTTAAAAACCAAACTAGGAGACTCACTAGCAATAGTTGAGCAAAGGTACCTAGCAAATAAATAGACAGTGCTTGCTTTCTATTCATATTATAATTCCTTTAAAGGTTTCATCATCCATAGTGTTCAGAACTTTCAATATTTCGGTATTGGAGTTCTAAATCCGAAATCAATTTTTCGCCATATTCCAATAATTGAGCTTTAGTCAGAGAATTTACATTCTTGCCAGAAAAAACAAGCTTTGCCTTCAAGTCAACTCGACAACTTCCAATAAGACTCGCTTGGATATAGGCTGCATAGTCATTGCTAGCAGATGCCCAGCCCATTAGTTGAAAGTCCATTTCAAAGCGAATGAACAATTCCCTATCATTCTGTTGCAGGTCTAAGATAGTAAGGCCGTCGCTATCCTGAATTTCGGAGGAATCAACCATATCTAGCTTTTCTCTATTAAGATAGGGCAAATTCTCAGATAAGGCTTTGAGGACGGACAATTCCTCTACTTTATGAGCAATAAATTCCCATAAAATAATTTCTAAATCTTTTATTCGTAAGTACTGCTCTTCAATCATGATGCCTCTTAGTCTTTGCTAATAAGATGATGACACCTAGTAAAGTAAGAATTCCAATTACAAAAACAGCTATTTCTAATTCTTTTAATCCTTCAATATAGGGTATGATGTAAATACTTGATTCCACAAGTAGAAAACCGATAAGAACAAGGGCAATCGAAAAATATGTTTGTTTTTTATCCATTTTTATGGCCTTCCCTTAACTAGAGTTTACATAAAACCTGACTACCTAGAAATTCTATTTCCCCTCTACCCACTTATCATTATCCATGATAAAGGGCTTGGCCAGTCCTTCTCCTGTGTAATCTCTATATTTTGTCTGCAAGTATTTGTAGACATCTTCCTTGGTCGCAAACTTGATAGCCTGGTAAGGCTCTTCAAAGGTCAGCTTTTCGATAAATAAGTAGCCATCTTTATCTGGAACCAAGACGCCGACATGCCCTACAAAGAGAGAATCACCGTCAAGATTGTCGTGGACGATGACGGAGAGCATCCGAGCCTTTTCGCTAAACTTGAACTGCTTGAAGTATTCCTCCATCTTCTTAGCATGGACTTTTACATCTTGAGTCGCTTCAGTCTTGACTCTTGAGAATAGGATATTAAAATCTTCCTTATCCTTAGCATCAAAGAGCTTGCCCTTGTCAATCGAATCATTATCTATGAACAAGAGTTCGTCGTCCTTTGCTATTTGAGGGATTTCGATGCTATTTTTCAGCAAAGTATAGGTATTGATCCGACAATTTGTTCCGATAAAATCGCCCTTCTTTGCCTGCCATAGAGGATTGATTTTTTCTACGTCATATTCTGTTTTGGTAAATTTAGTGAAATCGCCTGTTAAACCAGTCGAGCCAACAAGACCGTTGTAGTCATTGACTAGATTGACAAAGTTATCGACACTGTCTTTATCCAAGTCGGCAGCCAACAGACTCTTCACTTCTTCGACACTTTTTTTACTGTTTAGATTTGAATAAGTTGCCTTCCATGGATATTTTTCCGAGCTAGTCTGACCAACTGTTGGATTCTCTTGACTGCCATTTGATTGCTTTGCGCCTTCCCACATGCGGCTAAGCCAAGAATTGCCAAAGTGCAGGCACTCATCAACATAATCTTTTTTACTTTCTTCATTCTTTCGTCCTTTTTACATCTTTCCTATATTCATCTTCAAATAATTCCTCTTGTTATTATATCAAGAAATACTGGAAAACAGAAAGGAAAAATCTATTTTGGATAGGAACTTCCTTAAGCCATAAAAAATGACTGCACCTTTATCAACTGCAGTCACTTTGATTTATGAATTAATGAACAAGGTAGAGTAGCTAACTTAAAGAAAGGAATCGCTATACACTGGTAAGTCTACTTAATCTTGTGCTTGTTCATCTTTTCTTCAAAAATAGCTGTCATAATAGCGCGCAATTCCCCACGCTCCTTTTCAGGCAGCTCTCCTGCTTGCTTAGCCACAGCGTAAAGTTCTGGGTATTGCTTGGCAACTCGCTCAACCGTCTTGGTCGTTGCATGCCCTCTCACAAGGAAGGGAATTCGCTTAAGCCATTCTTGTGGCACCAGAGCCAAAATCTTTTTTGCCGCTTCCTTATCGCTAATGACGGCTGTACTAAGCCCCTCTTTGATTTGCTCCTGCTCTTTTTCGGTAAAATCTTTTAATTCCATTCTGAACTCCTCTTTTCTAGTAAGTTACTTGCTAAGGACTCATTATACACCTAAGCCTTAAAAACTACAAATATATAACTTGAACAGGCTGCTTTTAGATTGGATTTTTTGAAAGCTGAATAACTTTGACAAGTCTTTAAGTCAGATTTCCAAAAATTAATTTGCAGCAGTTTCCAAAACTTCCGCAAAAATTACAAAGCCTTTTGGTAAGATAAGAAGTTGCCCGTCCGAGATTTGGCAATGACTTGCTAGAGTTGCAGAATCACGGTCTAAAAAGTGACTTTCCTTGGATTGGTTAAAAATAGCTTGGACCTTTGTCCATCATAATTCCATTCCAGAGATAGCACATCAGGCTTGATTTCTTCTAGACTATATTTCCCATGCTGGATAATGTCTGAAACATCCTTGCGAAGCTGAATCAATTTCTTCATGAACTGAAGCATGTCATTGTCACTGGAAACACGGTCCCAAGGCATAACACGACGACAATCTGGGTCTGGTCCTCCGTCTAATTCTAACTCAGTTCCATAGTAGAAACACGGTGTTCCCCTTTGTAAAAAGAGGCAGGCTAGAGCAGACTTAACAAGTTGAGCATCTCCTCTGGCTGTAGCTAAAATGCGCTCCGTATCGTGCGAATCCAGAAGATTAAACATCACTTCCGAAATCTGCTGTCTATAGTACATAGACTGGCCATTGATCTCATCAATGAATTGACTGGTTTTCTTAACCCCACGCAAGAAATAATCCTTGATACTATCAGAGAGAGGATAGTTCATGACTGCATGGAACTCATCGCCATTTAGCCAAGGCTGAGAGGTGTGCCAGACTTCTCCAAGAATATAAAGGTCCGGCTTTTTAGCCAAGACAGTCTTGCGGAAATCTCTCCAAAATTGGTGGTCCACTTCATTGGCCACATCCAGGCGCCAAGCATCGATATCAAACTCTTCAATCCAGTAGGTCGCAACGCTCAACAGATAGTCTCTCACTTGAGGATTTGCTGTATTTAGTTTTGGCATATAGCTCTCAAAGGCAAGGTATGGTAAGGGAGCTTTCTTGGATTGCCAAGCTTATCCTTGGTCACAGGGAATTCTTGAACATGGAACCAGTCTTTATAAATGGAATCTTCACCATGTTTGAGGACATCCTGCCACTGTGGAGATTGGTCTCCAATATGGTTGAAAACAGCGTCCAGCATGATTTTCATGCCGCGCTGATGGGCTTGCTCCACCAGTTTACGGAAGGTTTCCTTGTCTCCAAAATGATGGTCAATTTCGAAATAATCCGTCGTATTGTACTTGTGATTGCTCGGGGATTCAAAGATTGGACAGAGATAAAGGCCTGTAATGCCCAAGTCCTGCAAGTAATCTAGATGGTCAATAATTCCCTGTAAATCTCCACCAAAGAAATCCTCACTTTTAGGCGTGATCGACGAATCCCAAGCTAGCGCTCCTTCTGGTGAAAGAGCAGGATTGCCGTTGGCAAATCTTTCTGGGAAAATCTGGTACCATACCGTCTCTGCTACCCAGTCAGGCACATGGCAAGCATCAATTTCATGGATATAAGGAAGTTTAAAGCCGTTTCCTTCATAATGAAGGTTTTCTAGCGAGTTTTCAACACAACCCTTATCGCCATACAAGATACTCTGGCCTTGCTTATCCTTAATCTCAAAGAGATACTGAAGTCGCGCATAGTCGACTGAAACCTCCACCTGCCAATAATCAAACAAAGCATCGGAGGTGACTTTGACCATTTCCTTACTCTCTTCATAATGGTTCTCCATAAAAATAAAAGGATCTCCATAGTGCAAGGTTATACTTTCAATATCTCCCCTTTTCGTCCGAATGCGAATGTGCATTGTCTTATCTTTATAAAGATAAGCATACTCCGACTCTGGCCTGTGATAAATAGCTGACAATTCCATATTTTCTCTCCTAGATTTCTCTTTACAAACTCATTGCGATTTATGCAAACGATTTCAAAGTGTAGTCCTAGTATATCACTTTAAAAAAACGATTGCAAGGTGTTGTTTGGGTATGCACTTCAATTACACCTCATACGGCTGTTTACCATCATGCACTTCCCATTGACATCTGTTAATTTCATATCCGTGAATACTGATTTAAACGAGAAATCCCTACTATGCAAGTAATATTCCAAATTTAATCTTTCCTGTACATGCCCACATATGGCAGATACGCATTTGTTTAAATCGTATGCCATCCTCGGAACATTCGATGCAGTAATCATCTTCACGTCTACTTAGACGATACCACATGGTTTTGATATCTGCACTAATTTCCGTAGTTGCCCAATCGGAATATCCTTTGTTTGTCACAACACTTCCAAGGTGCTGGAAATGATCATTTTCAAATTCTATAGAACCTTTCAACCAGTTCTCACTATCAAGATATATGACCACACCGCACTGATCAAAGCGGTGATGGCTATCAGTGAAATCAGTTTTTACAATGAATGAAAAGTACTTTTCTTCTGTTTCAACCTGCAGTACCGGAGCACTATCATTTCGGAAATGATAGTAAGTTCTTTGCCATAAATCAGTTCCAGGTTGGGTCCTAATCTCTACTCGATCATCCGTTATTGTATATTCATGAGGTTCTCGCGTCCACTTAAAATCTTTTGCATTCATTTTATGCTCCTCCATCCCTATTTTTATTTAGGTATATAATTTGTTGAATATAGTGACTTGAAAAAATTTTTGCTCAAAATTTTCTACGCTTTAACGAGCAACACTACGCACTCCACGTGAAACGAGTGAACACTAAGGATGTCAGGTAGTTACGTTCGTATCTGGGAAAATATCCATGAACTTTTTAACGATAGATCTAAAGCAAATCCTTCTGATAAGGCATTTTTTGAGGAGCATAAGTCTGAAATCACACGCTACGAAACAGATCTTGCAAAACTCAAAAAGTCCTATTCAAAGCTACCTGATTCTAAGGATATTTTAGATAAACTTGATAAATTGCAAGAAAAAAGAATACCCTCATGAAAGAGTATTCTTCCTCAAACTACTATGGACGAGCTTTATCAAATACGAAAGAACTATGGAATTTACATGGGCAAGGAGATGGGGAGATAGCTTTTCTCTCCATCATTTATTACCAAGTTGATGGTTTGTGTTCAATACCATATTCTATCAAATCTTCTATGTTATCCTTGATGTCATTATAAACATTATCACTTGCTGACCAATTGGACTCAAAACATCTAACATATTTAGACATTGATGCTCCGCTTATATTATAGTAATCAAAAGGATTAGAACCTTTACTATCTTGTTCACCCTTTGCGTTTTTCAGTTTGTGAATATAGATTCCTACAATTCCTTTATTTAACTCATATGCTTTTTTTATTTCATAATTTATCCATTTTCTGTTTGCTGTTTTTTCTCCAATCAAAACAACTAAACATGAACGCTTATTTAACTGTTCATCAATCCATTCTTTAATTTTACTTTCAGTTTTTTCTTTTACTTCCTCCCAGTCATTATCAGAAAAGGTAGAACTACTATCTACTTTCCCCATGTTGCGAACCTGTCCTGCCCTCCAATTATCATTATCATAATGAAAGCTAAAAAATACCTGTCTTTTTGCCATTTAAAGCTCCTCCTTGTTTAATATTTTAACTGCTTGAACTATGTTTTTAACAGACATATCAATATCGCCATCGCATTGTTTATTTGCCTGTTTAATTGCACTTATTGTATTTTTATCTGTAATTTCTAGAGTTATTTTATTGAATATTTCTTTAGCTGACCCACCAGTATGTTCAATTGGCAAACATACTAACCCATGCTTTTTACATAATTCAAATTCATCTATAACTCCACTTGCAATATTTTCTGTTTCTTTGTTTCCAAAAATGAATATAGCGGTTCCGCAATTATCAATCAGTTGCTCTCTATTTTCTTTATATAGCTTATCTAAATCTATTCCCAATGAGCTATTTTGCGGGAAAGGCATAAGCGTCAAAAAATCACTTATTTTGGAATTATGATTCAAGCAATAATCTGCGACACCATTTAATATAAATTCACCTACACCTTTGCCATATCCATTCACAATACGATAACCATTCTTTGATAGTTCAAAAGATAGCTTATGAATAAAATTTTTACCAGTTTCATGAGAATAACCCGGATAACAATATGCACTACCCGATATAAATATTGTTTTTCTTCTATATCTATCTACAAGTATACTTAATATGTCAGTAATTTCATTATAGTCATTTACCAAATAGGTAAAAATACCATACCTATTTAAATCTTCTATTTGCAGCTCTTGTCTTACTTTTTTGTACTCATAATCCTCATCAGTATCTTGAACTCTTTTCATAATACAATAATGTTTTCTTGTATTCTTTTCGTCGAGTAATACCCTTAATCTTCCTATTACATAGTTAAAGTTTGGATCTTCAAAGCTAAATCCTAAAAATAGAAATGTCTTGGTAAGCAAATCGCCCTCTAAAACCTCTCTGAATAATTTTCTTTTGTTATATCCAAATTCTTCATAATCGCTTCTTGTAAGTACTGCATCTTCAGGAGATTCTACATCGCCATGCAATTTGTATACTATTGCATCAAAATTATAATTTGTACCTCTTAGTTGTTCATCCTTTGTTTTTACATAAGGCTTTTTCATATTGGTTTCTAAAGCCTTTTCTATTAACTTATCATAATTTGTTGTCCAAAAAGTTGAAATGGGTAACTGTGATAATAATTTATGATTTTCAGTGGGCTTTACTAATTGAGAAAATTGACCTTTGATAAGATCATCTATTGATGTTCTCTTTTTCGAATTAGAATAATACTGAGCCAAATTAACCAAATCATTTTCTTTTTCAACATCTAATCCAATCTCTTCTGCTGGTTCTCTGAGAAGTTCTTTCCAACTACAAAACCCAGCAGGAATTGATAATCCTGCTCCAATAAATGCTCCTAATTCATCACTTTTAATAGCTTTTTCAATTTCTCTAATCAAATCTTTTCTGGATACTTCACCTTTAATAATAATCACCTCCCCCTTGTCTTCTCGGTCCTAAGAATTTATCACCATTTAAATGAATCATATGGTCGGGCATATCTGCAATCCATACTTCCGTTTCCCAAGCTAAAGACTCTGAGAATTTTTAAAATGTCCTAAATTGTCAAATTAAGTTAGACTTTTCAAGTAACTCAGAATTTTTCATATCTAAATCTATCATTTTTTTAAATAGCATTTTATAACTTATTTTCGACATGACTACCCACCCATCTATACAGTCTTATTTTTATTATTATATCATGTTTATTCGCTTTTTTCATCATAAACTTCCCTTTACGCAAACACTTTTATTTCTGAAGACAAAAAAAGAGACGGTGCAGTCCTAAGACCACACCGACCATAAATTTATCTCTCAGCTTCTTTGTTTGCTGCTTTATTTTCTTTTGGCTTTTCCTTATCTTCAGCCTGATATTTCTTAATAGCTCCAAGCACAGATGCCTTTCATCCGGTGTATTGGTATATGCTGCTTTAAAAATCATTTAATATTCTCACCTTCTATTAATGCCATTTTCTTATAATTCACATCTATAAACCATTCTTCTTCCATTTTAGATATAAGAAATTGTCCCTCTTCTATATCTTGTTTTTTTATAGTATATATTGGTTTGTTTAATGATAAAAAATAATTAAGTTCATATTTACACCAAATTGAATTTTTGGAATAATCAGATTCAACAAATATAAGATTATCTGATTGTTCTAATCTGCTCTCCAATACACTTAATGTTGCATCACATAGTAGATGTCTTTTTTTAAATAATCATTATCGTTAATCCAATCACAATAAATGTTTTTTTGTTATTGCTATTTTCATATTTTATTAGCTTCTGAACAGATGCACTATCCTTACTACTATGTGATATAAAAAAATCATATGACTTTATTTTTTTGTTCTTTAGCATTCTCTATTCTATATTCCAATTCTGATGGTGTTTTAGGAATTTTATATACTTCATTTGGATATATCTTCTTTAGGTACTCCTTCCTTTTCTTATTTCCAGTGTGAACTTGCATATTTTTTTGTCTTCTTAATCGTGGATTATAATTAAAAAGACTGTAAATGTTTAAAAAGCAATTTCACGAAGTTGTTTGTTAAGTTCAGTATCATTTAGTTTGAAAAATTGTATTATTGGGTCGCTGTAATATTTTTTTGCAACTCTAAAAATAATATATACTTTATCTTTTTTTGAGATGTATTTTTTTCTTTCATATAATCCAATTAGTTTTTTTCTAAAAAAATAGGTGTTACCTGTTGAGTTTTAGATTTTGCTTTCTCAATTTTTTTGTAACCCTATCTATTTTGTTTTTTTCTTTTTATTCCAAAGGTTTTCTCTTTCTACCAAGTATCTTTCATATGAAAAAAATCATTATTATAATTCTCTTTGTAACGATCTGAAGCTAATTTTTTTTATACATTGAACACTCAAACAATATTTCAATTGGAGAACTCATTCTATAACGAGCTTTCCCATATCTTTTTATAAACTTGTCTTTTTGATAATATTCACGCTTTATTTCAACAGATTCCCACTCATATGGATAGTAATGTTTTTAATGTATCAACTATGTCAGTATCTTCATAATTTTTTTCTAAAAACATTTGCAATATGTTTTAATTGTTCATTCCACATTTTCTTTATATCAATTATTTCACGATTATAAATATGCTTAGTTACTCCTGCCATCACCACTTCACCTCATAATACTATACCAAATATACATATACTATATAAAACCGTAACAGAAAAATATTACAATCTTGTAAATTGTTGGTTTTCAACTATAAAATCTTTCATCTGCTTAAACATTCGTATTAAAGCCTTGCTTTGCTTGACAGCAAGTTTCTCCTCTTAATACAGTAATCAGCATATAAATACCTTGTTCTGTAAAGGCGTAAGGCATATATCTTCTACCGCCTGAACCTTCATCTGATTTTGAGGTCAAAAATTTTGATCCCTTAAATTCCAATTTAATTATTTCTTTTTCCTAGGTTTAGGTGTTTGCTGTTACCGTATCGTATTGTCATACACTTCTCACTCTACGACAGCTATCACATGTGTAAAACATCTGCTTCTATTTCGCTGATGAATCAGCTCGTACAAGCAGTGATACCGCCTCAACATGATGCGTCTGCGGAAAGAGGTCAACTGGCTGGACTTTCTTCAGTTCGTAGCCCAGTTCTTGATAGAGTTTGATATCACGCGCCATAGTGGCAGGATTGCAGGAGATATAGACAATCCGCTGGGGCTCCATGCTGACACTGGAAGTGATAAAGCTTTCTGTCAAGCCCTTGCGCGGCGGATCGACTAGGATGACATCCGCCTTGATACCCTGATCCAGCCAAGTTTGGATGGCTTTTTCTGCAGGGGCGCAAACATAGCTGGCATTGGTGATACCGTTGAGCTCTGCGTTGCGCTGACTATTTTCCACAGCCTCAGGAATGACCTCGACTCCATAGACCTGCTGGACTCGGTCAGCCAGCGACAGACCAATGGTACCAATGCCCGAGTAGGCATCCAGTACAATATCCTCTTTTTTAAAATCAGCAAAGTCAAAGGCCGTCTGATACAGCTTCTCTGCCATCTCAGTATTGACTTGGTAAAAGGCTGGCGCAGCAATCTGGAACTGCTTGCCCAGCATACTATCAGTGATATAGCCTTGACCGTAGAGTGTCCGAAACTCTAGACCAAAAATAGCATTGCCCTGCTGGTCGTTGATATTTTGCATGATGGACTTGATAGCTGGGAAAGCCTCTGTCAATCGCTCAATTAACTTCTCCACTCGGAAAATCTTAGACCGACTTGTCACCAAAATCACCATGATTTCACCCGAATAATGGCCACGGCGAACAACCAGATTGCGAATCAGGCCAGTACCTTCCTTTTCATCGTAAGGCTTGAGGTCAAATCGGCGTAGCAAGTCACGTACAAAAACGATGACTTGGTCAATAACTGGATCCTGAATATAAAAATCCTCAATCGGAAGAAGGTCATGGGAATTTCCGGAAAAAGCCAGTTTCCAGCTGTCCATTGACACGGCGGACTGGCACTTGGGCTTTATTACGGTAGGCCAGTGGATGATCCATGCCCAGTGTTTCCAGCACTTCCACATCAGAAATGCCAGCAATTTTATAAAGACAGTCCTGCACTTGCTTGCCTTTAAAAGCCAGCTGGGCTAGATAGGACAAGTGCCCTAAATCAGCAATTCCAGTCCTCAGATAGGCCAAATCGACATGCTCATTGCGCTGGTCAGACTTTTTCACAAATTCCTCAACTCGGCCGAAGCCGATTTTTTTATTGACCTTGAGGACACGCATGCGGATCACTTCACCCGGCAAGGCATTTTCAACGAAAAAAACGCGGCCGTCTACCTTGGCCACACCCGCTCCCTCATGACTCAGATCTACAATTTCTACTTCAATAATATCGTTCTTTTTTAACATTTCTTTACTTTCTAATCAATCCTGCTCTCGACTACAATTATATTAAAGTAGGGGATTACAGGATTTTTTACTGTTTATTTCTTTCTTCCTATTGGAAAACATGTTCACATTTCTGCTCTGCTATTTTCCCAAAAAGAAAGGGAAGAGACAAAATCTGCCACTTCCCATTATATCATAAGAGCCCTATCTTAAGCCCATTTGTTTCAATCTTTCTTTATAGGCTTCAAAATCAATCAAGAGTCCTTGTCCACCATACATATCATAGGTATCCGTCCAGTCACCTAGTTCTGGTATAGTGAGGCGCTCTATCCCATTGCGTGAATCAAGCACCAATGATAAACCTTGTGACCAAATAAAACTCTGAGGTACATTGGTCGAGGTCAAGGCAAAAACTTTTCCTAAGGCTTCAGATCCTGTAAAAAGCTTAGTAGGGTCTTTTATCTGCTGCATGATAGCGGTCAAGACTTCTTGCTGGCGGCGCGTACGTCCAAAGTCACCCTCATCGTCCTTACGGAAGCGGGCATAGTTTAAGAGCGTTCGCCCGTCCATGTGCTGACGGCCAACCTTGATGGTTTGAGTAGGAACCACTCCATCCTTCATGTTTAAATCATCTGGAACTTCCACTTCTGTGACTTTTTCCCCATCAATGGTCGAAAATTTAGCATCCATAAATACACCATTTGGAAAGAGGGTGTCAATTGCAGTCGCAAAGGTGTTAAAGTCCACTAGAGCATAGTATTTAATGTCAATATCGAAGTTATCTTTCAATGCTTGGCGCACTGCCTCAGCTCCACGATGATTGTCTTGTTCACCAAAAGTATAGGCGGAGTTCAATTTTTGATCATAATAATCATCATCCGTAGGCTCCGTGTAGGAATTGCTGACACCGTCAATATGAATCAAGGTATCACGCATAAAGCTGACCAACTTCATTTTATGGTCTTTATTGCCAACGTTCAAGACCATAATTGAATCGGTCCGAGTCTCCGTTGAATTTTCTCCAATTCGGCCGTCTGTTCCTAAAACAAGAATGTTGATTCCATCTCGAGCATCATGGCCATCAAAGTACTCAACATCAGCCGCTTTGAGATTTCCTGGTCTCGCTGTATTTAAGCCTTTGAAAAACATAAAGAGCATACCAGAAACAACCAGAAGTACAAAAATCAGGAGCCACATCAGCACGCGCTTCGGACGAATTTTTTTGTAGGTTCTCGGAGTTTTCTGAGTTGATTTTTTCGTTTCTTGCTTTAAAGAATTGCGGGAATTCTTTTGACTTCTGCTAAGAGAGCCTTTACCCGGGTATTTGGGTAACAAACCGGATGAGTCCGTCTTCGAATCCTCTGGAGAATCCTGCACGGTCTGCTTGGTAGACGGCTTTTGCGCAACATCTGACCGTCCTTTCGACTTTTGGCGGAGGTAATTATACTCCTCTTTTTCATGTTCGTTAAGATAGTAATAGTTTGTATGGAGATAATCCAGCCTTAACTGCTCGTGTCGACTCAGATTTTCTGTTTCTCTCATCTCTGCTCCAATCTATAATCCTGAATTTGAAAAACGGGATAACTGCCTAGAATTTTAAAGGCGATACCAAGTGTAGCAAGCTCTTGGTAAGCGAAATCCACTAATTCTTTCCGTTCATTATCAATATCAATAATAAAGAAATATTCCCCTAGGGCTGTTTTAAGAGGGCGGCTTTCAATCTTTGTTAGGTCAATGCCACGCCAAGCAAAGGTTGATAAGGCCTTATACAAGGCACCAGGCAGATTGTCTGGCAAAGTCAAAGCCAAACTCTGTTTTTCCTCTTGCTTTACAAGCCTAAGAGTGGGAGTGGTCTGTCCTAAAATCCAGAAACGAGTAAAATTTTCCTCCATTTCCTGAATATCTTTGGCCACCACTTGCAGACCATACTCGACTGCCGCAGTCCGCGGTGCAATGGCGGCAAAAGGTTGGTCAGGATGCGCAGCCACAAAACGAGCCGCATAGGCTGTACTAGCTGTAATTTCAATCGCTGCTTCTGGATAATGCTGGCGAATATAGCCCTTCCCTTGAGCAAGCGCCTGAGGATGAGAAAAGACTTTCTCAATGGGCTTATCTAAGCTAGTCGCCAATAACTGCTGCTTAATGGGCTGAACAATCTCTGCCACTGCTTGAATCTCAGCTTGATGGAAAAGATAATCCAAGGTCTCATGGACGCTTCCTTCAATCGAATTTTCCACGGGAACAACCGAATAATCCACCTCTTTCCCTTCATAAGCCTTCATCACTTCTGTAATATTTTGATAAGGTACCAAGTCTGCTTGGGGAAAGGCTTCTTGGGCAACATGATGGGAAAAGGAACCCTTGGGTCCTAAAAATGCTACTTTCATTGAATTTCCTCAATAATTTCTTGTGGCGTTTTTCCTACCACGTCAATTGTTTGTGTCGCGACCGCCTCATAGAGAGCCTGCCGTTGTCCAAAAATCTCCTGCAAGTCTGCCTTGCTCTTTGTCAGATACAAGGGGCGCTGATTTTCCTGATCTCCCTCAATCCGACGAAAGAGGGTCTCAAAGTCAGCCTTCAGATAAATATTTTGGGGATTTCGGGCTAATAAGTCACGATTTTGGGAGCTCAAGACGACACCGCCTCCCGTAGAAAGCACGACATCCTGCTGGATACACTCAGCCAAGACTTCAGCTTCAATTTTCCGAAAGGCTGGTTCACCATATTGAGCAAAATACTCTTGGATGGACATGCCGATCTTTTGGACAATCAGCTCGTCCATATCCAGAAAATCTGCTGACAAGGCTCTCGCAATCGTTGATTTTCCCGCTCCCATGAAGCCAAGTAAAATCTTAGCCATTCAGCAAGCCCTCCAAGTCTGAGAAGAAGCTAGGATAGCTGGTATTGATAGCCTCTGCCCGCTCCAGCTCCACCTGACCATCCGAAACTAATAGAGCCGCAATGGCTGCCATCATTCCAATACGATGATCGCCGAACGTATTGATGGTTGCACCATGAAGAGGCGTTTTTCCATCGATAATCATGCCATCTGCTGTGGGAGTGATGGCTGCTCCCATGCTATTTAAAGCATCTGCGACAACCTGAATCCGATCGGTTTCTTTGACTTTTAACTCCTCGGCATCTCGGATCACCGTGCTGCCCTCAGCTTGGGTGGCTAAAAGGGCAATAATCGGAAGCTCGTCTATCAAGCGCGGAATAATTCCTCCGCCAATCTCCGTTCCTTCAGCTCAGAAGTCTCAACGGTAATCGTAGCGGATTTGGCCACCTCATCTATATTAGAAAGGGTCATCTTACCGCCCATTGCCTTGATAACATCAAGAATCCCTGTCCGAGTTTCATTGATTCCTACATTTTCAAGGACGATTTTGGACTGGGGCAGAATCAAACCTGCAACCAGCCAGAAGGCTGCGCTGGAAATATCACCAGGCACTCTCACTTCTTGCCCTGTAAAGGTCTGACCACCCTGAACACGGATTTCCTTGCCCTTGACCTCAATTTGACCACCAAATTGAACAATCATATCCTCTGTATGGTTACGGGTAATTTCCTTTTCAATAATGACTGACTCGCCTTGAGCCTGTAAAGCTGCAAAAATCAAGGCTGATTTAACTTGAGCGGAAGCCACTGGCAGCTGATAATGGATAGGCTTTAAATCTTTTCGGCCATGGATGTGAAGTGGCGGTAAATCTCGTTCTGTCTGCCCCCAAATATCCACACCCATCTGACTAAGAGGCAGGGTTACCCGATCCATCGGACGCTTGGACAAACTATCATCCCCAAACATCTCTGCTGCAAAATCCTGACCTGCCAAGACACCCGAAATCAAGCGGATAGAGGTTCCTGAATTGCCCATGTCAAGTTTATTATCCGGCGCCTTGAGACCATCAAAACCAACACCGTGGATCTTGATAGTCTTTCCGTCATCTTCAATCTTGACGCCTAAATCACGAAAGACCTGCATCGTAGAAAGGACATCTTCACCTCGCAAAATATCGTGAACCACTGTAAGGCCCTTGGCCAAGCTCCCGAACATAATCGAACGGTGACTGATTGATTTGTCGCCCGGTACACGGATACGACCATTCAGGCCTTTGGCCTTTGTTCTTAACTTCATAGATGCCCCTTTCAATTGCTACTAACTTCTATTTTATCATAAAAATAGCAATTTTCTAATAAATTCTTGTATTCATTCCGACTTCTTAGTCTTTTTTGCCTTTCCTACATGATAAAAGAGGCTACGACAATCGTCTCTCAGCCTCCCTTTATTCCTTATCAAAATCACGAGAGTACTAGATTCTTGCTCTAGTCATTCTCTGATTTAGCCATTATTTGTGTCCTAAATGCTTATCAATCTCATCCATAATCCGCCCCATCACATAGCTAATCTGCAGATTGCGACCAATCAGAATGGCCCAGAAAATAGCCATCAGATAGTTCTCAGACATGATTGCTTCATTAAAAAAATATGTTTCTAGGGCTGTAAAAGCCGCCATTACTATAAATTGTCGTCTATTCATTCTTCCATTATAGCATGAAAAACCATAAAAATCTAAATTCAATCATCTTGAACAGTGATTTTTTCCGCTAGAAAATCAAAGCCTTCCGGTATCAATCTTTCTTCCTGCTTTTCAGCTGCTTCTGCTTTATTGCTACGACTTCTAGCTGAAAATTCTGCCCGAATCTGAGTCCAGTCCTCTAGGGAAATAGCCAGAATATCTGGTGAAAATCCAGCAACATTGCTGAGCAGATTTCCAAACATGGTGTTGAGATTTTCTCTTTTCATGGTCTGCTCAGCATTGAAATGAGACTCAAATGCCAAAATAGCATGATTTTCATTGGCTGCGACTGGCTGCGAACCAATGAGCAGAGCCTTGTCCGCTCCTGCCAGACTCTCGATGATTTCACCCCAAGCATTTTGCAGCTTGGTCAAATTGCTGCGAGCCAAGTCAGGATTTTCCACTGCTTCTTCCAAGATGGCATTGACCTTATTGCGATCTACGCGATAGGTCTTAGCCTTCTGAGGTCGTGCCTCTAATTTCTTAGCTACTGGAGCTGGCTGACTACCGACATTGGCTAATCGTTGCTTGAGCTCTTGGATCTCCTGCTTGAGATTAGACAGCTCCTCTGCCAAGTTGTCAGGAATCTGATCTAAGCTTGCTTTTTCCTCAGCCAGTCGAATGGTCATCATTTCTGTATAAATCTTAGGTTGCAGGCTATTCTTGATGTCTGCTAGACTATTAGTCGCCATCTCAATCATGGCAAAAAGGGTCTCCTGCGGTGTCTTGAGATTTTCCAGAAAGAGCTCGCTGGCATGATGATTTTCCCCACCAGTTTTGACAATGATTAAGTCACGCAAATATTGCAGGAGGTCCGTCACGAAGCGAGCCATGTTTTTACCGCTATCAAAAATCAGATTGAGGTTATCCAAGGCTGTGACTGCATCATGAGCAATCAAGGCTGCTACATAGGCATCCAAGGCTCCCAAGCTGATAGAGCCAGTGATTTCTTCAGCAATGTCAGTGGTCAAACGATTTTCCTGAGTTAAGCTAAGAGCCTGATCGAGGATAGACAAGGCGTCCCGCATACCGCCCTCAGCTCGACGGGCAATAATCTGCACACCTTCTTGCTCAAAGTCAATGCCTTCCTGCTCCAAATCCACTCGATATGACCAATAATGTCCTGCGTCTTGATAGACTTAAACTCAAAACGCTGGACGCGTGAAAGAATGGTCGCTGGAATCTTATGCAACTCTGTCGTCGCTAGGATAAATACCACATTTTCCGTTGGCTCTTCCAAGGTCTTAAGTAAGGCGTTAAAAGCTCCAGTCGAGAGCATGTGCACCTCGTCAATGATATAGACCTTGTGCTTGGCAAGACTAGGCGCATAGGTAGACTTGTCCCGAACATCACGAATCTCATCTACCCCATTATTAGAAGCCGCATCAATTTCGATGACGTCTTCAAGGCTTCCCTCAGTGATGGCCTGACAGATATAGCAGTCATTGCAAGGCTCACCGTCCTTTTGATTCGGACAGTTCATAGCCTTGGCAAAAATCTTGGCAACACTGGTTTTTCCTGTTCCACGTGGACCAGAAAAGAGATAGGCATGGCTGATTTTGCCTTGCTCCACAGCCTGCCGCAGAGTGGTGGCCACTACCTGCTGACCCACCAGCTGACCAAAGGTCTGACTGCGGTACTTTCGATATAAAGCTTGATACATTAGGCTTTTTCTCCAAACATTTCAAAATTCCAAGTCGTTTTTTCAAGCAAAATCTGGACAAACTTTTCCAGATATTCCTGATCTACCTTATCATAATCCCCAGTCAAGGCCGAGTCCAAATCCAACACTCCAAGCAGGCGACCGTCTTTTACCATGGGCACCACAATCTCGCTCTTAGCACGGCTATCACAAGAGATATAGTTGGCATGCTGGCTCACATCGTCTACGATAATCGTTCGCTTTTTCTCAGCAGATTCCCCACAGACACCCTTACCTAAGGCAATATGGACACAGGAAACATCACCCTGAAAAGGCCCCAGAATCAGCTCACTCCCATCAAAAAGATAGAAACCAGTAAAAACCGAATTAGGCAGGGCTTGATTGAGCAAGGCGCTAGCATTGGAAAGATTAGCTAAAGCGTTAGTCTCACCCTCCAACAAGGATTCTAGCTGAGCCAGTAATAGTTGATAATTTGAAATTTTTTCCCTTTTACTCATACTTTCTATTATATCAAAAAGCCTGTCCTACAGGAGAAAAAATAAAATTTTTTTAGCTTCTTTTCTAGTCCGAGCTTCAAGTTGTAAATATCTTCTCATTCTAACCACTACAAAAGAGAGACCTAATCCTTATCAGTCCTTCTTCAAAAATAAGAAGCTGAGATTATCCATCCCAACCCCTGATGCTATAGAAACACTAAACATGCTTAACTCATCTTTTTACAGCCACCCCATAAAGCGGATAAGGTACATATTTAGTCGTACCTGACGCGAATAGTAGTAATTTCCACCATTAATATAAAGCTTGGGTCCGTAAAAAATGGAAAGTAGATTATAGTATGAATAGGTTTTTCCAGTCACATTGCCAAGACTCGGAGCAACCACTTCTTTTGAGTATTTTTTTGCTAGCTCGAGCGTATTCTCACCGCCATTTTGCGCCACATAGTCAATATAGGCCTGACCAAAATTGTAGGCCTGAACCGCTGTCCAGACATCTACCTTTTTCTCGCTGGCCAGCTCTAGATTGTCCGATAAAGTCTGAATACCTTGCCGAACACTTTCTTTATTGTCTGTAATCGAATTGATTTCGCCTGTTGCACTCTCACTAGACTGCATGAGGTCGGTGTCTTTTCCCTTGGTCTCTGTATAAATCATGGCCAGTACCAGTTCTTCATTGGCCGCCGTGTCCTGTTCGTCCAGCACTTCTCTGACCAAAGTCTGATACTTCATGACTTGCTTGACATCATGATGAACCTGATAAATCTTATAGCCAGCAAAGAGCACGAAAAGGACTAAAATCAGTCTTCTTAGAAATTTAAACATTATTTATTTTGGATATCCTCGATGTTCTTAATCAAAATAGAATAGGTCCCATTGTCGTTCTGGATAAACTCTACAGACTCTGCGTCCTGATAGACATTATTAGGAACGATGAGCTCAATTCCATTTGAAAGGGAGAGTTTCTGATTTTCGAACTTCTTCTTCTGGCGACTGCTGTCAATCTCATCAAACTTGATTGGCTCTGGCACAGTTTCCTTAACTTGGTCAATAAAGGTAAGTCGGGCTGTCAGATTGCTGTCAAACAGCTCGTCTGCCAACTTTTCAGGAGACAATTCATCATTTTCTTCCAGATTTTTGAAAATGCTGGATTTGACCTTAGATTGAAACTGGAAGTCATCTGTGTTAAAGCTTTCAGCAATCTTTTGAGCTGTCTTTTCCAGAGTTTTGATAGATTTTTTTGGTGAAGTCTTGGGGTTGACCTGCAAGAGATTATCCGAAAAATAGTTGAGAAAGGCGCCATTGTACTTGATGCGCTTTTCAATCAGATGGTACTTGCGAGACTGGAGATTGATGACCAAAGCCTCGTCCGCACCTGTACCAAAGCCAGGCAGATTGTTCTGCGTCAGCTTGATAGGATTGTCTACCTCGCCACCCAAGTGGGTCAAGGTTTCCCGCAGCGCAATCCGCAGAAAAGCAAAATGCTCCACGCCTTCCTTGTCAAACTGGACGAAAATCAGATCGTTGGTTTTCTGGTTTTCACTGACAGAAAACTCCTCCTGCCAAAGTTTGGCCACCGTCACGGATGTTTCCAGTAAGTCGTCAGAAAGCTGGGCTAAAAAGACATTATCAGGTTCGAAAATGCCTGTTTTAGCCTCGTCTGAATAGACCCGCTCGATTTTCTTCCGCAAGTATTCTTCAATCTTTGGAGTAATGTTGAGAAACTTATCCGACAGCAGCAGTTCGGTATCAGCTGGACTGAATTGATGAATGATGGCCTTTTTTACGTAAATGTCCATCTTAGTTCAAACCTTCGTAGAGCGGAAAGCATCCGTCAGTTCACGAACTTCAGCCCGAACTTGATTGAGTACCGCTTCGTTTTCAGCGTTTTCCAGAGCCTTGATAATAAGCTCAGCCACCTTGATACTTTCTGTGACACCAAAACCTCGAGCTGCAATAGCTGCTGTACCGATACGAATCCCGCTAGTCTTAAACGGTGACAAAGTCTCGTAAGGGATGGAGTTTTTATTAAGGGTAATATTGACTTCATCCAAGAGATTTTGAGCGACTTTTCCATTTTCTACAACCTTAGTGACATCCACTAAGAAAAGGTGATTTTCAGTGCCATCAGAAATCACACGGAACTTGTCATGTTGACGGAAGACTTGTGCCATGGCTTGGGCATTATCCAAAATCTGCTGGGCATAAACCTTGAAAGCTGGGTCAAGCACTTCTTTAAAGGCAACTGCTTTAGCTGCAATGACATGCTCCAATGGGCCACCTTGAATACCTGGGAAGATGGCTGAGTTAATTTTCTTAGCCAGTTCTTCGTCATTTGTCAAAATCAATCCACCACGAGGTCCGCGCAAGGTCTTGTGGGTCGTTGTCGTTGTGATATCCGCATAAGGCACAGGGCTAGGATGGAGACCTGCAGCAACCAAACCAGCGATGTGAGCCATATCTACCATGAGCTTGGCACCTACCGCATCAGCGATTTCACGGAATTTTGAAATCAATGATATGAGAGTAGGCTGAAGCACCCGCCACAATCAACTTAGGCTGAACCTCTTTGGCTTGCTGGAGGATAGCATCAAAGTCCAGCAATTCCGTTTCCGGATCAACACTATAGGATACAAAATTATAGGTTTGGCCAGAGAAGCTGACTGAAGCCCCGTGAGTCAAGTGACCACCAGCGGACAGATCCATACCCATAACTGTATCACCTGGCTCAATCAAAGCCATATAAGCAGCACAATTAGCCTGGCTGCCTGAGTGAGGCTGAACATTAGCAAACTTGGCACCAAAGATTTGCTTGGCGCGCTCAATGGCCAAGCTCTCCACAACATCCACTACGTCTGTTCCACCATAATAGCGGCGACCTGGGTAGCCCTCAGCGTATTTATTGGTCAAAATAGAACCTTGAGCCGCCATAACAGCTTTAGAAACGACGTTTTCTGAAGCAATCAGCTCGATATTATGTTGCTGACGCTCTTCCTCATTGGCAATGGCATCCCAGAGTTCTTTGTCAAATGTTTTGTAGTCTTCTTGGTCAAAAATCATAAAGTGTCTCCTTTTTTTGAGAAAATAGGGCGCTAGGCTCCTAATAGTTAAAATGTTATATCATTTACTTGGGCAAGAATATCCTCGCGAGTGATGGCACCCTGACGCAGAATACGTGCCTTTTCTCCAGATAAATCCAGAATGGTTGAATCCTGACCTGTCAAAGCGGCATCATCCTCTACTCCCAAGACTTGCTCTTGAAAATCCAGCATAATCTGCTGGAAATCAGTGCCACTGGCTTTCCAGAAAGATTGGCGGATGGACCAATCAAGGGACCGTACTTGCGAATTAAGTCAAGGGTAACCGGATGCTTAGGAATCCGAAAGCCCACAGTTTCCATACCAGAGTTAATCCAAGATGGCACACGGTCATTGGCCTGGAGGATAATAGTCAGCGGCCCAGGTAGGAAGGCTTGATAGAGTTTTCCCAGATAGCTGGGCTGGTTCTGAGAAAAACGGTAAACTTCTTCCAGGCTAGCCACATTGAGATTGAGAGCCTTGTCACGGGGTCTTCGTTTTAATTCATAGACTCGCTCAACCGCCTCTTCATTCAAAGCCTGTGCAAAGAGGCCATAAACAGTTTCTGTCGGCAGGACAACCGCTCCGCCTGCTGCCAGAGTATTTTCTATCTTATCCATTGTCAACCGCCACCATTCTATCTTTTCCAAATTGATCTTTCAGGACTCGGATTCGTTTTTGAGGGAAGGATTTTTTCAGTAATTCCCTGACGCCATCTCCTTGCTTGTAACCAATTTCCAGATAGATTTTTCCATTTTCTGTGAGATGAACCCCTGCCTGCTCTGCTATTTTCCGATAGACGGCATAGCCATCCTCCTCTGCAAAAAGGGCCATATGAGGCTCTGAGGTCAAAACATTAAGTCCAACTTCATTCTTATCCGCTTCTGAAATATAGGGCGGATTGGAAACGATGATGTCAAAGCTCCCACTGATTGCTTCAAAGCAATCGGATTGGACAAAAGTAGGATTGAGGCCGCAGGACTGAGCATTTTCCGCCGCCAAGGCAAGAGCATCGTCCGAGAGATCAGAAGCAGTAATCCGCCAGTCTGGACGGCTATTTGCTAGTGCAAGAGCAATGGCTCCGCTGCCAGTGCCGATATCCAAGACTGACAAGGATTTTTCGGGATTTTCTGACAAAATCAGCTCCACTAACTCCTCTGTTTCAGGCCTTGGAATCAAGACCCGCTCATCAACCTTGAGAGTCAAGCCGTGAAAATCACTACTACCGATAATATACTGGGCTGGCTTGTGAGCAAGTAGCCGCTCATGAATTGCTGTTAGCTGGTCACGATCTTCTTGGCTGACCTCTGTCTGAAGTTTGAGAACAAAGTCGGTAAAAGAGAGGTCATTGAGTGCCCGATAAACGAAAGACAGGCTTTCCGCTTCTTCTCCAGCTACTACTAGCTCCTGCTCCAACTCAGCTAAATATTGAGCTAGGGTCATTATTTATTCAGCTCTTCTAGTTTTTGCGTTTGGTCATAAAGAACCAAGGCGTCGACGACTTCATCCAGTTTGCCAGCTAAAATCGTATCAAGCTTTTGCAAAGTCAAACCAATACGGTGGTCTGTGACACGGTTTTGTGGGAAGTTATAGGTACGGATCCGTTCTGAACGGTCACCAGTACCAATCGTTGACTTACGCTCAGCATCTTGCTCGTCTTGGGCAATCTGCGCAAAGTGGTCAGCAACACGCGCACGGATGATTTTCATGGCCTTCTCACGGTTCTTCTGCTGGGTCCGTTCTTCCTGCATCTCAACCTTGATATTGGTTGGCAAGTGAACGATACGAACAGCAGTCGCAACCTTATTGACGTTCTGTCCACCAGCACCTGATGCGTGGTAGATGTCGACACGAAGGTCTTTTGGATCAATATCGTATTCTACTTCTTCGATTTCTGGCATGACAAGAACTGTCGCTGTTGAGGTATGAACACGGCCTTGACTTTCTGTTACTGGAACCCGTTGCACACGGTGGGCTCCAGACTCATACTTGAGTTTAGAGTAAACGGATTGCCCTGAAACCATGGCCACTACTTCTTTGAAACCACCGACACCGTTCATTGAGGCTTCCATGACTTCAAAACGCCAGCCTTGGGCTTCCGCATACTTCTGATACATCGTCAGCAAATCTCCAGCGAAGAGCGCTGCTTCGTCTCCACCAGCGGCTCCACGGATTTCAAGGATGATGTTCTTGTCATCGTTTGGATCTTTTGGAAGGAGCAAAATTTTCAGCTTTTCTTCGTATGCTTCTTTTTCAGCCTTGGCATCTTTGAGTTCTTGCTTGGCCATTTCTTCCAAGTCAGCATCTCCGCCAGACTCCTTAATCATCTCTTCAGCATCAACGATGTTTTGAAGGACTTGTTTGTACTCACGGTAGGCTGTTACCGTATCACGAGTGGAAGCTTCTTCTTTTGAAAGCTCCATGAAACGCTTGGTGTCTGAGACCACATCTGGGTCACTGAGTAATTCTCCAAGCTCTTCATAGCGGTCTTCCACTGCCTGTAACTGGTCATAAATATTCATCTTTGTAATCTATCTCCTTGATTTTCTAATTCATTCTACTTAATGGGTGGATTGAAATAATGCTTGCGGCAAACAGAAATATAGGTCTCATGTCCGCCGATTTTGATCTGTTCGCCATCATAGACAGGTTTCCCATTATCCGTCCGCAAAACCATGGTTGCTTTTTTAGAGCAATATTGGCAAATGGTTTTGATTTCGTCAATCTTGTCAGCCAGGAGCAAGAGATGCTTGGAGCCTTCAAAGAGTTCATTGCGAAAGTCATTTTTTAGACCAAAAGCCATTACTGGAACATCCAGCTCATCCACTACTCTAGCCAAATCATAAACATGATGACGTTTCAAAAACTGAGCCTCATCAATCAAAACGCAGTAAGGCTTTTCAGGCAGACTTTGAATATAGCCAAAAATATCTGTCTGGTCCTCGATTGCCATCGCAGACCGCTTCATGCCGATACGGCTGGAAACAACGCCAAGGCCATCACGTGTATCGACAGCCGAGGTCATGATTACTACACTTTTGCCCTGCTCTTCGTAGTTGTGGGCCACTTTCAAAATTTCAATGGTCTTGCCCGAATTCATTGTGCCATATTTATAATATAACTGAGCCATTTTATATCTACATTCTCTCTAAGTATTGTCTTTCTAGGACTTTCAGCACTGTCCATAAACTTTGCTGGAAAGACCGACCGTACTTCCTATTATTTTACCACAATTCACTATTCTTTAAAACCTAATTTGTGATAAAATAAGATTAGCAAAAGAAAAGGAGAAATCATATGCCATTTGTTAGAATTGATTTATTTGAAGGCCGCAGCTTGGAACAAAAGAAGGCCTTGGCTAAGGAAGTCACCGAAGCCGTTGTCAGAAATACTGGCGCACCTCAGTCTGCTGTACATGTCATCATCAACGACATGCCAGAAGGCACTTACTTCCCTCAAGGTGAAATGCGAACAAAATAAAATCAAAAGGGCTGAGATAATAACTCAGCCTTTTGATTTTATGTGAAAATGCTCAGCGTCGCTTCTTTTGGATATAATTCAATCGCAGTTGGTAAAGGATGGCGCTCACGACCAAACTTGCAATCAGTCCAATCCAATAACCATAAGGTCCCAAGTCCGTAGCCTGATCTAAAAACAAGCCCAGAGGCAAGGAAACGCCCCAGTAAGCTAGCAAGCCTAAGTAAAATGGAGCTTTCGTATCCTTGTAGCCTCGCAAAATTCCCTGCAAAGGAGCGGCAATCGTATCAGCCAATTGGAAAAAGAGGCTAAAGGTCAGAAAGATTGAGGTCAGACGTATAAACTCTGGATCAGAACCATAGAGACTGGCAACCTTGTCTCGAAAAATATAGAGAAAAATCAGGGTAAAGACCGCAAACCCAGATGCTACAATTCTACCCAAAGTGCAATATTTTTTCACATCGTCAAGTCTTTCAGCCCCCAGCTCATAAGAGACGATAATGGCCATAGCTGTAGAGATACTCATAGGAAAAGCGTACATTAAGTTTGAAAAATTCATGGCAGCCTGATGGCTAGCAATAATCAAAGAAGAAAATTTTGACATCACTAGTCCGACGATTGAAAAGATGACAACTTCGGCAAAGACTGTCCCTCCTATTGGCAAACCTAAGCGAAAACCTTCAGCCAAACCAGCTTTGTTCAAGGGACGAATTTTCCATAGTTGGTATTGACGGACTTTAGGATGTTTGATGGTCAATAATAGTGATATGACCAATAAAACCCAGTAAGCCAAAGAAGTGCCTAGTCCCGCACCAGCTCCGCCCATTTCCGGAAAACCAAAAGCTCCATAAATCAAAACATAATTAAAACTAGCATTCAAAGGTAGGAGCAAAAGCATCAAATACATAGAAAGCCGAGTCAGTCCCAAAGCGTCCAAGAGAGAGCGAATAACGCTAAAGAGTAAGAAGGGAATGATACCGATGGACAAGTACCAAAGATAACGCTGGGCCACATCTTTTACCAGGGGGTCTAAGCCCAAACGCTGCAAAACCAAAGGGGCACCTAAAAATACCAGCGCAAATAAAATCAGCGATAAAGCCAAAGAAAGATAGATAAACTGATAAAAATCTGATGCAATTTTTTCATCTTTCCCCTGTCCCAAATGATGACCAATGATCGGAACCAAGGCAGACACAATCCCCGTCAGAAAGGAAAAAAATGAGCCCCACAGACTGGTCGCCATAGATACGCCTGCCAGATGCAAGGTATCATATTGGCCCGTCATAGTCGTGTCAACAAAGGAAGCCGAGAAATTTGCCAGCTGGTAAATCAAGATGGGAAGAAAAATTGAAACAAACAAGCTCAGGCGTTGTTTCAAATGATAAGTCTGATACATGTTAAATTCCTTTTTTTAATCTTCTTTTACTATACTACAAGCCAGCTCAATAGTCAAAAGAGGCTGGTACAAAAGTCCTAGCCTCTCAATTGTCTTTGGATTGTCGAGCAAGACGCAGTGGTTGAGTGGGCTCTACTACGCTGATTTCATCAGCTTTTACAGCCCTACTCAACTGTGCGGAAGTGGGACAGAAATCGAATTCTAACGAATTACCGATTTCTGTCCCACTCTCTTTCTTATTTATTTTTGCGATTTAGGATAGCGTTTAGGACAATGGCAATCAGACTGGCCATGACAATTCCGTTTGAGAAGAACATCTGAAGACTGGTCGGTAGGCTGTTGAAAAGACTGCTACCATTGAGTCCGACACCTGCTGATATAGAAATCGCTGCAATGAGGAAATTATGCTCACTGTGCTCAAAGTCAACACGCGCTAAGATTTGCATCCCCTGAACGGATACAAAACCAAACATGACCAGCATGGCACCACCAAGGACTGGACTTGGAATGATCTGAGCCAAGGCTCCGAATTTTGGCAAAAGGCCGAGGAGAATCAGGAAACCAGCCGCATAGTAAATCGGCAACCGCGTCTTGATACCGGATAATTTGACCAAGCCAACATTCTGAGAAAATCCTGTGTAAGGGAAAGTATTGAAGACACCACCCAGCAGGACCGCAAGTCCTTCTGCTCGATAGCCATTTCGTAGGCGGGTGCTGTCAATTTTATCTTTGGTAATGTCAGAAAGTGCCAAGTACACCCCTGTTGACTCTACTAAGGAAACCGTTGCGATGATACACATCATTACGATAGAAGAAAATTCAAACTTTGGTGCTCCGAAATAGAAAGGGGTTGGCACATGGACCAGCGGAGCCTGTGCGACGGGCGTCAGATCCACCAAGCCCATGGCTCCGGCAATGCCCGTACCGACAATCAACCCAATCAAAATAGAGATGGATTTGATAAAACCTTTGGTAAAAATGTTAATCAAAAGAATTATCAACACCGTCACAGCTGCTAGAATCAGACTTTGGGCGGTTGGCTTGTCTACATTATTTCCCATATTGCCAATGGCAACTGGAATCAAGGTCAACCCAATGGTCGTAATGACCGAACCAGTCACAACAGATGGAAACAGATTAGCAATTTTTGAGAAAATCCCAGCGATCAGAACCACATAAATCCCTGATGCAATCAAGGAACCAAACATGGCACCACTACCGTGACTCTGCCCAATGATAATCAGAGGGGCAACGGATTGGAAGGCCACGCCCAGCACGACTGGCAGACCGATACCAAAATATTTATTTAGCTGGAGTTGCAAGAGAGTGGCAACACCACACATAAATATATCAGTCGAAATCAGATAGGTCAACTGCTCAGCCGAGTATCCTAAAGCCCCAGCAATCATAATCGGTACCAGAATGGAGCCCGAATACATAGCCAACAAATGCTGCAAACCTAAAATGGCTGCCTGTGAATGTTTTTCTTCATTATAGTTCATCTTATAGATCTGCCTCTCTAAATACAACTTTTCCATTTTCAAATCGGTCAATTCGAGCCAAAGAAAGAACTGTTTGTCCTTGAGCCTCTAGAAAGCTTCGACCATCTTGGAAAGATTTCTCAATCACGATTCCAACGGCTGCCACCTCAGCGCCTGCTTCTTCAATGATTTTAATCAAGCCCTTGGCTGCCTGACCATTTGCCAAGAAATCATCAACGACCAGGACCTTGTCATTTGACTCTAAAAACTTACTAACGATGGAGACAGTCGAAGTGACCTGCTTGGTAAAGGAGTATACTTCCGCCGTTAAAATTCCTTCAGTCATGGTGATGTTCTTAGACTTTTTAGCAAAAATCATTGGAACACCCAAGGCTTCCGCCGTATAGACAGCTGGTACAATCCCTGAAGCCTCAATCGTCACAACTTTTGTAATGCCTGCATCACTGAAATGCTCAGCAAAAACCTGCCCGATTTCTTTCATAAGCGAAAAATCAACCTGATGAGTCAGGAAAGAGTCAACTTTGAGAATATTTTCTCCCAAAACGTTGCCGTCTTGCAGAATTCTCTCTTCTAATTTTTTCATGTATCTCCTCTTAACATATCTTGGTTCAATGATGAAAGGACCTGCCACGATAAGCAAGTCCTTTCTTTTAATGACAAATCATCTGGCACTAAAAGTACCAGAAAGTCATTAGACTCACTTATTGTTAGATGTTTGGCATCTTGTAGAGACCTTGCCCCAATCATTAGCAAGATAAATAAGTTATTCTATTTCATTAATGGGCATCGCCATTCCAGATGGAATTTTTGACGATGACATAGTCCACGCGAGTCAGGCTATGCAAATCGCGACCTCCAGCATAGGAAATCGAGCTCTGCAAATCCTGCTCCATTTCAGTTAATGTATCTTGCAAGTGGCCCTTAGCCGGCAGCAAAATCTTCTTGCCTTCGACATTTTTATAAGCACCTTTTTGATACTCGGATGCAGAACCATAGTATTCTTTAAACTTATCGCCGTCTACTTCAATGGTTTCCCCTGGGCTTTCAATGTGGCCGGCAAATAGCGAACCAATCATGACCATGCTGGCTCCGAAGCGGATCGATTTGGCAATATCACCATGCGTCCGAATCCCTCCGTCCGCGATAATAGGCTTGCGGGCAACCTTTGAACACCAACGAAGAGCAGATAACTGCCAGCCGCCTGTACCAAAACCTGTCTTGACTTTGGTAATACAAACCTTGCCTGGACCGATGCCGACTTTAGTTGCATCCGCGCCAGCATTTTCCAGCTCCCGCACAGCTTCTGGAGTTCCGACATTTCCAGCAATAACAAAGGTCTCTGGTAGTTCTTTCTTGATGTGTTGGATCATTTGAATCACGCTGTCTGAGTGCCCGTGTGCGATATCTATGGTAATGTATTCAGGTGCATCATCTTTTAGGCTGCTAACGAAGTCATACTCATAGTCTTTTACACCGACGGAGATCGATGCAATCAGGCCTTGCTCATGCATTCGTTTAACGAATGGTTTGCGCCCTTCCTCATCGAAACGGTGCATAATGTAAAAATAGCCTCCTCGAGCAAGCTCTTCAGCGACAGATTCGTCAATAATCGTCTGCATATTGGACGGAACGACTGGCATCCGAAACGTATGTTTACCAAATTTCACACTGGTATCAGCCTCTGAGCGACTTTTCACAATACATTTCGCTGGAATTAGTTGAATATCTTCATAGTCAAAAACCTGAAAATCATTGAGCATGGAAAACTCCTTATCAATACTTAAAAATGACCTACCTATGCTCTTCAGCATCGCTACATCTATCCAGACGTTTCCAGAAAAAGTATATCACAAGGTACAGGTTTTGTAAAATATTTCAGATATATTATTGATAATGTTCGGAAATTAAGAAAAACACGGTCGACCGTGTTTTAATCTTTCTTATCTTTTTCTGAGTTGGAGTCTTCTGCTCCTCCATCGACTGCCTTTTTAAACTCTGAAAACATTTTTCCAATAGACTGCCCTAGCTCTGGCAGACGTTTTGGTCCAAAAATCAGTAAGGCACCTAGGACGATAACGATAAGCCCTGGTAGTCCGATGTCTTTTAAAATTCCCATTACGATGTTCTCCTTTTCTCAATCATTTTACTCAATAGGATACTGACTTCATACAGCAAAATCAGTGGTACTGTCATTGACAAGTCACTGATGAAATCAGCCGGCGTCAAGACAACTGCTAATACCAATAAAACGAAATAGGCATAGCGTCTATATTTTATCAAAAATTGCGGTTTGAGCAAACCGATTGATGTCAGAAAGGCCACAATGACAGGCAATTCAAACAAGCAAGCAATCGGAATGGTCGTGTGAAACAGAAAGGCCAGATAGTTCTGCGCTGTCATCTGAACGGCAAACAATCCATCACCTAAAGAAAGCAAAACTTGTAAAATAGCGGGGCTGACAAAGTAAAAGCCAAAGGCCAAGCCCAGGACAAAGCTGAAAAATGTAGCTGGTATGTAAGCAAAAATAGCCTTTGCCTCACTATTTCTAAGAGCAGGGCGGATAAATTCCCAAATCTGATAGACCATAAAAGGCAGGGTTAGTGAGAAAGCCACAAGACTAGCCAAGCTAATATAAATCCAAAGGATGTCATCTGGTCCCAATACAATCAGCTTCTGCTCAAAAGAAGCGGTCAACCATTTGTAAATATCCGCTGCAAAAAGCAGACTGAGCAGAAAAATCAAACCAAACCAGATTAAGACAGCAAGGAAGCGCCATCTAAATTCCGTCAGGTGTTCAACAACGGTCTGTTCCTTATTAGGCATCTGCTCGCTCCTTTTGCCGATTTCTAAAGGTCACATAAAGGACAACGACAAGAAAGATGGCTTGACTTAGCAGCACTTCTAAGCTCGGATAAATTCCCAGCCAATCAATGGTTGGAAGATGAGACAGCAAGTGACTAGGAAAAATAGCTGTTAATTGCAGAGCATGAATGCTGACACCTAACATCTTAAAGGCCAAGGCATAAATCAGCCAAGTCAGACCAAAGAAAATACGATGAGGCCGAATGAGACTGCTGGCCTTGGTCATTAGAATTGCGAGCAAAACTAAAACCAAAATAGCAAGTCCCAGTCCTAGAAAGAAATCTAGAGCAGTAATGCGCGGTAAAATTCCTGCGTAGAACAAGATGGTCTCCGCCCCCTCACGGAAAACAGCAAGAAAGCTCAGGGCAAACATGGAAATAAAACTACCACTGGCTGTCACTGCCTGCATCTGGCTTTCCATGAAGTCATTCCATTTCTTGACAGAGGACTTACTGTGGAGCCAAATACCGACCAAAATCATCATGACAACCGCAAAAATCCCCACTGCCCCCTCAATAATTTCACGATTGGAGCCAGAGGCGACGGCTGGAAAAAGAGTTTGCAGCAAAATAGCAATGGCCGCACTGGCTAGTACGCCCAAGCCAGCACCAGTATAGACCCATTTGAGGCCTTTTTTCATCTTGGAGGCCTTGAGCGTCGTGACAAGTGCCATCACAATCAAGAGAGCCTCAACGCCCTCACGCAGCAAAATCAGCATGGCATCAAAGAAAGTATAAGACCCGCTGGTGTCAATCTGTTCTAGCTCACTAATCAAAGACTCTAGCTGGTCTTGATACTCCTTGTCCTTACCCTTCACCATGATGACAGGCGACTGGCTTTCTACTTTGGTATAGAGGGAAGGATTTTTAGTGCTGACATCTCCTTCAACGCTTGGCCAAATCGTGATAAATTTCTTCATCGCAGTCTTGCCCTGCTTCTCATCTCCTTTTTGGAAAGCAAGCAGAGCCTTTTTCAGAAGGCTAATACCATCTGCCAGTGTAAGATTTTCACTGCTAGCAGACGCTTCCTCTCCCTTGACAAAGCTATCAATCGCTGCCGTCAGGTCATCATAGGAAGTTTGAATAGCTTCAAAATCCGTTGGCTCTGTCTCGATGGTACTCCGTAAAAAGGAAATGGCCGTCTCCACTTTGCCATAATGAGCCGTACTATGATCCCGCACCACTCCTTCATTAGCAGTCCAAGTCGAATTCATTTTTTTATAGGCTTCACGAATCTTTTCAAGATCCTTGCTCTTAATCGCTGCCTGAAGAGCTTGAAATTTTGATTCTAATTTATTGACCAGCTTGGTTTTTTCCGCCTCAAGATCAACAGGATTCTGCTCCTTTTCAAAAGCCAAAAGAGCAGCTGAAACCTTGGTCAGCTTGTCCTCTGTCACATCGCCCGAGATAGTCAATGCCTTGCTGACTTCTTTCCCTGCAGCTGAGTCATGGTTGCTTAAAGCCGCAAATTCAGTCTGGATTGCCTCCAGCAATTCTTTGGCACTAGCTTGGTCGCCTTTTTGAACGGCGGTGCTGGCATCCGTAATCTTGATAAAGAGACTACTATAAGAATCCTCAGCCGATACAGGCTGAGCTAGGAGTACGAGCGCCAAAAGTAAAAACAGGATCTTATTCAAATAATTTCTGACCAAGATATTCTCCTTCTTTGACACCACCGAAGCAAGCAAACAAGCCACTGCCCACATGGGTGATATATTCATTCATCTTATCCTGTGCTCCAAGATTGGTCTGCACCTTGATAAAGCTGTCGGGATCCTTTTGGAAAGAGATAAAAAGGAGACCTGTATCAAATTGACCGGTTGTTTCGTCAATACCATCCGAATAAGAATAGGAACGACGATAGAGAGGCTTGTCGACTTCTTTGGCCAGCCGTACATGTGCATCAACTGGAAGCAAGTCCAAGTCTACCTCGTCAAATTCATTCTTCTTGCCAAAGGGCGCTCCGCTCTCCTTATAACGACCAAAGGTATTTTCCTGCTCTTGCAAATTGGTCCGATCCCAAGTCTCAAGAAACATCTGGATCCGACGGACAGCCATATAAGAGCCCCCCTTCATCCAGTCCTTGCTGTCACACCAAACCACCTTGTCAAAATCTTTTTCCTTGGTGACATTGGCCGTGCCATCTTTAAAACCAAATAGATTGCGAGGAGTAGACATACGATCGCCTATAGCAGCAAAACCAGCCTGACTCCATTTCATGGTGACAGCATTTCGCGCTTTACGAACCAGATTACGAACGGCATGAAAAGCAACTTGCTCGTCATCTGCGCAAGCTTGAATGACAATATCCCCACCAGTATATTTCTCTTTTAGTTGTTCCTTAGGGAAAGGAGGCAGGTCGCGAAATTCCTTGGGCTTTTTATTCTCCAAGCCCATTTTTTTCAGGAAAGAGGCGGAGACGCCAAAGGTCAAGGTCAGTCGATAAGGATTGAGCCCGACTGTTTCTCCAGTATCCGTAGGTGGCAAGAAGGCATTAGAACCATCTTTTTTGACTAGCTCCCCATTGACCAACTTTTCACTGTAGGCGGTCCAGTCCTTGAACATCTGGATAATGGTCTCTTTATCCGTCGTATGCAAGTCCAGAATGACAAAATAGATATTCTTTTGCATGGCTGTTGTGATGCCAGCTTGATGCTCACCGTAAAAACTGATTTCTTCATCACCGTCAGCTAATTTTTTGTCTTCTTTCGCTTGATTAGCGAAAAAAGCAGATGCACTGGAGACACCAAGTGCTAAGCCTGCGCCTCCAATCCCTGCTTTTTTAAGAAATTCCCGACGATCCATTTTTTTATTAAACCATTTTTCGTCCTTGGTCATCTTCTTACTTCCCATCTAGGATGATACCCATTTGCGAGAGAGGCTCCCCCAGTTTTGTGACAGCTTCTCCTAGCTCTTTGGTATCTTCCTTGCTCAATTCGGTATAAAGTTTATAATTCTTAGAATCAGTCATGTGCTTGTCTAACAAACTATTAACATTCTTGAATTCAGTTTCTATACTTTTTACAAGTTTTTCATCTTTCTTCTCAATCAAAGGTTTAAAGAGTTCGAAAATCTTTTCTGCCCCTTGGATATTGGCACGGAAATCATATAGATCCGTATGTGAAAAGATTTCTTCCTCACCAGTAATCTTGCTGGTCGCCACTTCGTTAAGGAGATCGACTGCACCAGTCAGCATGATATCTGGCGTAACCTCAACCGTCGCGATTTTAGCCTTTAATTCTTTAATGTCATTGACCAACTGGTCTGCATATTTCTCTGTACCATTCGTTGTATTACTTTCCCACAGAATTTTTTCAATCCGGTGGAAGCCTGACCAGCCTTCTTCGGTCTTATTTTCATCCACATAGTCAGCTAAGCGGAAGTCAATTTTCACATCGGACTCTCCGAAGCTCTCAGCAATCGGCTCTGAACGCTCGTAGCTCATACGAATCAAAGGGTACATTTTCTTGGCTTCTTCAAGCTTGCCTTCTTTGAGCGTATCTCTGAATTTTTCCGTATCCGTCAATAATTGATCAATTTCTTTCTGTACAAAAGCCTTATACTCTGTTGTTGCCTTATCCAAAGCTTTCTGGTCAGAAGCCGAAAGACTCGTTTTAGCTTCCGAACTGCTGGCACTTGTATTCGATTTTTGATTAGCAGCACAGCCAGTCAGTAAAATAGCTGTTGACAATAAGACAATTCCAAGTTTTTTCATCTTGACTCCTTTATTTTCCCTAAAAGGGGCGAATTCATATAAATTATAACAATTTATTTCTCATATTTCAATAAATTGTCAGATAATTATAATAAAACTTTCCTTTCTGAGTAAAAAATAAGCATTTCAAAGCAAGATATCCTTAATTTTGCCAATTTCTGACTTCTTAACGACTACATAAATCGTATCTCCTAGGTAGAGACGACTGGCTCCATTAACCGTCTGGGTCTTGCCCTTATGGATATTCATCGTAATTAAAACACCATGCGGTAGCTCCAACTCATGCACTTGTCGCCCTGCGATTTTTTCTGAAACAGGAATTTCAATCAGGGTCGTCTCACCGTCATCTTCAATCCGATCTGGCAGCATTTTTTCAAGCATGGCTTCATAGACAGGCGCTCCCTTCAGCAGATCCATAGCAATATAAGCCATCAGAGTGACCAAGCCCAGTGGCATGAGGTTTCGAATATCTCCCACCATCTCCGTCACGAGAATCATAGCTGTTAGCGGAGCTTTGGAAATAGCACCAAAATACCCACTCATTCCCAAGATGATAAAGATTGGAAACTGTTCCTGCGTGATAAAGCCAGCCTCTACACAAAGGGCTCCAATTGCTGCGCCTAGTAAAGAACCCAAAGCCAGAATGGGCAGAAAAATACCACCTGGAAGACCGCTACCATAACTAATCATGCTCCATACAAAACGGAGTAAGAAAAAGAGAATCAAGGTTCCAACTGTGTAATGAGCACTCGTCAAAGACAAAATCAGCTGATTCCCACCGCCCAGCGAATGAGGCAGCAAATAGCCAATCGGAACGATTAAGACAAATGAAAAAATCGGATAGTAAGCTTTTGGTATTCTACAAAATTTGCCTAGAGCTTCATAGACCAGATGAATATTAAGGACTGCTTTTTCATAGACAAAGCCAGCCAAGCCCAGAAACAAGCCCATTAAAATATAAATCCAGTACTGCTCCAGCCCCATGAAAGGAATATTATCCGGCATATCCAAAACAGGAGTCAGGCCAAATATAGACAGCGAAATAAAATTTGCCACCAAACTTGCAGCCAAGGTTGAAACCCAAAAGAAGCGGGAAAAATGATGGTACACTTCCTCAACAACAAAGAGCAAACCTGCAATTGGCGCATTAAAAGCCGCAGCCAAGCCCGCAGCTGCACCACTAGCAATCAAGGTCCGCTCCTCTACCGGACTCAAGTTCAGCCACTTAGATATGCCTTTTCCACTCATCGCTCCTAGCTGAATACTCGGTCCCTCACGTCCCAGCATCAAGCCACTGGAAATTGCTAAAATACCAACTAAGAATTTTTTCCAGAGAATGCTCCACCAAGAAAGTGACATCAAGCCTTTCAACTCGGCCTCAACTTGTGGAATCCCTGAACCCTTTATATCCTTTTCTGTAGCTACCAATCTAGCATTTATAAAAACAATAAAAGCATAGAAGAAAAGCAAGGCTACTAGCCAAATCCACTCGCTCCTGCCCCTCACATAAGTCGCTTGCACCAAGTGAAAACTTTTCTCAATCAATAAACGAAATGCTCCCACTACTAGTCCAGCAAAAATGCCCACCAGAATCCCCCTGAACACTTGGGAAATAATAGAGCTGGATATAAAATTAAATTCTTTTTTCGTATCAGAAATTTGTTCTTTTTGTTTGATCATCATTTCTCTCCCAAAGACCTTATAGCAACATTTTAGCACAACATGTGGGCAAGAAACAAGGCGATAGCCATGAACATTTTGCTTTTGGACATAAATTTTTTAACATCAACTTTATCAGATTTAAAAGAATACCAAAAATGTAGTTTGAGCATCAAAAAAACGACCTTGAAGGTCGTTTCGCGTTTAGATTGACAAATCTTCCTGATCAATCTTGCCAGCTGTTCGATAAGCTTGGTAGAAAATGAAGACAGCCACAGCAGTCATGACAGGAACGATGACTGGGATATCCGTTTCAATAGAAGTCAATGGAGAATTCCATAAGAAGTGGAGAACAAAAGCTGATAAGAAGTAAAATAGACCAGCTTTAAAATAGCTCTTTTGAGTCTTAGCAAATCGGAACATCAGAGCTAATCCGATAGTGGTCAAAGCAGTATAGAGCCAGTGAGAAGCTACCCCTCCTGTGATACGGCCTAAAATACCAGAGATCGTGAAGGAAAATCCTTCAGGTAGGTCGGAAAGGATATAAGAAAAGTCCTCACTAATCTGAAAACCTATGCCAGCTGTAATTCCCAATAGTAAAAAGCCTTTAAGTTTTTTGACTGGCACTAGATAGACAGCGAAAGCAACCGCCAAAAGCTTAAGCGGCTCTTCAACCAGCGGAGCTGCGAGGGCATTCTCCAGATAACTGATCACAGTATTTGGAAAGCTCGTGCTGACCCACTCGTGGATATAAGTATTGGCTAAGCCAGACGTCCATCCAGAAATGAATAGCCCACCTAGCAGAGCAATCCCAAGGCTAAGTGCTGGCGTCTGCCATTTTTTACCCAAACTGCGAATCAAAAGCAGAGCTGGGATGATATAGAGCAGAGCCAAAAGGGCTGACAGTCCGACAATTCCATAACCAGTACCTGACATACTGCCAGTGGTATAAGCTTGTGTCTCGTATTCCAAGCCGATTGCGCTCAGAAGGAGAAAAGTGAAAAGAACAATGTTTTTCTTCATATAACAACTTTCTAAAATTTTATTTTCATCTTAGTATAACAAAAAAATCTAAAATAGAACTAATTTTAAAACTCATTAGAATGATTATTAATTATTGTACGAGTTGATAAACACATAATATATATGCCTCATTCTGTATTGTATTGACAATTCAACTCGATAAAACAAGTAACAAAAAAGTCCCTTATCGGGACTTTCATTGATTATTTTTCAGCTGTAAGTGCAGCCATAGTGATGTAGTTGTATGGTTTGTTAAAGTGTGGCAAGAAGAAGAGATCTGTCAAGGCCAACTTGTCAATTGTTACATGCTCTTGGATAGCAAGTGAGAACATGTGGATTCCCATGCTAATTGCAGAGTCACGAGACACCATTTGCGCACCAAGGATTTCGCGGCTATCTTTGTCAAAGACAATCTTGATGGCAACTTCGTGGTTGTCATGTTTGATAAATTCTGGTTTTTGAAGGTCGTTAAAGCCAGTTTCAGTTGCGTTGTAGCCAGCCGCTTTTGCTTTCAAGTGTCAAACCAGTTGAAACCATGTGAAGACCGTAGATAGAGATACCGTTTGATCCTTGCACACCGATTCCTTCTAGTTCATGGCCACAAGCGTTATAAGCACCCACAATACCAGTACGTACAGCGTTAGATGCAAGGGCGATGTAGCTAGTGTCTTTACGAGCATTGTCATAAACAGTCGCACAGTCACCAACAGCGTATACACCTGGGATAGAAGTTTCTTGTTTCTTGTCTACAAGGAAGGCACCGTTGCGGAAGAGTTCAATCTTACCGTCAGCAAGGGCTGTGTTTGGACGGAAACCAACTGCAAGAACAACCATGTCCACATCAAATGTTTCTTTGTCTGTTACCAAGCGTTCAACTTTACCATCACCTTGGATTGCTTTAACTGTTTGACCAAGAGCCAAGCGGATGTTGTGGTCTTCCAAGTTCTTCGCCATCATTTGAGTGAAGTCTTTGTCGTAGTAGCCGTTCAAGACAGTATCTACGATGTCAACAAGAACTACTTCTTTTCCAAGACGCTCGAAGGCTTCGGCAAGCTCTACACCGATGTATCCACCACCAACAACGGCAATGCGCTCAAGGTGTTTGCTCTTGTCCTCAAGTTTTTCAATAACTTCTTCAGCATTTTGGTACAATTTAACGAATTGGACGTTTTCAAGAGTCGCTTTAAATTCGCGGTTCCCCTTAACGATTTCAACGCCTTCAATTGGAGGCAAGATTGGAGTTGAACCAGTTGCAAAGATCAGTTTATCGTAAGACTCTTTGTGTTCTCGACCTTCAACTTCTGCAGTCACAACTTTATTATCGTAATCAATTGAAAGAACTGGTGAGTTCATGTAAACTTTAGCGCCTTTAGCTTCCAATTTTTCTTTATCAGAATAGAAGAGACCTTCTGGGCCATCGATCTGCTCACCGATCCAAAGTGCCATTCCACAACCAAGGAATGAAATATTTGAGTTTTGGTCAAATACCACAATTTCATTTTCATGACCAAAGTTGTCCAACATCGTATTAATACAAGCTGTACCAGCGTGGTTAGCACCAACTACAACGATTTTACTCATAGAATAATCCACCTTTAAATTTAATTTACCAAACTAGTATACCATGTATCTGTTAGCGTTTACAAGATATATGCTCAGAATTTTTTAAATTTGGCAAATAACTT
This sequence comes from Streptococcus cristatus, assembly GCA_916438405.1. Lineage (GTDB taxonomy): Bacteria > Bacillota > Bacilli > Lactobacillales > Streptococcaceae > Streptococcus > Streptococcus cristatus_M. The sequence goes on along the minus strand of CAKAFB010000001.1, from coordinate 469,706 downwards.
TTATTTTAAACAAAAAATTTCAATTTTTCTGAAAATATTATATATTTACAATTGTGAAAACGGTATCTTTCTGTTATACTAATAGAGAAGATTAAGAAATTTAATAGGGAAGGTTGTGATAAAAGTGGATCTTATTTCTAGATCCATCCATTTAATGGGATCGACTATCACTATTTCGATTCTCCATGAAAATGCCGACAGTCTTTTAGACCAGGTATTTTCTCTCCTAAGATTGTATGAAAAGCGCTTTAGTGCAAATGATGACAGCTCTGAGCTCATGCAAATCAATCACGCTGCCGGTAAACATCCCGTTTGTGTCCATCCTGATTTGTTTGAGTTGATTGAGTTGGGAAAAAAACATAGTCTCGCTCCAGACAGTCATCTCAATATTACCTTGGGACCCCTGATTCAAACTTGGCGAATTGGCTTTGCAGATGCAAAAGTTCCCAGTCCAGAAGAAATCAAGCAAGCACTGTCACTCACTGACCCTGAGTGTATCGAGTTAGATGCAACCGCCTCCAGTGTTTTTCTGACAATGGAAGGCATGAAAATCGACTTAGGCGCCCTTGCAAAAGGTTATATTGCAGATAAAATCGCTGCGTTCTTACGGAGACAAGGCGTTACTTCTGCCCTCATCAATCTTGGTGGAAATATCTTAACCATCGGTCTAAATGAAAAGAATAATCGTTACTGGCGCATTGGCATTCAAAATCCAAGCTTGCCACGTGGAAACAACCTAGCTCTTCTGTCCGTTCAGAATCAGTCTGTCGTGACTTCAGGGATATATGAAAGAAAACTGCAGGTAGATGGCAGGGTTTATCATCATATTTGACCGCACCACAGGCTACCCAATTGACAATCAACTAGCTAGTCTCACGATTGTTTCATCAAAGTCCGTCGATGGTGAAATATGGACGACCCGTTTATTCGGGGAGAGCCCTACTTCCATCTTAGAGAAAGTCGAACAAGAAAATGGAATCGAAGCTTTCGTTATTACAGAAAATCATCAAATTTTTTATTCATCTGGTCTCAGCCCAGAAATCTTATCCTAAATCCAGAAAGGAACCTACTATGTTAAAATTTATCGGTCTAGTTGGTACAAACTCAAAGAAATCAACCAACCGCCAACTCCTTCAGTACATGCAAAAGCATTTCGCTGATAAAGCAGAAATCGAGTTGATTGAAATCAAAGATATTCCTATTTTCAACAAACCGTCTGATATGCAAGTTCCAGAGATCGTTAAAGAAATCGCTGCGAAAATCGAAGCTGCTGATGGTGTTATCATTGGAACGCCTGAATATGACCACTCTATTCCCGCTGTTCTTATGAGTGCCTTGGCTTGGTTGTCTTACGGTATCTATCCATTACTTGGTAAACCAGTTATGATTACAGGAGCCTCTTATGGAACTCTGGGCTCATCTCGTGCCCAACTACAACTCCGTCAAATTTTGGATTCGCCAGAACTCAAGGCTTCTGTTATGCCAGGTTCTGAATTCCTACTTTCTCACTCACTTCAAGCCTTCGATAAAAATGGAGACTTGATTGACCTCGAAACCATTCAAAAATTGGACGCTCTTTTTGATGACTTCCGTTTGTTTGTTAAAATTACAGAAAAGTTATCAAGTGCCCAAGCACTTCTTCATCAAGAAGCTGAAAACTTTGACTGGGAAAAATTGTAAGAACTAGAAGGGAAAGAATCACATGAAATTTGTTGGACTTGTCGGCTCAAATGCAGACCAATCATACAACCGTAAATTACTAGAATTCATCAGAAAACAATTTAAACTGAAATTTGAATTAGAAGTTTTGGAAATTGATGAAGTTCCGCTCTTTAATCAAGATGAGAAATGGGACGAATCTTTCCAGCTGCGCCTTTTGTACAATCGCATCACGCGCGCTGATGGTGTCATCATTGCCACTCCTGAGCACAACCACACCATTACAGCAGCTCTCAAGAGCGTCCTCGAATGGCTTTCTTATGAGGTTCACCCATTTGAAAGCAAGCCTGTCATGATTGTAGGAGCTTCTTACTACGACCAAGGAACGTCTCGTGCCCAAGTACATTTGCGTAAGATCTTGGATGCTCCAGGTGTCAATGCTTATACTTTACCAGGAAATGAATTCCTTCTTGGTAAAGCGAAAGAAGCCTTCGATAATGAAGGCAACATCACAAACGAAGGAACTGTTAAATTCCTTGAATCTTGCTTAGATAACTTTGTTAAATATGTTGAGGTAGTCTCAAAATTGAAAAAACCTAAACCAATTGCTCCTGAAGACTTAGATGTCACGAACCCAATCGCAACAACCATCACAGAAGTTGACCCTGACGATCCAGAATGGGTAGAAAAAGCTGCAAAGCTGTCGGTGCTGTTTCTGGCGATACCTATGTCAAGCTTGACCATGGTATCCTGACTGTTAACCAAATCGACATGTTCTTAAAGGCTATGCCGTTTGAATTGACTTATGCTGATGATAACAACCAGTTCCTTTACTATAACAACGCTCATCAAGATCCAGACACTATGTTTGCCAAACGTGTACCATCCCAATCAGGTGGCCGTCTCTCAACTCTACACAACTCTCTTCCTGCTGCCCGCATGAAGAACGTAGAATGGGTAGTTGGTGTTCTTCGTAACGGTGATCAAGAGTACGTTCGTACAATCGTGCCGGGCTCACCAGCAGGTGTTATCAATACCCACAACTACCAAGCAATGTACTATCCTGACGGATCTTACGCTGGTATCAACGAAATCGTCTTCAACTTCCAACCTTGGCTAGATTGGTACCTAAAAACAACTGGTCAACGCTTGGTTGGAGGAAGCGGTCCTTTTGCTCCTGCGGCTGCAGCAGCCGACGCCACTTCTGGTGCTTCAGATACTGGCGGTGGTCACGGCGGTGGAGATGCCGATGCAACATCTGGCGCTAGTGCTTAATCAGAACAAAATGAAATGAATGGATTTTTACATCCATTCTTTTTTATTTTATTTCATTTCCTTAAAGGCCTTTTCTGCTTCTTCGTTGCTGATTGCTCCAAATTGAATCTTCCCAATTTTTCCTTGGCTATCAATAAGGATTTCTGTTGGAATACTGCGAACCTGATAGGCTTGGAAGATTGCACCAGACGTGTCAAATAGAACGGGCACATCCTTATATCCTTGTTCTTGATACCATTTTGGGAAGTCCTCAACAGACTTCTCTCCTTGGAGACCCGGTGCTACAATAGACAATATTTCAAAATCACGGTCTTTTTTACCAGCTAATTCGACCAATTCTGGCATGCTTCGCTTACAAGGTCCGCACCAAGAAGCCCAGAATTTCAGATAGACTTTTTTTGCCACGATAATCAGAAAGTTTGACCGTTTTTCCATCCATTGACTGGAGAGTGAAGTCCGGTGCCTCCTGGCCAACTGCAACCTGCGATTGGACACTTGTACTGGACTGGCTTTGACTATCCATCCCCTTTTCATCAGATGAACAAGCTGATAGTGTCAGAAAAGCTATCGAAGCAACAACTAGCGAAAGAATTTTTTTCATCTTTTTCTCCTTTTATCCCAAAATTCCTGATAAAGCATTTAACTGACCGAGCATGAGAAGGATTCCCATGAAAATAATTAAGGCTCCTCCGATTTTTTTCATCAGCCCCATATAGGGTTTGATTTTTGAAAAATACCGCATAACGAAGCTAGAAGCTAAAGCTAAGATGAGAAATGGTAAGGCCATTCCCAAAGTATAAACCAATGTTAGGAGCGCTCCTTGGATAGCTCCATTTCCTCCAGAGGCAGCTAGAGCCAGAACCGAACTAAGGACAGGGCCAATACAAGGCGTCCAACCAAAACTGAAACTAATACCAAGCAAAAAGGCTGAAAGAAAATCATTCCGACGACTGTTTTTCTTAAATTCCACATTTTTCTGGAATTGTAACTGCCTGATATTAATCAGCTCCATCTGGTGAATTCCGAGCAAAATGATGATAATCCCCATCAGATAACGGAATTTCTCATCGTAAATCACTCTGCCTAAGAATCCTGCACCAAAGCCTAGTAAAAAGAAAACTAAAGAAATTCCAGCAATGAAACACAAGGTCTTGATCAGACCAGTCCAAGCAATCTTTCTGCCTAAAAACTTGACTTCTCTAGGATCTTCTTCATCCAGCAATATCCCTATATAGACTGGTAACAAGGGAAAGATACAGGGTGAGAAAAACGAGAGAATTCCAGCCAAAAAGACCGAAACAAAAAATAAACCAGACTCCATCCCAACCTCCTTTAAGATGTGTTTTCAATATTATTATAACAAACGATTTAAATTTTTCCACATTTTGCTACACTATCCTCATTCTTGTATCATTTATCGAAGAAGCCGTCTGTAAAAACACTATTTTGCTCCTAAACAAGAAAAAAAGCCGGAAATTTTCCGGCTTGAGTACTGAAGGATAGCGAACTTAAGCATCTGTTACTAGCGGCAAATAAAGACAAATCTGGGTGAATATATCTGCTTCAGACTGAATTTCCATATGATAGTCGTCTCCGAACTGCAACCTCAAACGTTGATCGACATTTTTAGACCGACACCACCTAAGCGAGGGAGAGTCTTGTCCACTGAATTTTGGAGATCAAAGCCGCGGCCGTTATCATAGATAGACAATATCAGTTGCCCCTCTTCTGCTTTCGACGTCACCCGAATCATGCCCTGTCGGTCAATTTCTTTGATGCCATGGTAGATGGCATTTTCAACCAAAGGCTGAAGTACCAGCTTGGGAAGTTTATAATCAGCTATAGATTCATCCTCTTCAATCGCATACTGGAGCTTGTCGCCATAGCGTTGCTTCTGGATAAAAAGATACTGACGAACGTGGTCAATCTCATCTTTGAGAGAAATCTGTTCATGCCCTTGATTGAGTGCCAAGCGGAAATACTGGGCGAGTGATTTTGTTACCTCAACAACACGCTTGCTGTCATTAAACTCAGCCATCCAGACAATCGTATCCAAGGTATTATAAAGGAAATGGGGGTTGATTTGAGCCGAGAGAGCTCGGAGCTCATAGCGGCGGACATTTTGTTCTTCAGTCTTGACAGCTTCCATCAGTTGTTCAATCTGATCCAGCATTTTATTGAACTGCTGAGCCAAGTCAACCAACTCTGGAGAACCCTTAGCTTCTGCACGCAGATTTGAGTCGCCTGCCCCAATCTTCAGAATGACTGATTGTAGATTCTGCAGAGGCTTAATCCACAAACGCAGAACAAACCAAATACCAGTCAAGCACAGCAGGAGTGCTAAAAGGCCCATTCCTACAAAAGAATAAAGCATCTGTGACTGAAGCATCTGCAATTGCTCTAATGAGGCAACACCAATTAAAGTCCAATCACTATCTGAAATGTCAATCTGATAGACAAAAGCCTGCTTCTGGTCTGCATAACCGTCCTTGACCGAGATATAGGGCTGCATAGCTTTCATTTCCTGACTAGAGGAATAAACACTCTTCTTAGGATGATAGACAAATTCATGATGGCTATTGACAATAAAGCTAAAACCCTTCTTTCCTAGCTGAAGCCGATCCAGATAGGCTTTGAGACTCTTATATCCAATATCCAAACGTAAAACCCCGAGATTCTGCCCTGCTTCATCCACTACTTCCTGAGTGACAGAAACAACCCACTTCTCCTTCTCAGATGACAGAGATTCCTTGCGAGCAGGAGTCAAGACAGGCATGGCTTTGGTATGAACAGCTTCCTGATACCATTTTTCATTCATCATATCAGAAGATGTCTGCATACTAATTTGAGAATCTGTTGAGACCACGCGCCCGTCCTTGGTAACCAGTACTGCCGACACCAAATCCGGATCTGTCTCAATAATGGTTTTCATCAAAGCTTGCACTGACGTTTCGCTGCTTTCTTGATTCTGAGCAAACTTACGAATCGTTTCTTCCTTGCTCAGTGTGGAGGTGGTTTGTTTTAATTTTTGCAAATAGGAAGCAATGAACTGCCCGCTTTGCTCCATGCTATTACGCGTCGTCCGCTCTGTCAGCTGCCGAATAGTCTGCGAGCTAGTCTGATAGTAGAGACTCCCAACAAACCCCAAGAGTAAAAGGACCAGCAGAAAAATATAGACAATCAACTGGATAAGAAGCGGATAGCGTTTCATTTCTCCTCTCCTTTTTTAAACTGCCGAGGCGTCAGCCCGACCACCTGCTTGAAGCGCTGAGAAAAATAGTTCATATCGTCAAAACCTACCTGCTCTGCTATTTCATAAATCTTCAAATCTGTAGTCAGGAGTAAGAGTTTTGCTTTTTTCATCCGCTCTTGAATCAGATAATCTTGAAAGGGCAAGCCTAACTCTTTTTTGATAAGAACGCTGAGGTAGGATGGACTAAACCCCAATTGAAATGCCAAACTTTTCAGACTTAACTCTGAATCAGCAAGACGCGCATGAATTGCCTCTTCCAACTCAGAGTGCTGTCCCTGATCGACCAAGTTTTGAATCTGAGCTCTTTTACGTTCCTTATCAAGTTTGGTCTGCACCTTGGCCAACATCTCCTCAACATCATCCTTGGAAAATGGCTTGAGAAGATAGTCATCTGCACCTAGCTTAATAGCTGTCCGAGCATAGTCAAAATCATCATAGCCTGTCAGGAAAACGATATGGCACTTAGGAGCCTGGTACCTGACTAGCTTGGCCAGTTCAAGGCCATTCATCTGTGGCATATTGATATCGGTCAGCAGGATGTCAGCAGGATTTTCCTGAAATTTCTGCCAAGCTTCTATTCCATTTTCAGCCTGGTCAATGACTTGCATGCTAAACTGTTCATAGTCTACCAAGGACGCAATTCCCTGTCTTACCAGATACTCATCCTCTACAATCATGATTGAATACACAAGATTCAACTCCTTATTTTTACTGGATTTATTATAGCAAATTTTCAATCAAAATGCTCTTAAACATAATCCAACAGATAGCCGTAGCCCTTCTCCTCCATATCAGCTTTTGGAATGAACTTGATTGACAAACTATTAATACAATAGCGCAAGCCTCCCTTATCCTTAGGACCGTCTGTGAAAACATGGCCCAGATGGGAATTTCCAACCCGACTACGAACTTCTGTTCGAGTCATATTGAAGCTCTTGTCTTCTTTGTAAGTCGCAACATCAGGACTGATAGGGCGTGTGAAACTCGGCCAACCGCAGCCTGAATCAAATTTATCCTTTGATGAAAAGAGAGGCTCGCCTGTCACCACATCCACATAGATACCAGCATCAAACTTATCCCAATAGCGATTAGAAAAAGCCCGCTCTGTGTCATTCTTTTGTGTAACTGCGTATTCTTCTGGCGAGAGCTTAGCCTTAATCTCTTCATCGCTAGGCTTAGGATAGCGGCTAGCTTCGATAACAGGGTAAGCAGCTTGATTGACATCGATATGGCAATATCCATTAGGATTCTTTTTTAGGTAATCCTGATGGTAATCTTCTGCTTTGATAAAGTTTTTTAGAGGTTCTTTTTCAACAGCTAAAGGCTTATCATATTTCTTAGCAACTTCATCAAAAACTCGATTGATGGTATTCAAATCTGCTTCATCCTTATAATAAACACCTGTCCGGTACTGGGTACCCTGATCATTTCCCTGCTTGTTTTTAGAAGTTGGATCAATAATGCGGAAATAATGCAGCAGAATTTCTTTTAGCGAAATTTTCTTGGCATTGTAAGTGATGTGAACAGTCTCGGCATGGCCAGTTTGGGAGACCAATTCATACTTGGTCGTGTCGCCCTTACCATTTGCATAGCCTGATACTGCATCTATTACACCTGGCACGCGAGAAAAGTACTCTTCTACTCCCCAAAACAGCCGCCAGCCAGATAAATCTCCCGCTTGTCCTCTTCCTTGACATCTTCTTTCTTCTGTTTAGTCACTTCTGTCTTGCTCATAGAGGCTTTCTTGATTTGCTCAATATTGGCCTGAGATGGGTTAATAGACATGGAGCCCTTGATTAAGAAAAATAGACCAAAACAGGCAAGCAAGCCAACCAGAATCAGAAAAATCTTCCATTTGCCTTCCATGTTCATTGCTCCTTTCTACTTGATTTCCTTTAGTGTTTTCTCAATATCTTCCTTACTCATGTAGCCCACATGAGTTTTAGCAAGTGAGCCATCACTATTGATAAAGAGAGCAGATGGATACGAGCGAATACCGTATTCTTTCAGTAATTCTCCCTTGGTATCCATGAGAACTGGGAAGTCTTTGTAATCCAAAGACTTGTACCATTTCTTAAAATCATCAGCAGACTTTTCTCCGTTAAAAGTCGGAGACACTACCGACAGGACAACATAATCTTTTCCAGACTGCTCCTTAGCCAAGTCATTGGTATCTCCAAGAGTGGATAGACAGATAGAGCACCAAGAAGCCCAAAATTTTAGATAGACTTTCTTGCCTTTGAAATCAGACAACTTGTAGGTCTTGCCGTCCACTCCTTGCAGACTAAAGTCCTTGGCCATCTTTGTAGCTTGATTAGAATTTGCCTTACTAGTCATGGAACTTTTATCATTTTTAGAAGCTTCCGAATTCATTTGCTGATTTGAGCAAGCTCCCAATAAGCCGACACAAAGCAGACTGGCAGTCAAAATCGATAGTTTCTTCATCATTTTCTTTCCTTTCAAAATAAGGAGAAAGCCGACAAAACTGACGACTTCCACCCTTATTGATAACTTTATTTTTCAGATGACATTTCAGATGAATCTTTCATCTCATCCTTCATACTTGAATCACTGGATTTCATGTCATCTTTCATGTCAGACTTGCTGTCGGACATCATAGAAGAGTCCTTCATATCATCCTTTTTCATTTTATCATCAGACATGCTGGAGTCTTTCATATCCTCCTTCTTCATGTCGTCTTTTTTCATATCCTCTTTCTTCATCATGCTGCTGTCATCCATCTTTTTCATGTCTGAATTTGACTTTTGACTGGAGCAAGCAGCCAAGGCAAAGATACTAAGAGTAGCCATTGTAAGGGTAGCGATTTTTTTCATGATATTTCTCCTTTAATTATATAATATTTATCAAAATAATGATGCTAAAGCGTTTAGATTTCCTAGCATTAGCAAAATTCCCATGAGAATGATGAGTGCTCCACCGATTTTTTTAAGTGTTCCCATATGAGGTTTGAGTTTGGTAAAGCGCTGTAATACCCAGCCAGAAGCCAAAGCCATAGCTAGAAATGGAAGTGCTAATCCTAGTGTATAAACCAACATAAGTAAGCCTCCCTGAAGAGCGCCGTTACCGCCAGAAGCTGCAATTGCTAAAACCGAGCTCAGAACAGGTCCTACACAGGGCGTCCAACCAAAACTAAAGGTGATACCCAAGAGAAAAGCGTTAAGAAACTCACTTCTTTTACTATTCTTTTTAAGTTGGATGCTCTTTTGCTTTTGCAGCCGCTGGATATTGATGATTCCCATCTGGTGGATTCCCAGTAGAATGACAATGCCACCCAAAAGATAGCGAAACCAAGGGGCATAGAGGACTTGCCCTAGAGCGCCAGCTCCATAGCCCAAAACCAAAAATACAGTAGATAGACCTGCTATAAAGCAGAGCGTCTTAGCCAATCCATACCAGGAAATCTCTTTTCCCATAAACCGAACCGTTTTCGGCTGATCCGAATCCAGCAAAATCCCCACATAGACTGGCATCAGCGGTAAGATACAAGGGGAGAAAAAGGAAAGAATCCCCGCCAGAAAAACAGAAATAAAGAACAAAAAACTTGTTGCCATTTCAAAAACCTCTCGATCATTTTTCTGACTATAGTATAAAATAAAAATCCCCCTAAAAATAGGGAGATCGATTTGAAAAACTTGAATTTGGTTTTATCTTTGCTAAACCAAGAATTGAAAGCGTTTACTAATTTCTGTGGATTTATGTTAAGTTGAGAGTAAATGTAAAAGTGCTTCCTAGGCCACACTGGCTTTCAACCATTATTTCTCCACCCAGCTGATGAGCCAGTTCACGCGCAATAGCAAGACCCAGACCATGCCCGCCTGTCTTCATATTACGAGATGTTTCCACACGATAAAGGCGTTTGAAAATCTTATCCAAATCCTCAGGAGCAATACCCTGTCCTTCATCTTTCACACTTATTGTCAAGATTTGCTCAGTTAATTGAGCCACGACCTCAATTTTAGTTCCAGGGTCTGAATACTTAAAGGCATTATTTAGCAAGTTGACCAAGATACGAGAAAGTTTATCGTAATGGCTCTTAATTTTCGCTGACTCAGGAGACACTTGAATGTAGATGTCTCGCTCCTCTTGCTCAATCAATAGTTGAAATTCACTCATGACCTCAATCAATAGCTGGTCTAGAAAGACTATTTCAGCTTCTCCATCTGATTCTATTCGAGGCTGGGCATTAAGAGTCAAAACATCCAACTCTTCCACCAATTTATTCAAGCGCTCTGTCTGACGGCTAATCGTGGTCAAGTAATGAATCTGCTCCTCTTCTTCGATCACTCCATCTAAAATCCCCTCCACAGTCGCCTGAATAGAGGTAATGGGAGTTTTAATATCATGAGAAAGCTGGGCAATCATCATTCCTTTTTCTCGTTCACTTTCATCAAGCGATTCAAACGTTTCTTGCAAATTATGCGACATATCGTTAAAAGCCTGACCCAACTCTTGAAATTCGATAGGGCCCTTGGCGTCAATCTCTGTACTAAAATCCTTGTCAGCAATATTCTGAGCCTGTTTTTTCAGATGCCGAAGGGAAGAAAATACTGGCGATAAAAGAAAGAGACTGACTGCCGCTCCTATGAAACTAGCAATCAAGGTCATTCCAACTAGGAAATAAATTTCACTTTTTACAATCAACATTCGCTGGACTGCCCAGAAAACGAGTAAAATCGTTAGTAAGCTAGAAATTAGGTACCCTACTAGAATGTAACTTTTTAATTTCATTTTATACCTCGTGCTCCTTCCATTTTATACCCCAGACCCCAGACAGTTTTGACGGCAGGAGTGTCTGAACTGGCATACTTGGTCAATTCCTGTCTCAGAGCATGTATATGAACATTAAGGGTATTGGTATCATCTACGAAGTCTTCCTGCCACACCTTTTCGTAAAGCTCCGTCTTTGAAAAAACTCTCTCAGGATTACTAGCTAAAATCCAGAGCAGTTCAAAGGATTTCACTGTTAATTCCAAAAAATGCTCTCCGATGCGAGCCTCATGAACCGCATGATTCATCACCAAATCACCGAGCTCAATTTGTTCGATCTCGCCTCCACGATGCAGTCGGCGCAAGATATTATTGACCCTTAGAACTAGCTCACGCGGACTAAAAGGTTTGGCTATAAAATCATCTGCTCCTAAGCTCAAACCGTAAATTTTGTCTTGATCGCTAGTCTTAGCCGTTGTAAAAAGAAAAGGCTGATCAGGTGCTATATACTGAACCTCACTGATAAAGTCATAACCGTCCATATTCGGCATCATGATGTCCGTGATGATCAGGTCAACAGATTTCTTTCTGAAAAGATCCAACCCCTCCACGCCATCTCGAGCCACTAAAACATGGTAGCCATCCTGCATAAGATAGCGTTTTTGAATATCTAGAATATCCATCTCATCATCAACGAGTAAAATTGTCTTTCCCATTTGCCAATCTCCTGATAAAAACAGTGTTATACTGGCTTTAGTATAACACTATTTTTAGTAATTTTTAAATGATTTGAACCTTAATCTTTTTGTTTTTCTTTCAAACCTAGAAGGCTAAGAATTCCTGCCAAAGCTAGTCCTAAGAAACCAATGGTAGCTGTAGCTGTTTGAGCTTCACCAGTTTTTGGTAACGTAGGCTTATCATTTTTTTTCATCGTATCTGCCATCGGCTTAGAAGTTGGGTGTTCCCCCTTCACATCAGTCATGCGATGATCTACTTCCTTCGTACCCTCAGCTGTACTCATAGAATCTGTTGCAGAAGGCTTCTTATTCATCTGACCTTCTTGAGATGGTGTTGTAGAAGGTTTCATATTCATTTGACCTTCTTGAGATGGTGTTGTAGAAGGTTTCATATTCATTTGACCTTCTTGAGATGGTATTGTAGCCATTTCTTTTCCACGAAGCTGAATCGTTACTTGACGAGTCGCGATAAGATTTGTCAAATCTGGTTTTCCATCTTTAGCACCATAAACCTTAACAGTAGCTTGGTAAGTGTGAGTTCCGTTAGCGCGAAGTTGGTCGAGAAGGGTTTGCCCGTCTTTACCTGTAGTATTGCCGTTCAAATCCACTTCGTAGAAGTATTGACCTTTGGCCAAGCCTTCAAGTGGCAAGAGGGCTGGATTGTTAGCTGTTCCATTGTCTGACCAAGGTGCCTTGTCAGAAGATTTGAGCAAGAGGCGCGTCAACATACCATCTCCTCCGAAAGCTTCATACGGGATGACTTGGTTAACACCCGCCAAGAATGGACCAGGAACATTTGCTTTTTCTAAATAGCTGGCCGGAACGTCGATATGGTCTTTAATATTTTTAGTGACTGAGTCTTTGACTGCTTCTTTTGAAACAAGGCCGTTCAAGTTAACAGTTACATTTTTTGTAGCTACGAGATTGGTTAAATCTGCTTTTCCATCTTTAGCACTATAGACTTTGACAGTCGCTTGGTAACTGTGAGTTCCGTTAGCACGAAGTTGGTCAAGAAGAGCTTGCCCGTCTTTACCTGTAGTATTGCCGTTCAAATCCACTTCGTAGAAGTATTGACCTTTGGCCAAGCCTTCAAGTGGCAAGAGGGCTGGATTGTTCGCTGAACCATTATCTGACCAAGGTGCCTTATCAGAAGATTTGAGCAAGAGACGCGTCAACATACCATCTCCACCGAAAGCTTCATACGGAATGACTTGATTAACACCGGCCAAGAATGGACCAGGAACATTCGCTTTTTCTAAGTAGCTAGCTGGGACATCAATATGGTCTTTGATATTTTTAGTGACTGAGTCTTTGACTGCTTCTTTTGAAACAAGGCCGTTCAAGTTAACAGTTACATTTTTTGTCGCAACAAGATTGCTTAAATCTGCTTTGCCATCTTTGGCACCATAGACCTTGACAGTAGCTTGGTAAGTGTGAGTTCCGTTAGCGCGAAGTTGGTCGAGAAGGGTTTGCCCGTCTTTACCTGTAGTATTGCCGTTCAAATCCACTTCGTAGAAGTATTGACCTTTGGCCAAGCCTTCAAGTGGCAAGAGGGCTGGATTGTTAGCTGTTCCATTGTCTGACCAAGGTGCCTTGTCAGAAGATTTGAGCAAGAGGCGCGTCAACATACCATCTCCTCCGAAAGCTTCATACGGAATAACTTGGTTAACACCCGCCAAGAATGGACCAGGAACATTCGCTTTTTCTAGGTAGCTGGCTTGAACGTCTACTGTATCTTTAGTATTCTCAGCAACGCCTTTTTTAACTTCCTCTGGAGTTGTTACTGATTGAGGAGTAGTCGCTTCACGATCTTGTTTTGAAACTGCATCATGAGTTGCTACTGGCTTAGCTTCTTCTTTTGGTTCGTTAACTTCCGACATAACCTTTTCTTCTTTTGGTTCGTTAACTTCCGACATAGCCTCTTCTTCTTTTGGTTTTGCAACTTCTTCCTTAGGAGCTAGGCTAGACTTGTCTGAAGAATTAGTTTCATCAACTACTTCCTTTGGAGCTGACTGATTTTCAGGAAGAGCTGAATCCACTCCTTCTTTTACAACTGTCTCTGGCAACTCATTCTTTTCTAGTGATGATGAATCTGTTTGAAGAACTTGAGCAGGGGTTGAAGTGAGAACATCTGCGTGTACAGTGTTTGGTTGACCAACTAGCAAAAAGAAACCACTGGCAACTACGACGGAAGCCACACCTACGCTTAAACGGCGGATTGACCAGCGAGTATACTTTTGATTTGGATTGAATTTCATAAGATTCTCCTTTAGGTTTGTTTTTTTGATGACTTTAGTATAATCTCCTAAGATTAAATGGAGATAAGAAATAGTTAAAATTTCTCTTAAATCTATCTTATAAAATGCTTATATTGTCTTATTGCTCATAAAAAAACAGCTTGAATTCCTTCGCCATAAATTCCCTACTATAATTGACAATGAGTCAAAAAAAATCCACCACACTGTGGTGAATTTTCTTCTTATGCTTCAAATTCAAAAGCGTCACTTTTTTGCTTGTTTGGCAAAAGGAGAGAGAGCAAGATTCCAACCAGAGCCGGCAGCAACCAAGGTAGAGAAGCTTGAGCAAATGGCAGAGCATTAACCAGATTGAGAATGGCAGTTGGCTTGAATTGTCGTCCCAAAATGCTAGCAAAAGCAATCAGGGTCACCACTGCGATGGTCAACTGCATCCCTGGTTTAGAAAGTGGCAAAAAGCGATTGACCATGACAATCATCACAATCGTAATGGTAATAGGATAAAGAATTTCCAGAACTGGAATTGAATACTGGATAATAGCATTTAAACCAAGATTTGCAATAGCGAAACCAACTAGCGTAAAAATGGTCGCATACACCTTATAAGATACTTTCGGGAAGGTATTATGGAAAAATTCGCCAGTTGAGACGATAAGTCCAGCTGTTGTTGTAAAACAAGTCACCGTTACCATAATTGCTAGGAAAACTTGAGCCATCGGCCCAAAGATGGCCTGAGTTGCGGAAGACAAAACAGAGGCTCCCACATTTGCTCCTTTCGGCAAATTCGCTAGATTAAGTGGGAAGTGATTTCCAAGAAAGGCAAGGCCAATATAAAGAACGCTAAAGCCAAGTGCCACAAGAATACCCACGACCCAAATAGTAGAAATATATTCCTTTTTATTCTTGAAACCAAGCTGATTGAGGGTTGTCACGGCGACCACACTAAAAGCAACAGAAGCTAAGGCATCCAGAGTATTGTAGCCTTGAAGGAATCCTGCGCCGAAAGCTGAAGCAGCATATTCCGCTGTTGCTCCTTGAGGAGCAGTGGAACCATATTTGGCAGCGCCTAATACAACTAAAACTACAATCAATAGGGCAAAGATTGGCGTTAAATAACGACCGATAGTATCCAAAACTTTTGATGGATTGAGTGCAATCAGATAGGCTAAGGCAAAATAAACCAGCGTAAACCCAAAAAGCCAAATGGCATGAGAACCTGCGGGCAACATGGGCTCAATCCCGACAGAAAATGCAGTGGTCGCCGTCCGAGGAATGGCAAAAAAGGGACCAATTGCAAGATAAAGGGCTACCAAGTAAACTACCGCAAACCAAGGGGCAATCTTTTTCGAGATTTCATCAATATAACCCTTAGGATTTAAAGTACCTATAATCAAGGTTAGAATAGCAATACCGACGCCCGATAGGACAAAACCTCCAATAGCTGGCCAGAAATTTTGACCAGATTCCAAACCCAATTGAGGTGGAAAAATCAGGTTACCGGCTCCGAAAAACATTCCAAATAAAAGCAAACCGGTCAAGGATCCTTTTTTTATCATCGTCATCTCCAGTCTTTTTAAGATTTTTCCATTATACCGATAAACACCACTCATTGCAAGGATTTTGAAATAAAAATTGCCTTCTCTCAACCCAATAAAATCACGAAATTTTATTCGATTTATTACAAATTACTCTTATTCGTTTTCGATTTATATCATATACGTAATTCCTTTTTTGTTAGATGGACTTATGCTATACTAGTTATAAGTTCATTTGCGAGGTTTTAATATGTTACTTCATCTAATCTGGCTCATTCCTGCTGCTATCTTTACTTTTTTAGTCTATCGGGAACCTAGAAGTTTATTCAATGCTTATCTCCTGACCTTCACTCTTATGATGATGGGAATTGTTTTAGCTGGGCTTACGATTGTTAGTCTTGAGCGATTTATTGGTTATACACCAGCTATGATTAGCTTTTATATCCTGCTTTTAGCAATTCCTATTAGTATTTTCGCTTCTACTGCTTATTTGATTTTTAATGGTCGCCAAATGCTACAGCTAGAGGGACTCAGACTAGCCAATCTCCTATCCCTTCTCTACGGCCTAGCAATCGTGGGACTTGCTTTACTGCATTTTCTTGCTCCTCGGTCATTTCTTGCAATTTTGATTTCCTTCGCTGATTTGCTACTATTTTACGGAACCCTTCTCTATCTTTCCTATATCATCTACGCATTCTTTTTAAATATTTTTCCAGTTAAGAAAGAGCCTCAGACTATTATTATCCTCGGTGCAGGATTGTTTGGAGACAAGGTGCCTCCCCTGCTGGCTCAGCGCTTGGATAAAGGAATAGCCATCTATGAGAAATTTAATCGGAAGCCAGTCATCATTGTCTCTGGCGGTCAGGGAGACGACGAGTGGATTTCCGAAGCAGAGGCTATGGCAGGTTATTTGATGGAAAAAGGAGTCCCAGCTGACAGTATTTTCCTCGAAAATAAATCTCGTACTACGCTTGAAAATCTCATATTCAGTAAAGAGCTCATGCTCGCACAAGGATTGGAGCAAGATCGAGTTGTCCTAGTCACAAATTCTTTCCACGCGCTACGTGCTGGCATCTATATGAAACAAGTTGGTCTCAAAGGCCGCAGTATTGGTTCTCGCACAGCCTTCTATTTTCTTCCTTCTGCATGGATCCGAGAAACCGCTGGCTTAATCCGTATCTACTGGAAATGGCATACTTTTATCATCGGAATTCTGCTACTTCCCTTCCTTTTCTCCTTATTCCACACTATTTTTCATTGTAAAAAGCCCTAGAAAAAGGTATAATGATGGTAAAAAATGGAGGTCCGTCTAAGATGAAATTTACCATTGATAAAAGTTTAGCAGAACTTGGCATCACAAGTGTCGTCCTTGGCATTGCTAGAAACGTCGATCCCCAAGCACCTTTATCAGAAGCCTTTCTCCAAAAACAGAAGGAAGCAGAAAACTGGGCTTTGAACTGCAATCTATCAGAAATCACTGACCATCCGACTATCCAAGGCTACTGTGATCTGCTGCAGAAAGTGGGGCGCAGTGTTAAAAAGAACCCACCAACTGTACCCGCTCTGATCCGCAATATCCAACACCGTGGCTCCATTCCAAAGATCAACAGCATCATTGATATTTATAATGTAGAATCCTTGCATTCTCTCCTAGCTATCGGCGGTCATGACCTTGATAAAATCGGTGATGAGATTGAGTTTACTGTCAGTCAGAAGGACGATATTTTCCTCCCCATCTTATCCAAGGAAAAACACGTAGCTCCGACCGACTATGTCTATCGAGATGAAAAAGGCATCCTTGCTTGGCTTGATGTCCGTGACAGCGACCTTTATAAATTTGATGATAGCACAAAAATGCCATTTTCATTATCCAAGGAAATGCCCATACATCTATCCAAATGCGTCTAGGAGCGCTTGAACGCATTCAACAGGATTTAGCAGCAGCCATGCCAAATCTCGAATTTGAAACCCACGTCATTCAAGTAGAAGATCTTTAAGCAACTTTTCACTCGACAAGTTTTTGAAGTAAAACTCCATCAAATTATAAATCAAAAAGGAAACTCAGCTGAGTTTCCTCTTTTTGTATGTCTAGTCTTCTTTCTTATCTGAAAATTGGCTCATATACAAGTCATGATAGAAGCCCTTGTCAGCTAGCAGCGACTCGTGATTGCCTTGCTCAATGATTTGCCCATACTTGAGCACCAAAATCTTGTCTGCTTCTTGGATAGTAGACAAGCGGTGAGCAATAACAAAGCTCGTCCGCCCCTGCATAAGAGTTTTCATAGCCTTCTGAATCAACAACTCCAAACGAGTGTCCACTGAGGATGTCGCCTCGTCCAAAATTAAAATCTTAGGATCGGCCAAGAGAGCCCGTGCGATCGTCAGAAGTTGCTTTTGACCCAGCGAAATATTGCTAGACTCCTGATTCATTTCCATATTGTAGCCACCTGGCAAGGTACGGATAAAGTGGTCCACATTGGCTGATTTGGCTGCTTCCACAATCTCCTCATCAGTAGCATCAAGGTTACCAAATCGAAGATTTTCCTTGATAGTCCCCTCATAAAGCCAAGCGTCCTGCAGAACCATACCAAATTGCTTACGATAGTCTTGGCGGGATAGCTGGCGAATATCGTGGCCATCCACGCTGATAGAGCCCTTGGTCACATCGTAGAAACGCATGAGAAGATTGATCAAGGTCGTCTTACCAGCTCCAGTCGGCCCAACAATAGCCACCATTTCACCCGGCTGGACTTCCAGATTAAAGTTGCGAATCAGCGGCTTGTCTGCCACATATTGGAAATCTACATCTTTGAAGCTGACTTGACCAGTCAAGTCCTTGTCTATCTGGACGGTATTATCCATGACTTCATCTGGCTCATCCAAAATCTGAAAAATCCGATCCAGCGAAGACTTGGCACTCTGGAGCTGTCCTGCCAGCTGGGTGAGGTTTTGAATAGGCTGATTGACCTGCCAGACGTACTGGACAAAGGCTTGCATATTCCCGATGGTCAGCTGACCAGCAATAACCTGTAAACCACCCAAGAGAGCAACAATAAGATAGGTCAAATCTGAAATCCCATTAAGAACAGGCATCATGAGTCCTGAGATAAAGCTGGCTTTAAAGCCGACTTCCTGCAAATTTTGAGTAATAGCTCGAAAATCCTCAGCCGAAGTCTCTTCCCGACCATAAAGCTTGAGAACATTGAAACCAGACAGATTTTCCTGTACGAAGCCATTCATAGCACCCAAAACATCCGCCTGCTGCTTAAAGTAGGGCTGGGATTTTTTGAGGATAAATCTAGCTCCAAAATAAGTCAGAGGAATGCTGACGATAACGATTAAGGCCAGCTGGACATTCAGATAAAGAACCATTCCGATGACCAAAATAAGAGTCATGACGGCATTGACCACCTGCAAAAAGCTTTGTTGGAGAGCATTTGAGACGGTCTCCACATCGCTGGTGAAGCGCCCAATCAGATCACCGAACTGGTGCTTGTCAAAGTAGGAAACAGGAATTCGATTGATTTTACGACTGAGCTCATTGCGCATATCGCGAACGGTGCTCTGCACAGCATTGGTCATAAAATAGTTAGAGAAATAGGCACCAATCTCATAAAAGAGGGCACGAATAAAGTAGAGCAGCATGATCCAAGCCACATAGCTGCTATTGATGGCTGCACCGGGTACTCCCCTTGCCATATCCAGCAGATTTTGTGTCAGCTCAGTGATGGCAAGCCCTAGGACAAAGGCTCTAGGACACTCATGACCACGCTGACAATCTTGAGGAAGACTGCAAGAAGCACGGCAGCTTTATAGACTTTTAGATAGCCCCATAAGCGGACAAAACTATTTTCTTTCATCTCTTCCTCCTATTCTTCTGTTAACGATTGGCTGTTAAGCTGAGAATTGGCAATTTCGCGATAGATGGCATTATTTTCCATCAGCTCCTCATGTCGGCCTCGACCCACGATCTCACCCTTATCTAAGACAATGATTTGATCCGCATCCATAATAGTTCCAACCCGCTGAGCCACGATGAGAACCGTTGCATCCTGCGTCACTTCCTTGAGTCGACGGCGCAAAGTCGCATCCGTCTTGTAGTCCAGAGCCGAGAAGGAGTCATCAAAGATATAAATGTCTGGTTCCTTGACAACCGCACGCGCAATAGACAGACGTTGCTTTTGACCACCAGAAAGATTGCTGCCACCTTCAGCCAAATGCGTCTCGAAGCGCTCTTCTCTGCTCTCGATAAAATCACGAGCTTGAGCCACATCTGCTGCTTGATTGAGCTCCTCAGAGCTAGCATCTTCCTTACCATAGCGGATATTTTCAGCAATCGTCCCGGTAAATAGCAGAGCTTTCTGCGGAATAAAGCCAATCTTCTGACGGAGGGCCTTTAGATTATAGGCGCGGACATCCACACCATCCACCAAAATTTTGCCCAAGGTCACATCATAGAAACGCGGAATCAACTGAACCAAGGAAGACTTCCCAGAGCCTGTTGAGCCGATAAAGGCGATCGTTTCCCCCGGCTTGGCCTTAAAAGAAATATTATGCAGGACAGGATTTTCCGTCTCACCTGGATAGGCAAAGGTTACATTGTCAAATTCCAGATAGCCACGAGTCGCAGTTTCCGTGATCCCATTCTCATTTGGATCGATGGAAATCGGCATATCCATGACTTCCTTCAGCCGCTCGCTAGAAACCGCCGTCCGTGGATACATGGTAAAGAGACTAGACAGGAGCAGGAAGGACAGAAGGGCATGGAAACTGTACTCGATAAAGGCAACCAAATCCCCGATTTTCAGCTCGCCACTACCCAGTGGCTTGAGAGCAAACCAGACAATGGCCACAATCATAGCAATGATAATCTGCACAAAGAGAGGCTCCGTCAAACCGGTCAGTTTAAAGAGACGATTCGAATTTTCCGCATAGATTTCATTTTCATTAGCGAAGCGCTCTTCCTGAAATTCCTCACGGGCAAAGGCTCGAATGACCCGCAGACCGGTCAGATTTTCCCGAGCATACTGGTTGATCTTGTCCAGCGTCTTCTGCTGCTTTTCAGACAGGGGTCGCGTCTTGACTGCCACATACCAGACTACGATTGCCAAAAAAGGCACTGAAATCGCCACAATCCAAGCCATGGACGGACTGGTCAGGAAAATCATAAGGATGGACGACAGCATCATGATAGGCGTGATAGCTCCCATCTTGAGCGTTTGCTCAGCAAACTGCATAAGGACAAAGGCATCACTGGTAATCCGCGTCACCAGCGAAGAAACGCCAATCTGCTCGTACTCATGATGGGAATACTCCTGTAGCTTGTCATAAAGATCATTTCGCATATCCCGCACCATGCTGGTCGTTAATTTTCCAGCAGCATAGGAAAGGACGATCCGCCCCAAAATCCCAAGGATAATAACCAGTAACATGATAAAGCCCCAGAAATACAGGCGTTCCTGATTGCCTTGGTTAATCCCTTCGTCAATCATGCGCGCCAAAACCGTTGGCAGGCCTAGATTGACCACTACAAAAAAGATGGCCGACACAAAATCCAGCACCAACCATTTGGGGTAGCGTTTCAAATAAGACCAAATGTAAAGCATAATCCCTCCATTTTTATAACAATAAAAAAGCACTGAAGAGTACTTTTAGACAGAAAAGAGCGCGCAAATGCACGCCTTACTAAGAATAGTATAGCAGAAATATAAAAAAGCGTAAAGACCTACCAGCATATCTTTTCTTCGAGTTGGTACTATATTTTAAGAATACGTTATTTAATACAAATTGTTACAACTGAAATAATTACAAAAAACCAAGTCGAAAGACTTGGCTTTTTTAAAATTGGATACCTTATTACTTAAGAGTAATATGAGCATAAAACTCATAAACCTTGCTATTAAGCGTTTTTCTTCTCTACATTTTCCCGTGGGGGTGTTTGTGGGGGTATCAAATTTAATCCCTCCTTTTGCAATAAATCAGTTATCTCATCTCCTATTGTTTGCTTGTTAGCATTATAAAAATGAGAATAGGTATTTAGAGTAGTTGCCTTGTCTACTCGTCCAGAGCGTTGAGAAACGGATAGAACATCTTTTTTAAGGACATTTATCATAAAGGAATCATGGCTATGCCTTAATCCTTTACCAGTAATTTCAGGAATTCCTGCCAATTTAGCATGCCGTTTTAACATTCTAGTCAGAGTAGATTTTACCATAGGTTCGCCAAATTTGACAGAATAAAATCATCATCAGAATTTGAAATTTGAACTTCTCGCCAGCGTTCAAGAACTTTAACAGTTTCATCATCTAAATCAACAAACCTAATTCCTGCTTCAGTCTTTGTCTGCTCCTTACGTTTATAAATCCCACCTTTTAGAGCTTCTAAAGTCGCATGAACAAAGATTTTTTTATTTTCCTTATCATAATCAGACCACAAAAGAGCAAAACCCTCACTCACTCGCACACCAGTCATATAATATAACCAAGTCGTCGTGTAACGATGTAAATCCTCGTAATCAGTCAAATCAAAGGTAGCTAGAACTTTTTTGAACTCTTCAAAAGTCCAAAACTTTGTGTCCGGTCGTTTTCCTTTCGGATTATCCAAAGCCTTACATGGAAAGTTTTTAATATATTCCATACGCTCCGCATATCCGAGACACTGCTTAAACCTTATCCATACACATTTTGCATAATTTGGAGAATAATCTGCAATCAATTTCAAGCGAAACCTTTCGCAGTCACGTGGTCTAATATCACGCAGTTTCATCTTTCCAAAAACTTCTATAAAAAACTGAAAATGAATAATGGCTGTTCGATATGTAGAATCTTGAACAGTATGCTTGTAATACGGAAGAAAAATATCTTCCATATACTGAGCAAAGGTCAAATTATAATCCGAATAATTGAATTTGTCATAGAACTCAACTCTTACTCTACAAAGCTCGTCATAGGCTTCTTTCTCACTTTCAAAAGGCTTACCCCACATATTGCGATACCGCTTGAATCGTTGCCTTTTTCCAGTCGCCGTAGCCTTAAATTCAGTTTGACAGTAAATCCGACCCTTACTATCTCTAAATACACCTTTATATTTTTTAGACATGTTTTCAATTCCTCCTTAAAGTGAAATTTGAAAACCCAGTAGTTCCTCTACAATACTGGTAGGAGCTAAGTCTAATCGCCTATTGTCAAAAGGTGATTTACTTAAGTGTACTACATTATTTGAAGAATTTCTAGCTTCTTCAAATCTTTTAACTGCAATTAACTTTGCTTCTTTGATAATCTGTTTTGAAGCCGTCTTAGAAAATCCTAGTTTCATCAACTGTTTATGATTGACCGTTTCCATAAAAACCTCTTTCTATGATATAATAGAGGTATCAGAGGATACCCCTTTATATCAATCTTCTGTGTTATTTTTAATCCTGTCATCGCTCGCCAAAGTGTCTGACGGGGTTTTTAGTTTGTAATCCCAATGTTCCCATTGGTTATTTAGACCTATCTTAGCTAATAATAGTTCAAGCAAATAGTCTTTACTAGGTAGTCTAGCGTTTGCAGTGAAATCATAAGTCAAGTAAACATTTATATCGGTGTTAGGGATTTTTCTCATACGCTGATAGACTTTTTCAGGTCTAGCTTCAAAATATACTGGATTTTCTCCTTCGTTAGTTAAGGTCATAAGAAAATCAAAACGTCTGATATATTGTGATAAATCTTCCCTATCGTTTCCTTTAGTATGATAAAAAAATTCTAATGGATGCTTAGTACTAGTAATAATGATAACCTTTGCTGCCCCTATTCTGTTTGATAGCGGGCTGATATAGGACTGATACTGTATGGGTCAAGTACCTTGAGCCAGTCAGAAGCAGTTAAACTATCACCCCTAACATCATCAAGGAGTAAGATTTCTTCTCCGTTGACCTCATCAAAAAGATTTGTGCCAGCAGTTACCACTGAATCATACCTTTGACCGTTGACGATTGCTAGTTGTTGGAGTAAAGAAACTAACTCCTTAGCTAGTCTAGTTTTGCCCAGTCCAGACTTTCCATAAATGAATAAAACTGTTTTTTTGAACTCTCCGTTTTCAAGAGCTTGCTTTGTTCTAGTGCCTTTGATTTCTCCGACTACTCTAAATGTTTCATTAATTTTAGTTTTATAGACGGCATAAAGCATGTGATATGTGGGGTTTAGTAAAAGTTCTTTTTTTGTGATACGCTCGTTAAGAATATCATCTAGTAATAGGGCTATCTCATCGCTTGCTTTTCCTATCTCTTTTTTAGCTTTACCTTGTAGCCAACTTGACTGTCTTTCAGAATATACTTCTAAATAATCTTTCCCTAGTAGTGTTACTACTTCATCAGGATTATATTGATATTTTTCTTTATCCTTAGCATGAATTAAATAAGCTAGTAAATTGTCATAACCGTAGCGACCTGACCTTGCTTTCTCAAGATACTGAGGTTCAAGTCCTAGATGAATCGCTAGTTCAATTAGTCTGGAACCTTTTGAAAATTTGAGTAAGGCATGGATATGTGCTTCTACTGGTTTTGATACTGTGGATTGTGTTACGGGGTCAAAGACCTCTGAAAAATCTTTATCGTGCCTTATAGCATAGGCTTCTGCTACTGTTGCCACTTGATTGGCTCTATTTACTATTTCTTGTAGAATCAATTCTACATTTTGTGATTTTATTAGTTCTTCGTCCCAGTCGTTCTTCCAATAGTCAGGGTCGAACTGTTGTATAATCATGACACAAGTCAATTTTGATTCTTTAGCCATTTGGGAATAATTAAACCTCTCTTTCTAATTATTACTTTAACTATTCTATGGTTAGACTATTGACAAGCCCAGTCTAACCACGCGTTAGAATAGTTAGAGTTAAATTTTAATAGATTTTCTTCTTGGGGCTTTGCCCCAAACCCCAGCCTCTCCTGCCCGATGAATCCCCATCAAACCAAGAACGCTTGCCAATTCAACAAGGGACGGGGTAGTATTTTTTGGCGCTTCACTCCTTGCCGTTGGCATCGTTGCGCGCTTAAAAAATCTCCACCCCTCAAGCCCTTGCGAATAGGCATTTTCCTGCTGGGGAGGTCGTGCCGACACTATACCGATGATGAAACTTCAAAGTAGGTTTATTGTCGCTAAAACCAGTATAGCAGGAAAAACGCTCCAACTAATCATAGCGAGAAATCAGCTCTTGCATACGTTGGTTTAATCGCTCCATATCTTTAACCTGAATTGTCCGAAACAGTCTGGCTGGTTCTCCCTCTAATTGGAAATAGCCATAACCCCTAGGTTTTATGATTACTTCATCTTTTTCCATATCAGGGAAAAGAAGCTGACGGTTATTAGCTGATATCAGAAAGCTAGTTGACAGTGATATAACACAGTTAAAATTGTATCTACCTGGTAAGTCGGACATTAAAAATCGTTGACTTGATAGGATAATCCGTAAACCCAAACTCCTACCCATGCTATTCATCATTAACATCTTGGAAAGCACTTCCTTTTGTTTTTTCTTGTCTATCTGCTCAAGATACGCTAGAAAAGCTTGCCATTCATCAAATATCAGATAAATATTGTGAGATTTAGGTTCGGATTTATTGAGCCTTGCCTCAAAGCGTTGATAGACCGTTTCGAACAACTCAAGGCAGTCAAGACCTCTGGCAACATGATTACCAGTCATTGAGAACATCTCATTATCTGCTTTGAAATCCATAAAATAGGCTTCAGCCGTCCTATCATAAAATGAAATTAGACCTAATAACCTTCTCAAAAAAGTGGATTTGCCTGACCCTGATGGGCCTGCTATAATCCAAGCAAAGTATCGGTTAATATCAATATAAACAGGAGCGGGTCGCCCCCTGTTATTGACTTCAAAGACATTTTTCAACATTTTAAAAATCCTCCTCATTTTTAACGCTAGATTGCCTAGCCATACGATTATACCTTGCATCTTCAATCAATTTAACATCACATTTAGCAACCCAACCAGCACCTGCATTTAGTTCAACAACCAAGATATCCAAACCAAATTCATCAGTATATTTTGAAAGAACCCCCATAAAGTAATCTTCAAGGGAACTCTTTTCGGTTTCATTCAAATTATTTGCAAGATAGACCCAAACATCTACACCATCAGTGGTAGCAGGGGAAACTGTTTTTATACCCAAATCTTGAAAGAGTGTTCGATTTAAGTGGTTAACAACATTTTTGAGAACAATTGATTTTCTTGTTTGTAATTGCTCTTTTTGTATTTTTTCGAGCAACCTCTTCACAATTAGTTTTAGATAACCAAGTTGAACAGCAAACACATTAAATGTTTCAAGAAAAGGGTTAAACTTTACGGACATGACCTGATTATTATAATTTTTTAAACTCCTCAAAATAAGAACGTAAAATAAATTTGTAGAAAACCAGACTGTGACCAATAGAATAAGAAATTTAATCACGATTTTTTTACCCCTATAATCTTCATATAAAGTACATTGATTTCACCAGTTCTGTACTCTGGAAAAGTTAACTTCAATTGATTACCGCTGTGTTTAAGAACTTTATTGTTGATATAATGATAAAATCGCTTTACACTCTTATGCCTTGGTTGATTTTTCACAAAAATCCAGACTTCGTCAAAATCTACCTCATACCACCGCCCGTACTTGTGAAACCCTAAGTCGAGGACTTCGTTTACCTTTTTTAACGGTGATTCTTCAAGTGTCTTAATCATTATTGTGTTGCGTGAGGCAGTAGTGCTATGTCCCCTCTTAAATGCTTTTGGTAATCTCAAAAGGACTCTCATAGGTTCGATTCCAGCATAAAATATAACTACAATCATTTTGAAAAACTTGAATTGAAATACATTCCAAGATGAGATGTAGTTATCCTTAGAGCTGTTGTTGCAATAATAGTTTACCGTGTAAAACCAATTTTGTCTGGGGTTTACAATAAACCATAATACTGCAACTATATACCAAACAAGGTAAACTAGGTAGAAAATTCTACCTAGTTCAAATAGCTCTTGCTGGATTTCATTAAATAAAAATTCAAGCATAACCTCTCCTTATTTTTCAACGAGTGTAACTAATTCAGCACTGTACCAGCCATTTCCGTTGTTTGTTTCGCCCCCTCTAACATTTTTAAATTGGAGGATTTGGCCGAAAGTAACTTCAATGAGATTAGGTGCTTTAATGATATACTCTAGGTTGTGAGTAACATCTACAATTGAGTATCGATACTTTCCGTCATCAGTCTGTTCATAAGTCCCGACAGACAGCACTTTGAGCAATGGTATAACATCGACCAAGTACTCATTGCCAGTTTTTTCGCTGACACGAGTGAGTTGAGTTGTTTTTTGTTGTAGAACTTCTGAGAGTCCCTTCTTCCAATTAGGTTTTGCCATTAGATTACCTCCTTTGGCTAAAGCGTGGTCAGTCTTTCTAGAATGCTGACGAGTGAAAACATGTTTTTATTTACAAATTTAGTTTATTATAGTTTGAATATAATGTCAGGTCTTTTTTTGATATAAAAAGATTGATTCTATTTAAAAAAAGTGATAGAGTAATCATAAAATGTGATATATAAATCATAATTTAGAATAGGAGATAGCATGAATAAATCAAATGCCTGGGATAGTTTCAACGAAACTTACAATAAGATAAAAGAATCTTTTTAATATCGATACTATTGTTGAAAATTATATTAAACAGAATTACTCTGAACTAATAGAAAATCAATTTGAACAATACAAGGAACAAGGAAGATACACGAGAGCGGGGAAGTTTATAGACAAAGAAATTAAAGCTGGTTTAAAAAATCCTGATTCCTATTATTTAGAATTAAAAAAAGGTAATAGGAAAGATATAACTGATATTCTCTCGAAGATTAAAAAATTACCTTTGATTGTAGATTATATAGAAGAATTAAAACACCTCGAAAATAGAGAGTACGTTAAAGCATGTTATTACCTAAGAGACACACTAGAACTAGGTGAAACCTTTTTAAATCGCCCTGAATGCTGTCACTATCTTTTATGGATATTTTCAACAACAGAGGAGGATGAGGTTATTTTTAGATATGGTAGCAGTTACTTAAAAAAACTTGCAGGAGCAATCAAAGATAAAGCTGAACAACTTAATCTCATTGATGATACCTATTATGATATTTCGTTAGAATGCTACAAAAAATTTATCAACATTGATGATTTTTTTAACCAAAGAAAATATTTTAGACTTATATATAAAAACCAAACTATTCTAAAAATACTAAAAGATGAATTTAAACTTTATAAAGAAAAATATGACTCAAGATACATTTATGAGAGAAAAAAACTCTATAGTGGTGATGATAATGGACGATTTCTATTTAATTCATTAACCAAAGGAAAAAAGAAATTAGACGATGAACTACTAGAAGAATTTCGTAAATTTGAAATCTTAAATAAAAAAACAATAATACTAGTCACCCACAAAATATTGAAAAATTAAAACATATAAGATTGGCTTTACAAATGGGAGCATTAGTTTTTCAGAAGTTTCCACACTTGTCAACAGGTATTAGGAATGCAATGAAAAATGCTCAATTTGAAGGATATGACATTCCTTATCTAACGGAACTTTCTAGGCAACTAAATAGAGTTGCTAATAAAGAATTGGAAGTTGAAAATGAAATTGAATTTGATTATAAATATGAAAAACAAATTAGAGAAAATATGAGTTCTCAAGAATATGATTAAGCAAAAATTATTGGGGTTTAAAATTTGAATACAAAAAAATCATCTTAGCTCTTAAACTAAGATGATTTTTAATTTTGGAAAACAATAACACCCCCACAAGATTTTGTGGGGGTGTCTGTGGGGGTGTTTCAGCTGAAACAAATCCCACTATATCACCTCTTGCAAGTGCGAAAAGGCTTTAATACTAGGCTTTCAGTCCTAAGCAATCGATAAACGATTATTTAAGAGTAACTGAAGCCCCAGCTTCTTCCAATTTAGCTTTGATTTCTTCAGCTTCTGCAGTTGGAACGCCTTCTTTGATGACACCTGGTGCACCATCAACAAGTTCTTTAGCTTCTTTAAGGCCAAGACCAGTGATTTCACGTACAACTTTGATAACGCCAACTTTTTTGTCACCAGCAGCTGTCAATTCAACGTCAAATGAATCTTTAGCAGCACCAGCGTCAGCAGCACCAGCTGCAGCAACAGCTACAGGAGCAGCTGCAGTTACACCAAATTCTTCTTCGATAGCTTTTACAAGGTCGTTCAATTCAAGGATTGAAGCTTCTTTAATTTCAGCAATAATGTTTTCAATGTTCAATGCCATTGTTATTTCCTCCAAATAAGTTTTTATTTTTATAATAATGTTTTGTAGCTAGGCTACGCTGCGTAGCTTAAGATTAAGCTGCGTCTTCTTTGCTTTCTGCAACTGCTTTGACAGCAAGTGCAACGTTGCGAACTGGCGCTTGAAGTACAGAAAGGAGCATAGAAAGAAGTCCTTCGCGGTTTGGAAGAGTTGCAAGTGCAAGAATCTCTTCTTTTGATGCGACAGCGCCTTCAATAGCACCACCTTTGATTTCAAGTGCGTCAGCAGTTTTAGCAAAATCGTTCAAGATTTTCGCTGGTGCGATAACATCTTCGTTAGAAAATGCTACTGCAGATGGTCCAACAAATACTGATGCAAGATCTTCAAGACCAGCTTTTTCAGCTGCACGACGTAAGATTGAGTTTTTAATGACTTTGTACTCAACTTCGCTTCCACGAAGCTCACGACGAAGAACTGTATCTTGCTCAACTGTCAAACCACGAGCGTCCACAACAACGATTGATGCAGCAGCTTTCATTTTCTCAGCTACTACGTCAACTAATTCCGCTTTTTTAGCAATAATTGCTTCACTCATTTAGTGTTTCACCTCCGTAATTATTTTGCTTGGGGAATTTTTCTAAAAGAAAAACGCGCCCAAACCTAGACACGAAAGTACAATACGCTTCTTTTACATGATACGTTTTGTCCTCGGTAGGATCTTTATGAGTCAAGCTCCCCTACTGTCTTAGGCAGTTTTTTCAAACCATTTATAATTATAGCAAAAGAAAAAAAAGATTGCAAGCTTTTTGTGCAATCTTTTTAATTTTTTATGCATTTTTAGGAAAAGTCTTGTCAAGCAAGGCTTTACTAGCATCGTCAGCAGGTACCCAGCCATCTGTGAAAACTCGGTCTTTTATCCAAAGACGATTATAGAAAAAGGCCCAAAACAAATTGTAGGCAGTTCCTGCAGGTCTTAAGAAATCATCTGGGATAAGAAGCGTTGCAATCACAGCAAATACAAACAGTGAGCCAAGCATGATCCCAAAGTATTTCCAGTCTTTACGAAAGAGAGGAACGAAAAAGTTAAATAGCAAGGTTGTAATAGAGTACATAGGTGACAAAGTTTTAACATTGCTGCCATCTGGTGCTTGAATAGTAAGTTTATTCATCAAGATCTCCTTAAATATAAAAATATTAATAAAGTTTAACAGAATTTTATATGTTTGTCAATTTAGACAAATCTAGACGGGAATCAGAGCGTCACTTCTTCAAAAAAATGTAGCCTAGGGCTACATTTTAATCTACATAATGTTCTTCTTTTTTATTGAACCAAGCATATGGCAGACCGATTAGGAGACCACCGCCAATCAGGTTTCCTACGAAGGTCACGGCCCAGTGGCGCAGGATATTTCCAATACCAAAATTTGCTACCTCTGATGCAGCTGAGCTAAACTTAACGATAGCAAAAGAAGCAAAGTTGGCTGCCAAGTGTTCGTTGGTCAAGAAGACAAACATATAAATAGCTGAAATAACCAAGAAAAGCTTAGCTGTACTATCTTTCACTAAGACGAAGGAAAGAATCGCAATATTAACGAATACATTGGCTAGAATACCCTCAAGTAAAATAAGTTCATTGGAACGGGCAAGCTTCATCTGCACAACACCAGCAATGAAACTTTCCTTGCTAAGTCCTGCATAAGCCGCCGAATTAGCAAAGAGCCAGCCGGCAATCAAGGCGCCAATCAAGTTAAAGAAAGTACAATACAGCAAAATCATCAAAGCCTTTTTCCAGTCAATCTTCTTCAAAAAGGTACCAGCAGTCAGAAACATCATGTTGGAAGTCACCAGCTCAGCATTCAGAAAGACGATGTAGGCCAATCCCCAAGCAAAGATAAAAGGGAAGAGAAAACGACCCGTTCCTGGAACAATCTTATTCGTCAAATCTGCCGCAATAGCTCCTGCTCCTGTACTGAAAGTCAGAAAGGCCCCCGCAAAGATAGAGCGGACAGCATACTTCCCTTTGCTTGTGTCGAACAAGCCTTCTTTCTTACGACAAGCTGCTTCTATTTTTGGAATAAATGTCGATTCGACCATAATAATTCTCCTCTAAGTTAAACTATGTACAGTATATCACAAACTTTTATTTTTCGAAAGCGTTTTCTGTAAGTTTTTTTCTAAATTTGAACTTGAAATTGGATTGCTATATTTCAAGTTCTTAGTTCGCCTGCTAGCCGCCTTATATCTTCTGGCCGAGTTCGACAGCAACCACCAAAAAGCTGAACGCCCTGCTTCTTCCAAAGATGGCTGTAATCAGTTAAACAGAGCTGCTGCTCAGGATTGTCCTGCCAAGTATTCGTCACCCCATTATAGATTTCTCCAGAATTTGGATAGGCTAGTAAGGGCTTATCGCACACCTGTTTCAACTTTTCTAATAAGGGAACAAGCAGATGCGGAGCTGTACAGTTAAAACCGACAGCCAACACTTGCGGACTTGATTGAGCCAAGCGTCCAACTTCTTCTATCAACGTTCCGTCTGAAATCGCTGATGCCGTTTGAGCAGTAAAAGATAAATAGGCTTCCACCTGCGGAAATTCTTCTGATAGTAAATGAACAAGCGCCTCGGTTTCTGCTCCGTTAGGAATCGTTTCAAGTGCCAATAAATCACAGCCCGCATCCAGCAAGGCTTGTATCCTCGGACGATGAAAATCTTGGAATTCTGCCTCACTCAAGTGATAGGCTCCTGTATACTCCGAACCATCAGCCAGGAAAGCAGCATATGGTCCGACCGATCCAGCTATCAAAGGATATGAACGCTGCTGCTCATCTAGCGATAATCCCTGCCAGACATTTTTAACAGCTGCCTGTGCCAAAAAGACCGTCTCTTTGAGAAGGTCAACAGCCTTATCCAGACTCAATCCTGCCTCAACAAAAGCTGGAATGCTGGCCTGATAACTGGAAGTGGTGATGATGTTACTGCCCGCCCGAACATAGTCCTCATGCAGGTCTTGGATAATCTGAGGATTCTCAAGCAAGTACTTGGCTGACCAAAGCCGACCAGAAACATCATAACCCTGCCTCTCCAGCTCTGTCCCCAAAGCACCATCTAGAATTATTATGTCTTGCTTTTCAAGTAAGTCTTTAAACGCTCCCATTCCTGCTCCTCAAGCCTTTTCTAAAATAGCAACTTAGTCAGTTTTGCTAAAGATAAATAAATCTGCTTATTTGAAATGATCATCTACTTCATTAGTAAAACGCAAAAAAGAGATTATTACAATCTCTTTTTTCTTATCTAGTTATGTGATGCCCATGCTTGGTCTGTTTCCAGAACATCTTGAGTCGTGTATTGTCCACGGTAAGGATTGTAAACCATATTAGACGCTCCTGTCTGATAGCTAGGCGAATCAAACTGGGTCAGATTGTATGCTTCAATCAGATAGTTCAATTTCGCATAGTAGTTACTATCCGTCGCATACACACCAGTCAAGGCCGCTGTCGCGTCTTGATAAGTAGGTGCATTGCTCTTCCAAGCTCCCGCAAAATGACTTTGTCTCAAGACGTAGACATAATCCTGAAGTGACTCAGTGTAACTTGAGTAAGAGCGGAATTGATCATTGATCGCGTAAGTATTGCCCTGACCATCTTCTTCCAAGGTCTCCATTGTCGCTGACTGACCAGCATAGGCTCCTTTAATCCCGAACAGATTATAGTGAGGATAGCCTGATAGACCAGACTGGCCAGAACCACTCTCTAAAATAGCTTGTGCAATCATCACAGAAGCATACAGATCATTATCCTGAGCCAATTGGCGAGCCGGCTCACTGATCCGTGAAATGAAATATTCTGTTTGGTTCAATGGCTGCTGAACAGCATCATTTGCACTTGCTGGTTTGATTTGCTTTGACAAAGCAAGACCAAAGACAACGGTTGAAGCCATTACTGCCAAACCTGTCAAAAGTTTTTTTCTTTCTTTTGAAATTCTCTTCTTCACAGTCTTTCTCCTAAATACAATATTTATTCTACTATTGTAACATACTAAAAGCAAAATAACATTAGCAATAAATTACAAGTATATGACATTTTTTTAGATCTTCCACGAATATAAGTTTCACAAGCCACGATTGTTCCATTCAAGACTTCCTTATTTGGCTTGCATAATGAGCCTTATCATTCAGATATATGCAGGCTGAGCTGAAGATGAAAATAACCTGACTCCAACCCATACGGAATCAGGCTATGATCTTAAACTCTGAAAGTTCAACTATCATTCCGATACAATCTAACATCTAGATCTTGTCCAAAATCGCATCCCAGGCTTGATCAAGACCAGTTTTATCAACTGAAGAAAAGATGATAAAATCATCAGTTTTGTCAAAGTCCAGCTTTTTCTTAATGGCACTTTCATGCTTATTCCACTTACCGCGTGGAATTTTATCAGCCTTGGTAGCCACAACAATAACTGGAATTTCATAGTATTTGAGAAATTCATACATCTGTACATCATCCGCACTAGGATCATGGCGTAAGTCTACTAGACTCACGACCGCTCGCAGATTGTCCCGACTGGTCAAGTATTCCTCAATCATTTTGCCCCATTTAGCGCGCTCCGTTTTTGAAACCTTGGCATAACCATAGCCAGGAACGTCCACAAAACGGAGCTTATCATCAATGTTAAAAAAGTTCAACAGTTGCGTTTTACCAGGCTTGCCTGAAGTCCGTGCTAGATTTTTGCGATTAAGAAGAGTATTGATAAAACTAGATTTACCGACATTGGAGCGACCCGCCAAGGCGATTTCCGGGATATCGTCCTGAGGGTAATGCGATTTATTGGCTGCACTCAGTAAAATCTCAGCATTATGTGTATTGATTTCCATAAGCTTCCCCTAGGCAGTTTCTAAGATTGGCTTGTCTGTGCCATCCACTGCTTCCTTCGTGATCCGAACCAGTTTGACATTTCCTGGCTCGGCACTTCAAACATGACATCCATCATGGTTTCTTCAATAATTGAACGAAGTCCACGCGCACCTGTCTTGCGTTCGATGGCTTTCCTAGCAATGGCTTGCAGGGCTTCCTCGTCAAATTCAAGTTCAACATCATCATAAGAAAGCAAGGTTTGGTATTGCTTCACTAGCGCATTTCTAGGTTCATTTAAAATGCGAACCAAATCATCAACAGTCAGCTGCTCTAGGGCTGCAAAAACTGGCAAACGACCGATCAACTCAGGAATAATCCCAAATTTTTGAATATCGTCAGCGACAATGGCCTGCATATAAGACGCACCCTCGTCGATTGCCTTATTGTTTTGACCGAAACCGATAATCTTCTCACCAAGACGTTGTTTAACAATTTCTTCGATACCGTCAAAAGCACCACCAACGATAAAGAGAATGTTCTTGGTATCAACCTGAATCATTTCTTGCTGTGGATGCTTACGACCACCCTGAGGAGGCACGCTAGCAACTGTTCCTTCGATAATCTTCAGCAAGGCTTGCTGAACACCCTCACCTGAAACATCACGAGTGATAGAAACATTTTCGCTCTTCTTAGCAATCTTGTCAATTTCATCCACATAGATGATACCACGTTCTGCCCGCTCGATATTGAAGTCAGCTGCCTGTAAAAGCTTGAGCAGGATATTTTCCACGTCTTCACCGACATAGCCAGCTTCAGTCAAAGCTGTAGCATCAGCAATAGCAAAGGGAACATTGAGACTGCGCGCCAAGGTCTGAGCCAGGAACGTTTTACCAGATCCAGTTGGACCAATCATGAGGATGTTGGATTTTTGCAGCTCCACATCATCCTCTTCACGACTGTCATGAAAATTAATTCGCTTATAGTGATTGTAAACAGCAACTGCCAAAGCACGCTTGGCCCGATCTTGACCAATCACATAGTGGTTCAAAATATTGAGCAATTCTTGCGGTTTTGGTACTTCAGAAAGATCAGCTAAAACTTCCTCAGCTAATTCTTCTCGAATAATTTCCTGTGCCAACTCGACACATTCATTACAGATAAAGGCATTGTTGCCCGCAATAATTTTTTGGACTTCGTCCTGATTCTTTCCACAGAAAGAACAATATACCATCATCTCATTATTACGATTTGTAGGCATTTTTTACTCCCATTTTAAATTTCTAATTCAATTTTATTTACATTTTAAAAGAGGGTCATATAAAAAGCATGGATGGAATTAACAAGATTTGTAAAAGCATTTAACAAAAATAAAATAGCCAATCCAAAACGTTTTTTACGAAAAGTCTGAAAAGAACAAATCAGACAAATTGCACATAAAAAGGCCGTAAAAAAACCAAAAACACTTCTTTCCATTCCTATGAACCCTTTCTTTTGAGGATTTTTACGGTGAAATCATACTCGTTTTTTTCATCTTTTGGTCGAAACGACTGCTTACTTCATCAAACTGTGTCAAATCAAAGTCTGCTGGGAAATAAGTATCGCCTTCTAAGCTAGCATGGATTTCTGTCTTAATCACCTCATCCAATTCATGCTCAAATAAAGAAAAGATTTGGCCGCCACCGATAATATAGAGATTCTTCTCTTGCTCTTGGTACCATTTCAACACCGCTGAAAGATCATGAAATACCAAAACACGCTCATCTTCAATCTGATAATCCCTATCGCGTGTCAAAATCAGAGTCTTTCTATTTGGCAGCACGCGCCGATGCATGCCATCAAAAGTCACCCGTCCCATTAAAATCGCATGTCCAGTCGTGATTTCTTTGAAATGCTTCAACTCTGCTGGTAAATGCCATGGCAAGCTTTGGTCTTTGCCAATCAGACCATTTTGATCCTGTGCCCAAATAGCCGCAATCCTTTTCGTCATTTCTCCATCCTTCACATTGATATTTCTATTCTATCAAAATTTATTAAAAAAGACTTGTTTGGACTATCACTTCTATCTATTTATTTTTGTCAGTTATTCCAGATAAAAAATCGATAACCCAAAAGATTATCGATTATTCGCTTATCAGCCAAATTACTCTTTCTTCATCTTTTTGACAAAGACAAATCCTACAACAGCAGCCACAAGGCCAAACAAGGAAACGTTCAAGAGCGTTGAGTCTGACTTCTTAGGCTCAGCAGTAGCAGCCTCTTTTTTATCCGCTAAGGGATCAATATCGCATCCCTCTCTTTTGACTGACTTACCTTCAGTTGAAGCATCAGCATTACTTTGCTCGGTCCCTTTGTTTTTAGGGCCTTTTCCATGACAAAGCAAATCAATCGTATAGGATTTCTTTCCCTGATTTGCCCCATCCGAACCTTGGTCTACAAGCTGCAGAAAGTCATCTTCTTCCACTGAAGAATCCGCAATTTGCTCAAGTTGGGACTCTGCCTGCTGGACTTCATCCGCACCCACAACAGCCATCGGTGTCACAGAAACCGATAAGGCAAGCAAACATGAACAAATGCCCAGACTAAAGAGTTTTCTCCTGCTTCTATGTGTTAAAAAAATTGCTTCCATATCAATACCTCCGAGATAGGCACTAGCGAAACACATATATCTATTGTCATTATAGCACTTACAAAATATATTTCAATCATTTGCTCTTAAAAATTAAAAAACCTACTGACGGTCATTCAGTAGGAAAAATACAATCAAATAGCTAAATCAAACTTGAGCTGAGGTTTGACCGGATCATAGTCTAGCAACTCAAAATCTTCTGCTTTGATATCAAAGAAATTGGTCCCATCTGGTACATTTAAAACGAGTCGAGGTTGGCAGTTGCTAGGTTCCCGACGCAATAGTTCTTCCGCCTGCTCAAACTGGTTGTCATAGATGTGCAAGTTATTGATGAAGTAAAAGAACTTGCCGACCTTCCAGCCGAAATGCTTGGCAATCATCATCTGCAGAGCCACATATTGCATAGCATTGATGTGATGAGCCACCAGCATATCATTTGAGCGCTGGGTCAGAGTCGCATCCAGATAAATCTCCCCATCCACACGACGAACGTCAAACATGGTTTGAAAAGCGCATGGCAGCAGACCGTCTGTTTCTTCAAACGCTTCATAATCCCAAAGAGAGATGATATTGCGGCGGTTCCAAGGATTGGCTTCCAACTGTTGGAGGATTTTATTGATAATATCATGCTTTTTGACAACAGCTCCATAGCGCTGGCCAATAGTACCCGTATCACCAACTTCCCAGTCATTCCAGTAGTGAACATTGTACTTGTCGTTGAGCAGTTCCAAGCTATTAGACTGGTCTTGATAGATCCAAAGGACTTCCTTGATGGCGGACTTGATGGCAATAGGGCGCAGCGTTGTGATTGGGAACTCGCCCTTGCTCAAATCGTATTCTGCAAATGAACCTGTGATATATTTGGAATTAGCCACATTTCCATCCTTGTAGCGCGGACGGGCATTCTCAGAAAAAACACCTTGCTCCATAATCTTTTTTATATTCTCTTTAAAAATCGTATCTGCTTTGGTCATGATATCTCCTGTATCCTTAAACTTTCTTTAGTATAGCAAATTTTTCAAAAAAATTCTCCTGCCAAGTTTAGCAGGAGAAAACTTTATTTGACCCATTCATCTGGATGATTGAGCTTATTCGCATCCTTTTCTGATAATCTCAAGGTAATATCTGACACAGCAGGAATATTTGAAAGAGTGACATAGGGGTAGTTTTTGTAGGTCGTAAATTTGACACCACTTTCTCCCTTTTTTCCACTAATATTGTAGATGTAATTAACCTCTGCATCATCAGGTAAATCAACCCAGGCATCTTCATTATCTTCCTCAGATTCGACCTTATCCAGAATGTCTGCAAATTCATCCAAAGTTTTGGTATTATTCGTCTGATAAACTTGCTGATTCTGACTATCCAATATGGTCAGAAAACCCTCTGTCTTTGATTTGCAAGCGGATAGGATCAAAAGAAAAACGGGAAATAATATTAGAAAATATGCAACTTTTCTCTTCATTTAGCCCTCCTTATAGCTATGCTAAGAGAGGAAGTAGTTAGAACTATTGAAGTACCAGCGAAGCTGCTCCAATTACGCCAGCATCATTTCCAAGTGTAGCCAGCGCCAATTTAGTTGACGTGCGTACTTGTGGGAAGGTATTTTCATCATAAACTTTTTGGACACCTTGTAGAAGGAATTCTCCCGCTGCTGACACTCCGCCACCGATAACAATGGTTGAAGGGTTTAGGATAGAGCCGATATTGGCACAAGCGATTCCCAAGTAACGTGAGAAGTTACGGTAAACGATCAAGGCAAGGTCGTCGCCTTCTTTTGCCAAATCAAATACAGTTTTAGCAGTTACTTCTTCTCCGTCATCAATCAAGCGTTTCAAAGTTGCGTCGCCTTCATATTCATCAGCATAACGACGAGTCAAGTTGACAATCCCTGTTGCAGAAGCTACTGTTTCAAGACAGCCTTTCTTACCACAAGTACATGCGATTGGTTGATCGAAATCAACAGTGATATGCCCCAGCTCGCCTGCCGCACCAGCCACACCGTGGAGCAATTTACCTTCCGCAACGATACCGCCACCAACACCTGTACCAAGCGTCATAAAGACCACGTCTGGTTGGTTGTCACCAGCACCCATCCAACGCTCACCAAGCGCAGCTACGTTGGCATCATTATCGATGAAGAATGGAATGCCCAAGGCTTTTTCAATTTTTTCTTTAATTGGTTGGAGGGTTTTCCAGTTCAGGTTGTAGGCACCGATAACAGTCCCTTTCTCACGGTCAACCACACCCGGTGAACCCATTCCAATTCCGATAAAGTTCTCTGCCGATAGATTTAAGAGCTCTAAGCGATGCTGGATAGACTCAATCATATCGTCTACAATATGGCTTCCTTCATCCAAAATATTGGTTTTAATAGACCATTTTTCTTGGATTTCACCCTCTTGCGTCAAAATAGCAAATTTGATAGAAGTTCCGCCTAAATCAATCCCAATAATTTTTTTTGACATGATATTCTCCTCTGTATTCGTTCTCCCTCTTATTATAGCAGATTTTTTTAACGGCGAAAAGGTTTGCATGATATTTTTTGTAAATCGCTGATTACTACACTTAAATTAGATATTATGAATATTCTTTCATGTAGAAAAATAGCTTTTGAACAACGATAAATAAGTAATAAGATCAAGAAGAGTAAAGATTTCTTTTTCACAATTTCAGAGACTTCAGACTCTTCATTTTAGATTCCGAACATCAAAAAGGAGAAGACCAAAAGATCCTCTCCATAAATTGACTTATCATCAAACCACTACAGTTGACAAAGAGCCCTTTTATTCTTCCTTCTTCTTCATCAGGAATAATCCTGTCAATGCTAACAGAAGGCCGAGAAGGAAGGCTGAATCTGTTGCTGTGCCTGTACTTGGTAAGGTTGCTGACTTAGTGGCTGGACCTTGACTCGGACTAGCTCCTTTAGCTCCGTGCACTTGTTCCTGCATCTGTGGGGTTGCAGTTGACTTGTAAACAACCGCATAAACACCTAGCTGATCTGTCATGTACTCGACATAATGACCTTTTTGCTGGAAGGATACCGCATCAAGCTGATTAGCTACTGTCATAAAGAAGACATTTTCAACATCTTTGTTAGATGCAACTGGAAGGCTGATAAAGACCTTACCCTTAGGTTGTACAGCTTTGCCAAATTGGTCTTCTAGTCTAATGTCATAAGCATCATAGAGCTTACCTTCTAGGCTTTGAGCTGCCACTTTCTTAACCTTCAAGGCTACAACTTGATCAAGCGTAGACTTCATGCCAATCACTTGAACCTTGGTAGCTTCATCCGTCAAGATACGCAAGTTATTTTCTGGCTCAGATGGTTTAGATGGCTCTACAGGCTTCTCTGGTGTAGTTGGTTTGTTTGGTTTCTCTTCCTTGCTTCCAACTTCCACAATCTGATCAACTGGATCTTTAGAAACGAAGCTATCGCGAGTCACACGACCAGTTTCCTGACCATTTTCAATCGCTACTTCCACAAGCGTGGTCTTCTCACCAACCTTGCCTTCTTGGACAACTTTTCGGGTGCCCTTAGGCAATTGAGCATTTTCACGTTCGACAGTATTAAACGGTAGAGCTTCAGTTACCACATCCAAGCGTGGCTGTTCGACAACAAGATTCTTAATACCTTGATCTGGTGTTACTTGCTCAACTGGCTTGCCAACTTCCACAATCTGATCCACTGGTGCTTTGGAAATGAAGCTGTAACGAGTTGTGCGGCCAGTTTCTTGACCATTTTCGATGGTCACTTCAACCAGAATCGTCTTTTCACCGTCCTTGCCTTCTTGGACAACTTTTCGTGTGCCCTTCGGCAATTGTGGATTTTCGCGTTCGATGGTATTAAACGGCAGAGTCTCTGTCACAATATCTAGGCGTGGCTGTTCGACAACAAGATTCTTAAGACCTTGATCTGGTGTAACTTGCTCAACTGGTTTGCCAACTTCCACAATCTTGTCGACTGGGGATTTGGAAACGAAGCTGTCACGAGTGGTGCGACCAGTTTCCTTGCCATTCTCAATCGTCACTTCAACAAGCGTGGTCTTCTCACCTGACTTGCCTTCTTGGACAACCTTTCGAGTACCCTTCGGCAATTGTGCATTTTCACGTTCGACGGTGTTAAACGGCAGAACTTCTGTCACAATATCCAAGCGTGGTTGCTCGACAACCAGATTCTTAACGCCTTCTGCTGGTGTAACCTGCTCAACTGGCTTTCCAACTTCCACAATCTTGTCGACTGGGGCTTTGGAAACAAAGCTATCGCGAGTCACTCGACCGGTTTCCTGACCATTTTCGATGGTCACTTCCACAAGCGTTGTCTTTTCACCGTCCTTGCCCTCTTGGACAACTTTTCGGATGCCCTTAGGCAATTGAGCACTTTCATGTTCGACGGTGTTAAACGGCAGAACTTCTGTCACAATATCCAAGCGCGGTTGGTCAACGACAAGATTCTTAACACCTTCATCTGGTGTTACTTGCTCGACTGGTTTACCGATTTCTACAATCTGATCCACTGGTGCTTTAGAAACGAAGCTATCGCGAGTCACTCGGCCATTTTCCTTGCCATTCTCAATCGTTACTTCAACCAAAGTGGTCTTCTCACCAACCTTGCCTTCTTGGACAACTTTTCGAGTGCCCTTAGGCAATTGCGGATTTTCGCGTTCGATGGTCTTGAAGCCAACTTCTTCAGTTACCACATCCAAGCGCGGTTGCTCAACTACAGGGGCTGGAACGCCTTCATCTGGTGTCGTCTTGTGAACTGGTGGTGTTGGTGTATCTGGATTAGGTGTCTCAGCTATCTCGGCATGATAGGTAGAGACTTCGTAAAACTCAGGGCGACCACCTTCCCACTTCAACTTAACATCTAATAAGTGGGCGCTATTAGCAAGCTGGAAGGTTTGGAAACTTGTGGTAACCGCACCCAAGTCTTGCCAAGCTGTTTGGCCATCTTTGGAAATGGTTCTTGCCCAAATGTGCGCTGAGCTTCCTGCTGGAATATCTGAAATCAGGCGAACGTGATTTGATTCTGTCTTTTCAGATAGATGGTAAATCAACTCACCGCTGTCTTGGGTTGCCTTGTAACTGCTGAGAATATTTCCATCTGCTATATTATTCTTTTCAGATGACTTGGTCTCTGTACCAGTACCTTCCACAGTTGGATTATTGACTGACTTAGTGTATTCTCCATCATTGATAACTAACTCTGTAAATCCAACAAAGCGATGACGATAAGGAGCTGTGTAGAGCACTCGGAGATATTTCGCCGCAGTTGCTTCTGGCAATTCTCCCTCAATATAGCGATTTCCAGGTCGCTGTGAATCATGTGTCCAGCCATCAGTTAAGGAGTCGTCACGTACTGGATTTTCCTGACCATCTCCCACTGAAACGACATCTTTCCAGGTCTTGCCATCTGCGCTAACTTGAATCTTTCCATCACGAAGATAGTTCTGTGTACCATCTTTAATGTAGGCACGAATCTTCTTGATTTGACGGGTTGCTCCAAGATTGAGCGTCATATGACCATCGGTTTGTGGATAATCAGAGAATTCAACATAATTGTTTAAATCACCATCAAAGAGCTGGTCTAGGTTTTTCGATTTACGAACATCTCCGCTACCATAGTTAGGATCAATACCCATGCTGGTAGACTCAATCGATGTTGGTTGAATTTCCTTAGTGGTCAAGAGCAAGGAAGTTGCTCCGATTGCCTGTCTCTGACCTGTCTTGTTTTCAATACGTACATAACGAACAAGCTGGTGGTCTTGTAACTCAGAGGCACTATACCACTCCACTCCATTTGGAGAATAGCGAAGCTGGAGTGCTTGATTAGCATTCTCACCCAGTTTCAAATCCTCAATTTCATGGAGGCGATCTAGTTTCATGCCAAGATATTGACCCGCATCTAAAGTTGTACCGGCTGGAATATGCATCTCGTAGCGACCCAATTTTTCATGGACTTGAGTAGCCTTGAGTTGATCAACATTAGTATCTGTGTATTGGTCTGTTCCAGTCTCTGACTCGACAGATAGGTTGCCAATTCGCCACCAGAAATTCGTCTTTTGCGTATTTCTAACGCGTACATAACGGATATTCTGATTGGTTTCAACTTCTTGCTTTGCTCACCTGTCAAGTTGGCCACTGTTGTCCAGTTTTGTCCGTCAGTAGAGACTTCGATGACACCAGCTGCTAGCTTATCTGTCACACCTTGTACCAAACGAATCTTCTTGACTGTTTGTTGAGAACCAAGATCCAACTGCACCCAAGCATCTACTGGGGTTGTATCTCTTTCTCCATTTGCTGTTGAAGAACTTGCTAACATTGCTTCTGTGCTATCACTATTATCTGTCATCTTGGCAGACGTTGTATTGAGTTTATAGACCAGATTTGGACTGATGGTAATGCTTCCAGCTTTCTTCTTGGCGTTTTCAAGAGGACGGTTAACTGCGATTTCACGGACTGCAAACCAAGTATTGTCTCGGTCTTCTGTTGCAACCATTCGAATACCTTTGGCTTTGATGTCAAGATTGTCTAAGGTAATCTCAGATTCATTGCCGACATAGTTACCTTGAGGAAGGGCAGTCCACTCACCCGCCTCATTTAAGTATTCAATCTTGGCCTTGTTAAAGGTGTCTTTCAGATTGCTGATAGCTCCCATAGCAAAGCTCAATTTCTTGATAGAAACAGGCTTATTGAACTGAAGTCCAACATAATCGCCAGTACTAATTCTGGTTGGATTTTTAAAGATAACTTGAGTTGACAAGTCTCCGTCCAAGACCTGAGTCAAATCTCCTTCACCACCTGTACGGTTAGTAATAAAGGTCGTTACAACTTTATCTGGGTTCAGTTCTTTTTCGATTTCCTTGGCCAGATATTCCTTAAGGTTAAGGATAAATGGACGGATATGCTGTACACCTAGCTCAGCATTTTCGTAATGGTCAACATACCAGAAGGAATGTTTCTTAGATTGCTCATAATCTTTCAAGCCCTTGTAGTAATTATTCCAAAGGCCGTCAGCATTTGCTACCAATAAATTCAGTAGCTGTCAAGAGAGCATCCAGGGCATTCATCTGGTCAATGGT
Organism: Streptococcus cristatus; assembly: GCA_916438405.1. GTDB lineage: Bacteria > Bacillota > Bacilli > Lactobacillales > Streptococcaceae > Streptococcus > Streptococcus cristatus_M. Next base: position 426,417 of record CAKAFB010000001.1, on the reverse strand, counting down.
ATTATCAAGCCAGTACTTAATCTGCTCACGCATCTGTTCATTTCCTGATGCTTTATAGGTCTCAGCAGCAGCTTTTAGCTTAGCAAATTCTGCCTTCAACTCTTTGCGCTCAGCTGAGACATCTTGACCTGCTTTCAGCTTGTTCATGAAGTTTGTCAATTTCGGAGCTAGCTCTACAGACTCTTCTAGCTTCACAACACGATTATCCATATGTTGGTTAATCATGTGCTTACCTAGCTCACGGAAAGCTGCAGATTCTTTGGTCTCTGTAAAACGACCTGTTTCTGCAAAGTTGAAAGCTATATCATTAACAGCTTTGGCTTCTGCCTCATTCTTCCAGATATTCCAGCTGTACTCTGCAGCTGAGAAGAGAGCAATTTTAGATGGTTCTGATTGCTGCATCGGATTGAGCATGACCCCACCGATTAGGCTTGGATCCACACCAGGGTGTAGGAATTTCTCACCACCACCCAAGATAAGGTGTTGTTTAGAATTATCTGTACACGGCCAGTTGATCCAAAGTTGAACAGGACGATATGGTTGACCAGATGCCTCTATATTTTGCTTAAGTTGAGTCAAGAAGTTTTCAGAAACTTCACCCCAAATCTTTCCTCCTGTCAGAGTCATAATGCTACTTTTCGGAAGATTACGGTTTAGGGAACGCAATTCGTCTTCCCGACCATTGCCCCAATACTGACTTGGAACAAAGATCATCTCTTTCTTCAAGCCCGGATAAGTCGCTTGTTTTTCAGTCAACCAATCGGTCATATCTTTCATCAAGCGGTTATAACTTTCATAACCACCATAAGGCTGAGCTGCATCATCTGCAAGGATACCAAACTCACGAACGCCGACGTCCAGTAACTGGGTAAATTTAGCCTTGATTGCATTCAAGTCTTCTTGGTAAACCGTCTCGTTTTGGAAGCGAATTCGACTATTCATAAATGGATGAATGGTCCAAACATAACGAGTCTTGTTTTCGTTCCCCACCTTAGCGAGCTGACGGATTTCTTCTAGTTTTTCTTTTGGATAAAGTTCTCTCCACTTGCTGTTGTGATATGGGTCATCTTTTGGTGCAAAGAAATACTGGGTCAGTTTCAAATCACCACCGTAGCGCATCAAGGCCGCACGATCTTCGTTGGACCATGGGTTACCATAATAGCCTTCGATAAAACCACGATTCTTCACATCAGCATAGTCTTCAACATTGACCTCACGCAGAACTGGAGCAGAGCTATCATTTAGCATATGCTTGAGTGTTGTTAGTCCATAGAAGACAGCATCTGTATCTTTTCCGACAATGGAAATTTGCTGACCTTTAACCACTAATGAATAAGCATCAATCTTATCAAATAGTCCTTGGTTGACAGACTCTGTTTTCTGAGCTTCTTCCGCTTTTGAGCCAGTCTGGTGAACTCCCAGATAGATATTAGTTGCTCCAGCTTCGGCTGTCTTACCAGTAGTATAGGAGATATTGCTATTTTGCAAAATAGACTTGAGTCGATTACGAGTATAAATATCAACTTGCTCACCAATTACCAAATGAACTTTCTTATCTAGACGTACCAAGCCATCGCCATAAGTAACCTTATGAGGAGTTGGGAAAATCTTATACTGTTTCTTAAGGTATTCTTGGCTTCTCAAAGCTGCTTCTACTACACTTGGATCTGCTGGTTTTTTAGCGATAAAGGTATCTTCCAATTCAACAGTTCCGTCATCTTTCGGAGCTGGAGTTTCGGGTTTTGGATCTGGTTTTGGTGCTGGTGGTGTAGCAGGCTCATCTGATGTAGCTATTGGTTTCAAAAGATTGATTTCAGCTGCACTAGCATATCCTTCTACTCCCTGTAGAATCTTCAACTGGATTGTATCCGTTTCGACAGCTTCAAAGTTTGCAATCTTTTCAGCTGCATTATTATCCCAAGTACCTTCAGCTACCTTAACCAATTGATCAGCCTTTTTAGCATAGATTTCATATTTAGTCACAAGACCATTTCCGCCACCTGGACGAGGAAGATAAGTCAAAGCATTTACAGCTGTCGCTTGCTTCAAGGTCATAGTAACCGTATAAGACGGATCCTTCTTCGTCCAATGTGAATGCCAGAAGGTTGCAGGATTGCCATCAAAAGGCTTTTAGAAACAGCTCCTTCTGTCGCATTTCCTGGTAGTTGCTCACTGCTTGCCTCCACACGGGCAATCTGATCCTGTGCAATCAAACGTGGATTGACAAATGGCTTATCAGACAAGCTGAGATTATGCAAAGTACCTTCAAAACCTCCGATTTTTTCAAGAGGTAGGACAAGACTTGTGTGAGCCAATCTCGGGTGAGCTGGGTTAGCAATACGATTAATCTTTTCACCATTGACATAGAGCTCAGTTGACTGAGGTTTGGTGACAAAGACTAGCTCATAGCGTTTACCTTTTTCCAATGTCTTATCAAACTGAATATGGTGTTGCTCAAACTTATAGGCTACTTTACCTGACTCATCAGACAAATAGAGCTTGTTCCCCTCACTAGAAGCTAACTCCTGCACACCGTCACCTGTAACCGTCACATCAACTTTTAAGACGTGATTTGGACCGACGTTCCCAATAGCATTTTCAATCTTACTTTCTTTATTGAAGACTAGACCTTTAGCGCTTTGTGTGATGTTTTCTGCATCGTAACGCTTGATTGTCTTTGAATTGATTTCATAGGTCTCAGTATCATCAATCTTGTACTCTGGATTACTACCTGGTGCATAAACATAGTCTGCGTGTGGTAATGTTCTTCCTTCAAAGTTGTTAGCAGCTCGGTTTGATCCCCATGTCTTTTCAGCAGTAACTCTTGTTGCTTCAAAGAAGCGCTTGAAAATATCATAAGAAGTCATGCCTGTTTCGTGGAGATCAATATTATCATTCCAAACAGCATGTCCACCACCCAAGATATGAGGGTTTGAAGCCGCTAATTTTGGACCATTTCCTGCTGTCGTAAAATCATTTGGTGTCCAACGATTATATTGATACTCATAAGAAGAGTAATCACCATATGCTCCTTGCTGGTTATTACCATTTGGCACACTGTAAGTCGGAACATCAGTAATATTGATAATTTTAGCACCAGCCTTCAAAGCCGCTTGGGGATGTTGCCATCCTAGACTCCAGATATCCACTTCGACATCCTTCAAATCAACTGGTGTTTGACCACTCTTACGGCTAAGTGAACCCCAAATTCGTGGCGTATAACCCTTACCTTTAATGTAGGTAATCAAATCATTGACATAACGACGATAGTTTTCATTGTTGCCATAGTACTCATCTGTTCCGATGTGAATCGTCTTAACACCTCGAAGTGGGGCATTTTCTCCATCCAACAATTTATCATAAACAGACTTGACAAAGCGCAATGTTTCATCATAATTCTTATCCAAATCAAGCATCGCAACACGCTCTACATTGTGCTTATTCGGACTCAGCTGTCCTTTATACATCAAGTCTGGACGAACCTTCACAAATGATAAAGCATGCCCCGGTGTATCAATTTCTGGCACCAAGTTGATTCCTAGCTCATCAGCCAAAGCGATGAGTCTTTGCATTTCATCTTTGGTATAGTGTTGCTTAGAAGTCAAAGGCACACCATTGTCACCGACAATATCTGTCTGTAAACGGAAACCTGTATCTGCATGATTGAGCACATACTCAATTTCCTGCTCCTTGGTCAGATTTTTACCTGCTAAGTGCTCCTTGAGGAAAATATAGTTATCATTCAAATGCAACTGCAAGTCATTCATCTTGTAGTAAGCCATGTTTAGCATAATGTCCACAAGAGTATCATAAGGAATAAACTTACGACCAGTATCTAGCATAAATCCACGGTGGCTGAAACTTGGAAAGTCTCGAATTTCACCATTTTGGATATTTTCTTGCCCCATTTGAAGTAAGGTTCGAGTAGCATAAAAGGCACCTTTATTGGTCTGCGCTTCAATGGTAAAGACATTATCACGAATCGTAATACCATAGCCTTCTTCACCATAGCCCTTGTCCGTTACCTTTTTAAACTCAATACGATGCGCGGAAGTACTGTCTCCCTTGGCAAGCTCTAAACCTCGAGAAATCAAATCATTGGCATAGAAATTAGCTGCCTTGTCAAATCCTGAATCTCCAACAGATAGAACGGTATCTTCCAAAATAGAAGAACGTCCTTCCTCACCATGCCATTGCTGAACAGTTGGAGCCACTGTTGGTTTGTCTCCAACTCCCTCATCTACATAGCGACCAGGAACTCTAACTTCAAATTCCTTGGTAATGGTTTGACCTTCATGCACTTGTTGCAAGAAACTTTAACTGTCTGCTCCGTTAGAGGCTGGTGGATTTTATTATTCAGGTCAATCACACCTGTTTTATTGCTACCAACCAAGCTAACCTTACCCGGTAATTTAGGTAGGACAAGTGAATGGCCATCTTGAGCCAAAGTCAGCGACTCTACTTGGTTAAGACTTGTCACCTTACCTGGCTCTGGAATGTTAGAATAAGCTCGTATTTCCTGAATACCGACATTGCGCCAGCGCATACTACCTTCAGCATATTTAGTGATTTCCAATTTGAGATATTTGGCTTCAATCGGAACATCCAAATTGACTCTTTCGTCTAAAACTGGTTGACCATCTTTTTCATAAGCCAATTTCCACTTACGTGTCGCTTCCTCTTCATTGATAGCTTCAGCTGTAGCATAGTATAGTTTCCATCCTTGCACATTTGGATCATTAGGCTGTCCCGCTCTCTGCCTACGATCCCAATCAATCTCAATTCGCTTGATTGATGTCACCTTATTTAAAGTCATGGTTAGATGAGGAGTTACTGCATTCCTATCTGTTGCCCAACGACTATTGTCGTCTCCATCTACAGCTTTATCGCCAGTATTGGATGTATTCTGCTCATGGTTGGACGCTCTCACCTGTGCATTCAATAAATGATTAACATCAGGAATATTTACCACTTCTTTCACTGGTGTAGTTGGTGCTGAAGGTGTAGTCAGTGTTGGTTGAGTCGGCTGTGGATTAGTTACTTCTGTGTTTGCAGATGGCTGAGCCGGTTTGGGAGTAGCTACCTCTGATGTTGTTTCAGAAGTATTTCCGCTATTATCAGAACTGCTTCCTCCATTGTCGCCAGAGTCGGCTTTTGCTAATTTATCTGCCAATTCAGCTGGTAGACTGGTTAGACCTTCTACCCGCTCGACCGTACCAGAATCATTTCCTCTGCCACCTGATGACTCGCTAGTAACCGTTGCTGAACTGGACGGTTGTACCACATCAGCCGATGCCAATGGCATACCAAATAACAGGACACCTATCATGACAGAACAAGCACCGATAGCATATTTTCGAATACTAAACTTACATTTCTTTTCCATAAAGGAACCTTCCTATCTGTACGCTTCTCACCAGTAAGCGTTTGCAACTTTATTTAAAAAAATATATTTTATTTGACTTATTTAATTTGAATTTATCGTAAAAACAGACGGAACATAACTTACACTATATCTTTTCTCAAGCCATGTTCCGCCCTTAAATCGCTGGTACATAGACTAATGGCTATGTACCAAACTTTGTGTCGAAAATGTTTTTTTACATATTTTCCTTCTTCTTTATCAGGAATAATCCTGTCAATGCTAACAGAAGGCCGAGAAGGAAGGCTGAATCTGTTGCTGTGCCTGTACTTGGTAAGGTGGCTGACTTAGTGGCTGGACCTTGACTCGGACTAGCTCCTTTAGCTCCTTGCACTTGCTCCTGCACCTGCGGGGTTGTAGTTGACTTGTAAACAACCGCATAAACACCTAGCTGATCTGTCATGTACTCGATATAATGACCTTTTTGCTGGAAGGATACCGCATCAAGCTGATTAGCTACTGTCATAAAGAAGACATTTTCAACATCTTTGTTAGATGCAACTGGAAGGCTGACAAAGACCTTGCCCTTAGGCTGAACAGCTTTGCCAAATTGGTCTTCTAGTCTAATGTCATAAGCATCATAGAGCTTACCTTCTAGGCTTTGAGCTACTACTTTCTTGACCTTCAAGACTACAACTTGATCAATCGTAGACTTCATGCCAATCACTTGAACCTTGGTAGCTTCGTCCGTCAAGATACGCAAGTTATTTTCTGGCTTAGATGGTTTAGATGGCTCTACAGGCTTCTCTGGTGTAGTTGGTTTGTTTGGTTTTTTTCTTCCTTGCTTCCAACTTCCACAATCTGATCTACTGGTGCTTTGGAAACGAAGCTATCGCGAGTCACACGCCCAGTTTCTTGACCATTTTCTATGGTCACTTCTACAAGTGTGGTCTTCTCGCCAGCCTTACCTTCTTGGACAACTTTTCGGGTGCCCTTAGGCAATTGAGCATTTTCACGTTCGACAGTATTAAACGGTAGAGCTTCAGTTACCACATCCAAGCGTGGCTGTTCGACAACAAGATTCTTAATACCTTGATCTGGTGTTACTTGCTCAACTGGCTTGCCAACTTCCACAATCTTGTCGACTGGGGATTTGGAAACAAAGCTATCGCGAGTCACACGGCCAGTTTCTTGGCCATTTTCGATGGTCACTTCCACAAGCGTAGTCTTTTCGCCGGCTTTGCCTTCTTGGACAACTTTTCGGGTGCCCTTAGACAATTGTGGATTTTCTCGTTCGATGGTATTAAACGGTAGAGCCTCTGTCACAATATCTAAGCGCGGCTGTTCGACAACAAGATTCTTAATGCCTTCTGCTGGGGTGACTTGTTCAACTGGCTTGCCAACTTCCACAATCTGATCCACTGGTGCTTTGGAAATGAAGCTGTCACGAGTTGTGCGGCCAGTTTCTTGACCATTTTCGATGGTCACTTCCACAAGTGTGGTCTTCTCACCGGCCTTACCTTCTTGAACAACTTTTCGGGTGCCTTTCGGCAATTGTGGATTTTCGCGTTCGACGGTATTAAACGTCAGATTCTCTGTCACAATATCTAGGCGTGGCTGCTCGACAATCAGATTCTTAACGCCTTCTGCTGGTGTAACCTGCTCAACTGGCTTGCCAACTTCCATAATCTTGTCGACTGGGGCTTTGGAAACAAAGCTATCGCGAGTTGTGCGGCCAGTTTCTTGACCATTTTCGATGGTTACTTCAACCAGAATCGTCTTCTCACCGGCCTTGCCTTCTTGGACGACTTTTCGGATGCCCTTAGGCAATTGAGCACTTTCATGTTCGACGGTGTTAAACGGTAGAACTTCAGTTACCACATCCAAGCGTGGCTGCTCTACAACCAGATTCTTAACGCCTTCTGCTGGTGTAACCTGCTCAGCTGGCTTGCCAACTTCCACAATCTTATCAACTGCGTCTTTGGAAACGAAGCTATCGCGAGTCACACGACCGCTTTCCTTGCCATTCTCAATCGTCACTTCCACAAGTGTGGTCTTCTCGCCGGCCTTGCCTTCTTGGACAACTTTTCGGGTGCCTTTCGGCAATTGTGGATTTTCACGTTCGACGGTATTAAACGGTAGAACTTCTGTCACAATATCCAAGCGTGGTTGCTCGACTACCTGAATCTTAACACCTTCGTCTGGAGTCGTCTTGTGAACTGGAGGTGTAGTATCCGCTACTTTCTTCACTAGCTGGATCCGGTATTCCTTAGTCGTTTGACCGTCTTCCGTCACCACACGAACAAGACTTGGAAGCTCATCGCTATCAGACTGAACAACTGTTACAGTTGCTTTGTTTGTAGCAGTAGCTTCAATCCTTGGTCTTGTACCTTGATACTCCAGACGGTAATCTGTCTTATCTGCTGCAAAATCAGCCAAGGCTTGACCATTAACAGTGATGTTCGTTACTGTAGTTGACTGAAGCGCTTCTGTTGGTGTAACGGCAGTGAACTCTACAAGTGCAACCCCGTTAGTCGTATCCTTGCGTGTCATTCGGGCACGGATAGCTTTTGTTTTAACTGGATCAAAGTTGAAATGAATCATCTTGCCAGCTATGATTTCGCTATCTGCTGTATAGTTCAATTGCTTCCAATTATTTGCATTGTTAAATGGATGATCAGCTTGCTCAGCATAACGAGAAGCTGGATTTGGCTCAGTAAAGTCTGGACCGTCATAGTATTCTAAGACGAGACTTTGTGGTGCATCTGTTCCACTATCTCTGAAGAACTGCATACCAACTTGTTGTACTGTCTCAGCTGAAATCTGACCTTGCTTTTTGAAAAGCACACCGACAGATACTTCTTTACTTGGAGCCTGTCTTGACCAGTTAGTCCAGCGATTGCTTTCGTTGGTCGAACCATCATTTACATAGTGAACCCTATCTTGTGAAGCTTGATCTGTGTCATTAGTCGTTGAAGCAAAAGCAAGTGAATCTTGGTCATTATGATTTTGGTTTAAAGCAGCATTGCGTCCAGTTTGCTCGCTTACCCGTACTTTAAGCTGTGCCTGCAGATCTGTTCCTGGAATCGTTCCTGTCAGTGTAAAGCTACCTTTAGTTCGAAGTAGACTTTCATCAACTGGATTCCAAGTAACTGCTAAATCTTTCTTAACCCACTCAGTACCACTTGGGTAATAAACTGGTACAGTTGATGGCAAATTGAGTTTATCTCCTACATTTACGACTGTTGATAATATTTCAGCAGCCACAGGCTTACCTATTTGCTTACTCTCTTTGACAAAGCGAATGCGGTACTCATCCACGATTTGACCATTTTCAGCCTTGATGAGTACACGGACAGGATCCTTTTCAGATGCTGCTGGAATCACTGTCGCTAACCCATTGTCGCTTACTTCTGCAGTCACTTGATTGCCTGTTTCTTTCTTGACAATCTCATATTCCTTGATAGCGCTGTTAAAGCCTGGGATAGGCTGTCCATCTACCATGATCTTGGCGGTTGCACTTGTCGCCTCTTCAACACTGTTGCCCATAACAGTTAGCTCAGTCAAACCAACACCTGAGGTGTTCGCTTTCTTCTTCATACGAATACGGATAGCTGGTGTTTCTACCTTATCAAAGCGGAAGACATTTTCAGAGTTTGCACTTAGGGTCTGAGGCGCACGAAGACCAGTTACCTGTTTCCAGTTACTTGATTGATTGAATGGATGCTGCGCTTCTTTACGAACATGGTTAACATCTTTTGGTAATTCTGGAAGATCTTTGCCAGCATAGTATTCAATAACATATTCTTCTGGTAGACCAATAGAACCATCCGTGTAGAAGTCTGCTTTTAGATTATCAACAAAGCGTTTAGTCAAGTCACCTGCATCTCCAAATAAGATACCTGCATAATCTTCTTCATTTCCAGTACGCCAGTTGGTCCAACGATTCTTAGCTCCGCCTGAAGTTCTTGAAATGTGGGTATCATTTAGAGCACTAGCGCTGTCTTCCCCACCAGTATCAGATACAAAGGCTGCTGGAAGTTCTGACCCTGTCCATTGTTTAGAGATATTCTTATTTTGGACCGTTTGCTCAGACACTCGGATGTGAGCCTTGGTTCTCAGATTGAGTCCCACGACTGTTCCTGTAACTTCTATTTTTCCAACTTGAGCCGTTGCATCAGATGGAACAGCATCCCAGTTTACTTCTTTGTACTGGACACTGCCATCAGAGTGGTAGGTGCGGACTGTCGCTGGAAGTTTAATCTTCTCACCTTTTGGCACGGCCAATGACACTTCTTCAGCTGTCAAGAAGCCTTCAACAGTCACATGAGCTTGCGCTTCAATGTCAGTACCTGCTACTCGCCCCTTAACGGTAAAGCTATGATAGCGATCAACCTTTTCTTGGGGAATCGGCTCCCAAGTCACGGCTACCTTACGCGGCAAACCTTGATTATAAACTGCCAGTACTTCTTGAGGGAGAGTTGGCACCTTATGCAAATCTGTCGATAGCTTAATCGTCCGCAGCTCTGTAATGGTCTTTTCTTGTGTATTTTCAGCGATGCTCAAGGTTAGTTCTTGCGAAGTCAGAGTCTTATCTGCCTTTGCAAGACGAGCTGTGATACGAGCTGTTCCTTTACGATAGAGTAAGAGCTTACCATTTTCAGCTTTGATCTCCGCTCCATCTTCTGAGCTAATCGTGATGTTAACATCATTTTCTGACAGAAGCGCCCGAGTGCCATCTTCATAAACACCGTTGACTTTATACGGTATAGCTTGATCTTCGACCAGATTTTCTGTCTTTTCTACGTCTAGCTCAATACCAGTCAAGGCCGGGCTAGCTTCGACAAATTGCAGGCGATAAACTCGAGTCATACGACCAGACTCGTCTGTCACAAAGACAGAAGTCAGCTTGTCATTGTCAGCACTAGCCTGTTGTATAGTAGCCGTTGCACCTCCTGTAGTTGTCGCTGAAACTGTCGGTACAGTTGCACCATAAGCAAGTGGAATGCGATAGTAAGTCTTGTCTGCGCTAAAGTCAGCCAGAGCCTTGCCACCAACCTGAATACCTGTCACAGCCCCTTCGGTTAAGTTCTGATTAGACGCTCGGAATCTAGCCGACACAGAAATGTCCGAATCTGCGACTTTTCCTGTGGCTGTTGTTTCGCCATTTTCAGTCTTCAAGGCATCTGGATTTTCCAAAGTCCAAGAGCTGACTTCAGCATCTGATGTCGTACCGTCAGAAAAGACTGCTGTAACTACTTTATCTAAATCTTCTGTTGCTGTATTGACTGGCACTGTCTGGGTTTTTGGCAACCAAGTTACCAAATCCAAAACTTTCAGCATCAAGCGAGCAGTCAGGTTTGTACCTTCTACATTTCCTAGAACTTCTTTGACGCCACGCGTTTTAGTCAGGTCAGCTGGTATCTTCCAAGTCACAGTCTTGTCTTCTGTACTGCCGTCATTGTAAACAGCTTTGACTGTCTGTGGAAGTTGTGCTTCGTCACCAACCATAGCTGTTGCTTTTGCTGGGAGTAAGTCAACCAATTCTTTAGCAGACTGTATTCTTTTCACTGTATAAACCGTTGCAGAATCTGAGACTAAACCTTCTGAATCAGCATAGAGGGTAAATTTTCCTGCTGTTTCTGTCGACTTAACGATGACCACACCCTTGCCATTAAAGGCCTTGCGTTTCCATGTGCCATCTGCTTGAGCCTTGTAGCGCTCACGGCTAGCCTGTTCACCATTATCTACACCGACAATTTCGCCTTGTCCATGTAGATTGAAATGCACAAGATTATTAGCTGTCGGTACGAGATTACCATTAGCATCCACAATTTCATAATGGATATAAGTCAAATCTTTTCCATCCGCACCGATGACGTGCTCTTCTTTGACAAGGCGGACATTGCTAGCTTGCTCAGCAGTTGTCACTGTATCACGCGCAATCTCTTTGCCAGACTCATCACGAGCAACTGCCACTAGAGTACCTGGCTTGTATGCAACCTTCCACTCTAGATAGAGTTGACCATTTTCACCTTCTTGATAGCTTCTGCCATCTGCTGTCTGCTTCTTGGTAAAGGTCTTTTTGCCAAGTGATTCATTGTTCAGATAGAGTTCAACGCTGGCTGCATTTGAGAAGACGCGGACAGGCACCTTGCCATCAACCAACATCTTTCTGTCTTGTAGACTCTCCTCGTCCCAATTCCAGTGTGGCAACATATGAACCATCGGCTTGTCTTGGACTGAGCGCCATTGGCTTTGGTAGAGATAGAAGTCATTCTTAGGCAGACCTGCTGTATCAATGATACCGAAGAAGGAGCTCTTAACTGGGGTACGATCCATATTGTGCCAAGGAGTCGGCTCACCAATATAGTCAATACCTGTCCAGATAAACTGACCTGCATAGCCAGCATGGTCACGGTCAAAGGTCCATGACTGGGTCGCTGTCCGGCCCCATGCTACCTTGTCATTTCCGTAGTCAGACTGCTCATAACGACGACCAGCACTGTGGTCATGGTTCAAAATCCGTGATGGATCGTAGTAGGAGCCGCGAGTCCGAGTTGCAGAAGATGTTTCTGAGCCATAAATCTTCCAGTCTGGATGAGCCCTACGCACTGCTTCATAGTTATGCTCGCCATAGTTCATCCCTACGACATCCATGATTTTAGCGATTTCGATAAAGCCGCCAGAAGAACGTTGGCTAAACTTATTTTCACCCATGGTGACATAGCGTTCTGTGTCAATGGCCTTGATAACTGCCTTCAAGCGCTTAGCTGTCGCAATAGAACGCGCATCTCCATTGGCTTCTTCAACTTCATTTCCGAGAGACCACATGATGATAGATGGATTGTTCTTGTCTTTTTCGACCATCATTCTCAAGTCAAAGTCAGACCATTTCTCACCTGGTTTAGCATCTGGATGGGTTGCTTCTTGGTCAAAGAAACGGCCGTAGTCATAGGTCTTCTTACTGTGGTACCAAGTATCAAATGCTTCTTCCTGTACTAAGAATCCAAGCTCAGCCGCAGCATTCAACAACTGTTCGCTGGCTGGATTATGAGAAGTACGAATAGCATTGACACCCATCTCCTTGAGCAATTTCAATTTGCGATAGATGGCCTTGGCATTTTCTTCAGAGCCCAGTGCTCCATTGTCCTGGTGAATACAGACGCCGTGGAACTTCATGCGCTCGCCGTTTAGTGAGAAGCCATCTGCTGCAGTCCAGTCAAAGTAACGGTAACCAAAGGTATCTTCGGTCACATCCACCAGTTGATTGTCTTTATAGACCTTGGTCTTCATGACATAGAGCTGTGGCTTATCTGATTTGGTCGTCCACAAGGTTGGTCTGTTGACCTGAAGCGTTTGGTCAAATTGAACTTCCTGATTAGCTAAAAGTTCTTTCACAGCGGAACGGACAGCTGCTGAGACAGCCTGACCTTCTTTGGTAAAGACCTGGTGCTCAACATAAACCTGATGCGCCTTGCTATCGGTATTGACAACCTTGCTGGCAACAACTGTATCAACCGCTCCCTGCTGCTGCTCTTTTAGCTTCGGTGTGGTGATCTTATTGCCATGTTTGCTGACATGCAGCTTATCTGTCATGACTAGGTGAACATCACGGTAAATACCGCTACCTGAGTACCAACGGCTGCTTGGTTGCTTATTGGTAACTTGGACAGCAATCGTATTTTCACGACCATCTTTATAGAGATAGTCAGTGATATCATAAGAGAAGTGATTATAACCATTTGGATAGTGACCGACATGCTTGCCATTGACATAGACATGCGAATCCATGTAAACGCCATCAAAAGTTAGACGAACGTTCTTGTCCTTGTTTTCTTCCTCCAGTGTGAAGGTCTTACGATACCATGCCACTCCACCATTTAGCTGACCGCCCTCATTGCGAGCTGGAGACGAATGATCAAAGTCAAAAAAGATACTCCAGTCATGTGGCAGATTAAGCTTGGTCCAATCCTTCATATTGATATTTTCCTTGGATTGGTCGCCAGTCGGATTAAGTTTAAAGTACCAGTCTTTATTAAAGTTTTGCTTACGAGCCTGAAGCAAATCTTTCTCTTCTTTAGTGACTGGAGGCGTTACAATCGGCTGATCTGGTTTTTGATCAGGTGTTGCAGGCTGATCGGGCGTAGACGGTTGAGATGGAGTTGAAGGTTGATCTGGCGTGGATGGTTGAGATGGACTTGGTTCCTCTGGTAGGTTTGGACGATTTTCTGGAATAAAGTTATCTGGATTATCCAAAATTTCTTTCAATTGATTAACTGCATTGAAGATTGCTTGGACATCTGGTGTTTCTTTTGCCAATTCATTTTCCAAAACAGTCTTATGTTCTACAAAGGCAGTACGGCTATTCGGGGTATCTTTCAATAATTCTGGGGTAATTTGATTGACAGTTTCTTTCAACTGCTTCATCTCTTCTACAAAGTCCTGTTTGGAAATGAGATGAGAACCAGTTCCTTTTGTCACGACCCTATCTAATTGGATTCCGATATTTCTAGCCAAGTCATTACGCTCAGGATCCAGCTCCATGGTCAGAACGTGAACATCGTCCTTCAAACCTTTAAGGGAAACCAGTGTTTGATTGCCTTTTCGTTGAGCCGCTTTACCACTAAAGTATTTCTTGCCGTTGTATTCTGTGGCATTTCCTTGACCTTCTTGATAGTCTAAGACTTTGCCATCTAGGCTGACCTTATAAATACCATGATTTGGATCCACAAAACCAGTTAGATCGATTCCTGTCCCGCTGAAAATAGCTGTCACAGAAAGTTTTTTCTTGGCATCAGCAGACAAGCCGTTATAAGAAGCCCAACTTTCTGTATTACTGAAATTTCCCTGAGCATTGGTCTGTCTGTGCCAATTTGAACTGTAGATAAGCTGACTGGCTTGGTCATCGTATTCTTTTTGGTTATGCGAAAGACTGTCCGCTTTCATGACACGAACTGTTGCAGATGAGTTAAAGCCAAGTAAGCTGCCTTCTGTTGGGTCAGACAACTTAACTTTAAAGTCAAAGACTTGGTCTTCTTGTTCTTTAAAGTCAATAGTCTGGAGCGTTACTGTCTTTTCGGTTTCCCCATCAGCAAAGTGCAAAATCTCTGTCTTGTCTTGGTAAACCTTGCCATGAACACCTGTTCCGGGCTCGGTCACCACACGGACATCTACTGAACCTTTAGCACCGCCTACACGTTTGACAGTAACAGTGACAGTTTTACCTTTTTCAGCTTCATAGCTTGCTTGACTTAGCTCAAACATGCCCTTACTTTGGTTATTTAAAGTATAAATCCCCTCAGTTGCAATGGCACGATTGCTAGCATTCACCAGCTTGATAGTATGAGTACCTTCTGCTAGTTGCCTGTTTCATATACCGTTTGACTGCGTTTGCGCACGGTGCTCTGCGTATCAATCGTTGCCACTTTTTGACCATCTACATAGACATCCATCGGACCGTGTTGCGGGTCGACAGTAGACACGACATAGGCCTTAGTTCCTGTGAATTGATATTCAACGCTGGCATCTTTTTGGTTAGTCCACATAGAACTTCCGCGAACACCTTCATTTTCTTGATGCCAAGTCGTATTGTTCTTATTTCCCTCAGTATTAGAATGATAATCCAAGCCCAAAGGATATCCATCTGTCTTTTCGATAGACTGAGGTGTTTTGTAGAGCGCAAAGTTGGTCAAAATCGGAGTCGCCTGAGCACCCGTAATAGTAACACGGATTCTTCTAGCAGTGACCGGCTGGCCTTGGATAAGACGGCGGTAGCCAACTGTACTGCCTTCGCCATAGCGAACCCAACGACCATTGACTTCTACGTCAATGTTGAAACCGGAAATCCGCTGACCTTTAGCAATATCTTCTTTCAACTCGACCACATCAAAACGCTTATTCTCTCCCAAATCAACTGTGAAAGAACCAGTCAAGGCATCATTTGATAGCGCCCAAGATGTCTTGTCATCACCATCAACCAGATGATTGACATTGTATTTGGCATTCTTCCGTGTAGAATCCGCTACCACACTGGCACCTGCTGCTAGATTAGTAGAATACATGTCTTTGAGCGTCTGATGAAATTCTTTTAATCTTGCAACATCAACATCTGCAAATCGTCCTTCTTTGTTAGGTGGAATATTGAGCAAAAGTGGTGTTCCACGACCGACAGACTTGAAGTAAATATCCATCAATTCACGCAAAGATTTTGGTTGCTGATTTTCATGATAGAACCAGCCTGAGCGAATGGACACATCCGCTTCCCCAACAGAATACATATCTCCAGTAGGGTCCCCATGATTCAGATAGTCTGTTGACGGATTAGCCAGAACTTTGTCGCGTTTGACCTTATGCCAGACTGGGTCACCTGCTGTGCCTTTTTCGTTCCCAATCCAGCGGACACTTGTTGGCTGAGCAGAGAAAATAGTGATGTCACCCTCTGCTTTTTTAATATATTCGAACCATTTATCAAAAGTATAAGTGACTTTCTGCGCTCCTTCTCCTCGAGCACCATCCATCCAGACTTCGACAAATTTTCCTTTGTTACCGTATTTAGGATTATCTAAAATCTCCTTGAGTTGATTGAGGTAGTATTCATTATACTGATCCTGAGTGGCAACCTTATAAGACGGATGATTGGCATCCCACGGAGAAAGATAGACCCCAAGATTCATGTCATATTTGGTCGCAGACTTAGAAACTTCTTCCAAGACATCGCCTTTACCATTTCCACGGACTAGCTGCGACAGTGTGATTTGTATGCGCAGACGGATAAAGAACAAAACCATCATGGTGCTTAGTAACCATAATCGTCCGTTTGAATCCTGCTTCTTTTAACACTCGAATCCATTGGTCTGTATCTAAATTAGTCGGATTAAAATTAGAAGGATTTTCACGACCATTTCCCCACTCAGAGTTGGTATAGGTGTTCATACCAAAGTGGATAAAGGCGGCTAATTCTTCTTTGTGGTAGTCCAATTGAGCCTTGGTTGGAAGTGGTCCATAATCAGCAATTTCTGTTTCCTTATTTTCAGTAGGACTTGCTACTTGAGCTGGCAAAGTGGGCTGGCTAGCTTCATTGCTAGCGGAAATTTTCGGCTGCGTAGGTTTCGGTTGAGTGACTCCCTCATTTGCCACTGGCTGAGCCGGTTTGGGAGTAGCTACCTCTGATGTTGTTTCAGAAGTATTTCCGCTATTATCAGAACTGCTTCCTCCATTGTCGCCAGAGTCGGCTTTTGCTAATTTATCTGCCAATTCAGCTGGTAGACTGGTTAGACCTTCTACCCGCTCGACCGTACCAGAATCATTTCCTCTGCCACCTGATGACTCGCTAGTAACCGTTGCTGAACTGGACGGTTGTACCACATCAGCCGATGCCAATGGCATACCAAATAACAGGACACCTATCATGACAGAACAAGCACCGATAGCATATTTTCGAATACTAAACTTACATTTCTTTTCCATAAAGGAACCTTCCTATCTGTACGCTTCTCACCAGTAAGCGTTTGCAACTTTATTTAAAAAAATATATTTTATTTGACTTATTTAATTTGAATTTATCGTAAAAACAGACGGAACATAACTTACACTATATCTTTTCTCAAGCCATGTTCCGCCCTTAAATCGCTGGTACATAGACTAATGGCTATGTACCAAACTTTGTGTCGAAAATGTTTTTTTACATATTTTCCTTCTTCTTTATCAGGAATAATCCTGTCAATGCTAACAGAAGGCCGAGAAGGAAGGCTGAATCTGTTGCTGTGCCTGTACTTGGTAAGGTGGCTGACTTAGTGGCTGGACCTTGACTCGGACTAGCTCCTTTAGCTCCTTGCACTTGCTCCTGCACCTGCGGGGTTGTAGTTGACTTGTAAACAACCGCATAAACACCTAGCTGATCTGTCATGTACTCGATATAATGACCTTTTTGCTGGAAGGATACCGCATCAAGCTGATTAGCTACTGTCATAAAGAAGACATTTTCAACATCTTTGTTAGATGCAACTGGAAGGCTGACAAAGACCTTGCCCTTAGGCTGAACAGCTTTGCCAAATTGGTCTTCTAGTCTAATGTCATAAGCATCATAGAGCTTACCTTCTAGGCTTTGAGCTACTACTTTCTTGACCTTCAAGACTACAACTTGATCAATCGTAGACTTCATGCCAATCACTTGAACCTTGGTAGCTTCGTCCGTCAAGATACGCAAGTTATTTTCTGGCTTAGATGGTTTAGATGGCTCTACAGGCTTCTCTGGTGTAGTTGGTTTGTTTGGTTTTTCTTCCTTGCTTCCAACTTCCACAATCTGATCTACTGGTGCTTTGGAAACGAAGCTATCGCGAGTCACACGCCCAGTTTCTTGACCATTTTCTATGGTCACTTCTACAAGTGTGGTCTTCTCGCCAGCCTTACCTTCTTGGACAACTTTTCGGGTGCCCTTAGGCAATTGAGCATTTTCACGTTCGACAGTATTAAACGGTAGAGCTTCAGTTACCACATCCAAGCGTGGCTGTTCGACAACAAGATTCTTAATACCTTGATCTGGTGTTACTTGCTCAACTGGCTTGCCAACTTCCACAATCTTGTCGACTGGGGATTTGGAAACAAAGCTATCGCGAGTCACACGGCCAGTTTCTTGGCCATTTTCGATGGTCACTTCCACAAGTGTGGTCTTCTCACCGGCCTTGCCTTCTTGGACAACTTTTCGAGTACCCTTAGACAATTGTGGATTTTCGCGTTCGATGGTATTAAACGGTAGAGTCTCTGTCACAATATCTAAGCGCGGCTGTTCGACAACAAGATTCTTAAGACCTTGATCTGGTGTAACTTGCTCAACTGGTTTGCCAACTTCCACAATCTTGTCGACTGGGGATTTGGAAACGAAGCTGTCACGAGTGGTGCGACCAGTTTCCTTGCCATTCTCAATCGTCACTTCAACAAGCGTGGTCTTCTCACCAGCTTTGCCTTCTTGGACAACTTTTCGGATACCCTTAGGCAATTGTGCGTTTTCACGTTCGACGGTATTAAACGGTAGAGCTTCTGTCACAATATCCAAGCGTGGCTGTTCAACTACAGGGGCTTGAACGCCTTCAGCTGGAGTGATTTGCTCGACTGGCTTGCCAACTTCCACAATCTTATCAACTGGGGCTTTAGAAACGAAGCTGTCACGAGTGGTGCGACCAGTTTCCTTGCCATTCTCAATCGTCACTTCCACAAGTGTGGTCTTTTCACCGGTCTTGCCTTCTTGGACAACTTTTCGGGTGCCCTTAGGTAATTGAGCACTTTCACGTTCGACGGTATTAAACGGTAGAACTTCTGTTACGATATCAAGTCGTGGCTGTTCGACAACAAGATTCTTAAGACCTTGATCTGGTGTTACTTGCTCAACTGGCTTGCCAATTTCCACAATCTTATCGACTGGGGATTTAGAAACGAAGCTGTCGCGAGTCAAACGGCTGGTTTCCTGACCATTTTCGATGGTCACTTCAACGAGCGTAGTCTTTTCACCGTCCTTGCCTTCTTGGACAACTTTTCGTGTACCTTTAGGCAATTGTGCATTTTCACGCTCAACGGTGTTGAACGGTAGAGCCTCAGTGACGATATCCAAGCGTGGCTGTTCGACAACTGGGATCTTAACTCCTTCGTCTGGAGTCGTCTTGTGAACTGGCGGTGTAGCTGGTGTATCTTCTAAACTATTGAGATAAGTTGCAAATTCTGCCAAGCGAGTCGGAGTTAACAAGTGGTTATTTGTCACGTAAGCAGCCACCCGCAAGAACTCTTCTACTGCTTCACGATTAGCCTGACTTGTCAACGTTTTAGCACGCGCAAGAGCCTTATCATAAGCACTTGTGTCCAGAGCAGCCTCGCTTGTTGTTGGTAGATTAAAGACTAGTTCCGCCGCTGATTGGTATTCATTTTCGCTATCGCCATAAGTCTGAGTACCTGTCAAGACAATCTTCTTAGCCTTGATAACCCGACCAAAGTCAATAGTTTTAGTTGCTGCATTATTTGGCCAATTATCGACTGAGAAGCGGTGTTCTCGCCCTGCTTCATCCGTTACCACCAGAGTTAGATTTTTGAGATTACCATTTGATCCTGAAGAACGTGGTACATAAGTCAAACCTGTCAAATCAGTTGGTTCTCTCAAGACCATAGTAGCCGGTTTATTAGCACCACCACCAGACCACGGTGTATGCCACAGACTAGAGCGGTTACCATCAAAGGCTTTAGCTAACTCTTCTCCTGGCTGTGCAGGTGCTTCCAGAGATTCAAAGTCTGCTGCTTTGAGGGAAGTCTTCTTCTCTACCAAGGCAGCCTTGAGGTGATCCACTGCAGCGATTGCCTGTCTAGCAGCATCAACTGAGATGTCATCATCCTGCTGAGTCAGATTATAAACCGCATCTTTCAACGCATTCATAGACTCAGTAGTGTAATTCGTTCTGGCAACTAGTGGCAGGTAGTTGTTCACTGCTTCGTCAATCAGCATCTTACCTGTCAGCTCGACTTCTTCAATTTGTAGACGATCCATTACAAAGTCATTGTAGCCACGGAAGTTTGCATCTCCGCCTGCATCACCATTTGTATTCCCACCTCTAGCAGTAGAATAGATACCAATCCAAGTATTGCCATCTGGCGCTCCCGTAACGAGGAAGGTCGCTCTTTTGGCTTTTTGAGAGCCTTTCCAAGTGTTTGGTAGCTCATGCACTTGTGCATTGCCCAAATCACTAGTCCATTGGTTACCTGCCTGCTTCCAAGTTACTTCACCATTGCCGCTGACAAAGGCGTAAGTGCCATCAGAGCCCGCTTCGTAGTCAAAGGTTACTCGATAAGTCTTACCTGCTTCAAAGCGGAAGTTTTGCGGAATAGTTTGGTAAACCATGCGTTGACGGCTAACTAAACCATTGGTCTTGAGTGACCAGTCGCCCTCGATAACATCATCAATCTTCTTACCATTCCAGCCACGTTGTGTATATGGTGCGTTCTTTTCTGATAAGTGAGTCCGATTGTCCTCAACACCTTCGATACCACCGATAACAAATGGGAAGATCCCTTGACCGACATTTTCAAAGTTCTGTTTGAAGACACCTTTTTGGTTATCATGACCACCGGCATACATTGTAGAATTATTCTCAAAGACTCGAATTTCATCAAAGTAAGTTGCTTTTTCACCTGCTTCACGGCTCAGGATCAGGGTCACATTGGACACGTCATCACCTGTCGTGAAGTAAACATACATATTTTGGAAATAGCTGGCATTATCCACTGTCGCATTGCTACGATTTGTATTGTGAGCATATGCCTTAACATAGTTTTGAGCAATAGATTTATTAGTATAGTTGGTGATTGTCTTACCACCTGATTGGACTGTGATACTTGCCTTAGCATCACTTCTATTATCCACTCCGACATAAGCAGCATACTTAGTATTTGGCTTGAGACCCGTTAATTTCTGAGTCAGAGTCACAGTACTTGTATTGTTTTGAATACGGAGCATATCATTGGCACCCTGTGACTTGACAATCTCAGCCTTAGACTTGTCGCCTGTAATTGTCCAATGATCCAGCTTGCCACTGTTGAAGCCTTGATCATAGATATGCATTCCTTCGCTCCAAGACATTTCCTTGTTGACCTGTCTTGTACGATAGAGAACGTATGGCTGATTTGCCAAAAGATCCAGCGTCAGCTGATTATTCGTCACTGTCAGCTCTTGCTCTTCAACCTTACCTTGGTCGGTCAGCTTATAGAGGTAAACCTTATCATTCCAATCACTCGGCAGGGTCCAAGTTGTCTGGCCTGCTTTTGTATTGTAATAATACATCTTTTCTTGAGCTTTTTCCAGCTTATTACCGTTGGCATCCCAATTCCATGGTACTAGATAAGCTGAGCCGTCTTGAATCACGCGACCATTAAGTGTAACTGTTCTCTCACGGTAGCCTGGATTTGCCACATCGTTTGATTTACGGCGAATAGTAACTTGATTGTTGTCCTTGTCTGTCAGACCTATTTCCATTTCTGGTGTCCACTTGTAGCTACCGCCATTATCATTCATGGTAACCGGATTACCATTCTTCCATGTTGTGACAGTGAAGTGTTGGAAATACTTGGTCATGACATCATGAGCAAAGAGGTTGGTCACGTAGCCATTGTAGTCACTCCGTCCTTGCCAGCCCTCAAAATCCTTCATGCTGTAACCACCAAGCAGCGGATAGTTGGCTGCGCCGCCATAGGACGGATAGTCACCAATCCAAGAATCTTTTTGGTGGTTGCGGATAAAGCGGACAATGCTACTGTTAATCCCCTTGTTGGTATAGCCACCATAGGTCAAGTCAGCTGCCCAGTGCTGGAAGGTAGAGTCGTACTCACCTCCATGTCCCCACTCAATCGCAAAGCGCCAGCCCTGTTGGTTGATTTCTTTTGCCAAGACATGAGTTGCCCAAGCACCATTATCACCTGACTGACCATTACCCCAAACATCGACATAGATAAAGTCTAACCTTTCGCCAAGTTTCTTTCAAATCTTGCCAGCGTTTGAGTCGACCATGAGCGAGGTCATAGGCAGCATCAATATTGATACCTTGGTCAAGCCAGTTCCAGCCATAGCTATAGCTACCGTCAGGATTCTTGCGTAGGATTTCCTCTTTGAAATATTTGGATTCTGGATAGGTTTCTGATGCGTTGACGTGGATACCGATGTGAGCACCATATTCCTTAGCCTTGGCGATCAGAGTTTTGAAATCTTCAACTCCACCGATTCGTTTACCAATATCTGCATAGTTCAAGTGACCTGAGTCATGCCCTTCATTTCCATATCCCTTCAAGAGGACACCTTGGCCAAGTCCATCGGTATGAAGATTGATTTTCTTAATACCATCCAGAGTCATCAGGAATGGATTTTGAGCTTGAGAGCCAAAGTTCATGGCAATCCGATAAGCGGTAATGTCTTTAACCTTTTCCCAGCCTTGCGGGTTGTTCATGATTTGACGATAAGCTACAGCAGCATCCTGCCAGTCTACTTGATTATCCTTGTTGGCATCTTCGGTCACGACCACCTTAGCACTTGGCAATTCCAAAGTATAATCTGGGTAAACAATTCCTTTATATTCTTTTTGCCATTGCCATGGTGAGCTCTTGATTGCGACATAGTTAGCGTTACCCACTGTTTGCTTGTAAGCAGTCAAGCGTGTAAAATCGTTTGATCCACCGCCAAAGCTGTTTTGAGAGTTACTCCATACACCAGCCGCCAGCTTGTCTGTTGAGACAAATCCGTACATGTAGCCCTTGCGCAAATCCGACATCGGATTGGTCACATTGATATGGTCATCTCCGCTGACATGGGTATTGTTGGACATGGTCGCTCCATCAAACTTAGCACCTGCCTGCTCGCTAGATACAGATACTAAAGCATTATCTGCAAAGTTGATAGAAGAAATTAATTTTCTAACATCATCGACTGGCTTACCATCCTCGACTTGATTGTGGTTGACGATTCTTGTCACATCAAAGTGCAACTGGTTGTCCACTACTTTCAAGCGAACGGTCATTTCTGCATCAATCAAATGCTCTGGATCCTTCAAGACCAAATCATACTCAGCTGTCTGCTCATCAACCTTGCGGTAAGTCACTTTCGGCTTGATAGCATGTGAGTTAATAGTGACTTGATCCAGCTGTTTGACTTGACCTGTCAGTGTGTGCTTGTTGACTGTGTAGCTCTTGACACGCGGGAAGGCCTTATCAATCAGAACTTCCATCGTTGCTGAGTGAATCTTATCATAAGTGACTTTAGAGTCATCTACAGCAGGACCTGTTTCCTTTTCTCCTGTCGGCTGAGTTGGGGTCATGCCTTCTTGGTTATCTGTCTTTATCAAAACAGAAGTCAGTTCAGTGCCCTGATAAGTACCGGCCTTGACCAAAATCTTGTGCTCATTCTTGAGATTTTCCTTGACTGCAGCTGGCAAAGTCACTGTATTAAAGAGTTGCTCGCCATTATTGGTCGCATTGAGCTGACCATCTGCTTTCAGAGTTACCACCAAGTTATTGGTTGAACCTTTTTTCGGTGCTGGTACGCGAGTTTGACGATACCAAGCACTATTGCCACTGCCTGGCGTTTTATATTCCCAGAACCAGCCTTCTTTGTCATAACCGACAAAGACATTGTTTGATGTATCTTTATATTTCATAAAGACACCAAAGCGACCATGGTTTGTTTCAGAATTTTCTACAAAAGTTAAGTTGACGCTAGCATTTCCTTCTTGATCTACCTGCAAGCCTTCTTTCTGGAAGAGAGCTGGGTTTTGGTTGTTATCATGAGTAGATTTTGAGGAGAGTTGGTTATAGCGTACACCGTTCTTCTCAACCGTAGTGACTGTTCCATGCTGCTCTGTTGTTCCGACAGGAGTCCACTCAGCTGTCTTCTTAGCTGCAAATCTTGCAACTAAATCAGGATCTGGAACTGTTGGTGTTGGTGCAATATAAGGTGTGACTGCTTCTGGAGCCGAACCTGCGGCTGGAAGTCTCGTTCCGATTACAGAAACAGCCAAATTATGAATACTTTCGATGTTGCCTGATTTTATCTTAGTAATCTTCTGACCAGCCGAATCATCATCTGCGTAAAACAGGAGTGTCTTACTGTCTGCCTGAGTAACAAAGGTAGCTTCCTTGCCATTTTCTAGCTCAAATACTGGCGCTTCATTAACAATCACTTCGTGATCAAAACGCAGGGCAACGAGTCCTTCTTCTGTGTGTTTCACGCTGACTACCTTAGCCTCTGTAGGATAAACACTGTTTTTCAGTAAGAAATCCCAGTTAAACTTCTTGAAGGAGAGAGTATAGTCATTTTTATTCCCTTCCGCTCCTTCATAGAGCAAGCCAAACTCTTGATCATTGATTTGTTGCAGAGAGTTGTAGGCAAATTTTCCTTTATTGATTTCCCGATGAGCAATCCAAGTCAGATTACCAGCCTGATCCACTCTGGCAACTCGAACATGACCATTATTTCTGCCAGGCCCGCTTGCATTCGCCAAATCACATATTCTTGTCCATCTTTGACTGTGCTAATCGCTGACATTTGTACATAGACATCAGGCACATCTTTGTAGCGTTTCACTTCAGGAAGCCAAGTAGCACCTCCATCTTCACTGGTTGCAACTTGCAGGTCTCGCGTCAATCCACGCATGAACATTTTCAGCTGACCATTTGCTAACTGCACGATGGTTGCTTCAGTGTTTTGAGCCGAAGGATGATTCATGGTGCTGGATTGAATCTCTGTATTATTCACTCTGCGACCATCATTAACTGCTGCTCCAGAATGCCAAGTTTGTCCATTATCATCTGAATAGATAACCCGAGAAGACTGAGAACCATGTAAATGGG
Source organism: Streptococcus cristatus (assembly GCA_916438405.1). Lineage (GTDB taxonomy): Bacteria > Bacillota > Bacilli > Lactobacillales > Streptococcaceae > Streptococcus > Streptococcus cristatus_M. The sequence continues at coordinate 401,687 of CAKAFB010000001.1, read as the reverse complement.
AAGATTCGTTAGTCGAATAAGTCGGAATAACTAAACGTCCCTTGTGCGAACCTGTATGAAGACGAATGCCTGTACCAGGGCCGACCCCGTAGAACTTCATCCAGTTTTCCTTGACCATAGGAGTGATATCACGCGGAGCAGACCAAGTCAGTCCATCATCCTTACTCACTGATGTCCATAGATAGCTAGTCCGAGCGACACGGAAAGGCGAATCTTTCTTAGTCGTGAAATAAATATTATCAATCAGGCGATCTCCGTCATAAAGGTCACCTTTATCTCGATAGTCTTTTTCCTGTGGATTGACCACTACACGATAGGTTGTCGCTGCACCGTTTGCATCATAGACTGTTCCATTTTCACGAATTGTATATTTTTGACCATTTTCGTGATAAAGAATCTGATAAACCTTACCATCAACCGTTGTATAGGCTTCTTCGTTTTTAGCAGGTAGGTCAAAGACAGCCCGCCCTTCTGTAAACATATCATAGATGGCATGAATGGTTCCGTCTTTATCCTGAACCATAGCCACATCAATTGTTACAGGAGAGCCCTGATTCGAATCCGTTGCTTTGGGATTATTGCGCAAATTGACAATCGTCTTTTCTGGCCCCCAAGTCTGGCCGCCATCTGTACTACGGCGAATAACTGTGCCGATATCCCCCCAGTCTGACGCATGCAAGCGGCGCTGATCCGCAGCTGCAATCAAGGTGCCTTTCTGAGTCTTTAACAAGGCTGGGATTCGATAGCTTTTAATTCCTTGACTATTAGCCTGACCGCCAGCTCCACTCTCAAATACATCTGCCTTTTCACTCAGGGAGGCACCAGGAGCTAGCTGTCCTTCGAGTTCTTTCCGTTTTAAAATTTGGCTACGCTGAGCTACTTCCTCTGGCGAAAGAGCGCGGTCATAAATAGTTAGATTTCGAACGGCAAACGTTCCTGGCCAATGGTTTTGCTTACCACGCACTGTAGCACCCAGCTGCATGTTGGTCAAATCCGGCATGTCACTCAGGAATTTCCCTGACTGATAGCTGGTTCTTGATAGAACCCCATTGACATAGAGGCGCACGCGACCCTCTGGCGAATCTGGTTTTAGTCTTTCTACTGTATAGGTGATGGAGTTCCACTGACCAGCATTGACTTTCAGAGGGGCATTGTTATAATTTTCATAGAATTGCTGCCCATTGCGATCACGACCTTCGACAACTGCTGTTCCATTATTGACCGCAAGAGTAAAGTATTCGTTGACATGCGAGGAGCTAGAAGCAGAGAATACACTATAAAACTTTGGTGAGTTTGCATCTGGCTTAAACTCCAAATGAACCGTTGCATTCTTTAATTTTTTTACTTTATCTAGCTCGCTGGATAGATCCTCTTTGGCGTGATCTGTTTTGTTAATCGTAATATCTTCTTTTTCCAAGACAGGCTTGACATTCTTTAAAGAACGGGAATAATAGTCTCTTTCAACCGTTTCTTCTGTCTCAGCAGTTGCATCAGAAGGTTTTTCTAAAGTGGTACCTGTATCTGTTGATGGAGATACGGGTGTAGCTACATTTTCTGTAGATACTGGTGCAGTAGCAGTTGCTGCTGCAGGCTTATCCTCGTTTTCTACTTTCCCATTTACCTCAGAAGATGTTGTCTCTCCCGTAACTTCAGTAGCAGGAGGTGCCACACTTGGTTGAGATACCGCAACTACTCCTGCTGGGCTAGTTGTTGTATCTGCTAGACTGTCAGCCGATACTTGATTGACCCCAAACAAGATTGCTCCGATTATAACAGAGCAAACACCTAAAGTTAGCTTGCGAATCCCAAACTTACATCTTTTATCAAATAAATCTCTATCCATTTGACAACCACCAATAGTAAGCGTTTACAATAAACCTTAAAATTTTTAGGCTGTTATAAACCCCTTCTATCCCTTTCTTATTTTATGTTAATATACTCTTTTTTAATATATCAAATATTTTAAGAAGTGTCAAATTATTTTACAGTAGAAATGTAGATTATTCTTAGAAGAAAGATAGAAAAATCCATTTGAAATCTACAATCAATACTAGCTGCTAACTTCAAATGGATCATATTATTAAATCATACTAATGCTCACTTTGCCAGTGCGATAATCAAGGACAATTCCTGACTGGACATTGGGAACAAAGACATTGAATTCCAAACTTCCATCGCTGGACTTAGCTTCTAAATGCGAGCCTGATGGCACCAGATTATTTTCTGAAGCATAGATCAAAGTGACACGATAGCGGACTCGCTTATTCTGATCCAAGGCACGACGAATCTGAGTTTCATAGTAATTCTGTCCCGTCGAGTTGTCTTTATTGGCCTGATTGGCCCAAGCTGTCTGGACTGCGATATTGGCTGGATTGCTAGTGGAAGCATCGAAGCCCTTTAAGCCACCGATGAGAGAGTAAGCCAAGAGATGCCCGCGATCTACTGCATGGTTGTATTCACCTGATAGATGTTTGACTTGGTGCCAACCAGCAGGAACCCAAGAAGTGGAACCATTTCCCGTTTCTTCCCGTGATTTATACTGGCGGGTCGATTTGGCAAGCAAGGCATTGGCAACTGTTGGAACCGTCTGCCCCTGAACCATCTTCGTTTTATTATCTGCATAAGGCGCACTCGACACTTTGGCATTTAAGTTCGTTTGATTCCCATTGATGATGAAAGCCCCTGAATCATTCCACTCGATTTTTCCACCAAGTTGCGAACGCACTGAGTCTGTGAGAACACTCTCAGCCAGCGCTTGATCTGGTGTACTTGTATCCTTATTTTGACTGACAACTGCAGGTGTATTTACTGCTGGTGACTGATTGCCATTTCCAAAAAAGTAGGCTCCCAGTGATAAAGTCAGAGCAACCAGAAGCCCAGCTATAGTCTGAGTAGATTTAGTGCTCTTTTTTTGTAATTTCTTTCTTTTTGGCATATTTTCCTATCCATTTAAAAGGACTGTGCAAAGATTCTGCACAGTCGGTAAATTAACGAACACTCTCGGCAGATCATTGACCAGTAAACTTAGAAATAAGCTCTTTCCAAGTATCTGGTGATAAGATAGACCAAGGATTATCTGCATTTCCAATCACACCATATCCGATGACCAGACCAAGACAAAAAATGATAAAAGCGACTACCAGCACCAAGGAAATGATGCATAGTTGTCTAGCCAAATATTTCCAATTTTCACTCATCATCTTCTTCCTTTACGCGTCTGACGTTGGCACCAAGAGCTGCCAGCTTTTCATGAAATTTATAATAGCCACGATCCAAATGAACTAACTTGCTGACTTTTGTCTCCCCTTCAGCAATCAAGCCCATCAAAATCAAGGTCGCACTAGCTCGAAGATCTGTCGACATCACTTCTGCTCCTTGCAGGCTGCTACCACCCCAAATCCGTGCGGTATCCCGCATAATGTCAGAGTGAAGTCCCATCCGTCGCATCTCTTCTAAGTGCTGGAAGCGATTTTCAAAGACCGTCTCAACCATGACAGACTCTCCTTGGGCTATCGCCATCAAGGCAGTAAACTGAGCCTGCATATCGGTTGGGAAACCTGGATAGGGCAAAGTCTTGACAGAAACAGCTTTTAACTTTGAAACATCCGAGCGGACGCGGATCCCTTCGTCTTCTTCGGTCACTTCCACACCCATTTCTTGCATTTTTGATAAAAGCGGACGGTTGTGCTCCCAAATCGCATCTTCAATCAGCAAGTCACCGCCTGTCATGGCAGCAGCAACCATAAAGGTTCCAGCTTCGATACGGTCTTGCACGACATTATGCTCAGCTCCATTAAGTTTTTCAACACCGATGATTGTTATATTCTCCGTTCCTGCCCCTCTGACTTTAGCGCCCATTTTATTTAACAATAAAGCCAAATCAACAATTTCAGGCTCCCGAGCAGCATTTTCGATAACAGTGGTGCCTTGAGCCAAAGTTGCCGCCATCATAATATTCTGTGTCGCGCCAACACTTGGGAAGTCCATGTAGATATGGGCTCCCATCAAGCGGTCTGCCTTGGCCTCGATATAACCCGCAGTCTGCGTAATCTGAGCGCCCATCGCCTCCAAGCCCTTCAAATGAAGGTCGATTGGACGGCTACCAATCGTACAACCGCCCGGCATGGATACTTTGCATGCCCATTTCGAGCAAGAATGGGACCCAATACAACAATCGAAGCCCGCATTTTGCTGACATATTTGTAGGGAGCTTCTTCGGTCAATGGTTGAGTTGCATCTACAACTACGGTATTTTCATCTTGGTTAAAGTCTACCTGTGTATTCAGGCCACGAACAACATTGTTCATGGTAAAAACATCCGAAAGAACTGGCACATTCTTGAGTATTGTTTTTCCCTCACTGGCCAAGACTGTTGCCGCCAACAGCGGCAACACCGCATTTTTAGCTCCTTCAATCCTAACTCTGCCAACCAGACGGTTATTTCCACCCTGAATAATAATTTTTTCCATACTAACTAGTTACTCCAAATCTTAAAAATTCATCCTTACTATCATATCATAAAATCAGCAATCTGACCTTATAATGCTCCATTAAAAATTGCCCGACTCATGTCATAAATACCAATAAAAAACAGGCTAGCCATGTAGCCCAAGGCAATACTCAGCAACAAAATCAAAAAACGAATTTTGATGGCATTATCGGCATTTACTTTTAGAAATCTTTCCCAACAGACCACTGTAGACAAAAGATGAAAAGCCATAAAGATAAAGAGCAGATGACTGCATAATCGAAACATTAATTCTATCATAGATTTTATTATACCATAAGAAGAGCTATTTCTAGCGGAAAGGAGTATGGGACAATAAAAAAGAATGGAAATTCCATTCTTTTTTCACTACATTCTTGTTCCAACGTTAATACGGTTGATGGCACGCTGGAGAGCGATTTTAGCACGTCGCTCTTGGTCAATCAAATGCTTGTCTTGGGCTTCTTCGATCTCCTTCTCAGCACGTAGCTTAGCTCGCTCGGCACGGCTGATATCAATATCACGCTCACGCTCAGCTGAGTCCGCGATAATGGTAATCACATTATTAGCGATTTCTATGATGCCACCGTTGACCGCAATCCAGTCAATATGCTTATCATCATCGATTCTGCGTACCTTGACTTGATCCACTTCCAAAACAGCAATTGTATTGATATGGCGAGGCAAAATCCCCATTTCTCCGTCAATCGTTTTTACGGAAACAAATGCAGCACGGTGGTCATAAATCAGACCATCCGGTGTAACGATTTGTACTGTCATTTGAGCCATCATTCACCTCTTAGAATCCCATTTTTTCCGCTTTAGCAATGACATCCTCAATTGAACCGACACCACGGAAGGCATCTTCTGGTAACTTATCGTACTTGCCTTCGAGGATTTCTTTAAAGCCACGAACTGTTTCAGCTACAGGCACATAAGATCCTGGCTGGCCAGTGAATTGCTCCGCAACGTTGAAGTTTTGAGACAGGAAGAATTGAATCCGACGCGCACGCGCAACCAAAGTCTTTTCTTCATCTGACAACTCATCCATACCTAGGATGGCAATGATATCCTGCAATTCATGATAACGTTGCAATACGCGTTTCACTTCGGCAGCCACTGCATAGTGCTCTTCACCAACAATCTCAGGAGAAAGAGCTCGAGAGCTTGAAGCGAGCGGATCCACGGCTGGATAAATCCCCAATTGAACCAATTTACGTTCCAAGTTGGTTGTAGAGTCCAAGTGGGCAAAAGCTGTCGCTGGCGCTGGGTCAGTATAGTCATCGGCTGGCACGTAGATGGCTTGAATCGAGGTTACAGAACCCTTCTTAGTCGATGTGATACGTTCTTGCAATTGTCCCATTTCTGTCGCAAGTGTTGGTTGGTAACCAACGGCTGACGGCATCCGACCCAAAAGGGCAGAAACTTCAGAACCTGCCTGTGTGAAACGGAAGATGTTGTCAATGAAGAGCAAGACATCTTGACCTTCCACATCACGGAAGTATTCTGCAATCGTCAAACCAGTTAAAGCAACCCGCATACGCGCTCCTGGTGGCTCATTCATCTGACCGAAGACCATGGCTGTTTTCTCGATAACGCCAGACTCCTTCATTTCCCAATAAAGGTCATTCCCTTCACGGGTACGTTCCCCAACACCGGTAAACACGGAAATACCACCATGCTCTTGGGCAATGTTGTGGATCAATTCCTGAATCAGGACGGTCTTACCAACTCCGGCACCACCGAAGAGTCCCACTTTACCACCTTTAAGATAAGGGGCTAAAAGGTCGATAACCTTGATACCTGTCTCTAAGATTTCTGATGAAGTAGACAACTCATCAAAGGTTGGAGCTTTCTTATGGATTGGCTGGCGCTCTGCATCATCCGCAAAAGGAGCATCCAAGTCAATGGTATCTCCCAAAACGTTAAAGACGCGACCAAGTGTTTCTTTGCCGACTGGCACAGAAATTGGACGGCCAGTATCTAGCACTTCCATGCCACGAGTCAACCCATCCGTTGATTCCATAGCGATGGTCCGAACCACTCCATCACCAAGCTCAAGAGCTACTTCAAGGACGATTTTTGATTTTTTTTCGTCATTTTTATAGACTACAAGTGCATTATTGATCTCAGGTAGCTTGTCGCCAGCTGCAAACGCTACGTCTACAACCGGTCCGATAACCTGAGTAATTTTGCCTGAGCTCATTCTTTTCTCCTCTTTATACTATTTATTTTCTGTGACACTATTCCAGTGCACTTGCACCCGCCACAATTTCAGTAATTTCCTGCGTGATAGCTGCTTGTCTAGCACGGTTATACTGAATGGTCAAATCATTGATAACTTTTTTAGCGTTATCCGTTGCTGTCTGCATGGCTGTCATACCAGCAGCATTTTCAGCAGTTTTTGCGTCAATAATGGCTCCGTAAATCATACTTTCAGCAAATTGAGGCAAGAGCTGATCTAAAATCGCGTTTCGACTGGATTCTAATTCTAGATTGAGAATATAGTTCTCATCCGCTTCACTAGGATCCAAGTCAACGATTGGCAACATCTGCTCCACCCGCATCTGACTGGTCAGACTGTTGACATGGTGGTTATAGCACACATAAAGTTCATCAAAAAGCTCATTCTGATACATTTCAATGGTCTTGGAAATGATTTTCCGAACTTCATCAAAACTCGGATGATTAGCCAAGCCGCGCAATTCATAAATCGGCTGAATGCCTCGTGCTCGGAAGAAATCAGCTCCCATTCCTCCGATCGAAATAATGACATAGTCATCTTTTTCGTGGTATTCCGAAATCAATTCCATCATAGATTTGAGGATGGTTGCATTGTAGCCACCGACCAAACCACGATCAGACGTAATGACAATATAAGCCGTTTTCTGAACTGGTCTGCTCTTTAGCAGTGGATGATGGCTAACATTTTCTTCCTCATGACCATGCAAAAGGTCGGTCAAGAGTTTCCGAACCTTAGAAGCATAAACCTGAAAGTTCTTTGCTGCTTCTTCGGATTTTCCCAACTTAGATGCAGAAACCATCTGCATCGCATTAGTGATTTGACTGGTGTTTTTTGTGGATGCAATTTTATTTTTTATATCATTTAATGAAACTGCCATCTGACACCTCTATTCTTATTTGAAGTTAGACTGATTAATAAATTCAGTAATAGCGGCGTCCAACACTTCTTCGCTCGGCAAATCTTTTGTCTGACGAATGGTTTCATAAATGTCTTCATGATGAGCATCAAAGTAAGCGAAAAGCTCTGCTTCAAACTGAAGAATCTCATCCACCGGTACTGTGTCTAGGAAACCATGGGTCAGTGCATAAAGGATCACAACTTGTTTTTCAACTGGCAGTGGCTCATGAACTGGCTGTTTCAATACTTCTACCGTACGGCGTCCACGGTTCAACTTAGCCTGAGTTGCTGCATCGAGGTCACTACCAAATTTGGTAAAGGCTTCCAGCTCACGATATGAAGCAAGGTCAATACGCAGGGTTCCTGCAACCTTCTTCATGGCCTTGATTTGTGCAGATCCACCTACCCGAGATACAGAAGAACCCGCATCAATGGCTGGACGAATACCTGCATTAAAGAGGCTATCGCTAAGGAAAATCTGACCATCCGTAATTGAAATCACGTTTGTCGCGATATAGGCTGAGATATCTCCTGCTTGTGTCTCGATAAATGGTAGGGCTGTGATTGAACCACCACCCAGCTCATCAGAAACTTTAGCTGAACGCTCAAGCAAACGACTGTGGAGGTAGAAGACATCCCCTGGGAAGGCTTCACGACCTGGCGGACGGCGAAGCAAGAGGGAAAGCTCACGATAAGCTACCGCTTGTTTAGACAAGTCATCATAAACAATGAGGACGTGCTTGCCATTGTACATAAATTCTTCAGCCATTGCTACACCGGCATAAGGAGCCAAGAAGAGCAAAGGAGAAGGCTGTGAAGCAGAGGCTGTTACCACGATAGTATAATCCAAGGCTCCATACTGACGGAGAGTTTCCACTTGTGTACGGACAGTAGATTCCTTTTGACCAATGGCAACATAGATACAGATCATATCCTGCCCTTTTTGGTTGAGAATCGCATCGATGGCAATACTAGTTTTACCAGTCTGACGGTCACCGATAATCAATTCCCGCTGACCACGACCAATCGGTACAAGGGCATCAATAGCTTTCAAACCTGTTTGCAATGGTTCTGATACAGACTTCCGTTGCATAACTCCTGGAGCTGGTGCTTCTACAGGGCGTGTTTTAGTTGTAGCAAGCTCACCCAAGCCGTCAACAGGACGACCGAGCGGATCTACGACACGACCAATCAAAGCATCTCCGACAGGAACTTCCATGATTTTACCCGTGCGACGAATCGTATCGCCCTCACGAATATCTGTAAAATCACCCAAGATAATGATTCCGACATCGGTTGACTCCAAGTTTTGGGCCATACCATAGGAACCATTTTCAAAAATCAAGAGCTCGCCACTCATGGCATTATCAAGACCGTGGGCACGAGCGATTCCATCACCAATATAAGTGACGACCCCAGTTTCTGTGACGTCAAAATTTGGCTGGAAATTTTCAATTTGTTGCTTAATTAAAGCGCTGATTTCTTGTGCGTTAATCGCCAAAATTCACACCACTTTCTATTTCAAATTTTCTTTTACGAGTTGTAATTGACGTTTTATACTTGCATCAATTGTTTTATTATTGGCTGAAATGACGAAGCCACCAATCAGGCTAGCATCTAATTCCTGCTTGAGCGAGCGAACCTTGAGGCCCATTTTTTGCTCGATCATTGGTTTCAATCTTTCTTTTTGACTGTCTGTCAATGCTTGAACAGATTTAACCGTCACTTCAAATTCATTGCTTTGTTTCTCAATCTGATGCTGAATTTCTACCAACATATCGTAGAATAAATCTGCTCGATGATTGAGAATAACGACTTCGATAAAGTTATCAATCAGCTGTGAATCTGAGTTTTGAAAAAGTCGAATAGCCTTCTCCTTTTCTCCCTCATCAACGCCAATATGTGATAAAAAGTCAGCAAGATTTGTTTCTTCAAACACAGCCTTAATTTGGCTTAGTTTTTCAAAAACATCTTGTTGCTGACCTTTTTCAAATACTAATTGAACAAAAGGCAAGGTATATTTTTCAATTACCGCATAGTGCTTTTTGTCCATTAAGCATCTCCTAATTTATCAATATAACGATCAATAAGCTCACTGTGTGCTTTTGTATCAAGCTGCTGGCTCAAGATCTTACTTGCAAGACTTACTGTTAGGTCAGCCACATCGTCTTTAATGCTATTCAAGGCTTCTGCCTTGCTTTGAGCAATTTCCTGATTGGCTTTTGCTTTCAAACGTCCAGCTTCTTCAGCTGCATCCGCTAAAATTCCAGCCTTATTTTTTTCAGCTGTTTCCTTAGCATGTTCGATAATCGTCGTTGCTTCTTGACGACTTCCTGCTAATTCATTCTCACGTTTTTGCGCAAGTTCCTCAGCCTTTTTGCGGGCTGACTCAGCCCCGTCAATATCATCCGTAATCTTTTTAGAACGTTCTTCTAAGATACTGGTAATATTGCCCCAGGCAAACTTCTTTACTAAAAAAATTAATAAAAGGAAGGAACCAGCGATGAGAATAAAGTCACCAATAATGGCACCGATAGTTACGTGCATTCCTTTTCTTCCTTTCTACTTACTATTCTTCACCGTTTATTTTCTTGCCGATATACATCGAAGACAGCATGGTAAAGACATAGGCCTGGATACATGAAATAAATATCGAGAAGGCTGTCCATAACATACTACCTAGGAAAGCAGCTGGATACCAATAAAATGCTTGTTGTGACAAGGTAAGCAACAAGCCAGCCAAAACTTCCCCTGCAAAGATATTTCCGAAAATCCGCAGAGCTAAGGAGGCAAAATTGGTAAATTCTTCCAAGATATTCATTGGAGTCATAAATCCAGGTGTTGCAAAAGCTTTTAAGTAATCTTTAAAACCACGACGACGGATTCCTTCCACATGACTAATCAATGTAATGATAAAGGACAAGGCTAAGTCATAGCCCAAATTTGCCGTCGGTGAGGTCCAGAGATTGTAGCCATTGGTGGTTTGAATTTTAGCCATCAAACCGATATTATTGGCAACTGCAATAAAAAGAAACAAAGCAAACATAAACAAAGAATAATCTTTGATGTAGTGTTCCCCAATATTTTCTTTAGTAAAGCCAATGACAAAATCATAGACGTACTCAAGTAAGTTTTGCTTCCCTTTTGGTCGGATGGACATTTTTCTACTGCCCCAGTAGATAAAGCCAAAGACCATCAAGACGGTCACAAGTGACATAGCAAGCAGGGTCAAATCAAAGGATATTGGGCCTAGCTGAATAGTCGGATTAAGACTCTCTTCCAAGGTTTGACACCCCCTTTTCTAAAATAGAAAAAACTATTTGATAATGAAAGACATAACCAAAGTAACGAAGAAAGTACCTTCAACAAAAGCGACACCCATGATGAGCAAGCTTCTTAATTGATCAACCATTTCTGGCTGACGTGAAGCTGCTTTAAACAGATTGCTCATAATCAAACCTTCAGCTAATGAGACGCCAAAGCAGGCAATACAAAGTCCTAAAAATGTTAAATTCATGATGAATTCTCCTTTTATATTTTTTAAATGTACCCCATTAGTTTACTCCTAATAAAGGTAATAGTCAATTATTTTGTGATATTGTAAGCGTTTTTCGCACTTTTCTTTTAAATTTAAAACAAAACTTGAATAAAAGTGCTTTTCAAACATTTATCCTATAAAAATCCAAGCAAAAATGAAAGTGGGACAGAAATCAGTAATTCGTTAGAATTCGATTTCGTCGTCCCACCTCCGCACAGTTGAGTAGAGCCCACTCAACCACTGCGTCTTGCTCGACAATCCAAAGACAATTGAGAGGCTAGGACTTTTGTCCCAGCCTCATATCTGTTCCATTTGAGGTAAAAAAATCGTGAAGCGCATCCACTTATTCTCAACTGCTTCAAAGCGATAAGTGAGATGGTGCTTTTCTAAAATTTGCTGCACGATAAAGAGTCCCAGTCCTGTACCGCCATCCTTGCGATTGCGACTGTAGTCCGGTCGATAAAACGGCTGGAAAATCTGCTGAATCTGTGACTCATCCAGCACTCGCTCAGCTTCATTTTCTACAATTAATACCCCATCTTCTAAACGAACCAAGATTTCTCCGCCTTCTACTGTATAATGGAAGGCATTATCAATCAGATTTTTAATAGCCTTTAGTAAATAAGTCTTATTACCTCGGACTTTTGCTTCTGTAAGTTGGACATTAAATTGATAATGCTTGAGGTCAGCTAGAACCTTGTAGGTACTGATATTTGCTTCAAGCAGCTCTTTGAGAGAGAAGATTTCCCGCTCTGTTTCCATGGTCATTTCCAGTTTTGAAATGGCTAGGATAGACTGGACTAAGCCTGATTGTTCTTCCAATATTTCGCGGCACTTCTGTAGGTATTTGTCCCGATCTTTAAAATCGCCCACTCCATAAATCATCCCGTCAATCATTCCCATCATGCTGGTGATGGGGGTCTTGAGTTCGTGGGAGGTCATTCGGAGAAATTCTGCCTTTTCGCGCTCGCTTTCTGCGACTTTCTCATTTTCTAATCGCAGGGCTTCCATACTAGTTAAAAGATTGGCATATAAGTGATTGATATCCTGAGCCAAATCAGCAATCTCGTCATGCCCTTTCACCTGACAGGAAACGTCTGGAAGCAGACTCGTCATTTGTCGAGTGCTAGAAGAGATATCCTTAATCCGCTGACTGGAGGTCCGACTATAGAGATAGGCGGCAAGCCCACCCAGACTCAGCGACAAGAATAATACAAAGGGATAGAGATTGAGCAAGATTCGACTGGCGTCCGAAACGGGTTGCAGGGAATATTCCCCACGCAGGACTACTTCTTTGCCATCTGATGTCCGAAAACTTTCTGACAGGGTCTTACTCTCATAATTGCTATTGGCAATGGTCGGAACAATTGTCAGCTGGAGAGAGCTTTCTCCATTCGTTTCAAGTGCTGGGTAAAGAATCGTATTGTCTTTAGCTAACAAGGTGAACCAGATCTGATTGCTTTTTTTGCTATAATTACTCAAAAGCTTACTGATTTCTTGGCTAGACTTTCCCTTGACCTGCTTGGCTACCTGAGCAAACTCACGCTGGGCTTCTCCTCCCTTGACCTGCTGGTAGTAAACCGGCATGGCAAAATAGAGAGTGGATAGAACGATCGTCACAACGACAAAGATAATGAAAGTCGTCAAGAGGAAGTTCTTTTTGACAATCTTCACGTGTCTTCTCCTCCAAGCTGATAGCCCATACCTGTGATGGTTTTTAGAGGGATACCTGGAATTTTCTTGCGAATATTCTTGATGTGATTATCCAGCACCCGACTATCTAGCTCGCTGTAGCCCCAAATGGTATTCATGAGCTGATCGCGGGTCACTAAATGATCCTTTCTCTTGGCTAGAGCCTGCAAGATCTCATACTCTTTCTTGGTCAGAGGCATCTTTTCTTCCTGCCAGTAAACGGTACAATCATCGATAGAGACGGTCAGTTCACCAACAGTAATCTCTGACGCAACCGTATTTCGTCGCAGAATATTCTCGATCCGTTTGACCAAGATTAGCGGTGAGAAAGGCTTGGTCACATAGTCACTGATGAGGTGGTTAAAGCTGACCAGCTGAGTGTACTCATCATCTAGTGCCGTCAGGATCATGACCGGAATCTGAGAAGTCTTGCGAATTTCCTTGAGGACATCCAGTCCACTCATGGTTGGTAACATCATGTCCAAAATAACTAAGTCAAAAGACTCTGCTTCAAATTGAAGCAAAGCCTCGCCTCCATCAAAGACTGGTGTAACTGCATAGTTACTTTCTTTTAAAAATTCACAAATGACTTGATTGATCGTAGTATCGTCTTCCACTACTAAAATCTTGTGCATATATGCTTGATTCTCCTTTATTTATTCAAATCGCAGGGCTTCAATTGGATCCAGCTTGGATGCTTTTACAGCCGGCAGGAGCCCAAATACTACTCCTATTATACAACAAAAGAGCAAACTTACAAAGACAGAAAAGAGGGACAAAATATAAGGATAGGACAAAGACTGGGTAATAGCAAAGCCAGAGGCGATACCTGCTACTACGCCAATAATACCACCCATTAGAGTCAGGATGACCGCTTCGATCAAGAATTGCTTGAGAATGATCTTGCGCCGCGCTCCCAGAGCCTTTTTAATCCCGATTTCACGCGTCCGTTCTGTCACTGAGACCAGCATGATATTCATAACACCGATACCTCCAACTAAGAGGGAGATGCTGGCAATACCCGCTAGCAATACAAAGTTAGACTGGTTGAGGTTATCCAGTTGACGCTCAAATTCTTGCAGATTTAGCACACCAAACATATAGTCTGACTGAGGCATCTGCTGATTGAGATAATCACTAACTTTCTTGGCTACCTTCTTCAAATCATCGGCTTTGTGGGTCTGAACGGTTACTTCTGGACTGACATTGATGGTATCAAAAATCCGATGCCATTGTTGCAAAGGAATATAGGCCACCTTTTCCGAACCAGAGGTTAGGCCACTCTGCTCAGTAGACTCAAAGACGCCGATAACTTTAAAAGGATTGCCCTTGACTTCTACGTACTTACCGATACCGTCTCCCTTAGGAAAAAGAGTATCATAAAGAGACTTTTCTAGGTAGGTTACTTGCTCTTGATTTTTGAAGGCTTCAGAGTCAAAGCCCTCCCCTTCCAACAGCCGTTGCTGCTTGATATCAGCTACTGACTGGGAAACTGCCTGAACCTTGCTAGATGACTTTTGACTAAGATAATAAATCTTTTCGTCCGCCCCATAGGTCATCAAAGCATTTTTAACTCCAGGAATTTCCTTGATTTTGGACAAGACATCCTCTCCCATGAAGGGAATGTAGGAAGGCTTCTGAGCTTGGGATTTTTCTGGAATAGAGGGATCGATGGCGCTTTTTTTGTCGTAGACGACTTTGATGGTATTATTACTACCACCGATTAGCTGACGCTTGGTATTTTCTGTATTTCCTTCAATGATGGAAAAGATAGCAATAATCGCACCAATCCCGATGATAATCCCCAGCATGGTCAGCATAGAGCGCATTTTGTGGGACAGGATGGAGTTTAGAGCTACAAAAATATCTTCCATATAGCCCCCCTTCTATCCTAATGCCCGAGTCTCTATATTACCGTCCCGCAAGACAACTGTTTGCTTGCAAAGTTGAGCCACTTCCGGCTCGTGGGTAATAATGACAATGGTCTTGCCTTGTTCGTTAAATTGCTTGAATAGCTCCATAATCTGAACACTGGTTTTGGTATCCAGCGCCCCAGTCGGCTCGTCTCCCAAGATAAAGCTGGGATTGGTCACAAGGGCACGCGCAATGGCTACCCGCTGCTTTTGACCACCGGACAGCTCCATAGGCTTAAAGTCACTTCTTTCTTCCAGACCGACAAGTCGCAGCATTTCTAAAGCGCGCTCACGTCTTTCTTTTTTAGGAACTTTCATATAGGTTAGAGGCAGTTCAACATTTTGACAGGCTGTCAGCTTGGGCATGAGGTTGAAATTCTGGAAAACAAAGCCAATCTTCTGATTACGCAAATCAGATAATTGGTTGTCAGACAGGTCAGAGACGTCAGTCCCTTCGATATGATAAGAACCTGCGCTAGCCTTGTCCAAACAGCCGATAATGTTCATCAAAGTGGACTTACCTGATCCAGACGGCCCCATAATCGCTAGAAAATCCCCCTCTTTCACATGCAAATCAATTCCTTTCAAAATCGGAAATTCCTGACTGCCTTGTTGATAAGATTTGTGGATGTTCTTAAGCTTTAACATTCTGTCCTACCTCCATTCCGTCTTTCATGCCTTCTCTAGGCGTCGAAATGGTATCCTTCATAGTCAGACCTTCTGTAATCTCTACCAAACGGTCAGAGACTTTCTTGGTCTTGACTTCCTTCATTTTCACCTTTTTACCCTCTACCTTCCAGACATAGGTCTTACCATTTTTACTGAAAGTATAGGCCTTGTTGACGACTACCTTGCCAGCTTCAGGAGCATTTTCTACGACATTGACATAAGAATGGGAGCCTACAAGCGGCATTTCACCACCCTGATCCAGCTCGACAGTATAAGGGAATTTGCCTTGGTTGGGATTTTCCTGTTGCTTATTTCCACCATTGCTATTTCCAGTATTTGCAGTTGTCAAGGTGCCGACTTGCGTCACGGTACCACTCCAACGTTTCTTAGGATCCTTGCGGTCCACGACATCTACTCTCTGACCCACGCTCAGCTTCTCACGGTCAAATTCACTAACGCTACCTTTGATCAAAGTTTTGGACTTGTCCATGATTTCGATAAAGGTTTCTTCTTCCTTTTTAGCCTTGGACTGAGTTGGCAAGTCTTCGTTCATCGAGGTAATGGTTCCCGCTGTATCAGCCGTCACGGTATCATATTTCATACGGTCTGATTCCGTTTGAGCTGTCACCTGAGCCTTTTCAGCCTCAATCTGAGCATTCGTTACTTCATTATCAGCAGTCTTAGCGTCACTTAGCGCTTGAGCTAGCTCGTCTTCAGCAGATTTTATCTGATCTAACAAAGATTCATCCTTACTAGAATTGTATTTATTCTTAAGAGTATTGAGATTAGCTAGCTTTCGGTTATAGGTTTCCCATTTGATTGATGCGCTGGTTTGAGCAGTCGTAATGCCGTTGGCCTTAGCTTGAGCATCATACTGAGCAGACTGGGCTGTCAATTCCTGAGAGGTCACATAGGAAAAGAGAGGCTGCCCTTGCGTAACAGTATCGCCATTTTTGACAAATACTTCTTTAACTTCACCTTTTGATGGGTCAATTTTGACCTTACTGCTATTGTTAGCAACTACTTCTCCAGATAAAACTAGGCTTGTTTTTTTACTGTTATTAACAGCATCTTGGACTGTCAGTGAATCAATCTTATTATCGACCATTTTCATGGCTTGTTGTTGATTCACCTGATGAAGAAGTACATAGCCTCCCAGCCCAGCACAAGCGAGAATGACCGTGCTGCCCAATAGAATGGTTTTACGATTCATTTTTTTTATTTGAAACATATTGCCTCCAACCTACAAGTTCTAACTTTTATTTATCAGTTGATTCAGATTCATCTGTTGGTAATTCTTCTCCATCCGCTGGAATTTGAATTACATTTCCATCCGGCATGGTATACTCTGTCACTTCCTTGCCGTCTACTGTTTTCGTTTTTTGATCAACAGCATCTTTCTTAAAATCTACTTTTTTTCCATCACTAATTTCTTTATTATCAGCATTCTTAGAGCCACATGCAGCTAGGAAGAAGATAGACATTCCGATAAGAGTTACAAGCATAGCGAATTTTTTTACGTTCATTTGATTTCTCCTTTGTTTTAGAAAACAGGAATTTTGAGCTTTCCTGATCGTATTTGTTTTTTTGAACAATTCCATTCTATCAAAGTGGTCTATCCCCTTCCTACCCACCATCTGTTTTTCATCTATTTTTTGATAAAATTTGGAATTCTCCTCCAGATACAGGACTTTTCCTATCCAAACAGCTTCTTAAGTCATTTTATGGTATAATAGATTGATTTTAAAAGAATGAGGTGGAAACATGACTCAAACAGTTTATTTTGGAACATACACCCGACGAGTTTCCCAAGGGATTTATAAGGCAGATTTTGACACTGAAAAGGGACAACTCTCAAACTTAGAATTAGTAGTCGAAGAACCAAGTCCCACTTATCTAGCCTTTGACCAAGCTGATCATCTGTACACCGTTGGTGCCAAAGACGGACAAGGGGGGATTGCAGCCTATGACCAAAAGAGACAGCTTCTCAATCATGTGGTTGAAGAGGGCGCACCGCTTTGCTATGTTGCTGTAGATAACGAAAGAGGACTTGTCTACGGGGCCAACTACCACAAGGGACAAGTGCTGGTCTACAAGCAGCAAGAAGATGGCAGCTTAAAACTGGCTGATTCAGACACCCATGTCGGGCAAGGACCTCACGCCAATCAAGCCTCTGCCCATGTCCACTATGCTGACTTGACTCCCGATCAATATCTGATTACTTGTGACCTCGGAACAGATCAAATCACTACCTACGATGTGACGGAAGACGGACAACTGAACAAATTGGCTACCTACACATGTGCTGCTGGAGCCGGAGCACGTCACCTTGTCTTTCATAACCACTATAAGATTGCTTACCTTATCTGCGAATTAAACTCTACCATCGAAGTATTGATTTATGACGGCGTTGGTCAGTTTGAACACCTGCAAACTATCTCAACTCTCCCAGAAGGATTTGCAGATTTTAACGGCACTGCAGCCATTCGTCTCTCTGCAGACGGAAAATTCCTCTATGGCTCTAACCGCGGCCATGACTCAATAGCTGTTTATCAAATTCTAGCTGATGGAAGTCTACAGCTCATTGAAATCACGCCAACAAAGGGCAAAAATCCACGCGATTTCAATATTACACCTGACCAAAACTACCTCATCGCTGCCCACCAAGATTCGGACAATGCAACTGTCTTCAAACGCGATCCTGAAACAGGCCGATTAACAGAAATTTCTCATGATTTCTATGTGCCAGAAGCTGTCTGCGTAACCTTCCAATAATCAAAAAAATTATCAAAGGAGCATTCAAAATGAATCCAGTAGAATTGTTTAACCAAGTCAAAGAATTGATCGAAAAGAAAGATTTTGATGCAGCTAAGAAGTTTGTCGAAGATCACAAAGATGAGCTAGGCGAATACTTAGATAAGGCAAAAGATTTAGTAGCAAATTCAAAAGGTCTCAACGACGTCATCAACAACGTTAAATCTATTTTCTAAAATCTTATTTAAAAAAGCTGTTGGATAAAATTCCAACAGCTTTTTATTTGATCGAGCCTTATTTAGTCCATTTCCGATTCACAAAATCATGTAATTCTTCCAGTCGTTCCCTTGTCAAGGGTTGAGCAAGAAAAATATCCTTATCGACATCTTTGTCCTTAGTAAAATCATGTAAGTCAACCTTTTCATAAACCATCTTATTTGCATAAGCAAGTTGACCATTTACATAGGTCATAATTTCTATATCACTCTCACTAAAAAATGCTCCATAATAATCTTCCCGAACCACTACTGTCTGCCCTTTTTCCTCAAGATAGGAATAATGGGTCACTGGAACATAGACTCTAAAAATATAGCCAATTATAGGATAAAATGCCACTAACAATGCTCCTAGAACAAGAGCGGGATAAAGAACCCACCTATATCTCTTGATCAATAAATAGAAAACAAGAAATAAAAAGGGAAAAGCAAACCATGGGCTGAACTGAGGGTACCAGAATATACTGGTGATTGTAAGAAATAAAAGAACTGCCAAAAGTGCCAGAGAGCATGATTTGCGTTTATAAGCCAAAAAGAGGCCTAGAGATAAAATAGTTAGAGCTAGCCATCCCTTGCTTAGAATATACAGTATAAAATAAAGCATCCCAAAAGTCTCCCCTTATTTATTAAAAATCCCTTGAGTTAACCTCAAGGGATTTGCTTCATTCCATTAGAAGGAATTATTTTTCAAATTGTAGAATGATTTCAATCCACGGTATTCAGCAACTTCACCAAGTTGATCTTCGATACGAAGCAATTGGTTGTATTTAGCAATACGGTCTGTACGTGAAAGTGAACCAGTCTTGATTTGTCCTGCGTTAGTTGCAACTGCAATGTCAGCAATTGTTGAATCTTCAGTTTCACCTGAACGGTGTGATACAACTGCAGTATAACCAGCTTCTTTCGCCATTTCGATAGCGTCGAATGTTTCAGTAAGAGTACCGATTTGGTTAACTTTGATAAGGATTGAGTTAGCTGCGCCTTCTGCAATACCCTTTTCAAGGTAAGAAGTGTTTGTTACGAAGAAGTCGTCACCAACCAATTGAACTTTACCACCAAGACGTTCAGTAAGAGCTTTCCAACCGTCCCAGTCGTTTTCATCCATACCATCTTCGATAGTGATGATTGGATATTTGTTTACCAACTCTTCAAGGTAGTCGATTTGTTCTGCAGCAGTACGTACAGCAGCTCCTTCACCTTCGAATTTAGTGTAGTCGTAAACTTTACGTTCTTTATCGTAGAATTCTGATGATGCACAGTCAAATCCGATAAATACGTCTTTACCAGGAACATAACCAGCAGCTTCGATAGCAGCAATGATAGTTTCTACGCCATCTTCAGTTCCTTCGAAACGAGGAGCAAATCCACCTTCGTCACCAACAGCAGTTTCCAAACCACGAGATTTAAGGATTTTCTTAAGAGCGTGGAAGATTTCAGCACCCCAACGAAGAGCTTCTTTGAATGATGGTGCACCAGCAGGTACGATCATGAATTCTTGGAAAGCGATTGGAGCGTCTGAGTGAGAACCACCATTGATGATGTTCATCATTGGAGTTGGAAGAACTTTAGTGTTGAATCCACCAAGGTAGCTGTAAAGTGGGATTTCAAGGTAGTCAGCAGCAGCACGAGCTACAGCGATAGACACACCAAGGATTGCGTTCGCTCCCAATTTACCTTTGTTTGGAGTACCGTCCAAAGCGATCATTGCACGGTCGATAGCTTGTTGGTCACGTACATCGTAACCGATAATAGCTTCAGCGATAACGTTGTTCACGTTGTCAACTGCTTTTTGTGTACCAAGACCGCCGTAACGAGATTTGTCACCATCACGAAGTTCAACTGCTTCGTGTTCACCAGTAGAAGCTCCTGAAGGAACCATACCATGTCCGAAAGCACCTGATTCAGTATAAACTTCTACTTCAAGTGTTGGGTTACCGCGTGAGTCGAGGACTTCGCGAGCGTAAACATCAGTAATAATTGACATTTTGACTCTCCTTATTGTTTAAAATTATTTACTAGTCTATGATACCTCAAAAGCGCTTTTTTTTCAAGGAAAAACAGTGCCTTTGCGTGAAAAATCACAAATTTTGAAATGCAATCGGTTACATCCTATCTTTTTCTTAATGGTTTGAAAATCAGAAATCCTTTATTTATGATATACTAGAAATATGACAGATCTAAATAATATTATCATGGAAAAATCTCAAGGAAATGCTAAGCTCAATCCTGATGAACAGCGCAAATTTCTGGAAACTTTTGAAGAGCGGGTGATTGCTTACTGCTCTATTTCGGATGCAAATTCCTCGCTTCTAAAACAGCATTTTAAAGAAATAGTTGAGAAGATCACTGAAAGCTACCATCCCGTCACAGTCAAAATATCGCCTGAAGTCATATCCAGCCAGCAGGTTTTCTACCTAAAAACCGCCAAAGACTTAGGCTGTAAGGCCACCATTGTCTCCGCCTTTTGCCAATCCTCTCCTTTCGGTTTGGTGATCCATAGTGATCATCCTGTGACCGTTGAAGAAAAGGACTTGAGCAAGCAATTTGCTGACGTCCTCCACCCAGCAGAGAGTAAATCATCTCCCCACAAGAAAACCTCCCTTTGGAAAAAAATGTTTCATAAATGACGAATTTAGAAAAATTATTTTCCTTTTTCGAGGCGGAAAATCAGCGCGACTGGGACATTTATCAAACTTTTTTAGACGAGCATGTCGTCTGGGAGCTGCATGGAGAATTCCCAGAAATCATTCAGGGAAAAGAGGCCTATCAGAACAGTTCCGCACAGTTTTGTTGCCAATACTATCACACCAATGCCGAGCAAAGTCGGATTCTAACAATTTTGGTCAATGACCACGGAGACCTTTCCTGCGATCTATTTGAATTTGCAAACGGCTTAATCGTCAAAGAAATCGAATATTTACTGAAAAAGAGGCTGGGACAAAAGTCCTAGCCTCTTAATTGTCTTTGGATTGTCGAGCAAGACGCAGTGGTTGAGCGGGCTCTACTACGCTGATTTCATCAGCTTTTACAGCCCTGCTCAACTGTGCGGAGGTGGGACGACGAAATCGAATTCTAACGAATTACCGATTTCTGTCCCACTCTCTTTTTTTGATGGCTAATAGGTTGCCAATATTGCGAGCTGTACGAACCAGATTTTCCCTCGCTTGAGCTAAGGTTACGTCCAAATCTGCCACTTGCGAGATAATGGGAAAAGCTGCATGGATATTCTCCGAAGGAAATGGAGGCAAATCATCAGCCAAACTGCCACAAATCGCAAGAACAGGAATCTCTTTTGGCGTCCGCCTTGCGATTCCAACTGGGGCCTTTCCTGCCAAAGACTGCTTATCCATGCGCCCCTCACCAACTACAACCAAGTCCACTTCTTTAACCCTGTGGTCAAAATCTAACAAATCCAGACAGGTATCAATTCCTGGCACGACTTTCCCCTTGGCAAATGTGACCAGCCCTGCTGCCATGCCTCCTCCAGCGCCAGCACCAGCTTGTGTAAAAAAATCTGTGGATTGACCAGTTCATAGAACTTTCCCATTTCCTGATCCACAGATGAAAGAAGCCATTCAGACAAGCCTTTCTGTCGTCCAAAGATCTGAGTCGCTCCCTGCTGTCCACATAAAGGATTGGACACATCTGTCAAAAATTTCGATGTCAATATTATTCAGGAAAGTTGGAACACGTTCCGCAGAAATTCGGGCAACTCTCCCTAGAGAGGAACCGATAGGTCGCAGTCGATGATTGTTTTCATCAAAAAATTCATAGCCCAGACCTGCTGCCATACCGATTCCACCATCATTCGTTGCCGAGCCGCCAACACCGACCAGAATCTTCCTGACTCCATTTTCAGCTAAATGAAGAATCAGCTCCCCCAGACCTCTAGTTTCCAAGCCTAAAGGATTGCGTTTTTCCTTAGGAATTAAAGCCAGTCCCACTAAATCTGCCATTTCAAAAAGAGCTAGCTGGTCTTGTCTTGCATATTTCATTTCGACTGGCTGGCCGAAAGGTCCAGTCACCCAATGGCGAAACTCTTTTAGCTTCATAGCCGAAATCAAGGCAGCCACAGTCCCTTCGCCGCCATCTCCAATAGGCAGCAAGTCAAAAGTCGCCTCTGGCAAGGCTTGGGAAAAACCTTCTTTCAAGGCTTCTGCTACCTGAACGGCAGACAAACTTTCCTTAAAAGAATCTGGTGCTAACAAGATATGCATCGTGCCTCCTATTTTTCCTTCCCATCTAAAATATCCATTACTTGATAGAGATCATAAACATTGATTTGATAGGGCGCTTGCTCTCTTACAATTGGCTTGGCATTAAAAGCAATTCCAATACCTGCCGTTTGAATCATAGGCAAATCATTGGCGCCATCCCCCATAGCAATGGTTTGATTTAATTCCAAATTGTTTTCTTGAGCCCATTCTTTCAGCATCTGAACTTTAGTATCTTTACTAACAATATCTCCCAAAACATGACCTGTGAGCAAGCCATTCTTGATTTCTAAGCGATTGGCCTTTACATAGTCAATTCCTAGCTCCTCAGCCAGTCTATCCACTGTTTCATGAAAGCCACCTGAAACCAAGCCAACCTTGTAGCCACGCGCATGCAGCTCATCTACTAATTTTTTGGCGCCAGGCGTGAAATGAATCTTGTCAGCTATCCGAGAAAAGATAGTTTCCGGAAGTCCCGCCAAAAGTGAAACCCTCTCCCGTAAGGCAGCCTCGAAATCCAATTCTCCGCGCATGGCTCGCTCGGTGATAGCAGCCACTTGCTGCCCAACTTCAGCTTCCTCGCCTAGCAAATCAATGCCCTCTTCCATAATAAGAGTGCTATCTACATCCATAACCAACAAACCTTTGACCTGACTCATCTACTCACCTCATATTTTCTGTGATTTGTTGTATTATACAGGATTTTCAGTGACAAGACAAGCTAGATTGCAAAGAAAAAAAGTTCCCGAAGGAACTTTCTTAGAAGCGAATATTTTCGCGTGTTTTTTCATATGAATTGATAAAACGAGCTGAAACTCCAGGCTCAACAATATCCAAAGCTTTTGAAATAATTTCCAAAGATTTTGCATAGTCAAATTCAACTTCAAAGGCATGAAGGGATTCATTAAAGGCTGCCTGCACATTATCATCGAAGGAACGATAACGGTTAGAGTATTGTAGCAACTGCTCTGTTAAGGTAGAATTTCGAACGATTCGATATGTCTCTTCTTCCAATTCATTCATTGTATTTGCCAAAATCTCTAACCAGCGGTTAACAGATTCGATATTCACACGAGTTGCCTCCAACTCTCTAGCCAACTCCTCAATATAGTCGCTTGCTCCAAAGAAAATTGTTAAGAAGGACTCTGGAATACCCGGTAAATTACGTTTTTCCATAAATCGCTTAATCGTATGCAATTTATTGGCGTAAATCGTAACTTTTTGACGAGCATTGACATCGTCTTTTTCGATCTTTTCTAGCTGCTCACCAAGTTCAATCTGTTCATCTTCGATTTCTTTCAATCGGTCTTGAATAGCTTCCAACTCTTCTCTAACCAATGAGAAAGGTTTCTTCATTTCAGCTGTATCTTCAAGTGAAGAGTGAACCACTGCTTCTTGAGCAGATAATTCAGATTTCAAATCTTTAATATGATTTATTTCAGGCTCTGGTAGCAAGAAGGAATATGATAAACGTTCCATTTCACTTTGAAGCTGTTGGTTATTCTCTTTAGTGTGTTCTAAATAGTCAGGAAGGTAGTTCACCAACTTCTCAACGACTTTATGAGCCTCAATCTCTCGAGTAAAGATGGCATACAGAGCATCGATTTCCTCTTGAATTTGTTCATTCTCATACAAGGCATTATCCAACTCCAAAGCCGCAAGATTTTCTTCATTTCGTTTCAAACTAGCACGAAGTTGTTGGAAACGCGCCTCTAAGTCAGTCTCAATAAAATGATAATTGGTTTCCAATAATTTGCGGTAGCCAGACTCCAAATCTTCTAATTGATCTGGTAATTTCTCAGTCAAGTCTTCTACAATTGCTGGAACTTTTTCGACGATCTGTGTCAATGCTAAGATACGATCTTCTGTTTTGTCTAAGATTTCTGCCGCTTCCACAGGATCCCCTGAAGAATTGAGAGTTACAAATTGAGAGAAATCAGACTCAATATTTTCCATTTGCTTCTGAATTTCTGCAAGAGCTCGTCCATAAGCGTCAGGATTGCTAGCCACAGTATGCTGCAAATTTTCAAATAGATCTAGGGCGTGTAAAACTCGTCCGCTATTTTTAGATTCTTGTTTCTTCAGATCTTCTAAAGCTTGACGAATCGCATGAATATCCTCACTGATTAAATCAATTTGGCTTTCAATGTTTTCGATCGCATGCTTGGCTTTGAGGAAACGGAAAGAATTATTGTAGCCCTCTGCCTCAAAGAGATTGTTCTCAATATCAGCAAATGAATTTAAAGAGAGGTCTACCCATTTTTGATTCCATTCACGGAAAGTCACTTGACTTTGCCCAATCAAATGTAAATTTTTAACTTCTTCCACTTCATCATTCACGGGAAGATTGTAAAGTTCCTCTTTTTTCTCCTCCAAACTTCGAAGCTTCGCTTCATTTCGTTTTCTCATATAGATAGCAGTAAAAATAGCCTAAAAATTAATAGTGCTGCTACTACAATAATGAGAATAATCAGTCCATTAGACATATAAAAACTCCTTCATTCTTTTTACTAAAAAAAGCAAACATATTGATTATATCACAAATTCATTTGTAATGGTTGTTTTTTCTAACTTTTTAGACATCAAGTGTGCTATATACTGCATTTTTTTCGATAAAGTCACGACGAGGCTCTACACGATCTCCCATCAGCATATCAAAAATCTTATCAGCTTCTGCTGCGTCATCGACAGAAACTCGCGCCATTAGACGGTGTTCTGGGTTCATGGTCGTTTCCCACAACTGATGGTCATCCATTTCTCCCAAACCTTTGTAGCGCTGAATCGTCGGCTTAGAGCGACCTTCGCTATAGCGCTCAAGAGCAGCTTGCAGTTCTTCTTCTTGGTTAGCACCTGGCTGGATGTATTCTTTTACCTCGCTGCCGACCTTGACACCATAGATTGGTGGTTGAGCGATGTAGACATAGCCTGCTTCCAGAACCGGCTTCATGTAGCGGTAAATCAAAGTTAGGAGCAGAGTCCGAATGTGAGCTCCATCCACATCCGCATCAGTCATGATGACTAATTTATGATAGCGAGCCTTGCTAACATCAAAGTCAGCTCCAAAGCCCGTTCCCATAGCAGTAAAGAGACTGCGGATTTCTTCATTAGCCAGAATCTTATCCATGCTGGCTTTTTCAACGTTGAGAATTTTACCGCGGATCGGCAAAATAGCCTGAAATTCACGGTTACGCCCAGACTTAGCTGAACCACCCGCTGAGTCTCCCTCCACGATGAAGAGTTCTGTTTCCTGTGGGTTGTTGGACGAGCAATCAGCCAATTTCCCTGGCAGATTAGAGATTTCCAAACCAGACTTCTTGCGGGTTACTTCCCGAGCTCGCTTAGCAGCAATTCTGGCCTTAGAAGCCAAAATTCCCTTTTCAACGATTTTTCGAGCCACCCCAGGATTTTCCAAAAGGAAATCAGAGAAGGCTTCACTGAAGAGGCGATTAGTAATCTTGACTACTTCGCTATTACCCAGCTTGGTCT
Source organism: Streptococcus cristatus (assembly GCA_916438405.1). Classification (GTDB taxonomy): domain Bacteria; phylum Bacillota; class Bacilli; order Lactobacillales; family Streptococcaceae; genus Streptococcus; species Streptococcus cristatus_M. Next base: position 375,518 of record CAKAFB010000001.1, on the reverse strand, counting down.
TGGTTTGACCTTCAAACTGAGGGTTAGGGTGCTTGACAGAGATGACTGCTGTCAGTCCCTCACGCACATCTTCCCCAGTCAGATTATCTTCGTTTTCTTTGAGAAGTTTATTTTTCTTGGCATAATCATTGATGACCCGTGTCAAGGCTGTCCGGAAGCCTTGCTCATGCGTTCCACCCTCGTGGGTATGGATGTTATTTGCAAAGCTCATGACTGTTTCATGATAGCCAGTCGTGTACTGCATGGCCACTTCAACTGTAATATCGTCCATTTCGCCGTCAGTGTAAATCGGCGTATCAAAGATTACATCCTTATTTTCATTGATGTATTGGACATAGCTGGCAATCCCGCCCTCATAGTGGTAATCCTTGGCCTGCTCCATTCCATCTCGCTTATCGGTGATGGAAATTCTGAGACCACGATTAAGGAAAGCTAATTCCTGCACCCGCTTATTGAGTTTTTCAAAGTCAAATTCTACTGTTTCAGTGAAAATCTCTGGATCTGGTGTAAAGTGAACGGTCGTACCTGTACGGTCAGTCTCACCAATGATTTCTAAGTCAGCAACGACTTGACCGCGACGGTATTCTTGGTAATGAATCTGGCCGTTTTTATAAACGCGGACATCCAGCTGAGTGGACAGGGCATTTACAACGGAAGATCCCACACCGTGAAGACCTCCTGAAACCTTGTAGCCGCCACCGCCGAATTTTCCTCCTGCGTGAAGGACAGTAAAGACGGTTTCTACAGCCGGACGGCCTGTCTTCTCCTGAATGTCAACGGGAATGCCTCGACCATCGTCAACAACTGTAATCGAATTATCTTTTTCAATAAAAACTTGAATGTGAGTGGCAAAGCCAGCCAAGGCTTCATCAATCGAATTGTCAACAATTTCCCATACTAAGTGGTGCAGACCCTCCTTGGAGGTCGAACCGATATACATACCAGGACGCATCCGAACGGCTTCTAAGCCCTCCAAGACCTGAATCTGACTGGCGTCATATTCTTGCGCTTGTATGTCTTGTTGCTTTTCTTCTGTCATGTTATTCCTTTTCTAGTTCAATATCTACAAATTCTTCAAGATTTCTCATATTATCAAAGAGATAGCAGCTAAATCCTGCCGCCTGACCAGCTTCGATATCAATCGGCCGATCTCCTATAACCAGCCCAGACTCAATCTGGTATTTATCTTTTAAATACAGCATAGACTCAGGGTCTGGCTTGCGTTTAAAACCATTAGTAGCCGTCACTACTTCTGCAAAATAACCACTGATCTGCGTCTTCTGCAAAATCTCTAACACCTGATCATCTCGGTGAGAAATTAAAAAGTTTCTGCCACCCTGCTGGATAATTTGTGCTAATAATTCTGAAGCTCCCTCAAACAAGATCGGATATTCTAATTCCTTGGCCTCATTTGCCTTATAAGCCTTTAAAAACTCCTTGTTTCTAGGCGCAAACTGGCGGACTGCATAATCTGTTGAGACCTTGAGAGCCTTATAAACTTCATCATGACTCGCAGTCAGACCAAAGTCCTGCAAGGTATGGACAAAAGCTGCGGTTGAAGTCTCATAATTATCCAAGAGAGTCCCACCCAAATCCCAGATGTAATCTTGATAATTCATACCCTTTATTATATCATATTTTTTGAAAAAAAGGGCTTTTATTTATGATGAAATAGCATATTTTCATAGATTTTTCATCCAACTTAGACAGAAAAAAATCACTCGAAAATCGAGTGAATTTTTTACTTCTCAAAAACATCTTTAAAGCATAGAACTTGCTAATTGATCCGCATCTCCTCCTAGTTGGTGAACTAACTCATAGGCAAAAGGCAAGGCTGTGGATGGGCCACGGCTGGTGATGAGCTTTCCATCCACGACAACGGTCTGCTTCTGATAGCTACCGTTCTCAATGTTGGCTTCCACTCCATCGTAGCAAGTGAAGTTCTTGCCATTCAGCAGACCAGCGCGGTCAAGTGCAATAGGAGCCGCACAGATTGCTGCTACAAATTTATCTTCTGCTTGAAATTCCTGTAGAACTTCCATCAGGCGGTCATTATCTCGCAGATTTGTTGATCCTGGCATACCGCCTGGAAGAACGACCATATCATAAGCAGATAGATTCCCATTCCAGACTTGATCGGCTTTGACAGTAATCTGATGAGAACCTGTCACAGCCTCCTCAAAACCAATCATATCACAGATAAAGCCTGCGCGACGCAAGACATCGACAACGGCGAGGGCTTCAATTTCTTCAAAGCCATTGGCTAACATGAGAGCTACTTTTTTCATGTAAAACACCTTTCTAGGATACAAGGTATCCACTTCTTATTTTATTTTTCTAAGTACAATTTTTTTACGAACAGGCGGAGTCACCGCATGCTTCTCCTCTTCTAAGCTATTTTGATAAGAGACAGACAGTAGGAGACCGATTCCGATAAGATTGCTGACGATGGAAGAGCCCCCTTGAGAAATGAAGGGGAGTGGAATCCCTGTCAAAGGCAAAATCCCTGTCACAGCACCAATATTTTCAAAAATATGAAAGAGCAGCATCATAATGAGACCGGTCGAGATATAAGTGTAGAACTGATTGTTGGACTTAATAGTAATCTGAAGCATACGATGAATCAAGAACAGATAAATAACAATCACCAAACTCGAGCCAAGAAAGCCAAAATCCTCTGCAATCACGGTGAAAATCATATCACTTTCACGGACAGGTACCAGCAGATTTGAGACATTAAATCCTTGACCTAACAAACCGCCACTTCCAATAGCAATCTGCCCCTGTGCCTGCTGATAGGTTATCGTCTGAGCGTACTCAAAGGGATGCAACCAAGCTGAAATCCGATTGATCTGATAAGTCGGCATCCCTAAACCATGTAGAAAAGCACGACCCCCATCTGAAATAAAGATCAGCATAAAGACAGCAAATAAAAGGGACACTGTCAAGAAAATCGGTAAGATAATCTTCCAAGAAACACCTGATAAAAGGACAATCCCGCAGTAAATCGCTGCAAAAACCAGGGCAGTTCCCAAATCACTCTGCAAGGCTAAAAGAAACAAGACCGGCAGGGTATATAAGGCTAATTTTACAATCAAAAAGAAATCTAAGGCAAGGGTTCGCTCATAGTTCTTATTTTGCTGCAGAAACTTCACTACAACTCGCGACAGCATCAAAATATATGAAATTTTCATAAATTCAGATGGCTGAAAGAGGGTAACCCCACGGATAGATACCCAGTTTTTTGCCCCCGTAGAAGCCACTAAGCTCTCGCTATAAAATATAAGCGGAAGAATCATCAGTCCCAAGCCTAAAATATAGAGAAAGGGCGTCATTATCCACAGAAACTTAGTGTTAAAAAACATAACGATAAAGCTAATCAGAAAACCTAGTAAAATCCAGGCCACTTGCTGACCAACAATCTGCAAAGCATTATTTGGATAATCGTGACTAACCGCTATATAAATAGCCGTAACTCCGATTGATAGCAAGAGCAAGACTGGTAAAAGCAAGCTGTAATCAATCCGCGACTCAAAGGTTCTTTGCTGTGAAGGCATAATTCTCCTTTCTTACAAAAAATATTGGATAATCAAGCTAGAGACTGCGACGCAAAACCAAGCAAAAGCTCCGGTTAACAAAGGCCCAGCTCCAGCTTCCTTAAACTGTTTAAAAGAGACCTTGGCTCCGATTCCAGCTAAAGCCATGGCCATCAGCCATTGGGATAAAAGTTTCGTGTAAGGAGCTAGATTTGACGGGAAAATTCCCAAACTGCTCACCACAGAAGCCAAGACAAACCACAAAATAAACCAGGGAAAAATCTTCTTTAGGTCCACTTTTTGCGCTGATCGCTTATCTCGGACATAGCGATAAGCTGCAAAGATGAGGCAGGCGGGTACAATCATCAAGGCTCGGCTTAGTTTGACAATGGTTGCCAAATCGCCCGCCGCTTGACTGTAAGTATAACCTGCCGCGACGACTGACGAAGTATCATTGATGGCCGTCCCTGCCCAAGTCCCAAAATAGACATCAGACATTTGCATGAGATGGCCCAGAAAAGGAAAGATAAAAACAGCTAAAATATTGAAAAAGAAAATCGTTGAAATAGACAAAGCGATGTCCTCTTCTTCTGCTTCTAAAATAGGCGAAGCTGCTGCAATAGCTGAACCACCACAGATGGCCGTTCCAAAGCCAATCAAAATGGTTAAAATTCGTCTCATCTTGAAGAATTTCCCAGCTGCATAAGCCGCAAGAAAAGCAATCAAAATAGTCAAAATACTAATCTTCAAAGAAGACAAACCCGTTGCAGATACCTTCCCGATTGACATGGAAAAACCTAAAAAAATAATAGAATATTGAAGCAGTTTCTTGCCTGCATAGGTCAAGCCCGACTGAAAGGCATCTGGAAGTTTCCATAAATTACTGATCAAAATTCCTAAAACAATGGCAAACACACTGGATCCAATCAGCGGAAACCAATTTCCTAAACAAATGGAAACAGCTGCTATCGCAAACGATAGAGCAATTCCTGGTAGATTCTTTTTCACGTCATAACCTTCTTCCTATTCTTTTCATTATAGCAGATTTTTGGCATCAGTAGCCGAGAAAATTTGCAATCATTTAGAAAAACAGCCAGATAAAATTGACTGTTTTCAAGCAGTTTTAGTCGAAAAATTCTTTTAATTCCTTTAAAATATCCTGTTTCGAAAGCATTTCTAGAGATGCCAGCTGATTTAGATTTTGCTGGATTTGCCGACCGTAGCGCTTGGTTGAAATACGATTGTCCAGAAGAATAACCGCCGACTTCTGATGTTCATTGCGACGGGTTCGCCCCATGGCCTGCTTCAATCGTAAAATAGCTGACGGCAACTGATAATCGTAAAAAGGATTTTTGCCTTCTGCCTTCAGATGATGATTGATTTTTTGCACAAAGAAATCTTTGGGATTATCAAAAGGAATCCGCGTGATGAGCTGAATGATTTGCTCTTGCTGAGCAAAATCCGCTCCTTCCCAGAAACTGCCTGCTCCTAGCAAGATGGAGGCCTCTCCCTTGTCAAAACGTCGCTTGATATTGGCTGGCTCGCCGTTCTTATACTGGGCCAAATGCGGCATGGTCAGCTGGTCTGAAGTGGCCAGCAATAAATCCTTGGAGGTAAATAGAACCACTATAGGCAGATCCAGTGGAGCTAAGCTCTCCAAACTTGCGACAATCCTCTCAGCGTATTCCTGAGTTGATAAATCCACCACATCTGGAAAATCTAGATCTAAAAAAAGTTTCTGTAGGGGCTTCTTTTGCTGAGGAAGTTTATAAAAATGATAATCCTCAAAACCTAGTAATTGAGGCAAATTCACCTTGGAACTAATCTCCAAAGTAGAAGAAACTAAGATTACCTTAACTGTCTCAGGCAGGAAATCCTTAAATCTCATCAGTTCTGAGCGCCCAGCATGAAGTCTTGCCACACGATGATCTGCAAATTGTTCTTCCGTTAGCCAGAAGTATTGGTACTTGGTTGAAAATAATTCCCTGAGCTCTGGCAGCAAGTTTTCATCCAGCTCAGACACATCCTGACGTAACTTGGCTATCTTCTGTGAATCCAATTCACTGGTCTTACCCCGCTGCTTTTCGGCAGCATCTGCCAGTTCAAATTGGATGCTTTGCAAGAGTCTTTCTTGTAAAATCCGTTTTTCTGTCTGTAGAGCTTGACTGATAGTTTGCAATTGCTTGGTCAAATTGATACTGGCCTGCGAAAAACTTTCCAAGGCAAAAAACATTTTCTGAGCCTCGTCCACTACCAACATCCGATTGTCCAGCAAAGACTGGTCATCTTCAAGGCGCGTCAAAAGATAAGCATGATTGGTAATCACGACACGACTGCTAGCTGCCTTGACCTGCCCCAGTCGCCAAAAATCCTCTTCATAGAAGAGCGAATACTTACTTAATTTCCCATCATGGCGTATCTGGCTAAAATAAGACTCGAAACGATAAGCTTGACCGATTTCATTTAAATCACCCGTCTTGGTCTCTGTCAGCCAAATCAAAAGCTGCATTTTACAACGATTAACAAGTCGATTATCATCCAAGACCGAGAGACTTTGATAAAAATAATCTAATTTCAGATAATTTTCGGGACTTTTGAGATTATGAAAGGAGATATGAAAGACTTCCTCTAAGAGTCGACCTTCCTTTTGCATCAGCTGATCCTGTAAAATCTTTGTCGGAACGGTCACCAGAACTCTATCCTGACCATGAGCCAAAATGGGCAATAAATAGCCAAAGGTCTTGCCAAGTCCTGTCTGAGCCTCCAAAAAGCTAGCGGCAGTCTGACTAAGCGCCTCAGTCACATATTGCGCAAATCTCAGCTGGTCAGGGCGCTCGTCCAGCCCCAGCAGATAAAGGTTGGTCAGAAAGTCCTGTGAAAGTTTCTTCTCAGGCGGCAAGATTTTCGGCCTTTTCAAAAAGATGCCATGCGTCTCCTGCAAAGCCTGACCAGAATAGTCTAGCATCGACTGAAAAATCTCTTCGATCGCTAGCCGCGACTCATAGATGAGACTATCGGAAAATTCCAGCACCTTCTCCAGCAAATTTTTTGGCAATCCAGCCATCTTTTTCTGGATTTTTAGAAATAGCTGAGCCGTCGCCTGAGCATCTGCCAAAGCTGTGTGAGCATTTTCCAAAGGAATTTCCAGAAGCTCGCATAGATTTCCTAAGGCATATTTATCAAATGTCGGGTAAAAAACCTGAGCTAGTTCCACCGTATCTACTCTTGGAGTCAGCAGGTCAAAGCCTTCCCAAAAGAGAGCTTCCGCCAAAAGATTGGCATCAAACTTGACATTATGGGCGACAAAAATCGCATCCTCAATCAGCTCGTAAACTTCACGGGCAACCTGTGAGAAATCCGGAGCTTGACGCAAGCGCTGATCATCCAATCCTGTCAGCTGTTTAATATGCTCATCCAGATCCTCATGCGGATTCACATCTGTTTCATACGTTTGGCAAATCACCCCGTTTTCAATAATGACAATGCCGATTTGAATAATTTTTGCATTGCTGTTCGCACTTGTAGCCTCCAAGTCGATGACAGCATATTTATAGTTCGATTGTGTCATACTGCTATGATTATATCACAAATGCCAGCCTGAGACATCTGAAAATAAGCTGAGCCCCAAAATAAATTTTGTGCAAAATTTCTGCTTTTTTGTTACACTCTTTATTGAGAAAACATACGCAGAGGAAGCCTAATGAAAGTTCACAAAATTGTCAATCTCATCGCTTTTGAAAATACTTATATCCTTGAAAATGACCGTCATGTCATCGTAGTGGACCCCGGCAGCGACTGGCGGAAATCCAACGCAAGCTCGAAGAAATCGCTAAGCCCATCACTGCTATTTTGCTGACTCATACGCATTACGACCATATTATGAGTCTGGATAAGGTCCGAGATAACTTTGCCAATCCACCCGTCTATGTAGCTGAGAGCGAAGCAAGCTGGCTCTATACTCCTACTGATAATCTATCTGGGCTTGACCGCCATGCAGATTTGGAAGACGTCATTCTCAGACCTGCCGAACATTATTTCGCCTATCACCAAGACTACCAACTGGACGACTTTCAATTCTATGCTGTTCAGACACCTGGTCATTCTATTGGAGGAGTTTCCATTATTTTCCCAGAAGATCAGGTCGTTCTGACTGGTGATGCTCTCTTCCGTGAAACCATCGGCCGTACAGATCTACCGACTGGTAATATGGACCAGCTCCTTGCTGGCATTCGCGAAGAATTATTTGTCTTGCCCAAAGACTATCGTGTCTATCCCGGCCATGGAAATGACACAACGATTGGCCACGAAAAGAATTTCAATCCATTTTTCTAATAAACTAATAACGAGGCAGAAATCAAGACTGCCTCATTTTTTATCTAGTAAATGACTATTTCTACATCTGCAGATGAATTTAGAATGAAAAGTCAGGAAATAGGCTCTACAATCGGACTTCCATGTCATGTCACTTTTTGCTTATTATGATATACTTAGTTCATAGAAAATAAAGGATGGTCTTCATAATGGAGAAAAGAAAAATTTGGTTAATTCTGCTGGCTATTTCAGCTATAATAACTCTCCTTGGATTAGGTTTTTCTGCTTATAATTTTTATGTTTTTGACAATCCTTTTCTAAACAGTACCACAAAAGGCCTCCTGTCTGCATTCTTTTTTACCCTCATTATAATCAGCCTTGGCCTATCGAAAACAAAGCGATAGTAGTAATTTGTATGAATAAAATTATGCTACTTTACTCCTTGCCCCTCTCTCCAATTTGTTAGTGCAATAAAAAAACAAACACCAAATGATGTTTGTTTTCAATCCGGACAGCCTTTGTAGGCTGTTTTTTTATTAAAACTTCAAGAAGCGTCTCATAGAGATGATAGATCCCAATGATCCGATAAGAATTCCCAACACAAAGAGTGTTGCTATCATAATCGGACTAAAGAGTTTCGGATCAATCATAGAAAGTCCTTGACCTACCAAGTTCTTATTCATAGTCTGGTAGGCTATACCATATGCCAAATACACTACAATTGACGGAACTGTTGCTCCTAACAAGCCTATCCATGCTCCTTCAAACAGGAATGGTCCGCGGATATAGCTATTCTTGGCACCAACCAAGCGCATAATTTGAATCTCACGACTTCGGGAAATAATGGTAATCCGAATAGTATTGGAAATGAGAAGGATAGCAATGAAAATCAGAAGCGCTGTCCCAATCAATCCCCACGTTTGGATGAAATTAGAAAACGCAAAGAGATTTTTGGTATTGGTACCCCCATTTTGAACCTCTGATACACCTTCAATTTTACGAGCATCTTTTGTAACAGATTCTACATACTTAGGTGCCTTGGTCTCAACAATATAAGCATCGTAAAGAGGATTATTTTCTTCATCAAAAACATCCCACTCACTACCCATGGTCTCTGTCAGCTTATTATACTGCTCTTTATTACTAGAAAAAGTAACCTTCTCTACATTTTTCATAGAAGTCAGAGCATCATAGACCTTGTGATAGTCTTCATTCTGAACTGTTTTGCCTTCTTTTACAATCGTTTCGCTATTATCGAAAACATCCTTACGCATGTATACCATAACGCGGACATTATTGGAAACATCATTTGCCAACTTGGCTGTATTTAAAATTACTGAAGCAAAAACAGCTACTAAGCTCAAGGTAATCATAACCGAGCTGACAGCCGCTACAGTCATCCAACCATTCCGCGTAAGACTCTTAAGCGACTCAATCAAATGACGAAAAAATCTTCTAATCATCGTATCCGTATACTCCTTCCGCTTCATCACGTACCACACGGCCATTTTCAATAGCAATAACGCGGTGACGTAGGGTATTTACAATCTGACTATTGTGAGTCGCCATCAGGACTGTAGTTCCTTGCAGGTTAATACGCTCCAGCAAATTCATGATTTCCCATGAATTATCTGGGTCCAAGTTACCAGTCGGCTCGTCAGCAATCAAGACCTGAGGATTGTTAACAATGGCACGCGCAATTGCAATCCGTTGCTGTTCCCCCCCCCTGATAATTCATTAGGGAAGGAACGGACCTTGTGCTTAAGGCCAACCAGATCCAAAACTTCCATGACGCGTTTCTTAATATTTCTACGATGCTCACCGATAACTTCCATAGCATAGGCAATATTCTCATAAACGGTCTTTTTAGGAAGTAATTTATAGTCTTGGAAAACCACACCGACTCTACGGCGCAACATTGGAATATCCCGTTTCTTGATTTTTCCTAAGTTAAAACCTGCTACAGCAAGGTTTCCTTTATCGATTTTAATTTCACGATAGAGGAGTCGAATAAAGGTTGATTTACCTGCTCCTGATGGTCCTACAATATAGGCAAATTCACCTGGTTCTATACGTATAGATACACCACGTAGAGCAGTTGTCCCGTTGTCATACTTTTTAACAACGTCTTTCATTTCAATCATTGACATGAATTAGTACAATTCCTTTCATCAGAGTTTTTATCTAGCGATTTCACTCTGTTTTTAGTTGAGTCTCCATTTCAAATAAGCATCAATAAAGCCATCTAAATCTCCGTCCATGACCTTATCCACCTGAGCTACTTCATAGCTGGTTCGATGGTCTTTGACCATTGTGTATGGAGTAAAAACGTAAGAGCGAATCTGACTGCCCCAAGAGATTTCTTTCTTATCTCCCTTAAGCGAATCGACTTCTGCCGCTTTTTCTCTTGCTCCAACTGATAGAGCTTAGCCTGCAGCATTTTCATAGCTCGGTCACGGTTTCCATACTGGGTTCGGTCAACGGTAGACTGTACGACAATTCCTGTCGGAATATGGGTCAATCGCACACCGGTTGATACCTTATTGACGTTCTGTCCGCCAGCTCCACCTGAACGGAAAGTATCCATCTTGATGTCATCATCACGGACCTCTACCTCAATAGTATCGTCCAACTCTGGCATAACCTCTACTGAGGTAAAGGAAGTATGACGCCGTTTCGCCGAGTCAAATGGCGAAATCCGAACTAAGCGGTGAACACCCATTTCTGACTTAAGCAGACCATAAGCATGCGGCCCTTCAAAGGAAAGGGTCACTGACTTAATCCCAGCCTCATCGCCAGCCTGATAATCCAAGACTTCTACTTTGAAGCCCTTGGCATTGCCGTAGCGCGTGTACATCCGCAGCAGCATATCGCCCCAATCTTGAGCCTCTGTTCCACCAGAACCTGGGTGAATTTCAAGAATGGCATTGTTATTATCATAAGGCTCTGACAGCAAGAGAGTCATCTCATAGCTGGTCATCATTTTCTCAAGCTCGGTCAGCTTTTCTTCCAACTCCCCCTGAACGGACTCATCCTCAGCCAGAAAATCAAGCAAGATTTCCGATTCATCAAAAAGCTCGGTCATCTGATGAAAATTTTCATAAGTTTGCTTGAGTTCATTGAGCTCTTGAGATGTCTTCTGGGCTGCAATATTGTCATCCCAAAAGTCGGGTTCCGTCATCTTATTTTCTAAGATGGCAATTTCTTCTTCCAGACCTTCTAAGTCAAAGAGACCCCCTGAAAGAAGCTAATTTTTCACGATTTGCGTCAATCTTTTGACGAATTTCTGAAATGTCCATAAATACCTCTTTTCATATATCGTTTTATTATAACACATTTTCAGACATTTGCCTAATCGGATAATGAAGCACCTTCATTTTATACAATTTTTAGTAGATAGGCAAGAATGGGAGCGGCTTGTTACGGAATTGTTAAAAAAGTAATATAATGACATGAGCTGCTAGGATTTTTTCGAGACTTCCCAGCCTTTATCCACGAAAATGAGCTGGTTTTTGGTCAGATCCACCACCGCCACCAAAGCCGTGTTATCGAAGGTGTCCGCTACCATATGCGTCCCTTGGGTTACATCCGTGAATGGGAGCTGACTCGGAATTTTTTTAAAGACCTAAATTGTCAAATTAAGTTAGACTTTTCAAGTAACTCAGAAAAACTTGGTAGGGTGATTGATAATTCAATGATTTCCTAGGAATTCTATTTCTTTTATCAGCTATAGCTGATAAATAATTTTGAGAAATATTCGTAAAATCCATTTGTTTCGGAAGTCCATTTCGTCTTAATAAACCATTAGAATGTTCATTGAGACCTCGTTGACCAGGACACCCTGGATCCGCAAAGAAAATATCAATGTCATGCGCATTCGAAGTAGACTTTCAGTTAGAAAATTCTTCCCCACAATCAAACGTTATCGACTTAAAGAGATGACTGGGAACTTGAGACAACCATTGATTGATGGAAGCCTCAATATCACTTGCTTTTCGTCCCTCAGTTTTCAGTGTGATGATGGCTTTTGAGAGGCGTTCTACTAAGGTAATAACCGCACTTTTGTGCTTCTTGCCAACAATGGTATCCCCTTGTCCGAACTCTGTCTTAAAATTAGGATAACTGTCTGCTCTCTCACGTAAATCTCTGCGCAAGGCTTGTTTTCCTCGTTTTTCGCTATGACCATTTGGTTTTCTTTTGCCTTTCCAAGGGAGATCCTCTTTCTTTAGAATACCACGGTCTGCTAGTCGATAGAGAGTTCTCATAGAATAAGAAACCCTATCTGGATAAGTTCCTTTAATGACATCAAGGCTCCAATTTTGTTCTAAATGAGTTTGGATAAAATCTTTTTCTGATTGCGTAAGGCTGGTTTTATTTCTGCCACAGCGTTTCTTATTGATTTTATATCGGTTATAGTAATCATAAGCAGAGTGCCCCTCTTTCAGATAGTTGATGACATTGTAGATTGTCTGTTTTGATCTGCCAAGTGAAGTCACAATATCTGAAACTTTATGTTTTCTTGATAGTAAGCCTCTATCATTACAAGCTCGTTTGTGGTAAGATGAGTATAGGTCATTTATGTTAGTTCCTTTCAGACAAATGTGGCGTTTATCTGAGCCTAACATAGATGGCTTTCTCTGTCTAGCTTAATTTTACAAATTGGGAGACTTTCCTCAGTATAAGATTCCGCAGATGTATCGCCTGCACAAGCGTTATAATGCTGTTAAAGATTTAGCCGAATTTCGAGCCTATAAGAAAAAACATCTAGCAGAGGAACTGCGAGATGCTTTAACAGTAATTGATGTTCAGTAATGAAAATTTTGAATAGCAGTTCTCAACTCATCTGAGAGCTGTTTTTTTCTGTCCAACTGCACATAGACTTCTAATAAACAGGAGCGAAAATTGGAAAAAGCTATGAAGTCTTGCTTGCTTTCCAAGGGAAAATTCTGTGATTGAAGCCACAGTCTCAATTCATGCTGCGACAGTTTTTCCTTTAAAACAGCTTGATAGAGCACCTGGGCTAAGCGCCAGTCCTCATCATTTCCGAAACGGACCGAAACTCTTTTAAAAACTTGATAAATGACCTCTAAAACCTCTGGCATCCTACTGGAGGGAAAGTCCGGATGACAAGCCACTTCTGTCAATAAGTCTGCTCCATGAGCGAAGGCATGAACCCAACCGTATTTCCTGGAGTAACCTCTTGTGTCTCTTTCTACTGACAAATAGCTTAGCCCCTTATCTAGTAAATAGGTTCTTTCTTGTACTGATAAAGCCTGATAATACAAAGAGTTTGGATTACCATCACAGTTTAAGAGATTAGCATAAAGCAAAGCCGTGAAGGAACATGTTAAGGTGGCTTGACCATTTTCGTCACTCTTGTAAAGGTCCTTGTCTTTTGACTGCTTCTTGAGCCAAGAAACGAAACTGTTCAGCTGAAAACAAATCAGCCTGAAGTCCCCTTGCAAAGGACGAAAAGACCAACTCATCACGGATTGTCGCTTCTGGATGACCAATATGATCCAGCAACCATAAGATTTCTTTCTCATAATATAAAGGAGAAGCTTCTTCCAACTTCTTTCGTAAGTTTTGATACATACTTTTACCGTCCTTTCGAGTTGCTTTCTTTGAATTTGATTATATCGCCTTGTACGTAAAAAAGCCATCCGCAGATGACTTTTTGCTGTTAAATAGCATTCTTATCCATACCTAATTTACGTTGGATGAACTTAACAATTTCAACAATAACAATCATGGCAAAGCTACCAATCAGGACTACTGTCCATTGTGACAAGTCCAGCTTAGTCACATGGAAAATCTTTTCCAGCGGATCAATTACAATAGTCGAAATCAATAGGATGAAAGAAACCAGAATAGACCAGTTGAAGGTCTTAGACTTGAATGGACCAACTGTAAAGATAGATTGATAAACAGATTTCACATTGTAAGCATGGAAGAGCTGGATGAGGCCAAGGGTTGCAAAGGCCATTGTCAGAGCATCCGCATGGATAGCTTTTACATCACCAATATGTACAGGATTAGCAATAGCATAGCCATAAACTGCCAACACCAGAGCACCTTGCAGCAGTCCTTGATAGATGATGGAACTCATGACACCACCTGAGAAGAAACTTGACTTACGACCACGAGGCTTATGATTCATAGCTCCAGGCTCAGCTGGTTCAACTCCCAGAGCAATAGCTGGGAAGGTATCCGTTACTAGGTTAATCCAAAGTAGGTGAACTGGCTGCAACACATCCCAACCAAATAACGTTGCAAAAAATATCGTTAATACTTCTGCTATATTAGCTGAAAGTAGGTATTGAATAGTCTTTTGAATATTAGAAAATATTTTCCTTCCCTCTTCAACGGCGACGATGATGGTCGCAAAGTTATCATCCGCCAGAATCATGTCAGAAGCTCCTTTAGAAACTTCTGTACCTGTAATTCCCATACCGATACCGATATCAGCTGTCTTCAAAGCTGGCGCGTCATTAACACCGTCACCTGTCATGGCAACGACCTTACCTTGGTTTTGCCATGCTTTCACGATACGAACCTTATGCTCAGGAGAAACCCGGGCGTAGACAGAGTATTGACCAACAACCTTTTCGAATTCCGCATCAGATAGTTCGTTGAGCTCAGCACCAGTCAAAACATGGTCTTCCGTATCTCCAGTTTCAATGATTCCCAAACGCTTAGCAATGGCTTCTGCTGTGTCTTGGTGGTCACCCGTAATCATGATTGGACGGATTCCCGCTTCTTTAGCAACACGAACCGCTTCTGCCGCTTCGGCACGTTCAGGGTCAATCATACCGATCAAACCAGTGAAGATCAAGTTGTTTTCAAGTTCTTCAGAAGTGAGGTTTTCTGGAATGCTATCAATAATCTTGTAGGCACCAGCCAGCACGCGCAGAGCTTGGTGAGCCATTTCTGAGTTATTAGACTTGATCAGCTGTGAAGTAGCATCATCAATCGCTGCAATATCTCCAGCCTTATCACGCGCAACACAACGTTTCAAGAGTTGATCAGGAGCTCCCTTGACTGCCACGAGGAATTTCCCGTCTGGCAATGGGTGAACGGTAGACATGAGCTTACGGTCTGAGTCAAATGGCAGCTCAGCTACACGAGGATATTTCTCTAAAAATCCTTTGACATCATAACCCTTGTCCAAAGCATACTGGATGAAGGCTGTTTCCGTTGGGTCACCGAGCAGCTTGCCTTCTTGGTCAATCTTGGTATCATTGGCTAAGACAACAGAACGTAAGAGCGGCAACTCCAGTCCAAGTTCAATATCTTGGCCAGCTTCATTCAGGACTCCGTCGTAAAAGACTTTCGACCGTCATCTTATTCATGGTCAGGGTACCAGTCTTATCTGAAGCGATAATCTCAGTTGATCCCAAAGTCTCAACAGCTGGAAGCTTACGAACAATCGAATTTCGCTTAGCCAGAACCTGAGTTCCCAAAGCCAGCACGATGGTAACAATAGCAGGCAGACCTTCTGGAATAGCTGCAACTGCCAAGGCTACAGAGGTCATCAGCTCATCCAATGGATTTTTCCCTTGAATGAAGACACCGACTACAAAGGTCACTGCAGCGATTACTAAGATAGCATAGGTCAGAACCTTAGACAGACTATTAAGATTTTGCTTGAGCGGTGTGTCCGTTTCATCCGCATCCTGCAACATACCTGCGATATGGCCGACTTCCGTATACATCCCTGTATTGACAACCAACCCAACCCCACGACCATAGGTCACATTTGAGTTTTGGAAGGCCATATTGACCCGGTCGCCAATACCA
Source organism: Streptococcus cristatus (assembly GCA_916438405.1). GTDB lineage: Bacteria > Bacillota > Bacilli > Lactobacillales > Streptococcaceae > Streptococcus > Streptococcus cristatus_M. Next base: position 359,871 of record CAKAFB010000001.1, on the reverse strand, counting down.
GCATCTGCAGCTACCTCAACAGTCAAATCTTTCTCAACCGGCACAGACTCACCTGTCAGAGCCGCTTCTTCGATTTTCAGTGAATTAGCTTCCAAAAGCCGCATATCTGCTGGGACAACATCACCGGCTTCCAATCTAACGATATCACCAGGTACCAAGTCCTTAGAATCTACTTCTGTGACATGGCCATCACGCAGGACACGCGCAGCTGGGCTGGACATGGATTTGAGAGCTGCAATCGCTTCTTCAGCCTTGCCTTCCTGATAGACACCGAAGATGGCATTGATGATTACGACAGCTAAGATGATTAAAGCATCTGCAATATCTTCACCACCTGATGTGACAACAGACAAGACAGCCGCTACCAACAAGATGATAATCATCAAATCCTTGAACTGCTCCAAAAACTTCATTAAGAGAGATTTTTTCTCCCCTTCATCCAGTTCATTGCGGCCATAATCAGCTAAACGCTTGGCTGCTTCTTGACTGGACAAACCTTGCTCTGAAGCGTCCAAAGTTTTGAAAATTTCCTCAGGACTCTGGGTGTAAAAAGCTTGGCGCTTTTGTTCTTTTGACAATGTATTCCTCCTCTTGGCCTCTTTTATTTCTGAACTTTTCTGACCACTACGACTTATCATCTCGAGACGCATCAGTCATATCCAAAAAGTCAGAAACAAAAAAGAGACCTGTTTATTAACAAGTCTCGCTATTTCATACAAGGCCGGAAATTTCTTTCGTATTGACGACCTTGTAACGGTTATTCCGTTAGCTACTCCCTTGAGTTAGAAACTATTATACCAAATTTTCAAGCTTTTGCAAGGGGAAACATTATGATTTTCAAGAGATTTCTCAGAGAATTGCAGCTAACCCCAGCTAATCTCCATTTCATAGCTGGCAAAAATCTGCTCTCCATCAACAGTTTTAAGCTGATAATGAAGTTGCAGAACCTGATTGGTCAAATCAACCTTGTAGAAAGAAGTATCGGTCACAAACTGCTGGAAGCCCACAGGTGTATGGATGCCAACTAGCGCCTGACCTTGACTGATGAAGCGCATGATGGACTTAGGCTTAGAAAAGCGCGTCATAACCAACTCTTTATCGTGAAACTTCAGAACCACTTTCTCTCCTTCTTCATTTTTGTATAGCAGATAATGATAGTCTCCTTTTTGCGTCCAGTCCGTATTGTAGACCTGATCGATTAGCTCGGTATGCCCGTCCAGCTGGATGTGATTTTTTATTCTGATTTGCATCTTTATCTCGTTTCTCTTTTTCTTTCCCTATTTTATCAAAAAAAGGACAAAATTGCTCTTCTTTCAGTTGCAGCTTTGATTTTTTTCCTACTATGATTTGTGGTATAATGGTAGCATGATTGAAAAAGTATTTCGGGACCCGGTTCATAATTATGTTCATGTGGACCATCAGGTTATTTATGATTTAATCAATACTAAAGAATTTCAACGGCTGCGCCGCATCAAACAGCTGGGTACTTCCGGCTATACCTTCCACGGTGGGGAGCACAGCCGTTTTTCGCATTGTCTGGGAGCTTACGAGATTGCTCGGCGCATCACTAAGATTTTCAATGAAAAATACCAGCCAACTGGGACAGTCACGAAAGCCTGCTGACCATGACAGCTGCTCTCCTACATGACTTGGGACACGGAGCTTATTCACACACTTTCGAGCGTCTTTTTGACACTAATCACGAGGACATTACGCGGCAAATCATCACCAGTCCTGAAACAGAGATTCATCAGGTCCTGGTGCAGGTTTCGCCGGATTTCCCAGAAAAGGTAGCTAGCGTCATCAACCATACTTATCTCAATAAGCAAGTGGTCCAGCTGATTTCCAGCCAGATTGATGTGGATCGGATGGATTATCTCTTGCGAGATTCCTTCTTTACTGGCGCTTCCTATGGGCAATTTGACTTAACCAGAATTTTACGAGTGATTTGTCCAGTAGAAAACGGCATTGCTTTCAAGCGCAATGGCATGCATGCGGTAGAAGACTACGTAGTCAGCCGCTACCAGATGTACATGCAGGTTTATTTCCACCCGGCCAGCCGAGCTATGGAGGTCTTACTGCAAAATCTGCTCAAGCGGGCCAAGTTTCTCTATCCGGCTCAGAAGGATTACTTTGCGCTGTCATCGCCCAATCTCATTCCATTCTTTGAAAACAGAGTGACACTGCAGGATTATCTGGCCTTGGATGATGGTGTTATGAATACCTATTTCCAAGTTTGGATGACTAGTCCAGACAAGATTTTATCTGACCTGGCTCAGCGTTTTATCAACCGCAAGGTCTTTAAGTCTATCGTCTTCTCTCAGGAAAACGAAGCGCATTTGGATATCATGCGAGACCTAGTTGGACAGGTTGGTTTCGACCCTGATTACTATACTGCTATCCATCGTAATTTTGATTTACCTTATGATTTCTACCGGCCTGACGTTGAAAAACCCCGGACCCAGATTGAAATTCTGCAAAAAGATGGCAGCCTAGCAGAACTGTCCAGCCTGTCTCCTATCGTTCATTCGCTAGCCGGGACCAGACAGGGCGATAATCGCTTCTACTTCCCCAAGGAAATGCTGGCAGAGACCGGACTTTTCAGCGAAAAAAACCAGACCTTTATGCACTATATCAAAAACGACCAATTTACCTACGGAGAATAATATGTCTATCAAATTAGTTGCCGTCGACATTGACGGCACCCTTTTAAATAACCAAAAAGAAATCACTCCTGAAGTCTTCAGCGCTGTTCAGGATGCCAAGGCTGCTGGTGTCAAAATCGTCATTGCAACCGGCCGTCCTATTGCAGGAGTTCAAAAGCTTCTCGAGGAGCTAGAGCTTAATCAGCCAGACAACTATGTCGTTACCTTCAACGGCGGACTGGTGCAGGATACTGTTACAGGTCAAGAATTAATCAAAGAAACACTGACCTATGACGACTATCTGGATATCGAACTGCTCGGGCGAAAATTAGGTGTCCACATGCATGCCATCACCAAGGACGGCATTTATACAGCCAATCGCAACATCGGCAAGTACACTGTTTATGAGTCCAATCTGGTCAGCATGCCTATCTTCTACCGCACTCCTGAAGAAATGGCCAATAAAGAAATCGTCAAGTGCATGTATATTGATGAACCGGACATTCTGGATGCGGCCATTGCTAAGCTGCCACCGGAATTAGCCGAAAAATATACACTAGTTAAGTCAGCTCCTTTTTATCTGGAAATTGTCAAAAAGACTGTCAATAAAGGTGCTGCTGTCCTCCATCTAGCTGAAAAACTGGGCTTGAGCAAGGAGCAGACCATGGCTATCGGTGATGAAGAAAACGACCGTGCCATGCTAGAAGCTGTTGGCTCTCCTGTTGTCATGGAAAACGGTAAGGAAGAACTCAAGAAAATCGCCAAATATATCACCAAATCGAATGACGAATCCGGCGTAGCACACGCCATTAGAGAGTGGGTTTTAAAATAATGTTTAGTTACAAATTTGGAATTTCAGCTCAGGAACACGACGATTTTGTCACAGCCCATCCACAGGCCAATCTCCTGCAGAGTTCAGCCTGGGCTCAGATCAAGGATAACTGGGCCAATGAGCGCTTGGGCTTCTATAAAGACGACCACTTGGTTGCTGCAGCCAGTGTCCTGATTAAACCACTGCCCTTGGGGATGACCATGCTTTATATTCCGCGCGGTCCCATAATGGACTATGGTGACAAGGAGCTGCTGAACTTTGTTTTGGCGTCGCTCAAGAAATTTGCCAAGGAGAAAAAAGCGCTCTTTATCAAGTTTGACCCTAGCCTCTTTCTGGCAGAAAGCAAGATGGGTGCTGAATTGCAAGACAATACAGAGACGGTTGAGCTGATTCAACAGTTACAGGAAGCAGGAGCTGTCTGGGTCGGACGGACTGAGTCTCTGGACGAAACCATCCAGCCTCGCTTGCAGGCCAATATCCATAAAGAAGATTTCAGCGAGGATCTGCTTTCTAAGAGTACTCGCCAGGCTATTCGCACAGCCCGTAACAAAGGCATCCAAATCCAATTTGGCGGAGCAGAATTACTGGATGACTTTTCAGGCCTGATGAAGAAGACAGAAAACAGAAAAAACATCCACCTACGCGGCAAAGATTATTACCAAAAACTCTTGGACACTTATCCTGAGCACTCCTACATCACCTTGTCCAGCATTGATCTAAAGGCACGATTGGAAGACTTGCAGGCTCAGCTGACCAAGACTCTCAAGGAAGCAGAGAAATTTACCGAGAAAACCAAGCCTGGCAAGATTGAGAATAACCAGCAAGAACAGAAACGCCTCCAAGAAGAGATTGACTTTCTGCAGGACAAAATCAGCCAAGGGGGTGCTGTCGTTCCCCTTTCTGGCACACTGGTCTTAGAATATGGCAAAACCTCTGAAAATATCTATGCCGGAATGGACGAGGAATACCGTCGTTATCAGCCTGCCATCATCACTTGGTACGAAACGGCCAAACATGCTTTTGAGCGCGGAGCAGATTGGCAAAATATGGGTGGAATCGAAAACGATCTCAAGGGCGGTCTCTACAGCTTTAAATCCAAGTTCAATCCAACCATTGAGGAATTCGCTGGTGAGTTCAACCTGCCAACCAATCCTCTTTACCACCTCTCCAATCTGGCCTACACTATCAGAAAGAAACTGCGCAGCAAGCATTAACAGAAAGGAAGCCTATGACCTTTAAACTTCTCAGCCAAGAAGAATTCATCCAGCATACCTCAGCTAGCTCCCAACGCTCTTTCATGCAGACCGTAGAAATGGCAGAGCTGCTGAGCAAGCGTGGCTTCAGTACCCAGTATGTCGGCTACACTGACCCGCAGGGACAGGTAGTGGTGTCAGCTGTCCTCTACAGCATGCCTATGACTGGCGGCCTTCATATGGAAATTAACTGCGGTCCTGTCTCTACCGATGCTAAATACCTGACTCCCTTCTATCAAGCTTTGCAGGCTTATGCTAAAAAAGAAGGCGCTCTAGAGCTCATCATCAAGCCCTACGAGACTTATCAGACCTTTGACAGCAATGGCCAGCCCACATCTGATGAAAAAGGCGAGCTTATCCAGCAACTGACTGATTTGGGCTTTGACTTTGACGGCCTACAGACAGACTATCCAGGCGGGGAGCCTGATTGGCATTATGTCAAAAACTTAGCTGGTCTGACAGAGAAAGACTTGCTCAAGTCCTTCAGTAAAAACGGCAAGGCGACCGTCAAAAAAGCGAATACCTTTGGCATCAAGCTAAAAAGGCTAGAACGTGACCAACTCAGCGTTTTCAAAGACATCACAGCTGCTACTTCTGACCGGCGGGAATATGATGACAAGCCACTAGACTACTATCAAGATTTTTATGATAGCTTTGGTCAGCAGGCGGACTTTATGACAGCCAGTCTCAACCTCAAGGACTATCTTCAGAACTTACAAAAAGACCAAGAGAAACTGGGCCAAAAAATCCAGAAACTGCAGGCTGACTTGGAAAAAAATCCTCAATCTGAAAAGAAACAAAATCAGCTGCGAGAACTTTCCAGCCAGTTTGATAGCTTTGAAACCCGCAAAGCAGAAGCCCAAGAACTGATTGACAAGTACGGCGACCAAGACCAAGTCCTGGCTGCCAGCCTCTTTATCTATACTCCTCAGGAAGCAACCTATCTTTTCAGCGGCTCCTATCCTGAGTTTAACAAATTCTACGCCCCTGCCCTGCTGCAGGAATACGTTATGACCGAAAGTATCAAGAGAGGCATTCCATTTTATAATTTCCTCGGCATTATGGGAATTTTCGACGGTTCTGACGGTGTTCTGCGCTTCAAACAAAACTTCAACGGCTTCATCGTTCGAAATGGGAACTTTCCGCTACTACCCTAACCCTCTCAAGTTTAAGCTGCTTCAGCTCATAAAGAAAATTCTAAGACGTTAAAAAACCAAGGTTTCCCTTGGTTTTTTTGTATGTTTATCTATAACGCGGTGTCGCAAAACCACGGATATTTCCATGACCGATGCGGTAAGTATTGCGTTTAACTACGTTATTGCTGTTGCCTTCAATCGTGTGAATGATGCCATTTTCAACTTTTTCGACAATACCGATATGATCAGCCCAGCCATCGTTTTGCTGGGTATCTTTGTCCCAGTTAAAGGTGATGATATCGCCTGCGCTAGGAGTCGAATTACCATCTTCATTCCAGATACCTAGTCTTTGGAAAATATGAATATGGCGCTCTACACCACACTCACGGCCGATAAGATCGCTCAAGCCTTCTCTTTGGAAATAACCGTCGTGAAAATGTCGCACCAGTCATCTGTGTTTTTCACAGCATAACCAACTGGCAGCGGTCTAACGCTATTATAATCATTGACCAGACGGTGGTGCTCGGCACTGCCTCCCTTGACGCCAACCATCGCTGCTGCTGCTGCAAGAACACGATCACGCTGACTGCTAGACGCTTGAGGATGCTTAATAGAAATCGTGGTCTTCTCTCCGCCAGCTCCTTGCAGCTGATTTTGATTATTTAAGTAATACAAGTGAACATTGTATTCGCCTGCATTATTCTTATGGTCACGCGCATATACATGCTTACGATAAGTGCCATCAGCTTGGCGTTCCGCCGTATACCATTGAATATCATCTTGTCCATTTTGACTGGACCAAGTTGGCAAATAGACAGTTTTGACACCTTCTGGAGCTACAACACCAGAAACGACGATATCAAATTCACCAGTTTCATTGTTTTTATTTTGGATACTGATTTTTCCCTGTGGTTTCTCCCCTGCCGCAATGGAAACCTTAGTTGTTGTGCCACCGACACCGACCATCTTACCGTCGTTTTGGACATAGTACAAGTGGACACTGTAGTCGCCGACAGAATTCTTGTGCTCGCTAGCACGGACGGTAAATTTATATGTACCGTCTGACTGTCTTTGAGCCTTGTGCCAGATAATATCATCCTGATCATTCTCATTTGACCAAGTTGGAAGCAAGACTTCACGAACCCCTTGTGGGCTAGAAACCTCGGACACGATCACATCGAATGTACCCGTCTTGGGATTGTTGTTGGCAATAGTCAGCTTGCCTTCTGGCTTAGCAACTGAAACCTTAGTCATTGTACCACCGACACCGACTAACTTACCGTCATTTTGGACATAGTACAAGTGGACACTGTAGTCGCCGACAGAGTTCTTATGCTCACTAGCACGAACAGTGAATTTATATGTACCGTCTGACTGTTTCTGTGCCTTGTGCCAGATAATATCATCCTGATCATTCTCATTTGACCAAGTTGGAAGCAAGACTTCACGAACCCCTTGTGGGCTAGAAACCTCGGACACGATCACATCGAATGTACCCGTCTTGGGATTGTTGTTGGCAATAGTCAGCTTGCCTTCTGGCTTCGCAACGGACACCTTAGTTGTTGTGCCACCGACGCCGACCATCTTGCCGTCGTTTTGGATATAGTACAAGTGGACACTGTAGTCACCAACAGAGTTTTTGTGCTCGCTAGCACGAACAGTGAATTTATATGTACCGTCTGACTGTCTTTGAGCCTTGTGCCAGATGATGTCATCCTGACCATTCTCGTTTGACCAAGTTGGAAGCAAGACTTCACGAACCCCTTGTGGGCTAGAAACCTCGGACACGATCACATCGAATGTACCCGTCTTGGGATTGTTGTTGGCAATAGTCAGCTTGCCTTCTGGCTTAGCAACTGAAACCTTAGTCATTGTACCACCAACGCCAACCAACTTGCCGTCATTTTGAATATAGTACAAGTGGACACTGTAATCACCGACAGAATTTTTGTGCTCGCTAGAACGGACGGTGAATTTATATGTACCGTCTGACTGTCTTTGTGCCTTGTGCCAGATGATGTCATCTTGTCCCTGTTCATGCGACCAAGTTGGAAGCAAGACTTCACGAACGTCTTGTGGACTAGAAACCTCAGACACGATCACATCGAATGTACCCGTCTTGGGATTGTTGTTGGCAATAGTCAGCTTGCCTTCTGGTTTAGCAACGGAAGCAAGACTAACCTTAGTCGTTGTACCACCGACGCCGACCAACTTGCCGTCGTTTTGGATATAGTACAAGTGGACACTGTAGTCACCAACGGAATTCTTATGCTCGCTAGAACGGACGGTGAATTTATATGTACCGTCTGACTGTTTCTGTGCCTTGTGCCAGATGATATCATCCTGACCTTGATCATTGGACCAAGTCGGAAGCAGTACTTCACGAACGCCTTGCGGGCTAGAAACCTCGGACACGATCACATCGAATGTACCGGTCTTAGGATTGTTGTTGGCAATAGTCAGCTTGCCTTCTGGTTTAGCAACTGAAACCTTAGTCGTTGTACCACCGACTCCGACTAACTTGCCGTCACCTTGAACGTAATACAAATGAACATTGTATTCGCCCGTAGAACCTTTATGATTGGCAGCATTAACTGTCAGCTTATAAGTTCCGTTGGCTTGCTTCGTTGCAGTGTACCAAACAATATCATCTTGCCCACGCTCACTGGACCAAGTCGGAAGTTTAACTTCCTGAACTCCATATGGTGCGGAAACTTCGGAAACAACGACATCAAATGTGCCAGTTTTTGGATTATTATTTTGAATACTAATCTTACCTGTCAGCGGTTGTTTAACCAAAGTAGCTATAGCTGTAAATCTACCAGAGTAGTCAATACTTTGATCGAAAACATGCTTACCAGAAAGCAGCTGCGCTTGAGAAGTAAATTGCCAAGCTCCTGCTCTGCTATTGTACTTCAAATTTTTAGCATCATTTGCACTTAGCTTCGGTGCTGGATACTGAGCAATCCAAAAATTATCAAGGCCAAAAAGGGATGTATTGATTGAACCTTTGTGGCGTAGGTTGTTCTGGTCAACCCAGCTAGCACTCGTGTAATACATCAGATTTGCATATCCCTGCTTGCGCATTTCATCTGCCCAAGCCTGAGTATGCTGGTTAATCCCCGTTTGCATTTTAGGGTCTTCCATGTCATTGACCATGACTGTATTGTTAGGCAAGGACAGTTTATTAGCAAAAGCAGCATAGTAACGGGCCTCTGCTCTCGCCTCTGCATCACTTGTATAATGCGAGAAGGCATAGTTGATACTTGCAAACCAGCTGCTTGCGCATTTCGAACCTGAGACTCAGCATAAGGATTAGTATAGTGGATTCCCTCTGTCAGTTTGACAACGACACCGCCAACACCTTTGGATGCTAATTGGCGATAGTCTTCTACGCTGATATGGCCGTTATGACTACTCACATCCACAAAGGTAGAGCCCTTGATTTCTGCTTGTGAATTGCCACGCGCTGTTTGTCCAGATGAAGAAGCCGCATTATAAAAAGAAGTGCTGCCTTTTTTAGATGCAGGACTGGCGCTGATCGCTGAGGAAGTCTGCTCAGCCTTTATTGGATTCTGAATCTCTTCAGAAGCAGCTGCCTTTGCTTGTTCACTTGCTTTCTTTTCTGGTACATTCTCCTTGACCAGACTAGCAGCAGGTGCCAGATTTTCTGGTGCCTTGTATACTGTACTAGCTTCAGATTTTTCGGCCGAGCTTTCTTGTTTGACTTGACGATCTGTGGATACCGCTTCTGGTAAGGATACCTGCTGAGGTTGATGATCCTTTTCTACTTGAAGTTCTGCCTTAGCTACTTCAGGGTCTGTGGTTGTCGGAGTATTTTCTTCTGCCTGTACCACGTTAGCCGTTGCTGCTAGCAATATGGCAGTGCTGGCTAAATAGATAAGTTCCTTTGATTTCACCTTTTTTCTCCAAACTTTTAAAAAGCTTGCCACCTTTAGGGCAACAAGCCATTTATTGTTATTCTTATTTCACAAAATCAAGAAGAGCTAGGAAGCTTTCAGCTTCAAGTGACGCTCCACCAACAAGGGCACCATCAACGTCTGGGCAAGCCATGTATGAAGCAACATTTTCAGGTTTAACTGAACCACCATATTGAACGCGAACTTTGTCCGCAACTTCTTGACCAAAGTCAGCAGCTACAACGTCACGAACAACTTTACACATTTTTTGTGCGTCGTCTTGTGAAGCTGATTTACCAGTACCGATAGCCCAGATTGGCTCATAAGCGATAACTGATGCAGCAACTTGTTCAGCTGTCAATCCAGCCAATGCAGCAGATACTTGAGCACCTACGAATTCAGCAGCTTTACCAGCTTCGTAAGTTTCAAGGCTTTCACCACAACAGATGATTGGAAGCATACCATTTGCAAAGATTGCTTTTGCTTTTTTGTTGATATCTTCGTCAGTTTCATGGAAGTAGTCACGGCGTTCTGAGTGACCGATAACAACGTAGTCAGTACCGATTTCTTTCAAAACTTGTGGGCTTGTTTCACCAGTGAAAGCACCTGCATTTTCAAAGTAGCAGTTTGAGCAGCAACTTTAAGATTTGAACCTTTTGCAGCAGCAAGAACAGTTGTCAAATCAACTGCAGGAGCTGCGATACCTGCTTCAACAAGGTCTGATGAAGGAAGTTTTGATGCAACTGCTTCAACGAATGCTTTTGCTTCTTCTGGATTTTTGTTCATTTTCCAGTTACCAGCGATAAATGGTTTACGTGACATTTCACATACCTCTTCTATTTTTATTTATATGGGCTATTATATCATAAGTAAGCAAATTAATAAAGGTTATCCACAATTTTTCATCAAATCGTAATGTTTCCAGGAGTTATCCACAGTTTTGGCTGTGAATAAACCATTCAAAGACCTTGCGACATCCTTTACCGCCTATTTTCCAGCAGTTCTTCTATATCTGTAATGACTCTGGCCTGCATTTTATTGAGCCTGTTTATCTCTGCAGCTGAGTATGGGAAAGTGTTCAGCAAAATGCCATCAATCCCAACAGCTTCAGCAATAGCCATATCTGTAGAAAAATCATTGCCAACCATAACCGTATCTTCTGGATTAAGCTGATTCTCTTCCAACACAAGCTCCAACCATTCTGCTTGTGGTTTTTTGATCTGATAATTCGAAGAAATATAAACTTTGTCCAGATAATCGGAACAACCCGTCAATTCAATTTCTGGCATTGTAAAAGCCTTTTGAGCATTAGAGAGCAAAATAACATCGCCTCCTTGGTCCTTAATGGCCTTTAAAACTTTCAGGGTATTGGGATAGGCATGGAGCTGACGACGGGACAAACTCCGAAACGTTACGGCCAACTGCTCTCCCCAAGCCTGCAAATCACGAAGCGGAATCTGGGTTTCATGCTTAGTTGGAACTTCCTGCAAAAGCTGAATGAAAATCGCTACCAAATCAACCTCTGGATAGGCAAGGCCTTTCTCTTGAGCTATCTTATTTTCCTGCTCTACTACCAATTGTCCATATTTCTTTTTCAAGTCTTCTGGCTGATAATCTGCTCCATATGCTGCATAGATGCGGGAAAGATACAACCATAAAGCCGGATCATCTTCGTCAGTCCTGATATCCACCAGGGTTCCATAAAAGTCGAAAAGATAATGCTTATATTCTAACTTGCGCATTTTCGCCCCTTTCGCCAGTGACAAACATGGTAAAGGTCCCCTTGCAGACATTCTTCCCATCTTGATTGACAATATCCACATCCACCACTCTAGTCGTCCGGCCGGCATGGACACAGTTCCCCTCAATGCTCAGAGTATCGCCTAGTTTGGCCGCTTTTAGATAATTGATGGAAGATTGCAAGGTCACAGCGTCAGCTCCTTGTGAAATGACAACCAAACCACTTATCTGATCGCACAAGGTAAACAAGTAGCCTCCATGTGCATTGCCATAATAGTTCAGAGAAGAGGGGACGACCTCTGTGGTTACTAAAACATGGCCATCTTTGGCCTCCTCAATTTTATAGTTTTCAAATGCTGAAATCGCATCAAAATGAAAATCTTTCATTCCTTACTCCATTAATTTTGCTTATACTTCATCATACTACTTTTACTAGCAAGGAACAATGATTATATGCACATTCCAATGGAAAAATTTTTTCTACCAGCTATTCAAATTTCCAGCACTCCTGATCTTTCAGCCGATTTGAGCTGGTAGATTGGAAATAAAATTCTAAGCCAAATTAGGCTGGTAATGAATCTAAAAATTCTCAGCTGAAGATTTGCAAGACAAAACATTAAACTAGGTTGGAAATCTCCCCAACCTAGTTTGTTTCTATTCTCTTTTGATAAAGGTAGGAAATCAAAGCCAATCCTATCACTCCGAAACCAATCAGAAGAAAGGAAAGGGTGCGGACACTCGGCAGCAGCGTCATCAGAAAAGTCGCAGGAGGCATGAAAAGAATTGCCAGCGTGTAGATCGTTGAGAAAACGCGGCCTAGATACTGCTTGTCCACCTTGGTCTGAACCTGACTGAAGAAATGAATGTTGAACACAGTCATAAAGAGCTCGCAGATTAGATTACCAGAATAGGAGAAATATGGATGAACTTGTAGCAAGGTAGAGATGCCCATGACTGCGACTCCAACACCCGTCAATAGCAGGGCTACAAGTAAATTTCCCATACTGGCCTTAACCTTGCTGGCTAGAATAGCTCCAATGATTGAGCCTATCGCACCCAAACTCAGAATGGTCGCATAAGAGCCGGTCTTACCGTAAAGCTGATTGGTAAAAGGCAATAGGTAATTAAAGGCCGCAAAGAAGAAGTTTACTGCAGATGCTACCAAGAGCAGAAAGAAAATTTCTTTTTGCTGACGGATATAAACTAAACCTTCCTTGATATCTCTCAGGATATTGCCAAGATTGATGGGAGACTTCTGCTTGCTTGGCTCATGATTAGGCAGAAAGTAAACCAAGGCAAAAGCCAGAAAGAAGCTAAGAGCATCCAGCTGAAGAGTCACGCGCAGATTTGCATACTGCATCACAATAAAAGACAAAACTGGAGCTGAGACACTGATAACCTGCAAGGCCAATTCCAGATGAGAATTGTAGGCCACGATGTCTTCCTTGTCTACAATCTCTGTAATGTAGGATTTATTAGCTGGCCGAGAAAAAGCAAAGGCTATAGCCTGAACTACATTGGCAAAAATCAGCGCTCCAATCATGAGCTGGTCATTAGAAATAAAGGAAATCAGTAGACAAAGACCAGCACAAATCAAGTCAGCTACCATCAGAACCTTACGTCTGGAAAAGCGGTCCGTAATGGCTCCCCCAAAAGGATTGAATAAGATAGAAGTGACTAGCTCTGATATCTGGTAAATGCCCAAGACCGTCTGTCCCAGAGCTCCCAAAGAAGCAAGCCAGATGCTATTTCCATAGTCATAAGCATATTCCCAATTTTATTAATAGCAGCCCGTGTAATCAGCTGTGCTGCCTGTCGATTCATAAAAATACCTCCTTCCATTTCTGAAACTATTGTATCAGGAATGGAGGGAGGTTCTTTATTTTTCCCATATTCGGGAAATTATACTTTCACAAACTTATCAAAATGTTCTTGATAATAAGCGACTTGCTCAGGTAGTTCCAGCACTTCAAAGATGTGCATGGCTTCCTGCATTTGCTTGATTCCCTGCTTCTTCTGCCCCTTCTGATAAGCCGCAAAACCCTTGAGATAGAGGAATACATTGCGTTCATAGAGTTTAATGCCCTTGCCAATGATTTTCTCTACGTAAGCCTCAAAATAACTAGCCTTATCAAAAGAACGACTTTCCAAACAGTGCTGGTAGCAATTGAGCGCTAGAATCAAGACTAGTCTCTTATGGCGACTGATTTCTTTGTAATAGTCCTCCCGCTTCATGACTTCCTTGCCCAGACGGTAGACATAGTCCACATCATAAAAGCTATAGAGATTGCCAAAGAGGATAAGCTCATACATAGTCCAGTCTTCCACTTGGAAAAGATAATCAGCCACCTTATCTAAATCCTCTTGCCTCATGCGAAACTGGCTGTCTCGCTGACAAATCAAGCCCTGCATCAAAATCCAATTCAGCTCATAGTAAAGAGGCGCACTGCTGGCCTTGGCCTTTTCCAACTGCTCCGCTTGCAAGTCTTGAAATCCCTTGATGTCATTTGAGTAGTAAAGAGGGATAATCTTACCCATCATGGCCACGTGCTCATGCTGCTGGAAATTCCGGGCCTTGTCCATAAAATTCTCAAGAGTCACATGAATATTATCCAAGAGATCTAAAAATTTCGAGAGAGTCATGTCCGACTCACCCAGCTCAAAACGAGACAGCTGAGAAGTCGAGCAAACCTGACCCGCCGCTTCCTTCAATGAATAATGTCCATTTAAACGAAAATCACGAAAAACGTTGCCTAAATCTTCCATTTGTTTACCACTCAAATTCCTTTAATTGCTATTTCGCTTCCCTAGTCGCTCTTTCAAAATTACCTTCACCGCCCCTTGTTCGGATTCTACTTTCGGACGAGCCTCATTTCGTCAAAATCTTCTCGGCCGAAAATCGGAAAAGGCAAATTCCACAAAAAGAACTCGTCCGAAAATAGAAAGTTCGGGATTCGCTCTCAGACTAACCGTCCGAAACTCTGACAGAGTCATTCCGCTCCAAAATAGCTTTTTAGAAAATCTGACGGGCTGACTTTTCTTTAAAAGAACTTAGATTACATGAAGAATGCTTTCTTTTCCTCGAAAAAATCTCAGAACACATGTAAAAGTTCGTCTTTTACTCTCAGGGAAACAATTCTTCATGAAGGATTTATATTTTTGTCACAGAATCAGAGATTTCACATGTAAAAATTCGCTTTTTATTCTTTTGGGACTGATTTCACATGTGAAATTAAGTATCTTGAACTCTAGGAAACTAGGCATTCCTGTAGCTGTTCTATTTCTTCCTACACCTTCTCCGCTAGTTCTTCCCATTCTAGCATGGCTTCTTCTTGAGCGGCGGTCAACTGGTCGATTTGCTGCTGGCTCTCCATGAGTTCGCCGGCGTCATTAGTGGCCTGCATGGCTTCCTGAAGCTGACTGATCTGACTGTCCAAGTCCTCGATTTGCGCTTCCAATTGCTCTAAGCGGCGGGCCAGCCGGCGCTGTTCTTTCTGGTTTTCCTTTTGGAGCTGATAGTCATTGGTAGATGATGGCTTATCAGAATCGACCTGCTCCGTCTCCTCACGCAAGGCTTCCTGCTCTGCCTTTTTCTCCAGATAGTAGTCATAATCACCAAGATAAAGGGTGGAGCCTGTCTCAGAGAGCTCGATGATCTGGGTGGCTACGCGATTGATAAAGTAGCGGTCATGGCTGACAAAGAGCAGGGTGCCGTCAAAGTCAATTAGGGCATTTTCTAGCACTTCCTTGCTGTCAATGTCCAGGTGGTTGGTCGGCTCGTCTAGGATGAGGAAGTTGTTGTTTTCCATAGACAGCTTGGCTAGAAGCAGCCGTGCCCGCTCTCCACCCGATAGCATACCGACAGACTTCTTGACATCGTCTCCCGAGAAGAGGAAAGCGCCTAAGCGATTGCGAATCTCGACCTCTGGCGTCAGTTTGAAGTCATTCCATAGCTCGTCAAGTACCGTATTGCTGGGAGTCAGTTTACTCTGAGTTTGGTCATAGTAGCCCACTTCCACATTAGCCCCCAGCTGCTCCTTACCTCTGATGAAGGGCACTTGACCGATTAGTGATTTTATCAAGGTCGTCTTTCCAATCCCATTTGGTCCGACAATAGCTACTGCATTGAACTTGCGAATATCAAGATTAATCGGCTCCGACAGAACTTCCTCGCCATAGCCAATGGCTGCGTCTTCCAAGGTCAGCACAACATTGCCCGAAACCTTATCGGATTTGAAAGTCATATTAGCCGAGCGGCTGCCGGTCTCCGGCCTGTCCAAACGCTCCATCTTTTCCAGCTGCTTACGACGGGACTGAGCCCGCTTGGTTGTAGAAGCTCGAACCAGATTGCGATTGACAAAGTCCTCCAGCGCAGCGATTTCTTTCTGTTGCTTTTCGTAGTTCTTGGCTTCAGTGGCTAGCTTCTGCTCCTTTTGGACCACAAAGCTAGAGTAATTACCCACATAGCGATCCAAGGAATGCTTGGTCAAGTCCAGCGTGATGGTCGCAACCTTGTCTAGGAAATAGCGGTCGTGGCTGACAATGATGAGGGCGCCTTTATAATTTACCAAATAATTTTCCAGCCAGGCAATGGTCTCGATATCCAAGTGGTTGGTCGGCTCGTCCAGGACAAGCAACTCTGGTTTTTCCAAAAGCATCTTGGCCAGAGCCAGACGGGTATTCTGCCCGCCCGACAACTCAGAAATCTTCATCTGCCACATGGACTGGTCAAACTTGAAACCATTTAAAATCGCTCGAATATCGGCCTCGTAGGTAAAACCACCTTTCTGGCGAAAGTCCTCTGACAACTGGTCATACTGGGTCATGAGAGCCGTCAGGTCTTCCCCTGACAATTCTCCCATTTGTAGCTCCATCTGCCGTAAGCGCTTCTCTTGTTGACGCAGGCTATCAAAGACCAGCAGCATCTCATCGTAGATTGTATTCTCCGACTCAAAGCGGCTGTCCTGAGCCAGATAGGACAGAGACAGGTCTCGTTTTTTATTGATCTGACCAAACGTCGGCTCTTCCTCGCCCACCAAAATCTTGAGCAGGGTTGACTTGCCAGCTCCATTTTTACCGACGAGGGCAATCCGGTCACTCTCATCCACCTGCAGGTTGATATTATCAAAAAGTAGCTCCCCTGCAAAAGAGCGTTCAATCTTGTTTGCTTGTAAAATAATCATAAGACCATTATAGCAGATTTCCAAGTACAGGGCCATTGGCTGTCATAAAAAATGCAATCCAAACTATCTGTCTCTCAAGCCAATTCAAAGAAAAATTTTAAATTTTTTCGCAAGTACTCCGACCAGAATATCCTGTCTAGTGATTGAGCACCAAGCTTTCCCTACCATCAAATCAGACTTTAAATATATTGGCATGCCCAATAAAGCCGATAGAGTTCAATTCTATCGGCTTTATTTCCTATTCAATCATTTGCGTTTCGGCTAGTTTCTTATACCAGTGAGCGGATTTCTTCGGATAGCGTTCCTGCGTTTCGAAATCTACGTAGAATAAGCCGTAGCGTTTTTCATAACCGTTAGACCAAGAAAAGACATCCATCAGAGACCAGATAAAGTAGCCCTTGACATTAGCCCCATCCGCAATCGCATCGGATAAAACTTCCAAATGCTGCTTGACATAGTCAATCCGAGCATCGTCGTAAACTGTATTGTCCACAAATTCATCTTTGTAACCCAGACCATTTTCTGTGATATAAATCTTCTTGTAGTTGGGATAATCCTTCTTAATCCGCATGATCTGATCATAAAGACCTTGAGGATAGATAATCCAATCCCAATCAGTTTTTGGTATATGGGTTGGAGATTCTCTGCGCCCTACTCCCTTAATCTGGTACTTGGAGCTTCCCTTTCGCCTTTTCCGTTATGGATAATTTCTGTTTCACCGTCAAAGTCGCGCATCCAGTCACTCATATAGTAGTTGATGCCAAGGAAGTCATTGAGGTCTTTAGCTGCTTCTAGAGCCGCAAAGTCTTCATCTCGCAGATCCAGCCGGCCACCATTGACCTTAAGGATGTGATTCACCCCTGCCAGAGTCACATCTGAATAGTGTCCCAGATAAGTCGCATCTAAGATAAATTTGTTATGAATAATATCTTCCAACTCTGCCGCTCTGACATCTGCTTGATTTTCTGGATCATAAGGATATTTTGTCGGAAGTGCATGAACGACACCGATTTCACCCTTGTAGCCCTTGTCCTTATAGAGCTTAACAGCACGGGCATGAGAGACCATCATGTTGTGATGTGATTGGAAAACCTTGGCCAAGTCATACTGGATACCCGGAGGGAATTTCCCAACTAAGTACTGACCATCACCAATTGGGCCAATTTCATTGAAAGTTGTCCAATAGCGAACTTCTGGAAATTCTTCAAAACAGAAAGCCGCATAGTCCACAAAGTGCTCAATATTTTCCCGATTGAGGAAATCACCGTTTGAGTGAAGAGCCTCTGGTGTATCAAAGTGGTGAAGGGTCACAAAGGGTTCTACATGACGCTTGTGGCATTCTGCGAAAAGATTATGGTAAAATTCCACACCTTTTGGATTGACCTCGCCATAGCCTGTCGGAAAAATCCGTGACCAAGCAATGGAGATCCGAATCCCATTGACGCCATACTCTTCAGCCAATTTCAGATCCACAGGGTATTTGTGGTAAAAGTCGCTGGCAGGTTCTGCCGTGTACCAGTAGTTATCCTCTAGGTATTTATCCCAGGCAACAGGTCCTTTTCCATCTGTGTGGGTTGCCCCCTCAGCTTGATAGGCTGCTGTTGCACCACCGAAAATAAAATCTTTAGGTAAGCTTTTTGTCATCTTATTTTCCTTTCAATAACATTTGGAGAGTGGGACAGAAATCGGTAATTCGTTAGAATTCGATTTCGTCGTCCCACCTCCGCACAGTTGAGTAGGCTGTAAAAGTTGATGAAATCAGCGTAATAGAGCCCACTCAACCACTGCGTCTTTGCTCGACAATCCAAAGACAATTGAGAGGCTAGGACTTTTGCCCCAAACTCTATCAAGTTGCTTCATCTCACATAAACAGATTTAGTTCTTGAATTGCTCCTGAACAAAGGCCAGTGCTCCTTTACCATCACGGGTTAGTTTGATGTATTGGCCGCCTTCAGTCTTAGCCAGCTTGATACCCAATTTATCAGTTTCGGCCTTCATGTCTTCAAAGTTGGAGGCAACTTGAGGAGCCAGGATAACCAGGTCAAACTCAGGCAGCATTTCACGGTGAGCACCGTAGCCGCCAGCTGCTGCTTTAACAGGAACATTGTATTCAGCTGCTGCTTTATTCAAAGCGTTGGCCAGCAATCCACTAGTACCACCACCTGCACAGAGCACCAGAACATTGGTTTCTTCGCTAATATTGTTTTGCGCTGGAGCTTCTTCATCCACTCCTGCTTTTTCAAGGATAGCGTCTGCTTTAGCAGTATTAAAGTTAGCTGCTACTTTTTCTTTAAGAGCATCGTTAGCTTTGCCAGAACGTTCTTCTTCTAGGATTTGTTCGTCATAAACCTTGACAAATGGATAGTAAATAATGACATCCACTACGACAAGAAGGGCTGCAAGAACAAAGGACAGAAGCTGGAAGTTGGTACCCAGCACAATTCCCAGAGGTCCAGGTGTTACCCAAGGAAGGTTGGCTGAGAAGGAGTTCATGTTCAAAGTATCAACAAAGAATTTGAAAATCCATACGTTTGCGATCGGTGCAAAGATAAATGGAATAAAGAAATCGGATTCAGTACGATTGGAGCACCAAAGAGAATAGGCTCATTGACACCAAAGAAGGTTGGGACAACAGATGCCCGTCCAATCGCACGGTTACGCTCGGACTTACAGATCCACATGAAGAGGAATGGAACAATCAAGGTCGCACCAGTACCACCCATGGTAACGATGAACATTTGAGTACCAGAAGTGATGACCTTATCCGCATGTTGACCAGCTTGAAGCAAGGCCAAGTTGGCATCGATATTGGCATAAGTAATGGCAGCAATGGCAGGCTCAACGATGGACGGACCGTGAATTCCCACGAACCAGAAGAAAGCATAAGCACCAAAGATAAGCGTGATTCCCAGATAGCCATCTGCCGCTGAGAAGAGAGGAGCAAGAAGCGTTCCTATGGATTCAGCAACGGTTACTCCCAGACTTGCTTTAACAAGCAGTTCCAAACCGTAGAGCAGAACGACTGAGACAGTAAATGGAATCAAGTCTTTAAATACTTGCGAAATATTTGGTGGAACTTCTTCTGGCATGCGGATGGTGACATTATTTTTTACACAAACCTTGTAGACATTAACCGTCACAAATGCTGCGATGAAAGCTGTCAAAAGTCCTTTTGTTCCCATAAAGGCTGTCAGAAAACCACCATCCTTAGCAGGCTCAGCGGCCATGAGGAGGAAGCCAACCATGGAAGCCAGCATAGTAGACAAAAAGTTAATCTGGTTTGTCGCAGGCAGGCTGCGATTGACAGAGTCTGTCAAAGCCTTTGCAGTGGTCCCACCCACAAAGAAAGCCAGAATCCCCATCGAATAGCTATAAGGGGTCATTAAGAAAGTTTCAATATCCTTAGACCAGTGGAAGCCCCAAGCATTGGCACATAGGCAATCAAGATAAAGATAGATGAGAAGAGGATGACTGGCATACCAGCGATAAAGCCATCCCGAATGGCACGGAGATAGATATTCCGAGAAATCTTCTCAAAGAAAGGCTTCCCTTTCTCAATAAGTCCGATGAGTTTGTTCATTATTTTACTCCTCTTTTATATAGTTCAATCATGTGTTTCATCAAATCCTTGAGCAACAAGGTTGTCATCAGGTGGTCTTGGCCGTGCATCATCGTCACGCTATAAGCCAAGTCCTCACCAGCAGCTTCTTTGGTCAAAAGGCTGGTCTGAGCATGGTGCGCTTCGACAATACAAGCATTGGCTTCTTCCACCAAACTTTCTGCGCGGTCAAATTCTCCAGCCTGCGCTGCATTTAATGCTTCCAGCAACTTAGAGCGGGCGTCACCTGCGTAGGCTACGATTTCAAAACCAAGTAATGTTACTTCTTCTCTATTCATGATAGATCCTCCTTTTAATGTTCCTTATAGTAATCGTTGAATATGTAAAACCAAATAAACTCGCTCACTATTATACAAGTCTATTCCAGTTTTCTGGGCAATAATCTCATATAGACTACTTCCGATTTGATAAGCTTGAGGATAGGCCAGTTTAATCTGACTTTCCATTTCTAACAGTGAAACGTTATCATCTCGGCTTCTGTCTAAGTAATCTAAGAAGTAATTAAGATGAATCATAAATCGGTCATAGAAGTTACTATTATCCGATGTTCTTTTTATTCCCTGTTTTCTTAGCTCTTCTTCTACAGCAGCTAGAATTTCCTTCCGCTGATCCAAATAACCCTTACCTGCTGGATTGGAGACCCCTTCTGCATTGATAAAGTGATAGGCAATTCTGTTTATTTCATCGTCTGGAAATGCTTCTAAGAGTCGTTCCCGATAAATAGCCACTGCTTCTTGCGCGATTTGATAAGGAGTGGGATATTTATCTGAAGCATCTGGTAGGTCACTGCTCTTGTACCGCCCCTGCTGGACCGCTTGATAAGAACAGTAGATATGGTCCGTCAGTGTGACATAGATATACTCCTGGACTGGGTAATGGTATTTCTTGGAAAGCGTGTCAATCACATCATAGGTCACTGTGATAAAGTCCAGCGGAACATCTTTGAGCAAGGCCACAAAGTTTTCCTTGGACTCTTCCGTTCTCATACGAAAGACTTTCTCAATCTTACTTTCCAGAACAGGATCACCCTTTTTCTTATTGAATGCTATCCCACTACCAATCAGAACAACCTCTTCACCATTTTCATGTTTGGCTAGAGCAACATTGTTATTCATAGGAAGTATGATTCGATACATAGTTCCCTCCTTATCATTTTCTTGGGTTTTCGTGAAATAAAAATGACCGCAAATAAACGGAAAATACAAGAGCACTTGCCTCTTCCAATTCATTTGCGGTCACGCCTAATCCAACTTAGTAACGCTCACCCTATTCAATTTATAGTTTCATTATAACACATCAAAATGTGAATGTAAACCCTTTCTTTTGTTTTTTTTTTAATATTTTTTAGAATTCCACTTTTTTACTAAAGATTTAGCACTGTTGCAAGCTTGTCCACACGAAAACTCATCACCTTAATATATATGTGCAATAAATGTCAGAGAGTATAAGACCTTCTACAAACTTCTTGGAAAGCATGCGCTGAACTCGCTATGAAAGACTTACTCCCTCTCGAGTAAGTCTCTTCATATCAAAAATTTTTCCTTCTATAAATTGCTTGTAGTTTACAGAAAACTAGCTAAAACTTCTTGATTTTGCATAACCAAGTAAATACCCAGCAGAATAATCAAAACAAAGAGACTCAGCTTTATCATCCCCTTGACAAAACGAACAATCCATAGAATAATCATGGAACCAATCAGCCACATAATGGCTGAATGCTGGAAAAATCCTTGAACTGTCTCCACATTCTCGCCAAAGAAGGCCTGAATCGGCGCTGGAACATGAGTTTCCCAAGCTGCTGTCACGCCTAGCTGGTTAGCAATATCGCTTCCGCTTTTCCACAGCCAAGCAAAAATGCCTGAGTTAAAAAGAAAGAGAAAAATTTGCTCTGGGAAGCGTCTAATAATATTAAAAATCGATTTTAGCATACCTTTATGATTGATACAAGTCTTTTACAGCCTGGATATCTATCGGCTGAATACTATAAAATGAGCCTGCCGACTGCATCACTGATTCCTCCTCATTATGGTCTAATCCGATAGCATGGCCCAATTCGTGAGCTGCTGTATTGACAATCCGCTCATGAGAGTAACCATAGCGTCTGTCCAGCAAGTAGTAACTATTGAGCGAACGGTCACATGGGTAAATCGTTTGGTAAGGAGATTGGTCTGCGACTCAGCCTCACCAGCTGCACTGACATTGCCGTCATTCATCTCCGTCGCAACAATATCCGCCTTGTCTTTGTCATTGATGATTTGAAAGGTGAAGGCTCCTGTCTGGTTCCAGGAATTAATGGCCTCCTGATAGGCTGAACGAAAAGTTTCATTAGCGGTATCGATATATACCGTAGCACTAGCTTTCTCCCAGCGAGCTCCCGACCCTGTATGCTCATCTGTCAGCTGATTGGACTGAATTTCCTCACTAGTCTGAAGACCAGTGGAAAGTCCTTGATGCGTTAAGAATTGATCCACTTGAGTAACAGTAGTTCGAAGAGCCTGCGATAATCCCTCTGCCCCCGTCTCTGTCGAAGTAGTAAAATAAAATACACCTACAAGAACAAGGAAACTGAGTGTCACAGACCAAATAAGCCCCCAGATAAGCCGCCAAAGCAAGCGAACTATAAATCTAATAGAATTAAAAATAAACTTCACGGCAGGCTCCTTTCTCATAGAATGCACGAGAGACTTAGTCTAGCATCTTTCGCTTAAATAAAACTGAATATGCATAAAGAGCAAGTATCGCAATAAATGACTCGGATGTAAACTCCCACTTGAAAAGACGAAAAAAGAAGCTGAGAAACTCAGCCTCTTCTTAAGTAAATTACAATTCGATATCACCGAAAAGATCAGCCATTGAGAATCCAGTTTGAGTTTCTGGAAGCTCGAAATCACGTTTTTCTTGACGACGTGGACGACGTGGACGAGATTGACGTTTCTTCTTTTTGGCCTTCTTCTTGAGCTGGATGCTCTTCAAGAGCCTTGATAGAAAGTGATACACGCTCAGCAGCAGCATTCACTTCAAGAACTTTAACAGTTACTTCTTGACCAACTTTAAGAGCATCTTTTGGATTTTCAACACGTTTGTGTGAAATTTGTGAGATGTGAACAAGTCCGTCGATACCTGGCAATACTTCAACGAAAGCACCGAAGTCAGTCAAACGTTTTACTGTACCTTCAACTACATCGCCAGCAGCAAGTTTTTGTTCAACACCGTCCCATGGTCCAGGAGTTGTAGCTTTAAGTGAAAGTGACACACGGCCTTCTTCTTCGTTCAAATCAAGAACTTTCACTTCGATTTCGTCACCAACTGAAACAACAGATTTTGGTGAAACGTTGCGCTCGTGAGAAAGTTCAGTCAAGTGAACCAAACCATCAACACCACCAAGGTCAATGAAAGCACCGAAGCTTGTGATGCGAGCAACTTTACCAGTCACAACATCACCAACATTCAATTTACCAAATACTTCTGCACGCGCTGCTGCAGCTTCTGCTTCAACAACTTCACGACGTGAAAGGATGAAGCGGTTTTCTTTTGGATCTACTTCTTTGATCTTAGCATCAAATTCTTGACCTACAAAACGTTCAGTGTTGCGAACGAAACGAGTATCGAGCATTGAAGCTGGAATAAATCCACGAAGTCCTTCAAACTCAACAGAAAGTCCACCTTTAACAGCACGAGTGCCCTTAACAGTAACAACTTCTTCTTCACGACCAACCAATTTGTCCCATGCTTTGCGAGCTTCTAAACGTTTTTTAGATACTAGGTAAGTAACTGTATCTGTATCTTTACCTACTACTTGACGAAGAACAAGCAATTCAAGTGTGTCACCTGGTTTTACAAAGTCATTGATGTCAGCATCACGATCATTTGTCAACTCACGCAGAGTCAAAACCCCTTCAACACCAGTACCAGCAATGGCAACATTAGCTTGGTTAGCATCCACTGTCAATACTTCAGCAGTAACGACATCACCTGGCTCGACTTGGCTAACACTGTTTAGCAAATCTTCAAATTCATTCATCTAAAAAAATCCTCCAACAATCAAGTATACTACTTGACATACTTATAATTATTTTCCTAAGCACCCGCAAACGACATTGATTTATCTTTACCGTTTTCCACCCTATAAAGAAATAAAATATCCGACGATATTTTATCCTTTATCTGACATATTACCTAAGAACTGGGGTAGCTGGATTCGAACCAACGCATGAGGGAGTCAAAGTCCCTTGCCTTACCGCTTGGCTATACCCCAATGATGAAATGGAGAGAGAGGGATTCGAACCCCCGAACCCGAAGGAGCGGATTTACAGTCCGCCGCGTTTAGCCTCTTCGCTATCTCTCCGACAATCAACGATATCAATTATATCATTAATCTAATAAAAGCGCAAGCCCTTATTTTCCTAAATTGTAGGTTTCAATCAAAGTTTCCACCGCTTTTTCAAGCTTTTTATATAAACTTTCAACATTTCCATTCTTGATAATAGCAAATTGGCCGTCAAACTCGGCAATCTCCCCAATGACCTTTTTCCCAATAGAAAGGGTGTAGCCATCAAATTGGTCAGCGCCAAGTGTCACCTTACTATCCGCAATCTGAATCTCAATTTTTTTATCTTTTTTACTCATTCTTTTACCTCTTTCAAGTCTCTATTTTACACAAAAATAGCAAAGCTGGCAAGTGATTTCCTCAATAAAAAGAGCCTCAAAAGGCTCTTAAAGTTATTCGTCTACTTTTACAATCCAACCTTCTGGAGCTTCCACATCACCAAATTGGATACCAGTCAGCTCATCGTAGAGTCTGCGAGTCACTGGCCCGACTTCTGTCTCGCTATAGAACACATGGAAAGCATCGCCATGCTGGATTCCTCCAATTGGTGAGATAACAGCCGCAGTACCACAGGCTCCTGCTTCAACAAAGCGATCTAAGTTATCAATCGGAACATCACCTTCAACCGGAGTCAAGCCCAAGCGATGCTCTGCCAAGTAAAGCAAAGAATATTTAGTTATGGATGGTAGAATGGACGGGCTCAGCGGTGTCACAAATTCATTGTTTGCTGTAATTCCAAAGAAGTTGGCTGATCCGACTTCTTCAATCTTGGTATGAGTTGACGGATCTAGGTAGATAACATCTGAAAAGTTCCGAGACTTAGCTATCTTACCTGGTAGAAGACTAGCTGCGTAGTTACCACCTACCTTGGCCGCACCCGTACCATGTGGAGCTGCACGATCGTATTCGTCTTGGATCAAGAAGTTGGTTGGAACCAAACCACCCTTGAAGTAGTTTCCAACTGGCATAGCAAAAATCGTAAAAATATACTCCTCTGCTGGTTTTACCCCGATGATATCTCCGATACCAATCAATAGGGGACGAAGGTAGAGAGTTCCCCCTGTTCCATATGGCGGTACATATTCTTCATTGGCGCGGACAACAGCCTTACACGCTTCCACAAACATTTCAGTTGAAACTTGTGGCATCAATAGACGATCGCATGTGCGTTGCAGGCGCTTAGCATTCTCATCTGGACGGAAAGCTGAACACTGCCGTCCTTGGTACGATAAGCCTTTAGACCTTCGAAAGCCTGCTGACCATAGTGAAGGCTTGGTGAAGACTCAGAAATATGCAGGGTCGCATCTTCTGTCAGCTGTCCTTCCTCCCACTGGCCATTCCGATAATAAGCGATATAGCGATAGGGCAATTTCATATATGAAAAGCCAAGATTTTCCCAATCAAGATTCACTGTCATAGTCTTTTTCCTCTTTTCCTTATCTTTCAATTTATAGATACTCCCTATTGTACACCTTTTTCTGAAAAATTCAATCATTATTTTCAATTTTCTGAAAATTTATTTTTTAAAAAACCAGCTCTTGTGAACTGGCTTGTTGATTACTTGATATAAGCTGAGAAGACTTCTTCGTCTGAAATAGTATCAGAGATGAAGCTGCCGTTGCTGGTTCTCTCAGACAGGCTAAGATCAGCTAGATTGATCTCATAGGCAGTTCCTTTATTGGAAAGCACCTGCAAAATCTGCTCCTCGCTAGTTTCAGTTTCTGTTGTGAAGAGGTCAAAGTCCACTGCTTCGCCATAGACTGGTCCAGCTGCAAAGACACGATGGGGCTTGGTCTTAAGCTCTCTCAGAACTTGAAGACCGCGATTTGCTCGACTGGTAACAGGAATATCTGCGACTGCCATACGCTTGAGCGAACCGCGCTGCGTCAGGAGGTAGAGCGAGTCAGTATTGGCAATAAAGGCTGCTGCTAAGACATCGTCCTTCTTGAGGTTGATAGCTTTAACCCCAGCTGCCTTAGCTCCGATGACAGGAACTTCCTCAATATTGAAGCGCAGGGCATAGCCATTCCTAGTCACGAGCATAACATCATCCAGCTTAATCGGTGCTAGAGCAATGACCTGGTCGTCTTCATTTTTTAGTTTAGCAAACTTAAGGGACTTGGACTTGTAGGTCCGCCAAGGACTGAATTCCTTGCGCTCTACACGCTTGATTTGACCTAACTTGGTCGCTGCAAAGTAAGTCCCCTCCTCAAAGCTGTCCAACAACTCTGCATAGATAACCTCTTCCTTGGTATCAAAGTTGCTGATGGTCTGGCTGAGGTGTTCTCCGATTTCTTTCCAGCGGATATCTGACAGCTCATGAACAGGCCGATAAATAACATTTCCCAGACTGGTGAAAATCAATAAATGCTGAGTCGTCTTGGCTGGGCTGACGAAAATCAGTCGGTCATCATCACGCTTGCCCATCTCCTCTAAGGTCGAAGCAGAGAAGGAACGCGGACTGGTCCGCTTGATATAACCAGAACGAGTCACGCTGACATAGGTTTCTTCCTCAACGATGAGACTAGCTGTATCAATCTCAATGGCGTTTGCTGTATCTTGCAGCTCACTGAGACGTGGATTGCCAAACTTCTTCTTGACATCGCGGAGCTCTCGCTTCATGAGGTTATACATGGTGCGCTCATCACCGATAATGGCTGCCAGCATGGCAATCTTCTCGCGCAGTTCTGCTTCTTCCTCTTCCAGAACCACTACGTCTGTATTGGTCAAACGGTAGAGTTGGAGAGTGACGATAGCTTCAGCCTGCTCCTCGGTGAAATCGTAGCTGACCTTAAGATTTTCCTTGGCGTCTGCTTTGTTTTCTGAAGCTCGAATCAGGGCAATCACCTCGTCCAAGATAGAAAGCACCCGAATCAATCCTTCCACGATATGGAGCCGTTTCTCAGCCTTGGCCTTGTCAAAGCGGCTGCGAGCTAGAATAATCTCCTTGCGGTGGGCAATATAGCTGGTCAAGATTGGTACAATCCCCACCAAACGAGGCGTGAAATTGTCAATCGCCACCATGTTGAAGTTGTAATTGACTTGCAAATCAGTGTACTTGAAAAGGTAGTTGAGAATTAGCTCAGTATTAGCGTCTTTCTTGAGCTCAATGGCAATGCGAAGACCGTCACGGTCGGATTCATCCCGCACTTCAGCAATGCCGGCCACCTTGTTATTGACCCGCACATCGTCAATCTTTTTGACCAAGACAGCCTTATTAATCTCGTAAGGAATCTCGGTGATGACGATTTGCTCTTTTCCGCCCTTCAGCTTTTCAATCTCAGTTCTGGAGCGCACTACAACTCGACCTTTCCCAGTCTCATAGGCTTTCTTAATCTCATCTCGACCTTGGACAATGGCTCCTGTCGGGAAGTCTGGGCCAGGCAGAAACTCCATGAGTTTGTCCACCTTGGCAGACGGATGGTCAATCATATAGATAACCGCGTCAATGACTTCGGCAAGATTATGAGGTGGAATATCCGTCGCATAACCAGCGGAAATCCCAGTTGCTCCATTGACTAAAAGGTTAGGAAAGGCCGCCGGCAGAACAGTCGGCTCCTTCTCGGTATCGTCGAAGTTCCAAGCAAAAGGAACGGTATCTTTCTCGATATCCTGCAAAAGATAGCCAGCCATCTCAGACAGGCGCGCCTCAGTATAACGCATAGCCGCTGGTGGATCACCGTCCATGGAACCATTGTTCCCGTGCATCTCAACGAGAATCTCACGGTTTTTCCAGTCCTGAGACATGCGAACCATTGCATCGTAGATAGAGCTGTCACCGTGGGGGTGGAAATTCCCCATGATATTCCCGACAGACTTGGCAGACTTACGGTAGCCCTTGTCAAAGGTGTTGCCGTCCTTGTTCATGGAATAAAGAATACGGCGCTGAACAGGCTTCAAGCCATCGCGAATGTCTGGCAAGGCCCGCTCTTGAATGATATATTTGGAGTAGCGACCAAAGCGCTCTCCCATAATGTCCTCAAGGGACATGTTTGAATGTTAGACATAATAATTCTCTTTTTAGTGTTTTATTGTAAAGTAAATCTATATTTTATAAATTTAACTGTTTCTTTGTAGGTAGTGAGAAAAGAAGAGCAATCCTACTAATCCTAGAATGAATAAAAGATTAATTTTAATAACAAATAAGCTAAGTAGGGTATTAATTAGGCCGTGAAAAATGGCGCAATAAAGGATCGACTTAGTCTTTTTGAAAACAGCTGCTAGAAGAATACTGAGATAAATTGCAAATAGACTGAATAATATAAAAGGCATCCTACTTTGGGAACTTCCAATCACAAACCATAAAGGTACATGCCATATTGCCCAAATACAACCTGTTATCAAACCGGAAATCCAAAAGGAGAATCTAGTTTCCAAAGTTGGTTGCAAGATGCCTCGCCATCCCAATTCTTCTTCGCCACCATAAACACAGACTGCACTCAAAAAAACAACAAACAAATTTCCTAGTGGAAAAGCTGGATTAAGCTCCTTAGATGAGAAAGCAATGACACCTGTCTGCACGAAAATTAGTAAAAGAAATAACAAAATATATTTCTTTGAGTCCCCTAAGATAAAAGAGACTATGCTTTTAATGGATTTTTGAGGCAAACAAGAAATGGCTGCAATGGTTGGACCGAAACCTCCTAGTAAATGGAGACAAACTCCTAGTGGACTTGTTAGACTTAAGAGGCTCATTTGCGTCAGAAAAGCGAGCAATCCCCAACCAAATCCCCAAGAAATGAGAAAACTAATCAGTAAAAATTTAGCTATCTTATTATTTTGTAAATATTTCATTTGTTTCGAGTCTTTCCTTGACATACTCAATCATCTTCTCTGCAGTTGCTTTGTCATAGTGAAAGCCGGTTTTGAGAGAGAAGGCTTGTGCTTCTTTGTGGAAAAAGTCCATGGTAGCTAAGAGAGACTTGGTGAGACTTTTCTGGTCAGAAAAGTCAAGCAAGGCCGTAAATTCTTTCTCTTTCTCGGCAGGCAAATACTTAAAGAGATACTTGTAGTTCTTGCCAACATCAACTGTTCCCTTATCTGCTGCTACTTGCCAAGCTAAAAGCTTGAGCAATTCTTGCTGACAGATTCCATACAGATGATCCGTCGCATAGACAAGGTGGTTCCGATGAATGCCCTTGACCACATAAGCTGACACCCACCAAAATTCATTGCAGGATTTGTCAAAGTCAGTCGCACTAGCTGGTGCAGTCCAATAGCGCTTGGGTGTCGGTGCATAAGGAGCAAAGAGCCCCTGCGGGTCATCCAGTACCGTGAAATCCGCTTCGCTATCCACCCACTCTTTGATGTGCTTCTTAGGACAAAGGGTCAAATCTATCCGATTGCCATCTCCAAAGAGCATGAGATAGAGGCGGCGATGGTCTACTAGGACATGCTGCTCAATCATACGCTTGCCAAACTTTTCCAACCAAGCAAGGTCAGCCACCAGAGCATCCAAATCTTCCACAATATAGACCACATCATAGTCTTGGAACTCGTCCTTGGGAGCCTTTGGGTTTGTCCGCGAACCGGACATGGCGACAGCGTTGACTTGTAGCGCTTTTGCAGTTTGCAAAATTAAATCTAACATTTCAGGTTCAGTTCTCACGGGAATCACACCTTTCACGAAAACACTTAAATTATATAAGTTATGAAACATTAGTAATTAAATGCTAATGAATTCAGAAAATAGTATATAGGGATAAAGTATTACTAAAACGCCGTTGTTTCTTCCAGCGTAAACTTGACATTATCCTCAATCCACTTGCGGCGTGGTTCGACCTTGTCGCCCATAAGGACATTGACACGGCGTTCGGCGCGGGCCAGGTCTTCGATGGTGACACGGATGAGGGTGCGGGTGTCGGGATTCATGGTCGTCTCCCAGAGCTGGTCGGCGTTCATTTCACCGAGCCCCTTGTAGCGCTGAAGCATGGCACCCTTGCCAAATTTCTTGCGCAAATCTTCTAACTCACCGTCAGTCCAGGCATACTCGACGACTTCGCTCTTACCCTTGCCCTTGGACATCTTGTAGAGAGGTGGCAGGGCGATATAGACGCGTCCAGCCTCGACCAGCGGGCGCATATAGCGATAGAAAAAGGTCAGCAGCAAGGTCTGGATATGGGCACCATCGGTGTCCGCGTCGGTCATGATGATGATCTTGTCATAGTTGGCATCCTCAAGGGTGAAGTCTGTCCCGACACCAGCTCCAATGGTGTAAATCATGGTATTGATTTCTTCGTTCTTGAGAATATCGGCCATCTTAGCCTTGGCGGTATTGATAACCTTACCACGCAGGGGCAGGATGGCTTGGAACTTACGGTCACGACCTTGCTTGGCAGAGCCACCGGCAGAGTCTCCCTCGACCAGATAGAGTTCATTCTTGGCTGGGTTTTTGGACTGGGCTGGAGTCAGCTTACCCGACAGCAAGCCCTTGTCTTTTTTATTCTTCTTGCCATTCCGACTTTCGTCACGCGCCTTGCGGGCCGCTTCTCTAGCATCTCTGGCCTTGATAGCCTTGCGGATAAGGTTAGATGCCAGCTCACCATTTTCCAGGAGGAAGAAAGTCAGCTTGTCAGAGACGATGGAGTCCACGGCAGGACGAGCCAAAGGACTGCCCAGCTTGTCCTTGGTCTGTCCTTCAAACTGGAGGTGTTCTTCTGGGACCAGGATGGACAGACAGCAGCCAGACCCTCACGATAGTCTGAGCCTTCCAGATTCTTGTCCTTTTCCTTGAGCAAGCCGGTCTTTCTGGCATAGTCGTTCATGGCCTTGGTGATAGCGGTCTTGAGTCCCGTTTCGTGGGTACCACCGTCTTTGGTGCGGACGTTATTGACAAAGGACAGGATATTGTCCGAGTAGCCGTCATTGTACTGGAGAGCCACCTGAACTTGGAAGCCGCTCTCCTCCCTCTCGAAATAGAGGACAGGCGTCAGGGTTTCCTTGTCTTCATTGAGATAGCTGACAAAGTCTTCAACCCCGTTTTCATAGTGGAATTCTACTTCTTCGCCAGTTCGCGCATCGGTCAGCGACAGACGGACATTCTTGAGCAGGAAGGCTGATTCCTTAAGCCGCTCTGCAATGGTGTTGTACTTAAAGTCCGTCGTTGAAAAAATCGTATCGTCCGGCATGAAGGTCACCTTGGTCCCAGACTTAGACTTAGGAGCCGTACCGATTTTCTTGAGCGTGGTGACAGGTTTTCCGCCATTTTCAAAGCGCTGCTTGTAAACAGCCCCGTCGCGTGTGATTTCCACTTCTAGCCAGCTGGATAGGGCATTGACAACAGAGGAACCTACACCGTGGAGACCGCCCGAGGTCTTATATCCCCCTTGACCGAACTTACCGCCGGCGTGGAGAACGGTGAAGATGACCTCAACCGTAGGAATGCCCATAGCGTGCATGCCGACCGGCATCCCGCGTCCGTGGTCTGCGACAGTCAGACTGCCGTCCTTGTTGATCGTCACATCGATCCGGTCACCGAAGCCTGACAAGGCTTCATCGACAGCATTATCCACAATCTCCCAGACCAGATGGTGGAGTCCAGCTCCGTCGGTCGATCCGATATACATCCCTGGACGTTTGCGGACCGCATCCAACCCTTCTAATACCTGAATGGCATCATCATTGTAATTGTTAATATTGATTTCCTTTTTTGCCACAAGGAACCTCCTGCATGATAGTCATCCTTATTATCTTACAAGTTTTTGATAAATTTTGCAAAGTTTTTTTCTACAAAATCCCCTTTAAAGACTGATAGAATCTGGATTTCAAGTGATTTTGGAGAAAGGCAACCTAGCTGCAAGCGTCAGACTAGACAATTCACTTAAAATATTCTTATCATAGTCCTTTGTCCACGTTCCAAATCATGGTATAATAAAATCATGATGAACACGATAATTGGATTAATATTAGCATACTTACTGGGCTCTATTCCGACCGGGCTTTGGATTGGGCAAATTTTCTTTAAAAAGAACCTGCGGGAATACGGCAGCGGCAATACCGGAACGACCAATACTTTCCGTATTTTGGGAAAGACGGCCGGCACTGCCACCTTTGCCATTGACTTTTTCAAAGGTACACTGGCAACGTTGCTGCCACTTTTCCTACATATTGATGGGATTTCACCACTGATTTTTGGTCTCTTGGCCGTGATTGGCCATACCTTTCCAATCTTTGCTGGCTTTAAGGGTGGCAAAGCCGTAGCGACCAGTGCTGGAGCTGTTCTGGGCTTCTCACCCGCTTTCTTTGTCTATCTGATATTGGTCTTTGTGACAACCCTCTATCTGGGAAGTATGATTTCCCTCGCTAGCGTGATTTCTGCAAGCGTGGCTATCCTGTCTGTCTTGATTTTTCCTGCTTTAGGCTTTATCCTACCTAGCTATGATTTCCTCTTTACCCTGATTATCATTCTCTTAGCAGCTATTATCATCCTTCGTCATCGGGACAATATCCAACGGATTCAAAATAAAACTGAAAACCTAATCCCTTGGGGCATTAACCTGACCAAGCAAAATCCAAAAAAATGAGAGTGGGACAGAAATCGATAATTCGTTAGAATTCGATTTCGTCGTCCCACCTCCGCACAGTTGAGTAGGGCTGTAAATGCTGATGAAATCAGCGTAGTATAGCCCACTCAACCACTGCGTCTTGCTCGACAATCAAAAAAACAATTGAGAGGCTAGGACTTTTGTCCCAGCCTCATTTTTTTAATCTTTTTGAGTTTTTTTCAGACCTGCTACACCCAGCATTCCGAATACCAAGCCAAACATAGAAAGAAGGAAAGGATTCTTGCTTCCTGTTTTCGGAAGAGTTCCTTGTTTGCTTGCTAGTTCTGTCGGACGAACCTGTGCTGGAGCTTGATAAGTCGCCTTATTAGCTGCTGGCTGAGCTGTATTTGGCTTCTCAAGAGAAGGTTGTTCTTGTGGTTTTGTCTCAGGCACAACTGGATGATTGGGTTGGCTAGGAACTACTGAGTTGCTTGGTCTTGTTGGAACTGTTGGATTAGTTGGGTTGGTAGGATTTGCTGGGTTAGTCGGATTGGTTGGGGTTGCTGGATTGCTTTGTCCAGGCTTAGATGCGGCATCTTTTGGATCAGTGCCCTGCTGGATTTCCTCGATATCTGTGTAACCATCTCCATCTGTATCCTTGCTAGTAGACATAGAAATCGTGCGAGAATTTGGATTGATTGCTGCATAAGCGGTCAAATCTGCACTTTCCAAATATTCTGCAAAGGCCACGTCCATAGATGGACCTTCCTCACGCGCACCACCCAGCATGGTATAACCATCACCACCTGCTGCTAGGAAGTCATTGGTTGTCAGGTAATAGGTCTTAGCCAAGTCAAGGGCTTCATAAGCACCTGTTTCTTTGTTTTTGATTTCAATGCGAAGGATCCGTTTCTCTGCTGGCAGAGTTGTGTCATAGTAAACTTTAGCACCAGAAACTTGCAAGAAACCGCCGCTTGGCTCTAGCAATGGTTGGCCGTTTTCATCCAAGACAGGTTTTCCATCTTTTTCTTGCAGGATTGAGCCTAAAGATTTGGCAAACATATCTGCGATATTCTGACCTGTTACCTTAATTTGAGAAATGGTATTTCCAAAAGGCAATACAGCGATGACACTTCCCTTTGTGATTGGCTTGTCTTTGGCAATGGTTTCCCGTAGGCCGCCACCGTTGGTCACAGCCAAGTCTGTTTTGTTGGCAAAGCCTGTTTGGCCGTATTTGTAAAGGGCATCGGCTACCACATTCCCCAGATTGGTTTCTCGAACGCGGACATTTTCACGGTCACCGTTAAGCTCAACAGGGCTATTGGCCACGATTACCTTGGCATTTTCTGCATCGTATTTTTCCTTGATCTTCTTGACCATTTCTGCTACAACTGGATCTGGACTAGCTTTTTTAGCTGTTGCAGCTGGAATTTGCTGAGGATTGCCCAGAAGTTGGTTGGCCTTGAAAGTAACTTTACCGATATTGTGCAAATAGCTACCAGTCTGGTTATAGGTCACATTTTCACCGTAAGTAGTGGACTCTACTGTGTGAGAATGGCCGTCAATCACTGTAACACGCTTGCCCTTTAGCTTAGCATTTTTAGAAAGGGCTTCAGCCAAGGTAGAACCGCGCCATTCAACTGGTGTCGTAGTATCCACACCCAAGTGAGCCAGAACGACATAGTTTTTGTAAGTCTTACCTTCAGCTGCTGCACGTGCTTCAACTTCGTCAATCACCCGATTAACCTCTGTGATTGGATCCGCAAAAGTCACACCTTGAATATTTTTCGGGTGCGTTTTTGTAGCTGTCTCAGGAGTGGTCACCCCGATCACGACAAATTCATCACCTTCTACATTCTTATCCTTGTCCACAATAGTTGATGCTTGGAACACACGGGCATTGTTAGCATAGGTATTAGCACTGAGAAGTGGGAAATTGAGGATTTCTTTGTATTTTTTAGCCTCATCCAAGCCAAAGTCAAATTCATGGTTTCCGACCGCCATAGCATCATAGCCGATTTCATTGAGGATCTTCGCGCGTTCTTCCCCTTTGGAGCTGTTAGAAATTGGCAGACCTTGAAAAGCATCTCCTGCATCTACAACCAGTGTTTGAGGATTTCGCACGTTCTTCCTTGATAACCGTTGCAAGTTTGGCATCTCCGATAACACCTTTTTCTTCGACGATACGACCGTGCACATCGTTTGTATGAAGAATGGTAGCTTCAGGCAAGCTTGCGTCAGACGCTCCTGATACATCTTGAGCATTAGCTGCGATGGCCGCATTTACGCTAGCTTCATCGGCAGAAACTCCACCTGCTTGTGCCAAATCCGTGTCAGCTGGTTTTGGAGCTGAGTCACTCACATTTGCTACAGCAGTTGCTGGCTGAACCTCATCCGCAGCAACTTGATGGTCCAAAAAGGCAGGTGCCAACAGAACCGTGGACAAAACAGGTAAAATAAGATGCTTCTTTTTCATAAATAAAAGCTCCAGTCTATGTTTTTTCTACTATTATACTGTTTTTATTGTAAAAAGGGAATGCCTTTTCAAAGAATCCTTCTTCTTAATACGAAAAACGTTCCAAAATGACATGGAACGTTGACTTTCTATGAATATCTACTAGGCTTGGAAGACGATTTCTCCATCGCAGATGGTATATTTGACTTGGCCTTTCAGCTCTTCACCAACAAAAGGTGAATTGGCTGCCTTGGAGGCAAAATGATCGGAGACCAAACGGTCAGCCTTAGGATCGAAAATAGTGATGTCAGCTGGGCCTTCTTCGGCTAGAAAACCAGTATCAAAACCATACAACTGAGCTGGATTGACTGTCATTTTCTCCAAAAGTTCCATCAAGCTCAGATGACCAGCCTCAACCAAGTAGGTCAGCCCCAGAGAAAGCGAAGTCTCAAGGCCAGTCATACCAGAAGGTGCTTTAGTGATGTCTTCAACATTTTTCTCATCAGCGTGATGTGGAGCATGGTCCGTTGCAATGACAGAAATAACACCAGACTTGAGCCCTTCGATAACGGCCAGACGGTCCGATTCTAAGCGCAGAGGCGGATTCATCTTAGCATTACTGCCCTTGGTCAATAGCAATGCTTCTGTCTTAGAGAAGTGCTGAGGTGCTGCTTCAGCGGTGACTTGAGCGCCTAGTTTTTGGGCAAACTCGACAACCTTGACACTTTCTGCCTTGGACAAATGCTGGATATGGACATGAGCCTTGGCATCATAAGCAATCATGACATCGCGGGCAATCATACTGTATTCGGCCACACCTGTCGCGCCACAGATATGAAAATGCTCTTTAGCGATATGCTCGTTGAAACCAAGTATGCCATTCAGATTTGGATCTTCCTCATGCAAACTGATAAAGGTATCGTTTTTACGTGCTTCGATCAGGGCTTGGCGGACAATGCCAGCGTTGGTCAGCGGAATTCCGTCATCAGAAAAACCTACTGCACCTGCTGCCAAGAGACCTTGGAAATCTGTCAAATGCTGACCATCGAAATTCTCAGTAATGGTCGCGACGGACTTGATATGGATATTTTCACGACTAGCAGACTCCAGCACTTCCTGCAGGGTTTCAACTGTAGAGATGGTCGGATTGGTATTGGCCATCATAACAACTGTCGTAAAGCCACCTGCTGCTGCTGCCAAAGCCCCCGTATGAATATCTTCCTTATGAGTCTGGCCTGGCTCCCGGAAGTGAACGTGAATGTCAACCAGACCGGGGGCAACGACCAAACCACTAGCATCTAGGACTTGGGCATCAGCCGCTTCCAGATTTGGCCAATTTTGACAATTTTCTTGCCCTCCACCAGCACATCGCACACTTGATCCAGACCAGACTTAGGATCCATTACACGGCCATTCTTGATTAGTAGCATTTTGTATCTCCTTTATTCGTAAAAATCGACCTGCGTGTCGAGCAGTTTATCACCATCATAAACAAATTTGGCTGAAAAGAAAGGCTTGTCTTCTAAAAGCCACTCAACAAAGGTATGATCGCCTTCCCAAGTCGGCTTTGAAAGAACTTGATCGTAAGGCACCCATTCCAGCGTCCCTTCATTGCAATCAATCAACTCTCCTTCAAACTCCGTCACCTTGAAGACATAGGTGTACCAGTCCAAGTCGGGAGTGAATTCTGGAAAAGTAATAACACCTTTTAGGACAGGCTTGGCCTTTAGTCCTGTTTCCTCTAGAATCTCGCGTGCCGCGCATTCCTGCGGGGTTTCTCCACGCTCTAGCTTGCCGCCGACACCAATCCACTTCCCAGCATGAACATCATTTGGCTTTTTGTTGCGGTGCAGCATGAGAAATTCCCGCCCATTATCAATATAACAAATCGTTGCTAACTGAACCATACTACCTCCTATGCTAACCAATCAATTGGCTCCAAGCCCTTAGCCACTAAGAAATCATTGGTCCGTGAAAAGGGTTTGCTGCCAAAGAAACCACGATACGCAGACAGCGGACTTGGGTGAGCCGACTCGATAATCAAATGTTGGGAATTGCTAATCAGGGCTTTTTCTTGCGAGCGTAAGACCCCCATAGGATAAAGACAACTGGATCAGTCTTCTCATTGACGACCTTGATAATAGCATCTGTAAAAGGCTCCCAGATTAAGCCGGCATGCGCATTAGCCTGACCAGCAGGCACTGTCAGACCGGCATTGAGCAAAAGAACCCCTTGCTGAGCCCAGGAAGTCAGATCATGCGACTCCTTCACTCCGATATCATCCGCCAGTTCTTTGAGAATATTCTGCAAAGAAGGCGGAGCCGGAATGTCATCAGGCACCGAAAAACTCAAGCCCTGTGCCTGTCTCGGTCCGTGGTAGGGATCCTGCCCCAAAATAACCACCTTAACATCCGCTAAATCCGTCGTCTGAATCGCATTAAACACCTTTTCCCTAGGTGGATAAATGGTCCCCGAAGCATACACCTCGTCTAAAAAATGATTGATTTTTGCAAAATAACCTTCTGGCAGTTGCTCCTTAATCAAAGCATGCCAAGCTGAATGCTGCATATCTGTCTCCTTACGTCTCAATTTCACGAACTTGTTCATCTAGCTCTATGGTCGGATAATGGTCAGCTAGATAAGATCTAAAGCGACTCCAATTTTCTCTTTATATTTAAGTGGCATAAACTGTTCCCTATAGTCTTGATTTCTGACAATAAGGAAGAACTTCGGTGGCAAAAGAGACTTGCTTTTCTTGCCTTTGTATCGACTATATTTCTGATATTTATTCAAGAAAATCTGCCAAATTTGAGAATCCATCTTCCTAAAACAGAAATAGTTATGATAAGTAATGAGGCAATTCTTATAAATCAAAAGCTTTAATTCTTTGTCATGAAAGTCAGCCTCTTCTTCTATTGTTTCAAAATCAGGAACTGGGGATAATTCCTCCGTCATTATTTTAAGATATTTTCTATGCCTGCTGATATGCTCAGTTAATTCAAGAAATCGAACAAAAGCGAAACCAGAAATAATAATTCCACCAACAACTCCATTAAAAGCGATTTTTCTATCGCCCTTACTTGCTTCTTCCCATACAAATCCACTTCCTTTATAATTCAAATAAGAAAAAGCAAAAACTGTCAGCAAGATCAGAAGTAGAAGAATAAGGCTTTTGTATATAAAATTAAAAAATAAGCTCCTCTTTATCATAAATTTATAGAGATATCCTCCTTAGAACAAAGCAATAAGCATTTTCTTTTTCTATCTAATCCATCTAAGAGCTCTTCTTAGTTCTGTGGTGCCATTTTCCAGAAAACAAGAACCGTGAGCTAGGATGATTTTCTCCGGTTGCCAAGCCAGCATTCGCTTCAAACACTCCTTAGCTTCTTTTTGATGACCGATAAAGGTCATACGGTAGTCAATAGGCGTCTGGCCATCCGGAGCTGCAACACGAACTAACTTATAAACCTTGCTGCGAAAAGGATTTGGAAAATGCTCTGTTTCAAAATTCTCAATCAAATCTGTCAAAATCAAGGTTTGACTGCCCTTGTGAAAAAAGACAACTTCCTCAATATAAGCACTTCCCTTGAAAACCAACTGATCTATCTGGTCTGCCCAAGCTTCATGAGCCTCATCCGTCAGCTTTTCATCAAAAGAGACTGGTATTTTCTGCTTGGCTGCTCTCTCTTCCACTCCTGGGCTAGACCAAGCAATTGCCTCAGGATAACGCTTCTTCCAGTCAGCTATATAAGCATAGTGAATCTTATTAGGTGAAACGAGGTGTGCGACTGGTCCCAAAGCGTCCAACTGGTCAAACAAGGCTTGATTTGGCTGGATTGGTGAATGACACCAGAGCTGCCCATTTGCTAACTTTATGACAGTCATACGAGTTGAAAAGGGCAACTTTGTCAGCACCGCATCCATCTCAATCAAATCACCGTCGACAATCCAGATATTCTCAGCAATAGGCTTCAAGCTATAAAGCGGTTCATAGATAGGAACAGGTCTTTTCATTCTAAAGACTCCTTCTTTCTAGTCCAAAAGCGACACTTCCCTAGAACTTGTGGATACTGGGCTAATCCTAGGGCAGACAGAATCAAAATCTGTGGCAAAAACTGAATCAGATAACGGGTCTTGCCTCCTTCGAAAATCTGCAGAAAGAGCAGGCCACCGAAAACTGCCAAGCTTAAGAAATTCAAGGAATCGTTTGGTCGGTATTTCCAAAGGGCAAAGACCAGCCCCAAAGCCATGACAATCCAAACTGCCTGCTTGAGCAGCGAATAAAATCGAAAACTATCCTTATCTGAATTGAGGAAAAAGTCACGGATAAACTGAGCAAATGCATTGTCTTTTGTGAATTCATAAAGCGGTGAAATATAAGGCGTCTTTTCATTTTCAACACTGCGATAGAGCCAACCCAAATTCCCCTTCAGCAACCGTCAAAGAGTGTTTATAATACAGGTGTTGTAGAAAGGTCAGCGGGGTGTATTCTTTCAGACGGCGCTTGATTTCTTTGATGACATTTTCCTTGGCAAACATGCCATTATTGTAGTCAGCACGCTTGTCAGGTTCAACGTATTGCAAGAGCCCTTCCTTCATGTCTTCCTGATCGTGACCGATATTGGTTAGGCCCAGATTGATGAAAAGTAGTGGCCCTTTGGCCAGTCCTTGGCCTTGGATGATCGGCACTTCTGTCTGGTGAGCCAGACCATAATGAAGTGGAAGGTAGCCCACTGAAAAGCTTAAAGTAAAGACCGCAGCAGTCAAGAAAAACTTTTGCCAGTTTTGTCTCAGAAACAAAACTCCAAAAACAGCAATCAACAGAATCATCACTGTCGGACGAATCAAAAAGGCAAGACTGGTCAGAATCCCTAATAAAAGGCTTCTAGAAATGATTTGGCGACTATTCCCCTTATTTTCCAACAGACTCAGAGCCAGAAAAATCTGCAAACTAATCAAAGGCAAGGGAGGAATGTCTGTGTACATGGACATGTAGTAAGGCGAAAATCCGACCAAGGCCACATAAAGGCTAAAAACCGCATCTGCTGTAGCCTGCGAAAAGTATCGCTGACAGCTTTTGTAGAGGATCCAAGTCGCAATATTGACGTAAAAAAGATTGAGTCCCTGCATAATCCAAAGAGCTGCTTCGCCAAAGAGATTAAAGAAGAAACGCTCATAGAGAAAGAGGGGCAGATTATTAGGATTGCGCGTCAGGTAGCTGGAAATAGAGGACTCCTTCAGGTACTTGAAAGCCCCTGTGAAAACCACCGCTGCATCCCGTCGAATCAAAAGCTCAGCCGATAGGAGCAGGATGAGCTGAAAAAGGAGAGCTGCTAAAGCAATGGCAAGCTTGTGCCTCATGAGAAAATGATAAGACTTTTTAAGCTGAAACCGATAGCGATTCGCTAGGATTGCCAAGACTCCAAACAAAATCAGAGCCAAGCTACTTAACTGCGACACATGAAAAATAGCTGTAAACAGCCAATGAAGACTCAATACCAGCATGATTTTTTGCAGAATCAAAAAAGTGATATGATAAATCTTAGACATGGCTTTATTATAACAAAATCAGGCACTTTTTGCTATTTTAAAAAGTGAGCATAGGCCAAGTAAATCCTAAAAAGGAGACAGGAACATGCTAGTCCCGCCTCCTCGTACCTTCTTAATTTTGCCAGTTTTCTTGATCGTCTTTAAACTTCTTCAGCAAAGTCAATCCTTCTGCATTGATGTAGCCTTCTTGCTCAGCCAAGTGGATCAGCTCTGTGTAGTTTGACAAGGTCACCAACTTCACGCCTGCATCCGCAAAGTTCTTATCCGCCTTTGGCAATTCGTAGGTGAAGATAGCTGCAGCACCGATTACATCTGCTCCTTCACGCTTAGCTGCCTCAATAGCATCCAAGACAGAACCACCAGTGGAAATCAAATCTTCAATCACAACCATCTTTTGACCAGGAGCCACTCGGCCTTCAATCTGGTTGCCCGCCCCGTGATCTTTGGGTTTGCTACGGATATAGGCAAAAGGCAGATTCATCTTGTCGGCAATAATAGCACCGTGAGGAATGCCCGCCGTTGCCGTGCCCGCAATCACTTCCACATCAGGAAATTCCGCACGAATTTTTTCTACAAAGCCATTTTCGATCAAGGTCCGAGTTTCTGGGTAGGCCAAAGTCACTCGGTTATCTGTGTAAATCGGTGATTTAATCCCAGAAGCCCAAGTAAAAGGCTCCTCTGGTTTCAAGTAAACTGCTTTGATTTTCAACAAGTCGCGTGCAATATCATTGGCTAAAGTCATTTTTCACTCCTTATACATCTGTTATTCGTTTCATTTAAAATTCTTATTTAGCTATTCCACTGTTTCTTAATTTCGTGATAAGCATCCCAAGGATTTTCAGCCTGAATGATCGGGCGACCAACTACAATATAATTGCTACCAATTTGGTGGGCTTCCTGCGGTGTCATGACCCGCTTTTGGTCACCGATTTCAGCACCTGCCGGCCGGATACCCGGTGTCACGCAAAGAAAATCGTCTGCCGTAGCTGTCTTGATGAGTTCAACTTCCAAAGCCGAGCAAACAACCCCATCCAGCCCAGCTTCCTTGGCCTTGCGGGCATAATTGACAACGGATTCTTGCACGGTTGTTTGGATATTTTGGCAGTCGCGCATATCTTCTTCACTGGTCGAAGTCAACTGGGTCACCGCTACTAGCTTCGCATTGTCACCGAGAACTTTTTTGGCCTCCCGCATCATCTCAACGCCACCAGCCGCATGAACTGTCACCATATCAATACCGAATGTTCCCAAAACAGACATAGCTGAACGCACGGTATTAGGGATGTCGTGCAATTTCAAATCGAGGAAAATACTATGTCCCAAGCCTTTCAGATAATGCACAATTTCTGGACCGATGGCATAAAAGAATTCCATGCCGATTTTGACGTACAGTTTTTCATCCTCAGGGAAATGCTCCAGAAAGTTTTTGACATCATCAAAAGATGGAAAGTCTAGGGCGATAATAGGACGTTCTTCACGCATACAGTTCTTCTCCTTGCTTGTTACTTACTATAAAGATGATTACAATCACAGAAAAAACCTTGCCCGAGAGCAAGGTTACACGAAAATGTGGCAAAATCTGCCATTTTAAACGTATGCGCCTTAGAGCCTCTCTGGACTTCTTTAAAGGTTTTGTCTTAAACATTCTATAATTTACTGGGAAGTTTGTCAAGAGAAATCAAGCTTAAAGTAAATTTTCTCTGACTTCTTTCCTCAAGCTTTCTAAGCTTTCAATGCCGTATTTATCCATAACTTGCGGCAAGTTTTCTATAATGTTAGGACAAGCATACGGATCGGTAAAATTCGCCGTTCCGACGCCGATAGCTGATGCGCCAGCGATAAACATCTCCAGCGCTGCCTCTGCTGAGTCAACTCCCCCCATACCAATAATTGGCAGTTTGGTGAACTGCGCAACCTGACGAATCAGCTTGAGGGCCACAGGAAAGACAGCTGGACCAGACATGCCACCCGTTCCATTGGCAATAATTGGCCGCTTCGTTTTCAAGTCAAAACGCATTCCCACCAAGGTATTGATCATGGTCAGACCGCTCGCGCCCGCATCTTCTGCCGCCTTGGCCACTTGGGTAATATCTGCTACGCTAGGGGTCAATTTGACATAGACTGGAACTTGAGAGGCAGCAACTGCTGCTTTTACCACTTCATAGGCTAGCTCAGGGACTTGTCCGATTAAAAGCCCCGCATTGCCATGGTCCACATTGGGGCAGGAAATATTGAGCTCAATGGCCTTGACATTGGGAGCTTGAGAGATTTTTCCAGATACATAAGCATATTCTTCATTGGAGAAACCAGCCACATTGGCAATAATCGGTAAGTCCGGATAGTGCTGAGCCAGCCAAGGAAGTTTTTCAGCCAAAACGGCATCGACCCCTGGATTTTGGAGGCCGATAGCATTGAGCATGCCAGCTGGCGTTTCTGCCACACGAGGAGTGGGATTGCCAAAGCGGGGATCCAAAGTCGTAGCCTTTATCATGATGGAGCCTAGCAAGTCTAAGTCATAGTACTTGGCATATTCTTGACCGAAACCAAAGCAGCCAGATGCTGGAATAATTGGATTTTTCAGATCCAAACCTGGCAGAGAAATTTTCAAACGATTTTCAGTCATTTCCTTATCCTCCTAAAGCACAATGGTCCCAGTCTCAAACTGGACCGTCTTCACAAACCCGCTTATTGACCACTTCATCCTGACCTGCTACATGAACGACGCAGGCATAGCAGGCGCCCATGCCACAAGCCATCCGAGACTCCATTGATAGATAGGCATGGGGATGATCGTGAAATTTCCGATCCACATACTTGAGCATACCGGGCGCCCCACAAGAATAGACCGCAGCAAAATCTTCTGTCAACTCATCGATAATGGTTGATACATAGCCCTTTTGACCATAAGTCCCATCATCTGTAGTGATAAACAACTGGCTACACTCACGAAATTCTTCTTCCAAAATGACCGCAGATTGATTGGCAAAGCCTAATACTGCTGTAACCTGGGCACCCTTAGTATGCAGTTCTTTGGCCGTTTGCAAGAGAGGAGGCACACCGATACCACCTCCGATAATCAAGACCTTGTCGCCCTTTGCTACCGGAGAAAAATCAAAGCCATTGCCCTGAGGCCCCATGACATCAAGATAGCTACCGACAGAAAGCTGAGAGAAAATGGCCGTCCCGCCACCTTCGACCCGATAAATAATCCGGCAGA
Source organism: Streptococcus cristatus (assembly GCA_916438405.1). Lineage (GTDB taxonomy): Bacteria > Bacillota > Bacilli > Lactobacillales > Streptococcaceae > Streptococcus > Streptococcus cristatus_M. The sequence continues at coordinate 315,511 of CAKAFB010000001.1, read as the reverse complement.
TTTGCTGCTCCCGATCAATCTCCGATATGGAAATCGGCCGCCGCAGCAACTTGCTATCATCTGGCACTCGAATATGCAGGAATTGCCCGACCTGCATCTGGCTCACCATCTGGCCTCTCAAGCGCATCGAAAAAATCTGAGGCGCAATTTCTACCTGCTCCAGCAGCTCCATCTGCTCCAGCATAATCTTGCCAAATCTCTTTTTACAACTGTCACTAACCATGACAACCTCACTTTCTACAAGAAAAAACCTCGCCGCAGCAAGGTTTTGCAAAAAACAAGGCAGTCAAATTGCCCCTTATACCGTTTTTCCTACCTTGCAGCCTCACTGGACTTGTTTAAAGGTTGAATTTAAAACATTTTACAACTTAAACCGTGTTTTGTCAATGCTAATATGATAAAATAGACCTATGAGAATTCAACAATTACACTACATTATCAAAATCGTCGAGACAGGTAGCATGAACGAAGCTGCCAAGCAACTTTTTATCACCCAGCCTAGCTTGTCCAACGCTGTGCGGGATTTGGAAAATGAAATGGGCATCGAGATTTTTATTCGCAATCCCAAAGGAATTACCTTGACCAAGGACGGCATGGAGTTTCTTTCCTATGCTCGCCAAGTGGTGGAGCAGACTCAGCTTTTAGAAGAGCGATACAAAAATCCTGTCGCCCACCGCGAGCTTTTTAGCGTCTCTGCCCAGCACTATGCCTTTGTGGTCAATGCCTTTGTCTCCCTGCTTAAAAAAAGCGACATGGAGAAATACGAGCTCTTTCTGCGGGAAACTCGGACTTGGGAAATCATTGATGACGTGAAGAACTTCCGCAGCGAGATCGGCGTCCTCTTCCTCAACAGCTATAACCGTGATGTCCTCTCTAAAATGCTGGATGATAGCCATCTGATTGCGACCCACCTCTTCACAGCGCAGCCCCATATCTTTGTCAGCAAGTCCAATCCTCTGGCCAAGAAAAAGCTAGTCCAATTATCCGACTTAGAAAACTTTCCCTACCTCAGCTATGACCAAGGAACTCACAACTCCTTCTACTTTTCTGAGGAAATTCTCTCTCAAGAGCACCATAAAAAAATCCATTGTCGTCAGCGACCGTGCAACCCTCTTTAACCTTTTTGATTGGTCTGGATGGCTACACGATTGCGACCGGTATTCTCAACAGCAACCTCAACGGCGACAATATCGTCTCCATCCCTCTGGATATCGATGACCCAATCGAGCTGGTCTATATCCAGCACGAAAAAGCCAGCCTGTCCAAGATGGGCGAGCGCTTTATCGAGTACCTGATTGAGGAAGTACAGTTTGATAAATAAAGTAAAACACCTAGAAGCAGGCAACTTACTGCAGGATCTAGGTGTTTTTTCTATTTTTGAAACTTGGTTTCCCTTCAGGTCTATCAGATGGGGGAAAGGGCTAGGGAAGGTTGGGAGTCTGTTTAATACAGCTGATTAACTCTCGATTCTTTATATCATAATAATTAAGATATTTCTGATATAAAGAGGCATCTATATCAGAATATGCAGCTATGACGAGCTCTCTCAATCCCTTCACCAATTCGTCCAATTCCTCTTGCTCCACTGAAATCTCAGCTAGGCCATGAGCAACTTTATTCCTTTGATTATTTACAGCTATAATTTTTGAAATTGGAGTTTTAAATTCAGAATATTCATGATGATATTCTAGATAATCAATTGATTCAAAAAAATATTGAAATCCTTAATTTTTTTATCATTAAATTTTTTTATATCTGGATATTTTATTTTTATTACAGATTTTAAGACAAACTCCGCAAAGGATTTTGCCTTGACTAGTACGTCAGTCACTTGACCTCTACGGTTTAGAATATCAATCATCAGATAATAGTTTAACACTTTTTGAAACTCGCCTGTGTCATTATATTTCAATTTAGAATCAGCTGCAAGCTCTTTAAGAACTCTCTGTTTTTGAAAAACACTAATCATGTTTTCCAATACATTTTTTGAATCTTCCCAATCTTGTTCGTTGGAAATGATATCGCGATTTGCCTTTAAGATATCTAACGCCGCTTTGTATTCATACTTCAAAATGAAATCTTTATAAGTCCGCTGTAGTAAATTATTTTTTAATTTTTCACCTGTTTCAATTTCTGGTTTACGCCCATCTCTATATTTTGCTCCTTGCTTTTTCAATAAATCATCTAAAACAACTTCTTCAAAATAAGGAGCGCCCTGATTAGACCTATTTGTTTTCTTACCATTTGGAGAATCTACCCGAGCAAGTCTTGTATGATAATCCTTGATAAAATTGATAGCATACATAGCAGCCTGACACTGAGGAGTACCACTCGTCACATTTAAAATATAATCTCCATGTGACATATCTTCTCTGTTAAGAATTTCTTCCACGAATTTATACATTGTATCAAATTCGTGAATCCCTTCTTTTACATGCTCATTCTGTATCACTGGAGATTCTTTTCCATCGTAAACAGCTTGAACAGCTGCTTCAAAGTTTTCCTGTTTTACCTTCATCTCATCACTATATATCACAATAAGCTTGTCAGGCATTTCATCTTTAATAATTACGAGTGCAGGACCATCCGAAATTTCCTGTCGATAACCATCTTGCTCGTAGTTATTAATATCCTCTATAGTCAAGGCTCTTCGAAATTCGTTCGTTTTCTCTCGCCCCGTTTCATCTTTTTTTTTTTTTCGAATGTTTAAATTTTACACCAATCGGATCATACTGACTGATAAATGTGATTAATGTCTTCATCTTGTACCTACCTCCGTAATCGTAAAACAGGTTTTGCCCATTTCATAGAAATTCTCTGCATTATTAATTAATTCTATTTCACCATCAACGGTTAAAAAAGGCGCCTTTGTCAATTTTAGAGCTCCTCGTCCAGACATTTTCTCATGTCGTTGTTGAACTTCGCCATCCGCCTGCCTAAAAACTGTTTTGGTCCAAGCACCACTTCCACCACCTAGATAGAGGGGATAGGATAGATTGTTCTGAATTAAATGATTAGGAAATTTCTTTAGAAAGAAAGCTTCGTAGCCTTCATAGGCTTCATCTTCTGTCACTCCAAAGTAAAATTTTTGTGCATATTCTCCAAGAGAAGCAACGAGCTCACCGGCTCTTCCACCTTTAAAACCTGAAGCGGTAATGATTTCAAATTCCATCTTAGTTCCAGGTCTCAGAGCTTCACGATAGATACTTAGTGAATGCGGCTTTGTATCTTTATCTGGACTAAAATCCCACTTTTGAACGAGAATTAAATCATCATTTGTCAGAGGCTGACTGTCTGAGACACGAATCTCATTAAAAATATCATCAAAAGGTTCTAATTCTTTATATCTCTGCCGTCGAGTTGGTCCCCAAGGAATCGCTTTCTTATTTTCAACGATTTTGCCTTTTTTATTTTCCTGCTTAAATTCGTTGAGTGCCAATGTGTATTCATCAAAATAGTGCGAATAGCACCTTTAAGAGAGCTGCCCGGGATATAAGGGTTACCGTAACAATCTCTCATAAATTGATGAACACCATTGATTTCTCCTGGATCTGTCGTTTCCTGATTTCGGGTTGCATAGTCTCCTTTAGGTTTTTCAAGTCCTGTTGCTTTAAGTCTATAACCCCCAAAATCACGTTTTGTTATGCCATGCTCAGCTAGAAAATCACTTATTCGATTGGTTTTATTATCCGAGTCAATTAAGAATTTTTCAAATTTTTCATTAATTCCTTGTTTGATAAGTTCGTCATAAAGCAGCGTCATATCTGGAAAATAATACTCGTCCCCTTCAAGGATATACTCACGAGCGGTACGAAGCTGACCACTCCCAATATGCACTGGTCCCAATGTACACAGGGTCAACTTAAATTTCCTATATTCTGTCTTCATTTGGATTCCTCCAATATATAAAATAAAGGTTTAGCATAATGCCAGACTGGATGAGGAAACTCATTACTTGGCCTGACATCACAGATTTGACCATTATACGTTTTGGAAAAGGTTGAACCTGCCTTAAAAGTGTAAAGATTCTGCTTACGATAATTAGACTCTATTTTCTCACTAAATGCAAAGCCACTTCCCTTTCTCAGTAAGTAACGCCCCTCATTCATTGCTATTTCCAAATCACTATCCACTGGCAAAGAAGTTGTCAAAGTCATTACTTTTCCTGTATGGTTAACAGTTAATTTTTCCAAAAAATCCAGTGGCTGGGCAACAGTTTTATCCAGAGTAAAACCACCGTAACCACTGCTGCGCTTCCCTCCGATTCCACTGAACTGAAGACTTTCCAACAAACGATCCAACAAATCAGATTGACTGGCGATGAAATACAAACTGCTTTTATCAAAGTGAACTGAAGCAACTTGATAAAGATTTCCATCTTGGAAGGGCTGGTTTTTTGTGTTAACTGATTTTGTAGCCAGATATTCACCGATGATACTATTTCCAGATAGAAAGCAGTCAAAATCCCCCAGCTTAATAAAAGCTAACTTTTTTGCTTTTTTGGCTTCTTCCCGCTGTTTGATAATATCTTCACTTTGGTTTACTCTATCTAATAATGGATAGCCGATTGGCTTAGGGAGATAAGGGGCTTCCATATAGGGGAAAGCATCAGTCAGTACAAACTCATCCTGTCGAGATAAATTCTCAAACTCATCTAAGACCCCCGCCTTGATAGCTTCAAGCACTAAGGCAGAGTAAAGACGAGCTGCCGTGAAAGTCATGACCGAATCATCCAAATGACCTTCGCCAAAATGCGCAGACTTAAAATCTAATTTATAGAGTTGATAGGCCATAGCAGACCTCCTTACTTAATTTCTGAATCTGGGGTCTCTGCACTTTCTCCACCATCGGACTCATCCTTAGTATATGGCTTCAGAGCTTCTATAATCCTATCCTCATTAAATTTACCAAAGACAGTCTTAACCTCAAAGTCTTTAAAATACACTTTACCATAGCCACGACTGCCAGAACCTCCTAAGTAATCCCACTCTAACAATTCAAAACCAGCTTTGAGGATTTCCATATCCTTTTCGACCTCAGTGGGTTCTTTCTCCTGAATAGAATAAATAATCTCAAAAGCAAATTGACTTTCGCGGATCGCTCTCTCAACTTGTCGAGGAGTTGCTTCAGCTGTAATGCGATTGATCGTATTTTCAAACTTAACTTCTGTGTATGTAGATACTCTTTTATCTAGCTCTTCTTTGTTGTTTAGAAAGGCATCTCGAAAAACCAAGCGGCCAATTTTACATTTTTTTGCATTCCCGAAGAGACGGCTAATTTCCTCACTATCATTGCTTAATTCATCAGTTGTATTGTTATTATAGACTGTCCGATAAAGTAAGCTACGCATTTTTCCTTTTAAAGTGGATCCAGGAATATAGGGAAGATTCGTAAGGGGGTCTTTGATAATGGGATTATTGGTAGCACCAATAGCTGCAAAGGCATTACTGGTCCCAATATGAAGTCCGCTTTTCAGCTCAATAATTCCTGAAATTTTTACTTTTGAATAGGTCATTGATCTCTTCCTCCGTTGAATTTAAAATATGCAATCAAAGCTTCCATATACCGACAGAAGCGCTGCAAACTAGGTATATCTTGAATTTCTGTCAACGCTTCTAATAAACCTGCTTTTTTAACAAAATCTTCTACAGCTGGTTCTCTTCCAGATTGGTAAACAAACTGAATCCTCAAATAGGAGATTTTTTCTCTTAATTCTTCAATATCATTTTTGGTTTTACTTTCGTCAAAAAGATTACTGGTCAAAGCAGCTAAATTACGAATTTGTGTACTGGTTAAATTGAATTTTATCTTACCTTTGCTTTGCCCTGCTTCATATTTCCCTGAATTCTTTAACTTATGAATGACCTTCTCCGCCTTATCGACATAATCATCCGTCAAAATAGGTGGCTCAAGCTTGAAATATTTTTGTTCATTATTTTGATTACCATATCTATCTTGATTACGATTGTTTGGAAATTTCTTTCCACCGTTATTTTGGTTATTTTTATTTTTTTCGTACGGTGCCATCTTTTTATACCTTTCTAATCTCATATAGATAGTAGATGAGAGCTAACTCTGCTTCTCTCTGTGTTTTACTGCTACTCTTATACCAATTCCAAAAAGCATTTTTGAATTCTCTGAAATGTTCCTTCTCCTCTTTGCTGGCTTCATCTTCCATTCGCGCCAGTAGGTAGGCTAAGCGGGCAACATTCATCCTTCTATCATCAGAAGATCCGTGTGACTTATACATTTCTTTGTCATTAAGTTGCAAAAGTTCAACCAAGCGATAGAGAAAATTTATCCCCCTCTCCTTCTGCCCAGAGAAATATCTCCGAATATCCTTCAATTTCCCTTTGTAAATCTCATTAATAAAGTCATCAAACTTGAAAGTGTACCGTTCATTGAAAAGAGAAATACTATCTTTACCATTGTCCTTGGCGGCCTCTTCAAGTTGTCCAGCATCCAGAGCCATCAGATGAATCGGAGTTTTATCTGGATAAAGCCCGACGCCTGCAGATAAGGTTAACTTCCCATTTGTAAAAGCAATAAATTTCTGCCTAATATCAACCGCAAAATCTATAACATCCTGCCAGCTGCCAATCGCAAACACATCATCACCACCTGCATAGATAATCGTCAAATTCTTATCCTTTGCAAATTGGTTAATGTGAAACTTAAAGAAAAGACTCATCTGCTGAGAAAATACAGCAGAGCGAGCAAGAGTATTATAACTTCCACCTTCCTGCTTAGAAAATCCAGCCATAAAAGCTGCACCTAGATTGTCTACATCCAAACGCAAAACAGCCAGTCGCTTAATTCCCTTAGCTACTCCCTTATTTCCTTCGATTTCTTTTTGAGACAGACCTGCATAGTCTTCAATATTCGCTGCCTGACGGTCTCCTATAAAGACGTGAATACCAGCCTTGTTCGTAGAAAATTTATTTTTCACATATAAGCGACTTGAGGTGGAAATATCTTCTTCATCCACAGCCAGCAATACAGCTTTAGGGCCAATCGGCAGTCCTTCTTCTCCCTCTACAATCTGAAAATAATAATAGTCTTCCCTTCCAGGATTTTCAGTATCGTCAAAAGTATGAATTTTAGCAGCAAATCCTCTAAGCTCACGACAAATAGGACAGAGATTTTGCACATCCTCACAACTATCCGCAGCATCTCAATCTCCCCAACTGCATGGCAAATCTCACACTCTCGTTCAGACTGCTTACCACCCTTATTGAGCTCTCGCAGGGTAGTTGCATCGTAGCGAGAGATTTTCTTTTCAGAAATCATCCGACTAGTTTCTTGGTAAATCTCGCGATAGTGTTGTAGATAGCTAGCAACCGAGCCACAACGGTACTTCATAATCTGCTCAGCTGCGAATGGTGCCCAACCAAAAGCAACATAGAGACCCGTCTGAAAATGCTTCAGGAGGAATCTGTTAAATTCTATTTCAAATTGCTCCAAAGCTGCCACTGTAGCTTCTGTATTGGGTAGAACGAAATAGGCATGGCCACCACCGACATAGAGGGCACTAGCGCGTGATAGCGCCAACTTCTCCAAGAGACTATCCACAATATTTTCACTCATAAATTCCAGATAAAGACTGCGAGCCTTGAGTTGCTTAGCAGCCCCTTTGCTGGCGATATTGTAGATAAAGTCCTGAATGCCAGATAAATCAAAACTAGCTAGCAAGAAGGCTGATTCTCTATAAAATTTGGATTCATCATCTAGTAGAGTATATTGGTCTTGACTTTTCAGATAATCAAAAATCGCAGTAGCAAAAGCAACTGTTAATCGACTATGCTCTGCCAAAGAGAGATCTCCCAGCTCCTTGTCTCCAGGAAGTAAAGGTACTTTCGAAAACAACCTCCGCCAAAGATTGAAAAAGGATGGCAAGTTTTCTTCCTCTAAGGGAAGTTCTTGTAGTTTTTCTTTCAAAATATTCAGCAGTTCCTCATAGCAATCCTGACTAATATCATCTGCTTCGTGGCTGGCAATATTGAGTTCACTATCATCTGTCAGAACTTCAAATTTCTGATAACGAGAACCCTTGTCCTCTTTGAAAGCATTAAAAATATCTGCTTGAGGGTAGAAAAGTTTATCTGACATAACCTTTCTATCATCTGGTAAACCACTTGCAATACGAACTGCTAAGCCAACGATCTTTCCTGCTCTGCTGTCTTCATACAAATCCAGCTGAGGAAGTTGTTCCTTTAACCATGCTTTTCCTAAGTCTATATCATCAGACTGGCCAAGTGAGCGACTGACAATACGGCCAAGATTGTGAAACAAGGCACAGTAAATCAAATCAATCTTTTCTTTCTTCAATTCTCATCCCCCCCATTCCTAGGCTACACTTTGTGCCGACCCCGGCATACTCACCGAATCTTAGGAGCATCTGCGCATAGGCTTTAGTGTGGATGCTCCCTTTACCTGTATCGTCACCCTGCCTTCAAAGGCGGGGTATTTCCGTCCATGAATTGGAAAATAATGACTTTTTAGATGATAGCTGGTGATTTGGCTATGGTCTGCTAAAAACTGTAGGGTCTCCTCTTCGATTTCCGCTCTTCCTTCCACCAGTCGACTGTATTTTTGCATCAAACTTTGAAAGATCAGGCGCGTGTCTGGAAATAGCACAAACTGCCCCTGACGCTTAAAGGTCGTTGGCGTATAAAAATGCACCCGTATCAGGTGGGAAGCATCATCATCTTGGTAAATATCCAGCAAGGTCTGCTGGGACAAGGAGTGAATTTCCACCTTTTTGATAAGGATTTCCTCAGCATAGCTCTCTAGCTTGATGGTTTCTAAGTTTAATAAAGGAGCTAGCATTTGCTGTTCCGCCTCTTCTGAAAGCAAATTGACAACCCACACCGACTCATCACGCGTGGAGCTTAGGTTCATCGAATAGGGATTGGTCTCCTGCTCGTGGAGAAAGGTCGCAAAGTCTGGCGAAATCTGCGCCATCAAAAAGCCCTGAAGCTTACTGACCAATTCTTTGTCTTTTAGTCTTGTCTTTGATAAATGTAACTCTACTTTCTTCACACGATCTCCTCTCTATACTGCAAAAGCACCCGAAAAAGGCAAAAGTATGTTTCACCGATTTCATGGCGCCCTTTAGAACGATTATTATTTACTCAGCTTATTATATCAAGTTTTGAAAGCGTTGTCAATATTTTTGAAGCGTTTAAAAAAAGCTTAAGCAGTCAAGATCCTTCTTTCTTGGCAAAGCAAGAAGCTGAGGGAAAGTAAAAAAGCCCCCATCTACTTCGTCCCCTCGCGAGGATTTTTTGGGGGGCTAACTCGCTCGCGCTTAGCTTGACGGCTACGAGGTCGAGAGTTTCCGTACCCTCTCGAGGTTCAGAGGGAATCTAACGTAAAAACTACAAAATTGGTTGGAAGCGTGAAAGTCGGGTTTCCGTTCCCTCGCGAGGATTATGGGGGGTCTAACAAACTCAAGTGGATCAAAGCGCCGATCGAAAATGCTTTTCTGTACCCTCGCGAGGATTGGGGGGTTCTAACCAAGCGCAAGCAGAAGCAGAGCGAAACACTCAGAATGTTTCTGTCCCCTCGCGAGGATTTTTTGGGGGCTAACAAATGCTGTGCGGATCGTCCATCTGGAGGAAGAGGAGTTTCCGTCCCCTCTCGAGGTTTAGGGGGTTCTAACTGTCTGAGGGCTTTACCCCTGCTGTAAGTTTTATTAGGTTTCCGTACCCTATCGAGGATATGGAGGGTTCTAACGGAAAAACCAGAAGAGTTTTACAAAGCCTACGTTCAGTTTCCATCCCCTCGCGAGGATTAGGGGGGCTCTAACCCTTTATTCATTAGCAATCTACAAGCACGATTGGGTTTCCGTACCCTCGCGAGGATTAGGGGCTCTAACCGAGGTTTTAGAACTCTTTTGTTTAACATGATAGGTTTCCGTACCCTCTCGAGGATTATGGGGGCTCTAACACTTGGTCGCTATTTAAAGGTTCAGATGGTGTTAAGTTTCCGTACCCTCGCGAGGTTTAGGGGGATCTAACTAACAATCTCTTGAATATGAAGTCAACACGCTTTTGTTTCCGTCCCCTCTCGAGGATATGGAGGGTTCTAACATACATTGAAGATTATCAAGATGATGCAGTAACACCGTTTCCGTACCCTCTCGAGGATATGGAGGGTTCTAACCAACTATATAAAGAACTTTATACACTCCTTAAATACGTTTCCGTACCCTCTCGAGGATTTTTTTGGGGGGCTAACCGCATATCTTGTATACAGCCTCAGAAGACCCCCACCACATCTAGTACCCCTTAGAAACTAGTTAAAACCTAACTCCATTATACCATGTCTAGCCCAGAAACAACAGCTTAAAAGAACAAAAATATCCTCTAGCAACTCCGCGCCATCATAGAGAGTGGGACAGAAATCGGTAATTCGTTAGAATTCGATTTCGTCGTCTCACCTCCGCACAGTTGAGTAGGGTTGTAAAAGCTGATGAAATCAGCGTAGTAGAGCCCACTCAACCACTGCGTCTTGCTCGATAATCCAAAGACAATTGAGAGGCTAGGACTTTTGTCCCAGCCTCCTCTTCCTTGTGTCCCAGATAGATAATGATATTGTCCCCTTCTTCTGCCTGATAAAAGGCCCTCAGCTCCCTCACAAGGCAGTCAAAGTCCAGCTTATCAAGAGCCAGCTCAAAGCAGGAACGCTGAACCCTCACACCATAGCCTTCTAAAAGCTTTGATAGCTTCAGGCCTCGCTTATGGCTCACGATATCATAAATGACCAGACAAAATTTCGTTTTCTAACCAAACATTCCTAGCAAAAAAACTTTTTTAGTTTTACTGCCTCAACTGCGCAAACACTTCCCCAATCTTGCCTTCGATGACGAGGTCAGCTTGCTTGTCCTGTGGAATGCTAGTCTTGTTGATGACTGCCAGATGCTTACCTGCAAAGTACTGGATGAGGCTGGCTGCGGGATAGACGACTAAGGAAGTGCCGCCGATTATCAGTAGGTCAGCTTGATGGATTGCTTGAGCTGCCTGCTGGAAAACTTCCATATCTAGCGGTTCTTCATAGAGGGTCACATCGGGCTTGATCACGCCGCTGCAGTCAGGGCAGTAAGGCACTATTCCAGGCAGAGCTAGAAAAGCCTCTAAATCGTAAAATCGCTGACAGTCTAGACAGAAATTCCTATCCGCACTGCCGTGCAACTTGAGGACATTTTTTGAACCAGCCATTTCGTGCAGGCTGTCAATATTTTGCGTCACCACAGCCTTGAGCTTGTCGGTTTTCTCCAGATGGGCCAGATAGGCGTGAGCCGCATTGGGCTTAGCCTCTGGATAGAGCAGGTATTTCTTGTAAAAATCGAAAAACTCCTGCGGATAGCGCTCAAACATAGTATGTGAAACCAGCTGCTCTGCCGTAAAATGCCGACCTAGCTTGACACTATAAATCCCATCCGAACTGCGAAAGTCAGGGATATTAGACTCAGTCGAGACACCCGCCCCGCCGAAAAAGACGATATTCTGACTTTGGTCAATCATGTCTTGCAACTGCTGTATTTTATCCATTTTCCTCTCCTATCAATAAAGCTCTAACCAAGCGGTTTGCCTCATCAAAATAAAAATGTTCCCGATCGTAGACAATACCTGTGAAACGTGCCAAGTCCACCAAAATCTCCATGAAATACTGGGATGAAAGCCAGTTGTCCGATATAATTCCGCCTCATCAAAGGGCTTAATCAGATGAGCCAGCGGATTTCGAACTGACTTTTCCAATTCCCGCAGCTGTCTGACCTCTTCCTTGACAGACTCCGGCAGATCCAAATGCAAAATCAACTCTGTCAGACTAGATGAATTGACCGTGCTTTCCGCATGAAAGACCTGTAAGGCAGCATAATCCGACTCCCGCATCCGTTCAAACTTCCAGCGGTCATAGCTGGCTTCACGAGAATTATGGATAAAGTGCTCAATATTAGGGATTTCCAGCTTGATCAGGCGCATGAAAATCCGATAAATCGCTGGGCTGACCGCTCGAACGAAATCAATAATCTGCTCATTACGCAACTTGGCTTCCAAATCATAGAGATAGTTGGCCAGCTGCTCATCAGCCAAATCGGTATGACAAAAAAGCTGAAAACCGCTTTGCGTCTGCAAGGCAGTCTTCAACTCTTCATCCATGGCTGGCAGAATATTGAGCTCTCTGCGCTCTGCCAGAATAGCCAATAGGCTGGTTACAATCGAGGAACTTCCCATCAACTTCTGCGCCAGTTTATAGGCATAAGCATAGTCATAACGGGAAATCGCAAAGAGAATTTCCTCTTTTAAATCTAGATTCATGCTTAATCAATCAAGGTTTCCAAACCAACCTTCATCATATCAGTGAAGGTATTTTGCCGTTCCTCTGCTGTCGTATCTTCGTCAGGATTGACCAAGCTATCAGAAATGGTCATGATAGCTAGGGCATCTACTTGGTGCTGAGCAGCCAGATAGTAAAGGGCAGCAGCTTCCATTTCAACAGCTTTCACGCCCCATTTGCCCAGCTCGATATTTTTTTCAAAATAGTTCGAATAGAAAACATCTGACGACAAGACATTCCCAACATGGGTTGTCATACCGAGATTTTTGGCAATATGATAGGCCTTATCTAGTAAATCAAAGCTGGCAATCTGAGGAAAATCATACTGAGGCCAGTCATTGCGGATAATGTTTGAGTTGGTCGCAGCCGCTTGAGCCAGAACCAATTCACGAACGTGGACATCTGCATTGAGCGAGCCAGCCGTTCCCACACGAATCAGCTTTTTCACCCCGTAGTCCACAATCAGCTCACGCGCATAGATGGAAATAGACGGCATTCCCATGCCCGTTCCCATGACAGAAACCCGCTGACCCTTGTAAGTACCAGTGTAGCCAAACATGTTCCGCACTTCGTTAAAGCAAACGGCATCTTCTAGAAAATTCTCCGCAATAAACTTGGCACGAAGAGGATCCCCCGGAAGAAGAATTTTATCAGCAATTTCACCCTGCTTAGCAGCAATATGGATAGACATAAATTAAGATATAAAGGGCGACAGAGAACCAAGTAAAAATAGGAAACTGACGACGCATCGCAGATGCTAGAAAGTTTATCTTTTTTACACAGTTCTCCGCCCGTATTCAGTTCAGCGAATACAGTTAGCCCTCCCTTTCTGTGTTTATTTGAAAGATAGTTTTCCGCTCGTGTTCAAATCAAAACACACGCTCTACCTTTCCTTAGTTCAAATATTTACCAAATGTCATAGAAAGGTTAATCCGAGTTCGTTTGAAACTCAGGCTCTCCTCTCTCTATGATTCTTTCTTTTCTTACAATTCAGCAAGAATGGCTTTAAGCAAGCCCTTGAAGTCGCCCTTGACACGTTCAGTCACTTCTACAACTTCTTCGTGGTTGAGTTCTTCTTGGAATCCGGCAGCATGATTGGTAATGCATGAAATTCCGAGAACTTTCAAGCCTGAATGGGCAGCCACGATCACTTCGGGAACAGTAGACATGCCGACTGCATCCGCTCCGAGCGTCTTATAAGCGCGGATTTCTGCTGGCGTTTCGTAAGTTGGACCGGTAACACCAATATATACACCGTCATCCAGCTTAATGCCAAGCTTATCAGCGACTTGATGAGCAGTTGCACGATATTCTGGTGTATAAGATTTAGACATATCAGGGAAACGTGGGCCAAATTCATCTAAGTTTTCACCGATCAAAGGATTTTGGCCAGTCATATTGATGTGGTCAGTAATCGCCATAAGCGTACCAGGACCATAACCGATACCACCGGCAGCATTGGTCACAATGACACCTGTCGCACCGAGAGCCTTCATCACGCGCACTGGGAAAGTAACGACTTCCAGAGGATTTCCCTCGTAGAAATGGAAACGGCCTTGCAGTGCCAATACTTTGCGTCCTGCCAAATCTCCATAGACTAATTTTCCAGCGTGACCAACGACAGTTGAGCGGCCCCAGTTTGGAATATCCGCATAGTCAAGACTAATGGCATTTTCGATTTCAGAAGCCAATTCTCCCAAACCAGATCCCAGAATCAAGCCGAATTCAGGCTCTGTCATACCTTTTTCTTTCAAAAAGGCTGCCGTTGCTTTGATTTTCTCAGATAATGTTGTCATAAAATATTTTCCTCGCTCTCTATGCTTATACCAATTTGTCCAAGAAGCTTTCACCAATCATGGCCTTGTCCACACCGAAGTTGTCAGAGATGGTTGCTGAAATGTCCGCAAAATGTCCAACAGGCAAGTGACCATTCCCCTTGAGTGATTTACCAAAAACCAAGAGCGGAATGTACTCACGAGTATGGTCCGTTCCGGCATAGGTCGGATCGTTACCGTGATCAGCGGTAATCATGAGCAAGTCGTCTTCCCGCATGTTCTCAATGATTTCTGGCAAGCGAGCGTCAAACTCCTGTAGACAATCACGGTAGCCATGCGGATCACGACGGTGACCATAAGAGCATCGAAGTCTACCAAGTTGGTAAATGAGAAGCCATACTTGAAATCCTCAGACTGGATAGCCTTGATCAGATTGTCTACACCATGATTATTGGACTGGTTGTGGCCCATGTCATGGTTGATACCTGCACCGTTGAAGATGTCGTTAATCTTACCAACTGAATAAGTATCAATACCAGCTTCATTGAGCTTGTCCAAAACAGTTGGCTCAAATGGAGAGACTGCATAGTCATGGCGATTGGCTGTACGAGTGAAGTTGCCTGGCTCACCCACATAAGGGCGAGCGATGATCCGTCCCAGAAGTGCAGGGCGTTCCAAGGTAATTGAGCGAGCGTATTCACAGATACGATAGAGCTCGTCCAAAGGAATTACTTCTTCGTGGGCCGCAATTTGAAGCACTGGGTCAGCAGAAGTATAGATGATCAATTCGCCTGTTTCCATCTGACGAGGCCCGAAGTCGTCAATAACTGCCGTGCCAGAATAAGGTTTGTTCGCCTCACGAATAACTTTGCGGCCAGAAAATTCTTCAATTTTAGTCAAGATTTCCTCTGGGAAGCCGTTCCAGAAAGTATCAAAAGGCTCAGTAATGTTCAGACCCATGATTTCCCAGTGGCCTGTCATCGTGTCTTTACCTAAAGAAACTTCTTCTAATTTAGTATAGTAACCACTTGGATTTTCCTCAGCTGGTACAGTTTTTAACGCTTGCTCACGCTCGATATTGCCCAGACCTAGCTTAGCCATATTTGGCACGTCTAGACCGACTGCTTTGGAAATATGTCCCAGCGTATCGGAAGCACCATCTGGCACCCCTGCATTAACAAAATTGTTAGCATCTGGTGCCGCCCCAATTCCGACTGAGTCCATAACGACTAAGTGAATACGATTAAATTTTGACATGAAAACCTCTTTTCTAGTTATTTGCTTCTAAAATGTTTACGCCACCTTGACCAGCGACGATCACCTTGTTGACCATTTGGGTGAAAAGGCCGTGCTCAACAACGCCCACGATATGATCTAATTCTCGGCCAAATTCGACTGGATTTTCGATTACACCTAAATCTAGATCAATAATGAAGTTCTGCATATCCGTGATAAAACGTTGGCCATTTTTTTCACGGAAGCTTGGCTTGTAGCCTGCCTCAGCAAAGCGACGGAAAAACTTGGTCCGCACCATATTGCACCACTTCGACTGGCAGCTTGAAAGCACCTAGTTTTTTTGAACCAATTTGCTTTCATCAACCACCCAGATGTAGTCCTTGGTAGGTGTCGCGACAACTTTCTCCATCAGCAGGGCTCCGCCTCCGCCTTTGATGCCGTTGAACTGAGGATCCACTTCATCAGCTCCATCAACGGTCACATCGACCTGATCCACTTCATCAATGGACTTCAGTGGAATGCCCAAGCCTTCTGCTTGCTTGCTAGTCACGCTAGAGGTCGTAACTGCAGTAATCTGCAGGCCTTCCTCTTTGATACGTCGACCAATTTCCTCGACAAAATAGTAAGCAGTCGAACCTGTTCCCAGACCGACCACCATCCCGTCTTCGACAAATTCAGCAGCCTTGATGCCTGCTAGTTTCTTTAGAGTTTCCATAGCACCTCCTCAAATCAACTATGTTTAGTATATCACAATTCTTTGAAATTTGAAAGTGTTTTCAGCTCTTTAAACGGTTCATCGCATTTTAACAGTGCTTCATTTTACGAAAATCTCCTTAAAATCTTGCTCCTAGTTCTATTTTACGCTACAATGAAGATAGGCAAATTACTAAAAGAAATACATATTTCAAGTAGTAAGCTATAGAAAATCTGAGGAGGTTGTTATGATGCAGCAAGAAAATAAAGTTTTAGGTATTTTAGCCATTGTCTTTGGAGCAATCGCTTTACTTGGCTCCTGGATACCAATCATCAATTATCTATCTTTTTTTATCGGTACTATTGCTCTTATCCTTGCTATTATCGGTCTCATTATTAACCAAAAGAAACAGAAAACTTTGGCTATAATTGGCTCTGTCATTTCCTTTTTCTCCTTAATCATCGCACTTGTCACTCTATCATTCTATTCCCGTATGTTCAATGAAATGGGAAAAAGGTTTGATACTCTTTCGAGTTCTTATCGTTCCTATATTGATTCGTCAGAAAGAGAAGAAGAAAAGGAAAAAGAAGAAAGCACGACGTTTACATGGACAAAAGCAGAATTTGATGCACTCAAAGAGGGCGATATTTTGAAAAGAGGTGCCGGCGGAACAAAATACGACGATGTCATTCGCGACCACGGCAAACCAACTGACGAAACTACTTCTACTGTCAGCGGCTCTGAATTAAAAACCATCACCTACTTACCAGGAGGAAGCAAGTATCAAGCCGTCGTCCTAACTTTTTCAAAAAACGAAGACGGTTCTTTCCTACTGACTAGCAAGATAGGAACAGGTTTAGAATAACATAAATTTCCTACCCGACAGCTGTTTATCTTTTACCAATATTGGAAAGAACTCTAGCCGTCAGTCGCATTTTACTAAGACACAAGGATTTAACTATCACTTTCCTATTATACCTATTAATTGATGCAAAGTAAGGACAAAATGATGCACAAATCTCAAAAACTTTTTGGGTGAATTTTGGGACAGATGTTTGCAAAATAGATTTTCAGAAAGGATATACATGATAACACGAGAATTTGATACAATCGCTGCGATTTCGACCCCTCTTGGGGAAGGAGCCATCGGTATCGTCAGACTAAGCGGAACTGACAGCTTTGCTATTGCACAAAAAATCTTTAAAGGCAAGGATCTAAGCAAAGTGGCCAGCCACACACTTAACTATGGTCATATCATCGACCCTCAAAACCAGGAGATTCTGGATGAGGTCATGGTCGGGGCCATGCGTTCTCCCAAGACTTTCACCCGTGAAGATATCATCGAGATCAACACCCACGGTGGGATTGCGGTGACCAATGAAATCCTACAGCTGGCTATCCGAGAAGGGGCCAGAATGGCAGAGCCTGGAGAATTTACCAAGCGAGCCTTTCTCAACGGGCGCGTGGATTTGACTCAGGCTGAGGCCGTCATGGACATCATCCGGGCCAAGACCGATAAAGCCATGAACAATGCTGTCAAGCAGTTGGACGGCTCTCTTTCCGACCTTATCAATAGCACCCGTCAGGAAATCCTCAATACACTGGCTCAGGTCGAGGTCAATATTGACTATCCTGAGTACGACGATGTTGAGGAAGCAACGACGGAAATCATTCGTGAAAAAACACTTGAATTCGAGCAACTTCTGACCCATCTTCTCAAAACTGCGCGACGCGGCAAGATTCTGCGAGAAGGTATTTCTACCGCTATCATCGGTCGCCCTAATGTTGGCAAATCCAGCCTGCTTAACAACCTTCTGCGCGAGGACAAGGCTATTGTGACCGATATTGAGGGAACCACTCGTGATGTGATCGAGGAGTATGTCAATATTAACGGCGTACCACTCAAGCTCATCGATACCGCAGGGATTCGGGAAACGGATGACCTTGTGGAGCAGATTGGCGTTGAGCGCTCTAAAAAAGCCTTGCAGGAAGCCGACTTGGTTCTCTTGGTTCTCAATGCCAGCGAGCAACTAACTGACCAAGACAAACAATTGCTTGAAATTAGCCAAGACAGCAATCGCATCGTCCTACTTAACAAAACTGACCTTGAAGAGAAGATTGAACTAGACCAGCTGCCGACTGATGCAATCAAGATTTCCGTCCTCCACAATCAAAATATTGATAAAATCGAGGATCGCATCAATCAGCTCTTCTTTGAGAATGCTGGAATTGTCGAGCAAGACGCCACTTATCTGTCCAATGCCCGTCACATCTCTCTCATCGAAAAGGCTGTCGAAAGCCTGCAAGCCGTCAATCAGGGACTGGAACTAGGCATGCCTGTGGATCTCCTCCAAGTCGATCTGACCCGCACTTGGGAAATCCTTGGCGAAATCACTGGTGACGCTGCACCAGACGAGCTCATCACCCAGCTCTTCAGCCAATTCTGCCTAGGAAAATAATATGGGAATCACAGAGTTTATCAAAGCAAAAGATCTGGGCGAATACTTAGAAAGTCGAAAAAATGGACAGGTCAGAGAACGCATCCAAGAACGTAGCTGGCTGGAGGTTCTCCTCCACAAAGCCCGCACCACCAAAATAAATCCTGAAAATCACCAAAAAGCGAAGAAAACGAAACACGGTTCTTGAAAAACAGAACCGTGTTTGTTTGTCTATTCAATCATGCTGATGCTTTGCTTGATCATGAATTGCGGCATTCTCCTTGTCCCAAACTATTTTTTGTTTGGCTACATCTTCATCGGACTTGAGTCAGCACTCCGTCTTGCATTTCATAAACCTTGTCAACCTCGTCCAGCAGACGGGTATCATGGGTAATCATGACCACGCTCTTGTTAAATTTTTGAGTCACTTCTTTGAGCAGATGAACCACGCGCTTGGCCCGCTCTGTATCTAGACTAGCTGTCGGCTCATCAGCCAAGATAATATCTGGGCTATTGTAAAGCGCTCTGGCGATAGCAGCCCGCTGCCGTTCTCCGCCGGACAATTCTTTCGGATACTGCTTGAGAGTTCCTTTTAAATCTAGCAACTCAATCAGACTGTCTAGATCCGTCCTTTCCTTTTTAGATAAGCGGTCAATCAGCTGGAACTGGTCTTCGATTTTCAAAAAAGGAATGAGATTGGAAGCCTGCAAAATAAAGCCGAAATCATTGAAACGTAGAGCAGCCCGTTCCTTTCCTTAAGCTGGGAGGTATCTTTCCCACGTAGGAGAACCTGTCCTTTTGAAGGAGTTTGCAAATGCCCTAGCAAGGTCAGAAAGGTTGTTTTCCCCGAGCCTGACGGCCCGATAATGGCTACAAACTGCCCAGCTTCCAGTTGGAAATCAGTTGGTTTCAGGGCTTGAACCAGCGTATGCCCTTGACCGTATTCTTTTGTAACCCCTTTTAGTTCTATGATTGGCATTTACTCACCTCCGATTGCTGTGATAGGGTCAATTTTCAGAACCCGACGAATGGACAAGAGTCCGCCAGCCAGGGACATAAGAACAATAAGAACAATCAATCCAGCATAAGCTCGCCAGTCACTGTAAAAAGGCATAGAGGCCGGCAAGACTAGCTGGGTTCCCAAAAGAGCCAAGACAGCTAAGCTGATTCCCAGAGTGGACAGGATGAAAATCTGCCAAAAAATAGAAGCAATAATCTTCCCACTGGCAATTCCTTGGGCGCGCATAATACCGTAAAGTTGAGTCTTCTGAATGGTGATGATGTACATGAAAATGCCCAATACCAAAAAGGTAATCAGAACCATAGCCCCAATCATAAAGGAAAAAGTCAGAACCTGAGGCTGATAGCCGGGGATATTTTCTATAAAATCACTCATAGAGAGCTGACTAAGCCCAGTTTCTTCAATTTTTTGACTATCTTTGACCACAAGTGCGCTGATATTCTTAACCTGACTAGAGCCGTACTTTAATTCCCTGAAATCATCTAGAGCCATAAAAATTACAGGTTGCGTAAAGAAGCTATTATCCTCTGTGAAGCCAACAACCTGATAGAGGCGCTCACTACCATTGAGCTGGAGTTGATCGCTAGTTTCACACCTTTTTGCTTCAGGCGCTTATCCGCAATAACTTCATAGGCCGTCTCAGCAGGACGTCCCTCAATAATGTCAGGCGCTAGAAAACTATCCCAAGAGAGACCAAAAACCTGAGCATTGATTTTATCAGTGCCATCTTCATAATTGGCCACTGCTGACGTTTGTCCCAAAGCAGCGATTGAGTCGCCTTGAAGCAGGCGGCTGTACTCCTCTTCCTTGAGAGTCGAAGAAACCAGATTCTTATTGGCGTACTCTGACAAGACGATTGACTCAGCCTGCCATTGGTCGAGAGCCAAGCGATTGAGCCTAGCCAAACCAACGGAAAGACTGGATAAAAAGAAAACCATATAGGTAATGAGAAAGACCACAGCAACCACTAAACGATAACGCCCTCGGCTATAGACAATCTCTTTGAAAGCTAAAAACACGGCTACCCTCCTTTGAGATATTGAAGACCATTATATCATAAAGAAGCAAGCTAGAAAAACATATGAGACTAATGGTAACCAGATCCACACGAAAATCACTAAGTCGTATAGCGATTCCCTAAGTCAGAAACATTCCTTGAAAGAAATTCATAAAATAAAGAAACAAGCAAAGACTTCAGTTCATCTACCGAATCTTGCCTCGTTTCTTTTCTATAGGTTTCGACCGCTATCTGACCTGCACTTTCTCTTTCCCAGAGCAGATTGAAAATCGCCTTATTGCTTGCTAAAGGTCAGAGTATCTGGATCATCATCCAATTCGTTCACAATCAGCTGATTGCCATTTTGACGGTAACTTTTGACATCATCACCGACAATTAGTCTTTGGTTCGCTGCATCTACTTGTACCTGTTTGATTTCCTTACTGCCATCGACCTCGGTCTCAGTCCAAGTACCAGTCGAACCATTGATTTCTAGGACATGCTGGTCTCCATCATGGTCAGTTGCTTGGTAGCGTCCGTTTAGATTGCTGGTCTGGCCTGCATTGGATGAAGAAGTCTGTTCTTGCGCAGGCTGTGATGTTTGGCTTTGGGTATTTTGTGATGAGTTAGCATTTCCTCCCTGATTAGCATTGCTTGAGCAAGCAGCCAATAAAACTGCGACTGTTAATGATAAGATTCCAGTAAAGGCTTTTTTCGAAATAGTCATAGTGTTTCCTCCTTTTTCTACATTTGTAGTTTATAATTATATTCTACAATTGTCTGTTTTATTTGTCAATCATATAGCATTTTTTTATCTAAAAATAAAAAATTCCCCAGCCTTACTTGACTGGAGATGTAAAATCTATTGCTTCTTCTAGAGGATCAAAGCTAGTCATCCTTGATGGACGAGCCTTCTGCATCATCCCCAAATATCAAGGTCGACTGTTGCAGATAGGGATTGGGGTACTTTCTAAGCAAATCTTTCACAGCTTCTACCAAAACCTCCTGCTCCACCTGACCTACTTGGTATCGCTCTAAAAGTAGCATAAAGTTTTCTTTTTCAGCTGGGAGGGCTTTTTTCTTAAAATAGCCCCAAACATGCTGAAAAGCATTACAGACCTGACCTCGGTTTTCTGGCAGGGCTATCGCCTGGTCAATTAATTCTTGAACATGTGCTGCTTCCACCGAGTCACTTTTCAGATATTGGCGGATTTCCAGATAAATCTTACTGGAATGACTGAGAACCAGATATTTATTTCTAGCCCAAAGAGTCTGACATTGGGATATTTGGTTTGAATTTTCCATGCTTACTTTTCCTATAATCTTTCCTTTTATTCCGGAAAAATCCATTCAATATGTGGAGCTCGCTTACTGATTTCTTTATAAATAGTATTGAAATCAGCATCAACAAGATCATTCAAGTCAATCTCTTCCAGTATTTTTCCTTCTTCGTCTTTAAAATAAAGTATGCGATAAGTTGATCTCGAATTTTTAGAATAAGCACGTCTAATTTCATACTCGATTTGCTTAATATTTGTTAAATCAATGTGATTTATATCTTGGAAAACAGAGGGTTTAACATCAATCTTATCATCAGAAATGGTAAAAGCTGCAGGCTCATGAGCTTTCTTATAAGCCGAAACACCTAAAATAGTAACTATAATACCTGCACCAATTAGAATTGGACCCACATATTCATTATTTTGATTGAGAATTTCTTGCTCAGATTCCTTTTCTCTTCGGATAGAAGCTTGTTCGGACTCTAATTGTTTATTATAGGTCTCTACAAAAGCTTGCAGTCTTTTTTGCTCTTCTTCTGGTGTTTCATTCTCAGGTGCAAAATCCGAATTAACCAAGGTTTTGGCTTTTTCAATAGTCATCGGGCTTTCATTCAACTTTGCATCTTTTCGTTCAGACTCTAGCTGTTCTAAGCGATCACTGTGGTTCCCACCACTACTATTTGGTGATTGCATTACTCCAATGAATATGAAGGTTCCAATAATAACAATAATAATAGCTACAATTTCAGCTGCATAACTTCTTTTATATCCCATTAAAATATTCTTTCTGTAAAATCTTTATTGAGACTAGGATACCATAAATCAAGTTTTTTATAAAGTCCTACTATTAGATAAAAGCAGCCCTCAAGGACTGCTTTTCTTTGTATATACTAGCGCACTTCTGCGCCGACATTTTCTTCCAAGGATTTTTCAATTTTTTCCATGTATTTAGCCACTTCATCATCGGTTAGGCTGTCTTCTGGATTTTGGAAGGTCAGTGTGTAGGCCATAGACTTGAGGCCAACACCTAATTTTTCACCTGAGAAGATATCGAAGAGCTTGATATCCGTCAAACGTTTCACTCCGGCAGCTTGAATCGCTTCAACCACCTGTCTGTGGCTGATCTCTGCTTTGAGCAACAAGGCCACATCGCGAGTAACAGCTGGGAATTTGGTGATTTCTACAAAAGGCTGTTCTGGCTCAAGACTCGCCTCAATAGCCGTCAGATTGAGCTCAGCCACATAGGTTTCTGGGATGTCATAAGCCTTGGCCGTCACTGGATGAACCTGCCCAACATAGCCCACTAGCTGACCCTTGATCGAAATCAGCGCTGTCCGACCCGGATGCAGACTCTTGAGCTGGTCAGTTGCTTGATAATCAGCTGCTAATCCTAGGCGGTCAAAGAGCGCTTCAACCACTCCCTTAGCGTAGAAGAAGTCCACAGGAGTCGCTGGCGTTTGGAAATCTTTTTCACTTACCAAGCCAGTTAGGGCAAAGGCAAAGCTATTGATTTCATTAGGCAATTCTTCCTTCTGATTGCCTGTTTGTTCAAAGATTTTCCCAATTTCATAAAGGGCCAAATCCTTATTTTTACGAGCAACATTGTAGCTGACAGTATCCAACATGCCTGAGAGCATATTTTGGCGGAGAACACTGCGCTCCCTTGTCATAGGCCACATAAGCTCCGTTAGATTTGTAGGATTAAGCGTAAATTCGACAGCTTTTTCTGGCGTAGTCAAGGCATAGGAAATAATCTCGGTCAGTCCTGCTCCTTCAGCCACCGTCCGAACCTTGCGACGTAGCTTCTGAGTGGCCGTCAATTCGCCAGCCGTTCCAGCATCTTGAGGTAGGGAAACTGGCAAGCGGTCGTAGCCATAAATACGAGCAATTTCCTCGTAAAGATCTGCTGGAATACTGATATCCCAGCGACGAGCAGGCACGCTGACTGTGAAGGAGTCCGCAGATCCGCTAAGACCAAAACCTAGACGACGGAAAATATCTTCAATATCCGCATAAGTCAAATCTGTTCCCAAAACTCGGTTAACATCAGAAAGGCTAGTCGACACCTGCTTGTCAGTCGTATCTAACTGTCCTGCTTGGACAATGCCGGCATGAACAGTTGCACCTGCCAAGTCAGCAATCATGCTTGCAGCAGCATCTAGGGGCTTCAGTTACTGTTGCAAGGTTAATCCCTTTTTCAAAGCGCGAAGAAGACTCAGAACGCAAGCCCAGACGGCTGCTTGTCTTACGAATTGACTTGCCATTAAAGACAGCTGCTTCCAGAACGACACGAGTCGACTTGCCAGAGATTTCGGTGGCTGCTCCGCCCATAACACCTGCAAGGGCTACTGGCTTGTCTGCCACAGTGACAACTAAATCGACGTCTTCCAGCTCACGCTCTTCGCCGTCCAGCGTCACTAATTTCTCACCAGCACACGCTTCTCGGACGACAATCTGGTCACCCTCAAATGTATCCAGATCAAAGGCATGCATTGGCTGACCAAAGTAGAGCAAGATGTAGTTGGTCACGTCC
Organism: Streptococcus cristatus; assembly: GCA_916438405.1. GTDB lineage: Bacteria > Bacillota > Bacilli > Lactobacillales > Streptococcaceae > Streptococcus > Streptococcus cristatus_M. Next base: position 291,195 of record CAKAFB010000001.1, on the reverse strand, counting down.
ACTACGTTGTTAATCGGACGAATCCCTTCGTTCATGAGGAGATTTTGCAGCCACTGAGGACTCGGAGCAATGGTCACATTGTCCAAAATACGAGCTGCATAAAACGGTGCTTTTTCGCTCTCAATGGCAACAGACAAGCTAGCCGCAGCCTCTTTATCCCCTTCAGTCAAAGGAAATTCTTTGAAATGAACAGGCTTATCGTAGATAGCTGCCACTTCATGAGCCACCCCACGCATAGACAGAGCATCAGCCCGGTTTGGCGTGATGGAAAGCTCGATAATCTCATCATCCAAGTCCAGATAAGGGAAAACCTCATCTCCTGGTACAGCACTATCTGGCAAAATTTGGATACCATCCGCAAATTCCTTTGGCACGACAGAATCCGGAATGCCCAGCTCACCGAGAGAGCAGATCATTCCTAGTGACTCCAAGCCACGGATTTTCCCTTTTTTAATCTTATAATTATCCGCAATGCGAGCACCCGGCAAGGCCACCATAACTTTGATACCTGCGCGAACGTTCGGTGCTCCACAGACAATCTGGCGAGGCTCCTCTTCACCAACATTGACTTGACAGTGGTGCAGGTGAGTTTCAGGTACATCCTCGCAGCTCAGAACTTCTCCGACAACAATTTTCGAAAGACCTTCAGCTGGCGAGCTGACTCCTTCTACTTCAATACCAGTTGTGGACATTTTCTCAGCCAGCTCAGCGCTCGTCACATCCAAATCAACCAGTTTTTTTAACCATTTATAACTAACTAACATATGTATGATTTTACGACCGACCAGAACCAACTCTGATTTCATTGACAAAACCAGTCCATTCATCTCTTCGGTCGTATTTGATTCCTCTCTATAAATTTCTGTTTCCACTAAAAGCCTAATAAGTAGCGATACTATCGTCTTTTTAGTTTAATTTCTTCCTTAAAAGCCAGTCAATATCGACTGTATCACCAGTGATATATTCATGCTGGCTAAACCTTTCAAAGCCATATTTAAAGTAAAAGTTCTGCGCCTTAAAATTTCTTTCCCAAACGCCTAGCCAAGCCCAGCTAAAGCCACGTTTCTCAGCTTCTGCTAGGACAAATTCAAACATTTCCTTGCCCAAGCCGAGACCCTGATGGGAGGCAAGTACATAAATCCGTTGAATTTCAAAGGAATCTTCCAACTCCTGCTCTGTCTGAGCCTGACCCCAGTTACACTTGAGAAAACCAGCGATTTTTTCTTCCTTGTCCAGTACAAAATAATGCTCAGACTCAGGATTGGCCAACTCCCACTCCAGCCTTTCATGCGCCAGCTCGTGGGCAAAATAATGCTCCAAGTCCTCCTGCTTAATGAAAGGACCAAAAGTTTCTTGGTAGGTCTGCACTTCTAACTCCCGCAAAATATCCAGATCCTCTGGCCGAACTCTAACTAACATAGGGCACTCCTTTCTCAGAAGCGGCTGAGAGCAAGATTCCCAGCTAAAATTTGTCATATAGGCAACTAAACTACCGAACACCTTTTCTACGCATTTCAAGTCCGCAAACATTGCTAATCAGGCTTGTCGTGATGGGATTGTTCAAAATAAGTTCTATTCTACTGACTTCTTACTTAAATTGCTCTGAAAAACGTACATCGCCTTGGTAAAAGCCACGAATATCATTGATACCGTAGCGAAGCATAGCCACCCGCTCTTGACCAAGCCCAAAGGCAAAGCCAGAATATTTCTCTGAATCGATGCCACTCATTTCCAAGACACTTGGGTGCACCATTCCGGCTCCCATGATTTCGATCCAGCCAGTCTTCTTGCAGACATTACAGCCGGCACCACCACACTTAAAGCAAGAGACGTCCACTTCGACAGATGGCTCTGTGAATGGGAAGTAAGATGGACGCAGACGAATCTTACGATCCGCACCAAACATTTTTTGAATAATCAGCTGCAAGGTTCCTTGCAAGTCAGCCATAGAGATATTTTTCCCTACGACCAGACCTTCAATCTGGTGAAACTGGTGAGAGTGAGTCGCATCGTCTGTATCACGACGGAAAACACGTCCCGGAGAGATCATCTTGAGCGGTCCTTGGCTAAAGTCATGGGCGTCCATCGCACGAGCCTGGACAGGAGATGTGTGAGTACGCAAGAGGATCTCTTCTGTGATGTAGAAGGTATCCTGCATATCCCGCGCAGGGTGATCTTTAGGCAGGTTCATCCGCTCAAAGTTGTAGTAGTCTGACTCAACTTCGAAACCATCCACAACCTGATAGCCCATACCGATAAAGATATCTTCGATTTCTTCACTCGTTTGGGTCAAAATATGGCGATTTCCAGCTGGAATCTTACGTCCTGGTAGGGTCACATCCAAGGCGTCATTGGCCAGCTGGGCTGCGACTTTCTGTTCTTCCAAGATTTGAGCTGCTTCTTCAAAGGCTGCATTCAGCACATCTCGTGCCTCATTGACGTACTTCCCGATAATAGGACGCATCTCAGCGGAAACATCCTTCATCCCTTTGAGAATCTCAGTCAGACTTCCTTTTTTCCCTAGGACAGATACTTTCAGCTCCTGCATATCCTTAGCATTTTCCAGAGTAATGGTCTGCAATTGGGCTAAAGTTTCCTCACGCAGACTCTGCAATTGTTCTTCAATTGTTGACATAGTTCCTCCAAAAATAAAAACCGCGGTCTCACTCACACCGAAGCGGAGCGTTGACACGCGGTACCATCCGTTTTTTATCTGGCAAGCCAGACCTTAATTACCAATCCTAAAGCAAGTGAATTCGCCTAGCTTTCATCTAGAGAGCTCTCAGTCGCTGGCTCCCCTCCCTGTCAAACTTCCCCTAGGTTACTGGTCTTGCGGATTGCTATTCAATTATAATTCATTCTAACAGATTTCTAAACATTTCGCAAGCTCAGTTAAAGAATTTACAAGAAGAAAAAGAAGCCTGTCAAACAACAGACTCCCTTTCTTTCTATTTAATCACTTGTCCTGCTTCTTTGAGAGCATCTTCTGGTACAGTGATACCGAGTTCTTTGGCATTTTTAGTATTGATAACAGATTTACCTTTATCAAAAATATCTACTGCAGTGTCAGCAGGTTTGGCACCTTTAAGGACTTTAGCAGCCATTTTACCTGTCGCAACACCGAGGTCATATTGGTCTACAACGACAGAGGCAAGACCGCCTTCTTCTACCATAGCCGTCGCACTTGGATAAATCGGTTTCTTAGCTTCTTTATTGCTGGACACAACTGTCGCAAAAGCTGACGCAATAGTATTGTCAATTGGAATCCAGATAGCATCAACCTTACCAGTCATGACATTCATGGTTGAAGCAATCTCATTGGTTGAAGGAACAGAGTATTCCTCTACCTTGAAGCCTGCCTCTTCGGCCAATTTTTTAAACTCTTCTACCTGAGCTTTAGAGTTGTCTTCACTGCTAGAATAAAGGGCACCGATTGTTTTCACATTTGGCGTCAATTTTTTAATCAACTCTAGCTGTTGCTTAGCTGGATTGTGGTCAGAAACACCTGTGATATTACCACCTGGCTTTTCCAGATTTTTCACTAGGTTTGCTCCGACTGGATCTGTAATAGCTCCCATGACGATAGGCTTGTCCTTAGTAGCTGCAGCTAGTCCTTGCGCAGATGGAGTGGCAATCCCAATCAGCACATCATTGTCATTGGACACCAGCTGCTTACTCATAGTAGAAACTTTGCTCTGATCTCCCTCTGCATTCATAAAGTCAATCTTAATCTTGTCGCCCTTGTAGCCTTCCTCAGCCAGACCATCTTGAATTCCCTTGTAAATCAAATCAAGCGAAGGGTGGCTGACATACTGCAAGACACCAACCTTGACTGTCTTACTATCGTCGGCAGTCTTAGATCCGTTGCTCTTTCCGCTCAAGCTGGAATAAGCCATCCCACCGATTACCAAAATAGCCAAGAGGCCTAAAATAGTCATTAAACGTTTATTTTTCATGTTCTTTCTCCATTTCTATGTTTTATAATTTCCTATTTAATCCCTAGGGACGCCATCGTTTAAACATGGACATTTCTCCTTATTTTTTTATAATAAGCAACAAAAAACCTCACACAGGTATTCTGTGTAAGGGCGTAAATCGCGGTGCCACCTCATTTATGGAAAAATAACTAGTCTTTCTCCATATCTCTGTCTTGTCATCAAACAAGCTGCACTGTAAGGTGTGCGCACCGAATTCTTATTGTTTCAAATTCATATTTATAAATTAGCCCAATTCGCAAAGATTTGCTGCTCATTTCCACCAACCACAAGCTCGCTAAAAACAAATGCATCTACTACTTTTCTAATTTCCTATATTGTAAATTTTTCCTGAAGGGATGTCAAGGCTTTTTTGAAAATTTTTATAAAATGTTCGGGTTTTTGTTTATATCGATAATCATTGAAAAAAATAAATTTCTTTTTGATGAGACTTTAGAAGCTTTTGGCTTGGTTTTTTGTTATAATCTTCTGTAGCAACTTTCAAGGAGAAAAACATGTCTTTCGACGGATTTTTTTTACACCACATGACAGAGGAGCTCCGCCGCGAATTGCTGGGCGGCCGCATCCAAAAAATTAATCAACCTTTTGAACAGGAGCTGGTTTTACAGATTCGCAGCAACCGCCAAAGCCACAAGCTGCTCCTATCAGCCCACTCAGTCTTTGGACGCGTCCAGCTGACTGAGACCACGTTTGAAAATCCTGCTGTTCCCAATACCTTTATCATGGTCATGCGCAAATACCTGCAAGGCGCCGTCATTGAAGCGATTCAGCAAGTGGAGAATGACCGGATTTTGGAAATCAGCGTCTCCAATAAGAACGAAATTGGAGATAGCGTGGCTGTGACTCTGGTTATCGAAATCATGGGCAAGCACAGCAATATCATTCTCTTGGATAAGGCCAGCGGTAAGATTATTGAAGCCATCAAACATGTCGGATTTTCGCAAAATAGCTATCGCACTATCCTGCCGGGCTCAACCTATGTCGCACCGCCTCAAACAGGTAGTCTCAATCCTTTCACTGTGGATGATGAAAAGCTCTTTGAAATCTTACATACTGAAGACTTAGAGCCCAAACGCCTGCAGCAGATTTTTCAGGGCTTGGGTCGGGATACGGCTACTGAGCTCAGTGGTCGTCTGACAGCTGACAAGCTCAAAAACTTTCTAGCATTTTTTGCCAGTCCGACTCAACCTAGCCTGACCGAAAAATCCTTCTCTGCTCTGCTATTTTCCGACAGTAAGACCCAAATGTCCACGTTATCCGAGCTTTTAGATACTTTCTATAAGGACAAGGCTGAGCGCGATCGGGTCAACCAGCAGGCCAGCGAACTCATCCGTCGAGTAGAAAATGAGTTGGAAAAGAACCTGAAAAAACTGGGCAAGCAAAAGGAAGAGCTCCTAGCAACGGAGAATGCAGAAGAATTCCGCCAAAAAGGAGAACTCTTGACCTCCTTCCTCCATCAGGTGCCCAATGATCAGGACCAAGTGGAGCTGGACAATTACTACACAGGTGAGAAGATTATCATCTCACTTGATAAGGCTCTGACTCCCAACCAAAATGCCCAGCGCTATTTCAAACGTTACCAGAAGCTCAAGGAAGCCGTCAAACACCTGACCAGCCTGATTGAGGAGACACGGACTACGATTCTCTACCTAGAGAGCGTGGAAACTGCCCTTGCTCAGGCCAGCCTGACTGAAATTGCGGAAATTCGGGAGGAACTAATCCAGACTGGCTTTATCCGCCGACGCCAGAGAGAGAAAATCCAGAAAAGGCAGAAACCGGAGAAATATTTGGCAACAGATGGCCAAACCATTATCCTAGTTGGCCGCAACAATCTACAAAATGATGAGCTGACGTTTAAGATGGCCAAGAAGGACGAGCTTTGGTTTCACGCTAAGAATATTCCAGGTAGTCATGTGGTCATCACAGGCAATCTTCAGCCCAGCGATGAAGTCAAGACAGACGCTGCCGAGCTAGCAGCCTACTTCTCCAAAGCCAGACTCTCTAATCTGGTCCAAGTAGATATGATTGAGACTAGGAAGCTCAACAAACCAACCGGTGGAAAGCCAGGATTTGTCACCTATACAGGCCAGAAAACCCTGCGCGTCACACCAGATGAAGAAAAGATTAAAAGCATGAAAATGTAAACTAATCAGTTTCTAAAATATCGATTTGGCGGATATTGAAAAACAAAAGAGGAGCCAAGACTCCTCAAACTTACTAAATTTAAAAATCTAGTTATCTTTCAGAGGTTGGGACAGCAGAGTCCTAGCCTCTTTTTTTTATCAGAAGTAGACAATTGTCACAGCAATTGACTACTCAACCTTGTCCATGTCCGATCTTACTTCATCGACATTGAATTTTGCAAAAAGGAACTTACGGTCTTGAACTGGGAAACGTTGATCCAACTGATCGACAGCACCTAGCTCCACAATCCCTTCCTTGATGACAAAGTCCATAACGTGACCACCAAAGGTATGGTCATCCGAAATAAAATGAAGATGATAGCCGGCTACACTGACACCGTGGAAAATTTCGGGTGTCCAAAAACCAACAATAGTTCCAGAAACATTGTCCGCATGGTACTCTGGCTGACTCACGGCCACCTCAGCAAACTTCTTCTCTGAAGTCGATTTTGGAATCATTCGCACATGCATGTGGGAAAATTCTCCATGAATCTTGATGGAGCGAAATAGATTTTCCCCATCGTAATAGGATTCAATTCGCTTTTCCAGCTCTTCATCTGTCATTTCGAAGCGTTGGCGGAAAATGACCTCTGCTTGGTGGGGAACAACCGCAGCGTAAGGCACTGTCACATCATCTGAAACTTCAACGACTTCAGGCACATTGCCAGATCCCTTGGCCTGATAAGCCTTGCCATCAAGAACAATCAGCTCCCCATCAATGGAATCCAGTGTACCAATCCCCAAATCGCCGTATTTCAGGAGCTCCCCAATCGTCATGCTCCCACCATAAAGTCCAGCCATCAAGGCTCCTAGAGTATTATACTGAAATAATTTCACTGGCTCTGCCATTTTTTCTCCTATATCAATAAACTTCTGTATTTTCTAAGATAATTAAGTATATCATATTCTGGTCGAAATTCAAAAAGATCGTTTAATGGGCGATTGGAAAAACGCACGGGGTGCCTTAAATCAACTGACCTTCCTCAATACCGGCATCAGCTAGGATTTGAGCCACACGGTCAAACTTAAGTCGAAAATGCTCCAGCTTGTGACCATCGGAGCCAACTGAAAAGCGCTGACCACCAAGCTCCTTGACAAGACCAAGAGCGTAGAGATAGAGTTCCTCGTGCCTATAGAGGTACATGGACTTGCAGTTAAGTTCAAAAGCCAAACCATGATCAATCATCTTTTGAAAAAGCTGTCGCAGCTGCGGTTCAAAGTTTTTAACTCCTCTACGGTGAGGTCGAATTTGCGAAAACCATAGTCAAAGTGAGCTAGGACATCTGCTGGCACAGCCTCGATAGCCTCTTCCAACTCTCTCAGGTAGCGGGGAATTAACTCCATCTTGTCCAGCTGCAAGACAGGCTCTTCCAGATAGTCAAAACTGCCATTGTGGTGGACAGATAGGAGCTTGAGATCGTATTCCTTGTCGGCTAAGAAAGCTAAAATATCTTCCTTACGCGGAGCGTAATAGCCAATTTCAATCCCCTTTTTGATGCGGTTGCCATATTGCTGGTTCAGCTCTGCTATTTTTGCCGAATAGGCCGCATAGTCAGGCACATCATCATGGGGCGAGGCAGCTTGGTAAGGGTAGGGATTGGACAAATCATAGTGCTCAGTGGTGACAATCTCGCCCTCGTAATGGTCCAGATAGTCACAGAAATCCGCCTCAGAATCATAGGAAAAATAAGTATGAAGATGATTGTCGCGCATGCTAATCCGCCTTTCTGCAAATCTTGTGTTCCTTTAATAATGTCAACGGTTGGTCGGCCTTTGTTTTAGATTTCCCACATTCCGATCCTTTCGTTGACGTTGTCCATGCTCTAGCCTTTCAACAGAAGTCATTTTATTTCACGAATCTTCCTAGTCTTCTATCTTTCTTTCAGCATGGCACTGGATAGGTCTAGCAGCTGCAGCGCTGTTTCAAAGTGCTCTCCCATCAGGTCATAAACAGCATCTTCGCTCAGAACACCGCAGGCCACATCCTCAGGAAAATCTGGTCGATTGGAAAATTCCAAATCGTCAAAGAAACTTGGCTGGTGTAATAATCTCGGAGCTGGATATAATGCTTCTGACCGGCCTCCAGCTCAGCCAAAGCTGATTGAGCTGCAGCCAGCGTCTGAGCGTATTTATTCAAATGCTCTTCCATTTCTTGGATTCGTTTCAGTTGGGACAATATCTCTACTCCTTCTTTAATCAAACTATCGTGTCAGCAAAAACAAGCCTCTTCCTAATATAATCGAAAACTAGCAAGGCAAGAGATTTTTCAAGAGAACTTTACAAACTTTCGTACAAATCTGCCATAGCAGTGTCATCTGGAACCAAACGCAGATATTTGCCAGCCTGTATTTTTGCTTCTTCCACACGCCCTAATTCGCGCAAGAGATAAACGTATTCTTCCAGAAATTCAGGATTTTCCTGCAAGTCAACTGCCAGTTCCTGATACAGCTCCCCAGCTTTCTCCAGATTTTCCAAGGCTTGATAAGCACGCGCCAGATTCCAGCGCGTCAAGACATTGTCTAGCTCTTGTTCCTCAAAAGCTAAGACCTCATCGTAGCGTTCCTGCTCCAGATAGAGATTGGTCAGGCGTAGAGCAATTTCCTCTAAGTCATCTGCATTTTCCTGAGCTGCTAGCAAGTAGTTTTCAGATTTTTCCACATCATGCAGTTCGTAAGATAGTTGGGAAGCCAGAAGCAAGAGGCGAGTTTCGAAAGGATTCTTGGTCAAGCCTTGCTCAGCCATTTCCAAGGCTTCCTCCGTCTTATGCTCCGCATGGAGAGACTGCGCGTAGGCATACTCATAGCCTTCAAAATCTGGCGAAATCGTATCCAGCTGCTTGAAGTACAGATTAGCTTTTTGGTACTCCTCTTGCTCATATAAGATAGCTGCCAATTCATAGACCGTCTCTTCATCGTACTCCAGCTCCACGGCCTTTTCCAAAAATTCAATGGCTGCTTCGATTTTCCCCAGACTGGCATAGCAAAGGCCGATACGCTGATAGGTAGATACGCCTGTCTGCTCATAGATAGACCGATTATCTAGCTGGGCATATTCCTTGATGGCCTGGGCAAAATTTTCCAATTCAAACTCAATTTCTGCTAAACCAAAAGTCACCAAAGGGTCGTCCGACAGTTTGGCAGCTTCCAGCAATTTCTCCCGTGCCACATCTGGCAATCCCTCTAGCTGATAGAGGTCAGCCTTGGCCAAGAGAGCGGCCACATACCATTCACTTTCAGGGTCAATTTCCTCTAAATAAGTATAGGCGTCCTCCAAATCACCATCGTCAGCAGCAATCGTTGCCAGACTGATATAGGACTCGGGGAAAAGCGGAGCCAATTTTTCATAAATTCGCTTGGCTTGAGGGAAAAAGCCGATACTTTCTAAGTAATCGGCTAATTCTAACAACTCTTGATCGGTATCTTGGCTTAAAGCCTCTTCAAAATACTTTTCAGCCTGCGCTAAATCTTGATTTTGCAGGGCTGTTAACATTTGTTCACTCTTATTCACTGCCTTCTCCTAATTCTTGAACACTTTCTTCATACAAACCGCTAACCTTCTTGTACCACTTAAAGAGTGCTGTGATGGCAACCTTGGCTGACGCATAAGCTGGAATTCCCAGCAAGACGCCCCAAATACCAAACATGGTTCCTGAAGTCAGCAAAACAAATAAAATCGTAATCGGATGGATGCTTAATTGACTTCCCAAATCAGCGGAGACACGAAGCGCCCCTCAATAGTCTGCTCCACAATAAAGACGATAATAACTTTCAACAGCATGATCGGACCAGCAATCAATCCAAGAACCAAGGCTGGCAACATAGCAAGGAAGCTTCCCAAATAAGGCACCAAGTTCAAAACTCCTGCCACAACCGCTAGAGTCACACCGTAACGCAAACCAATAATCTTGAAAAAGATCATAAACATAAGAGCCACAATGATTGCTACAGTCACCTGACCACGAACATAATTTGCCAACTGGGTATTGACATCTGTCATGACCTGACCAAATGACTCGCGGAATTTCGTTGGCAAGAACTGAACCACATAGCCTTTGAGATTTTTCCCGTCGCGCAGCAAATAGAAAAGAATAAAAGGCATGATGATAATAGCCACAATGATTTGTGAAGCTGTACTAATCAAATTGCTAGCCCAATTGACTGCCTTAGATGAAAAATTGCTGGCCCATGAAGTAATCTGGGTCGATAGCTTATTCGTAACTTGCTCGATTTGTGGCTTCAAATCATCTGAAATATGATTGGTCAAAACATCATCAATCATTTTATTGGCTTGCTTGAGATAGGCAGGAACATTTTTTGAAAAACTCACTATCTGATGCTGTAAGTTAGGAATAGCGACCGCCAAGCCCCACACAATCAAAACACCAATCAAGACAAAGACAATTGTAATCCCAGCCACACGGTTAATCTTGCGCTTTTCCATCCAGTCGACAATGGGATTGAGCAGATAGTAAAGCAGCCCAGCCAAAATCACTGGCAACATGATGACACCAATAAACTCAATCACTGGTGTAAAAATAAAACTAATTTTGCTAAGAATAAAAATGTTCAAACCGATGAGTAAGGTCACCAAAAATACGGTAATGGCCTTATTATCCAAGAACCATCTAAAAAACCAGGACAAACTAAAATCTTTTTCTTTGTGTTCCATATTCGACTCCTTTAGATATTCCATTTCATTGTACCATTTTTCAAAAAAAAATTCTTCAAGCAACCATGATGGAATGCCTCATTTATCGGACTTTTTCACTGATTGAAGTTAAAGTCCTGTTTTCTCTATTCATTCTGCGAAAATAAAGAAAAATGAGGCTGGGACAAAAGTCCTAGCCTCTCAATTGTCTTTGGATTGTCGAGCAAGACGCAGTGGTTGAGTGGGCTCTACTACGCTGATTTCATCAGCTTTTACAGCCCTACTCAACTGTGCGGAGGTGGGACGACGAAATCGAATTCTAACGAATTACCGATTTCTGTCCCAATCTCATTTGTTTTTTCACTATGGATGGCTGACAATTAGTTGCAAGTCGCCAGACAAGGTCCATTCTGTAACATCGCTCGGTAGGATGAAATGAGAGCCTTTTTCGATAGGATACACTAGTCCATCCACTGTCAACTCACCAGCACCTTCCAAGACACTGAACAAGCTGTAATCTACTGTCTTTTTAAATTCAACAGAACCAGCAATGTCCCACTTGTAAACAGCAAAGAAGTCATTAGCCACCAAAAGAGTAGAGGTCAAATCGTCTGCCTGAATAGTAACGGGACGGCTATTAGCAGGCTCGCCGATAGTCAAAACATCAATCGATTGCTCCAAATGCAACTCACGAAGATTGCCAGCATCGTCCTTACGATCAAAGTCATAGACCCGATAAGTAGTATCGCTAGACTGCTGAGTTTCTAAATCAGAATGCCTGAACCAATGGCATGCATGGTGCCACTTGGTACATAGAAGAAGTCACCAGCCTTGACTGGAATTTTGGTCAGAAGATGGTCCCAGTCCTTGCTCTCAATCTGCTGGCGCAACTCTTCCTTGCTCTGGGCATTATGACCGTAGATAATCTCTGCCCCTTCGTCTGCAGCGATAACATACCAGCATTCTGTCTTGCCAAGCTCTCCTTCGTGCTCTAATCCATAGGCATCATCTGGATGGACCTGAACGCTGAGCCAGTCATTGGCATCCAAAATCTTCGTCAGAAGTGGAAAGACAGGCTCTGGACGATTGCCAAAAAGCTCACGGTGTTCAGTATAGAGCGCATCTAGATTCTGACCAGCAAAACGGCCATTCTTGACGGTTGAAACACCATTCGGATGAGCCGAAATTGCCCAATACTCGCCCACATGGTCGCTGGGGATTTCATAGTCAAAAACATCACGCAGCTTAGTGCCGCCCCAAATTTTCTCCTGCATCACAGACTCTAGAAATAACGGTTCTGACATAATAGTCTCCTTACATATTTTTCATCTTCCAAAATCCCATATTCCTTGGAGATGAAAGTTTGGTACTGCTTACATTATAATATAGACTCGGGCACTTTGTCTACTCCTCAACTTACTTTACAAAGAAAAATCTGGCTCTCGCCAGACATTTATAATAAAAAGATTAAAGCTCCCCAGCAAATTCCGCAAAGGTATCCTATCACTACATCCTTTGGATAGTGCACTCCGCCAATCACACGCACTAGAGCCAGCCCTGCTGAAAGCAAGAGGCAGATAAGCCCCGGCAGCCAGAAAAAGTAGAGCAGGCACATAGAAATCACTGTCGCCGAAAAGACATGGCGGCTGGGCATGGACTTGCCTGATGTATCCTTGGCCAGCAAGGGTTGAATAGCCCATTTCTCGTAAGGGCGTGCTTGATTCAGTCGTTTACGAATAGCTGACAAGAGACCAAATCCGATAGCTGGAAGGAGAAAAAAATCAAGCAGCCCTTTCCAACCTTCTGTCAGAAAGGCATCAATCAAGACCAATCCATACACCAGCGGCATAAAAACAGTCATCCCCCTATTAAAATAGGTCATTCCTTTCACTATCCTAGGACAACTGCGAAAGGGAGCCGTTAATTGTTGATAAAAATCTCATAGTCTTTCATACTTGCTTTCCCTGCTTTTCAAAAAGTCGAATTCTCATACTTTCTCTACTATAGCATATTTCTAGACAAGATGGTAGATAGATAGCAAAAGAGACTGAGACTTTGGTCCCAATCTCTTAGTGTTCATGTTTTCTGAAGAGGTTTATTTCTCCAGATTCCAGATTTCCTTGGCATATTGCTCAATGGTATCATCTGAGGTGAACTTGTCAGATGTAGCGATATTGATCAAGCTCATGCGGGCCCATTTTTCTTTGTCACGATAGAGGGCATCAATCTTCTCCTGAGCTTCTACATAGGCATGGAAGTCTTCCAAGAGGAAGTATTCGTCATTATGGGTGATAAGGGCTTCGTAGATTTCAGATCCTTCTTCACGAACATTTGGAATGGTGCCATTGACAAAGGTGTCGACCACTCGGCGAATGTCTGGATTGCTTTCATAGACTCCGCGTGAGTAGTAATCATGGCGGGCATAGTGCTCGTAAACTTGGTCCTTGTCCATCCCGAAGATGACAATGTTGTCGTCACCGACTTCATCCTTGATTTCGATATTGGCTCCGTCCAGTGTAGCTAGAGTAATGGCACCTGTCATCATGAACTTCATGTTGGAAGTGCCAGAAGCCTCCTTGGGAAGCCAGAGAAATCTGCTCCGATACATCCGCTGCTGGAATGATGAGCTCAGCCAGGCTAACACGATAGTTTTCTAGGAAAACAACCTTGAGCTTGCCTTGCAGGCTTTCATCCTTGTTGACCAGATTGGCCACTTCATTAATCAGCTTGATAACCGACTTGGCAAAATGGTAGCCCGGAGCAGCCTTGGCACCAAAAATAAAGACGCGCGGCACCATATCCTTATCTGGATTGTCCTTGAGATCCCAGTAGAGCTTGATGATATGAAGCAGGTTGAGCAGCTGACGCTTATAAGCGTGGAGGCGTTTGACCTGCACATCAAAGATAGCTTCTGTAGAGACTTCTACTCCTGTTGATTCCTTGATGAAGTCAGCCAGACGAGCCTTGGCTTCTTGCTTAACCCGATAGAAATCGCCCAGCACTTGCTGATTGTCCTTGAATTCCAAAGCTTACGCAGCTCATGGATATCACTTCTCCAGCCCTTACCAATTAACTTATCAATCTCAGTCGATAAAGGTTCATCCGCAATCTGCAGCCAGCGGCGCTGGATAATCCCATTGGTCTTGTTGTTAAACTTCTCTGGGTAAATACTGTAGAAATCACGCAAGGTGTCTTCTTTGAGCAGTTCTGTGTGGAGTTTGGCAACCCCATTGATTGAATGCCCACCGATGATAGCCAAGTGGGCCATGTGGACTTGATTGTCCTTGACAATCCGAGTGTTTTCGATGACCTTCGGATCAAGGCCACGTCCAGCCATTTCAGCCACATATCGGTTGTCGATTTCTAGGATAATCTGATAAACCCGCGGCAGGACATTCTTAAAAAGCTCTGCATCCCATTTTTCCAAGGCTTCTGACAAATAGTATGGTTGGTGTAGCTCATGGTCTTCACTGTAGCATTCCAAGCATCTGCCCACTCAAGACCATAGTCATCTAGCAAAAGACGCATAAACTCAGCTGGCGCAACTGCTGGGTGGGTATCGTTGATATGGACGGAAACCTTCTCATGAATATCCTTGAGCGGACGACCTTGCTTGAGATAAGATTTGATAATGGTTTGCAGCCCTGCGCTGGTCATGAAGTATTCCTGAATCAGGCGCAGTTCTTTTCCTTTGTAACTAGAATCGTCTGGATAGAGAATGGCAGTGATGTCCTGCACCCGCCGACGGGCTTCAATAGTTGGATAGTCCAATTCATATTCTTCTGGAATTTCAACATCCCATAGACGGAGATTGTTGATATTGTCATTGCCAAAGCCAATCTGAGGCACGTCATAAGGCACAGCACGCAAAGTTTTAGAATTCTCATAAACCGGTACAATGCGGCCTTCTTCATTGGCACGCAAGTAGACATTACCAAAGATTTTAACACCCACAATGCCGTGATCCTTACGGGTTTCCCAGACATTGCCCAGACTGCCAAACCAATCGTCTGGAATTTCCACCTGATAGCCATCTACGATTCTCTGCTTGAAAAGACCGTAGCGATAGCGAATCCCATTTCCAAAACCTGGATAGCCCGTTGTAGCTAGCGAGTCCATGAAGGCTGCTGCCAAACGACCAAGGCCCCCATTTCCCAAAGCCATATCGTGCTCAGCATTTTTTACATCCTCAAAGTCAACTCCGAGCTCAGCAAAGCTTTCCTTGACTGTATCGAGAATGCCTAAATTGAGTAGGTTAGTTTCCAGCATACGTCCCGGTAGAAACTCAATTGAGAAATAATAGGCTGTTTTTTGCTGCTGTTCCACGAGTTTATTGCGGCGCTCCAGCCACAGTGGCGTGATATATTTACGAATAGAACTAGCGAGGGCTTGAAAAAGCTCGGCAGGCGTAGCATCCGCAATCTTAATCAGCTGTCGTTCGTGCAAAGTATCCTTGAAATCTCGGATAAACTGTTCTTTATTTAATTCCATTTTTACCAATCAACTTCCTTTCTTTTAGGGAAAGCATCCGTCTGGATAAGATGTCAACATGAGAAAGACCACTTACCCGACAAATCCTCTCTTGTCAGAAACAAGAGAGGATTGCTGTTCTATTGCAATATACTAGAGTAGTGACTCATATAAATCACTGTATGCTCGACTAGCTGTATCCCAAGAGAAATCTCTTTCCATAGCCTGAGTTTGCAGACTACGCCAAGCTTCTTGGTCATGCCAGTAAAGATTGAGGGCTTCTTTGAAAGTCCATGTTAGCCAATAACCAGAGAAGTTATTGAAGCTAAAGCCTGTTCCCCGTCCACTATAGACGTTGAAAGGTTCAACTGTATCCCGGAGACCACCAACCTCGTGAACCAGTGGCAGTGTACCGTAACGCATGGACATCATCTGCGACAGACCGCAAGGTTCAAAGCGGCTCGGCATAAGGAAAATATCACTAGCCGCATAGATTTCCTGAGCCAAAGTAACATCAAAAAGGATGTTAGCAGATAGTTTCTCAGGATAAGCCTGGCCAAACCAAGCGAAGGCCCGTTCAAATGCAGGGTCACCTGTTCCAAGTAGCACAATTTGCACATCTTCCTGAAGCAGATTATGTAGCTCTTCCACCACCAAATCAAAACCTTTTTGACGTGTCAATCGAGAGACGATACCAACGACAGGAACATCATCCCGCACCGGCAAGCCTACTTTAGCTTGAAGAGCTCGTTTGTTTTCTAATTTCCCAGTCAAATCATTTTTATTAAAGTGATAAGCCAGCAATTTATCTGTTTCTGGATTGTAGATATCTGTATCGATACCATTGACAATACCGACCAGCTTGCCTGACTCCATCCGAAGAATCTGATCCAGACCGCAGCCAAACTCAGCTGTCCGAATTTCGTTGGCATAGCTCGGTGAAACAGTTGTCACGCGATCCGCATAGAGAATGCCCGCTTTCATCCAGTTGAGGCAGTCATTCCAACGGAGAGTGCCATCCGCATAACGTTCATAGCCGACACCAAAGAGTTCCCAAAGCATACTATCCGGAAATTGTCCCTGAAACTCTAAGTTGTGAATCGTCAGCACTGTCTTGATGTTATTATAGGCCTGAATCCAGCGATATTTTTCCTTTACCAAGAAAGGAATCATAGCTGTATGGTAATCGTGCGCATGGAGAACATCTGGAATAAAGTCAATGCGCTCCATCAGTTCGATTGCTGCTAATTGGAAGTAGGCAAAACGTTCACCGTCATCAAAATCACCATAGACATGCCCACGGAAGAAATAATGCTGATTATCGATAAAGTAGAAGCTGACACCTTCCAACTCAATCTTTTTGACACCGACATACTCCCGACGCCAGCCGACACTGACTTCAAAGGAAAAGAGGTCTTCAACTTGATCACCAAATTTAGCATCCGTCATGTCATAGTATGGCAGAATAACCCCAACTTCATGTCCAGCTTTGACCAAGGATTTGGGAAGGGCGCCGATAACGTCTCCCAAACCACCCGTCTTGGAAAAAGGTGCTCCCTCTGCTGCTACAAATAAAATTTTCATGAAACGATGTCCTCTGTAACTTTTTGACCCTTCTTCAGTACAACTGGATGTTCAGCTGTCCCTCGAACGACAACTCCTTCAGCAATCTCAACGCCCTTGTCCACAATTGTATATTCTACCACTGCATTTTTTCCAACGACAACGCGTGGGAAGAGGAGACTATCTTTGACACTGCTACCTGCTAAAATTCTTGTATTCCGCGAAATAACAGAATTTACAACTTCACCTTCTACAATACTACCTGAGGCAAACTGAGAGCGATTTACCTTCGATCCTGTTGCATAGTAAGTCGGCTCTTCGTTTTTCACCTTTGTATAAATCTTTTGATTTGGTGAGAAGAGGGAGTAGAATTTCTGCCGATCAAGCATATCTTTATTGGCCTTATAGTATGATTCAACAGAGTAAATATTTGCCAAATAGCCTGTATACTCATAAGCAAAAGCTCCAACTTCAGCTGCCAAGTCCCGAAGAACATAGCGCAGTTTTTGTGGGAATTCTTTTTGCGCTTCTTCTTCCAATTTTTCAATCAACCACGGCGTATCTACTACAAAAATATCTGTAGACATATTGAAGAGCTCGCCCTCGTCTCTATCACTATGCAGTTTATGTCCTAGGACATGGTCTGTTTCACTGACTTGCAGAACTGCATTCACATCTGAAATATCTTTAGATGGCAATTTCTTGTAAACCACCGTCATCGGTTGCTGGGTCGTGTTATGTAAGTGGAAGACCTGATTAAGGTCAATGTTAATCAACACATCACAGTTTAGGGCTACAGTTTGGTTAGAGCCTGAGCGCTTCAGATAAGTCAGTAACTGTTCATAATATTCCTTACCAACTGTGCTACTTTCTACACGGGTATTGTAAATTCCTAGATAGTAGTGGCTCAAAAGTGTGGACAAGCCCCACTCACGACCTGAACGAATATGGTCAAAGACAGAGCTGATATTGTCTTGTTGGAAGATACCAAAGACGCTACGAACACCAGCATTAGCAAGACTAGAAAGTGGGAAGTCAATCAAGCGGTATTTCCCACCAAATGGCAAACTGGCAACTGGACGATGTTCTGTCAAGGTTGACATGTCGTGGAAACCGACCGTATTTCCTAAATCGCTGAATATTTATCAATCTTCATCTGTTGGTACCCCCACTTTTTCATTATATCCGACTACTTGCACTTCATCTGTTCCGTCAATCTCTACACCATCAGAAATAACAGCGCCCTCACCAATGATCGCACGTTTAATCTTAGCTCCTTGGCCAATAATAGCGCCACTCATAATGACAGAATCAATAACTTCTGCACCCTCACGAACTTGAGCGCCTGTTGAAAGAATAGAATGCTTAACAGTTCCATCCACAAGACAGCCATCAACCACCAAAGAATCTTCAACATGAGCATTTGCACCAAGGTAGTTTGGTGGTGAAATCAAGTTACGTGAGTAAATTTTCCACTGACGATCACGACTGTCTAAAGCATTTTCTGGACTAATGTATTCCATATTAGCTTCCCAAAGTGACTCAATCGTACCAACGTCTTTCCAGTAGCCGTTAAATTCGTAAGCATAAACACTTTCGCCAGATTCAAGATAGTTAGGGATAACATTCTTACCAAAGTCGGACATATCTACATTGCTCTTTTCAGCAGCAATCAGCATATTGCGGAGACGTTGCCAGTCAAAGATATAGATTCCCATAGAAGCCTTGGTAGATTTAGGATTTTCTGGTTTTTCTTCAAATTCAACGATCCGATTGTTAGCGTCGGTATTCATGATACCAAAACGGCTAGCCTCCTTGAGAGGCACATCCAAGACTGCAACCGTCAAACTAGCGCTGTTATCCTTGTGGGATTGGAGCATATCATCGTAGTCCATCTTGTAGATATGGTCACCAGATAGGATTAAAACATATTCAGGATTGATGCTGTCGATATAGTCAATATTTTGGAAATAGCGTGGCTTGTTCCCTCAAACCAACGATTTCCTTCACTGGCAGAGTAAGGCTGAAGAATGGATACACCTGTATTGATACCATCCAAGCCCCAGCTTGAACCGTTCCCGATGTGACTGTTCAAAGCAAGTGGTTGGTATTGTGTAATCACACCGACATTGTTAATCCCAGAGTTGGAACAGTTCGACAACGCGAAATCAATAATACGATAACGACCACCAAACTGTACTGCTGGTTTTGCAATACTTTGTGTGAGCTTTCCAAGACGAGTTCCTTGCCCACCGGCAAGAATCAAAGCTAGCATTTCATTCTTCATATCCTACTCCTTTGTGGAATCTTTTTTAGCATTTTTACGAACATTCACACGACGCTTGATTTTCCAAATACTTGCTCCCAAAGCTGGTAGCGTAAAGGTCAAGGTCTGCGGATAATCTTTCCATAGTCCCTCTTGAGACTGAACTGTTTCGTTGTGTTCTTTCCAAACACCTCCCCATTTCTCTAATTCAGTATTCCATACTTCTTCATAAACGGCTGCCACTGGCACACCAATGGTAAAGTTTTTGCGCTCTACTGGCACCATATTGAATACACAGACTAACATATCTCCTTTTTCCGTCTTACGAATAAAGGAAAGGACGCTCTGATCGGTATTGTCGGCATCGATGATTTCGATGCCATCGTAGCTAAGATCAATCTCCCAAAGCGGACGATTATCTCGATAAAGGCGTTGAGGGCAGAAGTGAAGGTTTGCATCTGCTTATTCATATGATCGTCCAGATTTGACCATTCCAGCTGCTCTTCTGACTTCCACTCTAGGAATTGACCAAATTCTGAACCCATAAAGAGCAATTTCTTGCCTGGATGGCAGATTTGATAGGTCAAGAGGTTGCGGAGACCAGCAAATTGATTGTAGCGGTCACCCCACATCTTATGCATCATGCTCTTCTTGCCGTGAACGACTTCGTCGTGAGAGAAAGGCAAGAGGAAATTTTCAGAAAGCATACATAAAGCTGAAGGTCACCAGATTAAAGTCGTACTTGCGGTAAATCGGGTCTTCTTCATAGAAACGCAGAATATCGTTCATCCAGCCCATATTCCACTTGAAGTCAAAGCCCAAACCGCCCATCTCTCTCATGCCCGTAATCTTGGTTTCGGACGAGCTCTCTTCAGCAATCATCATGACATCTGGATGAGCTAGCTTGATGACTGTATTCAAACGTTGCAAGAAATAGTAGCCTTCATAGTTACGATTACCGCCATCCTTGTTTGGCTGCCAAGGACCACTATCATAGTCTAGATAGAGCATGTTGCTAACTGCATCCACACGAACCCCATCTAGATGGTAGAAATCAATCCAGAACTTGATACTAGAAATCAAGAAAGATTGCACTTCATTTTTTCCTAGGTCAAAATTCAAGGCACCCCAACCATAGTTGTGAGCTCGGTCATGATCCTGGTACTCAAAGGTTGGTGTTCCATCATAGTAGGCCAAGGCATCGTCATTGATGGTAAAGTGACCTGGAACCCAGTCCACAATGACACCGATATTATTCAAGTGACATTCTTCGACAAAGTCCTGAAATTCCTCTGGCGTTCCATAAGTATGTTCAAAAGCAAAGTAACCCATGAGCTGGTAGCCCCAGCTGAGTCCCAAAGGATGGGCCATGAGCGGCATGAACTCAACATGCGTGTAGTTCATTTCGACCAGATAAGGAATCAACTCCTCCTTAAGCTGAGCCATAGAATATGGACTGCCGTCAGGATTGCGTTTCCAAGATCCAGCATGCACTTCATAAATATTGACCGGTCTTGAAAAAAAGCCCCAACGCTTTCTCCGAGCCAGCCAAAGCCCATCTTGCCACTTCTTCTCTGGAATAGTCCGAACAATAGCTCCCGTACCTGGGCGCTCTTCCAAATAGATAGCCAGCGGATCAATTTTCAAGATTTCCTGACCGCTACTGCGTTTAATATTGTACTTGTAAATATCTCCTTCCTTAGGCAAATCCGTGAAGACTTCCCAGACACCGCCTTCATTGCGAGTCATAGGAATCTGCTCTCCATACCAATTGGTGAAATCTCCAATCAGATGCACATTCTGCGCATTTGGAGCCCAAACTCTAAAAGTGTAGCCAGCCTTGCCATTCACCACATCCTGATGCACTCCCAAATAATGCTGCAAATGAAAGTTTTCACCTGTTGTAAAGGTTCTTAATGCTTCTTTTTTGTCCATTTAGTCACCTTTCTATTTGTAAGCGTTTTCTATGTTTCTATTTTACCCCATTTTCTTATATTTTTCAAGTAAATTTCCAAAAACTATCTCAAAAATTTCAAAAGCCCAATTTCTTTACAAGAATGAGTTGCTATATCAAGGTTTTTGTGGAAAATATCTGATAAAATACTGATTTCAAAGAGTTTGAGGCTAATATCTGTACTTAAAAATCAATCCCTGTACTAGGATTCCTAAAATAATTTATCTAGACCAATATGTAAATTTACATTTTAAAATGATAAGCAATCAAAAATATGAACGCCTACTTATTTTTATATTGTTCGAACACTTGTTAGAATTACAAGTTCATAAAGGTAAGAAAAAAGGCCGCACAAAGCCGCCTTTCTCATTATTTCACATCAAACACGATGGATTTCACTTGTGTCATCGCTTCGATACTGTAACGAATCCCTTGCACTCCGGCTCCAGATCCCTTAACACCAAGGAATGGGAAGTTATCTGGACCACGTTGGGTCTTATTATTGATGTGTACAGTACTCACTTCCAGTTTCTCAGCAATTTCAAATGCTTTCGGGAAATCATTTGTAAAGACTGAAGATTGAAGACCAAATTCTGACTGGTTACAGATCTGGATAGCCTCTTCAACGGAAGTCACACGAATAATCGGAAGAACAGGACCAAATGGCTCTTCCCAAGCTAATTTCATATCTAGTGTCACATGGTCAAACAAGGCAGGCCAGATGAGATTTGCTTCACGTTTGATTTCTGTCAAGGCTGACGCTCCCTTTTCTTGAGCATCTTCAATCAAGCCCCAGATGAAATCTGCTGATGCATGATCAATGACTGGTGTAATATCCGCATTATCAAAGGGATCACCAACCGTTAGTTTCTCTACCTCTGCCTTAATCAGCGCCGCTAATTTATCTGCTACGCTCTCCATGACAATGACACGTTTAATAGCCGTACAGCGCTGACCGGAGTAACTGTATGCCCCGCCAACAATCTGCTTAGCTGCATGCTCCAAGTCGGCATCTTCCAGCACGACTGCAGCATCCTTACCACCCAATTCTAACATAATGGGACGCATACCAGCCAACTTACCGATGCGTTCACCGATTGGAGTGGAGCCGGTAAAGTTAATGTAGTTCACTTCCTTATGCTCAATGATGTAGTCCCCGATTTCTGAACCGCGGCCAGTGATAGTATTGAAAACACCAGCAGGCAGACCAGCCTCAGAAAAAGCCTGAGCCAAGAGCAGACCAGAAATTGAACCTTGTGTAGGTGGCTTAAACATCACAACATTTCCGCCGATAAGGGCAGGAGCAATCTTAGAACCAGACAGGTTGACTGGGTAGTTAAATGGCGCAATAGCCAAGACAACTCCTACAGGCTCACGACGAACCATAGCCAATTTTTTCTTGCTGGCAGCTTCAAAGCCGCCGCCTTCCATAACCTGACCGTGAATACGAATGCCCTCTTCAGCCGCATAGCGAATCAAGTCTGCTGTCCGAACAACTTCTCCAATCGCCGCTTTAATACCCTTGGCAACTTCTTTTGCAAGAATTTCGCCAATCTTCTCCTGATCGCGCTCCAAAATATCCGCGGCCTTATGCAGATAAGCTGCACGTTCGACTGCTGAAAGAGCGCGCCAAGCTGGCAAAGCCGCACGAGCGCTCGCCATCGCATAATCAACCTCTGCCTGACTCATGGCAGGAACAGTTCCTAGAATCTCATTATTGATAGGAGATGAGATGGTGATTTCATTTTCAGAAGCTCTCCACTCTCCATTTATATAGTTCTTATATTGTGTCACGTGTCCCCTCCAAAATGTTATTAAGTATCATTTTATCAAATTTTCTGAAAATTTCAACTAAATTTTATAAATTTAAAGAAATTTTTCACAAATTTCATAAATCATCTTCTTTTGTTCATATGAACTTTCTATATTTCTCTCTTTTTTATCAATTCTCACTTTCTACACTAAGTCTACTATGACGCTGAAAAAACTAAAAAAGACCAGGAAAATTTCCTGATCTTAATTTTCAGATTAATCGAAGTCAAGATATTCTTTTTCAAGTTCAAGAACTTCTTCCATCGTTGCACATTCAGTCAATGCGCGTTGTGCAAGTTCTTCCATCTTCTTCGTATCCAATTTCTTCATAAGGCTACGAGTCCGAAGGACAGAAGTGGCACTCATAGAGAATTCATCCAAGCCCATTCCGACAAGAAGCGGCACAGCTGTTTGGTCACCGGCCATTTCTCCACACATACCTGCCCATTTGCCTTCAGCGTGAGCTGCCTTGATAACGTTGTTGATCAAGCGAAGAATTGATGGGTTATATGGTTGGTAGAGGTATGAAACTTGTTCGTTCATGCGGTCAGCAGCCATTGTGTATTGGATCAAGTCGTTGGTACCGATAGAGAAGAAATCAACTTCTTTCGCAAATTGATCAGCTAGCATTGCTGCTGCTGGAATTTCAATCATGATACCCACTTGGATATTGTCCGCTACAGCAACTCCTTCAGCTTGCAATTTCGCTTTTTCTTCTTCGTAAACTGCTTTAGCTTTACGGAATTCTGTCAAGAGAGCAACCATCGGGAACATGATACGCAATTGTCCATGTACAGAAGCACGCAAGAGGGCGCGGATTTGTGTACGGAACATAGCGTCACCAGTTTCAGAGATAGAGATACGCAATGCACGGAAACCAAGGAATGGGTTCATTTCATGCGGCATATCGAAGTAAGGAAGTTCCTATCTCCACCGATATCCATTGTACGAACGACAACAGGTTTACCATTCATTCCTTCAAGTACAGCCTTGTATGCTTCGTACTGCTCGTCTTCTGTTGGGAAGTCTTGTGAATCCATGTAAAGGAATTCTGTACGGTAAAGACCTACGGCTTCAGCACCATTTGCATTGACACCTTCAACGTCTTTTGGTGTACCAATGTTAGCAGCGAGTTCAAAGTGTTTGCCATCGGCAGTCACTGTTTGAGCATCTTTCAAGAGAGCCCATTCAGCTTTTTGCTTCGCATAAGCTTCACCAGCTGCCTTAAATGCTGCTGCTTGCTCTTCAGTTGGGTTTATGATGACTTCACCAGTGATACCATTTGCTGCAATGATATCGCCGTCTTTAACGAGTTCAGTGATATTATTTGTTCCCAATACCGCTGCGATTTCAAGCGTACGCGCCATGATTGCAGAGTGGCTTGTACGTCCACCGATATTAGTTACAAAAGCTTTAACAAATTTCTTGTCTAATTGAGCTGTATCAGAAGGAGTCAAGTCATGTGCAATGACAACTGATTCTTCATTGATAGAAGCTGGATTTGGTAATTTCTTACCCAAAAGGTTTGCCAAAACGCGCTTCGTTACGTCACGAATATCTGCCGCACGTTCTTGCATGTATGGATTGTCTTCCATACCCTCAAAAATAGCGATAAACATGTCTGTAACTTCTTTCAGACCAGCTTCCGCATTTACTTTCTTAGTACGGATCGTTTCTTTGATTTGACCAACCATTTCAGGGTCAGCGAGTACCATTAAGTGAGCGTCAAATACTTGAGCCGCTTCCTCACCAAGGCTATCTACTGCTTTCTCACGGATAACAGAAAGCTCGTTCTGTGAAGCTTCAAGAGCTGCATCCAAACGAGCCTCTTCTGCATTCGTATCATCGACTGAAACAGTCTCAAATGACAAATCCGGTTGAACTAATAGATATGCCTTAGCAACAGCAACACCATCAGATGCCGCAATTCCTTTAAGCATTTCTGTCATTTTCTTATGCCAATCCTTCTTTTTCCATTGTTTCTGAGATAGCAGCGATAGCATCATCCGCGTCTGCACCTTCAGCTGAGATTGTAACGTCAGCACCTTGGCCAACACCAAGACTCATAACACCCATGATTGATTTAAGGTTTACTGATTTACCTTTGTACTCAAGAGTGATATCTGAAGCAAATTTGCTAGCTGTTTGTACCAACAATGTTGCTGGACGCGCGTGAATACCTGTTTCTGCCACAATGTGGAAATCTTTAGAAGCCATAGTTAGACTCTCCTTTAAAATAATTCTTTTTGAGTTAAAGTGATAACCCTTACAAGTTGATATTATATCACTTTTTGAAATCTTTTTCAAGAATTTTATAGCCCGCTTACAAAATATTTCTTTAGACTTTGAAAATGAATTCTGTTTTAAAATAGTAGATTCAATCGTCAACTCCCTCTCTTTCCGAAATAGTTTCAAGGCTTTCTTCCTTATAATGAATTCTTCTTGGTCTAGCTTCGCTTAAAATACAGTAAGCGCTGTGACTCCTTGTGGTTATTTCTCTTTGTTTCGATGTTTTACACACTATATATTGTATCTCAATAGTTGCTATAAGAAAATATCATACAATATTTAGTTCAAAACTGTTGACATCGAATTCGCTTTTAGATATACTAGTTTCAGATTTAAATTTAAGAAAATGAAAGTATAGAGGAATCATCTAATGGTAACTATTTACTCTAAAAACGATTGTGTTCAATGCAAGATGACCAAGCGTTTTCTTGATACCAACAATGTAGAATATCGCGAAATCAACCTTGATGAGCAACCAGAATACATCGACCATGTTAAAAGCCTCGGTTTCAATGCAGCGCCTGTTATTCAAACACCAACTGAAGCATTTTCTGGTTTCCAGCCTGGTAAACTTAAAAAATTATCATAATCTCACCAGTATTTAGAGCTTTGTTGCCGCTCCTATCATTCGTAGGAGCCGTTTATTTTGTAAAAGCAAAAGACATTTTAGAAAAAGGAAAATTATGGGACTCAAACACTTAGAAGATGTGACTTACTTCCGTCTAAATAACGAAATCAACCGTCCAGTCAATGGGCAAATCATGCTTCACAAAGACAAAGAAGCCTTGGAAGCCTTCTTTAAAGAAAATGTTGAACCAAACACGATGAAGTTTGCTTCTATTACTGAAAAAATTCAATACTTAATCGAAGAGAACTACTTGGAAAAAGAATTTATCCAACTCTATTCTCCTGAATACATTGAAGAGTTGTCTGCTTTATCCATGCTCAAGATTTCAAGTTCAAATCTTTCATGGCTGCCTATAAATTCTACAACCAGTATGCACTAAAGACCAATGATGGTGAATATTATCTCGAAGGCATGGAAGATCGTGTGCTCTTTAATGCCCTCTACTTTGCCAACGGAGATGAAGCCATTGCCAAGGATATCGCAAATGAAATCATCCACCAGCGCTATCAACCGGCTACACCAAGCTTCCTCAACGCTGGCCGGGCTCGTCGTGGTGAATTGGTGTCTTGTTTCCTCATCCAAGTAACAGATGACATGAACTCAATCGGCCGCTCCATCAACTCAGCCCTGCAATTGTCTCGTATCGGAGGCGGGGTCGGAATTTCCCTCAGCAATCTGCGGGAAGCTGGAGCTCCAATAAAGGGCTATGAAGGTGCTGCATCTGGCGTTGTTCCTGTTATGAAACTCTTTGAGGACAGTTTCTCCTATTCTAACCAGCTGGGCCAACGTCAGGGAGCTGGGGTTGTTTATCTCAATGTCTTCCACCCAGATATCATCTCTTTCCTTTCTACCAAGAAAGAAAATGCTGACGAAAAAGTTCGCGTTAAAACCCTCTCACTCGGCGTTGTCATTCCGGATAAGTTTTATGAATTGGCGCGTAAGAACGAAGATATGTATCTCTTCAGCCCTTACTCAATCGAACGTGAATACGGTGTACCATTTGCCTATATCGATATCACAGAGAAATACGATGAGCTAGTTGCCAATCCTAAGATCACCAAGACTAAGATCAAGGCTCGTGATTTGGAAACAGAAATTTCTAAACTCCAACAAGAATCCGGCTATCCGTATGTCGTAAACATTGATACGGCCAACCGTTCAAATCCAATCGACGGTAAAATTATCATGAGTAACCTTTGCTCTGAAATCCTGCAAGTACAAGAGCCTAGTCTCTTGAATGACGCACAAGAGTATCTCCACCTGGGAACAGATGTGTCATGTAACTTAGGCTCTACCAACGTCGTCAATATGATGACTTCGCCTGACTTCGGAAAATCCATCCGGACTATGACACGCGCCTTGACCTTTGTCACTGACAGCTCGCACATCACAGCTGTGCCTTCTATCGACAACGGTAACAGTCTGGCGCACACCTTTGGTCTGGGAGCTATGGGATTGCATAGCTATTTGGCGCAGCAATTGATCGATTATGGATCAGCGGAAGCTGTCGAATTCACTAGCATCTACTTCATGCTCATGAACTACTGGACCTTGGTTGAGTCTAACAATATCGCTCGCGAGCGCGGTGTAACCTTCCATAACTTTGAAAAATCTGACTATGCCAACGGAACTTACTTTGACAAGTACCTGACGGGTGAATGTGTACCTAAGTCTGACCGTGTCAAAGAACTCTTCGCAAGTATCTTTATCCCATCTGCAGAGGATTGGGCAGAGTTGCGCGACAAGGTCAAGGCTGATGGCCTCTACCACCAGAACCGCCTGGCTGTTGCACCAAATGGATCTATCAGCTACATCAATGATGTTTCTGCTTCAATTCACCCAATTACCCAGCGGATCGAAGAACGTCAGGAAAAGAAATCGGTAAGATTTACTATCCTGCGGCAGGTTTGTCAACTGAAACCATTCCTTACTATACTTCTGCCTATGACATGGACATGCGCAAGGTGATTGATGTCTATGCTGCCGCAACTGAGCACGTAGACCAAGGTCTATCTCTGACTCTCTTTATGCGCAGTGATATTCCAAAAGGCCTCTACGAATGGAAAAAAGAAAGCAAGCAAACAACCCGTGACCTTTCTATCTTGCGTAACTACGCCTTCAACAAGGGCATCAAGTCCATCTACTACGTCCGCACCTTCACTGATGATGGCGGCGAAGTAGGCGCTAACCAATGTGAAAGCTGTGTGATCTAACGAAGTCAAAGTATCGCTGAGGTTATCAACATGAAAAATTTAATTTTAGAGTCTATTAAAATATCAAAAGAAGTCAAGTGGGATTATGCTAAAATGGCTCAACTTACGAAGTTATGGGGAGGACCCAAAAAAGCAGCTGTTTCTCTAGCAGTAATACTTATTAGTATTGGAAGTGTTCTAGGTACAGTAACCACTCTCAGTTTTCAAAAACTATATAAACTTTTCCTTTCTAAACTCCAAACTAGCAAGAATAAAACCTCATCAAACGAAGAAATCAATCAAATAATTCAACAAAAAACAGATGATTACTTAACCGAAGTGCAAAATAGAAAAGAAAACAATCAAAGTACTGATGACATTGATGAGGAATATAACAATTCTATAAAACAACTTTTAGATAGCAACTGAGAAAGAATTATTCAAAAGGATTTTTACAAAATGCAAACTTACTACAAAGCCATAAACTGGAATGCCATCGAAGATGTCATCGACAAATCAACTTGGGAAAAGCTGACGGAGCAATTCTGGCTCGATACACGGATTCCCTTGTCTAATGACCTCGATGACTGGAGAAAATTGTCCAACAAGGAAAAAGACTTGGTCGGCAAGGTCTTCGGAGGATTGACCCTGCTGGATACTCTCCAGTCTGAATCTGGTGTGGATGCTCTACGTAAGGACGTCCGTACTGCCCACGAAGAAGCCGTCTTCAATAATATCCAATTTATGGAATCCGTCCACGCAAAATCTTACTCTTCTATCTTTTCAACCTTGAATACCAAGGCTGAAATTGAAGAAATCTTTGAATGGACCAACACTAACCCCTACCTACAAAGAAAAGCAGAAATTATCAATGAAATCTACCTCAATGGTAGCCCCCTTGAAAAGAAGATTGCCAGCGTTTTCCTTGAAACCTTCCTCTTCTACTCTGGTTTCTTTACACCCCTCTACTATCTTGGTAACAACAAACTAGCTAACGTTGCGGAAATCATCAAACTAATCATCCGTGATGAGTCTGTCCACGGGACTTACATTGGTTACAAATTCCAACTTGGTTTCAATGAATTGCCTGAAGAGGAACAAGAGAAACTCAAAGAATGGATGTACGACCTGCTCTACACCCTCTACGAAAACGAAGAGGGCTATACAGAAAGCCTCTATGACGGTGTTGGCTGGACCGAAGAAGTTAAAACCTTCCTTCGTTACAATGCCAACAAGGCACTCATGAACTTGGGACAAGATCCACTTTTCCCAGATTCAGCGGACGATGTCAACCCAATCGTCATGAACGGGATCTCAACAGGAACATCTAACCACGACTTCTTCTCTCAGGTCGGAAATGGTTACCTTCTTGGTGAAGTTGAAGCCATGCAAGATGATGACTACAACTACGGTTTAACCAAATAATTTGCAGACACTAAAAAACGACTAACTTGCTCATCAGGTTAGTCGCTTTTTTATCAGCTAGTACTTTCGTCCTCAGCTATTTCACTATCTTCTTTCTTAGGAGCTGGCGGTTCATAGGCACGGATAATCTGCGCCACCACTGGATGGCGGACCACATCCTTGGCTGAGAAATGTACAAAATCAATCTGGGAGATGTTCTTCAATTTCTCCTGAGCGTCTATGAGGCCAGATTTGACATTACGAGGCAGGTCAATCTGGCTGATATCTCCATTGACAATCATCTTGGACTGGAAGCCGAGACGTGTCAGAAACATCTTCATCTGCATGATGGTGGTATTCTGAGCTTCATCCAGAATGACAAAGGCATCATCCAGCGTCCGCCCCCGCATATAGGCTAGGGGTGCAATCTCGATAATTTCTCGCTCCATCAGGCGCGTCGTCTGATCCTTGCCCAAAATCTGATACAAGGCATCATAGACTGGACGCAAATAAGGATCCACTTTTTCCTTAAGGTCGCCAGGCAGAAAACCCAAACTCTCACCGGCTTCTACCGCTGGTCGTGTCAAGATGATTCGTTTGACTTGCCCACGCTTGAGAGCCGTCACCGCCAAGGTCACCGCTAGAAAGGTCTTCCCTGTTCCGGCTGGCCCGATCCCAAAGACAATATCATGATTTTTAACGCTGTCTACATAGATCTTCTGGCCAAGTGTCTTGACCCGAATCGGCTTGCCATAGCTGTCCTTGATAATCTCCTCTTCATAAAGAGCTACAAACTTATCAATTTCGTCATTTTTGACCATAGTAATAGCTGTCACCACATCGGGTGTGCCAATGGTCATGCCACGATTGACCAAGACCAAGAGAGCCTGAATGACCTGTCGAGTCTCCTCGCAGGCAGCCTCCGTACCCAAAATCTGCACAATCTCAGTTCGGGCATGAATGGTTACCTTCAATTCCTGCTCCATCAAGCGCAGATGGCGTTCATTAGAGCCAAAGAGATGAAAGGCATCATCTGGATGACCCAGTTTCAATTCTACTGAATGTTCCTGCAAACAAAGAACCTCTCTATTTTAATTTTTTGAATGAATTACATTTATTATATCAAAGCAAGCAGAAAATGACTATCCCTAGCCAGTTAATGGGCCTGATATTCTTCCCAAATAGCATCGAACTCGCCCAAGTTAAAGGAAAAATTTGCATGCTCCTCCAGAAAACGGCTGACCTCATCAAAATCATCCGTATGCTTAGGAAAGGCCGTGTCCTGAAAAGCCAAATCTGCCAAAATAGCTTTGGGCTTATTACTTTTAGGATTGCGCTCCGTCATCAGCCAGCTGTAAAAAGATTTTCTCATAGGTTCCTTTCTAAATCATCATTATATACCACGGTAAATTTCTACCAATTTCTGAAGTTTGGCAAGAATTTGCTGCTTCTTCAACTCTCGAGCGCCCTTACGTCGAGAAGTTGGCGGAATAATATCATCTAGATTAGTCCCACCACTTTCCGCATATCCTTTTTGTAGCGCTTTATCAATAAATAGACGATAACCTTTTCCAAGATTTTCATCATCAGCTAGTTTTTGAATGGAATCTTCTTTTTCTTTTTTAGCATAAGTATAAAAGGAAGTTAAAATAGATTCATTACTCTGTAATTGAGATAAATCCGTATAATTGATAAAATTCAATACCAAATCCTCCTTGGCACGAATATCAATACTAGAACGAATTACACGACTAACTTCAACCTTCAAATCTTCTTTAGACTCAGAATTCTTCGATTTCTCAACAATCAATGCAAGGATATAATCCAGATTAATCTCATCTGTTTTTAAGAGTTCGATTTCAAATTCAACATCTGAAAGGTCAACCTCTAAATCTTTGCTCTTTTCATAGTTTTTAAGGTTTAAGAATTCATCTCGAATTTCCACATAGGCGCTCTTCAAATCTTGAAGATAACCTTCTGAGATAGGCTTGTCTATCTCTTGGAATTCATCATAATTTCGAAGAACATTATCAAGTTTCAGCAACTCACCAAATAGCTTAACAAACTCTTTTTTATCATGCTCTTTTCCAATTTCTTGTGGATTCGGGAATTTCTCAAGAATTTCCTGACAGACTGCTGTATATCCTTTGACCTCGATACCAGTTACCTGATCCACAAAACCATCCATGTATTCACTAAAGCTTTTTTCTAAAATAATTTCAAGCTTATTTGTGTCTCCAAAAGTCTTAATAGCTTCTTGCGTAGCCCTTTCTAAATCACGGAAACAAACGATATTCCCAAAAGGTTTAACCTTATTAAAAATTCGATTAGTTCTCGAGAATGCTTGAATCAAACCATGATAACGTAGATTTTTGTCGACAAAGAGAGTATTCATAGTTGGAGCATCAAATCCCGTCAAGAACATTCCCACTACAATTAGAAGGTCCACTTCCTTGGACTTAACTCGTTTAGAAAGGTCACGATAGTAATTTGAAACTCTTTGCCATCGGTTGAGAAGTTGGTCTTGAACATGTGATTATAGTCATCAATTGCTCTAGAAAGGAACTCTTTAGAAGATAGAGGCATAGCTGTATCTTGAGGTTCTAGATCTTCGTCTTGAATTTCACCATAGGCTGACTGTTCTTCGTTTGGCGCAAAGCTAAAGATGGTTGCAATTTTCAAGCGTTTAGCTTCTGGTAAAGCTGCTTGTTGTCGCTGGAGTTCTTCATAGTATAATTTTGCTGCTTCAATACTTTGTACAGCTAACATGGCATTAAATCCAAACAGTTGTTTTTGCTTATGAGTATAATGTTGATTTCGATGCGTCTTGTCATTATAAACTCTCAACAGGTACTCAGTAATGGTTGCTATCCGTTCTAGATGCAAAAGAAGTTCCTTCTCCATCTTTTTGAGTTTCTTCTCATCAATCTCTCGGCCAACTGCTTCCTCTGCTTCTCTATACTTATTGATTTCAGGCTTGATGTAGTTGTAATCGACCTTAAACTTCAACACTTTTTTATCTCGAATAGCATCCGTGATAACGTAATTATGAAGTTGTTCTCCAAAAACTTCTTGTGTCGTTTCACCCGTCAAGCTATTTTCTGGGAAGATTGGTGTCCCTGTAAATCCAAATAAGGCATACTGTTTAAAAGCTTTTTTGATGCGCTTCTGCGCTTTACCAAACTGAGAACGGTGGCATTCGTCAAAGATCAAAATACATTTCTTCTCATAGATTTCATGAATTGGATTTGCAGTGATAAATTTATTTAGCTTTTGAATAGTTGTGACAACAATTCGATTATCATTTTCTTCGATACTGCGTTGGAGTTCTTTTGTATTATTGCTACCATTGACTGAATTTGGTTGGAATTTGATATTCCTTCATAGTCTGATAGTCTAAGTCTTTTCTGTCTACGACGAATATCACTTTGTCAATATAGTCCAACTCTGTCGCCAAACGAGCTGTCTTAAAGCTGGTCAAAGTTTTCCCTGAACCCGTCGTATGCCAGATATAACCGCAGGCGTTAATCGTGCCAAAGTTCTTCATTTCATTAGATGAATGAATCTTGCGCAAAATACTCTCAGTTGCTGCTATCTGATAAGGACGCATGATGAGCAAGGTATTATCAGCATCAAAAACACAATACTTGGTCAATACCTCCAAAAGGACTCGCTTGCTCAAGAAAGTGACCGTAAAGTCTTCTAGGTCGTGGATTGTTTTATTTTTACGGTCTGCCCATTCACAGGTGAACTCATAGTGATTTTTATTTTGAGCAGTCGTATTTGCAAAGTAGCGTGTATAAGTGCCATTAGAAATAACAAAAATTTGAATGTATTTGTATAAAGAATTCTTGCTATTGAAGCTTTCCTTACTATAACGGTGAACCTGATTAAAGGCCTCTTGCAGACTAACTCCACGCTTCTTCAATTCAATCTGAACTAGAGGAAAGCCGTTTACTAGGATGGTCACATCATAACGATTGGTATGGCTCCCCACCTGAGTCACTTGGTTGATGACCTGCATGCTATTGTTATGAATATTTTTCTTATCAAGGATGAAAATATTTTTAATTCGTCCATCATCAAAGACAAAGTCATAGATATGATTTTCTTGGATTTTTCGTGTTTTTCAACCAATCCTTCATTAGGACAATCCAGATACTCCACTACAAAGCGACTCCACTCAGCATCCGTAAAGGTTATCTTATTTAGTTTTTCAATCTGAACCTTGGCATTTGCTAAGAGTTCGGTAGGTGTGTGAATATCTAAATGTTCGTAGTTAAGATGATGTACCAAATCAGAAATTAACTGATTTTCTAAATCTGCTTCTGACTGATACTCTCTATCCATGCGATACTCTGGTTGATACTCAGCCAAGAGAATCCCTTCATTTGTTTCCGCAATTACTTCATGCACTTTTGAATAATCAACCATAGCATGCTTCCTCACTAATCTCTAAACATTCTAGTTTAAATGACTAATATCTGTATTGAAGTAGTATTTCTCAATAAACGACTTATAAATCACTTTAAATTGTTCTTTATCATCTTCTGTTATATCTGGAAATTCTTCAAACGATTGTTTGTCATGACTGAACAAATTTAAGTACCTTCTATGAACCTCATCTTTTTCACTCTCAGGTATAATTTCTTCCCATGATTTATATCCTAAGAAAGTAGATGTTTTTTCAAAAAGTGATCTTAATAAATTATAGTGATATTTTTCTAATTTATTCTCTTTAATGGCTTCATCTATTATATCTATAACCTTCAAGTGGTAAGCAAATGGAGAATCAGAGGTTTCCTTCAAATAATAGGTTTCATCACCAGTAGTCAATTGTAACTTGTGTTCAAGTACAAATCTACTACATGAATCACTTTTTAACTCATTAAATAACACATTAAAAAATAGTGGATGATGAGTTGTGATAATAAATTTTAAACCACTAGAGTTATGAACGGTTGCAGTTGCTTTTGTAAAGTTACTTTTCTTTATTAAACTAGCTAAATCAACAGCCATTTCAATAATTTTTCTGTCATCTAAAGAGGAAACAGGATCATCTATAAAAATATACTTTAAATTTGGAAAAGAGTCCTGATCAGCATTTTTAGTTAGAATAACTTCATTCAGAAAAGTATAGAAAATACTCCAGATAAAACTACTTTCTTCTCCTTTAGAAATTTTTATATTATCCTCTGTAATTCTTTCATCTTCACCATTTCCATTTTTGGCAGTGTAAGTTTTTGAAAATTTAACTGTCGTAAAGTTGTCTTGGAAACTTGGTAAAATAATTTGCTGTTTAGTTCTCAAATCATTACCTTCTGGAAAAATTCCAAGGTAATCTTGAAATAAATCAATTATCTCATTTTCCTTTCCCTGATCTTCAAGGATATACTTCAAAAATGTTGATTCCAGATTTATATTTAATTTTCTATCCCAATCGTCTTGCAAATCATTATCCCAAGAAAATAAATCTTCTGTAAATGCATTAAAATAAAAAATTTTCTTTTCGTCTATCCCCATATTCTGAATTTGACCAAGTTCATCGCTATCCAATTTTTCCTTAATAGCCATAGATAGTCTAGTTTTTCCACTTCCGTTAAAAGCATATAGAAGGGAACTCTTTGATTTTTTTGAAATAAGATTAGCCGCAAGGCTTTCCAATGTTTCGAATTCTGTCATAGTATACTGTCACCTTTTTTATTAAAATTGAACATCATTTTTCTCCAATATTCATATTGTTTTTGACGTAGTTCAATCTCCTTTGGGAGTCCGATATTTAGATCATTACATACCGTATCAAAGTTGTCTAGAACTTCAACAATACGAGATTGAATTTCTAGAGAAGGAACAGGGATTTTCAATGATGAAAATATAGCTAAGTTAAGATTATCCTGTGCACTTCCATAACTCTTATTTGCAAGATGATCTTTTATTGAATTTAAATAGTAGTAAACATATTCTGTAATGGCAAATTCTGGATTTGCAACAAACCCTATAATACTATCAGGGAAACATGCATCAAATCCTAATAATCCAGTTTCCGCTATGTTAGCAGCAATTGTGATACATAACGTTCCCTTTTTCCATTGCTTACTCTGCTCTAATCCAAAATCACTATAAGTTTTAGAAAAGTTCTCAATCCACTTCCCTGCCCCTCTTATATCTCCAGTCTGTATGAACGGGATATCACCGCCATATAATCTTGTATCATTTCTAGGCCTATGTTTCGATTTCCCTCGACCAAAAACTTTTGCTATTTCCGAAAGTGTCTTCCACTCAACTTGATAGACCTCATCCTCAAAAGACAAGAGTTTATCTCGATAATAAGAATATTGCTTTTTACGTGAGGTCAATTCTGAGGTCAATTCTGAGGTCAATTCTGTAACATAATCGGTGAATTTGTCAAGTATTTGCACGATTTTTTCTTGAATTTCTAGAGGAGGAATTGGAATAAGAGTAGTTCTTGCTTTACTCCAATGTCTTTTATAGTTTCCTTCTTTCTTATAAAAATTACAAAAGCAATAGTATATATATTTTGCTTTTATACCACTTTTAGGCTTCAAAATTTTTAAACCATCAGCTCCTTGAACAAAAGCGAAATCTACATATTTTACATGCTCTGAGTGATCTCCAAAAATGATATATTCATCTTTTTCAAGATATTTTTCATTATCTGCATAACCTGCTATAAATTGTTCACCCTGATCAACAATTGGTATTCTTCCTGTTACTTGATACTCCTTTTTAGTTAACCTTACTGGACTTGTCACAGTATCAACTACTTCCCCCAACTCTTTCCACTCAACGGGACAGTTTTGGATTTCTTCTAGGATGTTCATTTCATACTCCCTCATTTCTTTAGCACTTCTTCCCACTCCTCCACAAATCCAATATGATGCAGATGAATCACTGCTTGATAGCGTTTAATGAGTGCTGACAATTCACATAAAAATCCTTCATTCCATTTTTTCTTATCAGGGTAGAGGCTTTTAACTGCATAAAGTTGTGCCATTAGTCTATTTTTCAATTTACTATTTTCATTCATAAAAGCAGGTAGGTGACCAGGAATCTTTGTAAAGCTTGTGTAGTATAATCGATTATAATGGGCGCAGCAATTTCTTAAAACCACTGCAACTTCTAGATAGGTTCTAACTTGAGTGGACTTTATACCAACATTTTTAGCAATATCTTGCTGGATATCTATCGGAGAATCTGCCAAAAATTTCGAAGTCATTCCAAAAGTAAAAAATTCTACTAAAACCCAAATAGGGAATTCTCCAGCATATTTTCGCTGATGATGCTTATAAATCGGGCTTTTCTGCCTATGACTCAACTCTTTTTCAATATCTTCTAAAAATTCATTATGTTTATGAAATTTATTAAAAGTATTTGCTTCTTTATAAGCTAAAGCTCCGTATTTATTTCCATGATGATAGGCAACTTGAGTCCTAAAATACAACTCAATGTCCTCTAAATACTTGAAAATAAGCAAGCGTAACTCTGCATCAAAACAAGCAATTCCATAGATTTTCTCCAAAGAAACCTTACTGGAATTATACTTCTGCGTCTCTTTATCACGAAAAGGTAAAAAATAAGCAGTTAGCCGATAATAATTAACCTTTTGTAAAATATCAATCGCATACTCCTTTGATTTGATATCCTTACAACCGTGTTCAATTAATTTGGCTACCTGCTCATCCCAAGTTTTAAATTCTTTAATTTTCATAATAACTTCCGCATAAAAAAATGTCCGCCTTGTCACATCAAAGAGAGGTGGGCGGTCCTATTAACTCTATTATACCGTTTTTAACAGATAATTCAAGGATTTTTTACTTTTTTTAAAATTATTTTCAATATAGTATACACGACAATCAATCTCCAAAATCATATCGAGGTTATAGTAGACGACATTTCGCTGAACACTCCTATTACCCTCATTTTGAACTGTCAACTTATAGTTGACAGTTGCCTCTTCCACTAATTCTCCATCATCAAAAATAGCCTTTATATGTTTACTAATGTTTTGCTTAGAAGTTTGAAAAAGCTAAGCTAGTTCCTGTTGGGTCAGCCAGACAGGTCCATTATCCAAGTGGAGTTCAATAGCTAACTCTCCGTCATCTGTTCTATAGAGAATCATATCATTTGCCATGACTAAGCTCCTCTACAATCTTATCTATCTCTGCACGCAAGTGGTCAATCTTTGCAACGGTCTCTGCGATTTCTTTATTGATTACATCAATCTCAATCTTTTCACGTGTATCTTCTTGTTCGACATATGTTGATACAGATAAGTTATAGTCCTGCTCTGAACCAATCACATCATTATCAACAAGAGCTGCCTTATAGTCCACACTTTGATAATTAGAGAATAATTTGACAATATTCTCGATATTTATGTCTTCTAAGACATTGTTATTGGTCTTTTTTTCAAATTCCTTACTCGCATCGATAAAGAGAGTTTTATTTTCTAATTTATTTTTCGCCAGAACTAAAATCGTGGTTGCTATAGAGGTTCCAAAGAAGAGATTATCAGGTAGGGCAATGACTGCTTCAACAAAATTGTTATCTACCAGATACTGACGAATGGTCTTTTCAGCACCTCCACGATAGAAAATCCCCGGGAAACAAACAATCGCTGCCCTACCTTTATTAGATAAATGATTAAGACTATGCATAATAAAGGCAAAGTCAGCTTTTGATTTGGGAGCTAGCTTGCCAGCTGGAGCAAAACGGTCATCATTTATCAGAGTTGGGTCTCCATCTCCCACCCATTTGACAGAGTATGGAGGATTAGAAACGATAGCATCAAAAGGCTTTCTTCCAAATGCTGAGGATTTAAAAGGGTGTCTCCTCGCTTAATATCAAAGTTGTTGTAGTTGATATTGTGCAAGAACATATTCATACGAGCTAAGTTATAGTTGGTCATGTTGATTTCCTGACCAAAGAAACCATCCTCTAGGATATGATCTTCGTCTTGTTTTTTCATTTGAAGAAGGAGAGAGCCTGAACCACATGTTGGGTCATAGACCTTGTTAATCTTATCCTTACCAACCATGACTAGTCGAGCTAACAGTTTAGAAACTTTCTGAGGCGTGAAAAATTCTCCACCACTTTTCCCTGCATTACTAGCATAGTTGGAAATCAGAAATTCATAGGCGTCCCCAAAGGCATCAATATCATTGTCCTCAAAGTTGCCAAAGTTAATACTATTGATACCATTTAGAATGTCAGAAAGTCGTTTATTTTTTTCTGGCACAGTCCCACCAAGGATGTTGCTTCGTGTATCCAAGTTATCAAACAAACCTTTAATATCATCTTCTGATTTGAACCCAATCGCTGATTTTTCTATTTCTTGGAAAATGTTAGCCAATTCAGTATTCAACTCTTGGTTTTGTGAAGCATTTTTTACAACATTTTCAAAAAGTTGGCTTGGAAGGATGAAGAAACCTTTCTCCTCAACTGTTCCAGGACGGAAATCCTCTTCTGCTTCTTCGTCAGTCAGGTTAGCATAACGAAATTCTAAATCGCCTGCATCATGCTCTGCTTTATCAAAAATATGCTGACATATTTTTCTGAGATAAAGCGATAAAAAGAATTCCAAGTACATATTGTTTAAAGTCCCAGCCATCAACAGCACCCCCGAACATCATCAGCTATAGACCATATCTTTTTTTATGTAATTCTGCTCGCTGACGAGCTTCCGTATAATGCGTTACCATACCTATCCCTTCATTTTCATATCATTATCTAGTGAGAAAAATCAAATACTTTTTTTGATTGACACAAGAATCTTCTTTCTCACACCAACTCCGTTCCAGTCGGATCTTGCTTGATTTTACCAGCTTTCATCAGCCCACCTAGAGCTTTTTTAAACTGGCCTTTGGAAATGCCAAAAGTGGCCTTGATGTCGTCTGGTGAAGATTTGTCGTTCAAAGTCATGAAGCCGCCGTTGCTCTCCAGATATGTCAAGATCATCTGAGCATCGTTTTCAAGCATTTCAAAGGAGCGAGGCTTGAGGGAGAGGTTAAGGGTGCGGTCTACTTCACGGAAGCCAATTACCCGTGCGTCCAAGACCTGCCCCAGACGTGGCTCTGCATAGCGCTCGCTCGGATGGATAAAGCCCAGCATATTATTCTCTGGCAGATAGACGAAGGTGCCAGAAAGCTTGAGGCGATAAACGATGGCTGGCCAATTTTGGTTCTGCATGTTATTGTAGGCAGGACGAGCCAAGCGCTGGAAGTCCTCCTGATAGGCCAGCTGTCCCCAGATGCGGTCTTTCTTGTCCACACTGAGACGAATATAGAGGCGGTCGCCCTTCTTAGGCCAAAGTTCCTTGATTTCTGGCAAGATGTCCAGTGACACCACGATTTGCTTATCTGGCAGACCCGTATCGACAAAGACCCCCAGATCCTTGCGAACCTCCGTCACTGTTCCCCAGCCAAACTGCTCTTGGGTCGCTGTGACTTCAAGAGTTGTCAGGCGAAGTTTCTGCTTCATATCGCTGTAGGCAAAGCCCTTGACAGACTGACCGAGCTCATGCGGTCCCTCTTCTTTAGAAAGGGCATAAGTTTGTCCGTCCTTCTGGACAAAGTAAAAACAATCGTTTTCATCCGTGATAATCCCCACGATGAAGCTAGCAAGATTTGTGTTCATATAGTCCTACTTCTACCTTGCTTCTTCTAATCGCAAGGATTTTTATGTTAAAACAACTCAGCCAGCCTAGGCCAACTGAGTTTTGATTCTGCTAAAATATTAAACTTCTAGAAGTTCCTTTTCCTTAGTCGCTGTCATATCATCGATATGCTTCACTGCATCATCAGTGACTTTTTGGATATCCTTTTCAAGAACCTTTAATTCATCTTCAGTGATTTCTTTAGCCTTTTCCTGTTTCTTGGCTTCGTCCATAGCGTCGCGGCGGATGTTACGAATCGCAATCTTAGCATTTTCACCGACTTTTTTCACTTCTTTAGCCAATTCACGACGAGTTTCCTCTGTCAGAGCTGGAATAACCAAACGAATGACAGATCCGTCGCTAGATGGTGTGATACCTAAGTCAGAGGCATTGATGGCACGCTCGATATCCTTGATAGAAGACTTATCAAAAGGTGTCACCAAAAGAACACGCGCTTCTGGAATTGTGATAGAAGAGAGTTGGTTAAGCGGTGTCTCTACTCCATAGTATTCCACATGGATACGATCCAAAAGGCTAGCATTAGCGCGGCCTGCACGGATGCTACCAAATTCACGCGCCAGACTTTGGTGCGACTGGGTCATTCTTTCTTTTGCTTTTTCTACAATTGCATTTGCCATTTTCTTTTCTCCCTGATTTTTATAAATTATTTGAGACAGTTGTCCCGATTTGCTCGCCAAAGACCACTCGTTTGATATTGCCAGGTTCATTCATATTAAAGACGACTAGGTCAATGTCATTGTCCATAGAAAGGGTAGAAGCAGTCGAGTCCATGATGCGCAAGCCTTTGTTAATAACGTCACGGTGGGTCAATTCATCAAACTTCACAGCCGTTTTATCCTTGTTTGGATCGGCATTGTAGACCCCATCCACACCATTTTTAGCCATGAGGATAGCATCTGCCTCAATTTCCGCAGCCCGTAGAGCAGCTGTCGTATCTGTTGAGAAATATGGTGAACCAATACCAGCACCGAAAATAACGATCCGGCCTTTTTCAAGGTGACGAAGAGCACGTCCACGAATATAAGGCTCAGCCACCTGCTGCATCGCAATCGCTGTCTGAACGCGGGTGTCAACGCCCACTTGTTGCAGAGAATCCGCCATTACAAGTGCATTCATGACTGTTCCCAACATGCCAGTATAGTCCGCTTGAACGCGATCCATACCTGCTTCTGCTGCTGGCTCGCCTCGCCAAAGATTACCACCACCGATAACCAAGGCAATTTGAATGCCCAGTTCATGGACTTCCTTGATTTCTTCAGCCATTTTTTGAACAGTAGCGATGTTGATCCCTACACCTTTTTCGCCAGCCAAAGCTTCTCCAGATAGTTTAATCAAAATACGCTTATATTTAGGTTCTACCATTTTTCCACTCCTTGTTTTATCTGTACTATTTTACCATAAATTCCACTTTTTACCTAGCCCTATTATTCAAAATATTAAATTAAAATACAAAAAGAAAACTCCACCAGATGACTCCAGTGAAGTTGTGATTTATTTATATTTTAAAGCACGTTTGAAGGTCTTCCAAGCTCCTAAATCATCTGTCTGTAGAACAAGACTGGAGTAGATTCGTGCAATGAAAACGGTCATCATCACCGCAAAAGCAGCTGTAATTCCTAGAGAAAGCCAAGCTTCCAAGCTGGTCGCATAACCATTGATAGCTCGGAAGGGCATGAAAAAGGTTGAGATGAAAGGAAGATAAGAACCAACCTTCAAAATCACATTGTCTCCTGCTACCCCTATTGAAGAAACTCCCATAAAGCCGACTAAAATCAGCATGATAACGGGCGAAAGGACTTTTCCTGTATCTTCTGCTCGTGCCACCATCGAACCAAGAAAAGCTGACAAGACAACATACATAAAGATACTAACTGCTACAAAAGCTAGGGTATTCAAAGACACAGCTTCTCCGATATACTGCTGAATGGCTGGATTGCTCTTCAAGACTTGGGATACAAGAGGAATGCTGTCCGCAAAGAGAAAGGCCGCCAGTCCACCAAGCACATAAATGCCCAGATGGCTAAGAATCACTGCAAAAATCCCAATCATACGGGCATAGAAATAATCGGTCGCCTTAATACTGGAGAAGATAACTTCCATGATTTTAGTGCCTTTTTCACTGGCCACATCTTGGGCAGTGACGCTAGCATAAGTAATCAGAATCATATAGAGTAGGAAGCCCAGTCCCATTGCAGCAAAGGTCTGAACCATCTTCTTTCCCTCTTTATTTTCATCGATTTTTTCTTCAAACTGGACTGTCCGTGCAAGAATCTGACTCTGCTCAGCTGATAAATTGGCCTGTGCCAAGTTTAAAGCCTGCTGGACCTGGATAAGGGAATTGGACAAAGCCATTTTCGTTGCAACGTTCATGCTGGTTTCTGCATAATAGGTGGCAGAGAGCTGTCCGTCTTTTTCCTCAATCGTCAGATAGCCTGCGATTTTCTTATCTTTTACAGCCTGCTTGGCTGCTGCTTCATCTTTGTACTGAAAACTCAGCTGATCTTCAGCTCTTAACACTTCTCTGACAGAATCAAGCTGGGTTAGCACTGCCACCTTTTTTGAAGAGGCCATAGAGCTCCCCTGCAGATAACCAATCCCCAAGCTCAACCCAAGAAAGAGAAATGGAGACAAGACCATAAAGACAAAACTCCAAGACTTGACATGACGCAGGTAGGTTTCTTTGATTACGATTAACATTTGTTTCATACTT
Organism: Streptococcus cristatus; assembly: GCA_916438405.1. GTDB lineage: Bacteria > Bacillota > Bacilli > Lactobacillales > Streptococcaceae > Streptococcus > Streptococcus cristatus_M. The sequence continues at coordinate 248,386 of CAKAFB010000001.1, read as the reverse complement.
CCACCCCTGATTCTAATTTGAAAATTTCATCAATTGTCGGTGCCTGCTGGTCAAAAGTCGCCACATAGTTTCCCTGAGTCAAGCGATCAAACAATTCAGGACCAGCTGTTTCGTCGTCCAAAATCAATTTCCAGATGCCTTGCTTGGTCTGCGTCGCCTTGACAACATGGGGCTGGGCTTCTAATTCAGCCTGTGACAAGTCACTTGAAACGAAAAGACGAGTCTTGCCATATTGGTTGCGGACTGCCTGCACATCCCCATTGAGAACCACTTGCCCGTCACGAATCATCAGGACATCATCGCACAACTCTTCCACGTTTGTCATGACATGGTCTGAGAAGATAATCGTTGCTCCGCGCTTCTTCTCCTCAACAATGACTTCCTTCAAAATTTCAGTATTGACAGGATCCAGACCGCTGAAGGGCTCATCTAAAATAATCAAGTCTGGCTCATGCAGAAGCGTGATAATCAGCTGAACCTTTTGCTGGTTCCCCTTAGACAAGCTCTTGATTTTGTCGGTTAATTTCCCCTTGACCTGAAGCTTTTCCATCCACTGGGGCAGTTTTTCTTTGACAACAGCTGTCGGCACACCCTTTAGATTTGCCAGATAGCGCACTTGTTCAAAGACCGTCAGCTTGGGCATCAGGCTTCTTTCCTCTGGGAGATAGCCAATCCTGCTATAGGTCTCCTGCTCGATAGGATGCCCCTCGAAACGAATCTCTCCACTATAGTCTAAGAAGCGTAAAATACTGTGAAAAATCGTTGTTTTCCCAGCACCGTTTTTCCCAATCAAACCAAGGATATGCCCCGGCTGGGCTTCAAAATCAATACCAAACAAGACTTGCTTTTGCCCAAAACTTTTTTCTAGTTTTTCTACATGAAGCATATGAAACCTCCTATTATGATACTAAAATTATTATACTACTTTGAAAGCAGTTTTTCATCCTTTTGTCCTACTATACAAGAAATTTTCTCTCTATTTTTCATAAATAGAAGATGAAACCCGCTCCAGCTAGCACCACAAAAAAATGAGGCTCGAAAACCTCATTCATTTAATGTATTTTATTCATCTCTCTTTATTGACCACCCAGTTGAGGAGCTTGGTCAAAAGAGTCCAGAGAACAAAGCTAATGATGATAATATAAAGCCAAGCATTTTTATCATCTGACAAAGGCAGGGGTACATTCATACCGAAGAAGCCAGTGATGACTGCTAGAACTGCCAGAAGAACCGAAATAATGGTCAAGACAGTCAAATTATCGTTCAGATTATTGTTCAGGATGTTATTGTAGGAGCCCGAAAGCTGGCTAAGAACTTGAGCAATCAAATCCGTCATTGAAACCAGCTGACGTGCCTCAATCATGGCATCTTCAAATTGCTCGGTCTCTAGTTCATCAAAGCTACGATAAACAGCATGGCTCTTGATGTGCCCTAAAAGTATACTATTTTGCTTGGATGCTGCCACCAGATAGACCATGGAGGTTTCTAAGTCCGAGAGGGCAAACAGGTGCTTTTTGGTGGTCTTTTGACGCAAAAGTCGGTTAAGCTCATCCTTGCGCTTATCCATCTGCTCAATGACCGGATAATAGGAATTGGAGATCAACTCTAGACTGGCAAAAAGAAACTTATAGACTGACACGGGCTCATGATTCTCCGTGTAAGCCTTCATTATATCGACCACATAGGCATTGTCTTGATTGCTGATGGTGATGAGACGATCCTGCTGCACCACGAAAGTCATCGGAATGGTTTCATAGTAATCCTTCTCTGTCGCTAAATTCAGCACATTATAGATAAAAAGAACCGTCCCATTCTCGCGATTGTAGTCCATGTGAGCTCGCTCGTTTTTATCCAGCGCATATTCGATAGTTTCAAGGTCGATATTATAATCCTGATAAATCTGTCCATTCTTTTTAACATCATCTGAGTCAATGTTGATCCAGACAGATTGGTCTTTTAGTTTTCTTTCCAGAAACATAGAACTCCTTTCTGGGATCTAGAATGATTGTCTGATAGCTCATACCTAATGTCCACTCTTAGCCTCATAGGCAAAGCTCCTAGGTCCTGACAAGAAAGCTAGCAAGTCAATATCATCTTTTAAATATAGCTTGTAAAGAAGTTAGCTAAATCAAGTCACTAGCTACGACACGAAGATGCGGAAACGATTATTGTTCACCGATAAGTTGTAAGGCAGTTAGGCACTACGCTTACTTTCCTAGTGATGCGTTTAGGTAAGCCGCCATAGCGGTTACCGACTTTTATACTACGACACGGAGTTTGGCAAATCGATTTCATTTGCCAAACGTAGTTAGTGAGGCAGCTAGCTAGTCCGCCAAATAGCGGCTAGCGTCCACCAATTAGGAAGTTTAGTTCCAATTGGTAGTACTGAATCACATCTTCTCTTCTAACTCTACATCTGGATACTTATCCGCAAACCAACGGAGGGCAAAGTCGTTTTCAAAGAGGAAAACTGGTTGGTCAAAGCGGTCTTTGGCCAAGATATTTCGACTTGAAGACATACGCTCGTCTAGGTCTTCCGGCTTGATCCAACGAACTGTCTTTTTCCCCATAGGATTCATGACCACTTCCGCATTGTATTCATTTTCCATACGATGCTTAAAGACTTCAAACTGGAGTTGTCCCACAGCCCCTAGCATGTACTCGCCAGTTTGGTAGTTAGTATAAAGCTGAATAGCTCCTTCTTGCACCAACTGCTCGATTCCCTTGTGGAAGGATTTTTGTTTCATGACGTTCTTAGCAGAAACTTTCATGAAAATCTCAGGTGTAAAGGTTGGCAGTGGTTCAAACTCAAACTTGTTTTTTCCAACCGTCAAAGTGTCTCCAACCTGATAAGTACCTGTATCATAAACCCCAATAATATCACCTGCCACGGCATTGGTCACATTCTCACGACTTTCCGCCATAAACTGAGTCACATTCGATAGTTTGGCACCCTTACCAGTACGAGGCAGATTGACACTCATTCCACGCTCGAATTCACCTGATACGATACGGACAAAGGCAATACGGTCACGGTGACGAGGGTCCATGTTGGCTTGGATTTTAAAGACGAATCCTGAGAAATCCTTGTCATAAGGATCCACAATTTCGCCATCTGTTTTCTTGTGGCCATGTGGTTCTGGGGCAAACTTGAGGAAAGTCTCAAGGAAGGTTTGCACCCCAAAGTTAGTCAAGGCTGAACCGAAGAAGACCGGAGTCAGTTCTCCAGCAAGAATAGCTTCCTCTGAAAACTCATTTCCAGCTTCATTTAGAAGTTCGATATCATCCTTAACTTGTTCATAGAAAGGATTGCTGCCAAAAAGTTTGTCACCTTCTTCCAAACTGGCAAAACGCTCATCCCCTTTATAGAGCTCCAAGCGTTGGTTATAGAGGTCATAGAGACCCTCAAAGGCTTTCCCCATCCCGATTGGCCAGTTCATTGGGTAGCTCGCAATGCCCAAGACTTCTTCCAATTCTTGCAAGAGGTCCAGTGGCTCACGACCGTCACGGTCCAGCTTGTTCATAAGGTAAAGACAGGGATTCCACGGTGTTTCACAACCTCAAACAATTTCTTGGTTTGGGCCTCGATACCCTTGGCAGAGTCCACGACCATGACCGCAGCATCCACCGCCATCAAGGTCCGATAGGTATCTTCTGAGAAGTCCTCGTGTCCAGGTGTGTCTAGAATATTGACCCGCTTGCCGTCGTAGTCAAATTGCATAACAGATGAGGTTACCGAAATCCCACGTTGTTTCTCGATGTCCATCCAGTCAGACTTGGCAAAATTTCCTGTTTTCTTACCTTTTACAGTACCAGCCTCACGAATTTCGCCCCCAAAGTAGAGCAGCTGTTCAGTAATGGTTGTTTTCCCCGCGTCTGGGTGGGAAATAATGGCAAAGGTGCGTCGTTTCTTAATTTCTTCTTGTAAAGTCATTTTCTTCTCTTTCTTTCATTTTAGGATAATGGTGAATGTCAGTATTTTTATATTTTACATTGGAATATTCTAATCCTTTCAACCTACCTATTATAGCGGATTTAGCGCTTTTTTTCAATTATCTGAAGAACATAAAAATCGCTCTTGCCAGCGGTTCTATTCTTTACATTTTGCTAATTTGTCTTAAAATTCGACAATGACACTGCTAAAGAGGAAAATTGCAAAGAGTAAGATTAAAATCAAATTTAAGAAAACCCCTGCCAACTAAACTTGACAGGAGCTATAAAATGCAATATTAAACAATTTCTAGCTGCTTTTTCCAGCATTTCTTAAATATTTCATCAAAAAGAAGCAAGGTAGCGGACAAAATAATCGACACAGCTAGATATTTTACTAAAAGATTGTGCTGACTGATAAAAGGCGGGCTTTTTAGCAGACCGTAATTTCCACCCGTCACTTGATTGACACCGACAAGAAAGGCATCAAGCACAAAAGTATAGAGGACAATCGTATATTTCTTGAGTTGGGTCTTATCGTAGTGATTCATCAGATAAATCAGGGAATTAACCAAGAGGGCATAGTGACCAATCAGGAAAGAAAAGCTGGTAATATGCGGGAAATCATAAGGATCAAAGACTGGATAGCCAAGGGCAAAGACTGCTCCGCTGGCTCCTAGAAGAGCGAAATACTGCTTGCTAGGCCATTTATCTGGCAGAAAGACCACCGCAAACATGGCCAAACGGCAATGGTACAAAGGCAGACTATTTGCCAGAGGTAGCTGAAAACCCACATACCAGCTATAAAGAATTGCCAGTTGGCACAATTGAAGAATTTTCATGCTTTTTACAAAGCTAGGATTCTTATGGTATTTTATCGATGCGTAGATAGACAGCAAAAGCAATGCCATCATCAAAGAGTAGGCCAAAGCTGAAACAAAGGGTGGTTCAGTTTGGTTGGTAGTCAAAAAATGATGCATCCTGTTTCCTTTCTACTTTTAAAATCTGTATGTTCAAACTCGCAGTCAGATTGAAAATCTAGGCAGAATTCTCCTAGTTGCTAAAGAAATCATTTCCTCTTCCAATCTTTATTGGATCAATCGCTCTGCCTGTCTTTCCTTCATTTCTTTGAACAAGTAAGAAAATAGAAGCAAGGCCGTCGCTAAGACCACAGACACGATCATATAATTCCCAAGCATACCATGATCTCCTACCAGAGGCGGATCCTTTAAGAAACCGTAGTTGCCCCCGAATGCAATATTTCCAAGCAAGATGAGGAAGTCTAAGCCAAAGGTGATTTCTATGATACGACGATAGGACAGATTAAGTCTATCATAATGCTTCATCAGGTAGATAATCGAATTGCCTAACAGGGCTAAATGACCGATGAAAAATGAAAATAGCGTGATATGCGGAAATGGATAGGGATCCAAAATCGGATAGACAATGGCGCAAATCGGTCCAAATACTCCCAATAAGGCGAAATATTGCTTATAGGCTACTTTATCTGGCAGTAGCAAGACAGCAAACATCGCCACTCGGCAATGGTACAAGGGGAGACTCTCCGACAAAGGCTCCTGAATAACCAAGTACCAGCCATACAAAGAGACTAATTGCACGATTTGGGCAACTCTAAAAAAAGCCTGTACTTTCTTTCGCTCAAAAAAACGACTAGCAACATAGATGACGGACACTAGGCTCATCATGAGCAGAATATAAGCAAAAGGCGTCATCACAGGCGGTTCTGTTTTGTGACTAGTAAAAAAATCTAGTAAATTCATCTTTAAAATTTTCATCCTAATAAATATTTTTTAAGGACACTGGGCTTGCTCTTCCTAGCAAAGTCCTTAATTTTTCTCAAAAAGTTTTTCAACTTTCTAGAGGTAATAGCTTCTGGCCCTTATAACTCTGGACAGATTGAGCTAGATTATCTAGTCTATTGGATATAAGCATCCAATCAGCATCAACTTCAATCTAGTCTATATATTGTTCTTGCTGATTCTGATAAATATCCCATAGAAGCTGCATCTGCTCTTTTGTTATCCTTTTCTCGGATAAAAGAGGCAAATCCTGTGGGGCAAAGAAACTCATCTCGGCAATTTCTAAATTGGGCTGAAAATCTCCCTCTTTCAGCTGACATTCAAACACAAGTTTGACATACTGCTTACCTTGTGGCTGGAATTTATTGCTATCAAAGACAGCCAGCAAGCGTACTACGCTAGCTTGAAATCCAGTTTCTTCCTGAATTTCTTTTACAATATTTTCTTTGGGAGATAAGCCTACTTCACAGAAACCACCCGGCAGAGCCCATGTCTCCTCTTGCTGTCCTCGTACTAGACAAATCTTGCCCTGCTGAACGATAAAAGCTCGGACATCGACCAAAGGAGTCGCATAAAAATCTGTCGGCCGGAGCAAGTCAGACAGCTCATCCGGTTCCAGATGACTGGTCTCGCTGAGCAGCTGATTCAGATTTTCTCTGATATCCGCATAGCGTTCTCGATCAAAGTCACTGGCAGCAAAAGACAAACCTGTATCCGTTATAGCCAACAGTCGTTGCAGAATTAAAGCTGTATCAGTTGTCCCCTTGCTCCAAGGCCTCCACTAGTTTATCCAACTTCATCGAATTACTGCCCTTGAGCAAGATTTGGTCGGCTGATTGCAACCAAGTCTTAACGGTCTTGGCCAAATCTTCAAACTGATCCTTGTCAGCATTTTTGACAAATAATGTACCCGATTTGGTGGGTAGATTTCCCGAGCATAGACGTAGAGGGCTTCCATATCCTCTCCATAGAGGAAAAGATCGGTAATAATCTCTGGATTGAGACTGGTAATCATGGCTCCGTGCATGAGCGTGGAGTCAGCACCCAGCTCTTTCATATCCGCCAAGACTGCAGCCTTGCGGCCACCCTGACTAGCTGGAATCGCTGAGAAGGTTTCAAGAATCAAGCGCATAGCTGTTGGATTGGCATTGTAGACATCAGACAGGATATCGGCTCCATTAGCCGCCTTCTTCCACTCGGTTCGATTGCGGGTCAATTCCAGCTGAGCAAAGGCCTGACGAATCGCCGACTCACTGACACCCTCCTGCAAGGCTACGTAAGAGGCTATCATAGCGTTAGTCGCATTGTATTTGCCAGTCACAGGTAGGTCAATCGCCTGCTTCAGAAAATTCGCTTCAAAGGTCAAGCTGTCTTTGCGCTCTTCTAGACGAGTCAGACAAATATCTGCATCGGGACCAAAGCGAACCACTTTTTGCTGATCTGGCAGAAAGTCATTGACAATCTTGTCTGCTGGAGCCAAGAGCAGACCGCCTTTCTTCATGCCATCTGCAATTTGCATCTTTCCTTTAGCAATTTCCGTACGGCTTCCGAAAAATTCTAAGTGAGCTTCGCCAACCAAGGTCACAATGCCAGTCTTTGGCTTGGCAATTTCAGACAGAAGATGGATATCCCCCAAGTGGTCCTGCCCCATTTCCAAAACCAGCTTTTCTGTGTCGTCCGGCATGTGGAGCACCGTGTAGGGCAGGCCGATTTCATTATTATAGTTACCTTGGGTTTTATAGGTTTTGTAGCTAGTAGCCAGCAGCTGAGCCAGCATATCCTTGGTTGTAGTCTTCCCATTGGAGCCTGTCACAGCGAGCACATCTACACCTGTCTTTTCCAGATAGTATTGAGCCAAAGCTTGAAAGGCCGCTAGCACATCATCGACCAAGACGTAAGGACCGTCTGCTACTGGACGCTCAGACAAGGTAGCTGCAGCTCCCTGAGCAAAAGCTGTTGCGATAAAGTCATGGCCGTCACGCGCCCCCTTGAGCGGGATAAAAAGATCCCCCGTCTCAATCAAACGACTGTCAAATTCAGCCTTTCTAAAAGTCACATTTTCAAACTGACTGACATCATTTTTGGCAGCCAAGACTTCTGCTATTTCATATAAATCTAATTTCATATTTTTAACTCATTTTTACGCTTTTTCCCAAAAAGAAGGGATTGAGGCCAGACTAAATAGTAAATATTCAGTCTGTCGTCTCAGTCCCTCCATTATATCATAATTATAAAAGATGCGCTTCTCTCTTAGCAAAAGCCTCTTCAGCTAGATTTACCAATTTCTCAATCAACTCGGAATAAGGCAGCCCCATATTTTCCCAAAGCAAGGGATACATAGACCATTGGGTAAAGCCAGGCATGGTGTTGAGCTCATTGAGGAAAATGTCGCCCTCTTCTGTGTAGAAGAAATCACAGCGAGCCAATCCCTGTCCGCCCAAGGCACGAAAGGCTGTCTCAGCATTCATACGCATGACTGAAATAACCTCGTCCGAGATTTGCAGGAATGTCCATGGTAATCTTATTGTCAATATACTTGGCTTCATAGTCGTAGAAAGCCACATCCTTGACCACTTCGCCCGGCAAGGTGCTCTTAACGTCATAATTTCCTAAAAGACCAACCTCAATCTCACGCGCATTGACTCCCTGCTCAACCAAGACACGGCTGTCGTACTTGAAGGCCAAATCCAACGCCGCCCGCAGCTCCTCTTGATTCTCAGACTTAGAAATACCGACACTAGAGCCCATATTAGACGGTTTGGTAAAAATCGGATAAGTCAATTTTTCTTCGATTTCGGCAATTTTTTCTTCCAGATTTTCACCCTCAATCACCGCTACATAAGGAACCTGTGGGATTCCAGCAGACTCCAGAATGCGTTTGGTGGTGATTTTGTCCATGGCAACACTGGAAGACAAGATATTACAGCCCACATAAGGAAGTCGCAGCACTTCAAGGAAGCCTTGAATAGAGCCATCCTCGCCCATCGGTCCATGAAGAACAGGAAAGACAACTGCATTTTCCTCATAAATATCACTCGGTTTGACTTGCTGCGAGAAGTCAACCGTATCATTGGTCATGAGCTTTTCATCTGCAGACGGCTTTTCTGTAAATACCTGCGTTTTGATAAAATCGCCAGCTTTTGTGATGAAATAAGTCTTGACAGAAAATTTGTCATAGTTGATAGCGCGCATGACACTCTCAGCCGACAAGACTGAAACTTCTCGCTCAGCACTACGGCCACCATATAGTAAAATCAAGGTTTGTTTGACCATTATCTTATCCTAACATTTCTAGCTATAAGTTCATTTTGGGTTGCCCCATCTTCTTTTTAGACTGTTTCAGTATACCATATTTCCCCGCATTTTTGAATAGAAAAAAGACTCCCAAAGCTGTTTTTCAGCAGGAAATCTTTCTTTCATCTTACAATTCTGTCCGATTTTCAATGGCTCGGAGCAGGGTCACTTCGTCTGCATATTCGATATCAGCGCCGACAGCCAATCCGCGGGCCAGTCGAGTCACCTTGATACCAGCGGGCTTGAGCACCCGCGAAATATACATAGAAGTCGCTTCTCCGTCAGCCGTTGCATTGGTTGCCACAATCACTTCCGTCACTTGGCTGTCCATCAAGCGAGTCAAGAGGCTCTTGAGGTTGATGTCATCTGGTCCTACACCGTTTATGGGGGGAAATGAGGCCGTGAAGAACATGATAAAGTCCGTGGTATTCTTGGATATTTTCCATAGCAGACACATCGCGACTATCCTCAACGATCAGAATCACAGTCTGATCGCGCGTTTGATCCGTACAGATAGCACAAGGATCATCGTCCGTCAGATTGCCACAGATAGAGCAGTAGGTCAGCTCGCGTTTAGCAGCTAATAGATTTTTGGCGAACTCATTGACATCATCGTCACTCATCCCGATGGTATAAAAGGCCAGACGAGTAGCTGTCTTGATGCCGATACCCGGCAGTTTGGAAAAGCTATCAATCAATTTAGCGATAGGAGTTGGATAAAGCATAATAGTAATCGTTGAGCAGTAAAATCTTTATCTGATTCTACTGCTTTTCCTTTCTAATTCATAGGGTGCTGTTGGTTGTAAAGATTGATAATATCACGGGTAATACTGTGGCTGACCGTTGAGGAAAGGTCAGTATTGTGCGGAAAGACAACGGCTACAGCTATTTTAGGATTATCGCTTGGTGCATAGGATACAACATTGGTATTGATAGCAGATGTACCACCGTTGACAAAGGTTTCGGCAGTCCCGGTTTTTGCACTGATAGAAACCATAGCGCCCTGCGCAATCGTCCGTCCAGTTGTAAAACCACTCCATCCATTGACCACCTGATAGAAACCTTGTTTTATCAGAGCCATATTTTCCTCAGAAATATTGACCTGATTTAATTCTTTTGTTTCCTTCTTCTCAATCAAGTCTCCCAGTCCACCTTGGTCATTGTTGGCGTAAATGCCTTCAACCAGATGCGGAGCTACCCGTTTGCCGTTATTGGCCACTGTCGACGCATATTGAGCCAACTGAAATGGTGTGTAGTTATCAAACTGCCCAAAAGCATTGGTAATGTAATTGCTAACTGTGAAGTTTTTGGAAATGTAGCCTGTTGATTCTGTCGGTAAATCAATCCCTGTCTCAGCCCCTAGACCATATTCTGCAAAAGTCGAACGGAGCTTTTTCATTGAAGCATCAACGTTGTTGGTTCCTAAGGCCATATTTGGGCTATACGGAGTCCCCAGCATATTTAGGGCTACCTGAACCATATAGGTATTAGACGAGTATTCCAGAGCCTCCACCGCCGTAATAGAGCGTGAGCCATAGGCCGTAAACCAAGAATTGATGGGAGCAGAACCCGCGAAAAGAATCGGCTGATCGACCAAGGATTGATTTCCTGAAATGGCTCCGTACTGCCAACCAGCGGTTAAGGTAGCCGCCTTGACAACAGAACCTGGAACGAAACATTGGTAATGGTACCCAGCGCATCCGCTGAGATATCGCCTGTTTCCAGATCATGCTTGACACCAGCCAGCGCCAAGATTGACCCCGTATTGGGATCCATAGCCACGGCATAGACACCTTCTGAGTAAGTAGCATTGCCTTTGGCTAGCTCCATATTAAAGGCATTTCTGAGAACATCCTCAACTCCCTGCTGGAAGGTCAGATCTACGGTTAGCTTCAGGTTGTTCCCTTTGCTTCCCTCGGAAATGGTCTCAACGCTCTCCATGTTGCCATTTTTGTCCAGCCGAATTTCTTTTTCTGCTCGTTTTCCTTGTAAAACAGACTCATACTCTTTTTCCAGATAAGAAATTCCCACTCGGTCATTCAGAGAATAGCCCTTCTTGACATAGTCATCCGCTTCCTCAGCTGGCAGACCTGTTTTTTCGGTTGAAATTTGGCCAACAATCGAAGCCAGCGATGTTTCCAAAACCTTCCGGTTCCAGCTGGTTGAAATACTAATACCCGGAAGTTCTTTTCCGATGGACGCAATCGTAGCGACCTGCTCCGTCGTCAAATCATCTGTCTGAATCGTCCCTGTTGAAAAGTTTGGAACAGCATTCATCTGGCTAAATAGAGCGATAATCCTCTTTTCCTCATCTGTATAGCCTAGCTGGCTTGGATCAATACTCTCCGCTGCTGCCTTATAGATCTTGGCTTCAGGTAAACGATTGCCATCCGTATCAAATTTTTCTTCCTTAGGTAATTTTTCAACCACTTCGCGGTAAACTTTATTATCCGCCAAATAATAATCAACCTCTTGACGTTCGGTCACCTTTAGGTCAGACACGGACACATACTGCAGTAATTTTTGTGCTGTTTCACGGATTTCTTCTGCTGTCAGTTTATTATCTCGCGTAAAGGTCACCACTTGCTTGGTTGTATTTTCCACCAAGGGCTTGCCTGAAGCGTCATAGATTTGCCCACGAACCGAACTCGATTTTATCTTTGTTTTACTTGCTTTAGCTAATTTATCTGTATAAAATTCTTGATTGACGACCTGCATATAGCCCAGACGAGCGATCAGCACCAAAAATAAGGCTCCGATAATTCCAAATAGAAGGTAGAGTCGGCCTGTGATAGAATGGCTATCAAATTTCCTCTTAGACATTTCTTCTCTCATTCTCGTAAAAATCTATCTTTTATTTTACCACATTTCCCCAGCAATGAAGCATGGAAATCTAAAAGGATCGAAAAAGAATTTTTCTCCAACAATGAGAAAAAGCCCTGCTAAGCAGAGCTTCATCATCAATTATTTTCCAAGGTAGTATTCAGCAACTACGTTCAATTTTTCGTCGAATTCGAATACCAATGGTGGGAAGTTAGGGATTTCCACATCCATGATTTCGTCATCTGACAATTGTTTGATGTGTTTTACAAGGGCACGGATTGAGTTACCGTGAGCTCCTACGAATACGTTTTTACCATCTTTAAGTGCAGGAGCGATTTTGTCTTCCCAGAATGGAAGGGCACGTTCCAAAGTCACTTTCAAGTTTTCAGCATCTGGGATTACTGAGTCGTCAAGTGAAGCGTAACGACGGTCAGTGTGAGCTGAGTGCTCATCATCACGGTCCATTGCCGGAGGCAATACATCGTATGAACGACGCCAGATGTGAACTTGCTCATCACCAAATTGCTCAGCTGCTTCAGCCTTGTTTTTACCAGTCAAACCACCGTAGTGACGTTCGTTCAAGCGCCATGATTTTTCAACTGGAACCCAGAGTTGGTCAGCAGCTTCAAGCGCCAAGTTTGTTGTTTTAATCGCACGTTTCAATACTGAAGTATAAGCTTGGTCAAATTCGATACCTGCTTCTTTGATCAATTTACCAGCGTCGATTGCTTGTTGTGTACCTTTTTCAGAAAGATCTACATCAGCCCAACCAGTGAAGAGGTTAGCTTTGTTCCATTCAGACTCACCATGGCGAGCAAAAACCAATTTTACCATTAGATGGATTCTCCTTTTATTTTCCGGGGTTTGCCCCGTTTATCTATTCTATTTTACAAAATTTTCTCTCAAAAATCTAGTCTCAGTGAGATATTTGTGAAATTTTCCACTTGCTCGGACTTTTAAGAAAATCAATTCTCCATTGAGAACTTCTAGCTAGCCACTTGTTCTTGCTGGGCGCACTCTGGACAAATGCCATAAACGACCATCTGGCTCTTCGTAATTTGATAACCGGTCTGCTCTGCTGCTTCCTGCTGAACGTCTGGCAAATCCAAGTCCATATCCGCAATTCGACCACATTTTTCACAAATAACATTGAGGTGCTGATGTCCCATAAAATCATAATAGGTCGTCGTATCATTTCGGACTTTGAGCTCAGAGACAAAGCCTTCATCAATCAACACTTTTAGGTTGTTATAAACAGTCGCCAAGCTCATATTGGGAAATTCAGGCAAGAGGGCTTGGTAAATCATCTCTGCACTAGGATGGTCATGACTGCTGATGATAAAAGCAATCACAGCCTTTCTCGTCTCTGTGATTCGAACACCTTTCAGCCTTAGATGTTCAATTACTTCATGGTAATTCTTTTCATACTCTTCATGCATCTTCTCTATACTCCATCTACATTCATTTCTAGCTTATTTCCATTATATCATGACAAACATAGATTTTCTATTAAGAATGATTGTAAATAAGGAAAAATATTAATCTGCCTAATAGACCTATTCATTTTAATTAAGTAGATTTTTGCCTCAAAGCACGATATGATAGAGATGTTAACAAATATGTAAGCGCTTAATTTTGATATATCGGTTTTATCGTAAGAAATTCTGTAACCAAACTTCTGCTATTCTATCTGCTGTGCAGAAAAGATGCCGAAGAACATTTGGATACGGCTGGTTTTCTATCACTTTTTAGAAAAAATATATAAATGAGGATATCATTATGAAAAAAACACCAAATCGCTGGTTCATTTTAGCAGCAGCTATCTTAACCAACCTTTCTTTAGGTGCTGGATACGCCTGGTCTGTTTTTCAAAAAGCGCTGCTGGAAGCCAATGCTAGCCAAGGATGGGTGCAAGCTCAAACCTCTCTAGCCTTCAGTATCTCTTTTGCAATGGTGCCAATCGGCATGATTCTTTTCGGACCTAAAGTCGATTCATTAGGCCCTAAGAAATTTGTCTTTCTAGGAGGCATTCTCTTTGGTGCGGGTATGTTTGCTACAGGATTTGCAACTTCTCTTCCTGTACTCTACTTGACCTACGGAGTTGTCCTTGGTCTCGGTATCGGATCAGCCTATGGTGCTTCAACTTCTGTCGCTACCAAATGGTTCCCTGATAAAAAAGGTCTCGCGGGTGGTTTAACCGCAGCGGGCTTTGGACTTGGACCACTAATCATCGGACCACTTGCCAAAACTCTCATCGCTTCAATGGGCGTCTATTCTACATTTAAAGTTCTGGGTATTGCCCTACTTGTCGTTATCTGCTGCTCTTCTCTTGTCATGGAAAAAGCTCCAGCAGCTGCTCCAGTAGCAGGAAGTTCTGCACCGACAGGCAAAACTCACAAAGAAATGCTGCGCGAAGGCAACTTCTGGTTGCTATGGCTCATCTACATTTTAGGTGCTACTGGTGGTATGATGATTATCGGTTCAGCAGCGTCTATCTCTGACCAATATAAACTAGTTGGAGAAGCAACTCTATTCGTTATGCTGGTTTCTATTGCCAATACTTTTGGACGGATCTTCTGGGGAGCTGTATCGGACAAATCGGCCGCTACCCTACTGTAATCGCCATGTTTGGCGCTGTCGCTGGTGGCTTAGCACTGACCGCTCTCTTTAAAGGAGAAGGAAGCATCCTTGCAATCTTAGGCGTCATGCTTGTCGCCCTGTCCTTTGGTGGCTTCCTTGGATCTTTCCCAGGTATTACAGCCGAAAATTGGGGCGTGGCCAACGTCGGTACAAACTATGGCTGGATGTTCACAGCTTATGGTGTTGCAGCTATTGCCGGACCACAGTTGGGTGCTCGACTTGCCCAAGCAAACAAGGGAGACTATTCAATGGCCTTCTACATCGTTATTGGCATGGCACTCCTTGGTATCGTTCTACAATTATTCTATATTTCTAAATCAAAGAAAGCTTAAAACTATTACTAACTCTGGGGTAACCCAGAGTTTTTCTTTGACAAAGAAACTGTTAGCCAGCAGAAAGTGAAAAGAGCTCTCCTGACCAACATAAAAGCCGAGACAAACTCGGCTTTTCTTTTTAACGGAACGATTCTAGATCAACGGTCAGCACTTGGCCGTCTCGGACAACCTGCTGCCCAGCAATGTAGACATCCTGAACGTCGCTACCCTTGACTGCGTACACTAGGTGCGACAGCATATTTTCCAAAGGATAGAAGTGAAGTCGTCCCTTAGGCTGAATGGCAATGAAATCGGCTTGCTTACCCGCTTCCAGACTGCCAATTTTGTTATCCAATCCCAGCGCCTTTGCTCCTTCAATGGTCAAAGCTTTCAAGGCCTGCTCGATCGTAAACTGGGTTGCATCACCTGCTCGCATCTTCTGAAGGAGGGCTGCTGTCCGACCTTCTTCAAACATATCCAGATTATTGTTAGAAGCGACAGAGTCTGTCGCTAGGCCAACGGTCACTCCAGCTGCTAGTAAGTCTGTCACCGGAGCTACTCCAGAAGCCAGTTTGAGGTTGCTGATAGGATTGTGGGCGATGCTGACTAGTGAAGCCGCTAAATCCGCAATCTCTGAAGGATGCAGCTCAACTCCATGTGCAAAAATGGCTGGCTGCTCCAAGTAGCCCAATTCTTTTAAGAAAGCCAGAGGTCTTTTACCATAGCGCTCCAGGATGATTTTATTTTCTTCCTGAGCCTCTGCCACATGGATATGAAGCTTCAAATCCAGCTCACGCGCTAGCTCAAGACTGCCCTTGAGTAGATCTTCGTCACAGGCATAGGGCGAATGCGGCGCCACCATGACCTGAAAATCTTCATCTTCATAAGCGAGGATTTCCTCAATAATGGCCCGAGTACGTGCCAGAGTCTCTGCTGCCGTTTCAGCTGCTGAGCTAAAGAGGGTTGGTGAGAAATAGCAGCGCATACCTGACTGCCGCACAGCCTGATAAATCCGGTCAATCTCCACTCCCTGAGGATTATACATGTCGTTAAAAGTCGTTGTTCCCGACTGGATCATTTCAGCTAGAGCCAGCTGGACAGCTTTGGTTGTTAGATCCGATGTGAATTGGCTTTCTGCTGGCCAAATATAGTCCTCCAGCCATTCGTGCAGATTGCTGTCATCACGAATCCCGCGCAGCAAGGTCATGGCTGAGTGCGTATGGCAGTTGACCAGGCCTGGCATGATCCAAGCACCCTCATAATCCACTAGCTCGCTGCATTGTTCTAGCCAAGCCTCGTCATAGGGGCCACAGTAGGCAATGCGTTCATCTTCCACAACCAGCAACCCTTCCCGATATACATGAAATTCGCTGTCACAGGTCACCAGATTGACATTCGTATAAGCTTTCATCCTTGCTCCTTCTCATTTCGTTTTAGCTATTATAGCAAGCCTAGTAAACTAGCGCAAGAATTTTCTAAGATTATTTAAAATAAAGATAATCAGGATTGGGGGTCATATAATACAACTCTCCTTTAGAGAAAATCAGATTAATTTTATGTTGCTTATAGCTATATAAAATATAATCACTCTCCAACTGATAGTCTTGGTTCAAGCTAGCTGCCTGAGCAATATCCGCTGCTGTTACATAGAAAGCTTTTGCCTGCTCTTCCGTCACATGCTGACCTCGATAGAGTTCTTTTATATTTTCTAACTCCTGAGCTTTAAAAGTGTCCTTAATATAATTCGGATCCTTTATGACGGCCTCTGGCTCGCCAAGAACCTTTTTGACTTGCTCCTCTGTATAGCCTTTGAAATCAGGCGTTTGAGCA
This sequence comes from Streptococcus cristatus, assembly GCA_916438405.1. Classification (GTDB taxonomy): domain Bacteria; phylum Bacillota; class Bacilli; order Lactobacillales; family Streptococcaceae; genus Streptococcus; species Streptococcus cristatus_M. The sequence goes on along the minus strand of CAKAFB010000001.1, from coordinate 231,735 downwards.
CTAAATCCTCCTTCAAAAGAGCGATAAGAGACCTTGCCATCGCCTGTTGCGTAAATTTTGTCTTTATTGGCAGACTGTGCATCTTGAGGCAAGCCATCCGTCACTTCATCTGGCGAACTTGTAGCCTTACTCTCAGAAGCTGGAGCAGTCTGGCTACTCTTTGATTTTTCTTGCTGACTAGAGCCTGTAGCCTTCGTCGATTCTGATTTCTTTGGTATTTTCACCTTTTGGACAGAAGAGGCTTCAGACCTAGGAACTCTTTTCCTTGGATAATAGCAAGCTGTCAAAGCCATGACAGCTGCAAGCATGGTTAAAAAGGTTATTACTTTTTTTAAATACATAGTTACCCCCATTTCTTAGCTACATTATATCATATTTTAAGTTGAGCAGGAGGATCATCCTGATTTTTGCTGTCTTCTCTAACAAACAAATACTGCGTCTTCTAGAAGCTTAGGAAAAATGATTGATGTTATGCCAAAACATAAGAAAAAGCCTACTGTACAAGCTAGAAGCTTGATACAATGGGCTTTTAATTTTTGTCTTATTTAACAGCGTCTTTAAGAGCTTTACCTGCTTTGAAAGCTGGAACTTTAGAAGCTGCGATTGTGATTTCTTTACCAGTTTGTGGGTTGCGACCTTTACGTGCTGCACGCTCACGAACTTCAAAGTTACCAAAACCGATCAATTGAACTTTTTCACCTTTTGAAAGGTATTCTGTAACTGCTGCAAATACAGCGTCAACTGCTGCTGCTGAATCTTTTTTAGTCAATTCTGTAGCTTCTGCCACTTTTGCGATCAAATCTTGTTTGTTAGCCATTTAACAAATCCTCCAATTTTTTTCTGGGTTAATAACCCTAACAGATATTATCATATCTAAAAAAAGCGTCTAGGTCAAGTCTTAAGCAGACATTTTACAAATAATTTACCTTATTTATAGCGAACTAGAACGGCCCATGCATTTTCTCCAGTGTGAGTTTGGATGATGGAACCTGTTTCTAAGACAGGGATTGGTTTTTCAACAAATTCTTGTAACTCTTCCTTCATTTGATTAGCAAATTCTGGTCCACCCGCATAGGAAATTCCGATTTCTTCAATTTCCTTCTCTTTCAGAGACTCTTTCAAATCATCCAGCCATTTCTTAAAGGTTTTAGCGCCCCGGCCTTTGACAATAGGAGTCAAGGTATGATTTGTCATCTGCATGACGACACGAATATTTAAAAGCGAGCTAATCAGACCGGTCACACGGCCGATACGACCACCTTTGACCAAATTTTCTAAGGTTGATACGCCGATGTATAGCTCCGTCTTGGCTTTGACTTCCTCAAGTTTTTCTAAAATCTCCTCCAAAGTCGCTCCGACTTTTGCCATTTTAGCAGCCTCAACGACTTGGAACTTCATCGCTTGGTCCGTGAAAGAACTATCGACAACTGTTACATCAGCCTTAGCCAAGGTAGCACCCTGACGAGCTGCCTCTACAGTGCCAGATAAAGCATGAGACATGTGAATCGAGATAATTTGGACATCTTCCGCTGACAAATCTTCGAAAACCTCAGCAAATACTCCAACTGGTGGCTGGCTAGTCTTAGGTAGATTTTTACTAGACTTCATCAACCGAAGGAATTCTCCCTCTTTCAAATTTGCATCCGAGTAGACTACACCGTCAATCATGACTGTCAAAGGAACTATTGTAATATTCAAATCTTTTGCTAGTTCAGACTCAATCGTAATCGAAGAGTCTGTCACAATTTTAATTTTTGTCATATTTTCCCTACTTTTATCCTATTATTGACTCTATTATACCAAAAAATCCTAATTTTTGTGAATCAATCTTGGCTTAATCCATAAATCTCAGAAAAATAAGAGCCTTCTAAGTCAAACACTACTTAGAAGACTCTTAATGATTTGATTGAGGCACTAGCCAAAGGTAACATCAAGGAGATACCTTTTTAAGCCTCATCATCTTTGCGCTTGTGACCAAGAATCATGAATCCTAGACCCGCAAGAAGAGCACTTGTCGTCGCTCCCGCGATTGAAACTGGAGCAGTGCTACCTGTATTTGGTAAGGCCGTTTGTTTGGCCTTATCTCCTGCAGGAGTTGGAACAGCTGGCTTAGCATTTGGAACAGGTTTGCTTTCAGGCTTCTTCTCTAACTGATCCGTTTGAACTTTAGCTGCTGAAGCAGTCTCTTGAGTTGGTTTCACTTCTGGAGTCACTGGTGGAACCGGACTTGGCTGAGGTTCTGGTTTCGGAACCGGTTGCGGTTGTGGCGCTGGTTCCGGTTGCGGCTGCGGACTAGGAGCTTGCTTAGCTTCAAAGGTCCATTTTCCTACAAACTCAACATCGGCCTTGTTGACAACGGCGCTAGCTGCGTCATAACCCTTGAAAGTCCAAGTGCCATCGTTCACAGTATCTGTGTAGGTCGCTTGCGCTGGTTGCTTAGCTGAAACAGAGGCACCATTCACATATCTTGCACTGTCGCTTGGTGTCAATGCGGCGATGGCTGCTGGAAGAGCTTTATCTGCTGTTGCACTCTCGAAGCGATAAGTAGCTTGATACTTGTTAGCTTCAAAGGTCCATTTACCGACGAAGGATACATCTGCCTTGTTGACAACGGCGCTAGCTGCGTCATAGCCCTTGAAGGTCCAGGTGCCATCGTTCACAGTATCTGTGTAGGTCGCTTGCGCTGGTTGCTTAGCTGAAACAGAGGCACCATTCACATATCTTGCACTGTCGCTTGGTGTCAATGCGGCGATGGCTGCTGGAAGAGACTTACCTGCTGTCTCACTCTCGAAGCGGTAAGTAGCTTGATACTTGTTAGCTTCAAAGGCCCACTTACCGACGAAAGCTACATCGGACTTGTTCACGACTGCATTAGCTGCGTCATAGCCCTTGAAGGTCCAGGTGCCGTCGTTCACACTATCTGTGTAGGTCGCTTGCGCTGGTTGTTGAGCGGAAACAGAGGCACCATTCACATAAGTTGCACTGTCGCTTGGAGTCAATGCGGCGATGGCTGCTGGAAGAGACTTACCTGCTGTCTCACTCTCGAAGCGGTAAGTAGCTTGATACTTCTTGGCTTCAAAGGCCCACTTACCGACGAAAGCTACATCGGACTTGTTCACGACTGCATTAGCTGCGTCATAGCCCTTGAAGGTCCAGGTGCCGTCGTTCACACTATCTGTGTAGGTCGCTTGCGCTGGTTGTTGAGCGGAAACAGAGGCACCATTCACATAAGTTGCACTGTCGCTTGGAGTCAAGGATGTGATAGCCGCTGGAAGAGCTTTACCTGCCGTTACGCTCTCGAAGCTGTAAGTAGCTTGGTACTTGTTGGCTTCAAAGGTCCATTTACCTACAAATTCTACATTAGCCTTGTTGACAACGGCGCTAGATGCGTCATAGCCCTTGAAGGTCCATGTGCCATCGTTCACTGTGTCTGTGTAGGTCGCTTGCGCTGGTTGCTGAGCGGAAACAGAGGCACCATTCACATAAGTTGCACTGTCGCTTGGAGTCAAGGCTGCGATGGCTGCTGGAAGTTGCTTACCTGCTGTTGCGCTCTCGAAGCGATAAGTAGCTTGATACTTGTTGGCTTCAAACTTCCACTTACCTGTGAAAGTCAAATCAGCTTTTTTCACAATCTTACTTTTGGCATCATAACCAGCGAAAGTCCAGTTACCATCATTCACATCATCTTTGTAAGTCTTTGTTGTCGGATCTTCTGCAAAAACTCTCGTCCCATTGAAGTAAGTTGAGCCATCTTTTGGTGCTTTCTTCTGGATAAATTCAGGCAAATCAACACCAGCCGTTTCGCTTTCAAAAGTATAGCTTACATGATGCGGTCTAGGCGTTGCTTCCCAGATACCTGTAAATGTCACGCGCTTTCCATTATATGTCGCATTCTTCTGATCGTAACCTTTGAAGGTCCAGACATAGTCTTTTTCTTCTTCAACTACTGATTCTTTAGCAGGTTGTTTGGCTACAATGGTGTCACCAACCTTATAAGAAGCCTCATCACTTGGCAACATTCCCAAAATACTTTGTGGCAATGGAACACCTGCTTTAGAAGATTTGAATACATATTCTGGATTTGGAGTAGGTACCCAGCTTCCAAGGAAAGTCTGTCTACCTTTTGCCACAACGATCTTTTCTTTATCGTATCCTGCAAATGTCCAAGTTACCTTGTTTGCTGTGTCAACATAAGTCGTTTCACTTGGTTGCTCAGCGTTTACTTCTGTAAGGAACAGACCGCCCATCTTATAATCAATTGGGTTTTTCGGAGTCAACTTGGTGATATGATCTGGTAATACGAAATCAGGATTAGTTGATTGGAACTGATAGTCTATACCATTTGGCGTAAAGCTCCAAGTTCCTGTGATGGTCTTCACGTTCGTACCTGCAATAGCTTTTCCGTATTTATCTGCATCAAAACCATGGAAGGTCCAAGTGCCTGTCGGAACAGTTACTGTAGATGTGTCAAGCTTGCTGGCATCTTTGTAATCGTCAGCTCGTGCAACGAAATCAGTGCCAGCTGGAAGCATATTGCGAATCTTGTTTGGAAGAGGGTAGGCAGGAGTCGAGTTAGTAAATTTATACTCTACTCTATAGATCGTATCAGACTGATTGGTAGGAACCAAAATCCATTTCCCTCTAAAGATAACGTCTCCTGCCCCGACTGTTTTCACACGTGGAGAAATAGTCGTATTATCATCTTCATAGTAGTCATCAAATACCCAAGTCCCTCGGCCATCAGGATCCTCAAATCTTGTTTTAGATGGCATTTTAACGCGAGCTTTTTCACCCTTGACAAATTCTCTTTCGTAAGTGATTAGATCATACAACGTTGATGGCGGATAGATCGTTTGACCAGAATCATCTTTTGAATCTGTATAGAAGTCATAGTAAACACTACGCTTGGTCGGTTCAAAGGTCCAGTGGAGAGTGTAAGTAGAGTCCTCATCGTCAGTTGGCTTTTCCACTTCCTCAGGTTGCTTAGAAACCCATGTACCATCATTTTCTTCATCTGTGTATGTGTAAAAATCGCGAAGGACATTCTTGACATTATCAGAATACTCATCTGGAGATGTCGTGATAGGAGCAGGGATTTGTGCCTTCAAATCATCAGGAATAGTCTTCCCTGGAGTATCACTGACAAAATTAAAGGAAACAACCTTATCTCTGTGTGGTGTGAAGGACCAAGTACCTGTAAAGAGGACCTTATCTTTATTGACCACTTTACTATCAGCGTCATAGCCTTCAAATTTCCAAGTTCCCTTGTTGGCAAAGTCCATGTAGGTCGTCTTAAGGGGAGCTACTGCATTTACAGTATCGCCATCATTATAGGTATTTGTATTACTTGGCGTTAGGGCTTTAACTTCCTCTGGTAGAGATAGGCTAGGATCCTTACTGATGAACTCATAGTTTTCTGAATACTTGTCTGCTACAAAAGTCCAAGTACCTGTGAACTTAAGGTTCCATCCTTTGTGATCCCACTCGCTTACTGGTTTTTCAGTAAAATCGTAGCCTGTAAAGGTCCAGGTACCCTTGTTAACTGCATCATAGTAGGACTCTTGAGTCGGTCTAACAGACTGAACCATCTCACCTTTCGGGTATTGCTTTCTCTTTGCATACTCCCATTCAGGCATATTTGTTGGCTTCAAATTATTAATTTCCGCTGGAAGAGGCTTATCTGAGCTATCGCTGATAAACTCATAAGTCGGTTTCCGAGGAACCCCTTTAAATACAAACTCCAATGGTATTGTAACTTTTGGTATTTCCCCATATGTAGCCGCCCGCTCTAGTTCACGACTGAAGGTTAAATCTACTACATCTTCCTCAAAGGTCCAATTTCCTTCATTTTCCGCATCATAAAAGGGTTTGTAGAGATTTTGAGTTTCATCATAGCGGAGCAAAGCAGCTACCGTGTCCAGTATATCTTGAGGTAAATGCTCATCTCGTTTATCAAACTGATTGAGAGAAAGCTTGTAATCGTATAGCTTACTTTCTAGATCTTTTATCTCCTTAGGAAGAGGTAATTTATATTCGTCACGTGAGGTCTTAGGACTACTTGGTAAATGATAAAAATTCTCAAAATCGTGCTGGTTCATAGGCTTGTAGGATACAGTGACATCCTCAAAGTATTTCCAAGTTCCAACGAACTCCACATCGCCATTGTTTGCCACTTTACTTGGAGCATCAAAGCCAGTCAAAGCCCAATAGCCTTTTCGGTTAGGGAATTCTTCTGAAGTATAAAAAACATAGTGAAATTCTTGTGCTTTTACTACTTCACCCTCAGCAAATCTTCTTCTATCTTCTGGACTCCAATTTGCAACATAAGATGGCGGAGTTTTTCCAGGTGAGCCATTAACCGCTCTATAGGTAGCCTTATATGGTGTCGGCGTAAATTCCCACTTACCTGTGAAGAAAACATCATCTTTGTCAATCACCTGACTATCATGGTCATAGCCCTTAAAGGTCCATCTACCACTTCCATCATACTCTACATAAGTTGTTTCAGTTGGCTGGATGGCCTTTACTTTATCGCCCTTTTTGTAGATTTTTGTATCTTCTGGCTTCAAGTAGTTCAGAGCAAGCGGAGTTGTTTTTCCTGGTGTAGCACTTTCAAACTCATAAAGTGCTGAGCGAGGAGTTTTATCCTGATCTGGGATGAACTTCGGATTTATCACGAAGACCAGAATTGACAAAGTTCACGAGATTGCGATAAACCTTATCAATTTCTTCTTGCTTTGTTGCAGTTTGAAGCACACCATCAGCAGCCGTCATTACGCCATTCAAGATTTCTAGACTATCGTCTGTCTTACTTGAAAAGTCCTTGCTGCGCAAGTTTTTGAGGTAGTTCTCTAAAGCGCTCTTGTTTAGACTTGCATTTGCTGAAGCAGGTTGAGCAGTGGCTGCAGCTGGCTGGCTTGTGCCTGTAGCTGGCTGAGCATTTTTAAAAGTAGTCGAATCTGTCGCTTGACTTGCCTCTGTCTCAGCAGGCGTAGCAGATTTCAATGAGGCTTGGTTATCCCCTTGCGTTTCTGTCTGTGCTGGCGCAGGAACTGTTGTTGTGATAGCCTCTTTACTTTCTACTTGCACGGGTGCAGAAGGCGTTACTGAGACAGTCTCTTGAGTTTCTGTTTTCGCTGGTTCAGAAGTTCCCACCGAGACTTGATTTTCTGACTTATTTTCTACTTGAGCTGTAGCCACAAGCTCATCCGCATGGGCTACTTGACCCGCTCCAATCGCTGCGGGTGCAAACAAAAATCCAATCGCAAGTGATACAGTAGCAACTGATAATTTGCGGATTGAATACTTTATCTTTCTATCCTGAAAAAACATCTTTTCCTCCTTTTTGCTTTTTCGATAACTATTATAGCATAAAGAAGAGGAATTGCATATATTTTGAATTATTATTTAAGGGTTTATGATTACTTATAGGATAGGAAATTTAACCTATATAACTATATGCATTGGCCTATTTTTTTCAGCAAAAATTATCTCATCCAAACAAAAAAAGATTGAAAAAGATAGCTAGGCTACGCTTCTTCAATCTTTTTGATTTCTTTCTATTGGCAGGGAATATTCGAGACGCTAGTAAGTTAAACTATTTTGGCATTTGTAGATACCTTCTCAGTCCTCCGCAGCAAAACCATCATTTCTAATCGCATAGTGCTCTATGATGCCATTATAGCCAAAGAGAACTCCGTGGAGGACTCCTCCATAGACAGCTCCGCCATCCATGCCAATCTTGCCATCCTCAGTCATCCATAGCTGGTCAGTTCCCGGTGCCTCATGCAAGAGGTAAAATGTCGGTGTATGGCCAAAGACAATCCTTTTGCCAGTCTGATTGCTGCCTTCGTGAAAAGGCGTTCGAATCCAAACTTTCTGATAATCACTGGTCTCTCGCCAGTCTTTCAGTTCCAAATCTAGGCCAGCATGGACAAAAATGTACTGCTCTGTCTCCAATAGGAAAGGCATCTGACGAATAAACTCTACTAAATCAGCCGCCTCAGTCTTGACACGTTCCGCGTCTGCCACTCCATCTACAGGAGCATTGAGAGGTCGACCTAAAAGAGAATTAATCGTCGTGTCACCGCCATTGCGTCGGTAGTGGTCATAAGATTTTTCAGGATTGTCCAGCCAAGTTAGAAATATATACTCATGATTGCCAGACAGACAGATAGCTCCTTTCTGCTCCACTAGATTCTTGACCCGCTCCAAAACTGCTCGGCTGTCCTCGCCACGATCGATCAAATCGCCTAGAAAGACTAGTTGACTGCGACCGTCCCAGTGCTGGAGCAATTCATCAAGCATACCAGCCTTGCCATGGACATCACCGATTACAAAATATTCTGTCATAGTCGCCACTTTCTAAAGAAGACCGAAACACTCGTGTCTCAGTCTCGCTTGTTTATTTTTTTAATAATTCTCTAGCCTGCGTCAAAGCAGCTTCCGTCACATCTTCACCAGCCAGCATCTTAGCAACTTCCTGAACACGCTCGTCAGCTGTCAGCAGGCGAACCGTTGAGACGGTCGAATTCTCATCCGAAATCTTTTCAATAAAGAACTGATAATCGGCAATCGCAATGACCTGCGGCAGATGGGAAATAGCCAAAACTTGCCCGTTGGAGCCAATCTTATAAATCTTCTGAGCGATGGCTTGAGCCACACGGCCAGAAACGCCCGTATCCACTTCGTCAAAGACAATGCTGGTCTTGCCTTCCTTACGAGAAAAGGCAGACTTGATAGCCAACATGAGACGGGAGAGCTCCCCGCCAGACGCAACTTTCACCAAAGGTTTGAAATCCTCGCCAGGATTTGCCGAGATGTAGAATTCTACTTGTTCATTGCCTTCACGGTTGAACTTGCCCTTACTGAACTGCACTTTAAAGCGCGCCTTTTCCATGTAGAGATCCTGCAGCTCTTGCTTGATTTCTGCTTCCAGCTGGGCTGCTAGGCCATGACGAGCCTGACTCAGCTCCTGGGCCAGCTCTACCAGCTCTCTCTCTCCAAGGCTTTCAGCTCTCGGTCCATATCCTCTGAGGACAAGTTGCTGCCAGTTAAAAGGCTGTATTCTTTGGAAATCTGCGCAAAGTATTCCAGCACATCATCTACTTGGCCACCGTATTTACGTGTGATGCTGTTAATCAAGTCTAAGCGACTCTCCACCTGCAGCAGCCGATCTCCGTCAAAATCCAGTCCATCTAAAATGTCTTCTAGGCGCTTGCTGACATCCTCTAAAACATAATAAGTCTCTGACAAGCTGCCTGAAAGCTCCTTGTAGGCTGGATCGTAATCCTCGATAGACTCAAGGTCATTCATAGCTGAGCGGACATTGGTCAGACTGGAAAAATCTTCATTATCCAGCATGGTATAGGCGTTGGTCAGCGTATCGGCAATGAGCTTGTGGTTGAGCAATCGATCCCGCTCCTGATGCAGGGCAATATCTTCACCGCTTTTGAGGGCTGCGCTCTCAATCTCCGCCATCTGAAACTCCAGCATCTCAATTCTGGCCTTATGCTCCTGCTGGTTTTTCTGCAAAGTCAGGACTTGCTTGCGCAGGCTTCGATAGCGGTCAAAGGTTTCCTGATAGCGGCCTTTGAGATGCAAAAAGTCTGCTGATCCAAACTCATCTAGCATGGCAATATGAAGCTGAGATCTCATCAGCTCTTCTTGATCGTGCTGACCATGAATATCCACCAAATGCTGACCGACAGCCTTTAGAACAGATAAATTGATCATCTGACCATTGATACGGCTGACACTGCGGCCGTTTTGTAGAATTTCCCGACGGATGATCAGCTCATCGGTCAGATCCCAGCCCTGCTCCTCAAAAATCTCTCGCAAATCTCTGCTATTTTCCAGCGAAAAAAGTCCCTCTATCTCAGCTTTGACCGCCCCATGACGAATCACATCCGTCGTCGCACGGCTGCCCAGCATCATGTTCATGGCGTCAATAATAATAGACTTGCCGGCTCCGGTTTCCCGGTCAACACCGTCATACCTTGCTCAAAAATTAAGGGATATCTCCTCAATAATGGCAAAAATTTTTTTAATCGAAATTTCTAATAACATAGGCTTTCCTACCAATTATTGATTTCAGCCGTGACTTTTTGGGCTGCACTTTCACTCACTGCAACGATTAGGATACTGTCGTTATCCGCAATGATGCTGAAAAATTTCCTCAGCAAATTCTTTACTCAGATAACGCTTGACTACCGCCGCACTTCCTGGTATTAGGTTAAGATTGAGCATATTTCCTAGATTTTGACAGGCCAAAAATATTATTTTTCAGCCAACTTCAGACTATTACTAGCTGTTTTAGGAAGCTCATAGATATAGGTATTATCTTTAAAAAGGGATTTTTACAATCCCTAGCTCCTTGATATCTCGTGAAACCGTTGCCTGTGTCGCTGTAATACCAGACTCCCTGAGATGTTCTACAATTTCCTCTTGGGTACCAATCTCAAACTCGTTGACAAATCGTCTGATCTTCTCTAATCTATCTTTCTTCTTCATCTTTAAATTCCTTGTGGGCTGCCTCTACGACAGCGACTAAGTCTTGCTCCAAGTCATTTATCGGCTGTACACTTTTCTCCAGAAAGGCTAGAAATTCAACATTTCCATGCCCGCCTTGAATTGGAGAAAAATCCAAACCTTTGACTGAAAAACCTGCTTCCAGCATAAAGGCTGTCACAGTTTCCAGCACCGCCAAATGAACTTTCTTGTCCTTGATAATTCCCTTCTTGCCAATCTGCTCGCGGCCAGCCTCGAACTGAGGCTTAATCAAGGCCACGACCTGACCTCCCTCTTCTAAAATCTGATAGAGGGCCGGCAAAATCAAGCTGAGCGAGATAAAGCTGACATCAATGCTGGCAAAGCTGGGCCGAAAGTCAAAATCAGCTGGCTCCGCATAACGAAAATTGAACTGCTCCATGCTGACGACCCGTTCGTCTTGGCGAAGTTTCCATGCTAACTGGTTGGTGCCGACATCAACAGCGTAGACCAATCGTGCTCCCGCCTGCAACATGACATCAGTAAATCCGCCGGTCGAAGCTCCAATATCCAAGGCCACTCGGTCTGCCACCGAAAGGCCAAACACTTGCAAAGCTTTTTCTAATTTCAGGCCGCCACGACTGACATACTTGAGTTTTTCTCCCTTGAGCTTGAGCTCTGTTGCATCATCGATTTTTTCACCCGGTTTATCAAAGCGCTCTCCATTAGCAAGTGCCACGACTAGGCCTGCCATCACTCCGCGCTTGGCCTGCTCTCGAGTCTCAAAAAGGCCTTGTCGATAGGCCAGTACATCTACTCTCTCCTTAGCCATCCAGTCTCAAACTTTCTATTATTTTTTGAATTTCTTCCGCTGAAAAATCACTTTCTGTTTCTAGTTGCTCCAGCAGGCTTTTTGCTTGTTCCAATGTTTCATCGAAAAAGCATCTAGCTCCATCTAAGCCCAACAAGGCTGGATAGGTCGATTTCTCAGCTACCAGATCCTTCTGCGGTGTCTTACCAATCTGCTCAAAACTAGCCGTCACATCTAAAATATCATCCCGCACCTGAAAAGCCAATCCCAAGAGTTCTCCCGCTTGACGGAGCTTCCCAAGGACGGATTGACCAGTCTGAGCAATGATACCCGCTGCTACAAAAGGATAAGCTAGGAGCTTGCCTGTTTTATTATCATGGATAGTCTGGAGTTGGTCCATGGTCAACTTGCGACCTTCGCCCTGCATATCCAAAACCTGCCCAGCTACCATACCAAAAGATCCAGCCGCCAAAGACAACTCTGCTATCAGATCCACCTTGACCTGACTAGGGAGCTCTGCCATTGCCACCAAACCATAAGGATCCAAAAAGAGGGAATCGCCCGCCAAAATGGCCATATCCTCCCCAAATTTCTTGTGGCTGGTCAAACGCCCACGACGGTAGTCATCATTATCCATAGCTGGCAAATCATCATGGATCAGGCTGCCGGTGTGAATCATCTCTAGAGCTGCTGCCACTTGAAAATAGGCGGGAGTTAATTCCAACCCAAAGCCCTCCAACAACTCCAAAAGCAAGAGAGGTCGAATCCGCTTACCACCAGCCTCGACAGAATAGAGAATGGTCTCAGTCAAATCCGCTGACACTTCCTTGCTCTGATAAAATTCTTGAATCGTCAGGCCAATTTGCCTGATTTTACGCTCTCTTGTCATTCCATATCCGTTTCTGTGCCGTCCGCCTGCATGACCTTGACCAAGGTCTTCTCTGCCTGATCTAGCGTCTTTTGCAAGTCTTTAGACAGTTTCATGCCCTTCTGGAATTCTGCGATCGCCTCTTCCAAGGCCACATCCCCATTTTCCAACTTCTGGACAATGGCTTCCAAATCAGCTAAATTTTCTTCAAATTTCTTGTCTTTGACATCTTTTACCTCAACTTGGACCTGACCATCCCGCATGAGAATGGTCAGCTGGTCCTTCTTCTTGATATCCTGACTGGACTCAATTACTGTTTCATTTTTTTGGATAATAGCATAGCCCCGCGCCACAATACGACTAGTATCCAGCATGAGTAGCGCATCTGATAGCCGCTTGGCTTCAGCCGCCTTATGGTCATAAATCACTGCCATATTGCTACGCAACAAGCGTTCTTGCTGGTGCACCTGCTCCTGATAGCGCTGCACCTGCTGCAGAGGTGACAGAGATTCCAAGCGATGCTGGAGAATCTTGACCTGTTGGACTTCTTCACTATAATATTCGCGAATTTTTTGCTTTAATCGTAGATTGAGCTGGTCTAACTTTTGCAGATAGCCATCATAAAGTCGCTCTGGCTGCCGAAATAACAGAGGAAGCCAGCTTGTCCAAGCGTTCCCGCTGGTAAGCCAGACGATTTAAAGCTGCATTTGCCAGACGATTTTGCTGCTGACTCAAATGCCCCAGAAGATCCAGCTTTGTGACTGGCGTTGCCAATTCCGCTGCTGCTGTTGGGGTCGCTGCTCGTCGGTCTGCCACAAAGTCAGCCAGAGTCGTGTCCGTTTCATGCCCCACGCTGGAAATGATCGGAATCTGGGACTCAAATATAGCTCGTACGACGATTTCCTCATTAAAAGCCCAAAGATCCTCGATGGATCCGCCGCCTCGGCCAATAATCAAAACATCCAAATCTTCTCGCTCATTGGCTCGACGGATATTGGCTGCTACCTCGGTGGCAGCTCCTTCGCCCTGAACCTTGGTTGGATAGAGTAGAATGTCCACACCAGGAAAACGGCGGCTGACTGTCGTGATGATATCTCGGATGACAGCTCCACTAGCACTAGTCACCACCCCAATTTTCTTAGGAAATTGAGGCAGGGCTTGTTTAAACTTATCTTGGAAAAGACCTTCTTCTCCCAGTTTTTTCTTGAGCTGCTCAAACTGAACAGCCAAGGCACCAATGCCGTCTGGCTCGGCCTTTTCAATGACAATCGAATAGGACCCACTTGGCTCATAGAGCTGCACACGGCCAATAACATTGACCTTCATGCCCTCTTCTAGTTCAAAACCAAGCTTTTTATAAACACCTGACCAGATAGTTGCCTGAATAACTGCCTTCTCATCCTTGAGGGAAAAATACTGGTGATTGGGGCGCTTGCGAAAATTGGAGACCTGACCTGTCAGATAAACCCGTTCCAAATAAGGATCTCGGTCAAACTTCATCTTCAGATAACGGGTCAAGGTCGAAACCGATAAATAATCTGGCATGTCGCTCCCTTTCTATTTCTAGTATTTGCGTAACTTTTATTATACCAAAAAATGGAGGAAGTCAGTGCTTCCAAGTTCCCAATTTTCATGATAAAAATCACTAAGATTTTGTACTTTCCTTGATAATTTGATACATTTCAATGCGCAACTGTTGCGCAATGAATTCTAAGGTTAGCAAACTAGGAATCGAATCGCCTGCCTCAATACGAGCCAGCTGTCTGACTGTCAAACGAGTCTCATCTTCACACAGCAATTCTCTTGTCATTTTCCGTTGTTCCCTTAATTCTCTAATTTTTTTTCCAATTGCTATCCTTAACTCTGACATAAGACTTTTTGAACTTATCCTTTTCTACTAGTTTTTATAGTTTTTATACTTTTAACTCTCATACTTTATTTTTATTATAGCACAAAAAAGTTTTCTATCGTATTAACTTTTTTTTATATAAATCAAAAAAGTAATCATGTGAGAAAGTTGATAAATCTTAGACTTCTCCTAACTAAGGCAAGATTTCCTAATCCACAACAAGAGGCTCGGATTTTTCCAAGCCTCCTAAGATTTATTGACTAAAATTCTTCATCCAAGTTGGAATTCGTTGACTCAGTTCTGTCGGTAATACCACATAAACCTCTTTGGCTAATTCATCCGCTATGGCTGAATGCAAGTAGGTCGCAGCTGTTACTCTTTCAAGAAGTGAAGCCTGCTGAAATTGACCTGCAAAGCCAGCAATCATCCCTGCCAAGGTATCTCCCATACCGCCAGTGGCTTGATAGGGACCACCAACCTGCAGCTGATAAATATCCTTTTCCCCACTCTGAAACTCGTGTTCCATTCCTTTTCTGTACAACTAGAGTTCCCTTAGGAAATTGGTCAACAGCCTTTTGGCTAGATTTTTCGTCCTGCGACTCGATGGGCAAGCCAGACAAGCTTTCCCATTCTTTCTGGTGAGGGGTAAAAATTGTCTGGGAGTTTGGAAAAGGCAGAGCTTGCTTGGCAAAAAGCGAGATAGCGCCCCCATCCATAATCAAGATTTGTTGCTTGTTCACAAGCTGTAAAACCAGCTGTAGTACCGATTTCTCTAAAGAATTTTCAGCCAAACCCGGCCCGATTAAAATAACAGTAGCCTTGCGGATCTGATCCATCAGTCGCTCTTGCTCCCACAAATCAAAGGCCATAGCCTCTGGCAAATGGGCATGGAGGGCAGGAATATTTTCCCGTTCAGTTGCAACAGTCACCAAACCAGCTCCGCTCCTTACTGCGGCCAAAGCAGCCATGATAATAGCTCCCCCATAGGGATAGGTCCCGCCAATCAAGAGCAGGCGACCATAGTCGCCTTTATGGCTGTCTGGCGATCGATTTATAATAACCTTTTTCAAAAGCCTGTCACTGACTAGTTTCATATTTGAACCTCTATAATTATTTAAATGTTTTCAAAAACTAATATTACCCGCTCAAGCACATCAAGCAAAGAAACTCGATTACCATTTTCTATCCCTGATAAGCATATCTTTATTGAATTCTAGTTGCGTAAGAGAATTGTGTAGAGACGAACAGAAAA
This sequence comes from Streptococcus cristatus, assembly GCA_916438405.1. Taxonomy (GTDB): domain Bacteria; phylum Bacillota; class Bacilli; order Lactobacillales; family Streptococcaceae; genus Streptococcus; species Streptococcus cristatus_M. The sequence continues at coordinate 216,467 of CAKAFB010000001.1, read as the reverse complement.
CAGCTTCTTTCTTCACTTCACAATCAAAAGCTAAGATTACTCTCCATCTCGCCAGTTATCGCCTATAAGCAAATCCTATACTTTGACAAATTATTTTCGAAATTTCCAATCTTTATTTCGACCCGAGCAATTTTTCTTCTCCCATATTTTACCATATTTTCGCTCGATACTTAAAATGAAGAAACCGATTCAGAGAACAGGCCGTTTGAAACTATTACATCGCTTACTACCACAGTACCTAAAATATGGAGGCTTTCATCAAAGAAAACTCTACTACGAAACTCTAGCCTCATCTAAAAAGGGCCCAGCGAATTTTAAAAAAACGTACAGTTGCCAATGCAACTCTTTGGTTGTAAGCAAAAACAGCTATCGGCTCATCCAAATAAACAAATTTATCTTGAAAACAAAAAAGGTCCACTGGACCTTAATAAGCGAAAACTAGCTGCTGCGAGTTCTCATCTGCAACCTGAAACAATTCACTGGACATTTTGACGAAAACTCTATTTTCTTTATCTGCAACTTAAAAAGGTCCACTGGACCTTTTCTAAATGTTAAGTTACTATCGTAACTTTCTATCAACAACCTAAAAATGTCTCCCAGACATTTTGAAGAAAACTCTGTTTTCTTTATCTGCAACTTAAAAAGGTCCACTGGACCTTTTTAACCACCTAGATATGCTTTTCGGACTTCGTCAGAAGTCAAAAGTTCTTGGCCTGTTCCGGACAGAACGATTTTTCCAGTTTCAAGAACATAACCACGGTCTGCGATAGACAGTGCTTTATTGGCATTTTGCTCAATCAAAAGCACAGTTGTCCCCTGCTTTTGGATATCTTGAATGATATCAAAGATTTCTTGAATGAAAATCGGCGCCAGCCCCATTGATGGTTCATCCAAGAGCAAGAGCTTCGGAGTAGACATGAGCGCTCGACCCATAGCCAACATCTGCTGCTCACCACCTGAAAGGGTTGCAGCATCTTGGTTTTTACGCTCTTCCAAGCGTGGAAAACGAGAGAAGACCTTTTTGAGATTGGCTTGATTTTCTTCACGATTTTTCTTAAGAAAAGCTCCCATTTCAAGGTTCTCCAAGACAGTCAAACCTGGGAAAATATGGCGCCCTTCTGGAACCTGTGAAAGCCCCGCAGCCACAATCTTTTGAGCAGGCACTTTTTGAATTTCATTACCTAAAAATTCAATCTTCCCAGCACTTGGGCGAACCAAACCAGAGATCGTGCGGAGGATGGTCGTTTTACCAGCACCATTGGCACCGATAAGGGAAACAACCTCTCCTTCGTTGACTTCAAAACTGACATCACGGACAGCCTGAATCATGCCATAGTGGACAGATAGATTTTCAACTTTGAGCATGGACATTAGGCTTCACCTCCTAGATAAGCTTCAATAACGCGTTTGTCATTCTTAATCTCATCTGGTGTGCCGTGGGCAATCAAGCGACCGTATTCTAGTACGTAGATGCGCTCAGTTACTTCCATAACCAGACTCATATCATGCTCAATCAGCATGATGGTAATGTTAAATTCATTTTTAATCCGACGGATTAGGGCAGTCAGCTCAGCTGTTTCCTGTGGATTCATCCCAGCAGCTGGCTCATCCAAGAAGAGAATCTTTGGCTCTGTGGCAAGCGCTCGGACAATCTCCAGACGACGCTGTTGACCATAAGCCAAATTTTTAGCCAAGGTTTCTGCTTCCTTATCCAAGTCAAAAATAGCCAGCAATTCCAGAGCTTTTGCTTTCAATTCCTCTTCATTTTTATAAAATGCTGGAAGACGGAAGAAAGAAGCCAACACATGAGGTTTATGATGATTACCGAAAGCAATCAATACATTGTCCAACACAGTCAAATCTTTAAAAAGACGGATATTTTGGAAAGTCCGACTGAGACCCAGTGTTGCAATTTTGTAAGGTGTTTTGCCATTCAGCAAATGCCCATCCAAAGTAACCGTTCCCTCACTCGGTTCATAAACACCCGTCAAAAGGTTGAAAAGAGTTGTCTTTCCAGCACCGTTAGGCCCGATAAGACCGACCAGTTCCCCTTCGTTCAATTCCAGAGTTACGTCACTAACCGCTGTTAGTCCTCCAAAATTTTTGGTTAATTTTTTTACATCAAGAAGTGCCACTATTCTTTGACCTCCTTATTCTTTTTAAAGAGCTTAGCCAAGCTAAATTCCCAAGTACCAAGCAAGCCACCTGGACGGAAAATCATCACCAAGATTAGGGCAAGCGAATAAACAATCATCCGAACACTTGAGATATCTTGTAAAAGCATATTGAGGATACCCAATACTACTGCCGCAACGATTGCCCCAGTCATTGATCCCAGACCGCCAAAAACGACGATAATCAAGACATTGATTGTATTGATAAAGGAATAGTCTTTTGGTACAACAGAGCCAACAAATCCAGCCTGCAAAGAACCTGCAATAGAAGCCGTAATAGCTCCAAAAACGAAAGCAATGACTTTAATTTTTGTTGTATTGACACCGACAGACTCTGCCGCAATCTCGTCCTCGCGAACAGACAAGGTGCTACGTCCGATAGGACTGCGGAGGAAGTTAAGAGTCAAAATAGTTGTAATTACGACAAAGACATAAACCAACTGCCAAGAGGTAAAGTTAGGAATGGATAGGATACCTGCCGCACCATTAGTCAGGTCACCTCCATTGACAATCAAAATCCGGATAATTTCAGAAACACCCAGCGTCGCAATTGCCAAATAGTCTCCCTTTAAGCGTAGGGTCGGGATACCTACAAGCAGAGCTACTGCACCTGCAATCACAGCGCCAACCAACATAGCAATAAAGAAAGTAGCATAGTTTGGAGATTTAGAGCCCATAATAGCTACTGCATAGGCACCAATGGCCATAAAGCCAGCATGCCCAAGCGAAAATTGCCCAGAAAAACCAACGATAAGATTGAGGCCAACAGCCAAGATAATATTAATCCCAATCTGCTCAAAGATTTGCAGATAGAAAGGATTGAGAATACCTGTGCTAGCAAGCACTGTCATCAATAGATAGCCAAAGAGAATCAGAGCAAGCCATAACGCATTTACTTTTAAATTATTTTTCATACATTACACCTTCTCTTTCACATTTTTACCTAGAATACCAGCTGGACGAACCAATAGAATGATAATCAAGATCGCATACACAATCGCATCACGGAAATCTGACAGTCCAACTGCTGTTGCAAAAGTTTCCAACAAACCGATTACAAAACCACCCAAAGCTGCCCCTGGGATGATACCAATTCCTCCCAAAACTGCCGCAACGAAAGACTTGATACCTGGTGTCATTCCCATCAGTGGCTCAAGCGAGTTGTAATAAAGGGCAATCAGCACCCCTGCTGCTCCTGCCAAGGCTGAACCCAAGGCAAAAGTAAAACTGATCGTACGATTGACATTAATCCCCATCAGCTGGGCAGCATCACTATCCACGGAAACAGCCCGCATAGCTTTACCCATTTTCGTCTTTTGCACAATAAACTGCAAACCAACCATGAGTAAAATAGAAATTCCCAAAATCATCAATTGAATATTGGAAATCGAAATTGGCCCAAGCGTATAACGCACTGTTTTAATCACTTGAGGGAAGGAGCGAGTATTGGCACCTACAAAGAAGACCATCCCGTACTCCAAGAGGAAAGAGACCCCAATTGCTGTGATCAAGGCTGCAATTCGCGTTGAATTGCGCAAAGGACGATAGGCTAAGAACTCAATCACTACACCAAGTATAGCTGTTCCAACCATAGATAAAATAAGGGCTATAAAGAAGTTTAGGTGAAGGGTGTTAATCAGGTAATATCCCATAAAAGCACCAATCATATAAATGTCTCCATGCGCGAAATTAATCAGTTTGATAATTCCATAAACCATGGTATAACCCAAGGCTAGAAGCGCATAAACACTCCCCAAAATCAATCCATTAGCCAATTGCTGAAGAAATTGTTCGAGCATTCCACACCACTCTTTCTAATATAAAATAAGAGCAGAAACAACAATCTCAGACGAAGCCTTGTCTTGCCGTCTCTACTCAAACATCATAAGCAAGTAAGAAACAAGTCAAAGACTGGGTTTGTCCCCAGCCTCAGACCCTTTATTCAGGTTTAACTGTTTCAACAGTTTCTACTTTACCATCTTTCAAACCAATCATCAAGGCTGTCTTCACAGGATTGTGATCTTTATCGATGGTAATAGATCCAGTAACTCCTTCAAAGTCTTTTAACTTAGCAAGGTTATCTTTAATATCTACAGATGTTTTTGCACCCTTAGATGCTTCTGCTGCCATATAAACTGCGTCATATGAAAGGGCTGCAAACATTGAAGGTTCTTCGTTATATTTAGCTTTGTAAGCTGCAACGAATTTCTTCGCTTTATCTGTCATGTCACCTGAAGTTGAGAAACCAGATACATAATAAACATTAGTTGCTGCTGCTGGAGTTGCTTGCTCAACGAATTTGGCATCGCTAAATCCATCAGGTCCAACGATTGTTTGGTTAATTCCCAAACCACGCGCTTGGTTAACCAACTTACCAGCTTCTGTGTAATAACCTGGCACAATCAGTGCATCAAAGTCTTTACCTTTGATTTGTCAAAGCTGCTTGGAAGTCTGAGTCACCAGAAGCGAAAGTTTCTGTCGCAACGATTTCACCCTTGTATTCTTTCTTGAAAGCTTCTGCCATTCCTTTTGCATAATCGCTTGAATTATCATAGTAAAGAACGACTTTTTTAGCTTTCAAAGTATCAGTTACATATTTAGAAATGATTTTACCTTGGTAACCATCAGTAAAGGTTGCACGGTACAAATAATCTTGTTTATTTGTCAAATCATCTTGTGTTGCACTTGGTGTTACCAAAGGAACTCCTGCTTTACCAGCATTTGCAATTGCGGCAGCGACGGCACCTGAAGTTGCAGGACCAATGATTGTGTTAACTTTGTCTTGAGTTACCAAGCTTGTAGAAATAGTTGCAGCTTCTGCAGTTTCTGATTTATTGTCTTTATCAGTTACTTCGATTTTCTTGCCATCTACACCACCAGCTGCGTTGATTTCATCAACAGCAAGTTGAGCACCGTGTTGTTCTGCAGTACCGTAAGCCGCTACAGCGCCAGTTTCTTCAAAGTTGAAACCGAATTTAAGTGTTTTACCGATTTCTGTTCCAGTAGCAGATGAGTTGTTTGTAGAAACTTCCCCACAGGCTGCTAGAAGCGCAGCACTAGCAAAAGCTACAAGCGAAAGTGCAAATTTTTTCTTCATGAATAATCTCCTCTATTTTGTTTTTTGCTATGTTTGCAAATGATATAGTAAGAATATACCGAATTATCTGACAATTGTCAACCCAAAGAAGCCATTTTTTTAAATAATAGCGTTTTCTTGGTTTCTAAATAAACTTCCAACAAAATTCGTATCCAGATTTTGGATCTCGCAAGTCTGGATTTTTTTGATATAGGACTCTTTTGACAGGCTCTCCTTCAGAGAATCCGCCTGATCTTTTGCCACATAAAGCTGCAAATAACGGTGTTTCTTAGAATGATAAATAATATCTCCAACATGAGCCAGCTTCTTTGCATCGCGATTATAGTATAGATGAATGATGAAACCCATTCGTTCCTCTTTTTTAAACATGACAATCCTCTCTGGTCATTTGTACTCTATTGATTATATCAAAAAAAGCCCACAAATGGGGCATTTTTTCCTAGTTATAAATGAAAACTAGCTAAGATTATTATTAGCCATGATTTCATCGATGAAACCATATTCCAAGGTTTCTTGAGCACTCATCCAGTAATCACGTTCGGCATCTGCGTGAATTTGCTCAACCGATTTACCAGAATTATCAGCAAGAATTTGCTCCAAGGTCTTACGAGTCTTGAGCAAATGCTCTGCTGCAATGGCCATATCTGTTTGCTGAGTACCGCCACCAGTACCACCCATTGGCTGGTGGATCATATACTCTGCGTTTGGAAGCATGAATCGTTTGCCCTTAGCACCGCTAGAAGCAATGATAGTTCCCATGCTAGCTGCCATTCCCATGACAATCGTCTGCACATCAGACTTAATGAAGTTCATAGTATCTACAATCGCCAATCCCGCTGACACAGAGCCACCCGGAGTATTAACATAAAGATAGATGTCCTTGGTGCTGTCTTGTGCATCTAGGAAAAGCAATTGCGCAATAACAGAATTAGCCATATTGTCCTCAACAGGACCTGTCAGCATGATAATACGGTCTTTTAAAAGGCGTGAGTAAATGTCATAAGAACGCTCACCACGGCTGGTTTGTTCAATAACTACAGGAATCATGAATATTTTCTCCTTCATTCGATCTATTCATTATTATATCTTTTTGGTCAAAAAAGGTCAAATATTTGCTTTCTCTGTCGGATGACAGAAAGCAGCGCTGAGATTATCTTTGGTTTAGAAAGCACAAATCCACCGGTTTGGCAGAACTTTCCTTTTTGTAACTTCTAGCTATTATTTGTACCAAAGAGGCGGTCACCAGCATCTCCGAGACCTGGAACGATGTAGCCGTGCTCATTAAGATGATCATCAAGGGCAGCAGTGAAAATATCTACATCAGGATGAGCATCCTGCAAGGCTTTAACACCTTCTGGAGCAGACACTAAGCAGACAAAGGTGATGTTGCTTGCGCCACGTTTCTTCAGAGAATCTACAGCCAAAATAGCAGATCCACCCGTAGCCAACATTGGATCGACAACAAAGATTTGACGTTGGTCAATGTCTTCTGGCAATTTTACCAAATATTCAACTGGCTTCAAGGTTTCTTCGTCACGGTACATTCCAATGTGGCCGACTTTAGCAGCAGGAACCAAGCTCAGGAGACCATCTACCATACCGATACCAGCCCGCAAGATTGGGACAATCGCCAATTTTTTCCCTGCAATCTGCTTTTGAACTGTTTTCGTAATTGGTGTTTCAATTTCTACATCTTCAAGTGGTAAATCGCGCAAAACTTCGTATCCCATCAGCATTGCGATTTCATCTACCAATTCACGAAAAGCTTTAGTAGAGGTATCTGTACGACGCAAGATAGACAATTTATGCTGAATTAGTGGATGAGCAATAACTTCAAGTTTTCCCATGATTGGATTTCCTTCTTTCATTTTATTCTTCTTATTATATCAAAAAAGAAGAAAAAAGGCTTGCAACAAGCAAACCTTTTCATCTATTTTGATTACTTTTTGATAGAAGAGTTTGATTTCAATTTAGGCTTTATTGATAGACTATTACACCAAACCTTCTAGGAGACCTCTCATAAAGTTCTCAGAGTTAAACTCGCCGATATCGTCAATTTTCTCGCCAAAACCAATCAGCTTCACTGGAATATCCAGTTCCTGACGAATGGCAAGCACAACACCACCGCGCGCAGTTCCGTCAATCTTAGTCAGGACAATACCTGTCACAGGCGTAATTTTTGAAAATTCTTTGGCCTGAACCAGCGCATTTTGACCAGTGGAAGCATCCAAAGCTAGGAAGGTTTCGTGCGGCGCTGCTGGATCCACCCGCTTGATAATGCGACCGATTTTTTCCAGCTCTGCCATGAGATTGTCCTTATTTTGCAAGCGACCTGCTGTATCAATCATGAGAATATCGACATTTTCAGCCTTGGCCCTTTCTAAACCGTCAAACACGACACTGGCTGGATCGCTCTTTTCTGGACCAGTCACAACAGGCACATCGACTCGGCGACCCCACTCAGCCAGCTGGGCAACTGCTCCAGCTCGGAAGGTATCTGCTGCCACCAGCATCACTTTTTTACCTTCTTGCTTGTATTTATAGGCCAATTTACCGATTGAGGTCGTCTTGCCTACGCCATTTACTCCGACAAAGAGCATGACAGTCAAACCGTTTTGGAAATTGATTTTTTCATTAAAGCGGCCATCTTTCTCATAGATATCGACCAATTTTTCAATGATTAGTTGGCGCAAGGCTTCTGGTTTCTTAGCATTTTCCAGGCGTGCTTCATAGCGCAAGTCCTCAGTTAGATTGGAAGCTACCTGCACACCGACATCACTGGTAATCAGCAATTCTTCCAAGTCTTCAAAGAAATCTTCGTCAACTGAGCGGAAATTAGCAAAGAAGGCATTGAGACGAGCACCAAAGCCAGTCCGCGTCTTTTTTAGACTGCGGTCATACTTGTCTTGAACACTCTCTTCTTGGTATTCAGTAGAACTCTCAGATGTTTCTGCGGGAGTCAGTTCTTCCTCTGCCTCTTCTCCATACTCGGTCGAGTCTACTTTTTGAAGAAGTGCTTGCTTCCTGCTCACTAGATACTTCTTGCTCTGATTCGTAGTTAATTTGCTCTCTCGCTGCAGCCAAACGTTCCTGTAATTCTTGGTAATAATCTCTGCTTTCAGTCGCCGCTTCTGATTCGCTACTACTTTCCAACGCTTGATTTGCTGAAGTTTCAGACTGCTCTTCTGCCTCAGCCAAAACTTGTTCAGGACTTTCCTCGTCTTCAAGCACTGGTTCAGATAAGTCAGCTTGTTGAGTAGTTGGGGCAAATTCCTGCTCAGAAATTGCTGAATCTGTAGACTCTATCTTCTCTTCTAACACAAACTCTACTTCCTGAGTTTCCGCTGTTTCTTCATTGGAAGCAGCAAGAGGCTGGGATTCTGCCTCAAATGGGACTTCAGTCTCTGTAGTCTGATAACTCTCCTCTGCCTGCTCCTCTAACTGGGGCTTTTCTTCAAGTTCCTCTTTTTTACGTCCAAAAAGACGGTCAAATAATCCCATTCTTTAGTTCTCCTTCAATACATATTTCCGAATGGCCCAAGCAACTGCATCTTCATCATTGGTCATCGGAGTGACAACTTCTGCGACTTCCTTGACTTCTGGCACAGCATTTTGCATGGCAACTCCTAGCCCAGCCCAAGCAATCATTGACAGATCATTGGCTTCGTCACCGCAGGCCATAACTTGGCTTTTATCAATTCCCAAGTGGGCAATCAGTTTCTCCAAACCAGTCGCCTTGTGGACATTTTTCGGTGACCATTCCAGCAGCATTTCCCGTGATTTGAAAATCTCATACTGGTCAAACAGTTCGGGCGCAATATGAGGAATGGCTGCATCCAGCGGTTCCTGAGCAAAGGCTGTGACGCACTTATTGTAGGTAATTTGGCTAGAAAGGTCTTCAAAAGCAATGGATTCAAAGTTCAGAGCTGGATTAAACTCCGCATAGAGCGATACTTGGTCTGATTGAATCTGATAAACCAAGCCCCCATCAATCGCATCCAGAGGCAGACCCAATTTCTCAGTCTCTTCATAAATTCTAGCTACATCATCGTAGGCAAAAACTGTTTTATCCAAATTTCGCCTGTATTGCGCTGAACTAGACCACCATTAAAGGTAATGGTGTATTCATCTGCCTGACCATCAGTGCCCAGCTCATGCAGGAAAAATTCCATAGCCTTAAGCGGACGCCCTGTGGTCAATACAACTTTGACACCTTGCTGCTGAGCCGCTTTGAGCGCTGCCAGATTCCCTTGAGAAATCTTTTTATCCGTAGTCAAAAGCGTCCCGTCCAAGTCCAAAGCGATCAATTTAATATCAGCCATTATAAGCCCTCCATGTAGGTCATAACAGATTGGGCCGCATGGTGGCCAATCACTTCTTTCGCAACTGCCAAAATTTCCGGCCGTGCATTTTCTGGTGCAATCGGGTGCCCCACCACCTGCATCATATGCAGGTCATTGAGGTTATCGCCAAAAGCCATGACCTGGTCCATTTCTAGGCCTAGCTTCTTAGCTAGCTCGACAAGAGCCACGCCTTTATCCACATAGTCCAGCACGATATCAATCGACTTATAGCCTGTTGTCATCGCCTTGACACCTGCGACATTTTCATTGACCCAGGCTTCGCCGTCGGCCACTGTTTCTTCGCTGAAATTGGTCGTGAATTTAAAAATCTCGTCTGTAATCTCACTAAAATCAGCAACTTTTTGGATATTTTCATTATAATTAGCGCTGAAAGAGAGATAAGTCGGATCTACTGTCTCTAGCACATAACAGCCTTTTTTCCCTGTCAGAAGCAACTCATTGATATTGACAAAAGGCGACTCCTTAAGCTTGTCAAATACCTTTAGATAAAATTCTCTTGGCATGGTTGCTTCGTATAGATCTTTTCCTTGAAACTCTACTAGGCTACCATTTTCTGCGATAAAGATAATATCATCCCGAACTTCATGAAAGAGCTTCTCAAGAGAGAGAATCCCTCGACCACTGGCAACAGCAAAGTAGATGCCCTTTTCTCTAAACTGAGCTAGCAGGTGCTTGAGCCGCTCCATATCAAACTGACCCTTGTCATCTAAAAAAGTCCCGTCCATATCTGTGGCAATGAGTCTTATCATACAATTATCTCCTTTTTTGAATTAGGGGTGTGCAAAGGGCATTTAGGGTATGCATCTTTTAAGGATTTAGGCAACCCCCATCATTTCTCATCTCTGTTAATCCTTTATATTATATCATAAAACTAACACTTCATTCCACAGATGAAAAACAGTCAGATCATATTTCTATGACCTGACCGTTTTTGATATTGTTTATACTATATCTATTTACTTTTTTATTTTATAAAATAACATCACATAAACTTTTTATATATTTAGTTATCCTAAATTCAATTTATGTTTTGCTATTTGGCAAATACGTTCTGGCGAAGCGTGGTCTACAAACTGACTTAGCAGTCTTCGAGTCGCCAGCTTCCAAGGTGTTGGTTTGCCTGGCGAATGGCTTTGATTTCGGCGTGCAGCGTGGCGTCTTGTTCCTTTTCACGTAAGTTATGACCACGCCCAATAATTTCACCATTCAAGACCACGACAGCCCCGATTGGCACTTCCGCTTGGTCATAGGCTTTCTGCGCTTCCTTCAACGCTTCCCTCATAAAGAATTCTTTTTCATGAAGTTCCATGTTCTTACTGATAGACGCGCTTCGTCACGACTAGACTATGCGGTCTCTCAAACTCCTTATCTAAGTAATCTTGGTACGTTCCTGGTGAAATAAATCCTCGGGCGCTTAAAATATCGGTGCCTGCTGTCCCGACAATCGTATCGGCTAGCAATACACAGTTGGTACTCATCACAAAATACGTCTTGAATTTTGAAGAGGTAAATTTATACAAGAGTGCATCTGCTTCTTGTTTGAGCTTGTAGGCATACATTGGTTCTTCTTTGTCGATTCCAGGATGCTTAGGTTTCACCATTTTCGGTGGATCCCAAGGCACTGTCAGCGACATCAATTTGGCGATTTCCTTATCGATGGCCGCGAGTTGTTCTGGAGACAAGGCAAGACCATATCCCAGTAGGGTCTTATGATTTTCGCGTTTACAAAATTCGATGTATTTTTCACGGTCGGCACTGAAAAGTACCCCGTCCCCCATCGTTCCAAAGAGGCGCTCCGAATTCGTATCGTAGTTTCCGAATGAAATAATGCGGCCCTTATAACACAGGTCGACATGCCCGATGGCTCCAAACCCGTCTTTTGTGACATGAATAAACATCTCTAAGTTTGGTTCTGCATTTTCTTTGGCACGGTCGTAAATTTCTGAAGCCGTTTCGCCTTCTCCAAGTTCCAACGCATCATTAATTTTTGTAAGGTTACTCGAGGAATCAGTGCAGCAAATACAAGCGGCATCCCACGACGCAAGCGTCTGCGAAGGACTTTCTTTCCAACTTCGGCCTCGAAGAACCAGCCGTCCCGAATATTGCTAATCCCATACCCGATAAAATAGAGCGAAAGGAAGAACATTTGCAAATTGCCGTCGCCCCCAAGAGAAATTAAAGTGGCTACCCCGACAACTGAAAGCCAAATGGTATCAAAGAGCAAGCGAAATCGCGGGCGAATATCATCTTTGACATAAATATAGTATGTCACACCACTAATTCCCGCCTTCATCACTTCATTGAGTCCCATCAAGATGCTTACAATCGCAATCGGCAATGACAGGAAGAATTGATTTCCTGCTAAAAATCCGTAAAGGGAAAATTTCCCTATATTCAGCCATAACGGGTCTTTAGATGCCGCTTTACTAAACCAACGGAATAAGAAATTCCATAGTTCACGGGCCCATAAGAATGTTAAAAACAGACGTAACATCAATTCTGGGAAGCTTGGTCCGAATATAAGGAGCAATATCCCAGCAACAAGGAACGCAATCCCTTCAAAGAGGAGCTTTTTCCCCGTAATCCCTAAGTCGCTAATTTCTTCATCAATAATACCTCCTACAGCTACCACTGGAGCAGCTTGTTCATGTTTCTCCATCCATTCTTTCACGAGACGGTAAATCACGGCAAAGATTGGTGTGAAGAAAATCATTCCTACTAAACCAAAGAGATTTCCACCGATTAACGTAGTAGCAAGGGTTAGAGCCGTTGGCAACCCTACGGAACTGCCGACAACCCTAGGATAGACGACATTGCCTTCCACTGTTTGAACGACCATAAAGACGACAACCGAAATGAGTGCTTGAATTGGGCTTTCTGTAAAGATGAAGAGCATTACGATTCCGCACGCCATAAACGGCCCGATATTCGGAATGAACGAGAATACTCCGGCCAGCACCCCAACAAGTCCTGCATATGGCAACCCTACAAGAGAGTATGCGGCAAAAATCATAACCCCAACAATTCCCGCCTCGATGATTTGACTCATCAAGAAACGGTCATACGTATCCACGATGACTTCCCCGACATAAGAATGTGCTCAATTTTGTCTTTTAGCAACACCACATTGAGAATGCGAAGCGTTAAACGTGCGAGTATTTCCTTACTTACGAGAATATTAATCATGAAGAAAATCCCCATAATCACAGAGAACACATTTGAGAAGAGCCTATAATATTCGTTGTAAATCCGCCAAGGAATGTAATGACAGACGATATACGCTTTTGTATTATCTATAACCTAGTTTATTTCCATCAACATACCTGTGCCTTCAAATTATTTTTATTTATTATCCTCATTATACCAAGAATTCTCACAATTTACTATAACTCCTACTTTCTATTGACGAAAGAAATGTTATTATGCAGTTATACTGCCTCAAGATGATTGACTTTCGAAACATGCAATTTAACGTTTAACAAATCAAGGGTGTCTCCATAGAATCAAAGTATTTCTGATACCCATTTCCTTCTATCTATAGACAGTAAAAAGCCTTGAAACAACTTATTCAAAGGCTTTCTTAGTATTCTATTGTATCAATTACCTTATTCCGATTTCTGTTGCTACTAATTTTATACTCATACTATAAACTTTCTAAATCTTTTAACTTGACCGACACAATCTTGGAAACTCCTGACTCCTGCATGGTTACTCCATAGATGGAATCTGCCGCAGACATGGTTCCCTTACGGTGGGTCACAACGATAAACTGGCTTTCTTTGTCAAAGCGATTGAGATAATCCCCAAAGCGCTTGACATTGGCCTCATCCAGAGCTGCCTCAACTTCATCCAAGATAACAAACGGAATGGTCTTGACGCGGATGATGGAGAAGAGAAGGGCTAAGGCTGACAGGGCTTTTTCTCCACCACTCATAAGATTGAGAGATTGGATTTTCTTGCCCGGAGGCTGAACCGAAATCTCTACCCCAGCTGTCAGCAGGTCGCCTTCTGTCAAGATCAGGTCAGCTGAACCGCCGCCAAACATCTGGCTAAAGGTCAGCTTGAAGCTTTCACGAATGGCTTCAAAGGTTGTTTGGAAACGTTCCTTGACTTCGTCATTCATCTCTTCAATGGTTTCCAAGAGAAGATTTTTGGCTGAGAGGACATCGTCCCGCTGACTTTTGAGGAAATTCAGTCGGTTGCTGACTTCTTCAAATTGTTCTACTGCTTCCAGATTGACCGGTCCCAAAGCACGAATAGCCTTTTCTAAGTCTTTGACTTGGGCTTCTGCAGCTGCAAGATTTTCCAAAGAACGCGCTCTTTGATCAGCCTCTTCAAAGCTGATCTGGTAATTATCCGTCAGATTAGTCAGCAGACGACGCAAGGCATCTGAAAATTTCTCTTTTTCAGCCTCTGCCTTGGCCTGACGGCGAATCAGACTTTCGTTTTGCTGACGGGCTTGATCTAAGTTCCCTAGAATATCCTCAGACTGGCCCTCTAAGTCGTCCAGCTCAAATTTGAGTCGGATGAGGCTCTGATCCAAGTCTGTCTTTTTCTCTTGGGCAGTCTTAAGCTGCTCTTCCAAGACGGAAATATCCACCTTCTGGCTGACCGCTTCTTCCTTTTGCTCTATCAAAAGCTGCAAAGTAACGACTTCCTTGTCCAGAGCAGCCTTCTCCTCTAGCAAACGCGACAAATCATTCTTCTCAAAGCGCTGGCTAGAAGTCAGCTCCGTGCTCTTCAATTTCAGTTCTGACAAGTTAGCCGATAGCTGATCGAAACGATCCTGAACAGCGTTTTTATTCGACTTGACTTGCTCGATTTCAGCAGTAATGGCTACTTTGGAAGCCTCGATAGCCGACAGCCGCTCTTCCATTTTTTTCTTTTCAGCAAGGCCTGCTGCTTCAGTCTGATTAGCCAAATCTTGCTCCTGGAGTTGCTCCAGCTGGCTGAGTTCCGCAACCCGCTCTGCAATCTGTTCGTAGGCCAACTTGACTCTTTGCTCCGTCAAGCGGGCTTGCTCACCCTCAGACTTGATGGCTTCCAAGGCTTGCTTGGCCTCTGATAGCTGAGACTGCAAGCTTTCGACTTGCTGCTCCTGAGCTTTCAGCTTCTGGGACTGCTGCTCCATTTCTCCAAGCAGGCTGTCCAGTTCAGGCTTGATAAAGATTGTGTTATTATTGCGATTGGCTCCTCCGGCGTAAGAACCGCCTGTGCGCAGTTCCGTTCCGTCCAGCGTTACAATTCTGACTTGGTAACGTACCTGACGAGCAGCCGCACGCGCATGCTCAATCGTATCAAAAATAGCGGTTGTCCCCAATAGATTTTGGAAAATATTCTCCAAACCTGGCTCATAGGTCACCAGCTCCGAAGCTATACCTAAGAAGCCTGAACTAGCCTCAATTCTGGATTGATTTTGCTCGGGAAGTTGACGAGCCTTGATGGTCGTCAGAGGTAGGAAGGTAGCCCGACCAGCCCGATTTTTCTTAAGAAAATCGATGGCTCTGGTCGCTGCCCCTTCGTCCTCAACGATGATATGCTGACTACTTGCCCCCAGCGCAATTTCCAAAGCGGTCTGGTAATGAGGATCGAAGCTCAATTTCTCGCTGACTGCCCCGACAATGCCACCCAGACGATCAGCTTCCTGCAGGACACTTTTTACACCTGCATAGAAATTACTGTGATTTTTAAGAATAGCTTCTAAACTGGCTGCACGGGCTTTTTTATTTTTCAAATCATCCAGCAGGGCAAACATGCTGGTCTGCTCATTTTGATAAGCAGTCGCCAACTTCTCGACCTGCTCCTCCTGCTGCTGATACTGATCTAGCAAGTCTCTGAGGGCAGCCTGTGCCGCTTCCAATTCTGCTTGTCGAGCCGCTTCTTCGTCTCTACCAGCTTTTAAATCAGCCTGTAGTTTGCTAAACTCTGCCTGTTTGCTGGCCGCTTGGCTCCGCTCATTCTCCAGACGATTTTCTAGCGAGGTCAAGTCGTTGGACAAGTCCGCTTCTTCTTGCATGAGCTTGACGTAACGATCCCGCAGATTTTCGATCAACTGGTCTGGGTCATCTGAAAAGTCCGCCAATTCTGCTTCCAACTGGCTCATAGCCTCTTGATTTTCTGTCAACTGGACTACTAAATCAGCCAGATGAGCTTCCTTGGAGGAAATATCAGCTGTCAGCTGCTGGCTTTTTTCTCTCAACCCAGCCAAGCGTTCTTCATTTTCCAAACGGCTGCTGGCCGCCTGACTAGATTCCAGCTTAGCTAGGTCTATCTGGCGTTCCAAATCACTGATCAAACGCGTCAACTCCAAAAGACTGGCCTGATCGTCAGACAGTTTTTGATTCACTTCCTGACGTTTAACCTTAATCTCTTGGTTTTCACGCTCCAATTCATCCCGTTTCGTATAATAGGCCGCTAGTTCCTGCTTGATACTCTCCAAATCAGCTTCTGCCGCCGTCAAATCAGTTTTATTCGCCTTGATTTGAGCCACCAAGACATCCAGATAAAGCTCCTGACGCTCATGATCCAGTTCTAAAAAGCGCTTGGCCGTCTCAGCCTGCTTTTCCAGTGGCTTGACTTGACTATCCAGCTCGTAGATAATATCTTCCAAGCGATCCAAATTGTCTTGAGTCTGCGCTAGTTTGCTTTCTGTTTCCTTGCGACGGGTCTTATATTTGAGCACTCCGGCCGCTTCTTCAAAAATAGCCCGACGCTCCTCTGGCTTACTGTTAAAGATTTCCTCGACCTTTCCTTGGGAAATAATGGAGAAAGAATCCCGTCCCAGTCCTGTATCCATGAAAAGGTCATGGACATCGCGCAGACGGACCTTTTTGCCGTCAATCTTGTACTCGCTATCACCACTGCGATAGATATGGCGCTCGACGCGGATTTCCTTGCTTGCTTGCTTGATAAACTGATCCTGATTATCCAAAACCACAACGACCGAAGCATAGTTGAGGGGCTTGCGGTTCTCCGTCCCTGCAAAAATGACATCGGGCATCTTGCCACCCCGCAGACTCTTGACACTCGACTCACCCAGAGCCCAGCGCAGGCTCTCTGTAATGTTGGACTTGCCTGAGCCATTGGGACCAACAACAGCAGTCACACCTTGGTCAAAAACCACCTTGGTCTTATCTGCAAATGACTTGAAGCCCTGAATTTCAATTTCCTTTAAAACATTAGTGACTTTCCTTTTCAAATGCATCCTTGGCAGCTTCCTGCTCAGCCAGTTTCTTAGAACGGCCTTGTCCCTGACCCGCTTTCTGACCATTGATCAATACAGCCACAGCAAAGTTCTTAGCATGAGCTGGCCCCGTCTCATCTGTAACCTGATAGACAATCTCCACATCGCCATTAACCTGCAGGAGTTCCTGCAACTTGGTCTTATAGTCGGTCACCTGCTCAAAGTCTCCTGCTTCCACCTTGGGAATCATGACTTGATAAATAAAGTCCTTGACAGTCTTCACATCCTTATCCAAAAGAAGGGCACCCAAAAAGGCCTCAAATAAGTCACCCAGAATGGTATCGCGATTACGGCCTCCTGACTTTTCCTCACCGCGACCCAGCTTGATAAAATGATCAAACTGACAGTCCCGTGCAAAGCCAGCCAAACTCTCCTCCCGAACAATCATGGAGCGTAGTTTTGACAAGTCTCCTTCTGGTTTTTTGGGATATTTTTTATATAAATACTCAGAAATAATCAGCTGCAGAACAGCGTCTCCTAAAAATTCCAGGCGTTCATTGTGTGAAATTTTTAAGAGGCGGTGCTCATTGGCATAGCTGGTGTGAGTAAAAGCGGTCTCTAGCAGACTACTGTCTTCAAATACCAGCCCAAATTGCTCCAGCAGTGCATCTTTTAAATGTTCCATAGTTTCTTTTTCATGCTAGGCCAAGGCAGAGCATGAGTCCAATCCATCCTTTCTAAAATGATGTTCTTTGTGAACTATCTACCATTATACCAAAAAACAAGTGCCAACGCACTTGTTTACTTGTCTTCTTAGCGTAATTCCCTGCCTACTCCTTATCTGGGATGACCTTGAAAAGGTAATAAGTAATAAAGATTGTCAGGGCGAACAAGAAGATTTTCACCCAAATTATTGAAGCTAACGCAATAGAAATTCCCATCAAGACATAGATGGATACGATAATCTTTTTCTTGCGCTCTTTGGCAATCGAGCCAGTCTCCCGAAAATCTGCGACATAGATTTGATACATTTTGGTGTGATAAAGCCAATTCTCAATTCGCTTGGAGCTACGTGAAAAGCAAGCAATAGACAAAAGCAAAAATGGGGTCGTCGGTAGGACAGGCAAAAACATTCCTATCACTCCTAAGGCCAAAGATAGACAGGCAATCACAAAATAAATCAAGCGCATTTGGTTTCCTCACGTACGTTTTCATAATCGTTCTTCATTTCAATTCTTTAGCTCCCTTTCCAGTATAAAAAACATAAAACTAGTTTCCCATAAAAAGCAATCCTTGTCAATCCTAAAAAGAGAGTGAGACAGAAATCGGTAATTCGTTAGAATTCGATTTCGTCGTCCCACCTCCGCACAGTTGAGTAGGGCTGTAAAAGCTGATGAAATCAGCCTAGTAGAGCCCACTCAACCACTGCGTCTTGCTCGACAATCCAAAGACAATTGAGAGGCTAGGACTTTTGTCCCAGCCTCTTTCTGAGCGACTGATGATTAGATAGTTACCAAAGGCGTTGCGGTATCAGGCGAGGTATCGAAAACCTGAAAATCATGACCTACTGGCAAGTCAGCTTGAGCCAGTTGATTGACCATGGTCATATGAGCCAGCTCCTTGATATTATTTTCCTTACTCAAATGCCCCAGATAGATGCGCTTGGTGCGATTGCCAAGTGTGCGAATCATGGTTTCCGCACCATCTTCATTGGATAAGTGCCCCAAGTCAGACAGGATGCGCTGTTTCAAGCTCCACGGGTAGGCACCGCTTCGAAGAATCTCGATATCATGGTTGCTCTCAATCAAATAAGCATCTGCATTCTCAATCACTCCAGCCATGCGGTCGCTGACATAGCCCGTATCCGTCAGCATGACAAAGCTCTTGTCATCCTTCATAAAGCGGTAAAACTGCGGACAGGCCGCATCATGGCTGACTCCAAAACTTTCGATATCGAGGTCACCGAAGGTCTTCATCTTACCCATTTCAAAGATATGCTTCTGACTGGCATCCAGCTTGCCCAAGTCCTTTTCCATCGCTCGCCAGGTTGCTTCGTTGGCATAAATATCTAGATTGTATTTACGCGCCAAAACCCCTACACCATGGATGTGATCCTTGTGCTCATGGGTGACCAAAATAGCATCTAAATCTTCTGGTTTGCGGTCAATTTCGCTCAGAAGGCTGGTAATTTTTTTCCCTGATAGACCAGCATCGACAAGTAGGCGTTTTTGGTCTGTTTCCAGATAAAAGCAATTACCACTCGAGCCTGATGCTAGAATACTATATTGAAATCCCTTAGTCATGTTCACTTTCTACATTCTCTTCATTTTCCCAATCATCTACACGGACAAGCACGTTATCATATGGAAGGACAATGGTAAAAGTAGATCCTTTGCCATACTCACTCTTGGCCCAGATAAAGCCATGATGCTGCTTGATAATTTCTTTAGCGATAGCCAGACCCAAGCCCGTTCCTCCCTGAGCTCGACTACGGGCCTTATCCACCCGATAGAAACGATCAAAAATCTTTGGCAGATCCTGCTTGGGAATGCCCAGACCTTCATCTGAAATCGAGAGAATCAACTGAACATCTGTTGTCCTCACAGAAACCGTAATCGTCCCACCATCAGGTGAATACTTGATGGCATTGTTCATGATATTATCAATCACCTGGGTCATCTTATCCGTATCAATCTCTACCCAAATCGGCGTAATTGAATAATCCCTGATAATCTCATATTTTTTGGTCTCATCCTGATTTTTAATCTTATCAAAACGATTGAGGATATAGTGATAAAGGCAGTAAAATTAGTCAGCTCAACGTCCAGATGACTGGTATTATTATCAATCCGCGATAAGCTAAGCAAGTCCGTCACCATCCGCATCATTCGGTTTGTCTCGGTTAGTGAAACTTTGACAAATTCTGGTGCAACAGGCTCTGACAGAGCGCCATCATCCAAGGCTTCTAGATAGGATTTTACACTGGTTAGAGGCGTCCGCAATTCATGGCTAACATTGGAAACGAAAAGCCGACGCTCCCGCTCTTCCTTGTCCTGCTCCGTTGTATCATGCAGCACTGCTACCAACCCTGATATAAAACCTGACTCCCGTCTGATCAAGGCAAATCGAACCCGTAGGCTTACATATTCACCATTTTCATCTTGAGAATCAATGGTCAATTCTGGTACCTTGGTGATCAATTCGCGTAGATCGTACTCATCAGCAATATCCAGCAAATCTAAAATACTGGTATTAAGCACATCATCACGTTTGACCCCCAATTGCTTGGTTGCCATGTCATTGATGGTAATAATCTGCCCTCGACGATTGGTCGCAAGCACCCCGTCCGTCATATAAGACAAGATGCTGGATAGACGCTTGGTCTCTTGCTCCAAATTTTCATGCGTCAGGCGAATCACTTCAGATAGATCATTGATGGAATTGGTCATGTCCGTGATTTCAGGACTACCCTGCATATCTAAAACTTCTGAATAATCTCCTGCAATCAATCCCTTGATCTTTTGATTTAACTGCACCAGCTTTTGAGTATCTCGTCGATTTTCCAGTAGCAAAAGAGCCACGACGATGATAAAGCCGACAACAATCAGTGAAAAGACAAAGTCAGGAGAAAGCACGAATTCTTTTAGTGTTTCAATCATTATTTCTTATGTAATAACCGACACCGCGGCGAGTCAGGATATACTCCGGACGGCTTGGAGTATCTTCGATTTTTTCGCGCAGACGGCGAATGGTCACATCGACTGTCCGCACATCTCCAAAGTAATCATAGCCCCAGACGGTTTCCAGCAAGTGCTCACGCGTCATAACCTGACCAACATGGGTCGCCAAATGGTGCAAGAGCTCAAATTCACGATGGGTTAATTCCAATTCTTTCCCATGTTTTTTCACCACAAAAGCATCTGGAAGAATCTGCAAATCCCCAATAAACAGTTCCTTTGGACTGCTCTCGTCTACATGACTATCTGGGATTAGTTCAGAACGGCGCAACAAGGCCTTGACCCGAGCCAGTAATTCACGATTTGAAAAGGGCTTGGTCACATAGTCGTCTGCCCCGATTTCCAGACCGATTACCTTATCGAACTCGCTATCTTTGGCCGAAAGTACAATAATCGGCACATTGCTGGTCTTGCGAATGGTCCGAGCAACATCCAGTCCGTCCACTTCTGGCAACATCAAATCCAGAATCAAGATATCCGGCTGCTCTGCTTCAAACATTTCTAGAGCTTCCTTACCATCAAAGGCTGTCAGTACTTCATAGCCTTCCTTAGACATGTTAAACTTTATAATGTCCGAGATTGGCTTCTCGTCATCTACAACTAATATTTTTTTCATTTTTTACCTTCATATCTATACAATTTTTAAGCTTAGACATCTATTGTTTTTGTATCTGTCCTACCGCTCCATAAGCACTATTATATCAAATTTTCCTTAAAAAATACTATTTTCGCACACTATATTCCAACATTCTTATAGAAATTTCGACTCAACTCTCTTTCTACCAAAAATCTCAGTCAAGGAGGAGGAATCCTCACTAAAATCCTTGATTTTTTTCACTTTTTCTGCAAAAATAGAGGCATAGAAAGAAGGTTGAACTATGACAAAAATCAATCAAATCATCACTTATCTTGAAAATGAAAAGCAGGATGTGGCTGTAATCTCCGATCCTGTAACCATTCATTACCTAACAGGCTTTTACAGCGATCCACATGAACGCCAAATGTTCCTATTCGTCTACACTGACCATGAGCCACTCCTTTTCGTACCAGCACTGGAGGTTGAGCGTGCTTCCTCTACCATAGATTTTCAGGTTGTGGGCTATGTCGATTCTGAAAACCCTTGGGAAAAGATCAAGGCTTCTCTACCATCTCAAACCTTCAAGCAAGTAGCGGTCGAGTTTGACAATCTCATTTTAACCAAGTACCACGGCCTGCGTACTGTTTTTGATGGGGCTGAATTTGTCAATCTGACCCCTTATATTAACCGCTTGCGCTTGATCAAGTCGGCTGATGAAATCCAGAAAATGCTAGTAGCCGGCCAATATGCTGACAAGGCTGTCAATATCGGTTTTGACAATATTTCACTAGAAAATACTGAAACAGATATCATCGCTCAAATCGACTTCGCCATCAAGCGAGAAGGCTACGAAATGAGCTTTGAAACTATGGTGCTGACAGGCAACAACGCAGCCAATCCGCACGGCATTCCCGGTGCCAATAAAATTGAAAACAACGCCCTCCTCCTCTTTGACTTGGGCTGCATGGTCAATGGCTATGCCAGCGATATGACACGGACCGTCGCTGTTGGCCAGCCAGACCAGTTCAAAAAAGATATCTACTATCTGACTCTGGAAGCCCAACAAGCTGCACTTGACTTTATCAAGCCAGGCGTCACAGCTCATGAAGTAGACCGAGCTGCTCGTGAGGTCATCGAAAAGGCTGGTTATGGCGAATACTTTAACCACCGCCTCGGCCACGGTATCGGTATGGATGTCCACGAATTTCCATCTATCATGGAGGGCAACGACATGGTCATCGAAGAAGGCATGTGCTTCTCTGTCGAGCCCGGCATTTACATCCCTGGCAAGGTCGGTGTCCGCATCGAAGACTGTGGCCATGTCACTAAGAATGGCTTTGAACTTTTCACTGAGACTAGCAAGGACTTGTTGTATTTTGAATAGAATAACAGAAAAGCACCGTTCGGTGCTTTTTTAGCTTATCAATAGTTTTATTTATCCTGTTGTCTTCTCCCCAGCCTCCAACTCCAGTAGGAAGGCTTTTTTATCAAGACCGCCAGCATAACCGGTCAATCTGCCGTTGCTTCCGACAATCCGATGACAGGGAATCAGTAGTGAAATAGGATTATGGCCGATGGCACCACCGACTGCTCTAGCCGAGCCAATTTTTCCATACTCAGCCTGCAACTCCCGCAAAATATCTGAATAGGTAGCCGTTTGTCCATAGGGAATCTTCAGCAGCACTGTCAGAACCTTGCTTCTAAACTCAGTCACTTGAGGTGCCAATGGAATTTCATCTGTCGCAGGATTTTCTCCCTTGAAATAAGCATCCAACCAATCAGAGACGCGTCGGCTGACTTCTGTCTCTCCCTGTTGCGCTTGCTCCAGATTATAACCTGCCCCAAAATATTTCTGGCCCTCCAGCCAAAGCCCCAACAAGGCATTTGCGTCTGTCAAGATGAGAATACGGCCAATCGGCGATGTATAATAAGTCTTGTACATATTTTTTCTTTCTTTAGCTTCTTGATAAGCCTTATTATACCACTCTTATCTTAACTTTTGCCACAATTCCATCTGGGTCTGTGACTTCTAGCTCTTGGGAGCTAATCCATCGGACTGGCGCCTGCAAGTCCAGAGCATTTTCATAAATAGCTACTAGGTCTTCTTTTCCTTGAACTTGCGCTTCAAAATAGGCTAGTCCTAGTTGCTTAGATTGGCGATGATTCAAGTGAGAACCACCCCATTCATTAACAGCTAAATGATGATGGTAGTTTCCTGATGCCAGCCAGCTTGCAGAAGGTACAGAAAATTTATCCTCCAAGCCTAGAAGCTTTTGGTAAAAATGACTGGCAGCTCTGCTATTTTTCACAGACAGGTGAACATGGCCCATACGAGTGCCTTCAGCAATACTAAACGGCTGGACTTCCTGACCCAGTTCATAGATTTCTTGAGCCGCAAGCGCTTCCGTCACTCCGATAATGCGGCCATCTTCTCGAATATCCCAATCAGCCTGAGGCTTGTCCCGATAAAGCTCAATGCCATTGCCTTCTGGATCCTCCAGATAAATGGCTTCACTATAACCGTGGTCCGCTCCTCCGACCATAGGAACTCTATTTTCGGATAAATGCTTAAGGATATCCGCCAAAGCTTGACGACTTGGAAGCAAGAGTGCCAGATGATAAAGACCATAAGCAGACTTGACGGTCTGCCGGTCACTGGTTGCTAAAAGCCTCACCAGAACTTGTCCGTCCCTGCCCAAAGCCACCTCTCCATCCTGCTCTTCCAAAAGTTCCAAGCCTAAAACGCGCTGATAAAAGTCCTTTTGTCTTGCTAGGTCAGCCACATAAAGTGCCACCTCTCCTAGATAAATCTTGCTTTCATATTCAAAAGTCATGTTTTTTACTCCTTTCTTTCAATCCAATCGAAGATTCAGCAGTCTGCCTGCTCCATCTTTTTTCATTTTCCCAGAACAGAGATACGTTTCTTGATACAGCCTTCCGCATCTCCATTTGTTCCGAATTTTTATCTATTGTAATTTCTTATGTTACATCTATTAGTATAGCACACCTTAATGTAATGTCAATAATTACATCTAGGAATATTATTCACCAAAAAAACAATCTGCTCACTGGGAAACAGATTGTTCTTTAATTTCTTTTTCGGTTGCTGCGACGACCTCGTCAAGGCTGGTCTGAGCCAATTCAGCTTCCATGGCTGCTTGAATAGCCGCCAAGCGGTCATCTAAGACATTGTGAATGTTCTTGCCGATAGGACAGTCTGGATTGGGCTTGTCATGAAAGCTAAAGAGCTGGCCACTCTTGCCCAGACATTCAACCGCACTATAGATATCCAACAGGCTAATGTCTTTCAAATTTTTGGCAATCTCTGCTCCTCCAGTCCCACGAGCAACGGTAATCATCCCGGCATTCTTGAGCTGGGACAGGGTCTTGCGAATAATAACTGGATTGACGCCCACACTGCCAGCAAGAATATCACTGGTCAGTTTTCGTTTTTTCCCCTCCAAAGCCAGAACAATCAGCATATGAGTGGCAATGGTGAAACGGCTAGAAATCTGCATTTTTTCTCCTCCCTCATCATCTTCTCTTACTATTATATATCAAATGGTGTAACTTCAAGAGTTACGACCAGACTTTAAGAAAGCTGCAATCTCATCTGCATAGCCTTCCCGCTCACTGATTTCCCGTAGCAGGTCATGATTGTGAGTATGGTGGATACCATTGACCAAACTTTCTCGATAAATCTCATAATAAGGCAAGTGGAGCTCCCGAGCCAATCTCAGCTCCTGCTCCACATCGTAGGCCACGCGCCGAAGGTCGACATCAGCAAGACCCGTCTTATCTATCTCTAAAATGGCATACTGGGCTCGCAAGTCCTGACGCAAAGTCGAATCTAGAAAGAATGGCTGGCCAATAGAGCCGGGATTGATAATCAGCTGACCCTTAGTCCCATAACGGAGAAACTGTTGGTGAATATGACCATAAACAGCGACAGCGCAGTCGTTTCCTTCAAAAAGTCGGTCGAAATCGCTCTGCTCGCCAATATGAATCAGCTCCCGCCCCCAATTCTTATCTGGCAGATGGTGGCTGACCGCAATCTTCAATCCTTCTACTTCTGTCAAGACTTGCAGAGGAAGTTCCTGCATACGGTCAATCTCTTCAGGCTTGATTTCCTCAAGGACAAAATGACAGAGCCGGGTCAGGTAGAGATGGCTGGGACGTGTCAAGTCTAACTTTTGGTGCAGGGCATGCCAGAGGCTGTCCTCCCAATTCCCCCTGACCTGGAGGCTGATGTGCACCTGCTCCATCCTATCTAAGATATTTCTGCGACCGGTTCCTGGCAGGAGCAAGTCCCCCAAAAACCAATAATCTGTCACCTGCTGGCTTTCCGCATCCGCAAGTACTGCTTCCAAGGCTGTGCTATTCCCATGTACATCGGATAATAAGGCAATTTTTCGTGTCATCGTGTGTCTTTCTCTTTCTTTACAAGGAATATTATATCAAAGTTCAAAAAAACTTCCACCCATCAAGGGAGTGAAAGTTTTGAAGTGTTTTTTTCAATCGACAGACTTAAGTGCTTCCAGCATATCTACTCGTCTGAGACGGTAGTTAACAAAGAAGCCAAGCAAGGTCAGAATAAGAGTCACTGCAGTTAGAGGAAACAGATAGACTGAGGGACTTACTTGAGGGTTTAAGCTGATAATGCTAGGCGCAACCTTCTCAATCAAAAACGATGCAGGAAGAAACCGCCTAGAAGCCCAACTGCCATCCCAATCACTGACAGAATAATGGTCTCTCGATAGATATAGAGGGTCACTTCCTTATTATGGAAGCCCAAAACCTTGATAGTGGACAGCTCGCGAATCCGCTCAGCCACATTGATATTGGTCAGATTGTAGAGAATGACGACTGCTAAAAGAATGGAAATCAGGACCAAAACCAGCATCGTATTATTAAGAGAATCAGCTAGAACGTTGAACTGCTTCACCATGCTAGCATTTTGGGAAACACTCTTGACAGACTTGAGACTCATAAATTCATTGGCCTGGTTGACAATATTTTTGCTGGAAGAGTCCTTGAGTCGCACTAGATAAGCGTTTTTCTCGGGCTTTTTCCCGTAAATCTTCTGGTAGTCAGTTGCCTTCATAAAGGCAAAATGGCCAAAATGATTCTCATTGACTGCTGTGAGCTTGACAGGCTTGCCACCCAGCTCTATACTGCCACCGGGGCTAACTCCAGCTACACGGGCCAATTTATCCGAAACAACTACACCGTCCTTGAGAGTCAGCTTTTGCTGGTTGTCAGGACTTTCCATAGAAATAAAAGGTTCAAAATTTTCCTTGTCCGTAACCATTAAAGTGACTGATTCTGTCTCTTTTTTTCCTTTGTATTTCTCTGTCAAGGTTTCACTATGGATTTCCTGATAATCAGCAATCGAGTCATCTGCCAACATCTTTCAGCTTGTCTTGCTCAGCTTGATTCTCCCCAGGATTGACAGCAACAATCAAGTCGTATCGCAGAATCTCCTCAAACTGACGTTTGGGAATACCACCAATAGAAGATTGGAGTCCTAGGCCGGCAAAGAGCAGGGCAACCGAACCCGCCACACCAAAGATAGTCATAAACATCCGCTGCTTATAGCGAAAGATATTGCGAGCTGTGACCTTCTGAGTAAAGCTAAGACGTCGCCAGATAAAGGGCAGTCTTTCCAAGAAAATCTTGGAGCCCTTGACCGGTGGCTTGGGCAAAAGTAAGTGAGCTGCTTCCTCTATCAGCTCCCTTCTTGCCACCAAATAGGCAGGGAGAACGCTGGAAAGAAGGGAAAGCCCAAGGGCCAGTAAACTATAGGAAATATAAAAATATACATGAGGGGCAGAGAGCACCATCCCTCTGGTAATAATAGAAGAAATCACTCCAGACAAGAAATAATGTCCCAGTAGAATCCCTACGAGGGTACCTAGACTCCCCGCCACCAAACCGTAAAGGGCAAACTTGCGAATGATATCTCGGCTATGATAGCCTAGAGCCTTGAAGACGCCTGCATTTGTTCGCTCCTCATCGACAAAGCGAGTCATGGTGGTAAAGGTCACTATAGCTGCCACCAAATAGAGCACCACTGGGAAAATATTACCAATCAACGCAATACTATTCATGGAGTTTTTATACATATGATAGCCATTACCACCTGGCAGAGACTTGCGGTCATAGCTATGATAGGCCGGCTCTTTCAAACGATTCAGGTCTGCCTTAGCGTCAGCTAGCTTGTCCTTGCTAGCTGATAAGTCTTTCTCTGCCTGTGCCAGCTCAGATTTTTTCTGATTGAGCTGGGACTCAGCTTCCTGAATCTGCTGCTGGCTCTGGCTGAGCTGTGCAGGAGGGAGGATAGAAGCGGATTGAGCTGCTGCTAGCTGGTTTTTTTGCTGGTCTAGCTGATTCTGAGCCTGCTCTAATTGTTTTTTACCTTGGGTCTGCTCGCTCTCAGCCTGAGCAATCTTATCTTGGCCCTTCTGAATGGTGCTTTTGGCATCTGCCTCTAATCGCTTAAAGCGGGCCACTCCGTTATCTTCCAGGCTCTTGTCCAAAGCAATCTGGTGCTGCTCCAAACGCTCCTGATAGCTTGCAGAAAAGGGAGCCAGCTTTTCTAAATCATGATAGCGCAGGCGAGCAATACTGTAAACATCTGTATCAAAGGCCTTGGGGCTAACTACAGCATAGGCTGATAAAGCACCGCTTCCACTAGTCGCATTGCCCAGATTTCTATCAGACCAGAGTTCTGCCGAGTTGACAAATCCCACGACCTTATAGGTCTTGTTTTTCAGAACTGACCGACTGCCTGCTTTCTCGGTCAGAACAATCTCCTGACCAAGTTTATATTTCTTAGACCAAAAGCTAGCCAAGGCAATTTCTTGCTCTTTCTTGGGAAGACGACCAGAGGTCACTTGAAAGTTTGAGATATCTTTGGTATCTGAAAATACTCGGAGGGCCTCCTCGTCTACGGTGACATCTGTCAGATAGCCAAGCTCGACATCAGCTCCCTTGATAGCTTCCAGCTCTTTCTGATCCTCCGCATCTAATCCATAGTCCGCCATAATAGCCAAGTCCATGGTTCGCTGCTCTTTCAAGTAATCTGTTGCTGTTCTGCGCATATTGGGAGGAGCGACCTTGAGTCCCACGAGAGCTAAAGAGCCTAGCATCATGAGGATTAAAATAGATAGGAAACGGCCTTTGGAGCTAGTGAAGGAGCGCAGAATATCTTTCCAATAAATCTTTCTCTTCATATCAATACTCCAATGTACTTATATCCTGTGGCTGTTCATTGACTGTAACACTCTTGACTCTCGCATCGTGCATGCGGATAACCCGGTCAGCAATGGGAGCCAAGGCAGCATTGTGGGTCACGATAATCACCGTCGCTCCTTGATTGCGAGACATGTCCTGTAAGATTTGCAGCACTTGCTTGCCGGTATTGTAGTCCAGAGCTCCTGTCGGCTCGTCGCAGAGCAAAATTTTGGGATTTTTTGCCACAGCCCGAGCAATAGACACTCGCTGCTGCTCCCCGCCTGATAGCTGGGCTGGAAAGTTATTGAGGCGCTTTTCCATACCAACCGCAGTTAGAACGGCTACTGGATCTTGAGCATCCTTGACAATCTCCGAAGCCAATTCAACATTTTCCTTGGCCGTCAGATTGGGCACCAAATTGTAAAACTGAAAGACAAAGCCCACATCATTGCGACGATAGTCCGTCAGCTGGTGGGAATTGTAGTCAGCAATATTCTGGCCGTCTATCAGAATGTCTCCCTCATCATTGGTATCCATACCCCCGAGGATATTGAGCACCGTAGACTTACCAGCACCAGAAGCGCCCAAAATAATGACCAGTTCCCCCTTTTCAATCTCAAAAGAAATATCATGATTGGCGACAATTTCCGTGTCACCTACCTGATAACGTTTAAAACTATGTTTCATTTCAATGTAAGCCATATCGTTTCTCTCCTTTTTAAAGCTTATCTTCTTAAATAGACAAGGTGTTGATTCTAAATCACAGATATTATATAATGAGCTTAGATAAAAAGCAATAATCAAGAATCAACAAAATGTTGATTTAAGTAAAAAGGAAGAAAAATGGTCCAGAAACGGAAAACTAGTACCAAGGAAGACATCAAAGAAGCCTTGATTCAGCTACTATCAGAGGAAAGGTTTGATACTATCTCCATCAGCAAGCTCTGCAAGCGGGCAGGGATTAATCGCGGCACCTTCTACCTCCACTACCAAGATAAGTATCAGATGATTGATAGCCTCAAAAGCGACATCATTTCTCAACTTTATAGTTATAGTCTTTTTGAAGAAGAAGGCGAATATTCCAAACAGTTCATGATAGCCAAATTTCATATACTCCGTGCTAATGAACGTCTGATCAATGCCCTGACCAGAAGCCATTATATTGACTTTCGCGGAGCTATTCGAGAGTTCATAACTAGTATCATTCTGAGCGACAAGCAAAAAGCTGCTACCCAGCGTTTTTTAGAGGAGAACTTTCATATCCCTCAGAAATACGCCTTGGAAATCTTCCTATCCAGTGTTGAGGGGATTATTTCTCTTTGGATAGCCGGCGGAGCTCAGGAGGAGCCTGAAGAAATTACGCAAATGATCCTAGCTACCTACAATTATGATTATTGGAAATCATGACCAGCACTCCATTTTTATAGATGAAAACTCAAAAAGGCGCAGATTCATCTGTGCCTTTTCTTAAAACGTTTCTGGTGAGCAAATAGCTTTTTAAGGATGCCCACTTAGATAAAGGCAGCAAAATCCTGTCCTATTTCACCATGTCTGGATCGTAATCATAAAATCCTGTATCAAGGAAACGATTCTTCGGATGCAGTTTGTGAAGCAACTCATCTAACAAGAAAGCTTGATCATGGCTAAATTCACCTTTTTCAATCAAATCCCTCGCCTGAACAAAGAGCTTAGCAATCTCAACAAAATTCTGACCAGGAGTGTAGAGCCCTTCCAACTTCCAATGCGTAAAGCCGTGGTCAACCAATTCTGTCAACTTGGTCATCAAGTCTAAGTCATTATTGGCAAAAATGTGAGTCCCATGCTTGTCCTCAAAGATCGAATAATGGCTCTGAGGATCGCTCGGTTCCGCAAGAAAGAGATCTCTCTCTCTTGATTTCGCATCATCAATGTGTGTAAAGTTATAATAATTTTGCAAAAGCGGACGTTTAGAGTGGTGGATAACGCTCGCACCATAAACTAGGACTTCTGCTGGAATTTCAAGGATTTCCGGCATTTTAAAGAGTTCTGCCGATGGAATTTCCCGCGCCAAAACAGCTTCTGACACCCCAGCATTCTTGCCCCAAAAATTAATCTGGCGGCTGCTGGTAACCATGGTCGAAGCATCATAAATCGTTTTTAGCTTATAGCCATCCCGCTGTAAAACGTAGAATACACCTGCATCCCCAACGGTGATATAGTCCACTTCAATTTCCTGAAGAAAATCCAAATAAGGTTTGATCTGGTCCATCATGTCCTGATGCATCAAAGCATTGACGGCAACGGTCATTTCTTTTCCTGCCTGATGAACCATTTGTGAGATACGATTTAATTCGTCATAAGTGAAGTTATGTGGTAAACGAAGACCGTAGTTTTCCTCACCGACATAAATACGATCTACTCCTGCTTCCAATAAGGCTTGAACTTGTTCTATACTTTCAGCTGTTGCTGTAATAATTATCTTTTTCATATCATTATTATACCAAAAAAATAGGATTTATGATTTCTTAATTCGATTTTATTCGTTTTGTAACTATCTTGTAATATATCTAATCATAGAAACATGATAGAATGATAAGGTACTACTAGGAGA
Organism: Streptococcus cristatus; assembly: GCA_916438405.1. Taxonomy (GTDB): domain Bacteria; phylum Bacillota; class Bacilli; order Lactobacillales; family Streptococcaceae; genus Streptococcus; species Streptococcus cristatus_M. Next base: position 185,509 of record CAKAFB010000001.1, on the reverse strand, counting down.
GAGACAATGGCTGTAAGAGATTTTAAACAGTTTGAATCAGCGCCACTGCATGATTCGACAGAACAAACTAAGGAAATATCCTATCAAGAATACCTGCCCCAAGCAGAATCAGCATCACAATTACGTGAGCTATTTTTCTTTATAAATATTGCTTTATTCTGTATTTTGACAGTCTTTTTTAGCTTTATTTTTTTGTCTGCAAAAATGAGCACCTTTCTATCTTTCTCACTTGCTATTGTCCTAAGTCTTATGATTATTCAAGGGTATCGCACTGTTCGAAGAAAGAAACATTGATTATCTACGAATTAAATCAAACGAGATCGAAAGATCTCGTTTTTTCTTTTCTTTACCAAGCGTAATTTGGTTCCTGACAAACACACATAGCTGCCAATAATTCTTCTGGAGTTACCTTTTTTTAGCCCTCCATAGACTGGATCCTGAACGGTGTAGGACGGATCAATGTAATAAACTGCAAGGACATCACTGCCATCTGCTGATAATTCATAGCCTGTCCCCACAACATTGTGTTCACCCTTGTGACCTGGGTAGATGGAGGCATTATCAATCGTATAGTAGAGCGGATAGCCATCATCAATATTCTTGCGCAGGCGCTCCTTAAAGAGTCGCATATCTTCAGAATTCGGGGCGCTACTAGTCACTGTAGCAAGATGGTAGCCCGCTTGGCCTGCCGGCACTTCTGCATAACCAAATAAATATTGATTTAAAACACGGATTGCATTGACATTATGGGTGCCGAAAGTCTCATCGGTGCCCATCGCTCGTGCCAATTCTTCCTGACTAGCCTGAACGCCCCTGTAAGCTAGAATCATACTGACAGAGGTTGGTGCACAAGTATTCCAAGCTCGCTGGATCTGCATAGGAACTTCCAGGCGTTTTCGGATTGGAGAAGGCGTTTCTTTACTAGAAGGCTGTGTCTCCTCCTCTCTGACCTTTTCACTGGTCTGACTAGAGCTTTCTGACTCCGTAGAAGTCGAACTCTGACTAGGGCTAGATTGATTAGCACTAGATTGACTACTGCTAGCTGTTTTCGAGCGGGCTTGACTCGTGCTCGAAGCCTTAGAAGAAGAGTCAGAATTTCGAGACTGAGGGGACTCTGAAGCTTTCTGCCGAGAACAAGCGAGTAGGCAGCAGCCTAAACCAAGCAAGGCAAGTACTTTTAAATTTTTCATACCAACACCCCCTTTTATTTATATGATAACGCTTTCTTTTCCAAAAATCAAGTTGGCCGAGGAGAAACTAAATAGTAGTAATTTTTGCTTCCTATACCACTACAGCAAAGCTCCAATTCGAACAAAAAATGAGGCTTGAACTCTTTTGTCCCAGCCTCATCTTGTATATCTAGTTTGAATTTACTTATCTTCTAAATCAATGATAATGTCTTCTGAAGGGGGCTTTTTCTCCTTCTTCCACCACGATATCAGAAATTTCTTCTTCAAGAATTTCCTCTTCTTTTTCAAACTTTTCTTTGATTTCTTGGAATTTATCCTGCGAATAGTCTACTACTGACTTGGTCGTATCCTTGACAGACTCCAATACTGTTTCTGCTGTAATTTCGCCATTTTCAACCTTTTCCTTGGTTTGGTTGATGGCTTTGACAGCCTGATCTGAAAAGTCCTTTACTGATTGGACAACTGCTTCGTGAGTCTTGTCTGGATCTTCACGATAGTCGACAACAAAGTCTTGAACTTTTTCAGTAATTTCTTTGCCTTTTTTACTGGTTAGAAAGTACGCTGCAGCTGCACCAGACACAGCACCTAATAAAAGTGATGAAATTTTTCCCATAGTAAACCTACTTTCTTATTTTTTGAATAATTTTGTAAACAAACGAAGAGCCGTTAGACCTGCTGTTGTTTTGGCTGTCGTGCTTCCTGCTGCGACTGCTTTTTTTCCTAAAACACGCGCCTGATCGTTTAAATCAGAGACTGATTCGGATAGGTCTGCCACCGCATTGAAAAGCGGATCAATCGTTGCTACTTTGTGGTTGATATCATCTGTCAACACATTGACTTTGGCAATCAAATCATTGGTTTGATGCAGGGTGACATTGACATCAGAAGTCAACACTTTGATCGTATTTTCTGTCTCATCCAGCATTTTTGCAGCCTTATCACCGAGAGTTTTGACGGTGAGGGTCATGTAGATCAGAAAGACAATCAAAGCGACAGCAACTAAAGTATAAGCAATTTCAAGCATAATATTCTCCTCTCATTCTTGATAATAGGGGGCTTGTTTTTTTCTTTGATAAATCATAATGCCGATGCCTAGTAAAATCAGAGCTGCAGACAGCCACTGAGATACACGCACACCCAAGAACATGAGACTGTCGGTCCTCATTCCCTCGATAATCATCCGGCCAAAGCCGTACCAAATCAGGTAAAAGGCTGCCAATTCTCCCTGACGGAAGAATTTAGGGCGGCGTCGTAAAATCAGCAGTAGGGCAAAGCCAAGTAAATTCCAAAGGGATTCGTATAAGAAGGTTGGCTGGCGATAAGCACCATCTATGTACATATTGTTGCGGATGAAGGACGGTAGATAATTAAGATTTTTGACCACCGCTCCATAGGCTTCTTGGTTAAAGAAATTGCCCCAACGGCCGATACTCTGAGCGATCAAGACACTAGGCGCTGCAATATCCAAGAAATCAACAGGATTGATTAGCCTTCTCTGAGAAAAGAAATAAAGGACAAGGGCACCAGTGATCAAACCGCCGTATATGGCTAAACCACCATTCCAAATCTGAAAAATCTCAATCAGGGAATGCTTGCCATAATAAGACCATTCAAAAATCACATAGTAGAGTCGCGCTCCAAGGATAGCCAAGGGAAAGGCAATCAGAATGAAATCAAGAATATCATCTGGAATCATCTTCTTGCGTGGCGCTTCCTTCATAGCCAAGTAAACGGCTAAAATCAAACCAGTGACAATGCAGATTGCATACCAACGAATACTGAAGGGACCGACTGAAAAAGCTACTGGATCAAGCATCTTTCACCTCATTCTGGCTAATCAGATTAGTCAGTCGTTCTTCAAAAATCTTGGTGGCATCAAAGCCCATTTCCTTAGCCCGATAGTTCATGGCTGCGGCCTCAATCACTACAGAGATATTGCGTCCTGTCTTAACTGGGATGCGTATCCGAGGAATTCTGACACCGGAAACTTCCAGTTCTTCTGCATTATTACCCAGACGGTCAAAGGTCTTATTGGTATCATAATTTCCAGATAGACGGCAATCTGTACCTGTGAAGAATCCTTAACCGCACTGGCTCCGTAAAGGCTCATCACATCTATAATGCCGACACCGCGAATTTCCAAGAGATGGCGAAGAATCTCAGCAGGCTCTCCCCAGAGAGTCATTTCATCCTTGGCAAAGATATCTACCCGGTCATCCGCCACTAACCGATGGCCACGCTTAACTAACTCAAGGCCAGTTTCACTTTTACCAATACCACTGTCCCCTTGAATCAGCACTCCCATTCCGTAGATGTCCATCAATACGCCATGGACACTGGTTCTGACCGCCAAACGCGAGTCAAGGAAACTAGAAATTTCCCCTGATAGACGGCTGGTTGATGTGCGGCTGGTAAGAATCGCGATTTGCTTTTCTTCAGCTGCTCGCCGCATTTCTTCAGGAATCTCCAAATTGCGCGCCACAATGACAACTGGTGTTTCTGGTTGAAACATTTTCAAAAGGACTTGATGACGGTTGTGGGATGTCATCTTCATCAGATAAGACCACTCCTTCATCCCAATCAGCTGAATCCGTTCTGGCGTGTAGTAGTCAAAATAGCCGGTCATTTCAAGGCCCGGCCGCGAAATATCCGATGTCGAAATCTCCTTTTCTAAGAGATCATCACTGCCGTAAACGATGCGTAAACGGACTTTTTCAATCAAATCTTTGACCTTTACAGACATTCCCTGCTCCCTTCAAATTTATCTTTCTCTATTATAGCAAATTTTTACCCTAAAAGAGTTTTTAAGATTGGAAATTAAGCAGGATTTTTCCCTAGATGCTTGTGAACACATCTCTCAGCCAGCAAAAAGGCCAGTCAAAATAACTAGCCAATCCATTTTTTGAGAATTTTTTTCTGATTTTGAAAGCAAGGATGGCTCTCGATAAAGGCTGGTATTTCTCTTAGAGGTAGCCAGAGATGGGCATCGGTTTCGCCTGCCTGATAGCGGACTTGGCTCTTGTCCCCAGACACCGCCGCTTCATAGAAATCAAAGTGGCACTGGTCTTCGACAGAGCACACCTGCTCCAACAGTCTGATACTGTCGGGAACCAGGCCGGTTTCTTCTTCTAGTTCCCGGAGGGCGGCTGTCTGACTATCCTCTCCTGCCAGCACACTACCTCCCGCTCCGAACTCATAATAGCCAGGATAGAGATTTTTATGAGCTGATCGTCGCATACAGAGAAAATCCCCATCCTGATGGCGAACCAAGACATTGACACAGAGATGAAACTGGCCTTCAGGAATTTTTTCTCCTCGAACTAGGAGATGCGGGAGTTGATTTCGATTTAAGTCATAAGCATTCCAAACTTCTGGCATATTTCCTCCTTGGATAAGTTCTTAGGTTTTCGTTGAATTTGCAAGGTTTAGTTTATTTCACTTTGATCATTTTCAGTTTGAGAAATAGCTCGCTTTTTATAGTTAGAAAGGTTTATTGAATGAGCAATAGAATATACGATTGTATTTGAAACTAGCATGCCAAAAATATAAAATAGGCTATTAGGAAGGGAGCTTATAATTATTTGGAAACCTCCAACAAAACCATAAATTACGAGACATAGAACTGGCAGAAATAAGATAGATGCAAGTCCTACTATACGCTTTGAGCTTTGCTCAGGAGTTAAAACTTTCCAGAAAAAGAAGAAATTCCATAGACCAAGGGGAAAAACTTCTGTACCAATGATCACAACAATCAAACTCTCATACCCTCCTACTAATATAGCAGCCGTAAAAATAAGGAAGATATGTAGGATCAAACTAATAATTAAATAGAGGAAAAATTTCAAAATATATAATGGTAAAGAAAATTGTTTCATTTGAATCTCTTTCTAATCTTTAACGCGACCAGTTGAATCAGCCTTTCCCACTTTTGGGCTTGTCTATCACTAGGCAAATCGCAAGTCTTTGTAACATAAGCTATATAAAATAACTACGAATACCGTTCTTCAAAATAACAATCTGGGATAGGAACACTTAAAGTATCGATTTGAATGTTAGAAGCCTGATGGAAAATATGTCCTGGAACTTCTATCTTTCTTCTACATCCAGCAAAAATTCGGGAATACTCCCGAATTTTATATTTGTTATTTTACCAAAACCAACCGTCATTGTCATTGATTGGCTCGGCATCTTTCATTTTGCGAGGGCCGGTTCCATACATTTCCGCTTCCACATCTTCCTTGTAAGGCATCACGATGGCCAGCAAAATATAAATCAAAATGCCCAAGCCAAAATTGAAAACTGTAAAGATGATGAATAAAAAGCGTAACAGGCCAAGATCAAAGTTAAATTTATCAGCCAATCCCGACAAAACCCCTGAAATTACTCGGTTTCTTCTTAATTTATAAAACTTAGTTTTCATGATGATGACCTCAACTCTCATTCTTTCTTCCATTTTATCATAGCGAGAGAACAAAAAAATCAGCCCGAAGGCTGATTCTGCATCTATTCGTTTTTTTTGTTCGCTTAGCTTCCGTTTATCTCCTCTTTTAGGAAGGACAGTTTTCCTCTACAACAACCGCAACGATATTTTTTTATGTCTACCCTGCGTCTGCGACGGATAAGTGCTCCACAGCTCAAGCATTCATAAATGAGAAAAGTTTGCGAATTTGACAAGGATGGAGCGTAGCGCAGACCGTCAACTTGCTTAAGGAGGTCTTTAAAATCTCTATCTCCATGGCGGTAACCTTTGCCCTGATAATAGAGATGATAGTGGACTAGCTCATGGCGGACAATTTTTCGAAAAGTTTCAAGCCCAAAAGTTTCATAAATTTTCGGATTGAAATCCAGATGACCATCTTTTGGAAAGAAGCGTCCTCCAGTCGTCCGGAGACGCTTGTTCCAAAAAGCTTGGTGGCGAAATTCCCAGCCAAAATCTTCAACTGAAACCTGCTTGACATAGTTAGTTAGATTCATTTGGTGCTATCAGAGAGAGGTTGACCTTCTCCCGCTCCACATCCAGTTTATCCACCCAGACAGTAACTAAATCGCCAACAGACAGGACTTGACTTGGATGCTTAACAAAGTTTTTACTGATCTTAGAAATATGGATGAGACCATCTTCGTGGATACCGATATCCACAAAGGCTCCGAAATCGACGACATTGCGGACGACGCCTTCCAGCTTTTGACCGATGCGCAGATCCTTGATATCCAAGACATCCTGCCGCAGAACTGGCGCGTCAAAGGAATCACGCAAATCCCGGCCAGGCTTAAGTAGATCAGCAATAATGTCTTTGAGGGTTTCTTCTCCCAAGCCTAGCTCTGCAGCCAAACTAGCAACCTGAACAGCTTTTAATTTAGCTTGGGCTGCTTCATCCAAACTGCTGATTTCCAGACGCTTAAAGAGCTCCTCCACCGCCTTATAAGACTCTGGGTGAACGCCTGTATTGTCTAGCAGGTTATCACTTTCAGGAATACGTAAGAAGCCGGCTGCCTGTTCAAAAGCCTTCGCACCCAGACGCGGCACTTTCTTGATGGCCTCGCGAGACCGAATCAAGCCTTCCGTTTCTCGATACTTGACGATATTTTCCGAAATCGTTTTATTAAGACCAGCTACATGGGCTAGCAGGGCAGGACTGGCGGTGTTGATATTGACCCCGACTTGGTTGACCACGGTATCTACGACAAAGTCCAGACTTTCAGACAGCTTTCTGGCTAACATCATGCTGGTACTGACCAACCCCGATAGACTTAGGATCAATCTTGACCAACTCTGCCAAAGGATCCTGCAGACGGCGGGCAATGGAAATAGCTGAGCGCTTTTCAACCGTCAAATCTGGAAACTCATGACGAGCTAGTTCACTAGCAGAGTAGACAGATGCTCCGCTCTCATTGACGATGACATAGCTGACATTCGGATGAGATTTCAAAACTTCTGCTACAAAAGCTTCGCTTTCTCGGCTAGCAGTGCCGTTTCCGATGGCAATGATTTCCACGCCAAACCGCTCAATCAGCTCTGACAACTCTTTCTTAGAAGCTTCAATCTGAGCTGGCTTTGCTGGTGGCACGGGATAGATGACATGAGTCGTCAGCATCTTACCTGTCGCATCGACAACAGCTAGCTTAGCTCCTGTCCGAAAGGCTGGGTCAAAGCCCAGTACTACGCGACCTTTGAGAGGGGCAATCAGGAGGAGATTGCGGAGATTTTCTGAGAAGAGCTGAATCGCACCATCCTCGGCAGCCTCAGTCAGCTCGGTCCGAATACGGCGCTCCATAGCTGGAATGATTTTCTTTTTAACTGATTGCTGGATAGCTTCAAGAATATAGGCATTTTTCACCTTGAAACGCACTTCAAAGAAGCGCAGGATTTTCTCAAGATTGTGCTCAAAACCAACCTTGAGAACACCTAGCTTCTCACCACGGTTAAGAGCCAAAGTACGGTAGCCTTGCATGGTCGCTACTTTTTCGGAAAAATCATAATAAATCTGGAAGACCTGCTTTTCATCCAAATCACCGTCTTTGAGACTAGATACGATAGAAGAATTGGTCTGAATTTCATGATAGGTCCAAGCCCGCAGCTTGGTATCTTCGGAAATCGCCTCGGTCAGAATATCCACTGCTCCAGCAAGAGCAGCTTCTGCTGTCGGAAAGCTTCACTAGTCAGTTTCTCAGCTTCCTCCTGCAGATTAGTCGCATCCTGTAAGATGAGGCGGGCCAAGGGAAAGAGACCTGCTTCACGCGCAATCGTAGCCTTGGTACGACGCTTCTCCTTATAAGGAAGATACAGTTCTTCCACGTCGGCCAGCTTTTCAGCAGCTTCAATCTCAGAGCGCAGCGCATCCGTTAGTTTGCTCTGCTCCTCAATCTTAGCTAAGACCGTCGCTTTACGCTCTGCCAAGGCAGTCATGCTTTTATCTAAGTCAATGATCGCCTTAATCTCGACCTCATCCAGATTTCCCGTCATTTCCTTACGGTAACGAGCAATAAAAGGAATCGTATTTCCCTCAGCGGTCAGTTCTAAGACCTGTGATACTTGACTTTCTTTAAGGCCCAATTTCTGGGCAATTTTTTCAATATTTAAATTTTCCATAACGATTCTATTATATCATAATATGAAGCTTAAAAATCTATAAAGACTAGTTTAATCCATCTTTTTCTTGCTAGGGTGAGTCCGCTCTCTCTGATCCATCATGGCTGAAAATATCATTTTTTTTCGTTTGGTAGTATAATAGAATTATTATTTTAGAAATGAGGTGGCCCTATGGCTGTGAAATTTACCAAAACAGACGATTTAGACAAGATGTTCGAGGAGTTTGCCACTCTGCCCAAGCTTGAAAAAGTAGAATTTCCAGATGAGAAAAAGAAAAAAGAAGCGCAAGAAAAGGCTAAAAAAGCATGAGCTTCTTTTCAAACCTTCCTTCCAGCGTCTTACAGGCTGGAGCCATCTTTCTCTCCATTATCATTGAAGCCCTGCCTTTTGTCTTGATTGGAAGTATTATTTCCGGCTTTATCGAGGTGTATGTCACGCCAGACAGGGTTTATCACTTCCTGCCCAAGAACAAGTGGGCTCGGATTTTCTTTGGAAGCTTGATCGGCATAGTCTTCCCTTCTTGCGAGTGCGGAATTGTTCCCATTATAAACCGGTTTCTGGAAAAGAAAGTTCCCAGTTACACGGCTGTGCCTTTCTTAGTCACAGCTCCAGTCATCAACCCCATCGTGCTCTTTGCGACCTACTCAGCCTTTGGTAATTCCTTCCGAATGGCTCTGCTTCGTGCCTTAGGTTCTATGGTCGTGGCTATTCTTTTAGGGATTTTTCTGGGCTTCTTTGCAGACAGCAATATTCAGAAAGAAAATCGCAAGGCTGTTCATGAACATGACTTTTCACATCTTAGCAAAGGACAAAAACTTTTTCAGGTCTTCGTTCAAGCCATTGACGAATTTTTCGACACAGGCCGCTATTTGGTCTTTGGCTGTCTCTTCGCCAGCATCGTACAAGTCTATGTGCCAACCAGAATCCTGACCTCTATCAGCTCGACACCAGCTGTTGCTATTCTCCTCCTCATGCTGCTGTCCTTCCTGCTCTCACTTTGCAGCGAAGCTGATGCTTTCATCGGGAGCTCCTTGATTGCTAGTTTCGGCTTATCGCCAGTCTTAGCTTTCTTGGTCATTGGGCCTATGCTAGATGTCAAGAATCTGCTGATGATGAAAAACTACTTTAAGACACGCTTTATCTGGCAATTTATCAGCCTGGTTACTGTCGTCGTCTTTCTTTACTCTTGGCTTGTGGGGGTAGTGCTATGATTCGATTTTTAATCTTAGTCGGCTACTTTGAGATCACCATGTACCTACAGCTGACAGGCAAGCTCAACCAATATATCAATCTCCACTACTCCTATCTGGCCTACTTGTCTATGATTCTATCTTTTATCTTGGCAGTTGTGCAGCTCATCATCTGGATGAAGAAGATGGAGGTTCATAGTCATTTGACCTCTCGCTGGGCCAAGTTAGGCAGCGTGCTGCTCCTTGTCATTCCGCTTTTTGTAGGAATTTTCTTTCCAACTGTTACCTTGGATTCGACAACCGTTTCGGCTAAAGGATTTCATTTCCCGCTGGCTGAGGGAACTTCAACTGCTATTCAGCAGGACGAAGGCACTACCAGCCAATACCTGAAACCAGACACCAGCACCTACTTCACAAAAGGTGCTTACGAAAAAGAAATGCGGGCAGCCGCCAAGAAATATCTCAACAAAAGTACCATTCAGGTCACAACTGAAAACTACATGGAGGTCATGGAAGTTATCTATGATTATCCCGACGAGTTTGCGGACAAGACGCTAGAATTCACCGGATTTGTCTACAATGACCCCAGCGACCAAAAGAGCCAATTTCTCTTTCGCTTCGGTATTATCCATTGTATCGCCGACTCAGGTGTCTATGGACTCTTGACGACTGGAAATACCCAGCATTTCGAGAATAATACCTGGATTCATGCCAAGGGAAAAATTACTATGCACTACCATAAAAGTCTGGGACAAAGCCTGCCAACTCTAGAAGTTGAAAGCTTTGACAAGGTAGAAAAACCGGAAAATCCCTATGTCTATCGGGTCTTTTAAAGTCAAACACCTGTGAAAATCCATTTTCATGGGTGTTTCTTTTCTATGCCATTCTCTACCCTTTACTCAGTTGCTCTGACCGACTTTTAGAAATTAGAAGAGACTTGATGAAGCTCGCTCTCTAATTTTTTCTCTCTTATCTTGGAAAATCATGCTACAATAATACTATCTCATTTGAAAAGGAGCTCTTTTTATGAATCAAGAAAAAGTAAGGAAACGAGATTTGCTTTCTATTCTGGCTGTGGCTTTAGTCGCCTTTGCTGGAATTCTTTCAGAGACTAGTATGAATGTGACCTTTCCCCACCTCAGCAAAGTATTTGGTCTGAGCTTAGGAGTGCTACAATGGATTACGACTGGCTATCTGCTGGCCGTCGCCATCACCATAACTTTAGGCGCAACCCTAGCCCACAATTGGACGGAGCGTCGCATCCTCTTTACCTCGCTTTCCATATTTACCCTTGGTAATCTGATTGCTATGATTGCCCCAGACTTTACTTTCCTTATGCTGGGACGGATCCTTCAGGGGGGAGCGACTGGGATTGCCATTCCACTTATGTTTAATCTCATCGTGGAGCGGATTCCTCGGCAGAAAATCGGATTTTATATGGGACTAAGTGGTCTAGTTATCAGTCTGGCGCCAGCCATCGGTCCGACCTACGGAGGCTTCATGATTGGCTCCTTCGACTGGCACATGATCTATAGCTTTATCATGCCCGTTCCCATTCTCTCTTTTTTACTGGCTTATGTTAACTTGGAAAATTCGGCTGGCAAAAGCAAGCGTCCCTTTGATGTACTGGGCTTTCTCTTGCTCGCCACAGCTCTTTCCTTTTCTCTGATGACCATCTCCAGTTTGGAAGGTGGCGATAGTGTTAATTGGCTCTATCTAGCTATTTTTCTCCTTTCCTTTGCCTTTTTCATCTGGCGGAGTCTGACTGTTCAACATCCATTTCTAGACATCCGTATCTTGAAAGAACCAACAATTTTCTTTGGAATTCTACCCTTTTTAATTTTCCAATTCTCCAACCTATCCAGCAACTTTCTCATTCCCAACTTTCTCGTGCTGGTCAAGAATGTCTCGACTGCCCAAGCTGGATTTTCCCTTCTTCCCGGAACTATGATCGGGGCTTTTATGTCGCCTTTTCTGGGAAAATTATACGATAGCAAAGGTCCAAAGTTGTCTCTACTAGGCGGCAATTCCCTAGTCTTTCTGGTCATGATTGTCTTTAGCTTCTTTACAAACTGGCTCAATCTGCCTTTAATCTTAGGATTTTATATCCTCTTTACTCTAGGGCGCAACATGGCCTTCAACAATACTATGGCTTTATCCGCCTCTCAAGTCAGCAGAGATAAAACGGCGGATGTGACTGCCCTCTTTCAACTAGCACAAACCTTTGCTGGTGCCTTGGGAACGGCAATTGCGGCCGTCTACTCAATCAAGCCCCCGATACGACAAGTGGCGTCCACAATGTCTTCAGCCTACTGCTCCTTCTCGTGCTAGGCAACTTTATTTTCTACTATTTCCTCTTTCGAGCGATTCATCAGAAGAAAGAAGCCTAAATTTATATCCCGACTTTCCCTCGGGATATTTTCTTTGGTCAAATCCAGATTTTTCAAATACAATTTTTCTGAAAATTGTGATAAAATAGAGACAATCACATATAGATAGGTAATAGATATCATGTCTTCAAAAGTTATTATTACAATTTTCGGTGCCAGCGGAGATTTGGCTCAAAGAAAACTTTATCCTTCCCTCTTTCGACTTTATAAATCTGGCAATCTTTCGCAACATTTTGCCGTTATCGGAACTGCCCGCAGACCTTGGAGCAAGGAATATTTCGAGTCGGTCGTTGTCGAGTCCATCTCAGACCTAGCCGACAGTGCCGAGCAGGCTCAAGAGTTCGCCAGCCACTTTTATTATCAAAGCCATGATGTGCAAGATACCGAGCATTATATCGAATTGCGCAAGCTGCAAAACAAGCTCAACGAGCAATATCAGGCAGAAAATAATAAACTCTTCTTCCTTTCTATGGCACCACAATTTTTCGGAACCATTGCTAAGCATCTCAAGTCTGAGCAAATCGTTGATGGAAAAGGATTTGAGCGCCTAATTGTTGAAAAACCCTTTGGGACAGATTTGGCAACTGCCAGCAAGCTTAACGAAGACTTACTGGCAACCTTTGACGAAGAACAGATTTTCCGTATCGACCACTATCTGGGCAAGGAAATGATTCAAAAGATTTTTGCCATCCGCTTTGCTAATCTGCTGTTTGAAAATGTCTGGAACCGCCAATACATTGATAATGTACAGATTACCTTTGCTGAAAAGTTGGGAGTTGAAGAACGCGGTGGCTACTATGATCAATCCGGTGCCCTCCGTGATATGGTGCAAAACCATACCTTGCAGCTCCTCTCCTTATTAGCCATGGATAAGCCAAAGAGCTTTACCAAAGACGATATCCGAGCAGAAAAGGCCAAGGTATTTGAGCGCCTCGTTCAGCCGAGCGAAGAAGATTTGAAACGCTTCTTCATTCGTGGCCAGTACAAGTCTGGCAAAATCAACGGCCGAAATACATTTCTTACCGTAGCGAACCAAATGTCAATCCTGAGTCTACTACTGAAACCTTTGCCTCTGGTGCTTTCTTCATTGATAGCGACCGCTTCCGTGATGTTCCTTTCTTCTTCCGAACAGGGAAGCGCCTCACCAAAAAAGGCACCCATGTCAACATCGTCTTCAAGCAAATGGACTCTATCTTTGGTGAGCCTCTCAAACCAAATGTCCTAACCATCTATATCCAGCCAACTGAAGGCATCTCACTCAGCCTCAATGGCAAGGAAGTTGGGGAACTCTTTAATCTAGCTCCCATCTCATTAGATTATCGGACAGATGCCACAGCGTCAGGAGCCTCTCCAGACCCTTATGAAAAATTAATTTTTGATGTCCTTAATAACGACTCAACTAATTTCAGTCATTGGGACGAAGTAAAAGCCAGCTGGGAGCTCATCGATCGCATCGAAGAACTCTGGAGCCAAAATCAAGTGCCACTCCATGAATATCCTGTCGGATCTATGGGACCAGAAGCCTCCTTTGAGTTACTCGCCCAATTTGGAGCAAGCTGGCAATGGCAACCTGATAAAGAATAATACATGTAAAAAAGATTGGAAAATTTTCCAATCTTTTTTGAACTTTTAAAACTCTGCTAGCCCTTCTATTATAGCCATTCCTTGTAACGCTTGATATAAAGGCCTTTCACAAGGGTTACGCTAACCATATAAAGCACGATAATCAAGAAAAGGCAAAGGAAATAGGTGCCATTCAGCGGAGCTGTCTTCAGAACTGACGCAAAGAGGCTGTATGGCAAGGAAGTAACAAAGAGCGCAGCTGCCATGGTCGTCACAATGACAGACAAAGCGGGACGACTTTGCACAAAAGGCAATTTAGGTGAGCGTAGCATGTAGATGACCATGGTCTGGGTCCACATAGACTCAATAAACCAGCCTGTTTGGAAAAGAGTGATAAAGTTCACTGCCTGTTCAGTACCAGCTTGATAGCTGCCTCCTGTGATCATAGGCACGATGATAAAGTAAAAGCACCAGATAGGTCAAAAACATCAAAAAAACAGATGAAATCGGTCCAATCCAAGCCATAAAACGGGTAATAGAACTGGCTGACCAGATATGAGGCTTCTTAAGAAATTCACTATCTACATTATCAAAGGGCAGAGCGATACAAGATAAATCATAAACCAGATTGAGGACAATCAGATGAACTGGTGCCATAGGAAGAAATGGTAAAAAGATACTGGCAAAGAGGAGAGAAAAGATATTCCCAAAATTGGAACTGACCGTCATCTTGATATACTTGGTCATGTTGGCATAGACCTTGCGACCTTCTACCAGCCCTTTCTCCAGAACCATGAGATCCTTGTCCAGCAAAATGACATCTGCCGTTTCCTTGGCTATATCAACTGCCGTATCAACAGAAATACCAACATCTGCTACCTTCATAGAAGGCGCATCATTGATACCATCACCCATGTAGCCAACCTTGTGACCATTGGCCTTGAGTTGGAGAATGATCCGAGCTTTTTGGTCAGGTGAGAGCTTAGCAAAAACTGTCGTGTTCTCCACTGCCTGACTCAATTCCTCATTAGATAAAGCATCTACCTCTACACCTAGCAAGATATTGTCTACATCTAAGCCAACCTTTTCACAGACTGCTTGGGTTACCTTATCATTATCACCCGTCAAAATCTTAGTGGCAACACCGTATTCAGCCAAAGTTTCAATAGCTGGAGCTGCGGATGGCTTAGGTGGATCTAGAAAGGCCAGATAGCCCGTCAAAATCATATCGGACTCATCCTTTACTTCATACTCATAATCTTCTTCTAGGCCTGACTTGTAGCTAACACCAAGCACGCGCAGCCCTTGCTCATTGAGTTGGGCCACTTCCGCGAGGATTTCCTGACGAATCTCCTCAGTCAGTTCTGTAATACGATTTTTGTATTCTACATAGCTAGAGATGGCCAGCATTTCCTCCAAGGCCCCCTTGGTCACCATGCTGATAACATCCTCATCATCCTTGACGATGACGCTCATGCGACGACGTTCAAAGTCAAAGGGAAGTTCATCAATTTTCTTAAAGGTTTGGTCTAGATTACGAACAATCTCATGCTTTTCGGCTTCTTTCTCCGTCCGATTGATAATAGCCCGATCCATAAGGTTTTTGAGACCAGTTTGATAGTAGGAATTGAGAAAGGCCCGACGGAGCACTGCCAAGTCCAAATCACCATGAATATCCAGTGGGTATTCCAATACAATCTCGTCTTGAGTCAGTGTGCCCGTCTTATCCGTACAAAGGATATCAATAGCTCCTAGGTCCTGAATAGCGTTCAGCTTCTTAATCACGACCTTTTCCTGAGCCATGATAATGGACCCTTTAGCCAAACTGGCCGTGATAATCATAGGCAGCATTTCTGGGGTCAGGCCGACCCCAACACTAAGGGCAAAGACACCTGCTTCCAACCAGTCACCGTCTGTCAAACCGTTGATGAAGAACACGACCGGAACCATGACCAGCATCAGACGAATCAAGAGCCAGGAAATGCTATTCATCTCGCGCTCAAAAGAGGTCGGCTCATCATAGGTGTTCAGCGTCTGCTCAATGGCTCCCATCATGGTCTCATCGCCAACCACCAGCACCAGAGCTGTAGCTCTTCCGGAAATAACGTTGGTTCCCATAAAGGCCAGCGACTCTGTTTCTAAAAGGCTATCTAGATTTTGTCCATCCGCCTTGGTCAAACAGATCTTTTCTACTGCATCACTTTCCCCTGTCAGGCCGGACTGCTGAACAAAGAAATCACGCGAATCCAGCAACAGCACATCTGCAGGAATCATGTCTCCAGCACTAAGCTTGATAATGTCTCCTACAACAAGCTCATCAATTGGAAGTTCCTGCTCTGTTCCTTCTCGAATGACCGTAGCTGTATTGACAATCAGCCGAGACAGATTGCTAGCAGCGCGGTCACTCCGCAATTCCTGAACAAAACGAATGCCGCCGGAAATCAGCACCAGAACGACAATAATAATGGAAGTCGTCGGATCTTCCTCACCAGGCTTGGCCAGCCAAACATTAGTCACTAAGGACACCAGAGCAATCACCAATAAGATGACTGTAAAGGGGTTAATGATGGACTCGTAAATTTTCTTGAAAATAGAGTCTTCCTGACCCTTTGTGATGACATTTTCACCATAGAGATCACGATTTTCTTCGACCTGCTCTTCTGTCAGACCACGAAAGGCACTTTTGTAGAATGCTAGGGTTTCTTGTACAGGAAGCTG
The DNA here is from genome assembly GCA_916438405.1 of Streptococcus cristatus. GTDB lineage: Bacteria > Bacillota > Bacilli > Lactobacillales > Streptococcaceae > Streptococcus > Streptococcus cristatus_M. Next base: position 169,368 of record CAKAFB010000001.1, on the reverse strand, counting down.
CAGAGCAGCAACTAATCTTTCTTTTACTGTTTTCATTGGTTTCTCCTTTATGTATGATTGATAAATTTCATACACAGGGACCAATCACTTTATGAGGACAGAACGACACAAATCAGCGATTGGCTGTGTATGTGCGGTTCCGGATGATCGTCAATTTGCATCGTACTTCTCCTTTCTTAGTTTATAAATGTAGTTAATAATCCCAAGATGCCTGCAAGACATCAAAAGTAGCATTCATCTTCTGGGTCCATTCTTGCAAGTCGGGAAAATTTTCTTTTAAAGAAAATCCAATGACTTCTTCACGTAAATTCCACCAATCTACAAGAGCAACTACTTGGATTGTTGCAATATTTAAAGAAAGTCCCTGCTGAGTAGCCAGTTTCTCTAATAAGGCCAAACTCCGGACATTTCTCTCTTCAATTTGCTGATGTCTGTCTTTCCACCAATGCTCTTTTTCATGAAAAATTTTTTCCGCAACCATCGGCATTGTGTTTTCCAAGATTCCTTCAGCAACGGATAGTATGTTTAAAACGTGCCACTTCTCTATCCCATTAGGAAAAAGCGGAGTTTCCTGACCTAGCTCGTCTAAATATTGGGAAATTAAATCACTACCATACAACCATTCTCCATTGGAAGCTTGAAAAGCAGGAATTCTACCCAAAGGATTATCTTGATTATGCGGTGAATTTTTGTCGAAAGCCACCTGAACCTTCTGAATATCCACTTGCTCCTCTAAATGATGGTGTAAAATTGTAGCATAGACTTTACGCGCAAAAGGACTGGTACTAGAATACCACAATTTCATCACTATTCCTCCTTCTTTTTTCTTAAGAGGCAGGCAATCAACTATTTACTCTCTTGAAATATTTTCAGCAAAAAAGAAGACCCTGCCAATTTCTCGGCAGAGTTGTTTGCATGTCAGGTTATTCGCTTCATTGTTTTAAACATAGATAAAACAAGCATTCACCGTTCAAGCTTTAACTCCATAAGGCGATGAAATGAGCTTAGTCTTGACCTTTGCGATCAGGACTGTTGACCAACGAGTAGTGTCTCCACTGCTTTGCGGTAGTCATCCGTATCCTTATGGTAGCCTCACCTACCGATTGACACTATTACTATACTCCTCTTTAGAAAGATTGTCAATAAAGAGAGCTATTTTTATTTTATTTTGGTAAAACTTCCGCAATCCGTCGACAAATCTCTTTGATCATAGTCTTTGGCGCAGCTGTATTGAGACGAGCATGTCCTTTGCCTTCTTGGCCAAAATCACTTCCCCGATTCAAAACAACCTTAGCCTCTTCCCGAAGCAAGTGGAAGAGCTGATCATCTGTCAGTCCATAATCTGAAAAATCCAACCAAACCAGATAAGTCCCTTGAGGCTTCATGACCCGCAGACGTGGCGCTTCCTTAGCAAAATAATCGACTACAAAATCAATATTTCCTCTAAGACAGCCTTGAGCTCCGTCAGCCAAGCCTTGCCATAACGATAAGCAGCTTCCGTCGCTAAAAATCCAAGACCCGAAATTTCATGCTGGTTATTGGCCAGTTGGCGCTTTTGAAACTTTTGCCGCAAGCTAGGATTCTCAATCACTGCATAGGAATTTTTTGTCCCAGCAATATTAAAAGTTTTAGTCGCACTGGCTAGAATCAGGCTAAAGTCCTTAAAGTCAGGTGAAACAGTATTGAAAGACTGGTGTTTATGTCTAAACAGCGTCAAATCTTGGTGAATCTCATCTGAAACCACGAGAACGCCATACTTTTGGCAGAGACGACCAATCTTCTCTAAAACGTCCTCTTCCCAAACTCGACCGCCAGGATTATGCGGATTGCAAAGCACGTAAATCTTAACTTCATTGTCTACGATGTCCCGCTCCAGCTGCTCAAAATCAATCTGAAAGAGACCGGCCTGTTCTATCAAGGAATTAGTAATCAGCTGACGATTATTGAGCTTGACACTGCGGGCAAAAGGCGGGTAAACAGGAGTGTTGATTAGAACAGCATCGCCTTCATCGGTAAAGGCTTGGATAGCCGTCGAAATAGCAGGGACAACTCCCTCGATAAAGACCAAGGCCTCCTTGTCAAAGGTATAGCCATGCTCATCCCGCTCCCAAGCTAGAACGGCATTGATCAATTTCTCACTAGCATAGGTATAGCCATAGACTAACTGATCCGCATAGTCATGAACAGCTTGCTGAATTTCAGGCAGGACTTCAAAATCCATATCCGCAATCCAGGCAGGCAGGACTTGACTGTCTTTCTCCGCTTCTTTCCATTTATAAGTATGCTGACCAATCCGATTGGGTGCTGTTTCAAAGTTATAATTTCCCATATTAGTCCTCCAAGGCTGCGCGTAAATCGTCTACCAAATCTCGACTGTCCTCAATTCCAATTGACAGGCGCAGCAAATCATCGGTCAAGCCATAAGAATGACGCACTTCAACAGGAATGTCTGCGTGAGTCTGGGTCGTTGGATAAGTAATCAAGCTCTCTACTCCACCTAAACTTTCTGCAAAGGTAAAGACTTTCAGGCTATTTAAGAGATGAGGAATCTTGCTTTCATCGACAACTTTAAAGGAAACCATGCCGCCTTTACCTGGATAGAGAACTTCTTTTACTGCAGGAGACGACTTCAGAAATGCAACTACTTCTTGCGCATTCTGAGTAGAGCGCTCCATGCGAAGAGCTAGCGTTTTGAGACCACGCAAAAGCAGATAGCTATCAAATGGAGACAGGACTGCTCCAGTTGTATTGAGATTATAGAACAGCTTGTCATAGATGGCAGTATCATTGGTCATGATAGCTCCAGCCAAGACATCATTGTGCCCTCCCAGATACTTAGTCGCAGAGTGTAGGACAAGATCAGCTCCATCCTCCAGCGGTCTTTGGTAAATCGGACTGTAGAAGGTATTGTCCACAATGACAGCTGCTCCTCGCTCGTGAGCCGCTTTGGAAATGCGGGCAATGTCAAACTCTACCATAAGAGGATTGGTCGGTGTCTCGATATAGACAATATCTATATCCTCTGTTAGATTGTTCAGGAGTTCTTCTTCCGTATTAGCATAGGTAAAGCTAAAGCGTCCTTCCGCTTCGACCTGAGCAAACCAGCGGAAAGAGCCGCCATAGAGATCTCGAACAGCCAAAACCTTACTGCCAACTGGAAAGGCGCTAAAGGCCAGCACAATAGCCGACATACCAGAGCTAGTCGCTAGGGCATAATCTGCACTTTCGATAGCAGCTAGAGTCTCTTCCAAGCTAGCCCGTGTAGGATTCTTGGTTCGAGTATAGTCATATCCTGTGGACTGGCCAAACTCTGGATGCTGGTAAGTCGTTGAAAAATGCAAGGGGGTTGTTAAGGCACCCGTTGTTGTGTCTGTTTTCACTCCCGCTTGAGCCAACAAGGTATTTAATTTCCGTTCTCTCTCCATTTAACCGTTCCTCTTTTTTAAAATATTCTACCTTTCTATTGTAACATCTTAAGAAAGTCTTGAGCTTTTTTCTTTTCAAGAGCCAGCTATAGTCTGAAACTATAGACTAACTATTCACAAAAAAAAGAGTCGCTGAACGACTCTTCGTTTCTTATTTCATTCTTAATCGTTGGCGCAAACTATCTGCCTTTTGTCCGATAAAACGGTCTATGAGCCGAACTTTGAGAGACAGTACGATATAGACGAGCATTCCGACTCCTCCAACGGCAGCGACATAGATAAAGCTGTACATCCGATTAGTTGGCTGGAAGATAAAGCTTAGTAGATACTCGACAAGCAGAACCAAGATCACCATGGCAATTGTGAGAATCATACTTAACAGCAGGCGCTTCAATAGATTCTTAGGATTCAAACCAACAACCTTTCGGATTTCTCTAAACATGAAGAAGATTGGCAGTAAAAGACCGACGGTCGTTGAAATCAAGGGACCATAAGCATGGACGAGATTGATCATCGGTACCTGCAGACTAAGCTTGACAAGAACTCCATAAAAGAAGTAGAGAATGGCCTTCTTATTTTGGAATAGAGCTTGAATCATCGGAGCCAGAACTGTATAGGTGCTGAGAATGATCGTCTGCAGCATAGCGCAGATGAAGAGCCCCAGTGCTAAACTATCTGGCTTACCATAGAAAACGGTATAAAGCGGACTAGCCACTAGAACTGCTCCCACTGTTGACGGAAAGATAAAGAAGAGCAACATGCTAAGATTATCTTGCACTAGGCGGGCAGCCGAGCGAAAGTCACCCTTGACATAATTCTCGGTCAAGAGAGGAATCCCGACACCACCGATAGAAGTTGCCACCGCAATTAAAATCATGGTGATTTTATTCGGATTAGCTGAAAAATAGGCAAATTGCACTAGGAGCTCTGATTTCGTATAATCGCTAATCTGGGTCATAATGTTGATAAAGGTCGCCTGGTCAATAATCTGGAAAAGCTGAATAGCTGAGCCTGTAATGATGAAGGGAATGGCTTCTCGTATCGTATCCCAGAGGAGAGAACGGCCACTAATTCCCGCGGACTTTTTAGGCTTTCTCAGGATAGAGCGTAGCATACCCGTTTTTGCTAGATAGAAAAGTAAAACGAGCATACTTGCCAGCATCCCGACAAAGGCGGCAAAGGTAGACTGGGTCACAGCTTCAACATAGTCACCTGAACCGATTTTCATAATGAAATAAGCTGTCAGTAGCATCCAGATAACCCGAATCACCTGCTCCGAAATCTGGCTGATGGCATACGGTTTCAGATTATTAAACCCTTGGAAGAAGCCTCGAATGACACTCATAGACGGAAAAATGAGCACGGCCCAAGACAAACTCTGCATAACTGGAATCAGGTCAGCCCCGCCACCAGACATTGAGGCAAAAACCGGTGCCATCAAGTACATGATGACTGCAAAGATCAGTCCCAATACCAGCATGAACTTGAGGAACTCTCGAATGAGAGCAAAGCTGTGTTCCTCCTTGTCAATCGTATTATACTTAGCAACTTGCTTGGCAACAGCTACCGGTACTCCTGCGGTGGAAACCAAAAGGAACCAAGCATAGATATTGTACCCCATAGTAAAGAGACCGTTCGCTTCCGCCCCATGCTGTCCCATCCAGATGTACCAAGGAATGATATAAACAGCCCCAAGAAGGCGGCTGATAAAATTACTAGCAGTCAGCCAGGCAGTCCCTCTTAGCATTTTCTGCTGCTGGCTTGTTGTTTCTTGGCTCATAGAAAACCTCTTCTATTTGTTCTTCTTTTATTATAAACTTTTCCTTGCCTCTTGTAAAACATAGCCTTTCGGTTTACAATAGAGATATGATAAAAATTGAAACAATACTAGATATTTTAAAAAAAGACCAAAATTTTCGTGAAATCATCGCTGATGGAGACTACTACTTCAACTATCAGGGCTTGTCCTTTGACAAGATTAGCTATGATAGTCGCAAGGCAGATAGCAGAACTCTCTTCTTTGTCAAGGGCGAGCATTTCAAGCGGGAATTTTTAGAGAAGGCTGTAGCAGCTGGACTAGGGTTTTACCTGAGTGAAACTGACTTCGAAGTCGGCATTCCAGTGCTTCTGGTCAATGATATTAAACAAGCTATGAGTCTCATTGCTATGGAATTTTACGGTCACCCAGAGCAAAAACTCAAACTTTTGGCCTTCACTGGTACCAAGGGCAAGACCACGTCGGCTTATTTCGCTTATAATATTTTAAAACAAAGCCACAAGCCAGCCCTGCTTTCTACTATGAATACCACTCTGGACGGCGAAACTTTCTTTAAATCAACCCTGACAACACCTGAAAGTTTAGACCTCTTTGAGATGATGGCTCAAGCTGTAGCCAATGGTCGAACCCATCTCATCATGGAAGTCTCCAGCCAAGCCTATCTTAAAAAGAGAGTCTACGGCCTAACTTTTGATGTGGGGGTCTTCCTCAATATCAGCCCTGACCATATCGGCCCGATTGAGCATCCGACTTTTGAAGACTACTTCTACCATAAGAGACTCTTGATGGACAATAGCCGAGCTGTTGTCGTCAATAGTGGCATGGATCATTTTCAAGTTTTGGCTGAGCAAGTGGCCAACTATGACCACGACTTCTATGGATCAGACTCCGTCAACAATATTCAGCAATCGCAAGCCTTCTCCTTTGAAGCGCAAGGGAAGTTGGCTGGTTCCTACGATATCCAGCTGATTGGTCGTTTCAATCAGGAAAATGCCATCGCTACCGGCCTAGCCTGCCTACGACTTGGAGCTTCTTTGAAAGATATTCAAGCTGGTATTGCCCAGACACGAGTGCCGGGGCGCATGGAGGTCTTGACCCAGTCAAACGGTGCCAAGGTCTTCGTGGACTATGCCCACAATGGCGACAGTTTGGCTAAGTTGCTGTCCGTTGTTCAAGAGCATCAAAAAGGGCAGACCGTTCTTGTACTAGGAGCTACTGGAAATAAGGGAGAAAGTCGACGTAAGGACTTTGGTCTCCTACTCAACCAGCATCCTGAAATCAAAGTTATTTTGACCGCAGATGATCCAAATCGTGAAGATCCGATTGCTATCGCAAAAGAAATTGCTAGCTACATCTCCTTTGAGGTGGACATGATTGCTGACCGAGAGGAAGCGATCAAAAAGGCCCTCAGCCTGACTAGTGCTGAAGGTGATGCAGTCATCCTTGCTGGTAAGGGAGCAGATGCCTACCAAATCATCAATGACCAAAAGGTTCCCTATCCCGGTGATTATGCACTGGCAGAAAAATACATATAGAGGCTGGGACAAAAAGATTTCAATTTTTAGAAATCTTAATTATTAAGCCCTTCAAATCTATAATTAAATACGAAAAGCGAACAAAGCAGAATTCTGATTACCAGAAAACTAGTTTTGTTCGCTTTTTATATTTGAGGTCAGACTTTTGTCCCAGACTCCTCAATTGTCTTTGGATTGTCGAGCAAGACGCAGTGGTTGAGTGGGCTCTACTAGGCTGGTTTCATCAGCTTTTACAGCCCTACTCAACTGTGCGGAGCTGGGACGACGAAATCGAATTCTAACGAATTAACGATTTCTGTCTCACTCTCTATTATCCATTCCACATCACTAAGACATAGAGCAAGCTACTACCTACCATATCCGCAAAGGCATGTGCCAAAAAGAAAGGCAGCAAGTTTTTAACCTTGTATTTATAAAAGAAATAATAAAACAGACCGAAGACCACGCCAATCAGAAAAGCAGAGACTAGTCCCTGATAGGTATGGACAGAAAAGCGAACCAGCGTTGAAAAGGCTAAAACCCACCATTTGCTCTCTTCTTTTACTGATGTGAGCAATCCCAAGAAAAAGAATTCCTCATAGACACCATTGAAGAGAGAATAGAGAATGACGACAGGTCCCAAGGCAGCTAGTTTGCGAAACACTTCGACAAAGGTCCAGTCGATATGCTGCAAGATTTCTAAGTCAAAATAATTATAGGAACCGACTAAAGCTGCTATCAGATCAGAAGTCAGACCGACAACTGCAAAAATTAAGGGCGCCCACAGAATGGACCAAGACAAGCGTAATTTCAGCTGTTTGAAATCATAATGACGGATACCTAGATAGAGCAGAGCCAGCACCAACAGGAAAAGCTGCAATTTCAAATTGCTCAGTAAAGCCAAACTTTCATCCTCTGGTCTCGGCAGGATTGCTTGCCCCACAGAGCTAACCGTGGTGAGCCAATTTACTGTTGAGGAGTAAATAAATTGGCCAAACATAATGGCAGCTAAAATCAACATATCAAACCATCTAAGGTTCTCCAGTGGTTGCTCGGGATAGATTTTTTTCAACATTGTCATCCATATTCCTTTCCCAGATTCTATATATTACTATAGCACAGAATAGGATAAATTGACAGAGCAGTTTGTCTAATTTTTCCCTCATTTGAAAACAGGGAGAAAAGAAGCAAGGCTGAGATACGATTACCCCAGCCTCTGATTTTAGTCTTCTTTCTTGAAAGAGTTTTTCAGACCTTTTACTGCTCCCTCGACAGCTCCTTTTGCATCTTCTACAACTTCCTTAGCTTTAGCAACTGTTTTTTCGACCGCACCTTCTGCTTCTGTCTTGCTATCGCCAGTGACTTTTCCAAGGCCTTCTTTGAGAGCGCCCTTGGCTTGATTGAGTTTATCTTCTAGTGACATAAATCTGCCTCCATTCTTTTTCGGTATTTGATACCGTTTACATTAGTCTAAGACTTTTCAAGGCAAAGGTCAATTATTCTGCTCATTGGCAATATATCAGTCCAATCTGAACACTAGGCGCTCTTTGTCAAAGCTAGCCTGCAACTCATACTTCCCAGCTTCATTCTGACGAATATAGCCTAAAATCACCAGACTATCGACAAATATCCCGACGCTTCTGCAGGAGCTCATCCTTGCGGACATACTTGAGGAGGAAAGTCGTCATATACTTGAGGGCATACTCTGGATTCACATCTCCCAAGACAGCATAGAGAGGCTGCTGTGCCTCAGACAGCGGATACTGTCGCTGCATTTTATAGAAATAATTGGACAAGGTCAGTTTATCTCTCTGAAAATCGGTCTTTTCCAGTAAAATAGCCGCATTTGTCTGATTGGCAATTAGGGTTTCAAAGCGCAAATCCAGAAATTCCTGATAGATCGGACTATCATCTCGAATAAAGATTTCCTGATCCAAAGTTAGATTTTCTAGATTGTCCAAAAGCGGAAGCTGCTGATAATAGCGCTTATTTTCCCGCCGAATATAGCCCGCCTTGATACATTCTTCTATGAAGCGATCTAGATTGGGGAAGCCCGCAAATTCACGTTTGATGTCTCTTAAAATCACATCATTATGCTGATCCAGATAAGTGATTAGTTTTTCAAATAAGGGCTGTCGCGTCAGCCGAGTCGGATTGATAATTTTAATCATGGAGCTCTCCTTTATAAACGAGCTTGGCTGACTGAGCCAACTGACTGGGATTGGTACCAGGTTGGCCTAATGGTACAGCCACGCCCAAGTCCTCATAATAAGCTTGCCAAAATGCAGAAACAGCATTTTCACCATCAGCAAACTGCATGGGAATGGTCTCAAAAATCGGTAAAATCCTAGCAATATATTCCGAGCAGTAAAAGCCCTCGCTCTCAGGATAGAAACTAGCATTATAAGGCTTGCCCAGATGGGACTTAGCTTCTTTAAAGGCAGCAGAGGCATCCATCTCTGGATAAGCAAAGACATGATAGATGTCCTCTTCTTCCAAAAGCTGGCTCAAGGGCTGATAGTTCACTCCCTTGTCCTGCGTCGCATGGTAAATTTCTCCATCAAAAAAGATGCCCACATGACTATAAGAGCCTGTAGCTGTCCGAATTGCTGCTGCCATATCCGATTGCCCGACTGTGAACAATAGATCACCATTTTGTAAATCTTGAATCTTCATTTCTCTCGTCTATCAAAAAAGGAGCCGAAACTCCTTTAGCTATAAGGAAAACAAAGCTCCCTCATGTCAATTGCTAGTTAAAGAACTATCAGTTAAATAATTCATTAACTATACTATAAGAATCACTCTAGCTGAAAATAATAGAGTAGCACTAGACTTCCAAATGACAGAGCAAAGTAGAGGACTCCCATTTGCAACCCATACAAATACCAAAAACTACTACTAACTAGAATAAAAATCGTTATCTCAGCAACGAGACGATGCCATCTTTTAAAAGCATGTGGAGATTTTGGTGCCATATATCGCGCCCAAAATAAGATTAATAGAACTGTTAGAAGAAAAAATAGGAATTTTTCTAGCCAAGAAATTTGTATCACAGACACGGAGAAAAGACCAAGAATTGCTACAACCTCAACCAAAAAGCGCAGTCCTTCAATCAATAGTATCATACTATCACCTTCTATAAATAGTCAAATTAACAGTTCCAAACATTCATTAAGAATTACCCATTAAAGCTTTCAGTCAACTGAGGCACGACTTGTTTCTTACGTGAAACGGCACCAGCCAAGAAGGCATGGTTATTTTCAAGTTTGAAGTTGAAAGCTGCTTCTACCTTGTCCATGTTTGCGCCAATTACAAGGATTTCTGAGTTTGAGTTAACAATGTCTGTAATCATCAAAACAAAGTCAGAATAGCCATTTGCTGCAATAGCCGCTTGCATTGCTGCCTCGATTTCTGATTGGCGTTCCAAAACTTCAGCAATATCAACAGTGTTGACTTGGGCTACACGGACATTATTTCCATTCAATTCGAAAGTCTTGGCATCAATGTCAATCAATTCTTCAGCAGATTTGCTTGCCAAGTTTGTACCAGCCTTCAGCATAGCGAGACCATATTCTTCCAAGTTCACACCTGCTAACTCAGCCAACTCAGGAGCAATATCCTTATCACTTGGGTGTGTCGTTGGAGATTTCAAGAGAAGTGTATCTGAAATCAAACCAGATAACATCAAACCAGCAAGCTCTTTAGGAACAGCCACACCGTGTTCTTTGAACATACGGTAAACGATAGACGACGCTGACCCAACAGGTTCCAAACGCATGTAAAGTGGGCTTGCAGTTTCAAAATTAGCTACACGGTGGTGATCCACCACGCCATAAACTTCCACTTCAGCAATATCTGAAACAGATTGTTGGAATTCATTATGGTCCGTTAAGATAACTTGCTCTGCACCTTCTGCTTTAGCAGATGTGATGACGCGTGGTGCTTCCACACCAAAATAGTTCAATACATAGGCTGTTTCTTCGTTTGGTGTTCCAAGTGCTACTGCTTCTGTGTCCAATCCATAAGCCTCTTTTGCAAGATAAGCAAAGGCTACAGATGACCCGATGGCATCTGAGTCTGGATTTTGGTGACCAAATACTAGAATCTTAGACATGATAATACCTCTTTGTTTTTAATAATATTTATTCCACTTATTTTACCACAATTATGGGTATTTCACAAAAGGAGAAGGATATTTTCTTGAGAAAAATTGTAGCTTTGCAATAGAGGGCTAAGCTGAACCTTCAAAATAATCATCCAACCTTAACCGTCGATACAAGTACCATCTCTGATGAAAGTCCCCCAGAAGAAACGCTTGCTTTATCATTTTTATTTCCTGTGAGAGGTATTCTTTCTAAAAAACAGCCCTATCATAAGATAGGACTGAAAAATTTATCAAATTGGCGATAGAGGCGATCGTCACTACTATTTAAGTGACTGTCTCTTCTCCCGTTTAGCCAAGAGAGGCAATATGACGCCTAAACTAATCAAGACGATCGGTGTCAAGATATTTGTCATCAGAGAGAAGCGCCAACCAGCTGGATCAACTGCATAGTCTACTTTGGGAACCATACCTAAAATACAAGCAAAAGCTGTGAAAAGGAAGCACCAAGCTCCGATGATAAAGCCAAATTTTGGATTTTTAGTAAGTTTGTATTCCGCATCCTTGTATTTCTTCCAAGCTTTATTGAGCAACATATAAGCCACGAATACCCAAAGATAACGCATCGGCATAACAATAGAGTTAAGATTAGTCATCCATTTAACCAGACCGTCAATTTCCTTGATTCCAAAGATTGGTAGGACAATCAGGAAACTTACCAAAATCCCTGTCAGAATATAACCGTTAATCAATACACCTTTGATGTCCGCTTGCGTAGCCAGCTTGGAACAAATTCTTCGTCTGCATTATTGAGCAAGATTTGTAGAGGCGCGTCAATTGAGAAGGCTAAGGCCGCAATCTGTCCGACCATATTGGTCAGGGCATAGATAACTACCAGTACATTACCTACACCCCAGTAGTTACCCAGCATTTGGAAGGCTTGATAAGCACCGTTACGCATCAAATCTTCAGGAATATTGCTGCCATCAAAAAGCATACCCATGGCCAGAGAACCTAAAATCGCAGAGGCTCCAACCATGATAGCCATGATAATCATACCCTTTGGAAATTCCTTGGCGGGATTGCGTGTTTGGTTAACGTAAGGCGAAATCTTCTCAGCCCCACCGACTGCAAAGACTAAGAGCGAGATAGTCGTAAAATATGAAAAATCAAAATTAGGAATGTAAGTACTAAGCTTGTCCATATTAGCCGTTGCAAACTGCATGTCCGGCTTGATAAAAGGCGCGCCAACCGCCAAGAGTACAAAGAGGAAGGACATAATCAGCATGGCACTTCCAGCTAGACCACCAATGACCTTGAGTGTGGATAGACCCTTAGTAGACAAGTAGAGAAAGGCACCGAAAATCAGCAAACTAAGAATAACAATCCAGTGAATATCTAGACTGCTCAAAAAATCGCCATTCCCTTGGATAGCCCATCCTAAAGGAATCAGAACTCCCTGTGGCTTTTGAGCCAAGTAGGGAATATGCACTACCCAGTAAGTCCAAGCCGCAAATAAGCCAAGCGCTTGGTAGAGGTCTTCTCCACCCAGTCGCTGACACCACCTCCGCTCTCCTTGAAGGTCGAGCCTAGCTGCCCCACGATGAGGGCATAGGGAATAAAGTAAATGGCCAGGATAAGAATCCAAGAAACAACGACTGAAATCCCTTGTTGGGAGTAGTTGTTGACCACATTTCCCAGACCCCAAACCATATTAAAGGCAATCAGGGACACCATCAGCCAAGTCAGCTGGTTCTGATCTTTTTTCATCATTCATCTCCTTTGAATATAAAATAAATAGCTCCATAAAATTATACCATGTTTTTACATTTTTGTAACCGTCTTCAGCATATTTTGTCCAAAAAAAAGAGCTACCCGTAGGTAGCTCAAATTCAATTCTTAAAGTGAGTTCACGTCAACCTTGATACCAACACCTTGAGTAGTAGTGATTGTCAAGTTTGTTACGTAAGTTCCTTTAGCTGTAGCTGGTTTTGCTTTTTGGATTGTTTCGTTGAACGCTTTGAAGTTTTCAACCAATTTTTTAGCTTCAAATGATACTTTACCGATGATTGCTTGAACGTTACCAGCACGGTCAGCACGGTAAGTGATCTTACCACCTTTAGACTCTTCAACTGCTTTAGCAACATCCATTGTTACAGTACCAGTTTTAGGGTTTGGCATCAAGTTACGTGGTCCAAGGACACGTCCAAGACGTCCAACAAGAGCCATCATGTCAGGTGTAGCGATAACTACATCAAAGTCCAACCAACCGTCGTTGATTTTCGCAACGAGGTCATCTTCACCAACGAAGTCTGCACCAGCAGCTTTTGCTTCTTCAGCTTTTGCACCACGTGCAAAAACAAGAACGCGTGAAGTTTTACCAGTACCGTTTGGCAATACCATTGCACCACGGATTTGTTGGTCAGCTTTTTTAACGTCGATGTTCAAGTTGTAAGCAACTTCTACAGTTGCGTCAAATTTTGCAAAGTTAGTTTCTTTTGCAAGTGCTACAGCTTCTTCTACACTGTATGCTTTTGTGCTGTCGATTTTCTCAAGAGCAGCACGAAGTTGTTTGCTTTTTTTAGCCATTTTCTATTCTCCTTGTAAGTGGTTCAATCGATTTTCATCTCCCACGTCACTTCTCGAAATGATGAAGTCTTGCGGGTTATATTGGGGGTGTTATTGATTAGTCAACAACAGTGAATCCCATAGAACGAGCAGTACCTTCGATCATACGCATTGCAGACTCAATGTTTGCTGCGTTCAAATCTGGCATCTTAGTTTCTGCAATTTCTTGTACTTGTGCACGAGTAACTGTAGCAACTTTCGTTTTGTTAGGTGTACCTGATCCTTTTTCAACACCTGCAGCTTTTTCAAAAGAACAGCAGCTGGTGGTGTCTTTGTAACGAAAGTAAATGATTTGTCTTCGTATACTGAGATAACAACTGGAATGATCATACCAGCTTGGTCAGCTGTACGAGCGTTGAACTCTTTTGTGAATCCCATGATGTTGATACCAGCTTGACCAAGAGCAGGTCCAACCGGTGGAGCTGGAGTAGCTTTACCAGCAGGGATTTGCAATTTTACAAGTTTTTCGACTTTTTTAGCCATTTTTAAATCCTCCTTTGTGGTTTTGGCGGTAATTAGAGATTTTTACCTCCCACAAGTATGCTTTTTGCATACTTTTCTATTATACACTAATCTTTTCAAAATGCAAGAAAAATTCTTATATTTTCTCGTTTTTATGGTAAAATAGTTACATGGTATTATTAAAATTGCTTCTGTATTATTTATCTTTTTAACACTTATCTTATCGATTATCGCGGTGAAGGTCTTCAGGCTAAGAAAATTTGGCTTGAATTTTGCAGATTTGGCTTTCCCTTTTTTTGCTATAGAGTTGTATATCATTTCAGACAAGGCCTTCTACCATAGTCTTTTACCCCACCTATTATTAGTATTGTCTGGCCTAGCTATCGCCATCACAGCTTATTTTCTCAGAAAAAAACGGACTTTCTACTATCCCAAGTTCTTTAAATTTTTCTGGCGGGCTGGTTTTATCTTGACCTTCTTTATGTACCTAGCCATGGTCATCGCTCTCTTTTTATAAATGTAAAACACAACCCATCGGTCTGTACTGACCGATGGGTTTTTCATACGCGCATCTTATGAGTCATTCTTCTGTTGAGAAACAAGAAGCTTCCGATTCTCCTAGTTTTATTCATGAATCTCTAGAGGCAAGCCATCTGGATCAAAGAAGAAAGCCATCTTACAACCATCAAAGTCATCATAGCGCAGCTCGGTATGGGGAATCTCCAAACGGTCAAATTCCGCTAGCGTTTCTTCAACATCTGTCACTCGGAAAGCCAGATGCCGCAACCCAGTATGCTCTGGTGCAGGCAGGGCTGGCCGCTTGGGAGCCGCTTCCTTGATGAAAATTTCCAGTGTCAAATTCCCTTTGCGGACATTAAAGAGAATGTCCTGCTTGTCGGGCCGATGGTGCTCATCCAGCATGTCAAAGCCCAGCTTATCCACATAAAAATCCTTTGTTTTGTCATAATCATGGCCAATAATCGCAATATGGTGAATGCTATCTAGTTTCATAACTTTTTTCCTTTCATTCTTCAGTAGAGAAAATCTGTCGGCTAACAGCTGGCAGATTTGTATTACAAGATATTATTCTTGTTAACCAACTGCTCAGGAAAATGTTTAATTCGTCTGTAAAACCTTTCTCGGCTTGGTTCCTTCGGCTGGTCCGATAACGCCTGCCGCTTCCAATTCTTCCATGAGACGAGTGGCCCGATTAAAGCCGACCGAGAGTCGCCGCTGGATCATAGATGCGCTAGCCTTCTGAGTCTCAATAACCAAGGCCTTGGCTTCCTCAAAGAGAGGATCGCCTTCATCATCGCCTCCGCCAGACTCCATATCGTTTTCAGATACTTCGCCTGGATCAAAACTGTCGTCATAGTCAGCTTCAGCTTGATTCTTGACAAAAGCTACGATGCGCTCCACATCTTCATCCGAGATAAAGGAGCCCTGCAAACGGACTGGGTGGTTTTCATCAATCGGCTTAAAGAGCATATCTCCTCGTCCCAAGAGCTTTTCTGCTCCATTTTCGTCTAGAATGGTCCGACTGTCTGTCCCGCTGGACACAGCAAAGGCAATCCGAGAGGGTACATTGGCCTTAATCAGACCTGAGATAACATCCACAGATGGCCGCTGGGTAGCCAGAATCATGTGAATCCCAGCCGCACGCGCTTTTTGTCCCAGACGGATAATGGCGTCTTCCACTTCCTTGCTGGCCACCATCATGAGGTCAGCAAGCTCGTCCACGATGACGACGATTAAAGGCAGGGGCACCTGCTTGTACTCAGATTGGGCATTGTACTCGGCTACCTTGGCATTATAGCCAGCAATGTTACGAGCACCGACCTTGGAAAAGAGTTCATAGCGGTTTTCCATCTCATCCACGACCTTCTGCAGGGCGCGGCTGGCCTTGCGAGGATTTGTTACGACTGGGATAAGCAAGTGGGGAATGTCATTATAAACGGACAGCTCCACCATCTTAGGATCCACCATCATAAACTTGACTTCATCCGGTCTGGCCTTCATGAGAATGCTGGCGATAATGCCGTTGACAGCCACAGATTTACCAGAGCCAGTAGAGCCCGCCACCAAGAGATGGGGCATCTTAGCCAAGTCAAAGGACCGGACAGAACCATTGACAGCCTTCCCAAGTGGGATTTCTAGGAGCTTGCTGGCATCTGTCTTCGACTGTTCCCAAAGTTCTCGGAAAGTCACAGTCGCAATTTCAGAGTTGGGTACTTCAATCCCGACAAGAGATTTTCCAGGAATCGGCGCCTCGATCCGTACATCCTTAGCAGCTAGGGCTAGAGCCAGATCATCCGCCAGATTGGAAATCCGATTGACCCGAACACCGACAGCTGGCTTAACCTCGTACTTGGTGACAGAAGGTCCGATTTCAGCCCGCTCAACAGTAACCTTAATCCCAAAGCTAGCAAAGGTTTCTTCCAAAATCTTGATATTTTCACGGACAATCCGCTTTTCTTTGGACTGATTTTTGGGCTTATCAGGCGCAAAGAGATTGATAGTCGGTAATTTATAGTCTAGACTTTCTTTGGTCGTAAAATCTACCTCTACGTCCGCCTCTGCTTCTTCTATTTCCTCTTCGCGGTCAAAGTCCAGGGGCTCATGAGGATCATACTCTCCCGATTCAGCATAGTCCGCCTCATCAAAGTCCATAGGCGAGTAAGACAAATCCTCACCATCTAAAATCTCCCCCGTTTCAGGATCCACTTCAGTCTCTGCCTGCTCTACCTCAATGGCTTGCATAGCTGTCTGTGCAGCTTTCTCCTCCTGCTCAAGGAAACGAAGCTGACGTTTTTCCTCCTCTTTTTCTCTCCAGTTTTGGAAAGCCAGGCTAAATTTCTCGGCAAGATCGTAAAGCGACCATGGGCTCATGAGTAGAGCTCCCAGCAAAATCAGGAGCAGACCAATGAAATAAGAGCCGATATTTGAAAAAAGAAAAGAAATCGGAGCATAAAGAGCCGCCCCAATCAGCCCACCACCAGCAAATGAGGACACTTTAAAGGCCAACAAATCTGTCAGAACTCTTGTAAGCGTTGTAGATAAAACCTGTCCTTTCAAATGCAAAACATGAACAAAATAGGCTTGAAAAATCAAGCTGAGTCCTAAGAAAAAGCTGATAAAGCCTGAAATCTTCCCTTCATGTTTATGCAGCCACTTAAAGAAAAAGAGATAAAACAAGGCAGCTATAATCGCCACATAAGCCAGACTCCCTACCAGAACCCGAATTAAGTTATAAATGGTGACTCCAAAAGCCCCCAGCCTCAAAGCAGCAAACAACAAAGCAATAGCCAAAACAAAGGTGACTATCATCCGTCGAATCGCTTTTTGTCTTTCTAATTCCGCTTTTGTCGGCCGTCTCGTAGTCCGACCGTTTTTTGTATTTTTCTTATTTGCCATAACTTTCATTATACCATATTTTAAGATCTTCTAAAGAGAAAACTAGCTGCCTTTTGCAACTAGTTTCTGCCTTATTCTTCTGGCAAAATCACCCAGAAAATGAGGTAGGGAAGAAGTCCGATCCCATAAGCAAAAAAGGAAACTCCCCAGATAACACGGATAATGACCGGATCTATATTAAAATATCGAGCCAAGCCGGAGCAAACTCCCGCAATGATTTTATCATCAGCACTTCTTGTTAAACGTCTTGCCATAATCAAACTCCCTTCAAACGAACGATAAATTTTTATCAAACGAAACCAATGATTCTTATCTTATTTTACCATAATTTCCCCTAAAATAATTTTCGAAAGTTCATCATCGTCCTCAAAATTTCCGATCCTTTCTTCACTCGAGAAAAGTTTCTGAACATACCCTTAGTATAAAACGCGAGAACGGACCAGCCAGGAGAAAGTTAAAGGAAACAGCCATTACAAAATTTGTTCCCAAAGCTCCCAAATAACGTTCCACTGACAAGGATGCACCATAATATTTTGCCAGTGCTTATGATAGTATTTCAAAAAACGAAAGAGCAGATCTTTGACCAATGGTCCCACTAAAAGAACATCTATTAGAAAGACCGTTATAAAACCAGATGAACAATATAGCTTCCTTAAAATTTATAAGCATAAGCAATCCATTTCTGAAGTATAACATTCATTTTAGCATATATATTTTTATAGAAAGCGGAAATTTCAAGAAAGTGTTTCTATAGCTCAGATTGGTAATCTTTATCTATTTTTGCTAGACTATTTAGAAGAAAACAGCGGAAAGGAGAATAGTATGCGAGCAGGTGTGATTGTCTACAATCCTTTCTTAGACAAGGTTTTGCTCATTCACCGCTGGAAGAATGGGCAAGAGTATTTCGTGATTCCCGGTGGAACTATCGAACTTGGAGAAAGACCTTTAGAAACCGCCTTACGGGAAATGAAAGAAGAAGTCAATCTTAACTTTTCTGCTGACCAGCTGTACACAGCTTTTTCCCTGAACAATCAGGGAAAAGAGGAGTATTATTTTTACACCAGTCTAAGTACGGATGAGACTCCACTCATGCAGGGCGAGGAGCTTGAGCGCAGTAGTCGCCAAAACATTTACCAGCCCAAATGGGTCAGCTTACAAGATATTCACAGCCACAATCTGCGCCCAGAAAGCCTCAAATCCCTGCTCTTGGAATTTCTGACGCAGGAAAGTTTGAAAAACTAAAGCACTTATAGTAAAATAGCAATAGTTCATAAACTTATGCTCAGAAAGGTTCCTTATGAAAAAAATCATTCTTTTTAGTCTTTTATCCTCACTTGCTCTAGCAGGCTGCTCCGCTAAAGAAGATGCTACTACCAAGTCATCCAGCACCCCTACGCAGTCTTCTACTACCAACGCTACCGATACCAGCTCTGAGGCAGCTGAAATTCAGAAGCTCCGTGAGCAATACAAGGATGCCATGACCAATGAAAATGCCAACTTCCCACAACTATCTACAGAAGTTGCTGAAGATGAGGCTGAAGTCAATATTATCACAACACAAGGAGACATTCGCCTCAAACTGTTTCCTAAATACGCTCCTTTAGCTGTCGAAAATTTTCTGACACATGCAAAGGAAGGCTATTATGATGGGGTGATTTTCCATCGCGTTATCAATGATTTCATGATTCAGACCGGCGATCCTAAAGGAGATGGCACGGGTGGCGAATCTATTTGGAAAGGCAAGAATGAGTCTATTGACTCAGGAAATGGCTTCAAGAATGAATATTCTCCTTACCTCTACAACTTGCGCGGTGCACTAGCCATGGCCAATGCTGGAAAAGACACCAACGGCAGTCAATTTTTCATCAACCAAAGCAAGAAAGATTTATCCAAACAATTACCAACCGACACCTTCCCAGCTAAAATCATTGAAGCTTACAAGAACGGCGGAAATCCAAGCCTTGACGGCGGCTATACCGTCTTTGGTCAAGTCATTGAAGGCATGGACGTGGTAGACAAAATTGCTGCCACAGAAACTGGCGATAAAGATAAACCCAAAACAGATATTAAAATCGAAAAGATTGAAATTATAAAAGAATAGGAAAAAGTCAACTCGAGCTCTGCTCATCTTATGAGTTATGCCTTAGCATCAACAAAACAAAAAGTCAGTCCCCAAAAACGAGGACTGGTTTTACTATGCATTTTTCTAATCATACAGCAGCTCAACTCCACTTTTAAAGTAAGGTAGATAGCTTCTAACTCTTGAGAATAAGGTAGATGCTGAGTCTGCAATTAGATTTTACTGGGCATAATTACCACCTGTAAAATGATAATACTCTTCCAGTGTGAGACCAGATTCGGAAATTTCCTTGGCCTCTTTCCTACATAGCGTAGATGCCAACTTTCAGGCACATAGCCAGTAGAAGCCTCCTTGCCAACAGGATAGCGTACTACAAAACCATATTTATAGGCATTGTCCAAGAGCCACTGACTAGCTCCAGCTTCTTCAACCAGATTGCCGCTACTATCAATCAGATCAAATGCTAAACCAGTTTGGTGCTCGCTGTAGCCTGGTCTTGCCGAATAGCGATCAGCCGCAGCTAGTCCATCTCGATTCACATAACTTTGATAAAGGCCGACCTGAGTTTGATAGCTACGAAAACCGCTATATTGGTTGCTGATAGGATAACCTTTGGACTGCATATCTGCGATTAACTTAAGTAGTTCTGCTTTAGCAGTCGGATTCTCACCTGGATTGTAGTCAGCTGATAATGGATAGTGTTTATTGGCGATGACTATTTCGTCATATTTCCCTTGAACACTATAGTAGCTTCCGTTGTAAGAAACATTTTTATCAACAGTTACATCCTGTTTCTGCTCCTTCTTAGACTCCGCACTATCCGATTCACTCCTTGTATCTTGGCTAGATGACCGGTCTTTTTCAGCCTCTTTTTTTTCAACAGATACCTTTGAGCTACTTGCCTGCTTGTTTGTACTACTTTCAGTCTTGTCTTTGGCTGCTGAACAAGCACTTAAAAGCAAGACTGACATTGCTAGAAAAATAAGTTTATTATATTTCATTGTATTCCACTAACTTTCTGAAACTTCAATATTGTAGATTGCAAAGGAATTTCCGGTCGGCTTCAAATAGTAAGTTTTATTTTTTCTATTGACACTATTTGGAGTACTATCCATATAGTGAACTGTATAGTCTTCATAAGTCGTCACAATATAGGAGCCGTTCTCCTCTCTCACCTCACGGATATCCAAAGCTCCTGGATCGTAATAATCAATTTTCGCCTTCTTGACACCACCACCTGTAGTCCACTCAACCATCTCTTTGTATGATGGACTAGAAGTGTCATAATATTGAGCATAATAATTAGAACGATTAGAGACCGATCTGAAAACAGCCGTGCGATATTCGCTAAGGAAATTAGTGATTTTTGCCTTGTTAGCTTCTACCTTTTTAGCTTCTTCGTCCTTTTCTTTGATCTTATCTGTCACTTCTTTAGGTAAAGATAAATCAACATCAAGCGTGTCTCCCTTGACAACAATACTTTCCTTGTTGGTTACAAAAGTGTTATCAGCAACAACAAACTTAGCATAAACTTCCAGTTCTTGATGTGGTACAACTTGAATATCTGTTTCCAAGCTACTACCAATTTCCTTGCCATTTACAACAATTTTAAGGTCTGTTGCATTTGAAGCTTCTGCTGGCATAGTAACCTTCAATCGTTTCTTTTCAGACTTAAGATCCAATTTAATTTCATTATTCTTAGCAGTTGCTAAATCAAGCTGGATCTTACTCTCAATTTCTCCGACTTCCGTCTTCCCTTTCAGGGTAAATTCCTGCTTGATAAAATGATATTTGCCAATATTCGTCTCAGCATTCTTACTCAAAGGAAGGCTTTTCTTATCTCCTGCTTTGATGCTCGCATTGTCTAAGTTCGTGTTAACTTTAACCTCTACTGGATAGGCCACTATTTGATATTCCTGAAAAATTCCAAATTTCTTGCTTTTTTCAGTTACACCTAAAAGTTTATTCTGATTGTCATCAATATAGGCTGATTTTCCCTTTGACTTAGCAATGTTGTCCAACTCGGTCTCAATATTGATTTCTTGACTCTCTAAGTGCTCGACTAAAGCCCTCGCATCTGCACGTGTCCACTTATCTGAGCTAGAAGAGAGCAGGTCTGCGATTCCATCATAATCCTTTTTAGTAACCGCTTTTGCAAAATCATCCGTAACAACTTTAACACCTGTCACCGAGCTCAAATAAAGAAAGGCTGCTAACAAAACAAAAAGTAGAATAAGAGGAAAAGCAATCATCACGGCCTTCTTCTTCGACCTTCTTTTTTGTATTGGTTTTTGAGGAAATTCCGATTCCAGTAACTCAGAGCGAATAGGTAGATTAAGAAAACCTTGATTTCGTGCTTCTAAAAATTCCTCTTTAGTCGGCTTTCTACCAATATTCGTCTCGAAAGCTTGCAGCCAATTCTCCCGTTGCTCTTGGTATTGATCCGATTCTGAAATCTCTTGCTTTTCTTCTTTAGGATAAGCCTCAACAGATTCTTCTTTGAGAAACTCTACAGCTGGCTCCTCTTGCCCCAAATTTTGTTCATGAGTCACCGAGCTTTGCTTCTCTTCAGCTGGCCCATCGTTACTTTGTCCTGCTGGAGCCGCAATAGAAATAATCTTTCTGGGATCAAAATCAGAACGTTTTCCTTCTAAAAACTCATCTGCGGTTGGCTTTCTACCAATGACTTGCTCAAAAAGCTCAACCCATTTTTCTTTCGTTGCCATAAATCACCTCCAAGAACTTTACATCATCATAAGACTCATCAGTAATGAGAAAGCGATGAAAGTAAAGATAAATGTAATCACACCATTGACAATAATTGCCAGTAAATATTTATAAAAAGGATCCATTGACGTGCTAGATTTTGAATAAATCAAAGCAAAGGTTGCTCCGACCCCAATTAACACTAGGCCAATCCATGCTAAGAAGAGGGAAACAGACATAATCCCAAGTAAACTAAATAAGGCAGAAAGAGCCACAAAAGGTAAGACAATCGCATAGAGTCTGCCATACCAGTCAAATGCCTTATTAAAGCTAAAGCTTCCATCCTTATAGACCATGCGTTTTACAGCAAAGCCTCCTAAAATAATGGAGAAAAGAACGAGGGCTGCCGCTATCAGTGAGACCAAGAAAAGTCTAAAATCAAAAGTCGGACCACTGTAAAAGCCAAAACTCACCGAAGAAATAATATTATAAAAGTTATAATTCACCACGATAGCTGCAAAGAAAACAGTCAATCCTAGAGAAAGATAGCCATTTAATGTACCACTTTCAACTTCTGAAGTTGGCGACTTCCAAGCAGAAACAAGCCAAGCCCAGAAACCCTTCATTATTTTAGAAAATTCACTTGGTTGCGCAGGCTGTTGCTGACTGTAGTATGCCTGTGACCCTTGCTGAAAATCCTGCCCATTGAAGTGACTTTGCGGATTGTTTTGATAAGCTTGCTGATTGAAGCCTTTCGGACCAGAAGATTGAGGCTGACCAACAAACTGGTTAGGTTGCCCACCATTTGGCCGTTGATAAGGATATCCCTGTTGAGCAAATGATTGTGTTTGATTAGCAAAATGATTTTGGTTAGGCTGTTACTGAGGAAGCTCTTGATATTGCTGCCCAGTTGGCTGAGAGAACGATCCTTGCCCATTCTGTTCCTGAAAAGCATTGTGTTGCTGAGTATAATATTCACCGTTTGAAGCTACTCCTTGTGCTGGAACAGAGTCTGATATGATTGAGCCGGTTTCACTTCCAACTTGATGTGCACTTGCCACCTCAGGTTCCACAAATTCACCAGCCAGCAAACCTTGAGCAATTTCTGTATCCGTTGCTGAACGGCCATTCACAGCTTCAAAATATTCGAGCCAATCTTGCTTTAACATATAAAAATCTCCCATCAATAAATGATTATCCACATATTAGTATACAAAAAATCAGGTGAAAATTCAATCAAGGCAATAGGCACGCATAAACACCAAATAATATGAAGTAAGGCAAATACTTTAATCAAAAAGCAAAAAGACCACATCCTATATGGATACTATCTAATTTATGAAAACTCAGAAATTATAGAGGCATCATAGAAAAGCACAAAACCAGAACTCATAAAATATAAAAGACAACAGCATTTAGCCGTTGTCTTTTATGAATTAGCGTATCGGGAAGACAGGATTCGAACCTGCGACACCTTGGTCCCAAACCAAGTACTCTACCAAGCTGAGCTACTTCCCGATTATAAGTAAAAACGGAGTCATATGACCTCGTTTCCCTTCATGCACCCTAGAGGAGTCGAACCTCTAACCGCCTGATTCGTAGTCAGGTACTCTATCCAGTTGAGCTAAGGGTGCCCTGTCGCATATCCGCTATGCCGAGGACCGGAATCGAACCGGTACGATCGTTACCAATCGCAGGATTTTAAGTCCTGTGCGTCTGCCAGTTCCGCCACCCCGGCCTCAAAGCGAACGACGGGATTCGAACCCGCGACCCCCACCTTGGCAAGGTGGTGTTCTACCACTGAACTACGTTCGCATCTCTATCCAAAAAAAAAATGCCGGCTACATGACTTGAACACGCGACCCTCTGATTACAAATCAGATGCTCTACCAACTGAGCTAAGCCGGCTCATTTATATTTCTATGCGGGTTAAGGGACTTGAACCCCCACGCCCTAAAGCGCCAGATCCTAAATCTGGTGCGTCTGCCAATTCCGCCAAACCCGCGCTTATGACCCGTACTGGGCTCGAACCAGTGACCCTTTGATTAAAAGTCAAATGCTCTACCAACTGAGCTAACGAGTCTTTCTTCTTGAAATTGTCTTACAATTCCAACGGTCCCGACGGGAATCGAACCCGCGATCTTCGCCGTGACAGGGCGACGTGATAACCGCTACACTACGGGACCTATATGGGAGTTAACGGGATCGAACCGCTGACCCTCTGCTTGTAAGGCAGATGCTCTCCCAGCTGAGCTAAACTCCCAAAAAGGAAGTACTACTACTTCCTATCCTGCTAAGCGACTACCATATCTCACAGGGGGCAACCCCCAACTACTTCCGGCGTTCTAGGGCTTAACTTCTGTGTTCGGCATGGGTACAGGTGTATCTCCTAGGCTATCGTCACTTAACTAGCTGAATTAACTTGCAATATCTTATTGCCTTGTCAACTCAAAATTGAATAACTACTCAAACCTCACAATACTTGCCAAAAGCTGTGCTCAATGAAAATTGGATAAGTCCTCGAGCTATTAGTATTAGTCCGCTACATGTGTCGCCACACTTCCACTCCTAACCTATCTACCTGATCTTCTCTCAGGGCTCTTACTAACTTGCGTTATGGGAAATCTCATCTTGAGGTGGGTTTCACACTTAGATGCTTTCAGCGTTTATCCCTTCCCTACATAGCTACCCAGCGATGCCTCTGGCGAGACAACTGGTACACCAGCGGTAAGTCCACTCTGGTCCTCTCGTACTAGGAGCAGATCCTCTCAAATTTCCTACGCCCGCGACGGATAGGGACCGAACTGTCTCACGACGTTCTGAACCCAGCTCGCGTGCCGCTTTAATGGGCGAACAGCCCAACCCTTGGGACCGACTACAGCCCCAGGATGCGACGAGCCGACATCGAGGTGCCAAACCTCCCCGTCGATGTGAACTCTTGGGGGAGATAAGCCTGTTATCCCCAGGGTAGCTTTTATCCGTTGAGCGATGGCCCTTCCATGCGGAACCACCGGATCACTAAGCCCGACTTTCGTCCCTGCTCGAGTTGTAGCTCTCGCAGTCAAGCTCCCTTATACCTTTACACTCTGCGAATGATTTCCAACCATTCTGAGGGAACCTTTGGGCGCCTCCGTTACCTTTTAGGAGGCGACCGCCCCAGTCAAACTGCCCGTCAGACACTGTCTCCGATAGGGATCACCTATCCGGGTTAGAGTGGCCATAACACAAGGGTAGTATCCCAACAACGCCTCCATCGAAACTGGCGTCCCGATCTCATAGGCTCCTACCTATCCTGTACATGTGGCACAGACACTCAATATCAAACTGCAGTAAAGCTCCATGGGGTCTTTCCGTCCTGTCGCGGGTAACCTGCATCTTCACAGGTACTAAAATTTCACCGAGTCTCTCGTTGAGACAGTGCCCAAATCATTACGCCTTTCGTGCGGGTCGGAACTTACCCGACAAGGAATTTCGCTACCTTAGGACCGTTATAGTTACGGCCGCCGTTTACTGGGGCTTCAATTCATACCTTCGGATTACTCCTAAGCACTCCTCTTAACCTTCCAGCACCGGGCAGGCGTCACCCCCTATACATCATCTTACGATTTAGCAGAGAGCTGTGTTTTTGATAAACAGTTGCTTGGGCCTATTCACTGCGGCTGACCAAAGTCAGCACCCCTTCTCCCGAAGTTACGGGGTCATTTTGCCGAGTTCCTTAACGAGAGTTCTCTCGCTCACCTGAGGCTACTCGCCTCGACTACCTGTGTCGGTTTGCGGTACGGGTAGAGTATGATACAACGCTAGAAGCTTTTCTTGGCAGTGTGACATCACTCACTCGCTACTAAACTTCGCTCCCCATCACAGCTCAACGTTATAGGTATAAGCATTTGACTCATACCACGCCTCACTGCTTAGACGTACATCCATTCGTACGCACGAGTTAGCCTACTGCGTCCCTCCATCACTTCATACTCTAGTACAGGAATATCAACCTGTTGTCCATCGGATACACCTTTCGGTCTCTCCTTAGGTCCCGACTAACCCAGGGCGGACGAGCCTTCCCCTGGAAACCTTAGTCTTACGGTGGATGGGATTCTCACCCATCTTTCGCTACTCATACCGGCATTCTCACTTCTATGCGTTCCAGCGCTCCTCACGGTACACCTTCTCCACACATAGAACGCTCTCCTACCATACCTATAAAGGTATCCACAGCTTCGGTAAATTGTTTTAGCCCCGGTACATTTTCGGCGCAGGGTCACTCGACTAGTGAGCTATTACGCACTCTTTGAATGAATAGCTGCTTCTAAGCTAACATCCTAGTTGTCTGTGCAACCCCACATCCTTTTCCACTTAACAATTATTTTGGGACCTTAGCTGGTGGTCTGGGCTGTTTCCCTTTCGACTACGGATCTTAGCACTCGCAGTCTGACTGCCGACCATAATTCATTGGCATTCGGAGTTTATCTGAGATTGGTAATCCGGGATGGACCCCTCACCCAAACAGTGCTCTACCTCCAAGAATCTTGATGTCGACGCTAGCCCTAAAGCTATTTCGGAGAGAACCAGCTATCTCCAAGTTCGTTTGGAATTTCTCCGCTACCCACAAGTCATCCAAGCACTTTTCAACGTGCCCTGGTTCGGTCCTCCAGTGCGTTTTACCGCACCTTCAACCTGCTCATGGGTAGGTCACATGGTTTCGGGTCTACATCATGATACTAAGACGCCCTATTCAGACTCGGTTTCCCTACGGCTCCGTCTCTTCAACTTAACCTCGCATCATAACGTAACTCGCCGGTTCATTCTACAAAAGGCACGCTCTCACCCATTAACGGGCTCGAACTTGTTGTAGGCACACGGTTTCAGGTTCTATTTCACTCCCCTCCCGGGGTGCTTTTCACCTTTCCCTCACGGTACTGGTTCACTATCGGTCACTAGGGAGTATTTAGGGTTGGGAGATGGTCCTCCCAGATTCCGACGGGATTTCACGTGTCCCGCCGTACTCAGGATTCTGCTAGGTACAGATTCTATTTAAATACGAGGCTCTTACTCTCTTTGGCTGACCTTCCCATGTCATTCTTCTATAAAATCTGAGTCCACATTGCAGTCCTACAACCCCGAAGAGTAAACTCTTCGGTTTGCCCTCCTGCCGTTTCGCTCGCCGCTACTAAGGCAATCGCTTTTGCTTTCTCTTCCTGCAGCTACTTAGATGTTTCAGTTCACTGCGTCTTCCTCCTCATCTCCTTAACAGAGATGGGTAACAGGTAGTACCTGTTGGGTTCCCCCATTCGGACATCCCCGGATCTGCGCTTACTTACAGCTCCTCGAGGCATTTCGTCGTTTGTCACGTCCTTCATCGGCTCCTAGTGCCAAGGCATCCACCGTGCGCCCTTACTAACTTAACCTTATTTTTGACCTTTCAGTCTTAAACTCATTAATATTCACAGCGTTTCGGTTTATTTTCTTGTTACTATTTGATATAGTTATTCAATTTTCAATGGACAAGTTTAGAATAGTCATCACTATCCTAATGGAGCCTAGCGGGATCGAACCGCTGACCTCCTGCGTGCAAAGCAGGCGCTCTCCCAGCTGAGCTAAGGCCCCACAAGACCTCTCAAAACTAAACATGACGACCAATGGCTTCCGTTTCCTTAGAAAGGAGGTGATCCAGCCGCACCTTCCGATACGGCTACCTTGTTACGACTTCACCCCAATCATCTATCCCACCTTAGGCGGCTGGCTCCTAAAAGGTTACCTCACCGACTTCGGGTGTTACAAACTCTCGTGGTGTGACGGGCGGTGTGTACAAGGCCCGGGAACGTATTCACCGCGGCGTGCTGATCCGCGATTACTAGCGATTCCGACTTCATGTAGGCGAGTTGCAGCCTACAATCCGAACTGAGACTGGCTTTAAGAGATTAGCTTGCCGTCACCGACTTGCAACTCGTTGTACCAGCCATTGTAGCACGTGTGTAGCCCAGGTCATAAGGGGCATGATGATTTGACGTCATCCCCACCTTCCTCCGGTTTATTACCGGCAGTCTCGCTAGAGTGCCCAACTAAATGATGGCAACTAACAATAAGGGTTGCGCTCGTTGCGGGACTTAACCCAACATCTCACGACACGAGCTGACGACAACCATGCACCACCTGTCACCGGTGTGCCGAAGCAAAATCCTATCTCTAGGACGGGCACCGGGATGTCAAGACCTGGTAAGGTTCTTCGCGTTGCTTCGAATTAAACCACATGCTCCACCGCTTGTGCGGGCCCCCGTCAATTCCTTTGAGTTTCAACCTTGCGGTCGTACTCCCCAGGCGGAGTGCTTAATGCGTTAGCTGCGGCACTGAGTCCCGGAAAGGACCCAACACCTAGCACTCATCGTTTACGGCGTGGACTACCAGGGTATCTAATCCTGTTTGCTCCCCACGCTTTCGAGCCTCAGCGTCAGTTACAGACCAGAGAGCCGCTTTCGCCACCGGTGTTCCTCCATATATCTACGCATTTCACCGCTACACATGGAATTCCACTCTCCCCCTTCTGCACTCAAGTTAAACAGTTTCCAAAGCGTACTATGGTTAAGCCACAGCCTTTAACTTCAGACTTATCTAACCGCCTGCGCTCGCTTTACGCCCAATAAATCCGGACAACGCTCGGGACCTACGTATTACCGCGGCTGCTGGCACGTAGTTAGCCGTCCCTTTCTGGTAAGATACCGTCACAGTGTGAACTTTCCACTCTCACACTCGTTCTTCTCTTACAACAGAGCTTTACGATCCGAAAACCTTCTTCACTCACGCGGCGTTGCTCGGTCAGACTTCCGTCCATTGCCGAAGATTCCCTACTGCTGCCTCCCGTAGGAGTCTGGGCCGTGTCTCAGTCCCAGTGTGGCCGATCACCCTCTCAGGTCGGCTATGTATCGTCGCCTTGGTGAGCCGTTACCCCACCAACTAGCTAATACAACGCAGGTCCATCTGGTAGTGGTGCATTTGCACCTTTCAATTAACTATCATGCAATAGTCAATGTTATGCGGTATTAGCTATCGTTTCCAATAGTTATCCCCCGCTACCAGGCAGGTTACCTACGCGTTACTCACCCGTTCGCAACTCATCCAGAAGAGCAAGCTCCTCCTTCAGCGTTCTACTTGCATGTATTAGGCACGCCGCCAGCGTTCGTCCTGAGCCAGGATCAAACTCTCATTAAAAGTTTGAGTTCTCACTCATTTCTGTCACTGACAGATTTATTGTTTTTTCTTTGTTCAGTACTACAACATATGTTGTAGCGCCCTGCACATTGGTTCGTCTTGTTCAGTTTTCAAAGGTCTTTATCGCTCTCTCAAGCGACAACTATATCAGTATATCACCTATCCATCCCCTTGTCAACACTTTTTTGAAATTTTTTTATCTTTTTTTCAATTTTATTTCCTAACACCATCAATATCACTGATAAATCAATAACTAAATAGGGAAAGGCAACCTCTCCCTATTACCTCTCCCTTAAGCCACTATATCACCGTGCTACTAAAGTCGCTTAAATATTCCTCTAACTCTCGCAATAGTCTTTTACGTCCCTTAAACCGTTCGTCGCCTAATAAAAATTTGTATCCACAGACTCTATCTCAAACATGATCAAAATTGTAAAGTTGAGGATAGTCTTCACACTCTGGGTTTTTTGGATGACAAATAGCTCTACCAAAATAAATCATGGCCTGATGTGCAGCTAGCCAGCGTTCAGGTGGGAGAACGTCCATAACACGTTTTTTTCAACTTCTAAAGGGAGTTGCTGACTTTTTGACAATATCGTGGTGTTTACAAATGCGTTCAACATGCGTATCAACGGCAAAAAGCTGGAATACCAAACCCTACACTCATGACCACGTTAGCTGTCTTACGCCCCACCCCAGTTAAAGTTTCTAATTCTTCCCGAGTCTGAGGCACTTGACCATTGAAATCGTCCAAGAGTTGCTGGGCACATTTTTTTCAGAAATTTGGCTTTATTTCGATAAAGTCCTAAACGTGAAATGTGCTTGGCAATATCTGCCTCGGATGCTGCTGCCATAGCTTCTGGAGTAGGATAAGCTAAAAAAATAGATTTGGTGTAGCTTTATTAACCGCAGCATCTGTCGTTTGAGCGGATAACATGACTGCCACGAGTAGCTCAAAGTGATTTCTAAAAATCTAAACTCGGTTTGGCATCAGGAAATAGGGCAATAATCTCCTCGATGACATGGCGTGCTCGTTTTTTTGATAGAACCATCAGTATAGAATCTCCTTTGCTTGTTCTATATTATAGCATAAATTGATACAGAAAAAAAGCCGAGCGTGCTCGACCTTTCTTAGACTGTTTTTTTCAACTTTTTAGTATTTTGACGTCATAACTGCCAACTGGTGTTTCTACTGTTGCAATATCACCAGTCTTCTTACCAATCAATGCTTGACCAATTGGACTTTCATTTGAAACTTTTCCCGCAAAGGCATCCGCACCAGCTGAACCAACGATAATGTATACTTCTTCTTCAGTCTCACCGACTTCTTGAATAGTAACAGTTTTACCGATGGCAACTTCATCTTTAGCAACTGAATCGCTATCAACAATCACAGCATAGCGAATTTTAGTCTCCAGACTTGAAATTTGTCCTTCAACGAAAGCCTGCTCATCCTTTGCTGCTTCATATTCACTATTTTCTGATAAATCTCCGTAAGAACGAGCAATTTTAATGCGTTCTACTACTTCTGGACGTCGAACCAATTTCAATTCTTCTAATTCTTGTTCTAATTTTTCCTTTTCTACAAGGGTCATAGGATAAGTTTTTTCAGCCATTACTTTATTTTCTCTCTTCTTTCTATTTTTTTGATAAAACAAAATTATGTGGAAAACCACATAATTTAGTTAGAACTTTCACCTGATTGGTTTAATTTGCTATTAACGTGTTCTTCCACATTCTTAGCGTGTTCTTCGTAGGTATTTGCAAAATATACAGCCCCTGTCTCCACATTTGCTACAAAATACAAGTACTCTGTCTTACTTGGATTAATAGTAGCTTCGATAGCAGACAGGCTTGGACTATCTACTGGACCAGGCATCAAACCTTGCTTTTTGTACACATTATAAGGCGAGTCAAGATTTGTATCAATTTCAGCATCTTCTTTAAGAGTTGTCTTTTGACCAAGTTTTCCTTGAGCATAAAGAAGCGCAATATTGCTCTGAAGTGGCATAGCTTGGTTCAAACGATTATAAAAGACGCTCGCAATATCTTTGCGATCCTGATCAGTTGATCCCTCTTTTTCAACTAAAGAGGCGAGTGTTAAAACATCATTAACCGTCAGATTCTTAGACTCAATTGTTGAGTAATACTGCGATAGATTTGTATTCATAGCAGCCAACATTTGGTCAATCAGTTCTTCAATCGTGGTTTCTTTTCCATAATCATAAGTAGCTGGGAAAAGATAACCTTCAAGACGATATTTAACACCACTATCCTTGCTCGGCAAAGTTGCTAGAAGCTGCGGATATTTAGCTGCCATTTTTGCAATAAAATCTTCATCTTGAGCTTTATTTAGAAAATCTTCCTTGCTGAATGGTGTTTTAGTATTCTTGTTCGCAGTTTTTGCAGCATTGACAGTAGTTGCTTCGGCAATTTGCTCCAAAGTGTATCCCTCAGGAATTGTTATCTTGCCAAGAACTGGAGGCTGTGGTGTATCTGTTCCACCTTCTTGTAATTGCTTAGCAATCGTGTCTAAGTCCATACTCTTTTGAAGATTATAGTAACCAGATTGGAAATTACCATAACTTCTGATTTTTGAATAAAGATTAAAGACTTGAGCGTTCTTGATCAGGCCTTTCTTTTCTAAAATCTCTCCGATTTGTTTGGTACTAGAACCGGCAGGAATCTCCACCGTCACATATTCTGTCGATTTGGCATCTACTGGCTTCAGCGCTGAAGAGACATAATTGTATCCTACAAAACCAGTAATACCAAGGCCCAATAGGAAAAGCACCAAGACTGTCATCACGATTCGATTGGCTAGGCCGTTTTTACGTTTTTTCTTTTTACTACTATTGGTACGATCTGCACGTGAACGTTTCTTTCCATGAGCAACATCTCTACGGCTTAGCGTTGGTTCTGCAGTAGAAAAGTCTTTTTTAGCCTCTCTCTCATCTGTAGTGTTTGAATCAGATAACACTGTTTCTTTTATCTCACCTGCAACTGGTGCTGCCTTTTCTTGATAAGCTTCTGAATGAGCCACAGAAGTTTGAACTTCTCCAGACTCTATACTTTCCTTCTTAGCAACATTAGCTTGTCCTGGTCCATCAACATTTGATGGAACTTCCTTAATCGTAGAATTACGAACTATATTTTCTAGCACATCTGCCTGAGTATGAACAGTAGGCTCGCTTTGTCCCATTGGCTCTTCTACTTTGATCTTATTAGGTTCTTCCTCTACTGAAGTATCCTTCTCTAGAACCTCATGAGATTTTTCAACAGCAGAAACGAGAGATTCCAAGCTCTCCGCCAATTCCATTTCTTTACCTAAAAGAGGCTGCGCTTCTTCCTGAACTGAGTGATTTTGGGTACCATTGGCTGCTGCCAACTCATTCAAAATTTTCTCTTTAAAACTCAGCGTCTTTTCGTTATCCTGTGAATTTTCAGTCAAAAACTTGATCTCCTTCTTCATAATCCCTAACATTATATCTTAAAAGTCAGATAAATGCAATCATATCCGACTTTTAAAACTATATTATTTATGAAAGTTATATCTGGGGATTTCCCAAACCATATCAAACCATACTTCATCTGCATAAGTTGAGGACGAAGGTCCTTCATTGACGAAGCCATGCTTCTCATAATAGGCTACCAAATAATCATGACAAGTGAGATTGATACCGTGACGTTCATCAGCAATCACAATTTCCTTCATAGTGTCCAACAAGGCTTTTCCTACACCTAACGCCTGTGCTTCTTTAGAAATGGATAGACTGGTTACAGAGATAAATCCGCCTGCCAAATAGCTATAATCTTCAACGTCCTCCGTAAAGGAAATATCTTTTAAGTAGCGTTCTGGTCGGACAGGACCTTCTAAATAGCCCAAAATCTTGCCATTTTTTTCTGCAACCAAAAAAGTTGAAGGAATCGTTTCAATGTGCTTTGCCAATATTTTACAACTAATAGCCTCTTCTGGACTGAAATTTTCCAATTCGATAGCATAAATGGCATCTAAATCAACCATTTGAGCTTGACGGATAATCATTCTTTCTCCTTAAAATTAGGATTTTCCCATACCATATTTGACCAGATAGTCCCACCGTGAGTTGAGTCAGAAATCCCTTCGTGGACAAAGCCATTCATCTCATAATAAGGTATCAGCTCATCATGGCAGATTAGGCTAATGCCCCACCGGTTTTGCTGAACAGCTGTCTCCTTGAGAGCTGCAAGCAACAAGGTTCCGACACCCTGCCTCTGAAAATCCGGATGGACGGACAGACTTTGGACGACAATGAAGCCACCTTCTGAAGGATTAACACCCACCCTGCTAAAGAGGTCATCTGTCAAATATCGCGCCTGAATAGCTGGTCCAACAATATAGCCCGCCAGCTGACCATGCAGCTCTGCTAGCAAAAAAGTATCAGCAATCTGCTCTTTTAGAACTTCTGCACTGGCTGCTTCTGCTGCTGGAAAATTCAGCTGCTCGATTGTAAGAATTTCCTCCCAGTCGCTCAAGTCAGCCTGTCTGATTCGAATTGGTGCTTCCATCCAGGCGCCTCCTACTGAACGTTGCTAGTCAGATTGGACAAGAGACGTTCAAAGGAATACTCATAGGTCTGGATATCTCCAGCTCCCATAAAGACGTAAACTGCATTATCGTGGTCAAGAAGTGGAGAAACATTGTCCACATCAATAACCTTGGCCCGTTTCACAATCTTTTCAGCCAGATCTTCGACTTTGACATCGCCCCTATCCACCTCACGCGCAGATCCGTAAATCTGGGCTAAATAGACTGAGTCAGCCTGATTGAGGGCTTCCGCAAATTCGTCCAAGAGAGCAATAGTCCGAGTGAAGGTGTGCGGCTGGAAGATGGCCACAATTTCCTTGCTTGGATACTTCTGACGAGCTGCATCCAGAGTCGCGATAATTTCCGTTGGATGATGGGCAAAGTCATCAATAATGACTGTGTCGTTGACAATCTTTTCTGTAAAGCGGCGCTTGACTCCACTAAAGGTCTTGAGATGTTCCCTTACTAGATTCAAGTCAATACCTGCAATGTAGAGGAGACCGATGACCGCTGTCGCATTCATAATGTTGTGACGGCCAAAGCTTGGAATCTGGAACTCACCCAGCTCTTGCCCACGGAAAGAAACTTTAAATCCTGAACCACTAGTAGAACGCAAGAGGTCGTGAGCAACAAAGTCGTTGCCTTCTTCCTTGAAACCATAGTAGTAAATCGGCGCATTTGAAGTAATGCGGCGTAATTGCTCGTCTTCTCCATAAACGAAGAGCCCTTTTGTAATCTGCTTGGCGTAATCATTGAAAGCATTAAAGACATCTTCCAAGCTGGTGAAATAATCTGGATGGTCAAAGTCAATATTGGTGATAATTGAATATTCCGGATGATAAGGCATAAAATGACGCTCGTACTCGTCTGATTCAAAGACAAAATACTTAGCATTAGCAGAACCACGACCTGTACCATCCCCAATTAGATAGCTAGTATCTGTGATATTAGACAGAACATGAGAAAGAATACCCGTTGTCGAAGTTTTCCCGTGAGCACCAGCCACACCTAAGCTGACAAAGTCACGCATAAAGCTACCCAAAAATTCATGGTAGCGCTTGTAGCTAATACCATTGGCATCTGCATAGGCAATTTCCACATTGTTATCTGGACGGAAGGCATTACCGGCAATAATTTCAAAATCTGACTGGAGATTTTTCTCATCGAAAGGCAAAATGGGAATCCCAGCCTGTTCCAGACCACGCTGAGTGAAATAATATTTATCAACATCGCTTCCTTGAACCTTATGGCCCATCTGATGCAACATCAAAGCCAAAGCGCTCATACCTGAGCCCTTAATTCCGATAAAATGATAGGTTTTCGTCATGATTACTCCTTAAATCTTAAACAACTGAAGCCTTATTGCCCTTGGGCATCTGAACTCAACTTGGTGATGTCCAATTCCTGTGCTTTTTTATGCTTATTGTGTTTTTCTCGCTTCTTGCCCTTGTTATAGACTTGGCTGGTTTTGAGAAATCATAGTTATTCTTTTTCTTTTTTTCTGGATTCGTTGGTACTTCTATGAGAGGTTGAGACTGAACATCTGCTAATATGTAGCTATCTTGCTTTAGCTTATCACTGAACTTCGTCAACTCCCCCGGATTTTCCTTTTGGAAAGGGGCTGTTGGTTTAACTGGATTCCCCTCAAAAGGAGGTACCACCTTCCGACTACGAACCTTATTTGGGAGCTTGCTTGTCAAATAAGCAGCCGAACGTTTCTTCCTCAGATCAGCCCGAGCTTCCTCTCGTGCTTGCTCAGCATAGCGAATAGCTGGATCTTTCTTATCAATCGGCTTTTTAAAGTCCGTAACTGGAGCTTGCTTCTTTCTAGCTTTACTTACAGTTTGACTAGGAGTAGCATGAGCAGGACTTTCTGGCTTAGCAATCGGCATCCATTCTAAATAATTACGGTCCTGATAGTCCCCTTTAATGTTGCTAATCAGATCCAACTCATCGTACAAATTCATGTGTGGCATTTCTGTCAACATGATTTCGTCATCAGCAATTATAGGAAATTTAGTATTTGTCATAGCATGTCCTTTCAACTCTTCATTATTATAAACTATTCAAACTATTTTTCAAGCGATTCAGAAGAAATTCCAAGAATTTCTCGAATTTCTTCCATCGAAAGACTGGAGCGAGACTCAGCGCCATCCAGAATTGTTGAAACCAGATTTCGTTTAGTGTCCTGTAATTCCTGAATTTTTTCTTCTATAGTCCCCCGTGTAATCATACGATAAACTTTTACATTCCGTTCCTGCCCGATACGATGAGCCCGACCAATAGCTTGAGCTTCTACTGCGGGATTCCACCAAAGATCCACTAAAATAACCGTATTTGCACCAGTTAGATTGAGACCAACACCACCAGCTTTAAGAGAAATCAGGAAGGCTGATCTTTCTCCTTGATTAAAGGCTTTGGTCATCTCCTGACGTTCTTTTGCCGGAGTTGAGCCTGTGATTTTGAAAGACTCCATTCCCATCTGGCTCAGTTCTTGCTCGATAATATCCAGCATGCCACGGAATTGTGAAAATATCAGAACACGATGTTCACCGTCTTGGATCTGCTCCAACAGCTCCCGTAAACTTTCCAGCTTGCCGCTTTCCCCATCGTAATCATCCATAAAAAGCTTGGGAGTATCACAGATTTGACGGAGTCGCATAAGACCCGATAAAATTTCGATTTTACTGCGATTGATTTCTTCCTCCGTTGCATGGAGAATTCGCTCCTGCATTTGCTTGAGCAGAGCTAGATAAATCGTTTTCTGGCTGTCTGCAAGTTCATTACGGTAAGAAACTTCAATCAAATCAGGAAGTTCTTGCAAGACTTCTTCTTTCTTACGCCTCATGACAAAGGGTTTGATATAGCGGGCAACTGTTTCTGCCGGCATCTTCAAAAAAGCTTTCTTGCTCGGTAATAAGCCCGGAAGGACGATCTGAAAAATAGACCAAAGTTCGCCGAGATGATTTTCAATCGGTGTACCAGACAAGGCATAAGTCCGTTCCACCTCAAAAGCTCTCAGATATTGAGCAATCTTGCTCTGGTCATTCTTCATGACCTGTGCTTCGTCCAATATCAAATAGTCAAAATGAAGTCCTTGATACTCTTCAACATCTTGTCTGAAGGAAGCATAGCTGGTAATGGTAATCTGATGGTCTTCTGCAATCACAGCATCTCGAACATTTTTCAGACCATACACAACAGCGACATCTAAGTCTGGAGCAAATTTGGCAAACTCATCGCTCCAGTTGTAAATTAGACTCGACGGCGCCAAAATCAAAACTTTCTTAGACTTGGTCAAATGAGCAGCCAAGAAAGAAATGGTCTGAAGGGTCTTTCCCAAGCCCATGTCATCGGCTAGAATGCCACCAAATCCATATTTATTCAGCATGGATAGCCATTTTACACCCGTTCCTTGATAATCTCGAAGCTCTGCCTGAACTTTCAGCTTAGGCAGAGGAAAATCCTCTGGGTGGGTCAAATCATAAGCCAGCTGGCGAAAATCCTGCGCCAAGTCAACCCTTTCCTGATCTTTGAACAATTCAGAGAGTTGATAGGCAGCCAGGCTATGCGTTTGGATGACCCCATTTCGGGAGTGTTTGCTTCTCAATTGTTGCAAGGTCTGGCTGATTCGCTTACTATTCTCATCAAAAATCAGAACCTGACCCGTCTTGCTGATAAAGTAATCCTTTTGGCTCATCAGCGAATCTAGAACATCATCCACTTCAGACTGGTCGATACCAGTAAAATCAAATCCGATATCCAAGAGCCCACCATTCATACTGATGGAAACTTTCGGAGGTGCTGTTTGTGATAAACTCTGCAGCTCATCTGACAAGTAAACATTGCCCAATGCTCTAAAGCGCGGAATCAAGACAGAGAAGAAACGGTAAATTTCTTCAGGTCGTAAAGGCGGACGCTGGCTGATAAAATCATCTGCAAAACCTGCCTCCAGCATTGCTTTAAAAACTTGCTGTTCTCGCTCAAAATTGCTGGCAAAAGGTAGGTTTCTCAGCTCTTCACGACTGCTTACAGTCTGACTACCATAATCAAAGACAAGATCCAGCAATACTTGCTTGTCAGTCCCTAAATAAAAATTGAAATTCACGGTAAAATCATGAATGAACAGTCGCTCAGGTGCTGTCACACAGCCAATTTTTTTGAACTCGAGCAAGCTTACTGCTAGTTTGGACTGCTCAGACACATCAAACTGCAGGCGCTTGACGCGCTCTTGCTCAATCGGCAATTCCTGTAATGCCTTGATTAACTTGGTCTGCTGAGCTGTCAGTTGATAGAAGGTCTGATTATGAAAGATAAATTGCCCCCCATAGAGCAGCTTATAATTCTTTTCAGATATCAGCAGCTCAAAAAAGTTTTCACGCTCTTGCACCTCAAACTGATAAATCTCCGCCTCTTCATGCAAGTCTTGGAAAAATACCTCAGCATAATCATAAAAGCTATATTCCAAACGAAATGAAGTGAGATTCATCAAGCGAGTCACGCCTTCCTCAAAAAGACTAGCTGGAAAATAAAGGTGCCGCCCAGCATTGGGAAAGACCAACGAAGAGTCCTGCCCCTTATAATCCGTCACCAAGCCTCGTAAAAATTCTAGTAGGCCTTGACTAGCTTCATCAAAATTCTCCATTCGGATAGGCTCATAGTAGTTCTTACCAATTTGATAATGCCCACCCTTATTCAAGGTTCTCAAAAAGGACAAAATATCACGCACTACATAAGAACGTTCATCCGGCAGTCGGCTAATCCGCAGGCTCCATAAAAATTGTCCTGTGTAAGTATCTTCCTGTCCAGTCGCTGATAGCTCATAGCGGATTTGCTGACTAGATTTATCTAGCAAAATCTTATCCAAAAAAAGGCTACCAAAAGAAACCAATTCCTGGGCTTCCTGACTAGAAGACTCTTTTTCTGTCATCTTCGCCAGCAGATCTTTACCTGCTGGATCATTTTTCAAAAAATATTCCAAGGCAGCCAGATGGGCGCAGTACTTCTTCTTTTGAAAAAAATCACAGGAGCAGAAAACTGCATCATCATCTAGACTATAGCGTAGATTGTACTGATCCACGCGCGTGTATAAAAAGGAATCTTTGACGTCAAGAATTTCAACTTTTTTGCTGTCACAGAGGGCAATTCCTTCCGTTCGAACTTTACCAGGAATTAATTTAGCCATACCTACCACCTAACATTTATCCCTTTATTATACCATAGGACAGCTATAAAAATAAAATAGAATTTCTTTATTTGCAAACATTCTTTGAAGTAGAATGAGCGAGAGCTTTTCCTACAACAAAAAGCCATCCATTTGGACGGCTTTGCTACATTATTTTACTTCTAACAAAC
Organism: Streptococcus cristatus; assembly: GCA_916438405.1. Lineage (GTDB taxonomy): Bacteria > Bacillota > Bacilli > Lactobacillales > Streptococcaceae > Streptococcus > Streptococcus cristatus_M. Next base: position 130,135 of record CAKAFB010000001.1, on the reverse strand, counting down.
CGATATCTCCATCTTCACGACGATAGATAACATTCGTTGTACTATCTTCAACATCTGTGTAGATGAAGAAGTCATGTCCCAACAAATCCATTTGCAAAATAGCTTCATCTAGATCCATTGGTTTCAAATCAATATGCTTAGAACGTACTACTTTGGAAGATGCTGCATCAGCTTCTTCTACTAAGGCATCAGTGAACAACTGGCTAGTTGCAACCTTGTTCCGATTTTTCTTTTCAATCTTTGTCTTATTCTACGAATCTGACGTTCAATCTTATCGATAACCAGGTCGATAGACCCGTACATATCTTGCGAAACATCTTCTGCCCGAAGGGTAATAGAACCAAGAGGAATCGTTACTTCGACTTTCGCCGTCTTTTCCCGGTACACTTTCAAATTTACCCGTGCATCAAGTTCTTGCTCTGCTTGGAAATACTTCTCAATCTTCTCAAGTTTAGAAACTACGTAGTCACGGAGAGCATCAGTTACTTCTAGGTTTTCACCACGGATACTATATTTAAGCATATAAGTACCTTCTTTCTAAACATAAATGTTTTATTTACAATATCATTATAACGCTTTCATTCTTTTTTTGCAAATATTTTCTTATCTTGCGAGTGAAAATGTCAAAACTTCTTTCACACCTGCTTCCAGCAATAATTCTCGAGCCAATTGTAAGGTTTTTCCGGTCGTGTACACATCGTCTATCAGAAGAATTTTTTCTGGCAGAAGGACATCTTTTACCAATGTAAAACATTGCTGACTGTTTAATCGTTCTTCGCGATTTTTACTGGATTGGGCAAGCGCATCCTGCTTTTCAAGCAACTGTTTATAAGGCAAACAAGCAGCTTGCAAGAAGCCTTCTACCTGATTAAAACCTCGATTTTGGTATTTTTCAGGACTGACAGGAATAGGAACTAAAGTATATTTTTTGAAGTTCCTGAGGCTTTTTTTGAGAACTTCTGCAAACACAAATCTCAGAAGATAATCCCCTTGAAACTTGTATTTGCTGAAGTAGTCCTTCATCAAATCATTATAAAGAAAACAGGCCTGATGCTGAACTACATAGCCTTGCGTTTCCCATATTTGACAATCCGAGCAGACTTTCGCTTCCCCATCCTTCCAGCAACGTGGGCAATGGATAGAGGAAATCATTTCAAATCCTGCTCGACAATATTTACAAATTGTATTTTGTTCTTTTTGCAATAAAATCAAGGAAGAAAAAGTCCTATTTTCTTCGACTACTTGGCTGCATAACAGGCAATTTTTCATAGGCCGGCCTCCTTGTTCATCAGTTTGATTTCACGAATCGCTTTTTCGATTGAACGTGTAGTGCCGTCGTGAAAGAAGAATAAATCTCCCGTCGGCCTCTCCATACTACGTCCTACCCGACCAGAAATCTGCACCAAGGCGCTACGGCTAAAGAGACGATGGTTGGCCTCCAGAACAAAGACATCTACACAGGGAAAGGTCACGCCACGCTCTAGGATGGTCGTCGTGACTAAAATGGTAATTTCTCGCTTGCGAAACTCTTCAACGATTTCTAAACGATTTTCAGTTGTCGAAGCTACAAATCCAACTCTTTCCGCTGGAAATATCTCCTCCAAAACTTGCGCAAATTCTTGACCTCTTTTGATTTCCGAGGCAAAGATCAGCAAAGGAAAGCCCGTTTTTCTCTGTCTCTCGATATACTTTTTCAGTTTAGGCGGCAATTTCTTTTTCGCTAGATATTTTTGAAAATCCGCCAGCCAAACTTTTTGGGGCACAATCAAAGGATTGCCATGGAAGCGGCGAGGAAGACTAAGGCGTTTTAGTTCTCCTTTTTGGACTTTTTTATCCAACTCATCCGTCGAAGTGGCAGTTAAGAAAATTGTCGTTCCCTCCTCCTTGACCGACTGCTCCACAGCATGGTAGAGCACAGGATTGTCCACATAAGGAAAAGCATCTACTTCATCCACAATCAGCAAATCAAAGGCTCGATAAAATTTAAGAAGCTGATGGGTAGTGGCAATGACCAAGGGACTACGAAAATATGGCTCGGATTCCCCATGCAAAAGCGAAATAGGGCATGCAAAATCCAGCTTGAGCCGGCGATAAAGCTCCAAACAGACATCAATCCGAGGGCTGGCTAGGCAAACCGCTCCCCCACGATCAATCACTTCTGCAATCACCTGATAAATCATTTCTGTTTTGCCCGCACCAGTCACTGCATGGACTAGGCTATTCTGCTTTTGAGCAACTGACTCTAAGAGTCCCTGAGAAACTTTCGCTTGAAAGGCTGTCAATTGTCCCTGCCACTTGAGTACCTGATTTTCTGGAAAATCTTCCTGTGGAAAATAGTAGAGTTCTTGATCACTCCGAACTCGCCCCAAAATCAGACATTCCCTGCAATAGTAGGCATTGACAGGTAGCTGGTAGTTCTCCTTGTCCACTTGAGAGCCACAGCGGCCGCAAAACAACTTTCTCCTTTCCTCTCGCATACTTGGCAGCTGCTGAGCCTGCATACGCAGCTCAGGGCTGAGCTGATCTTCTGTAAATATCCTACCTAGGCAATCATTTCTTTCTAACATACTTTTTTATTCGTAAAACTTTTGGAAAAATCTATTTTTTTGTGTACAATAAAACTATGGAATATAGAACAATTAGACAAGACGGCCAAGCCCAAGAAGAAATTAAGAAATCTCGTTTCATTTGCCACGCCAAGCGTGTTTACTCAGAAGAGGAAGCTCGGGATTTTATTGCTGCCATCAAAAAAGAGCACTATAAAGCTACTCATAATTGCTCTGCTTTCATTGTCGGAGAGAAAAGTGAAATCAAACGAACCAGTGACGACGGCGAACCCAGCGGCACCGCGGGCGTTCCCATGCTCGGTGTTATGGAAAATCACCAACTGACCAATGTCTGCTTTGTAGTTACGCGCTATTTTGGCGGGATTAAGCTAGGAGCTGGTGGGCTCATTCGGGCTTATGCTGGCAGCGTCGCTTTGGCAATCAAAGAAATAGGTCTGATCGAAATCAAGGAACAGGCGGGCTTGCGCCTTAAAATGTCTTACAGCCAGTACCAAAACTTCGATAACTTTTTAAAAGCTGAGGATCTGATCGAATTCGACACAGAATTCACAGATCTAGTTGCCACAACCATTTATATCGACAAGCAGGAAAAAGAACCGCTAGAGCAGAAATTAATCGAGTTTTTCAATGGCAAAATCCAAATTGATGATCAAGGTTTGCGCGAGGTTGAAATTCCCTTAACAGTTGAATAATTTAAAAAGCTAGGCTGAGTGATAAAGAATTTTTATCGTGGTCATAGCTTTTTTATATTTTACAAAGTGCCACTTTCAGCTTATACTAGTCTCATTAAAGTATTGAGGTAGGAAAAATGGCAAACATTTATCAAATATCACAGAATTAGTTGGAAGAACGCCAATTGTTAAACTTAATAATATCGTTCCTGAAGGAGCAGCTGAGGTTTATGTCAAGTTAGAAGCCTTCAACCCTGGCTCTTCTGTCAAAGATCGGATTGCTCTCAGTATGATTGAGGCGGCTGAGCGCGATGGTCTTATCAAGCCTGGCGATACTATCGTTGAAGCAACCAGCGGGAATACCGGCATTGGCCTTTCATGGGTTGGGGCAGCCAAAGGCTACAAGGTTGTCATTGTGATGCCAGAAACCATGAGTGTGGAGCGTCGCAAGATTATCCAAGCTTATGGAGCGGAGCTAGTTTTGACTCCGGGTAGCGAAGGAATGAAAGGGGCTATTGCCAAGGCAGAAGAAATCGCCCAAGAGCGAAATGGCTGGTTGCCACTACAATTTAACAACCCAGCCAATCCAGAGGTTCACGAACGAACAACAGGAGCAGAAGTTATCGCTGCTTTCGGTGAAACTGGACTGGACGCTTTTGTCGGTGGTGTCGGAACTGGTGGGACTATCTCTGGTGTCTCTCATGCTCTTAAAAAAGCGAATCCAAATGTCCAAATCTATGCGGTTGAAGCAGACGAATCTGCTATCCTTTCTGGTGAGAAACCAGGTCCTCACAAAATTCAAGGACTTTCAGCTGGCTTCATTCCAGAGACCTTGGATACAGCAGCCTATGATGGTATTGTCCGCGTAACTTCTGATCAAGCGCTAGAGTTAGGACGCCATATTGGTGGTCAGGAAGGTTTCCTAGTCGGAATTTCATCTGCTGCGGCTATTTTTGCAGCCATTGAAGTCGCTAAAAAACTAGGAGCTGGCAAGAAAGTCCTTGCCTTAGCACCTGATAATGGTGAACGTTACCTATCTACCGCTCTCTACGAATTTGATGCTTAATCGTGAAAAGAGTTAACAAAATTCCTACCCGTTTGGGTAGGAATTTTTTACTCTTTTTGTTCTTTCAGAAAAGCTTTGGCTTCCCTTATCCAGATTGGCAATTGCTTACCTAAAGGTGCAAATCCAATTTTGCAACGATCGTTTGAAAAGCGATGCCGTCTCGGTAAACGATGTTTTTCCTCCTCCAAAGTTCGCATCGATAAGCTGGCCTTACCAGAAAACTCATCATAATCTACTACCTGCACAAGAACCTGATCACCAATTTTCAAAATATCGTGAATATTGTCAATATAGCCCGTCCGAATCTCAGAAATATGAATGAGCCCGATCAGACCGCTTTCTAGTTCGACAAAGGCACCGTAGGGCTGAATCCCTGTAATTTTCCCCTTTAACTTATCTCCGATTTTCATTAATCTATAACCTCAATCGTCTCAATAACAACATCCTCAAGCGGTTTATCCATTGAAGCAGTCTCAACTGCTGCGATCTTGTCCAGAACTTCATAAGAAGCCTCATCTACTAACTGCCCAAACACAGTGTGTCGACGGTCCAAATGCGGTGTCCCGCCCTTACTAGCATAAACTTCAGCGATTGGCTTCGGCCATCCTCCCCGAGTCAATTCCTTGGTTGAATAAGGAAGACTGTTATTTTGGACAATAAAGAACTGACTGCCATTGGTATTCGGTCCAGCATTCGCCATGGAAAGAGCCCCACGAATATTGTAAAGCTCAGGTGAAAACTCATCTTCAAAGCGTTCGCCGTAGATAGACTCTCCGCCCATACCAGTACCTGTCGGATCGCCACCTTGAATCATAAAATCTTTGATAACTCGGTGGAAGATTACTCCGTCATAGTAGCCATCCTTTGATAAGGCGATAAAGTTGGCAACTGTTTTGGGTGCTTGCTCTGGGAAGAGTTGAATCTTCAGTTCACCATGATTTGTCTTGATCTTTGCAACTGGGCCTTGAACCTCATCAAGATGGAGCTGTGGGAAGGTCAATTCTTTCTCCACCATGCCCAATTGCTCCAAGGCGTCAAAGATGCCGTCTTCTTCGACCGTTTTTGTGACAAAATCAGCCTTTTTCTGCAATTCCTCATGGGAAACTCCCATAGCAATACTGAGCCCTGCATAGTCAAATAATTCTAAATCATTGAGTCCATCACCAAAAACTAAAACATTTTCTGGCTTGAAACCGAGGTGCTCCACGACCTTGGCAACGCCAGCTGCCTTTGAAACTTCTTTCGGTACGACATCCGATGAATGCTCATGCCAACGTACCATACGGAGAGACTTGCCCAAATCTTCTGGCAACTGCAAACTGTCACCTACATCCTCAAAAGTCCACATTTGATAGATTTCATGATCTTGGTAAATCAGGATTGACAGCTAGATCTGGATAAATGATATCAATTGCTGACGAAATCATAGGATTGCGAACAGACAGAGCCGCTTCGTGACTACTTACCAAACCGTACTCAATTCCCACTTCCTTGGTCCAAGAAATATAGGATTCCACGCATTCTTGCGGAATGACCGTATTTGCAATGACTTCGCCCTTTCTATTTTCAACATAAGCCCCATTCAAGGTAACAAAAAAATCAGGATCCAAGTCACGAATTTCTGGAACAACTCCAAAAATGCCACGACCAGAAGCAATTCCTGTCAGAATTCCCTTTTCTCTCAGTTGCTTAAATACAACTTTGATCGACTCTGGGATAAAGCCCGTTTCCTTGACCCGCAAGGTATCATCGATATCAAAGAAAACAATCTTAATCTTTTTCGCCTTATATTTTAATTTTGCCTTCATATTTTCCTCTTTCAATTTAATCTTTTCTATTATATCATTAAAAGTCATCTTGCGGAACAAGGTGATGCTGAAAAGCATAGACAACTGCCTGGGTCCGATCGCTCACTTCTAGCTTAGACAAAATATTGGACACATGCGTCTTGACCGTTTTCAAGGAAATAAAGAGCTCGTCAGCAATCCGCTGGTTTTCATAGCCCTTGGCTAGAAGCCCCAAAATATCCCGCTCCCGCGCTGTCAAATCCTCGTGAAGCTCTATATGATTCCGATGGTATTCGACCTTCTTACTGACTTCTGTTTCAATGGCAAATTCACCCTTTGCAACCTTTCTGACGGCATGGAGAATTTCATCCGCACTAGAAGTTTTCAGCATATAACCACGGGCACCCGCATCCAACACTGGATAGATTTTTTCATTGTCCAGATAGGATGTCAAAATCAAAATCTTTGCCTCTGGCCATTCTTTCAAGATAGCCAAGGTAGCATCAATACCACTCATCTCTGGCATAACAATATCCATCATAATCACATCTGGACGGCTTTCCAGAGCCTTTTCGACACCTTCTCTACCATTGGTAGCCTCTGTCACTTCTTCAATATCGTCCTGTAATTCAAAAAAGCTTTTTAAGCCCAATCTGACCATTTGATGGTCATCCACTAGTAATATTCTCATCCTTTTCCCCTTCTAACAATGGAACACTGATTTCAATAGAAACTCCTTTTTTAGGAGCCGTCAGAATCTTCAAGGTGCCAGCCATATCGTGCACTCGATCTTCAATATTTTTCAAACCATAACTCATGTCTGCCAAACTAGCTGGATCAAAACCGATTCCGTCATCAGAAACCTTGAGCTTGAGTCTATTTGGCGTCTGAAAGAGATATATGTCCAGACGACTGGCCTGAGCATGGCGCAAGGTATTATTGATGATTTCTTGGATAATCCTAAAAATATGCTCCTCTATCTGCTTGGGCAGGCTGACCACCTCATGCTTAAACTGGACAGTCAAATCCGACTTATCTGTCAATTCTTTGATTAAGACATTCATGCCCTCTACCAAGGTCCGATTTTCCAATTCTGTCGGCCGTAAATGTAAGAGCAAGATCCGCAAGTCTTTTTGTGCCGTATATAGAATGTCTGCGATTCCCTTTAACTGTTGTTGGAGATTGTCTTTATCCAGACGCTCCACATTCCCAGCGACACCTGAAAGAATCATATTGGCAGCAAATAGCTCCTGACTGACCGTATCATGCAAGTCGCGAGCAATTCGCTTGCGTTCTTTTTCAATAATCTTCTCTTCAGCCTGCAAGGCCTGATTCTCAGATTTCTGCAAATTTTCGGTTAAACTATCCAACTTTTCTTTTAAGCGGACGAGAGAATCGTCCAATTCTACCTGACCGGTTTCTTGTATGCTCCTGCCTTCTAAAATAGCTTTTAAATTCTTTTTAACTTGAGAAAGAGACAGATGCTGAAGGAAGCGCGCGGCAGCAGCCAAGAGAATAGTCAGCGCTAAGCCCAGAACCAGAACAAAGAAAGCAAAGGACTGGAGCAAGTCCAGATTATTCAGCAGCTTTTGCCATTCTATATTAAAAAGATTAAAAATGTAATGAAAGATAATCCCTAAAACAAAGAAGGTGTAGAGAAAAATAAGCAAATAACTTGTTTTTTTCACTTTCTAACAACCTCCACATTCCCTAAAAAGCTGACCAAAACAATTTTTACAGTTTTGCTGGCTCGCTTATAATCAGGCGTTGTCAGAGAAATCGTTTCATTGCGTAGCTTGCGTGGCGGATGATTTAAAAAATTCAAGTCTCCGTATAGGGTATTGATCTGAAGCTGAATTTCCACATCCAAAGGAATGACGATCTTGGTATCCCCAAAGCCCTTGCGAATCACAATCACATTATCATGATTGACCACAATGACATCCTCTAAATGGATGGTATCCTTTCCCATCATTCTCAAGAGATTGATATCATGAAACTGGCAGTCATCCTTTGAGAAATGCTGCAAATCTCCCAACCAACGATTTTTTTCAGCCCGAACTTCGGTCGCATCTTCAAAGAAAAGATGGGTCTCTTGATTTTCTTTGTAAAGATAAGGATAGGCCACAATCATGCCGTAAATCAAGGCGAAAAGGACAGCAGCTATGACGTAAGGATTGAGCATGACAATGAAAAAGAAGACAATCATAGTCGCGACTAACAGCGAATTGCCTCTCTGCTTGCCGAAATAATAATATAAAAACAAGAGAAAGAGTAGCATGATGAGAACAACACGCGAAAAATCGGCAGCCAGCATGGTAACCAGCGCCATTGATAATAGAATCGCTTCAACAAAGATGAATAATTGAACTTTCCACATAGCTATTCCCTTCCTTACATCTCTATTGTAACAAAATTAAGCAAAAAAACCTCCGTCTGAGGCATGAAATAAAAAGATTATCCTATCTTTAGCAGCAGCTCCTTTAGCGCCAGACTTCTTTGTACTTCTCCTCTAAAAAGCAAAAAATCGCTTTAAATGCTGTTTAAGCAAAACAAACACTTAAAACGATTTTTTTAGTTTATTTGTATTGTTCAGACAAGCTTAGAAATGGACTTGTGCTTCCAAACCAAAATGGTCACTAACGACTGGACCACGTTGCCCATCAAAAACAACAGCAGATCTTTCAACATTGAAATCTTTACTTGTAAAGATATAATCAATTTTTAGAGCGTCTTTGTTTCCTGTCCATCCAGCAATATCACCTTCAACCGTCGCTGTACCAATCGCTTGGTCAGCCACCTTATGGCTATCCTGGAGAGCAAGTGGACTTTGGATAATGTGCTGATAGCCTTCGTAATCAACGGGATTGTTAAAATCACCCATAAGAACTAGCGGAGTCTCAACTTGCAAGAGCTCAGATTCAAACTTAGCCCACTCTCCTTGGAAACCTTTATCCCACCAAGATAGGTGACAAGAAGCAACTGTGATGAGCTGACCATCAAGCTCTGTTTCTGCCAGCAAGACTTTACGCGTATGATAATCACTTGGATCATTGACATCAGACACCAAGAGTTCTCTTGCCTTCAGGGGCTTTCTGGACAGAATTGCAACCCCTTCATTATAAATATCAAACCCAATATGATTATAAGCCCAAGACCAGTAATAGTCCAGACCTGCCTCAGCTAGTTTCTCAACCAGACGTAGGGCATAGTGGTCCTGGTGAATCGGAATGGCGCCATCTACCGCATAATAGAAGGGAGCCTGAACAACCTGTTCAGACTCCACTAATTGATTGACTTCCTGCAGGCAAATGACATCATATTTTTCTTGAAGAATCCGCTCTGCTAGCTGATTTAGCTTGCTTTCTTGCTCTTCTTCCATCCAACTATGAGTATTTAAAGTCAGGAATTTTGCCATGATTTCTCTTTTCTATCTTACAATTCTACTTTAGCCACTACTGTCTTAGGAGCGACTTTACCGAATTTCTCAACTGCTACTGATTTGATTGCTGGAGCATTTGTGAAGACAACGATAGTGGTTGTTTCACGACCCGCTTCTTTAATAGCCGCCAAATCTGCTGTTACCAATAGATCACCTGCAGCAACGGTTTGTCCTTCTGCTACATGTACTTCAAAGGTTTGCCTTCAAGGCTAACAGTATCCAAACCGATATGAACAAGAACTTCAAGACCAGCTTCAGTCAAAAGACCAAGAGCATGTTTTGTAGGGAAGACACTTGTCACTTTACCAGCTACTGGAGAATAGATCTTGCCATTTGCTGGTTCAACCGCAAATCCGTCACCCATCATTTTTTGTGAGAAGACTGGATCCTTAACATCTTCCAACTTGACAACTTCACCATCAGCAACTGTTTCGATTGCTTCTGTCACACCTTTGTAGCTAACTGCTGCAGCTGCAGACTCAGCTTTTTGGCTTGGTAGAGTTTCAGGAATTACTTCTCCTGAATCCAACAAGTCTTGGATATCAGATTTAAGAACGTCAGCTTTTGGTCCGTAGATTGCTTGAACACCTTGACCTTTCATAACCAAGCCCATAGCGCCTTCAGCTTTCCACTGCTCTGCTGTTCCAACTTTTTCAGCATCTTTGACAGTTACACGCAGACGAGTCATACATGCATCTACATCAACGATATTAGCGCGACCACCTAGAAGATTGATAACATTAACGGCTTGAGAAGCTGCAGCAACTTTACCATTACCAGATTCTGATGAAGAAGCCTCATCTGAACCTTCTGCTGTTTCATAGTTACCGTTACGTCCTGGAGTTGCATAGTTGAATTTCTTGATCATGAAGTTAGAAATGAAGTACATGATCACTGCAAAGAGAACTGTAACCCAGATAAAGTTGATGACATCCATACCCAAACCAGCATTGATTGCCATTGGAGTACGAGTCAAGAATTCGATTGATCCGAATGAGTGTACACGAAGGTTGACGATATCAGCCATTGCAAATGCAGCACCTTGTACAAAAGCATAGATGATATACAGCGGTGTTGCAACAAACATGAACATGTACTCGATTGGTTCAGTAACCCCTGTCAAGAAGGTTGCCAAAGCAGTCGCAATCATCATACCTTTGTATTTGTGTTTCTTGTCAGCATCTACATTGCGGTAAATAGCTGCAGCAACACCCATAAGGATACCAAATGAACCGATCATTTGTCCAACTTTGAAGCGAGCTGGGTGGAATGTGTCAAGCAAATATTGGTACTTAGTAGGATCAGCTGTCTTAGTACCAACTAAGTCAGTTGCCCAAGCCAACCAAAGTGGATCTTGTCCAAATACTTGAGTTCCTTTAGCAGCACCAGTCAATACTTCATAAGTTCCCCCAAGTTGAGTATAGTTCATTGGGATAGTCAACATGTGGTGCAAACCAAATGGAAGCAAGAGACGTTCTAAAGTACCATAGATGAATGGTGCTAGGATTGGTGCAGTATCTTGTGAATTTGCAATCCAAACACCGAAGTTGTTAATACCTGATTGAACAACTGGCCATACGAATGACAAAACAATTGCTACGATTGCTGAACGCAAGATAACAACGAATGGTACAAAACGCTTACCATTAAAGAATGACAAAGCATCTGGCAATTTACGGAAGTTGTAGTATTTGTTATAAGCTGTTGCTCCGACAAAACCTGCGATGATTCCGACGAAAACCCCCATATTCAAAGCAGGAGACTCAAGAACACTGATAAAGTAATCAGAAACCTTGATACTTCCTCCTAAGAAAGTGCTAACTACTGCTTTAGAATCTTTCAGCATATCGCTTGATACACCAAACATAACCCCAGTGATACGGTTAATCAAAATGAAGGATAAACCTGCCGCAAAGGCACCACCAGCACGTTCTTTCGCCCAGCTACCTCCAATAGCAAGAGCAAAGAGGATATGCAGGTTACCGATAACCCCCCAACCAATTTGTTCTAAAACGCCACCAGTAGTCACTAGAAAACCTAGCTCAGGATTGATCATCGGAATTGACTTACCAATACTGATCATCAAACCTGCTGCGGGCATAACCGCAACAACCACCATCAAAGCTTTACCGAATTTTTGCCAAAATTCAAAGCTAAAAATGTTTTTGAATGAATCTTTCATCATCCAGACCTCCTTATATTTTCACAAACCACCCCTTGATGAAATCGTTTGCATTGAATAATACTATTATACCACTATTTTTAATTTTGTAAAGGCTTTTATAAAAATTATTTTGGGACTTTTTCCTATATTTAGTGGAATAATATATAGAATAAGGTGAAATTTTAGCATGCAAGCGATTGCGTATATTTCCATAAATTTACTGAAATAACAATAAAAAAAGCCGAGAAACATTCAATTCCATGTTTCTACAGCTTCTTTTTATTTATATTCTTTTTTTATAGCGGTCAGCTTCTGCCTGATTAGCCCAGACATAGTGACCAGGACGGATCTCAACCATGCTAGGTTGATCCACTGAGTAGTCATGCTGCTCTGGATCGTAAACCTTTAAGACCTTTTTACGCTCCAAAATTGGGTCTGGAATTGGCACAGCAGATAAGAGTGACTGCGTATAAGGGTGGATTGGGTTGTTAAACAACTCTTCTGTCTCTGCCACCTCGACAATAACCCCTTTATAGATAACAGCGATTCGATCTGAAATAAAGCGAACTACAGAAAGATCGTGAGCGATAAAGAGATAGGTCAAACCAAGTTCTTTTTGGAATTTTTTCAAAAGGTTCAAGACTTGCGCACGGACTGAAACATCCAAGGCAGAGATTGGCTCATCCGCAATGACGAAATCTGGCTCCATAACTAAGGCACGAGCAATCCCAATCCGCTGGCGTTGACCACCAGAAAATTCGTGAGGATAGCGTGTCAAATGCTCAGCTAAAAGACCAACTTCACGAATGATATTCTTAACTTTTTCTTGACGGTCTTCTTCATTTTCAAAAAGATGATAGTTATAAAGACCTTCTGAAATGATATAGTCAACCGTAGCACGCTCATTCAAGCTAGCAGCTGGATCTTGGAAAATCATTTGAATCTTACGGATCAATTCAGCTTCATCAGCTTTAGATTGCTTCCCGTTGATCTTTTTACCTTCGTATAAGATGTCCCCTGCACTGGTATCGTTCAATCCGATGATAGCACGGCCGATGGTTGTCTTACCAGAACCAGATTCACCTACTAGGGAAAAAGTTTCTCCTTTATTGATAAAGAAATTTGCATTTTTTACAGCTACAAATTTCTTACTTCCTTCGCCGAAGGAAATTTCTAAATCTTTAATTTCAACTAATTTTTCAGTCATTTCCTTCCTCCTAAGCTTCTAAGTGATTGAAGCCCATTTTTGAACGAATTTTATCATGAAGGTTTTCGATAATTGCTGGCTTCTCGACCCTTGGTGCATCTTCGTGCAAGAGCCAGGTCTTAGCCCAGTGCGTATCGGTAACCTGAAAGGCAGGAGCTTTTTCTTCGAAATCGATAGCCATTGCATAGTCCGAACGAAGCGCAAAAGCATCCCCTTTAATGCTAGTATATAACGATGGTGGTGTACCTGGAATCGAGTAGAGTTCACCATTTGCTTCAGCTAACTGCGGCAAGCTAGACAGCAAGCTCCATGTATATGGATGTTTTGGATCGTAGAAGATTTCTTCAACTGTTCCATATTCAACGATTTCACCAGCATACATAACTGCCACTTTATCAGCAATACTTGCTACAACACCAAGGTCGTGGGTGATAAAGACAGTCGTGAAATGGTATTCTGCCTGCAATGACTTGAGCAAGTCAATAATTTGGGCTTGAATCGTCACATCGAGGGCAGTTGTTGGCTCATCACAGATCAGAATATCTGGACGACAAGCCAAGGCGATCGCGATAACAATCCGTTGGCGCATCCCACCAGAATATTGGAAGGGATACTCTTCAAAACGTTTTTCAGCGTCTGGAATTCCAACTTTAGTCATGTAGTCGATTGCCATTTCTTTGGCTTCTTTGCTTGTTTTTCCTTGATGTTTGATGATAACTTCGGTAATTTGACTTCCGATTGTATTAATCGGATCTAGACTAGTCATCGGATCTTGGAAAATAGTCGCAATTTTAGCACCACGGATGGGTTCCCAGTCCTTGTTGCTCTTTAGGGCAGTTAAATCAGTTCCTCGGTAATCAATCGTTCCTTGAGCTACACGGCCATTTTCTTCCAGCATTCCAGTAAATGTTTTTGTCAAAACAGATTTACCAGAGCCAGATTCTCCAACCAGAGCTAGAACTTCACCTTCAACTAGGTCAAGGGAAACGCCTCGAATGGCAGTCAATACTCTGTCACGAACGTCAAATTCCACGACAATATCGCGAGCAGTCAATATTACATTTTTATTTTTTGTCATATTTACTCCTATCTATGTGTCCGTGGATCACTTGCATCGGCTAAGTTTTGACCAACTACGAAGAAGGACAGGGATACCAAGATCAAGGTTGTCAATGGAATCCAGAAAGGTAAGCATTAGTTGTTACGTTTTGTGAATAGTCGGAAATCAAGCGTCCCAAACTTGGTACTGTTACAGGAAGACCAAGTCCAAAGAAGGATAGGAAAGCCTCGTACGAGATAAAGTTTGGAAGCATTTGAGAAGTTGTCGTCACAATAACAGATACCAATTGGGGCATGATATTCTTGGTCACAATCTTATATGTCGGTGTTCCCAAGGTACGCGATGCCAAGTTATACTCCAAATCACGATAACGCATAATTTGAATACGGATCGTATACGCAATCCCCACCCAGCCAGTGATGGTCATGGCGAAGATCAAGTTCCAGAAACCAGCACCGATAGAGTAAGTCAAGACAATGACAATCAAGAGTGCTGGAATATTTGAAATAACATTGTAGACTTCCATCATGACACGGTCAACCGCTTTGGAAATTCCCCAGATAGCACCAATAATGATTCCGATAATCAGGTTAATGAGTGTTGCAATAATGGAAATCAAGATAGAATTCCGCGCACCAAACCAAACACCGTCAAACAAAGATTTACCATTACTGTCTGTACCAAACCAGTGTTCAGCGTTTGGTTTGATATAACGCATACTAAAGTCATTTACCTTGCTGACATCATTGAAATCGAAATTCGAGAACATGGGATAAATGAAACTCATCAAAACGATGGCAATCAGAATCCCTAACATGATCGTCGTTGATTTCTTTTTCAAGAATTGACGCATAACGGAGCGCCAGTATGAATAAGCCGGAGCATCAATCGTTTCAGAGGCAAAATCGTCACGTTTGACAAATTGGAATTTACTTTTATCAATTGTAGCCATTATTTACCTCCTTTAGATGTTAATTTAATACGTGGGTCAAGCATTGTCATCAAGATATCACCAACTAAAAGGGCAAAAATTGAAAGACAGGTGAAAATAAATACAAGACCAACCACCATTGAGTTATTTGATGCCTTAACAGAATCAATCAGCATTTTACCCATACCAGGAAAGGCAAAGACAGTTTCTGTCAGGGTCGCACCTGCAATAACACCAACGATAGAAGCTGGAATACTAGATACCAACGGCACCATCGCATTCTTGAAAATGTGCTTGTTCGAAATTTCTTTCTCAGAAAGACCTTTGGCACGAGCAAAGCGAACAAAGTCTTGGGATTGTAAGTCAATCATATAACGACGGATCCAGACAGCTGTCACAGGTGCGCTCAGAAGTCCAAGAATCAAGGATGGCAGAACATACGAACGCCAGTCACCTGCTCCCAAAATTGGGAAGGAATCTGGAAGACCAATAGCTGAACCAGCCAAACGAACAATATAAACAAGAGCGATGGTTGGCAGTGACATCATGAAGGTCAAGCCACCTGTTGAAATACTATCAAACCAAGTATTTTTCAAACGAGCCATATAAGAACCAAGCGGAACAGCAATCAAATAAGAAAGCGCCACACCAATCAGACCAATAATAGATGAGCTGACAATCATCGATGGGTTTTGATAGTTATTCTTGGTTGCAGTGTAAGCATCTCCCTTGCCATATTTAGCAATATCCTGAGAGTCTGCCTTACTTGGAGTCTTGTAGGTACGAGAGTAAATATCTACAGCAGAAGTTTTCTTACCTGTTGGGAATTGAACTTCTGATGATTTTGTTTGACCTTGTCCTTGGGAAATAACTTGCAATACAGGCGTATTCGCATAAGTAGGATAAGAATTTCCTAGGTTCAAACTAACAAAGTTTTGGTGAACAAATGGAAATTGGCCATTAAAATATAGAAGATATTTATGACGAGTACCCGAACCTACGACTGACCAACCAATGGCCGGGTCATTTTCGATACGGATATAGCGCTTAAGATTTGGATTTTCCTCATCTTGAATCGCATTTGGATGATCAATCTGAATCAGATTAGCATAGAACTCAAGTACACGCTCGTAAACTGGAACTTCACGAACAGCATAGAATTCTTTGCTTTCTTTGAATTGATACAATTTCCAACCTTTGCCAAGTTTTTCAACATAGGCTTCGTAGATCTTTTTATTCTCATCGGTTGCCTCAGTAGTTACAGATTTATTTTCCTTCTTGGCTTTTTCCTGTAACTCTTTTGTATCATAATAGTCAATATAACCCATCCGTTCATAGACTGTATTTTCATAGTTTGTCTTTTTATCTTCGGTTGTGGCTATCTTATTGTAGTTCGGGTCTTGTTTGAAAATCAATCTTCTCGGAACCATTGTATAAATAATGGTATAGGTCAAGGTCGTTACCAAGAAAATCGACACAATTGAGCGTAAAATACGCATAAAAATGTATTTCTTCATTTATCGTTTCCTTTAAATTTCAAAAGAACTTTCTCTCGTTATTAGAGAAAGTTCTAGTGAACGATTTATTCTACATGACTTTCGAGATCTTTTTGTGCTTTCGCATTTGACTCTTCTTTTTCTTTCAGCCATTTCTTACGAGCTGCTTCGTAGTCTTTCTTCGTTACTACGTCATTTGTAACTTTAAGACGTTTGAAGTAAGTAGAACTTGTCTTATTACCAGTTTGAGCATAAGCGCCTGAGAATGGCTCGATACGTGAGATAAATGGTGCTGCACCAGGATTTGCCATCAATGGAACAACAAGAGAGTTGTCTGTCAACCAAGCCTGAGCTGCTGCATATTTTTCGTAGCGAGTAACAATATCTGAAGTTTCCTTACCAGCTTCATTTACCAAGCGGTCAAATTCATCTAAACCAACTTGCTTAGCGGCTGCATTGTCTGCTCCCTCAAAACCAAGGTAAGTCTTTGTAGTTTTAGTTGATGTAGTTTTCAAAATATCCAAATAAGTTGATGGATCTTGATAGTCAGGGTTCCAACCAACAGCTGTTGAGATATCCCAGTCTTCGCCAGCAGCATTTGGTGCATAGTAAGTAATGTTGTAAAGATCATCTTCTGACATTTGTTGAATATCTACAACAACATTCTCAGTTCCCAAAGTCTTTTCAACAGATTGCTTAAGCGATTGTGCGCGGTTAACCATTGGCTTAGAAGTCTGAGCAACTGGGAGATCCAGATGGATTGGGAATTCCACTCCGTCAGCTTGTAGAGCTGCTTTTGCTTTGGCAAACTCTGCTTTTGCTTTCTCAGCATTAAAGAGGCCATCTTGACCGTCCTCAAGTTTAACACCTTTCCATTCGTCACCCAATGCAGCAACTTTCTCTTCTACAACGTCACCAAAAGATTTATCGCCAACTTGAACAAATGAAGGTGGTACATAAGTATTGCGGACAGCGTAAGGAGCACCCTCTTTACCATTGATCTGTGCTGAGTATGATGTGCGGTCAATAGCAAAGTTCAAGGCTTGACGGAAGTCTTTGTTCAGAATCGCTTTCTTAGTAGCAGACTTCTGAGCATCTGTTGTTTTGCTTGTATGGTTGTAACTTTGACGATCAATATTGACACCCATAACAGCTACACCAGCACTTGGCGGTGTGAAAAAGATATTATCCTTGAAGTCTTTTTCTACTCCAGCATAGTTTGAGCTTGTAGGGTAGAGACGAGCTACTGTGTAGGCGCCATCTTTAAAGTTACGAGCAAGGGCATCTTGGTCTTGTCCATCAAAGTAAGACAACTTGATAGTATCGACATGAACATTTTCCTTATCCCAGTAGTTTTCATTTTTTTGATACTCAACAGCAGACTTAGCAGTGATAGACTTCATCAAGAATGGTCCATTGTAAAGGATAGAAGATGGGTCAGTAGATTGACCAAATTTGTCCCCTTGTTTCTTAAGGAATTCAGCATTAACTGGCCAAAGAACTTGTGAAGTTGTCTTTGAATTCCACTGTGGTTCAGGTTGGTTCAAAGTATATTGGAGAGTGTGGTCGTCAACTGCCTTAACTCCAACAGTAGAGAAGTCAGGTGTTTTACCATTTACGTAGTCATCCAAGCCTTTTACAGATTGTTGCACAAGATAAAGGGCTTCAGATTTCTTATCAGCAGCATGCTTGAGGCCAGTCACAAAGTCCTGAGCTGTCACATTCCCGTATTCTTCACCTTCTGAAGTGTACCATTTAGCGTCTTTACGGATTTTATAGGTATAAGTCAAACCATCTTTAGAAACAGTCCAAGACTCTGCAATAGACGGTACAAAATTACCATATTGGTCATTTTCCAACAAACCGTCCACACCGTTAGTCACGAGGTCAGATGTTGAAGCCTTACCAGACGTCACATAGTCCAATGTTTCTGGTTCAGCAGTATAGACATAATTATAAGCTTTTGCTGCGCTGTTTCCTTTTGATGAACCAGAACAAGCAGCTAAAACGCCTACTGAAAGAAGGCTAACCCCAGCTAAAGCTAATACTTTGCTTTTTTTCATACGAATTCTCCAATTTTGTTTTTTAGGTTTACTTAGGATTATAGCACAAGAAAGGAAAAAAGTAAACTAAATTTTCTGAATATTATGGTAGCCATGCAATGACTCTACTCTATTACTCGTGTTCATGTTCCACTGCTATCCTAAGAAAAACTTAGCAAGTCTAAAGACTTATTTAATAGAAGGGTAGTATAGTCCGGATCATCCTTGAGTTCTTTGATGGAACTTTGAACCAACTCCAAATCATCTGTAATCATCCCATCCACTCCTAAGCGAAAGGATTTGACGATGCTATCCTCATCATTAATGGTCCAGTCATAGAGACGTTTGTCGGATTGCCAGAGTTTATTGACAAAATTTTCATCCAAGGTTGAATACTCCATGGTGTAGCCAGAAGCCTTAGTTCGTGGAAAGATTGTATTATAAGGCAGGATAAAGAAACTGGGGATAGAGGAGTCATATTTGACAACCTGATCGATGACTTGGTAGTCCAAAGACTGAATCTGGTGTTGATAAACCTTGATTTTGGCACCATACTTGCTCAAGAATCGCTCCATCATATCCTTAGAATCTTTCTTGCTGGTCTTGATTTCTATCAAGAGGCGCTGGCCGAGTTGATTGGCTCGGGTAAAGTAATCGTCAAAGCTAGAAATCTTAGCTCGATAGCCATTTTCTGAAATCTCTAGCGAAGTCAACTCAGCCAAGGTTAAGTCTTGAGGTTGGGCATCAAGACCTGCCAACTGCTTCAGGTTTGCATCATGCATCATAACAAATTGCCCATCCTTGGTTTCCTGCACATCCATTTCTACCAAGTCAGGCTTGAGTAAGGCTGTTTTTTCCAGCGCTTCTACGGTATTTTGGATTCCATTCTCCCTCGAAACCCCTCTATGGGAAATCGTAATCGGAACGTTCTCCAAAGGGAAATTTAGATAGACATAACCTTCTAATGCAAAGCTGAAGCTAGCAATAGTCAAAACAAACCAACGCATTAGAGACAGGCCACTTTTCGTTGGATAGTCATTTAAGGTACGATCTGTCAGGAAGGAGACAAATTTGAGAAGGAAATAGGACAACATAGCATAGTAGGCAAACTTAATCAGGACAAAAGCTACAATACCGCTGAAGAGGACAACCTCATTTGGTTGAGTGTTCGCGTATCGCTGTCCCAGTATAGCCGGAGCTGAGAGAAAAGTATAAAGCAGAAAGCTTTTGATAATAATCCAAAAAAGATGCCTAGTGTAAAAGAAAAGGCGGTTCTTGGTCTTGGCCAGACTAAAGCGAATTGCCTGAGGAACTGTTGCGTGCTCAAAAAAGAGCTGTGGTAGGGCAAACATTAGTCGCACTGCCACCAGAAGCATGCTGACTACAAGAAGTCCCATGAAAACAGCGAACACAATATTATTTGCCAAATAGGTGACAATAAAATCCGGAACCAAAATTTTATTGAGATAGTAAATTTTCAAAATTTGGCGCAAGAAAGGAAAAAGAAAGCCCATATAAAGTACGATAAAGAGCATTTTCCCTGGGCCAGCCTTCTTGACAATGGCAAAACTATCCCTGAATGTTTTTCCAAGAAAAGCGAATACTGGTCGATTTTCTTTATCCAAAAGGTTGCGAATCCCCATGAAAAGCATGCCGCTCTGGAAATAGGCTACAAAGAGATTGACCACAACGAGGACTAGAAAACCTAGACCGACCAGCCAATTAGAGCTGAGGACTGCCCAGACATTGTTGTAAGACAAAAAAAGATAGCCTGTCTGTTTGAGTAGGTATTCTGCTGCGTAGGAATTAAAGGGAATCCAAGCATACTCCATCATCATAAAGACCATGAAAAAGAGAACTAGGATCTTATCTAAATTATGATAAAAGCGCTTAAAGCTAAGTTTTTCTGGTTTCATCTTATTCTTCTTTCAGAAATTTGTGCGAAAAAGGGTAGTCAAGTTACAGTGGCTACAGTGAGTCCGCTCCTGTTATTGCCATCTTGGCACCACCCCTTCTTTGACAAATAAATCCCAGCTTTTCAACTGAGATTTTCTTTCTTATTTACCAAATAAACGGGCGAAAAATCCTTTGTTTTCCTGCTTTTGCACCTTCTCCTTGGCTTCATCCAGTTCCAAAAGAAGGGTTTCCCGCTCGCTCATAGCCTTGGCTGTCAACTGCTGCTGTTGGTCTAGCTGCTTATCTTTTTCAGCAATCTGCACGTCCTTGACACGGAGTTGTTCGTCTTTCTTAGCCAGCTGGTTATCTTTAGCCTTGAGTTGCTCATAAAGGCGCAAAATCTCAGCATTTTTTTCATCCACTAAGATTTCCATCAACTCGCGCTGTTTGACTTCTTCGCTGACTGGCTCATCTTCAAAAATGGTCTTTTTATAAATTTCTTCTAGCTTAATCAGGCCACTGCGAGTCACGACTGTGACCCCTTTTTCATTTTTTTCTGTATCTTCTGGCGGCAGAGCCTTGACACGATTATTGATTGCCTGACGGCTGACTCCTAAAATCTCGGCCAGCTCGCTGACTGTCTTTTCAATTGCCATAATTTCCTCTGAAACTTTTTCTAGATATAGTTACCTAAATCTTATCATATCAAGGCTTAACTGTCAAATAAAGCAAAAAAGTGAAGCAAGTATGTTGCTCCACTTTCCTAGTTTTCTATAGTTCAACTTGAAAGATTTCCAAACTCTGCATTTCTTCTTTAGTCAAGCGTCGCCATTGCCCCAGTTCCAGACTTGGATCTAGCTGGAGAGGCCCCATAGACAAGCGCTGAAGGTCGGTGACTTCCTTCCCACAAGCTAGAACCATCCGCTTCACCTGATGAAACTTGCCTTCTGAGAGCGTGATACGGACCAAACTGGTCTTCGCTCCTTCATTTCTTTCGATAATTTCGAGCTGTGCAGGCTGACAAGTGAAGTCTTTAAGCTCGATTCCTTGAGCAAAACGCTCAACATCTGCCTGATCCATCAG
Organism: Streptococcus cristatus; assembly: GCA_916438405.1. GTDB lineage: Bacteria > Bacillota > Bacilli > Lactobacillales > Streptococcaceae > Streptococcus > Streptococcus cristatus_M. Next base: position 108,723 of record CAKAFB010000001.1, on the reverse strand, counting down.
ACCGGCAACCTGAGCCTGATAAACCTTAGCCACATGGCGCTTGGGGGACAGCATAGCATGCGATAGCTGACCATTATTGGTCAAAAGCAGAAGCCCATGTGTGTCTATATCTAACCGCCCCACAGGAAAGACTTCTTTTTGACGGGCAGTATCGTCCAATAAATCTAAAACTGTTCGATGTCGGTCATCTTCAGTGGCAGAAATGACACCCTTGGGTTTGTTCAATAGGTAATAGACATATTTTTCATAAACCAGAGTCTGACCATCCACCACAATCTGATCCGACCGCTCATCAATCTGTGTCTTGGCCGACGTGACCGCTGCCCCATTGACCCAGACTTGACCTTTTTTCAATAGTTGCTTGACTTGACTGCGCGAGCCAAGTCCACTTTCCACTAGAAATTTATCCAGACGCATATTCTTCTCCTAAGCAGACTTTTTCTTGAGAATCCCAAACGCCAGCACTGCCATTAAAACCATCAGACTTCCCAAAACGCCAAAAATAAAGGAAGCTTGGCTTGAAAATTGACTGATTAAAGACAAGAAAAAGGTTGTAGCAGTCGCTCCAGCACTACAGCCTAAAATCACAATCGAAGTCGCTTGATTCAAGGATTTGCTAGGGATTCTCTCTGAAAGAATATGAAAAATCGCTGTCAGACTGACACTATAAACAAAGCCAGAAGCGATGGTAACCACACTCAAGAGCAAGAGATTTGGTGCCAAACCAATCATGATCGCAGTAAGACCAAAGACCACTCCTGCAACTGTCAATAGATTTTCCTTGAAATAATGAAGAAGAGGGGCAAAGGACAAGCCTGCGGCAATACCAATCAACTGCATGGTTGAAAGAATCAAACCTGCTGTCTGAACATTCCCCATACCAGACTTTTCAACCAGTCCGGGCACGCGCACGTTGATGACCACATTCGTCAAGACAATCACCGCTGCTACTAGGGCTAGGGCCGATTGTCAAAAACCACTGTGCAGCTGTCAAGCCTTTGCCTTCCTGATGAGCCTCATGATGCTTCTCCTCCTTGCCATAAGGCACAAAGAGCAGATAGAGGGCTAGAACAATCAACCCCGACGCATAGACCAAGAAAGAAATTTCCCAGCCAAAGCGAAGCAACTGGCTCACTCCAAGCGTCAAGAGAGCCGTCCCGACAACTTCAGCCGATCCACGTAGACCGAGGGTCTGAATCCGTTCCTTGCCCTCATAACGTTCGCTAATAATCGAAATGGCCTTGGCATTGAGCAAACCAACTCCCATACCAAAGATCAGACGCGAGACAAAAATCACCCAGTATGCCTTATTCACGAGAGGAACAAAGCCGCAAAGAGCGAAAATCAAGAGCCCCGTCACAATCATCTTTCGTTCCGATAAATATTTCTCCACCAAACCATTTAAGATTAGCATGAGCATAATCCCAGCCGATGGGAGAGAAACCAACAATTCTATCCAACTTTCCGGCAGGTCTTTATAAAAAGCAAACATAGCCGATTGGGCACTGGAAATCGAAAAGGAGGTCGTCAACACTAAAGAAAGTGAGAGAATACTCACTTTTTCCATAAACTTTTTCATTCTATTTTCCTTTAAAAATCACACTCATTCTATCATACAGCTTTTTATAAAAAGACGCAATCATCTTTTCTTAAAAATTCGGCCATTAAAAAGAATATTCTTTCGAAAAATTTCTCCTCTGATAAAAGGACAAGCCCTTTCTTTATTTCTGGCAGGATTTGTGTTATGATGAAAGAAAGAAAAAGGAGAGAATCATGTCTGTTAGTGAAAAAAAATCGGTTATGGATAAATTAACCAAAGCAGCTCATTTGATCGATATGAGCGACATTATCCGTGAGGGGAATCCTACCTTGCGTGCGGTGGCTGAAGAAGTCAGCTTTCCCCTATCTGATCAGGAAATCATTTTAGGTGAGAAAATGATGCAGTTCTTGAAACATTCTCAAGATCCTGTCATGGCTGAAAAAATGGGGCTCCGTGGCGGAGTTGGTCTAGCAGCGCCTCAGCTGGATATTTCTAAGCGGATTATCGCTGTGCTAGTGCCAAATCTGGAGGACGAAGAAGGAAATCCGCCTAAAGAAGCCTACTCACTGGCTCAGGTCATGTACAATCCAAAAATTGTTGCCCACTCTGTGCAAGATGCTGCTCTGGCTGATGGAGAAGGCTGCCTATCCGTTGACCGAGAGGTGCCAGGCTATGTTGTGCGTCATGCACGAGTGACCGTGGATTACTTTGACAAGGACGGTCAAAAACACCGCATCAAACTCAAAGGCTATAATTCTATCGTGGTTCAACACGAGATTGACCATATCAACGGCATCATGTTTTACGACCGCATCAACGAAAAAGAGCCATTTGCAGTGAAAGACGGCATGCTGGTGCTGGAATAAACGACCATATTTGCAATCAAAAATACCTAGACGTTTTCACGTCTAGGTATTTCTTTTACACTATTCTAGGTGCCTCGATCCCAGAAAAGAGCCAAGAGGATCACAGCGCCCAAGACTGAGGGAAGAATGGCTGTGTCCGCTAACATCGGTCCCCAGTGGCCAAAAAGCAATTGCCCCAGCCATGAACCAAACCAGCCCAAGAGGATTTTTCCGATACAGCCCATACGCTCCCCGCGGCTGGTAATAGCCCCAGCCATGAGACCAATAATAAAACCGACAAACATACTACCAATCATATAGGATCCTTCTTTCTATGTTTCTAAGAATACTTTTCAAGAAGCAGGTGGGAGCTGTCAGATTAAAAGTGCCCGTCAAAACAACTTAAAATCTTAGATTGCCCAGTCTCCATTTCTGAAGATAGGAACTCGTGTTCCATCCTCACGGATACCATCGATATCCATTTGATTCGAACCAATCATAAAGTCCACGTGAACATCTGAACGGTTGAGGCCCGCAGCTTCAAGCTCTTCTTCGCTCATCTCTGCCCCACCAACGACGCTAGTTGCATAAGCTGCACCGATAGCCAAGTGGTTTGAAGCATTCTCATCGAAAAGCGTGTTAAAGAAGGTAATGCCTGACTGAGAAATTGGACTTGGATCTGGTACCAAGGCACATTCACCCAAGGCACGCGCACCCGCATTTTCAAAGACAAGGTCTTTCATGACCTGATCACCCTTCTCAGCAGTGATATCTGCGATTTGTCCGTCTTTAAAGGTCACTTTAATCCCTTCGATGATATTTCCATTATAGCTAAGTGGTTTTGTAGAGGTCACATAGCCATCTGCACGACGGAAGTCAGGAGCCGTAAAGACTTCTTCTGTTGGCATATTTGGCAAGAATCCTTCGCCCTGTGCATTGATAGCACCAGCTGATTCCCAAACGTGGTTCTTTGGCAAGCCAAGTGTCAAATCTGTTCCTGGCGCTGTGTAATGAAGGGCTGAGAATTGTTCTTTATTGAGCATTTCTGCCTTGCTCTTAAGGATAGCAGCATGCTCTTCCCAAGCCTTAACAGGATCTTCTTCGTAGACACGGCAAGTTTTGAAGATTTGGTCCCAAAGGAGATCAACTGCTTCTTCATCGCTTGTGGCATTTGGAAAGACTTTCTTAGCCCACTCAAGTCCAGCAGCTGCTGCTACAGTCCAGCTAACCTTGTTGGATTGGGTTGCAATTCGCATCGGCTTCATCGCAAGCCCCATAGCTTTTGCAGAAGCTGAAAGCTTGTCCGCATCCACTCCGTTCAAGGCACCTGGATCAGAAGAACGGACACCAAGACGGCTGGCCTTGTTCTTCAAGAGATAGTTCATCTCAGCAATCTTATATTCTGGCACATTGTCCAGACGCTCCATCGGCGCGTGGAGGAATTTCTCACGGTTGATCACATCATCTGTCCACTGGACGATAACCTCATGCGCACCCAAGGCATAGGCTTCCTTGACAATCAAGTGAGCCAGCTCACGCTGCTCCACATCAATATTGAGCGCCACTGTGTGACCCGGCTGCACATTGATACCATTGGCAACCAATAGTTTGGCGTATTTTTCTAGATTTTCTTTAAAATTTGGTAAAACCATTCTGCTTCTCCTTTTCTTTTTTTATTTCTCTTTAAACAGGGACAGCAGGCTAACCGCTGCCACCGTACCGCAAATCAAAGCGGTCATTTTCAAAATCGTATCTGGATCAAACTCCAGCTGGTAAGCAAACACCTTTTGCGCAGGCTTATCCTGAGCGGAAATGGTCAATTTCATAAAAACCTCTTTCTATATTTTAGAAAAACTCATCAAACAAACTCAACTGGTTATCCTCTGGCATATTGCCCAGAATGCCCATGTCGTCCATTTTTTCAACTAGGGTGCTAGAGAGGCCGCCACGTTTGCGGAGCTCTGTCTTAGAAAGGAATTCACCTTCTTCCCGCGCTCTAACTAATTGGCGGGCAACGTTATCACCCAGACCGTCCATGGTAGAGAAAGGCGGGATAAGGGTATCTCCTTCGATGAGAAACTCGGTCGCGTGGCTCTTGTAAAGATCTAGCTTGCCGAATTTGAAGCCCCGCTCCAGCATTTCATTGACGATTTCCAGAGTCGTATAAAGGTCAATTTCTACATTGGAGGCTTCGTTGTTCTTGCGCTTTTCAGCGATTTCGTTCATCCGGCGTTTGACGGCATCAAGGCCACCACTCATAGTCTTGATATCAAAGGCCTTAGCCCGGATGGAGAAATAAGCACAATAGTAATAAATCGGATGATGCACCTTGAAGTAGGCCACCCGCAGGGCCATCATAACGTAGGCTGCCGCATGGGCCTTGGGGAACATGTACTTGATCTTTCCACAGGACTCGATATACCATTCTGGCACATTGTTTTCCTTCATGGCTGAGATATAGCCATTGCGCTCTTCTTCAGAAATCTTCAGCCAAAGGCCCTTCCGCACGCGCTCCATGATCGTAAAGGCCATCTTAGGATCCAAGCCCTTGTGCATGAGGTAAACCATGATGTCGTCCCGACAGCCGATAACGGTGGATAGGTCAGCAATCCCTTGCTTGATCAAGTCCTGAGCATTACCCAGCCAAACATCCGTACCATGAGAGAGACCAGATAGCTGTAAGAGCTCCGCAAAGGTGGTCGGATGGGTCTCGTCAACCATGCCCCGTACAAAATTAGTCCCAAACTCCGGAATCCCCAGCATACCAGTCGGCGTGCCGATTTGCTCCTCAGTCACCCCCAGAATGTCTGTTCCAGAAAAGAGGGCCATGACACCAGCGTCATCCATAGGGATGTCATTTGGATCAATGCCAGACAAGTCCTGAAGCTTCCGAATCATGGTTGGATCATCGTGTCCCAGAACGTCTAGCTTGAGGACATTTTCATCGATATCGTGGAAGTTAAAGTGGGTAGTCTGCCACTCGGCCGTCACATCGTCAGCTGGATATTGGACTGGTGTAAAGTCATAAACATCCATGTAGTTAGGGATAACAACGATTCCGCCCGGGTGTTGTCCAGTCGTCCGCTTGACTCCGGCAGCTCCCTGCGCCAAACGCTCAACTTCGGCGTCTCGGTAGAACTTCCCATAGTCGCGCTCGTATCCCTTGACAAAGCCATAAGCCGTCTTAGCAGCCACCGTACCAACCGTTCCTGCACGAAAGGCATACTCCTCACCAAAGATATCCCGTACGTCCAAGTGGGCGCTAGGCTGATCTTCCCCCGAGAAGTTCAAATCAATATCGGGTACCTTGTCCCCGTCAAATCCAAGGAAGGTCTCAAATGGAATATCCTGACCGTTCTTGCTCAGATTGTGACCACATTCTGGGCAGTCCTTATCCGGCATGTCGAAGCCAGAACCATAGGAGCCGTCCGTGATGAACTCGCTGTATTGGCATTTGCCACAGACATAGTGGGGCGACAAAGGATTAACCTCGGTAATCCCAATCATGGTCGCAACAAAACTGGATCCGACAGACCCCCGCGAGCCTACCAGATAGCCCCGCTCATTGGAGCGCTGCACCAGCATCTGCGAAGCCAGATAAATCACGGCAAAGCCATTCCCCAAGATGGAAGTCAGCTCTTTTTCGATCCGCAAGTCCACGATATCTGGCAGCGGATTGCCATAAATCTCAAAGGCCTTTTGGTAGGTCAGCTCGGCAACTGTCTCCTCAGCCTTGTCAATGAAAGGCGTATAGAGGTCGCCCTTGACTACCTCTACCGGCTCAAAGGTCTCCGCCAGCTGATTCGGATTGGTGATGACCAGCTTCTTAGCCAAATCCTCGCCTAGAAAGGCAAATTCGTCCAGCATCTCATTGGTGGTCCGGAAGTGAGCCTTAGGAAGCGGAGCCGGCTGGGCATTTTCACCATGACCAATAGTCCGGTTAATCATGGCTCCCTGACCGAGACTACGGACGATAATCTCTCGATAGATTTCTTCTTCCGGCTCGATATAGTGGACGTTCCCCGTCGCAAGGACAGGCTTGCCCAAGCGATCGCCAACCTCAATCAGATTGCGAATTATGGTCTGCAGTTCTTCTTGGTCCTTGATCTGCTCCTTGGCAATCAGCGGCTCATAGATAGCCGGTGGCATGACCTCGATAAAGTCATAATACTTGGCTACTTCGACAGCCGCATCCACCCCCTGAGAGACAACAGCATCATAGACTTCGCCTTCTGAACAGGCTGAGCCCAGAATCAGGCCTTCACGATGGGCATCCAGCACGGTCCGTGGAATCCGAGGAACACCTTCGAAATACTTGGTATTGGACAGACTGACTAACTTGAAAATATTCTTGAGCCCCGTCTGATTTTTTACATAAATAGTCGCATGCTTGACCCGAGCCTTCTTGTAAGAATTCTCATCGACCAGATCCGTATTCAAATCCTTGAGATTGGTCACACCATGCTTTTCAGCCACATCCTTGATAAAGATAAAGAGGAGGCGACCCGTCGCTTCTGCGTCATAGTTGGCCATGTGGTGGTGCTCCAAAGCAATCTGGAAACGCTTGGTCAAAGGCCCCAGACCATGACGCTTGTACTCTGGATAGAGGTTACGGGCAAATTCCAGCGTGTCAATGACAGGCTGGGTAATTTTCGGCAGGCCATGCCGCTCATAATTGACATTCATAAAGCCCACGTCAAAGGTAGCATTATGGGCAACAAGGACACTGTCCTGGCAAAATTCCTGAAATTCTTTCAGCACCTGCTCCAGTGGTTTGGCATTGCGGACATGCTCATCTGTAATCCCGGTCAGATCCGTCGTAAAGGCCGACAGAGGATGACCCGGATTGATAAACTCATCAAACTCAGCGATAATATTGCCCTTGTGCATCTTGCTGGCTGCGACCTGAATCAAGTCATTGTAAACCGCTGAAAGTCCTGTCGTTTCCACGTCAAAGACCACATAGGTCGCATCGCTCAGCTCCATGTCCACTTCATTGTAGACGATAGGAACCCGGTCTTCTACAATATTGGCCTCCATACCGTAAATCAGCTGAATACCAGCCTTCTTGGCAGCCTTGTAGCCATGGGGAAAGCTCTGCACATTGCCATGGTCAGTAATGGCGACAGCCTTGTGGCCCCACTTGGCTGCCGTTGCCACGATTTCCTCGACCTCAGGTAAGGCGTCCATAGTAGACATATTGGTATGGGCGTGAAACTCAACCCGCTTCTGGCCCTCAGGCATCAAGTCCTTGCGCTCATAGTGGGTAACAGCCTGAACATCCTGCACATTCATGGTCAGGTCGCGGGTGAAATTGTTCATCTCCACATTTCCCCGCACCCGCAGCCAGGCGCCTTTCTTAATCACGTCAAACTTCTTGGCTTCTTCTTCGTTTTTCATCCATTTTTGCAAGGAGAAGCTAGAAGTGTAGTCTGTCATTTTGAAGTTAAGCAAGACTCGGCCGGTCCGAGTAACCTTCTGCTCCAAGTCAAAGACCATTCCCTCGAAAACCAGACGGTTTTCCTCAGTCTGAACTTCGATCATAGGAGTAATCTCTGCCTTATCCAGATTTGGTTTAGCCGCAGCCTTTCGAGCTTGGAAATCATAAGTCGGCTTTTCCTCTGGCGGTGGTGCCATCTGTTGCAGGGATTCCATGGCTTTGAGTGCCTCTTCATTAGCCGCCTGAACAATCTTGTCATTCTCCGCTTGAAATTCTCCGCTTGCTGCTGGGTCAGCTCATCACTGTGCTGCACCTGACAAGTCAGATGAGGGAAGCCGTATTTGACCAGCTGGCGACTGAGATTTGGCAGGTGATTCTTACGAAAATGCTCCGTATCAATGGTCGAAGCCCCCTCAATCAGCAGCTTGTCCCCATCCAAATGAACCCGCAAATCCTGATACAGGCTCTTGAAGCCATGACTAGCACAAGGCCCTTCCTCAAAGGCCAGCTGGTAATAAGCCTGCAAGAGCTCGTCCGATACCTGAGGATTCTGACAGTGAATTTCAAAAACGGCTTGATTGCCCGTCTTAGAAAACTCTTGAGCTAAGCGCCTCTGCAATTCCCGAAAAATCTCAATAGGCAATATATCTGAAAAAGAAAAATGAAACTCCCAGACCCGACTGACCTTGTGGACCAGAACCTTCTCGATTTCTGCATTCAAAAAGGCCTCTGAATTTCTCATTTCCAGTGGCATATCCAGCTGATGCATTAAAATTTCAAACTTGTTTGACATGACATTTCCTCGTACAGTAGTGACCCTATTTTACCATAAATCAGCACTTTTTTCGATAGAAAAAGAGCGGAGTAAAGTTGTTGATACCTATATATTTATATATTTTCTTGTCTTAAAACTAAGTTATGATATAATAGAAAAAACATTTATCAAAAGGAGTCTTAACTGTGAAGAAAATTTTACTAGCTAGCGCCTGTCTGCTGGCTTTGACTGCCTGCAGCATGCCTAAGCAAACTAAGCACGAAAACAAACCCAACCAAAGTCAGAGCCAAAGCAAGCCAAAAAAAGAAGAGAAAGTAAAAACCAAGACTTTTGCTTACAACATGCCTAACGGATACAATAATAAAATTGTCGCTTATTATCAAAAAGATAAGATTCGAGCCTTCGATTTTATGGCTACGAAACCGACTCAAGAGGACGAACAAAGTAAGAGTCCTGAAGAAATCAGCAACATTTATCAAGAAGAATTAAAAGCTGGTGACTTTTATGATAAATTCAGCAAGTTAGATGGAGTCACACTTGAAGTCAAAGTTTCAGAGGACAAGAAAACCGTTGCACAAGTTGCCCACTTTGATCTCAGCAAAGCAAAAGAACAACAAGTCATGGCTGCTTTAGGGGAAACAACTAAAGATAACCTATTCAAAAAGATTAAGGAAAAGCCCGAAGATTTCTTTGCTTTTCTGCTATCTCAAGGATTCACAGAAGAATGAAATCTTTTCTGACTGATTTCTTTCACTTTAGAAACTATCCTGTCTTGCTAGCCAAGTCCTTAGTTCGCCAGCAAGAAAAAACTTAGGGAATATTTTTTAGAGCAAGCTATTGGCTTTCATTTCTCCAATAGCATGATTTTCAAGGAGTTTTTATGCGCTTAACTAAAAAAACTGTTTTTATTGGTATCGCTTCTCTTCTTATTTTGGGCTTAGCTGCATGGGGAGTAAATGTATTTCTCGTCATGAACAACGCTCAGCAAAGTTTTGATAAAAATTTTATTCACTTTCAAGCTAAAAGTGATGACAACGAAACTTTTATTACACAAGGCATCGGAAAAAAAGAAGCCTATAATTTATCCTACTCTCCTACTAAGAAGACCATTGAAATAAGCAAATCGACTAAAAATGGAGATATCTATTCTTCCGATTCCATTTACGGAGCAGTAAAAGTCTATGATATAAAACAAAACGCTAATCGCTATGTCTTTATAACTGCTGCAAAACCAATAATCGTTGACTTTGGAATAACTTCAGTCAAGGTAACTTATGACGGAGGTCATTTTGAAACTCCATACTCTGAGCTGCATTTTGGTGAATCTTTCCCTAGTGAAGACAACTAGATAGGAAGTATTCCAGATCGTCAATCTCTATTTATGAACTAACCGAGCTGAAAAGCTATGGTTAGTTTTTGTTTGCAAAAAAAGCGGTTGAAACCGCTTTTTATCTCAATACTGCTTCTGCCAGCGCTTTTTGGATAGCAATGACACTTTTATCACTTCGGAAAGTTAAGGTTTCGGCTGGTTCCTCAGCACTGGAAACCCAGATTTTCAGCTCAGCGTCTAGGTCAAAGTGGCCAGCCGTTTCCACCGAAAAGCGAGAAATGGAGCGATAAGGATATGACTTATAAGCAGTTTTCTTTCCTGTCACTCCCTGCTTGTCCACCAAGATCAACCGCTTATCTGTAAAGACAATCAAGTCGCGAATGAGGCTGAAAGCCAACTCCACATTTTCTGCTGGCGTCAGAATATTCTCCAATTCTCTTTCAGTTTTTCAATATCTTTCTGAGAGGCATTGCCCAATAAACCGCTGAATAATCCCATCATTCATTCCTCCAATCTATTTTTCCCTACTATAGCATTTTCAAGGCTAATAAGCAAAAGAAAACTGCCAGATAAAACTGGCAGTTGTTTTTATTTTGTCAAAATAGACAGAGTTTCTAGCAGATTATCGGCGTGGACTTCAATGGTATCGCCAGTAGCCTTGATCTTGACTTCGACGATGCCTTCTGCGGCTTTCTTACCAACTGTCACACGGATTGGAAGACCAATCAAATCGCTGTCGCTGAACTTGACACCAGCGCGCTCATTGCGATCATCCACCAAGACCTCATAACCGGCACTTAGCAAGTTAGCCTCGATTTGGTCAGTCAGAGCCAGAGCTTCCTCGTCCTTGACATTGACCGGAATCAAGTGCACGTCAAATGGTGCCAGTTCTTTAGGGAAGTTGATACCCCAAGCATAGCGGAATTCACCCTTAGGAGTTTTATTGACAAAGAGACGAGCGTGTTGCTCCATAACAGCAGAGAGGAGACGGCTGACACCGATACCATAGCAGCCCATAATCATTGGTACTGCTCGGCCATTTTCGTCCAAGACATTGGCATTCATACTGTCAGAGTAGCGTGTTCCCAGCTTGAAGATGTGCCCAATCTCAATCCCACGAGCAAACTTGAGGATACCTTGACCGTCCGGAGACACTTCACCTTCACGAACTTCGCGGATATCCACATATTCAGGGCTAAAATCACGGCCTGGATTAACACCAGTCAGGTGGTAGCCATCTTCATTGGCTCCTGCTACAGCGTTAGAAAGGTCTTGGACTCTACGGTCCGCGATAATAGTCACATCTTCTGGCAGATTGACTGGTCCTAGAGAACCAAAGCCTGCGCCCAAGAGCTGACGAACATCCTCTTCACTAGCGACTTCAAAGAAATCAGCTCCCAAATGATTTTTCAGCTTGACTTCGTTGAGTTGGTCATTTCCAACTAAAAGGGCTGCAACAGGCTTGTCATCAGCCATGTAGACCAAGGTCTTGATTGTTTCTTCTGTATCAACTTGTAGGAAAGCTGCTACCTCATCAATGGTCTTGCAGTCAGGAGTTTCCACACGCACCAACTCTGCTTCAGTCACTACTTTTTTGTTTGGTTTGTAAGCATTGGTTGCCATTTCTAGGTTGGCCGCATAGCTAGACTCACTTGAGTAGGCAATGGTATCTTCACCAGAAACCATCCATTTAAGCAATTCTGCCTTGATTTCTTCTTGCACTTCTGCAGGAATTTCATCAAATGAGGCAACTGACTTGTCCAAAACCACCCAACGGTCAAGATCTGTACGAGCAGGCGTGATCGCCATAAATTCTTGGCTGTCCTTACCACCCATAGCGCCACCGTCACCGATAATGGCTTTGAAATCTAGTTCGCTGCGAGTGAAGATTTTCTCATAAGCAGATTTGTACTCATCATAAGTCACATCCAAACTATCATAGTTGGCATGGAAACTATAACCGTCTTTCATGATAAACTCACGGGTACGAAGAAGTCCATTACGTGGGCGTTTTTCATCGCGGTACTTAGGCTGGATTTGATAAAGGTTAAGCGGCAATTGCTTGTAAGATTTAACAGAGTCACGGACAATAGAAGTAAAGGTCTCTTCATGTGTAGGACCTAGGATAAAGTCTGACTTTTCACGGTTTTTTAATTTATAGAGGTCTTCACCGTAGGTCTCGTAACGACCTGACTCGCGCCAGAGGTCCGCACTGAGTAGGCAGGCGCCAGCATTTCAACTGCACCAATCTTATCAAACTCTTCCCGCATGATTTTTTTAGCTTTCTCAATGACACGGTTAGCCAGTGGCAGATAAGAGTAAACTCCCGCAGAAACTTGGCGAACATAGCCAGCCCGCAACATAAGGGCGTGGCTGATAACCTGAGCATCGCTTGGCATTTCGCGCAGCGTTGGGATTAGCATTTTACTTTGTTTCATAAAAACAAAACTCCTTCATAGAATATTTTTCAATCTTTTAAAATGTTAGAAGAACAATTTCATAATATCATTCCAAGTCACAGCAATCATGAGGACAACCATGACAGCTACCCCTGCAAGGGTAACATAGCTTTCTGTTTCCCGTTTCAAGGGTTTGCGACGGATGGCCTCAAGGATATTGAGGACAATTTTTCCACCGTCCAAAGCTGGAATCGGAATTAGATTAAAGATCCCGATATTAAGAGACAGCATGGCTAAGAGACTCAGAATAGCCGGCAAGCCCTGTTGAGCAGCCTGACTGCTGACATTATAAATAGCAACTGGGCCACCTAATTTATTTAAATTAAAGTTAAAAATCAAATCTTTCAAGGCTGTCAAAATCCGACCTGTGGTCGTCCAAGTAGCGGTAAAGCCTCCGATCACCTTGTCCCAAAAACCAGTCTTGATAGCAGGTGAAACGCCCAATAGATAGCGATCCCCCTCTTTTTTAGGTTCAATATCTACCTTGTGAGTCTGACCCTCGCTCTTATAAGTGATGGTCAATTTTGGTACATCTGCCTTATCTTTCGTCGCTGCTGACACTGCTTTGGTTAGGTCATCCCAGTTTGCAATCTCATAATTGTTGACTTTCAGAATCTGGTCATCGCTTTTCACCCCTGCCTTGGCAACAGCACCACCTTCCAGCACCTGAAAATGATTGCTGTTTTCATCTTGGACACCGCCTTGCAGAAAAGCTAAGAACATAAAAACTAGAATACTCAAAATGAAATTGTTCATGGGACCAGCAAAATTGGTGATGAGACGTCCCCAGATAGTCGCATTTTGATACTGAACATCCAGCGGAGCAATCCGAACTTCCGTTCCGTCTTCCTCAACAATGGTCGCATCGTGGTCAACAGAATAAGTCTTGGGCTCATCCAAGACCAGCCCTGTAATCTCCAGCTTTTCTTCAAAATCAAACTGGTCACATTCATAGGCAGAGCCGTCTGATCGATTTTCTTGCCAGACAGATTGATGCGGACGACTTTTCCCTCTTCATTCAGAGTTAGACTTGCTGGCGTACCTGTTTTGATTTCTGTCGAATCCTCGCCCCAGCCAGCCATGCGGACATATCCACCTAGCGGGAGAATCCGAATCGTGTAGGCTGTTCCATCCTTGCCAATATGAGCAAAGATTTTCGGCCCCATCCCAATGGCAAACTCACGAACTAGAATGCCTGATTTTTTGGCAAAGTAGAAATGTCCAAACTCATGAACCACCACGATGATCCCAAAAATAATAATAAATGTAATAATCTGCATAAGTGTAATCTTTCTCTTAAGATGTTCATTAAGCCAAGAGGGCTTTAGGCTGCTTGTCCTCCAAACTTCTTAGAACAAGCCGAAGAAGTGCATCAGTGGAAAGACAAAAAGCAAGCTATCAAAGCGATCCAAAACGCCGCCGTGACCAGGAATAAACTTCCCTGAGTCTTTGACACCAAAGTGACGCTTGATGGCGCTCTCTACCAAGTCGCCGAATTGGCCAGCAATACTAAAGACAACTGTCAAGAGCAGCATGGTCACAAAGCTATACGGAGTGGCAACTTGCGGACGAATAAACATAAAAATTGCAGAAACCAGCACGGCTGATAGAATTCCTCCAATACTGCCTTCAATGGTTTTATTTGGTGACACTTTTGGCAATAATTTTCTCCGCCCGTAGCGAGTACCGACCAGATAGGCTCCACTGTCTGTGGTCCAGACGATAAAGAGGGCCAGCAAAACCTTGTCTACATTCACCAAACGGGCATCGATCAAAGCATTAAAACCTAGACCAACATAAAAACTAGAAGCAATCGGATAAGCCGCATCTTCAAAGCTATAAGAGGAACCTAAAACAGTCGCTCCTAGCAAGACGAAAACGACCAAGCCATAAGCCATCACATTGCCATCCACAGGTAAAAATTTTAGGTAGTTCTCAAGTGGCAGGGTTAAGACAAAAGCTGCCAGCATAGCCAATCCACCCTCTAAGGTAGCTGTCGGAAGCCCCTTCATCTTGAGCAATTCATGTACTGCCAGCATGGCTAGAAGGCCAACGCTGATCTGGAAGGGAATCCCTCCCATCTTCACTAAAGGAATAAAAATAGCTAGAGCAATTCCTCCAAAAAGAAGGCGTCTTTGTAAATCTAAACTCATCTTTTTCATCCTCCTTTATACACCGCCAAAGCGTCGATTGCGACGATTATATTCTACAACCGCATCCTTCAAAGCCTTCTCATCGAAATCCGGCCAAAGGATATCTGTAAAATACAACTCGCTATATGCTGTCTGCCAAGGCAGAAAATTGCTAAGGCGCAGCTCGCCACTTGTACGAATGACCAAGTCGGGATCCCGTAAACCTACAGGCAGACTGCTGGTGTAGAGATAATCTCCAAGCATTTCCTCTGTAATATCTGCTGGCTGAACTTTCGCATCTAAAACATCTTGGGCAAGCTTCTGAACTGCTTGATTGATTTCAGCTCGTCCACCGTAGTTCAGGGCGAAGTTCAAAATCAGCCCTGTATTCAAGCGAGTCAGATCTTCAGCCTTCTCCAAGGCCTCAAAAGTAGCTTTAGGAAGTCGCTTCGTATCGCCAATCATTTGAATTTTTACATTGTTTCTGTGCAATTCTGGCACATAGCGATCATAAAACTCAACCGGCAAATTCATAATGAAGGACACTTCTTTTTCTGGTCGCGTCCAGTTTTCCGTTGAAAAGGCATAGACTGTCAAGACCTGCACACCCATCTCCTTAGCTGCAATCGTCACTTCTTGCAAGGCTTCCATACCTGCCTTATGTCCAAAGACGCGCGGCTGCATACGTTTTTTAGCCCAACGACCATTGCCATCCATGATAATGCCTATATGCTTGGGAACAAGCAAGGTCCCATCGAGCTTTTCTTTTTTCTTAAAACTAAACATATTTTTTATCCTATTTAAAGTTTTATCATTTCATTATATCATAAATCCTTTAAATGTGGGCAGGAGAGCTGATTTTTCGTCTATCAGAGCTGATGATGAATAGCTGGTAGTGTATGCAAGCAGGTTTCGCTAGTGTTGTGCAACTATAATATTGTAAAAGATGAGTTTACAATATGTCCTTAAAATAAAAAAGACAGCCTCTCGACTGTCCTATATCCTATTCTTCAATGGCAGTATCTTCATCAGACACAGCGATATCGCCTTCCACTCCCGCAGCAGCTGGGATACCTTCTGTCAATGGCAAAACAGTCTTAATGGCTGCTAATTCAAATGTTAAGAAAACACCGTCTACGTCCAAGACAACAGTCTTACGCTCTGAATCAACTTCGTCAACAGTTCCGTAAAGACCACCAATAGTAATGACTTCATAGCCTTTCTGCAGTTTATTAAGGCTCTCCATCCGTTTTTCAGCTTGCTTTTTCTGTGTCCGTACTTGGAAATACATCATTCCTACTAGTACAACGAAAAAAATAATCATCATTGTTGGATTCATTTCTCTTCTCCTTTGGAATTCATCTACTAATTACTATAGCAGATTTTGCCCCGTTTGACAAGGCAGGAAAATAATTTCCAAAAAAATCAGGATGAGCAACACCCTGATTTTATGTCTTTTTATTTCAGATTTTTAACAACTTCTGCTACGTGTTCAACTGTAAAGCCGTATTCTTCCAAAGCTTTGCTTGCTGGAGCAGAGGCACCGAACTGGTCGATTCCGATAACTGCACCGTCTAGACCGACATACTTGTACCAAGGCTGGCTAGCTGCCATCTCAATCGCTACGCGGCGACGAACTGCATTTGGCAGAATTTCTTCTTTGTAGGCTGCATCTTGAGCATCAAAAAGCTCTGTTGATGGCACGCTGACCACGCGAATTTTAGCACCTTCTGCTGCAAGTGCTTTAGCAGCTGCAACAGCCAAATTAACCTCAGAACCAGAAGCCAGCAAGATAGTATCGAAATCTGATGCTGTTTCGTAAACCACATAAGCACCTTTAGCTACTTTGTCAAAGTCTGTTCCTTCTTCGACTGTCAGATTTTGACGGGTCAAGACCAGAGCAGTCGGAGTAGATTGACTCTTAAGAGCCAAGTACCAAGCTGCCTGAGTTTCACGCGCATCTGCTGGGCGAAGAACAGTCAGGTTTGGAATAGCACGCAGACCAGCCAAATGCTCAATCGGCTCATGAGTCGGTCCATCTTCACCAACTGCAATTGAGTCGTGAGTGAAGACATAAGTCACTGGCAAGCCTTGAAGGGCAGACAAACGGACAGCTGCCTTGACATAGTCTGAGAAGACGAAGAAGGTACCGCCGTAAACGCGAAGACCACCATGAAGCGCCATACCATTGAGAATAGTTCCCATAGCAAACTCGCGCACACCAAATTGGATATTGCGGTTGAGACGGTGGGCATCGTCCTGCAGGCCGTCTTCCTTGATGTAGGTCATATTAGAATGAGCCAAGTCAGCAGAACCGCCGAGGAAAGTTGGAAGCACCTTAGCTGCTGCATTGAGGGCATCTTGGCTAGAATTACGGGTCGCTTGAGAGAAGCCATTTTCAAGCACTGGGAAATCTTCTGGTTTGATTTCTACTGGATCCTGACCAGCAATGATAGCTGTTACTTCTGCTGCCAATTCTGGATAAGCTTGCTTGTAGTCCTCTACTAGCTGTTTCCAAGCATCGTAAGCCGCTGCACCACGCTCTGCCACATTTGTACGGTAGTCAGTATAGACTTCCTCAGGAATCTCAAATGGCGCATAGTCCCAACCCAAGGCTTGACGAGTAGCTTCCGCTTCTTCTGCTCCAAGAGGCGCACCGTGAACTGCATTGGTTCCTTGCTTGTTTGGTGAACCATATCCGATAATCGTCTTGACTTCAATCAAAGATGGCTTGCCAGAAGCCTTCGCTTCATTGATAGCCGCATCAATCGCTGCAAGGTCTGTTCCATCTTCTACCAAGGCAGTATGCCAACCATACGCTTCATAGCGGGCACGAACATCTTCTGTAAAGGAATCTTTGGTTTCCCCGTCCAAGTTGATATCATTTGAATCGTAGAGGACAACCAGCTTGTCAAGCTTTTGCAGACCAGCGTAAGAAGCAGCCTCAGCTGAAACACCCTCCATCAAATCGCCATCACCACAGATGACATAAGTGTAATGGTCGAAAATCGGATAACCATCACGGTTGTACTTAGCAGCCAAGAAACGCTCTGCTTGAGCAAATCCAGTCGCTGTAGAAATCCCTTGTCCCAATGGTCCAGTCGTCGCATCAACTCCAGCTGTATGACCAAACTCTGGGTGACCTGGTGTCTTAGAGCCCCATTGGCGGAAGTTTTTGATTTCCTCCATGCTGACATCTTTAAAGCCAGACAGGTAGAGCAGGGCATAAAGCAACATAGAGCCGTGTCCTGCAGATAGAACGAAGCGATCGCGGTTAATCCAATTTGGCTCTGCTGGATTGATACGCAGTTGTTTGGTAAATAGGTCGTAAGCCATCGGCGCAGCCCCCATAACAACGCCAGGGTGACCTGACTTAGACTTTTCAATCGCGTCAATTCCTAAAAAGCGAATGGCATTAACAGATAATTGTGACATTGAGTTCTCCTTATAAAAAATTTAGCGGGCTGCTACCACCAGCAGACATTCCTACGCTCATTTTTCTTATTTCCATTATATGAAATTTTTGCCTTTCCTGCAATAATGGAAAGGCCATTCTTTCCTTCAGTAAAAGAATCCCACAAGCAAGCACTCATAGAATTCTAGTTATATATATATCCCTGTAAAAATCGGCTACTTATTGAATAGTAATACCGTATTTTTCATGATTTTCTTCGTACCAATTAATCAGAGCAATAGCCGTTTGATAAGTAATATTCTTAATCTTGCTGCTACCTTTGACCAGTGTCAAGATGCTCATTTTGCTTATATTGGCATCCGTCGCCACACGATAGCTGGTCAAAACTCCATCGATTAGTAATTGAATAACAGCTTCTACCTTTTTATAATCAGACATTGTAGTAATATCCAATTTCTCCATTTTGCATTCCTTCCATAACATTTATCTTTTCCTAACCATTATACACTTTTCTATGGTATTTACATATATAAATGCTTGGAGCATTAGAAAAGAGGAAATTAGCTGATTATTTCTGTCTAGTTTAGCTAGATTTTGAAAAGGTTGACAAGCAACAAAAGTGAGTATTAGTCCATATAGGGTAGCAGGTAGCCGTAGCCTTCCTCTTCCATTTGCTCTCTAGGAATGAAGCGCAGAGCTGCTGAGTTGATGCAATAGCGCAGGCCACCTAACTCCTGCGGACCGTCGGTAAAGACGTGGCCCAGATGGGCATTTCCTGAGCGACTCCGTACTTCAATTCGCTCCATGCCATGACTCAAATCTTGATAATACTTGATAACCTCACGAGCGATAGGACGAGCAAAGCTAGGCCAGCCACAACCAGATTCAAACTTGTCGGCCGCAAAAAAGAGGGGCTCGCCTGTCGTCACATCAACATAAATCCCTGCCTTAAAAGTGCTATTGTAAGCATTATGGAAAGGGCGCTCCGTTGCGCTCTGCTGGGTCACCTGATACTCCTCCTCACTTAGCACTGCTTTGAGTTGCTGCTGACTAGGCTTAGGATAATGGCCCGCATCTACCAAGGGCTGCTCAGCATCCTTGACATTGATATGGCAATAACCCGTCGGATTTTTCTTGAGATAATCCTGATGATAATCCTCGGCCAAGATATAATGGCGCAAGGGCTCTAGCTCTACAGCCAACTTTTGCCCTAATTGCTCCTCCTGTTCAGCAAAAACCTGCTCGATAGTGGCGCGATCTTCCTCACGGACATAGTAAACACCTGTCCGATACTGACGTCCTATATCATTACCCTGTTTGTTGATGGATAAGGGGTCAATGACTCGGAAATAGTAGAGCAAAATTTCTCGCAAGCTGATTTTATCTTCGTCATAAATCAAGTGCACCGTCTCCGCATGGTCGGTCTGGTGAATGAGCTGGTAGTTGGTGGACTCTACTTGTCCATTGGCATAGCCCACTGTCGTTTCCTCAACGCCTTCAATCCGAGAAAAATATTCCTCCAAGCCCCAGAAACAACCGCCCGCTAGATAAATTTCTGACATAAACATCCCTCCAATCTTTTCCTCTATTTTCTCATAAAAAGAAGAACTTTTATAGGATTTTGATTGGGACTTTCTTAGAAATCATATCAAATACTGCGCCTCTATGGATTAGCCAAATTCAATTGTTTCAGCAAAATATAAAAAGACAGGAAATTTCCCATCTTTGATTACAGATTTAGTTCTTTGTATTCTGTTCGGTAGCCAACTTGTACAATCCGATCATCTTGGACTAGCAGCGGTCGTTTAATCAGCATACCGTCGGTCGCCAAAAGTACGGCTGCCTCCTCAGCAGAAAACTGAGGCACCTTATCCTTGAGCCCCAATTCTCGGTACTTGATACCACTGGTATTAAAGAAAGACTTGATTTCCAAATCAGAATTGGTCATCCATTGCAGAAGTTGCTCTTGACTAGGCGTTTCCTTGACAATATCCACTGCTTCAAAGTCCAGTCCCAACTGAGTCAGCTCAGCTTTTGCCTTGCGACAAGTAGAGCATTTTGGGTATTCGATAAATTGTAACATACTTACCTCAATTCTTATTAATATCTAGCCTTTGTGGTCTAAAATTCCAAAATAGCTTGAAATTTCTATGCTTACTGTTAAAGAAAGCAAATGCTTCTTCTACAAGACATCACCCTCATCCAATATTTTCTTGAAGTGCTGCGAATACTTTGTCGGATAAAACTCGGTGAAAGTATATGCTGCAATCTCTTGAATATAAAAAGGATCTTCTGAAATAATCTTTTGAACAGTTTCTTTACTATCTGTATTCACTAAAATAATCCCACCGGTCCGAGGATTCTTCCGTCCTGATGCGATAAAGTGGCCAGATGCATAATATTTATCTAAAAAAGAAATATGCTCTGGTAAATATTTTTCAACTTCTACTAGGTCTTTTTTATAAGTTAAATCAATAATAAACATAATAACTCCTATGATATTTTGCTTATGATATTTAGCATATAAATCACTTTTATGTAAGCCGTATTTTTTTGTTATTTCTTAATTAAACGCACGCGCACAATATTATCGCTATTCTCAAATTTATCAACCAGCTCCTGAATCTTGCTTTCGTCTGACTCATCCAGATCCAGCAAAGTATAGGCATAATCACCCTTGGAACGATTAATGATATTGTCGATATTGATATTCAAGTCACTAACAGCTGTTGAAATCCGAGCCACAATATTCGGTACATTTTTGTTAATCAGGGTAATCCGATAAGGCGCTGAGAGAGCCTGACGGACATTAGGGAAATTCACTGAGTTGATAATCTCGCCTGTTTCCATGAAGCGTCGAATGGTTTTCCCAGCCATAATGGCACAGTTGAGCTCAGCTTCTTCGGTCGATCCGCCCAGATGCGGAAAGACTGTAATCTGCGGATGACGGAGCAGCTCATCTACACCAAAGTCTGTGATATAGCGCTTGATAACACCTGCTTCCAAGGCTTCAAAGAGGGCAGCGTTGTCCACCAGCTCGCCGCGGGCAAAGTTGATAAGAGTCGTTCCTTTTTGCATGAGACCAAAAGCAGCCTGATCAAAAGTAGCTCGTGTATCCTCAGTCAGGGGCACATGAATAGTGATATAATCACTCTTCTCAAAGATTTCCTTAATGTCTGCTACCCGCTTGACATGGCTAGAGATATTCCAAGCCGTTTCAATGGATACATAAGGATCATAGCCTAAGACGTTCATCCCCAGGCGATAGGCATCGTTAGCAATACGGCCGCCGATAGCTCCTAACCCAATGACTCCCAAAGTCTTCTCTGCAATCTCTGTCCCAGCAAACTGCTTCTTACCAGCTTCCACTTGCTTGGGAACATCATCTCCAGAAAGGCCGTTAGCCCAACTGTTAGCTGCGATATAGTCACGCGCAGACAGGAGAATGGAAGCCAAGACTGCTTCTTTCACCGCATTGGCATTAGCTCCTGGCGTGTTGAAGACCACAATTCCCTGAGCCGTTGCCTGGTCGACAGGAATATTATTGGTTCCTGCGCCTGCCCGCGCAATAGCTTTGAGCTTGCTTGGAAATTCCTGTCCATGCAGGTTTTGACTGCGCAGGATATAAGCATCCGGATTGTCAGACTTATCTCCGTCAATCTGAAAAGTATTGCCCAGCTCCTTAAGTCCGATTTGATTGATATTATTAAAGGTTTTGACACTAAAGACCATAGTTTCCCTCTCTTAAGAATTTTCTTCTTCAAATTTCTGCATAAAGGCAATCAAGTCCTTGACACCTTGGAGCGGAAAAGCATTGTAGAGACTAGCTCTCATGCCGCCTACGCTGCGGTGCCCCTTGATATTCTTGAATCCCGCTGCTGCAGCCTCTTTGTTAAATTTGGCGTCCAGCTCTTGGCTAGGAGACACAAAGGGAATATTGGCGACTGAGCGCTGCTCCTTATAACGGACTGGACTGCGGTAAAAGTCTGACTGCTCAATGAAGTCGTACAAAAGGCCAGATTTTTCACGATTACGCTTTTCCATTTCTGCTACGCCACCTAGCTCCTTAACCCACTCAAAGACCAGTTTGGCCATATAGATGGCGAAAGTAGGTGGTGTATTGTAGAGAGAGTCATTGTCCGCCTGAATGCGGTAGTCCAGCATACTAGACAGAACTGGCTCGTCATTGAGCAAATCCTCACGAATGATGACCACTGTCACACCGGCAGGTCCGATATTCTTCTGAGCCCCAGCATAAATCAAACCGAAATCCTCTACTCGGTATTGAGCAGCAAGGATATTAGAAGACATGTCCGCCACAATCGGCACGCCATTGGTCGCTGGCAGGTCGTAGATAGCCGTTCCTTCGATAGTATTATTGGTAGTCAGATGCACATAAGCCGCCTGCGGATCAATCTCCTTTTCATCGAAAGAAGGAATTTCCGTGTAATTTAAGTCCTCTGACGAAGCCAAGAGAATAGGCTCAAAAGGCACGGTCTTAGCCAGCTTGACTGCCTCTGTGTAAAGCTTTCTTTCCCCAAGATCCGGCTACTAGGTAATAGGCCTTGCCTCCCTTGGCGAGATTAAGGGGAATCATGGAAAACTGAGTAGAAGCTCCCCCCTGCAGGAAGAGCACGCGGTAATTGTCCGGAATAGCCATGAGCTCACGCAGCAAGCTCTCCGCTTCTTTGATAATGTCGTCAAATTCCTTGGATCGGTGGGACAGCTCCATCACGCTCATGCCACTTTGGGCATAGTCTAAAAACTCAGCCTGAGCTTTTTTCAAGACTTCCTTGGGCAATACTGCCGGTCCAGCAGAAAAATTGTAAATGGTCATATCCTACCTCCAAAAATGTATTTTGTCTATCATATCACAATGTTCAGAAAATTTCTATAATTCTTTCAAAGATATTTTTCTTTTGGGGAAATTCCCGAACAAAAGGAGGATTTTGAACAAAAAACTAGTCGAATAGGACTAGTTTCTGTCTTCTTCATGATAAAGGGCATAGAGCTGACTTTTATTACGCCCGTATTTTTTGGCCACTTCCTTGATAGCCTGATTTCTTGCTACCGGATTGGACCAAGCTGTCAATTTCAGCCAAGAGATCTGCATCCGCTTTGTCTTCCTTCTCTAGACTTGCACCAGCCACAATCAGGAGGCACTCGCCCTTGAGTGCAGTCTCCGCCAGATAGTCTATCAACTCAGAAATCCTTCCTCGTTGGTATTCTTCATAGATTTTGGTTAATTCCCGAACCAAGACCACCGGGCGGTCCCCATAGACTTCCAACATATTTTCCAGCGTAGCCTTGACCCTATGGGGAGATTCGTAAAAGATCTGTGTCTCTGGATAAGCCTTTTTACTCTCGAAAAATTCCTTCTGCTGTCCAGACTTACGAGGCAAGAAACCATAAAAAATATGAGGCTGAGGCGCTAAACCACTGGCAATCAAAGCGGAAATCCCAGCACTGGGCCCCGGAACCGTCACCACAGCAATGTCCTCAGAAATAGCCTCCTTGACCAAATCATGACCTGGATCCGAAATGCTAGGCAAGCCAGCATCGGATACCTGGGCTAGATTTTGCCCTGACTTGAGCAAGTCCAGCAAGACCGGTATCTTTTCTTGAGCATTGTGCTCATGGAAGCTGATCTGCCGCGTCTCAATCCCAAAGTGTTTGAGCAGAAGGCCCGTATTTCTAGTATCTTCAGCCGCAATAACATCCACTTCCTTGAGGGTATTGACCATGCGAATGCTCATGTCGTCCATATTTCCAATGGGAGTCGCTACCAAATACAGCTTGCCGTAAGGCGACTGTCCCTTAAAACTCTTTTGAATCTGCATTTCTACTCCCTGAATAACAACTCATCGCAGAACATGCACTCCGCATCGTTTTCTCGGCGTTGACCATAGAAATCTGTACACACATGAAAACCATCGTAGTACAGTTTGCGGAGGTTGTCCCGATTTTTATTGATTTTAACCGGTGCTGCTTGCTCTACCTCACCTAGCCGCTCTCTCAGCTTATCATTTTCTAACTGGAGGACGATATTCTCCTCCACGACACTCTTGAGATTTTTCTTGATGGCCTCTACCTCAGCAAGGGTCACTAAAAGCGTCTGAGAAAAATCATCCAAGGCATCAAATAGTTCTTTTTTATTCATTATCTGCTCCTATCTTGCTTGGGCACTGGCTTTTAAAATCATGTATTCCAGAGCATTTTGAAAGACACATTGGCTCGCCACATCTTCTTTGCTTCTAAGAGATCTTCCAGTTTCTTGCGACCTGCCTCGTTTCCAAGTTCCTTGGCTAGCAAGACCTCCAAAATTTTAAAGATCTGCTCCTGTTTATCCTTGTCCTCAGCCAGTTTAGCTAGCTTGGCCACTTGGAGATAAGCCTGATTCTCATTGGTCAAGGCAGCCTTAACAAATCTCTGACTCTCACTGACCAGCTCAAAGAAAGACTTGTTGGAAACCAACTGATCGGCCTCTTCCTGGGTCTGGCTATATGCAGCCAGCAACTCAGCCTGACTTTTGATTAAGCCAGCCTCTTCCAGCTGGTGCTGGAGAGCTACCTGATTCTTCCGAAAGTGAAAAATCTGCGTTCGACTCTTGATGGTAGGCAAAATCAGATGCTCATCGGCTGTCAAAAGAAAGATGTAAATCTCACTTTGGGGCTCTTCGATGACTTTGAGGAGGGAATTAGCGGCATTGACGTGCATCTTATCTGCATCACAGATGATAAAGACCTGTCTGTTGCCCTCCATACCGCTCTGGGAAAAACTTCTCACCAGCTCGCGAATGCGCTCCGTTTTGATAATGCCATTCACCGGTCGCACAATCGTCACATCCGAAAAGTCCTCACTCTCAATCAAGCGACAAGCCCGGCAAGTACCACAGGGCCAAACTCCCCTGACGATTTTCACAAAAGAGACTCTGGGACAAGGTCAATGCCATGACAAAACTGGAAAAATTCCCTGAAAATAAATAAGCATGATTGAGCCGCCCTGATTCTAAGATTTGCTGAAAAGTTTCTGTAAGCTGAGGCTGGGCCTGACGTAATTCTTCTACTGTCATTTTTCTTTGATAAAACGCTCTTTGATAACTGCCAAACTGTCGGCCACGACTTGCTCCAGCGGCTGACTAGCATCTATCTTGACGACACGTTCTGGTTCCTTTTCTAAAATAGTCAGATAGCCTTGGCGCACGCGCTCGTGCAAGTCGAGACCTTCCAGATCCAAACGATTGACTTCACGCTCCTGGTCTCTAGAAATGCGAGCCAGACCTTCCTTGACATCAATATCGAAATAAAGGGTCAAATCTGGCTTGAGTCCATCAGTCGCAAACTGGTTAAGCCATTCCACATCGTCAACTGCCAAGCCCCGTCCATAGCCTTGATAAGCCACCGAGCTATCAATAAACCGATCTTGCAAGACCCATGTCCCTTGCCCTAGGGCAGGCAGAACTTTCTCCGCCAAATGTTGACGTCGGCTGGCAATATAAAGCAGCAACTCCGTCTTAGCATCCATGGCTGTGTGCCCCTTATCCAAAATCACCTCGCGGATTTCTCAGAAATAGCCACACCGCCAGGCTCTCTCGTCGTTAGCAACTCACAGCCCATCTCTTTCAGCTGAGGAAGCAAAGCCTCTAAAACACTGGTTTTCCCAGCACCTTCTGGCCCTTCTAGCGATATAAAAACACCTTTTTTCATCGTTTTCCTTTTACATTCATTCTGCCAATGGATACAGAAATTCCTATTTTAGTCTATGCTTTATTGTACCAAAAATTATCCCAAAAGCCCATAGAAGAATTTCTCGAAAACTATTTCATATTATTTTCAAAAATGAAAACTTTTGATAAAATAGAGTCAGAAAATTCTTAGGAGTGTCTGATGTTTAAATTTAAAAATATACTGGCCATCATTCTGGGGGCTGGAATTTTTTCTTTTGGGATTCATTATTTGGTGATTCCTTTTCACTTATATGAGGGGGGAGCAACGGGGATCACCTTGATTGTCTACTACCTCTTCAAGATTCCTGTATCAACCACCAATTTGGTCATCAATATTCCACTCTTTATTCTCGCTTGGAAATTACTGGGAAATCGCACCCTTTACCTTAGTATTTTAGGGACTTTCTCTGTATCAGCTTGGCTTAAACTATTCGAGTTGCTACCTGCCTCCAAACATTTACAAGACTATTTCTTTTCTTCCTTAGATGGCGACGTCTTACTAGCCTGCCTTGGAACGGGAATTATCCTTGGAGTTGGCCTAGGCATCATTTTCAATGCCGGAGGGACGACTGGTGGTACCGATATTGTAGCTCGTATCTTCAATAAATATACCAGCATCTCCATGGGTCGCCTCATGCTGACAGTGGACTTTATCGTGATCTCTCTGGTTCTTTTAGTCTTTAAAGATCTACGCATGGTTTCTTATACACTCATGTTTGTCTTTATCACCTCTCGTGTTATTGACTTAATTGCTGAAGGTGGTTTCGCTGGCAAAGGCTTCCTGATTGTCACCAGCAAACCAATAGAACTAGCTGAAGCCATCAATGAAAAACTTGGAAGAGGGGTCACCTATCTGCAAGGACAGGGCTTCTATAGCAAGCGAGATTTGCAAATCGTTTATTGCGTTGTCTCTCGTAACGAAATGCAGCAAATGAAGAAACTCATCAATGACATCGATCCGTTTGCCTTTACAACCATTACAGAAGCCCATGAAATCTTAGGAGAAGGCTTTACCTTAGACTCTAATAAACAGCCTATCGTCAAATAGAGTTATCCTACACAAAAAGACTTCAGAATGATTGTTCATTCTGAAGTCTTTTTTAGTCTAAGTTATTCAATAATTGAATGAGGGTTTCAGCTGAGCGCTTACCTGCTTCTAGGATAAATTCATCAAAAGTGATATTGGCATCATGGCTAGCTGTATCGCTCATCGCACGAATGACCATAAAAGGCAAACCAAGAGAATGAGCAGCTTGAGCAATGGCTGCTCCCTCCATCTCTACTGCCAAGACATCAGGAAAATGCTCCTTAATTTGGTCAATCTTGTCCTGTCCAGCGATAAAGCTATCTCCCGTCGCAATCAAACCAACTCGGCTCGTCTGCTGGGTCTTTTCCAGCACTGCTTTCATCTCCTCAACTAAGTAGCGACTGGCTTCATAGTAGAGGGGTTGCCGTGCCATTTGACCGTAGTCATAGCCAAAAGCTGTCACATCCACATCATGGTAGACCAAACGATCTGCCACCACTACATCTCCAATTTCTAGACCTGGAGCCACTGCTCCAGCGGAACCCGTATTGATGACCGCCGTCACCTCAAAATCATTGGCTAAAACAGCCACACTCATGGCTGACATGACTTTGCCGATTCCACTTTCCACCAAGACAACCTCATGATGGCCAATCCGACCAGTATAATAAACATGCCCTAGGCGCTGGTGTTTCTCAGCCATCTCCAGATGCTCCACCAGCAGCTTCAATTCCTCAGGCATAGCCGCGATAATTCCGATTTTCATGATTTATTCTTTCCTTTTTTACATTAAAAAGAGGGAGAGGAAGCAGAGTTTCATTTTCTCGTTTCCGTCACTCCCCTTCTTTATCATAGCCAAATAATGGCCGCAATTAAACCAATCAAAAGAAGCACAATCCAGAACAGGATTTTGTTTAACTTAGCCTGAAAAATACTTCGTTTTTGATTTTCGATTCGACGACTTTTGATAACTGTCGGTTCAACTTCAATCTGCAGAGTATCCTGATTGACAGCTTGCCGTGGAGCAGCATAACCAAAAGTTCCTTTTCTAGCAATAGAAATGACCTTAGTTTCTTCATCGTCCATCAGCAAGGGACCATCAATATGTTCTCCACGATTGGCCCGCTCAATGATTTCATCTGTTAATAAAGCTTTTCCCATTGATCTACTTTCCTATTTATTCAGATTTTTTGTTGCCAGTACTGAAAGGCCATGATGGTCTTGGCATCGCAGATGTCACCGTTTTGCAGCAACTGCTCCGCCTCTTCCAGACTAACTTCAAAAAGTTCCAATGTTTCATCCTCGTCTTGGGGACGAGGGTTTTCGACCTTTGTTAAATGGCTGGCGCTGTAGAGCTTGATTTTTTCATTGCAAAAACCGATAGCAGAGTAGAAATCATAGATCAACTCCAACTGCCCAGTGTAGCCAGTCTCTTCTTCTAATTCTCGGAGGGCAGCCGCTTGGGGATCTGCATTCTCTCCTAGCTCCAGCTTGCCAGCTGGAATCTCGTAAGAAGTCGCTTCAATGGCCTTGCGGTACTGCTTGACTAAAATCATCTTATTTTCCGGAGTGATAGCCATCACAGCCACCGCCCCATTATGAAAAATCAAATCCCGTTGGGCTTGGCCTTTGCCCTCAGGCAGCTCTACCTGATCTTGAACCACTTTAAAAATCGGTCCCTGATAAATCTCCGTCCGTTGGACGGTTTTTTCTTCAAATTCCATGGTTGCACCTACTTATTTTGAGGGTGATGAGGGAGACGCTTAGCGTATTCTGCCATGTTGGTCTGGCGACCACGTCCTAGAGCGATAGCATCTGCTGGCACACTCTTTGTAATAGTCGAACCTGCACCAACCAATGAATTATCACCCAGCTCAACTGGGGCAATAATGGTCGAGTTGGAACCGACAAAGACATTGTCACCAATGATAGTCTTGTACTTCTTCTGACCATCGTAATTGGCCGTAATTGTACCAGCTCCAATATTGACATTGGCTCCCAGTTCAGCATTTCCAAGATAGGCTAGATGGCCAGCTTTAGTATTTTCACCTAGCGAAGACGCTTTGACTTCAACGAAATTACCGACATGGACATCCTTGGCTAGGCTAGAACCTGGACGGATATGAGCATATGGGCCGACCGTCACACCATCTGCCAAGCTAGACTCTTCAATCATCGAGTTTGTAATGACCGCTCGCTGACCAATTTCTGAGTCTACAATATAAGTCCCATTGGTCAGGATCGTCTCTGCCCCAATCTTGGTTTGACCTTTCAGAGTCACGTTGGCTTCAATTTGCACTTCAGGTGCGATTTCTACATCAATATCGATATAGGTCGCATCTGGATTGACAAAGCTGACACCGTTAATCATGTGTTGCTGGTTAATTCGGCGACGCATAATGCTTTCAGCTGTCGCCAAAGCAACGCGGTCGTTGACACCGAGACTTTCGTCAAAGTCTTTCAGCGTATAAGCACCGACCTTTTCACCATTCTCGCGGAAAATGCCAATCACATCTGTGATATAGTATTCTCCCTGCGCATTGTTGGTATTGATATTTTTGAGGGCCTCAAAGAGACGAGCATTGTCGAAGACATAAGTCCCCGTATTGATTTCCTTGATCTGCTGCTCAAAGTCAGAGGCATCTTTTTGCTCAACGATTTTGATGACTTCTCCGTGCTGGTTACGCACGATCCGGCCGTAGCCAAAAGGATTGTCCGCTTCAGCTGTCAGGATTGTCGCAACATTCTTGTGATTGATATGAAAATCAATCAGATTTTTCAAGCTTTCTCCCGTAATCAGAGGAGTGTCGCCAGCAATAACTAATGTTTGACCAGTTAGATTTTCCAAAACAGGCTCAGCCATCATAACAGCGTGACCAGTTCCCAGCTGCTCGGTCTGACGGACAAACTCTGTCTGACCTGCCAAGACTTGCTCAACCAGCTCCGCCTTGTGCCCGATAACGGTAACAGTCTTCTCAGGCTCAATCGCGCTAACACTACGAAAAACGTGCTCTAGCATGGAAATTCCTGCCACCTTGTGCAATACTTTTGGTAAATCTGATTTCATGCGAGTACCCTTACCCGCAGCCAAAATAACGGCATAATTTGTCATAAATGAACTCTTTTCTCTAAGATATTACCCTTATTATACCACTAAAAGAGAATTTTTAAAATGCTAATTGCAGAAGCAAGAAATCGCACTTAGAGAAAAAGGTTCATGAACCAAATCACTCTGCTCAATTTGCAATCCACTCCATCCAGATCAATTTTTTAACGTCTTTTTGCGGGGCTAAAAATGATTTTTCCTTCGTTTATATTAGCTTTTGATAGCAGCGAATGACTGGCAGCTTGTTCTCCTTAAACACTATAGGTCTATTCCTCCTATTGTCAAAATTTTGACAGCGATTATACATTTAAAATTGATATGCAAAGAGATATTTGCTATAATGACATAAAATCAAATGTTCACCCCTGCCTTATGAAGTGCAGAAAGCTCTACAAATCTGCTAGGACAATACCATTATTATGTGACCCATTTTGGGATGATAGGGTCCAAGGATTGTGAGCTCCACTGTCTAGTTTTCTTGTTTTTATCTGGCTAATTATATATTTAAAATTGTAAGGAGATCTGGGTTATGATATTTACTAAAAATCGCAAGAAGAGAGATGAATACTATCAACAGATTGACAGGATCTATAATAACGATAGTATCATCATTAGCTCAAAGTTACGGGAAGAGCTCCTAAGTAGTGCCAAAGGTCTACAGAAGGGGGACCAAATCAGTTATTTGGCATTTAAGTTGTATCCTTTTGTGTGTGACGAGGTGCTCAAGAATAAGTCCGATGAATTAATCGCATTCAAAAAATACCTTGAAAAAACAAGATGGAAATATTATTGGGGAAGTGTTGCTTGGAATGGCATTTGTTAGAGCATAAGTTGCAACTGGTACTTTTGAGAGTATCAAGATGAAGACGCAAATCATCTTCCAATATGATAAGACGATAAAAACTCATAGAATCTCCTAGTGGAGCTGTTGGTCTAATGACTTACAATTTACACTAGTGAGGCTCTGTGAGTTTTTTTCTTGTACGATATTTACAATCTAGCCATAAAAAAGAGGTTAGGACTCTTTTGTCCAAACCTCCTGAATGTAGGTACTGTTAGTTCACTAAAATGTGCGAAAATCCCATATAAATTTCTTTTTGACCAGCTACAATCTAAGCTCTCACAGAGATAAACGGTGAGCCTTCTGTATTATCTTCAGGCGCTCCGCTCTTGGAACCAAAGATATAATCCACTGAGTACCAACCGTTATTATTAGCATTATAAGGATCATAGACCTGTGTTTGGCCATTTTGATAGCCTCTTAAGACTATCTCACGGGTAACAGGATAGCTAGCAAAGACGCTATTACCAACAGCCGCCATGACATGATGGCCTGCTGCCAAAGCTTCTTTAAGGGCTGCTGATGAATGCAAGACATCTGTGGTCAGTCCCCAGTTCTGTGCCCCTTGGACAATACCCTTACTTGACGTTCCAAATAGACCATTTTTGTTAAAGGAGTCTGTGTGATGATAAAGGTAGTCCGCTACGGTTGTTGGTAAAACAGTTTGACCTGTAATACCAGAAATAGCCATTGCTAATGTAGTAGGAACACAGCCAGTAGCTGCTAAATTATATTTTCCATAATATAAACCAGCCCATCTAGGATCACGTTGTGAATAATATGGCGTATCATAAACTCCTCTGCTGACTGTTGTAGTCGTTCCACCAACGCCTACCAAACTACCATCATTTTGAACATAATAGAGGTGAATATTGTATTCTCCCGTAGAATATTTATGACTAGAGGTGCGTACTAGGGCCTTATAACTACCATCGGCTTGCTTTTGAGCCCGATACCAAACAATGTCATCCTGACCATTAACACTTGACCAAGTCGGCAATTTGACTTCCCTGACTCCTTTTGGACTATAAACATTGGTCACTACAACTTCAAACGTGCCCAATCGAGGGTTATTATTTAATGGTGATTTGACCCATTGGCTTAATGTGTTCTGAAGCTACATTTGCTATTGTCTTCGTGCCTCCGACCCCAACCATACGGGCGTCATTCTGAACATAGTAGAGGTGGATATTGTATTCACCTGTAGAATACTTGTGGTCACGTAGATTGACTTGTGCCTTATAGGTACCGTCCGCTTGCTTAACTGCTGTGTACCAAATAATGTCATCCTGACCATTAGCACTTGACCAAGTTGGCAATTTGACTTCCTTGACACCATAAGCATTCTCAACTTCAGAAACCACCACTTCAAAGGTGCCTGTCTGTTGATTGTTGTTCTGGATGGTCAACTTACCTTTTGGGGTGCCTAGAGATACGGTCGTCTTGGTTCCTCCAACTCCGACCAACTGGCCATTATTCCCTACATAATAGAGATGGACATTGTACTCACCTGTAGAATATTTATGGTCGCTCGCCTTAATATTCATCTTGTAGGTACCATCAGACTGCTTGACAGCTCGATACCAGATAATATCATCACCACCATTGACGCTAGACCAAGTTGGCAGAAGCACTTCACGAACTCCCTCTGGACTACTCACTCCGCTCACGACAACATCAAAACTACCTGTTGTTGGATTGTTATTGGCAATCGTGAGGGTTCCCTTTGGTTTAGCGACAGAAACAGTGGTTGTTGTGCCACTAACCCCAATCATCTGGCCATTATCTTGAAGGTAGTAAAGGTGGATATGATACTCACCAGTGGACATCTTATGGTTGCTGGCTTGAATGCTAGCCCTGTAGGTACCATCGGACTGCTTGGTCGCTGTGTACCAAATAAGGTCATCTCCACCCTTATCACTAGACCAAATCGGCAGATGCACGCTCTTGACGCCAAAAGGACTGACAACACCAGACACAACAACATCGAAGCTGCCCGTATCCGGGTTATTGTTCTCGATTTTCAAGATTCCTTTAGGCTTAGCTGCTAAACTGAACTGGGTGCCTGCTACACCAACTAATTGACCGTCATCTTGAATATAATAAAGGTGAACAGTGTAGTCTCCCAAAGAATATTTGTGATCGCGAGCCTGGATGCGAGCCCGATAGGTGCCATCGGACTGCTTGATTGCTGTGTGCCAGACTAGATCATCTTGACCTTTATCGTTAGACCAAGTCGGCAGTTTGACTTCCTTAACACCAAAAGGATTGGAAACGTTAGAGACAACGACATCAAAGCTACCAGTAGCTGGATCGTTGTTCTCAATTTTCAAGGTTCCTTTAGGTTGAGATAGGCTAACTGTTGTTCGAGTGCCACCTACACCAACCAGCTGACCGTCATCTTGAATATAGTAGAGATGGACATTGTATTCGCCTGTTGATTTCTTATGATTCACTGCTTTGACGGTTGCCCGATAAGTACCATCCGCCTGTTTGACTGCTGTGTACCAGATCAGGTCATCACCGCCCTTGTCGCTGGACCAAGTTGGTAACTTGACTTCCTTGACGCCATAAGGACTGGAAACACCAGAAACAACAACATCGAAACTACCTGTATCTGGATTATTGTTTTCAATTTTCAGCGTTCCTTTAGGCTGAGCCTTAGAAACTGTAGTCCTTGTACCACCTACACCGACCAACTGGCCATTATCCTGAACATAATAGAGGTGGATATTGTATTCACCTAGAGAGTTCTTGTGGTGGGAAGCTTTGACTGTGACAGTGTAGTTGCCATTGGTCTGGCGCTGCGCCTCATACCAAACTAGATCGTCTTGGCCATTGACACTAGACCAAACAGGAACAACAACTTTTTTCACACCATAAGGATTAGAAACTCCTGAGACAACAACATCGAAACTGCCTGTGTCTGGATTATTATTGACAATATCAATTTTTCCTTGTGGTTTGCCGATGGTAACAGTTGTTTTTGTGCCGCCTACACCGACCAACTGATTATCTTCCAAGAGATAATAGAGATGAACATTGTACTCACCTGTAGAATACTTGTGGTCACGAGCTGTAACGCTAATTTTATAGGTGCCATCCACTTGTCGTTTAGCATCGTACCAGATAATATCATCCTGACCATTCACGCTAGACCAAGTTGGTAGAGCGACTTTTTTGATGGGCTTAGGGGATGAAATATTGGTTACATGCACATCGAAGGTACCAGCATTTGGATCAACATTTGTAATATTGATAGTGCCTTGAGGCTTGTCATCAACTGCCCGAGAAACTCTCGCTTTGGCTCAGATTCTGCCCTTGTTTCTGCTTCTTGTGGCTTATCAGAAGCAGCTGTCACAAATCTAAATGAAGCTCTCCCTGAAGAAATGTTTTCAGAAGGGACTGATGCCAAATCGTTCTTAGGCTGTTCAAGCGATGAGTTGCCATCCTTTTCAGAGGCAGTTGAAGCGACCTTTTCATCTTTACCTAAAGAGGTTTCCTGTGTACTACTATCTTTCTTTGTCTCAGAATCTACTTCTAAAGGCTTACTAGCTAGATCAGCCTGTTTAGAAGTATCTCGATTGGTCGCAGCAACTGAAGGCTCCGTTTGCTGTCTATCATTTGCTGCTTGACTTGTTTCGTCAGCAAAAACGCTATTAGCACTGGCTGCCAATAAAATAGCTGTACTAGCTAGATAAACTAATCCTTTTGTTTTCATACGCTTTCTCCATCCTTTTTAGAGTTGCACACCTTCATTGTAGCATAATAGGACAATTATTACAAATTGGTAACAAATTTGTATCGTTTAACCCGAAACTGATTTGAAACCTATTCTTTCTATTATGTAATTCGTAAACAAAAATAAAAAAGAGCTAGGAAAGACCAAAAAATCAATCATTCTTGGTCTTATTCCCCTCCTCTTCCTCTTTAATTTTCTGTGATGTATTTATAAACTTCTTGGCCTGCTACTGCTCCGTCTCCAACAGCTGTGGTGATTTGGCGAAGATCTTTCTGACGAACATCACCAATAGCATAAATGCCGTCAATAGCTGTTTTCATATGTTGATCCGTCACAATCCAGCCAGCTTCATCGCAAATACCCAGATCTTTGACAAAGTCGCTAACAGGATCTAGGCCGACATAAACAAAGACGCCACCAAAGTCTGACTCGCTGCTTTGTCCCGTTTTAACATTTTCAAAAACCACATTGGTTACCCTACGGTCGTCTCCTTTGATTTCTTTTACGACAGAATCCCAGATGAAACTAATTTTTTCATTGGCAAAGGCCCGATCCTGCAAGAGCTTTTGCGCCCGCAGTTGGTCACGACGGTGAACAATGGTTACAGACTTTGCAAAGCGTGTGAGGAAAATCGCTTCTTCAACGGCAGAATCGCCGCCTCCGACCACTAAGAGATCCTCATCACGGAAAAAAGCACCATCGCAGACCGCACAGTAGGAAACGCCGCGACTATTGTATTCTTCCTCGCCAGGAACTCCTAGATGACGATGGTTGGCGCCAGAAGCCAAAATCACTGTCTTGGTCTCAAAGGCTTCATCCTCAGTAATGATTTTCTTATAGTCGCCATGGTCTTCAATCTTTTCAACCTGACCAAATAGATGCTCTACACCTAGATTTTCTAAGGGTTCAAACATCTTTTCAGCCAGCTCTGGTCCGCTGATACGAGCATAACCGGGATAATTTTCAATCTCCGCAGTATTATTCATCTGGCCGCCGTAAATACCGCGTTCAAGCAAGGCCACTTTTAAGTTGCTTCTAGCTGCATAGAGGGCTGCTGTCATTCCCGCAGGACCAGCTCCAATAATCATTGTATCGTACATCATCTTTTTCCTTTCTCTTTGTTGTAACTACTGTTATTCTAACAAACTAACTAATCTTTTACAAGTATTTAAGCTTTAAGAACAACCAGTAAACCAAAAATCGCAAAAGACAAAATTGGAATCGTCATAATTGTGATCAAAAGAAGATCGTAAATTTGGCTTTGACCTACCGCAAGAGTTCGATCCTTGCGACCGAGTCTCTGCAATAAAAGCCACAAACCATCGGCAAGTCCTACCAGAATCGTCGTATAGATAAGACTTTGGATATAGAGAGAAAAAATCTTAATTAACATGTCAGCTCCTAAATAATCAGTTGCCTTAAAAAGGTTTTAGTCGAAAACAAACCCAGCTGGTCTAGCCAACTGAGCTTTCACTTTTTCTATTATATCAAATATAAGTCCGTTTGTAACTAGCAAAGAATTCTTTGGTTCTCGCTTCCTTAGGATGATTGATAATCTCCTCTGGACTACCTGACTCGATAATATGGCCCTTATCCAAGAAAAGCACCCGATCTGCCACTTGGGAAACAAAAGAGATATCATGGCTGACCAGAATCATGGTTTGTCCTGCTTTGGCAGCGTCAGCAATGGATTTCTCTACCTCACCGACTAGCTCTGGATCAAGGGCTGAGGTCGGCTCATCTAGCAAGAGAACATCTGGCTTCATGGCCAAGGCTCGCGCTAAAGCCACCCGCTGTTTTTGACCGCCTGATAAATGCTTGGGATAATGATTCTCACGATCAGACAGGCCAACCTTTGCCAACTCTTCCTTGGCAATTTTAGTCGCTTCTTGGTCAGACAAATTTTTAACTACCAGCAAACCTTCCTTGACATTTTCCAGAGCCGTCCGACGGGAAAATAAATTGAACTGTTGGAAAACCATGGCCAATTTTCGACGTAGCGTCAAAATCTCATCTGGTGAAATAGTTGAAAAATCCACCTTGAAGTTATCAATTTCAATCCTTCCGCTGTCTGGCTGCTCCAGATAATTAAGGCTGCGCAGGAAGGTTGATTTACCAGCACCTGAGGAGCCTATTAGAGCAATGACTTCGCCTTTTTGAATTTCCAAACTCAGGTTATCCAAGACCTTTTGGCCAGAAAATTCCTTACTTAACTGGGAAATTTTAATCATCAAATCCTACCTCCTTGCGCTTGCTCCATTTTGTCCAGATTGGCTGGCGCCTTGATATCCATAGCCTTTTCAATCGCACGACCGATTTGCTCAATCACGATATTGACAATCCAGTAAATAATGGAAACGGAAATGAAGCGCTCAAAATAACGATAATCCGACCCACCGATAGCCTGAGCCTTGGCAAAGACTTCTACGACGCCCGCACTAAAGGCCAGAGATGTTCCTTTGGTCAAGCCAATAAGGGAGCTGATCAGAGTCGGTGTTGCCACAACTGCTGCATTTGGAATGATGACCCGCAGATAGACTTGGCGATTGGTCATTCCCAGACTACGAGCTGCTTCGATCTCACCCGGATCTACCGAAAGAATGGCTGCCCGAATCGTCTCGCTGGCATAAGCCGCTTCATTAAAAGCAAAGGCAATAATTGCAAAGACTGAGGCAGGAATGGCATTGATATTAAAAGCCGTCCCATACTTTTGATTGATGGCTTTCAGCAGGAGCGGAATCCCAAAATAAGTTAGCATGAGCTGAACCAAAAGGGGTGTCCCACGAAGGAAGCTCACAAAAAGAGCCTGAATAGGATACAAAATTCTTGTGCGGTTAATCTTGACCACTGCGAAAATCATGGCCAAGATGATGCCGAAAAATGCCCCACCCAGCGTCAACAAAAGTGTGACAGGCAAGGTTTTCAGAATCGCTGGAATGGCATCAAAAACAGCCCGTAAACTAAATAATTTGCCGTCTGGGAGGAGCTTCAAAAGTTCTTCGTACCAGTTTGCAGCTAGGATATAAGTTGTAAACATTTTAATTACTTCTCTTTCTCGATAATGCATTATTCTATCATAATTTGGCCCAGATGCAAACTATTTGGCATCAAGAATAGATAATCTTTAAACCTTCAATAGCTAAGTGGGAAATGACAATAAAATAGACCAGTAATCCTGGTCTATCATAGTTTCACTGGTCTTTAAAATATAATTTTTCTATATCTGCCATAAAAAGAATTTATGGCTAGAATGTCTGGCGCTTAGCCTTGCGTTCTGCTCGGCCACGTGCTCGATTTTCAGCTCGCTTGGTCTTGCGGCGCTTCTCATTAACCGCCCATTGGATTTTCTTCTTATAGCCTGGCTTGATTTTTTTCTTTTTCTTCTTGACCAGACCAATCATTTCTGTGTCCAGCTTTTCCTTGGTCTTCTCGCGATTAGCACGGCGATCTCGGTCGTAGGTATCTTGAAATTCACCATTTTTGATTATCTTAGGAGTAAACTTGATACCCAGCTTTTCCAACTCTCGAATATCTGAATCGTCACTCGGTTGATAAAGGGTAATGGCTGTGCCGGGAAGACCATTTCGTCCCGTCCGACCAACTCGGTGGACAAAGAAAGACAAATCCTGCGGAATGGCATCATTGATGACATGACTGACACCTTCAATATCAATTCCACGCGCTGCCAAGTCCGTCGCCACGATGTATTCAAAATCCAGATTCTTGACCTGATTCATGATACGCTTGCGCTCCCCGCGGTGGGATATCACCGTGAATTTTGGCTACTTTTAGACCCTGCGCAGTCAGATAGGCCTGCAATTCATCCGCACGAGTCTTGGTATTGACAAAAATCATCGCCAGATAAGGCTGGAGGAGCTGACTGATCTCATAAATCTGGGCATTCTTATCTCGCCCTTTGGTTGACAAGAGCCAGTTATCAATGGTATCGGCAATCACAGTCTTGGTCTTAATCTGCTCCATGACCGGATTAGACAGGTATTTTTTCAAGAAGGGTTGGAGCTTCTGTGGAATGGTAGCTGAGAAAACTAAACTGCAGGTCTTTAGGCAAGCGGGCTGCAATCCGATCGACCGTCTCCAAAAAGCCCATATCAAGCGTCATATCAGCCTCATCCACGACAAAGGTATGAGCCTTGTGGATAGCCAAATCACCTGACTCAACCAAGTCATAAATCCGCCCCGGCGTTCCAATAACGATATGGGGCTGGCTGGACTCTAGCTTGCCAATCTGACGGGCCTTGTCAGTTCCGCCGACATAGTTGGCCACTCGAATTTCTTGCTCCGAAAAGCTAGCCAGCTGACGGGCTGCCTGATAGATCTGAGTTGCTAATTCTCGGCTGGGTGCTGTAATCACCGCTTGGACGCTGTCAGCCTCCTCATCGAGTTCTTGGAAGATAGGCAGCAAAAAAGTGTGGGTCTTGCCTGATCCGGTTTTGGACTCTCCAACCAAGTCTCGGCCAGATAACACCACCGGAATCAGCTTCTCTTGAACCTCTGTCGCCTCCACAAAGTTCAGGTCCTTGAGGGCTTCCTGAATATAATCTTTAAAGTTAAATTCTGTAAATTTCATTTTTTCCTCTGTTTACTCTTAATCCTATCTATTATACCAAAAAAATATCTTTTCTGCTCGGCTCAGGACAAGAAAAGGCGGGCCTACACCCACCTTCATATCACAAATATAGAATGGCCAAAGTCAGCAAGCTAGCTAAGAGGCCTACGCCCCAGAAGAAGAAGTCAACCTTCCATTCGCTCCAAGGCTGGCCATGCCCAGAAAAACCACCAAGCTCAAAGTGGTGATGGACTGGCGTCATACGGAAAATCCGCTTGCCACCCGTCAGCTTGAAGTAAGTCACCTGCATCATAACAGAAGTCGTTTCAAAGACATAGACAATTCCAATGAGAAGCAAGGTCCACTCTTGGTGCAAGGCAATGGAGAGGGCTGCAAGCATACCGCCCAAGGCAAGACTGCCCACATCCCCCATAAAGATTTTAGCCGGCTTATGGTTAAAGACAAAGAAACCTAGCAAACCACCAATCATGCTGATAATGACAATCAGAAGGTCAAAGCGCTTCTGCTCCAGAGCAATGACTCCATAGGCCACCAAGCTGATCGCAACGGAGATACTAGCCAAGCCATCAATTCCGTCAGTCAAATTGACAGCGTTGGAGAAACCAACCAGCCAAAAGAGGACAAAGAAGATATAGAGGAAGCCTAGCTGCACTGGAATCGTAAAGACATTGAGAGAGTCACCTGCCCCGTGCTGATTGTAGAAGAAGTAAAAGATAACTCCCCCTACCAATTGCAGAGCTAGTTTCTGCTTAGGATTCAGGCCTTCGTTGATTTTACGGAAAACCTTAAGGAAATCATCCAAAAAGCCAACGATTCCGTAGAGAACCAAGATAAAGAGAATCATAATCAAGCCGTTGGACAGTTGTTGGGAAAGCAAAGCTGTCACAAAACTAGCCAAAACAGAAGCAACTAGAAAGACGGTTCCCCCCATCGTCGGCGTTCCAGCCTTAGCCTGATGCTGCTTAACATCCTCGTGCATTTGCTGGCCTGAAATACGAGCCTTGTGATAAAAACGGATAAAGGCAGGAATCCCAACAAGCGTTAGGATAAAGGTCAGAATTCCTGCAATAATTGCTGTTAACATGCTAGTCTCCCAATGTAACGGTTATTTTTTTCAATTTTTTCAGGTCTGTATTGACCTTTTCCTTCTGTTTGACAACTTTTGAGCCTTTGCCTTTAAAATTGACTTCCAGCCCTTGCCATTCAGCAAATTGCTCCACATTTTCCTTGGTCCAGCCATACATATCCGGCAAATCTTCAAAGTTATCACTTAAAATCAAAATCTGTTGATTGGCTTTCAGTTCTTGGCCTTCTTTTACAGAAACCTTCTTGATTTCACTGCCTGTTCCTAAGATGACTGGCTGTACCAGATTGCGGCGAAGCTCGTCAGCCAAGCCTCCTGGGCTGATTTGATTTTTCAGCTTCAGTTGCTTGGTCAAACCATCGATAGATGGCATTTTATAGGTTGTTTCTTTTTCAACCAATTCCAAAGCAGGACTATCTCCAGTCAGATTTAAACTGTCTTTAAGCGCCACAGCTTCTTCCAAGACTGGATTGACAACTTCCTGCCAGAAAAGAGGGGGAGAATTTCTCTTCGGGCTGCTGAACAGTGACATACATAATGAAATCTGGACTTTCTGCCGGCGTCATGGCTACTACGGAGTAAATGTTATTATTCTCCCCTTCCAAATAGCCCTTATCTGTCGCAATTTGGGCTGTTCCGGATTTTACGGCCACATCTTGCCCAGCAACTTGGATAACCGGCTCACCACCGATATTCAGGGTTCCATAGTAAGGAACGGTTCCGACCTGAATCATATAATTTCGAGTCGTTTTCGCTGCTTTTTCTGAAACTGGATGACCGACAATTTCTGGCTGAGATTTACGAGCGCTACCCGTTTTTGAGTCATAGATGGCAGAGATAAATTTCGGCTCTAACATGACACCATCATTTGACACAGCTGAAAAGGCACGTAGCATCTGTACTTGGGTTACCCCAATCCCTTGTCCGAAGGAACTCATGGCAATGGTTACAGCATTATCTGCCGGCAGGGCACCATATTCTTCATAGCCCATCCCAAAACGAGTCGGTAAGCCAAATTTGAACTTCGATAGATAATCGATCCACTTGGCATTGCCCATATCCTGCTCAATGCGTGTCATACCAACGTTACTTGAGAAATAAAGCCTTGAGCATAGGTCAGGACTTGTCCTGTTGCTAACCCCATGTTCACATCCCAGTCGCGGATGGTAGCATCTGCAATCTTATATTCTGAGCTATCGAATGTTCCATTTGGGTTAAAGCTTCCATTATCAATCGCTGAAGCCAAGGTCATAACTTTCATCGTTGAACCAGGCTCATACTGCGTCTGGTAAAGGAAGCTATTCCAAGTTTTCAAATGATCTACATTCAGGCCCTCTTTGGTATCCGCATTATAAGTCGGACGCTGGGTTGTTGCTAAAATCTCGCCTGTCTTGGCACTGACCAAAGTCGCACTGACAAATTTTCCTTTAGCTGTTTCTTGGAAGGCATCCATCCGCGTTTCCAAGTATGTCTGTAGCTGGGCAGAGAGGGTTGTATACACATCTTTTCCGTCTTCTGTCTTAACAGAAACTTCCTCTGAACCTGGGATGATGTTCCCTTTACTGTCTTTTTCATAGGTAACCAGGCCATTCTGACCACCTAAGATACGGTCTAGCGACTGCTCCATCCCGGATTTCCCTACAAGCGTCTTATTGCCGTCCTTATCCTCTTGCATCTGAGCCTGACCGATAAATTGCGAAGCAAAGATACCGTTACTATAACTGCGGTTAGGGCTGGTTGTGAAATCAATTCCCTCTATCTTTTCCTTCTCCATCGCCTGCCGGATAGAGCTCATGGTGCTGTAAGTAATCCCGTTCCCTTGAGAACCAAAAGAAACCTGCTTTAAATCCTTTTGCGCAAGCTGCTGCTTAACATAGTCCTTATCTATTCCTAGATGTTGATTAAGAATCTCAGCAACCTTTTCATACTGGGACTCCTCTACATAGAGGACCTTGCCAGCGGCGGATTTGTAATTTTTATCAATAACAGCATAAATATTATAGGTCGTTGCATCTTCAGCGATCGGGACACCGTTGCGATCATAGATCGTTCCTCGCTTGGCAGCGACGACGACTGTCTTTTGGTGCACTTGCTTGGCACCTTTTGACAAATTAACACCGAATTTTTGATCTGTCCCGATAATCGTCGCAAAATTAATTAAGAAAATGAAAAAAAGAAAGACAGCTAAAGCACTCATGCTTTTTCCCACTCTTCTTCGATTG
Source organism: Streptococcus cristatus (assembly GCA_916438405.1). Lineage (GTDB taxonomy): Bacteria > Bacillota > Bacilli > Lactobacillales > Streptococcaceae > Streptococcus > Streptococcus cristatus_M. The sequence continues at coordinate 66,451 of CAKAFB010000001.1, read as the reverse complement.
TATTCGGGTGTCTGTCTGTTTTTTAAAGCATATCGCTGGATGTTTTTTAAAAATCTATTACTCATTGGTTGTACTCACTGTCTTACGATTTCCTTTTTGGAGTTTCATATCCTGAGAGCTGGCCAACTGGGACAGCCTTTCATAACGTGTCAATTCATTCACTTCTTGCTTAATATTATCCAATTCAGCCTGCTCTGACTCAATCTGAGCATTAACTTCAGTCAAATCATGATTGACCTGCAGCAGCTTGGTCTGCATAAACACAATACTGACCGCAAGGATAATCGCTGTTAAAATAATGGAGCCATAGAAGGCTTTTTCGACTCGAGAAAATTTCCGAATCCGTTTGAATAGGGTGTTGCTTTCTTTCTGCCATGAAACTTACTCATGCACCTTCCTAGCCACGCGCAATTTCGCAGAATGGGCGCGATTATTGGCTTCTAATTCTTCTTTGCTTGGTAAAATGGGTTTGCGTGAAACTAACTCCAGCTTGGGCTGCAAATCATCTGGAATGAAGGGTAGACCTTTGGGAACATCTACGGTTGAAGCTTCTTTAAACAGTTGCTTGGTCAGACGATCCTCCAGCGAATGAAAAGTAATCACTGAAATACGGCCACCTACAGCCAACAAGTCAATAGCTTGCTGAATGGATTCATCGGCCGCCCCCAACTCGTCATTAACTTCAATCCGAATGGCCTGAAAAATCTGTTTAGCTGGATGACCTTTTTTCTTCAGTTCCTTAGCAGGTTTGGCCGATTTGATAATCTCCGCCAGCTCCGTCGTCGTTTCGATGGGCTTGGTTTCTCTCGCCTGCTCGATCTTACGGGCAATCTGCTTGGAAAACTTATCTTCGCCATATTTGAAAAAAATACGGACCAGGTCCTTGTAAGGATAGTGATTCACAACTTGGTAAGCTGTCAAGCTAGCTTCTTGATTCATCCGCATATCCAACGGTGCGTCCTGTTTATAAGAAAAACCGCGCTCCCGCTCATCCAGCTGCGGACTAGATACGCCCAAGTCGTAACAAATTCCATCAATCTTCTCGACCCCTACTTCATTCAAACGAGTCTTGAGATTGCGGAAATTATCCTTGATAAAGGTCACCATGCCCCGCTCAATATAGGGAGCCAGACGTTTTTTGGCATTGTCAATCGCAGTTTGATCCTGGTCAAAAGCATACAAATGTCCCTTGTCTCCCAGCTTACTCAAAAGATACTCGCTATGCCCAGCTCCGCCCAAGGTCGCATCAACATAGATGCCATCTGGCTGAACATCAAGCTGGTCAATCGTTTCATGAAGAAGTACAGTAATGTGATGAAATTCTTTTGTCATATCCTATCTATTATATCACATTCACGTATAAAAAAAAATCTAAAAGAATATATCAGCTTTTGATAGGCTACCTTATAGCTTTTGCAAGTCACTTTTAGAAATCTACCACTTAGCTTACCAGCTTCTACCAGTCAGCGAAAAGGCCTTGTGGGCATGCCACATTTTGCTATAATAATAACTACCAATGCATTGCGAGTTAGAATTCTTTCACGTTCCGAAATTGATTCGTCCCCAAAGGAGATTTATTATGAAACTTGCTTTAAAAAATAGACTATTTGCCTTTATCAGTCTGTCACGGATCTTTAATATCCTAGGCTCTTCTATCTATAATATCGTCTTTATCGTATTTGCTTCTAGCATGCCCCAACCTAAGTTTGCCGTTGGTATTGCTAATTTTATCGTTCTTGTTCCTACCTTTTTCACAGTCTTTGTCGGGATGAAGGCTGACAAAACCATTCAAAAGGCCCGCTGGCTTATTCATCTAGGTTATTTGCAGGCCTTCCTCTTCATCCTAGTTGCCCTCCTCACCAAGTCTGCCTCCTATCTAGCCTTTGCTACCGTCTGCTTTCTCAATATCTTTTCTGACATTATCAGCGACTATCGCAGTGGCCTACAGATGCCTATCTTACAGAAAAATATAGAAGAGAAAGATTTGATGGAAGCATACTCTTTCACTCAACTTCTCACTTTTTTGGGAAATTTTGCTGGGCAAGCCTTGGGCGTCTGGTTACTGAGTATCAGCCAGCAGAATTTCGCTATGGTCGCCCTCATCAACGCCCTCTGCTTCTTACTCTCCTCAAGCACTCTTTATCTGATTCGCCAAAAACTCACCCATGATGCTCCTGCTGTTGCAGAGCAAAAACTTCCTTTCAAAAAACAAATGAAAGACCTTTACCAGAATGTCCAAATGATTTTTGAACAAGAAAAAATCGGAAACTTCCTGCTAGTGCTGCTTCAAGTCCTCCTCTTAAACGCACTGGCCGGCTCTATCATGGGACTCTACAATCTCTATTTATTGGATCACCCATTTTGGGGACTAAACCTGAGCCAGTCTCTGCTCATTATCGAGTCCTGCACAGTGATTGGGATTATCTCTGCCAGTGCCTTCTCAAATGATTATTTTTCCAAGCTCTCCCTGATGCGACTCGTCGTTTGGTGCTCGCTAGCTCTCCTCCTCTTAGGCATCAGCAATTTACTCCAAGCTCCTGCTCTCTTGGGAATTTTCTTTCTTACCTTTCTCATGTACATTTCTGGAAAAATCAATCCTAAAATCAACAGCATGCTGCTGAGTAAACTTCCTCCAGAAGTATTAGCCCAAACCTCCAACTTTCTCACTATGCTTTTTAGCTTTTCCATTCCGCTAGGAAGCATGCTTTTCACTAGTCTCGGCCTTTGGAATATGGGAAGCGCTTGGTTGCTCTTCTCTCTGCTTGGTGGTGTCTGCCTTCTACTCAGTCTCAAAAATAACTAGAGTAAAAATCGTCGCAATTTCATACAAAAAATAAGGAAGCCTAGGCTTCCTTATTACATATTTTTCAATCTTTCTACCCGATCAGAAATTGGTGGGTGAGTATAAAAGAGCTTTTGCAAGCCACCCTTCTTCTTAGGATCATTGATATAGAGGGCTGCACTGGCGTCATCTACATGGTGCTCCATAGGCTGGCTATTGTCTAACTTCAGTAGGGCATTGATCATGCCCTTAGATTGCGGGTCAGCTCAACACTTGAAGCGTCTGCCAGATACTCACGTTGACGGGAAATAGCCAACTGCACCAATGTTGCAGCAAGCGGCGCCAAGAGAAGAGCCAGCAGAGAGACAATCATCAAAACAATTCCTAAGCCATTGTCATTGTCCCGATCGTTTCTTCGACGGCCACCACCGCCAAACCACATCATGCGCCCAGCCATGCTAGATAGCATCGTGACAGCACTTGTAAGCGCCACTGCAATCGTCGAAATGCGAATATCATAATTGCGAATGTGACTGACTTCATGCCCCATCACACTTTCAAGCTCCTCTCGATTCATAAGAGCAAGTAATCCAGTTGTGGCAGCCACAGCCGCATTCTCAGGCTTTGAGCCAGTCGCAAAGGCATTGGGTGAAGCATCTTCTACGATGAAGACCCGAGGCATAGGAATCTGCGCCACCATGGCCATATCCTGCACAACGTGATAGAGTTCAGGCGCCTCCTGCTCGGAAACTTCCCTTGCACCGTTCATTGACATGACAATCTCTGTGGACTGAAAAATCATACTGACAGCATAAATACCACCGATGATGAAAGCAATGGCCATCCCACCAAAGGGAGAATCGAGCCAAAGATAGCCGACGGCAGCCCCAATCAAAGCTAAAAGAGCAAAGAAGGCGACGAGGAGAACCCAAGTACGCCTTTTATTGCTGGCAATTTGGTCAAACAACATAGTGGCCACCTACCCCAAATCGCTAAAATCCACTTTAGGAACAGCCTTTTCTTCCTCTGGTGTCTTCAGGAAGTCTGCTGCTTAAAGCCAAACATACCTGCAATGACATTGCTTGGGAAAGTCTCCATTTTGACATTGTAGTTGCTGGTTACTGAATTATAAAGCTGACGAGAATAAGCAATCTTATTCTCTGTATTTGTCAACTCTTCCTGAAGTTTCAAGTAGTTTGTATTTGCCTTAAGATCTGGGTAATTTTCAGCAACCGCAAAGATACCAGAAATCGAACGAGTCAGAGCGTCACTAGCCTCCATAGCTTGAGCAGGTGATGAGGCAGCAGCTACTTGGTTACGCAATCGAGTAACATTTTCCAAGGTTGACTTCTCATATTTTCCATAACCTTTTACCGTCTCTAAAAGGTTGGGAATCAGGTCATTTCGGCGTTTGAGCTGGACATCAATCTGACTCCAAGCTTCCTGAGTCTGCATACGGCTCTTAACAAGCCCATTGTAAACAGAAATCACGAAAATAGCTACAACTGCCACAACGGCAATAATAATTAAAAACATGGACATAATAAAGATACTCCTTATGATTTGATTGCACCTATTATAACAAAAAAAGCTCAACCTGTCTTTCTTGACATGTCATCTAGCAAAAGAGCTTTAGCTTGAGTAATATTCAAACACCAAAATGGTCAAATATCTAGAGCTGGCTTCTTCACTTTTCTAAAAACAAATTCTGAAAATAAAGGACAGTCAGCATCTAATCCTTGGGTACCCAGGAAGCCAATCGTCAGAAGCACCTTGCCCCATTTTATGATATAATAGAATGAATATTGACAAACAAGGATGAAACTATGACACCGCAAGAATTTTACCAGCTACTAAGCCAGCAGGGAATTGAGCTGACCGACCGCCAGAAAGACCAGTTTGAGCGTTATTTTGAACTTCTGGTCGAATGGAATGAAAAAATCAATCTGACAGCTATCACAGAGAAAAACGAAGTCTATCTCAAACATTTCTATGATTCAATTGCGCCCGTTTTGCAAGGCCTGATTGATAATCAAGAGCTTAAGCTATTAGATATCGGAGCCGGTGCCGGCTTTCCTAGCCTCCCTATGAAAATCATCTGTCCCCAGCTGGATGTGACTATCATTGATTCCCTCAACAAACGCATCAACTTCCTCAAACTGCTGGCAGAGGAGCTGGAGTTGGACAAGGTTCACTTCTACCACGGCCGTGCAGAAGACTTTGCTCAGGACAAGGCCTTTCGAGCTCAATTTGACCTAGTGACTGCCCGTGCAGTCGCTCGGATGCAAGTCCTATCTGAACTGACCATTCCCTACCTGAAAGTGGGGGGCAAGCTGCTGGCACTCAAGGCTTCTAATGCTCCTGAAGAACTGGAAGAATCAAAAAATGCCTTGAACCTGCTCTTTAGTAAGGTTCAAGACAACCTCAGTTATGCCCTACCAAACGGTGATCCCCGCTTTATCACAGTGGTTGAAAAGAAGAAAGAAACGCCCAACAAATACCCCCGCAAGGCCGGTATGCCTAATAAAAGGCCATTGTAAGAAGAAAACATTCGTCAGTCTTGTCAATAACTTCCAAGACATCAATTTGGGCAATGCCATCTATGATGATCGAGTATTTAAAATTTTATACACCAGCTATTATCGAAAATCTTTCATGCTTTTCAAGCCTCTCACAATCACTATGCTATAAATCAACTCTATCTTTTGGTATAATAAACTCAGGAAATTTCTATTAGAAAAGGACATTTTATGAAACTCATCTCTTGGAACATTGACTCTCTCAACGCTGCTTTGACCAGTGATTCTGCCCGTGCTCAGCTCTCTCAGGCTGTCATTCGGACCTTACAAGCAGAAAATGCAGATATTATCGCTATTCAGGAAACAAAACTGTCTGCGACTGGTCCGACTAAAAAGCACTTGGAGATTTTGAAAAAACTTTTCCCAGGCTATGAAAACACTTGGCGTTCGTCTCAAGAGCCAGCACGCAAGGGCTATGCAGGAACCATGTTCCTCTACAAAAAAGAGCTAACACCCATCGTGACCTTCCCAGAAATCGGCGCTCCGTCAACCATGGATGTCGAAGGCCGCATCATTACACTGGAGTTTGATGACTTCTTCGTCACTCAGGTCTACACACCCAATGCTGGCGATGGCCTCAAACGCTTGGATGACCGTCAAGTCTGGGATGTCAAATACGCTGAATACTTGGCATCACTAGATAAACAAAAACCAGTCCTCGCAACTGGAGACTACAATGTAGCCCACAAGGAAATCGACTTGGCTAATCCTGCCAGCAACCGCCGTTCACCAGGCTTTACCGATGAAGAACGTGCTGGTTTCACCAACCTGCTGGCTAAAGGCTTTACCGATACCTTCCGCCACTTGCACGGCGATATCCCTAACCAATACACTTGGTGGGCGCAGCGCAGCAAGACTTCTAAAATCAACAATACCGGCTGGAGAATCGACTACTGGCTGACCAGCAACCGCGTGGCTGACAAGGTAACCAAGTCTGATATGATTGACTCCGGTGCACGCCAAGACCACACACCCATTGTCATGGAGATTGAGTTCTAAGGAGAAAACGAATGGACTATCAAGCTGTCATTCCTGAATTTATGGTATCTGACATCGAACAGTCGCGCCACTTCTACTGCGACTTACTGGGCTTCTCTATCGAATACGAGCGTCCCGAGGAGAAATTTCTCTTCCTCTCGCTTGAAGACTGCCAGCTTATGCTAGAAGAAGGCAGCACAGAAGAATTAGCCCAACTGACCTATCCTTTCGGGCGTGGTGTCAATATTTCCTTTGGCATCGAAGATGTCCCTCAGCTCCACCAAAAACTGCTGGAAGCTGACTATCCCATCCATCGTCCGCTGACGAAAAGAGAATTTCGCGTAGGAAATAGCTTTATTTATCCCCATGAATTTGCGGTTTTGGATCCAGATGGATATTTTCTACGGTTTAGTGAATAAGAAGAGTCTGGGACAAAAGTTCGACCTTAAATATAAAAAGCGAACAAAACTAGTTTTCTGCTAATCAGAATTCTGCTTTGTTCGCTTTTCGCATTTAATTATAGATTTGAAGGACTTGATAATTAAGATTTTTAAAAATTGAAATCTTTTTGTCCCAACCTCCTCAATTGTCTTTGGATGGTCAAGCAAGACGCAGTGGTTGAGTGGGCTCTACTACGCTGATTTCATCAGCTTTTACAGCCCTACTCAACTGTGCGGAGGTGGGACGACGAAATCGAATTCTAACGAATTACCGATTTCTGTCCCACTCTCTATTTACAAATAAATTTCTCAAATCTATCTAGACTATCAGAGGGTATTTTGTAGTGGAAAGCGTCCAAAATTCTGCTCCGTCAGTGCAGGATTTCCTAGTTGATAGACCTTGTCAGCTTGCTGGGTCAGCCTGTCCCATGGCTCCTTGCCGATTCGGCTGACCAGTTCCACCTTTCCCTTAAGCTTGGACAAATGCTGGCGTCCCTGCTCGGAAAAACCTAAGATATGAATCCCTGACGGAAGCTCTTCTTGTCTAGCTCCGACCAGGATATAGGTCAGCAGACGCCGGACCCGAGCCTTGGTATAGCGCTTGGTCGCCACCTGTTCAACTAGCTCTTCTATGGTCTCACTGCTTTTCAGAGCCTCCCTAATCCGAACGGACAACTCCTGATTGACCTGATAAAAATCTGTCAAATCAGGACAGGTCACTATCTGATAGCGGAGATAAGGAAAAAGATCCGACCAGGTCACCTTGGGAGCCGTCTCAATCAGCTCATGAGCTGGAGTGAATTTTTTCAGAAAGTCCGGCTGATCCAGATTCTGGCGAAGAGCCGTTGCGGAGGCAAATTCTTGATCAGCTGACAAGGAATGATAACCAGCCCCCTGACGTTGAATTGGACACAGTTTTATCGCCTTTCCCGCCACAGCCTTGGCATAGGCCAAGCCTAAGATATGATTGGGAGTAGAGCCAGAGAAATTGAGCCCTGCAAACTCCTGCCACATGGCCTGAGTCTTCTGGGGATAGGATAGGGAATCAGGCAAACCAGCCAGATAAGCCTCCATCTGCTCTGCCTTTTGACCATAGATCTTGGAAATACTCTCATAATCCAGCACTTCCTCAGTTCCAAACATTAGATGATCAATGCCCAGTCTCTCTAAGATGTCTACTGCCCCCTTAGCGAAAAAGTCCGCCGCCTGAACGCTGACCAAGAAAGGCAGCTCAAGGACCAAATCCGCTCCAGCTTCCAAAGCCATCTGTGCCCGAGTCCACTTATCCACGATAGCTGGCTCCCCTCGCTGAACAAAATTGCCACTCATAGCGATAATTTTCAGACCAGAAGCCTGCTCCAGCAGGTATTTATGCCCATTATGAAATGGATTAAACTCTGCGATAATACCGGTGATAGGCATTAATTCCTCCTCGAATATAGAATTATTACTATTTAAATATTGTTAATCATATCTTTTGACTGAATGATTTCGTCAGTTGATTTATAATCAGCCAAAGCAAACCTTATTTTTTCTTCCTCGCCGCTACCATTTGTTGCTAACCTTAGTAAAGGAAGTTGATAATTTTTGAAAATATTATTTTTCATCGAATCTCGCTTCATTTGGTCAGGATTATTATGATACTTAACTCCATCAACTTCAATCGCTAGAACTGGAACTTTTGTAACCTTATTAAATATCAGGAAATCTACACTGGTTCGACTCTGATTAACAAATGTTGCTTCATCAGATGACAGCAATGAAAAATCTTTTATCAAATGTTTTAATCGGTACTGTGTGATAAAGTCAAGCTCTGAATATGAAGTAAGAATTTCTTTTAGTAATTCAAACATCAAATTTTCTGAATCATATTTTGAATGTTTGCTCCGATTTTTAAAATAATTTAGTCTACGTTCTTCATATTGTTTATACAGATAATCAAATACTGATCTAACCATACTGTCTTTGATATCACAATTTTGATATGCAATATAGTCTATTAAATCTGTTATATTCATATTTGATTTTTGTTTATTACCAGAAGTAACTAAAATAAGTCGATTTTTAGCTCTTGAAACAGCCACATTCAATAGGTGGGGATCATCAGTAAAATGTGTTATTTGATTATCTACTGTAGAAAGGATTATTGTTTCACATTCTCTACCTTGAAATTTATGTACAGTTTCACTAATATATTCCTCCAGTTGATTTTGAGACAACTCAATCTGATTACGATATGGAGCAATAATTCCTGTAGTATTATTATCTAATAGATAATAATCAATCACCTCTTTTTTTATGATATCAATTTCTCTCTGATTTGAGTGCTGGCGTGCATGATTCCCCGCTACAGACTTACAAGCAATAAGCACATCTTTCTCGCCATAATCTTTAGTCATAATACATAATTTCCCATTATAGAATTTTTGATTACAAAACTGAATAATTTTAGGATGACAGCGATAATGCTCTTTCAATAAGGTAGCAGGCTCTTCAGGAAATAATTCTACCATTACTTCCAAAAGGCTCTTTTTAAAGCTATATATAGGTTTTATCTTCAAATCCTTTCGTAAACATTCTGACTTTTCTTTTGCTTCCCTTGTAACAATATTTGGTAATTGCTTAATATCTCCAACAATTACTACATTTTTAGCACATGATAAAGCTAATGCTCCTGTAGCAATATCGACTTGTGAGGCTTCATCAATAATTAAATAGTCGTACAACATAGAATCAGCTACACAGTTTCTGGCAGAAAATGTTGTACTTAAGATTATAGGATAATCTTTTAAAATTTTTTTAGAAAAATTTAGCCTATTCTTTGCAGAGTTATCTGTATTATTTACTTTCCGAGGCGCCCCAGGAATATATTTTTCTAACAAAGCACTTTTTCAAAAATAGATTTTTGAATATTCTATCATATTGGCTATATATTCATCACCTAAATTCGTTTCATAATCATTTTCGAGTTTTGATAACTTTTTATTAAGTTTTTTTCCAACTCAGTCTCATAGAATTTCTTCTGAATCGTTGCAGCTAAAAAAATCTGGATTTTGCTTATAAAAAAACTAAAATTTCTTATTTTATATTTAAAAAAATACTTTTTATTTTAAATATAAAACCGATTTTTTTCTATTTTGTTCAAAAAAATTTTTTTCACACTCTAACAATAAATCCAAAAGAACTTTTTGGAGATAACTTTGATAAATCTACTTCAAAGAGATCCTTATCAGACATGTAATCTTGAAAAATGTTGATATTCTATCTCAATAAAAAGAGATCTGTGATTTTTATATTTGCTATTTCTTCTTTTTAGCGAAAAAAAGCTTTTTTTAACCAGTTCAAACTTTAGATTTCTTTCTTTATTTTTCAAGAATATCTGGTAAATAATTAGGATAATGAGAAGATTGATTTTTTTTAAAAAAATTTTTTTCTTTATTTTTTTACTGCCCAGCGTAGCTGTCAAAAAATCTAAAGCTATCTCTGGTTGAGATAATTTCTCTTTAATATTAGCAATTGCAGAATTATTATTTGACACCACTAAAGCTGTCTGATTTCTGTAAATAATATTCGACAAAATATTTAAAATTGTTTGAGTTTTTCCTGTTCCGGGAGGTCCCTCAATGAAGCTAATTTGATTTTTCAAAGCTCTTTCCGTCGCAATGAGTTGACTATTATTACAACCGAAAGGAAATATTAGACTTTGATCATCAGATTTAGATTCCGATTCAACTTTTGTACTTGATGCTGATAGGAAACGATGTAAGACAGATTGTTGTGAAACAAAAGTAACTCTTTCATAATTCTTACCTAAGAGAGAACTACCATCATCAGATTTTATATTATTTAAATTGGCAAGTTTTTTAAGATACTCAAAGACGTCATTAGCCTTTTTTTCAAATAAGGCGGATTGTTCAATTTTAAAATTCTCTTGATTTAAAATAACGTTCTTGCCATGTTCAAAAACAAACTTTTATTTTATTTTTTTCTAAATATGAGTATTTTTTTCAACAGAGATAACATTATTATAGGCGCCATATCCTGAGCGACTAAATTTATAATTTTCTACAGGTAATTTTTCCAAAAATTGATATTCTTCAACATCTTCTTTGTTATAGGAATATTCTTTATTATTTGTATACCTCACCTTAATTTTGCCATCTATTCCCGGCTTAATTGATAAAACATCATCTGTCCGATTTTTCTGTTTTATAAAAATTAAAGTCTGTTTATTTTCCAAATTCGACTCCTCAAAACATATTGCTAAGTTTCATTTCTCCGCCACAAAAAACCAGCGAGCGCTCTTGTCGGTCGGCTCCTTGTCCTCAAAGTCCGCATAAACCTTGACATTTTTAAAACCGGCCTGCTCCAGCAAGATATCATAGGTCAGAATCTCATAGGTCCGCTCCTCATGCACCTCATCGTGGCGCGTGAAGCGCCCATCCTCGTCTTGGACAAAGAAGGTCAGCTCATGCACGATGGAATGAGGCGGTTCGTCCGCATAAGAATCCCAGACCATGGCGAAGGTTTCAGCATTTTCATGATAAGAATAGCCTGGAAAAACCTCATCAATCTGGTAAATCGAGTGCACATCAAAGATAAAGCAGCCACCCTCATTTAGATGCTGGTAGACTTGAATGAAAACCTGACCGACATCGACTTCATCCTCCATGTAGCAAATCGAGTCCGAATAACAAGTCACCAAATCAAACTGACCGACACCACTCAAATCCAGCATATTGCCCTGGATAAAGGGGATGTCCAAACCGGCCTCTCTGCTACGCTTTTCTGCCAAATCCAGCATTTCCTGACTCAGGTCCAACCCCGTCACATCAAAACCAGCCTGCTTAAAATAAATGGACTGGATGCCCGTACCACAGGCCAGCTCCAGCAGCTTTTTCTTATCCTTGGGAAAATGACGCAGGCTGAAATCCGTCCACTTTTCGTACAAAGAATCATCCATAATCGCATCGTAAACCGACGCGAAGGTTTCATAAGTTGCCATACTTTTCCTTTCAAAAATAGCCCAGCCAGCAGGCTGACTGAGCCGAATTCTGCTTTCTTGCCTAAGGGCAAAAAATCACTTGTTTTTTTCTTCCAATAAGGCCGCAACATCCACACCAGTTGCTTCGTGCCACAACTTTTCCAGATTGTAATGCGCCCGCATTTCCTCAGAAAAGACATGGACAACGATGCCGCCCAAGTCTAAGAGCACCCAGCCACCTGCTGCGTCGCCCTCAACATGGCCAGCAGAAACTCCAGCCGCAGCAGCTTTCTCACGGATATTTTCAGCGACTGCATCCAGCTGACGACTGTTCATCGAGCTGACGATGACAAAGTAATCTGTCACAGTAGTCAGACCTTGCAAGTCCAAAGCCACAATATCTTCTGCACGCTTTTCATCGGCCGCCTTCACGACCAGTTCCAATAATTCTTGTTCTTTCATAGTTCCTCTTTAATTAAAAATGTTTTTGTAATCTAGAACTTCCGCAAAACGTCCGTCCCAAATTTTTTGGTAAAAAGTATTTATTTTTTCTGCCGAAGTATCTTCTCCATCAAAAGTTGTAAAAGCACCTTCTGGAATAACAAGTTTATAATCCAATTCAAATCCAACTTTAACTGATGCATCTACACAATATTCTGTCTGCATTCCGCATAAAACTAGACGATCAATATCTTCTTTATCCAAGTAATCCTTCAAAGTTGTCTCTTTAAAAATACTATTATACTTCTTCTGAAAGACCTTTTCGTCTGACTTTCGATTCAAGAGAGGAGACAACTGCCAATCTTCCAATGCATTGTCTTCTGGTTTTTCAATATGCTGAATATAGATAATTTCGACACCTTTACTCCTAGCCTCATGCTGCAGAAAGGAAATTTTATCCATCATTTTATCAGACCGAAAACCTGTTTCTACTAAGATATTTTGTACATCTATAATGATTAGAGCTGTTTTCATTCTTCTATTTCCTTCAAATATCCTACAAAGGCATTGTAGGTCTCCAAGGTCTGCGGATAGATGGGCATTCCTTTGCGAGCCAAATGCTCCACAGTCCTTGCTGTTTCGTAGGCCACGGCTTGATTAAGCGACCGCTGAGCCAGCTCTCTTGCCTTGTCCACTCCCGAAAAGTCCCGGTTGTGCTCAATGTAGTCGGCGACATAAACCACCTTGTCCAGCTCAGACATGGTGCTACTGCCCACTGTATGAATCTCGATGGCTCGGAGAATCTCTGTATCTTCGATGCCTAAATCTTCCTGAATCTTGTAAATACCCACCATGCCATGCCAGACATTGTTGCCCCAGTTTTTCAGGTCAGGATCCAGCTGGTATTTATCAATCAAGGCCAGAAAATCCTCGTCCGAGACCTTTTTCGCATAGTCGTGCAGGAGCCCTGCCAGACCCGCTTTTTCGACATCAAGACCGAAGCGCTCCGCTAATTCACGGGCAGCCTTTTCCACACCTAGACAATGCCGCAGGCGTTTCTCGGGCATAACCGTTTCCATCTTAGCCAGCAAGGCTTCACGGCTTATACTGATATAGCTTTCATAGGTCATAGATAAAGCCCTTCTTTCTCAATATAGTCTAAGACTGGCTGAGGCAGCAGGAAATTGGGAGTCCGTCCCTGAACCAGAAATCCCGCACCATACTGGAGGAAATATCCATAAGGGGTACATCCACCCAGATGACAGGGTAAGAAGTCCCCGCCTTGTAGCGCGGTCGCTGAACACCGACAAACTGAACCAGCTCAGCCAGCTCATCAATCCGGTACCACTTGGGAAGATAGTCCACCATATCCGCACCGATGATAAAGTAATAGTCCGTATCTGGATGTTGCTCTGTCAGGAGCTTCATAGTGTCGTAGGTGTAGGAAATTCCCTTGCGCTCCAGCTCAATGGTTTCAATCCCTAGGCCTTCAATACCCTCGATAGCCAGCTCCAGCATCTTCAACCGATGCTTCTCATCGATGGTCTCTTTCTTATCCACATGGGGCGGCTCATACTCTGGCATGAGCAGAACCTGATCCAAACCTAACTGTTGCCGGACCTGATCCGCCACGACCAAATGAGCATGGTGGACAGGATTGAAATTCCCGCCTAAAATACCAATCTGCTTGCGTTTTTTATCTTTAACTTCTGGTTCTAATTCCACCTTGGTAAAGGGGGTCAGTAATTCAATAGCCATAGGCTGACATCTCCACAGAAATTTTTCCTTAAATTTGCTTGACTTTGACAGAGAGTTTGCGATTTTCCTTCTTGCTGGACTGCTTGTAGAGAATCAAGATCCGGCCAATCTTCTGCACCGTATCTACTCCGATTTCCTCTTCCAGAATCTCCGCGACCTCGTGAATATTTTCATCCGTATTCTGCAAGAGCGTGACCTTGATTAGCTCTCTAGCATCCAGTGCCTGACGGACACTGGTTTTGATCTGGTCATTGAGTCCATTTTTCCCAATCTGAATGATTGGTTTGAGACTATGTGCCTGACTGTTGAGAAAGGCTCGTTGTTTTGATGTTAGTGTCATGTTCTTCTATAAGGCTTGATACAGTTGGGTCCTGCTTTTCCCCACTGCTCATAGCCTTTTCCTTCCTTGTTTTAAGGAGATTTATTCTCCTGAGTATTATATAATAGCTTTCCGAGTGACAACCGCTACACCCTCTGGCGCCCAGCCGGCTACTCTGGCAGGACCACTGACGCAAATCCAGCCCAAACCAGAGAAGACGATGTCTGTCTTATCCTTGATGCTAAATTCATGCTTGACCAAGGCCGGAAATTCTTCCTTTCCTTGCCAACTGGCGGAACCAAGAGACTGCCGACATGCTTATCATAAAAGTCGCTAGCACCTTCCAACTTGGTTCGGTGGAGCTTGAGTTCATTGTCAAAATAAGCTGTGAAGCCCTGCTTGTCACCTGCCACAAAGTCAAAGCGTCCTAAACCACCCAAGAAGAGGGTTTGCTCAGGATTGAGCTGATAGGTTTGGCTTGATTTCCTTTTTAGGACTGACGTATTTGAGATTCTTAGCAGAAAGATAGTGAGCCATCTGGTGACGATGGATAATACCTGGTGTATCATAGATATGACTGCCGTCTGCCAAAGGAATCTCGATTTTATCCAGAGTCGTACCTGGGAAGCGAGAAGTCGTAATAATATCCTTGTCGCCTGTGATTTCCTGAATAATGGCGTTAATCAAAGTGGACTTGCCTACATTAGTCACGCCGACCACATAAACGTCACGTCCCTTGCGGCAATGCTCAATTTTGTCAATCAAATCCTTAATGGCCTGCTTGTTCTGAGCAGAGGTCAGAATGACATCAACTGGACGCAGGCCTTCTTCGTGAGCCCGCTCCGTCAGCCATTGGGTCACCTTGCCATCCTTGACCGACTTAGGCAGAATGTCCTTTTTATTCCCGACTAAGAGTACATCATTTCCTGCGACAAAGCGAGGCAGACCAGGGATGACCGAACCATTAAAGTCAAAAATATCGACAACATTGACGACCAAGGCGTCGCTATCCCCAACCTCATGCAGAAGCCGTAGAAAGTCATCATCCGTCAGTTGGACATCGCTGATTTCATTATAATGGCGCAGGCGGAAACAGCGCTGGCAATAGAGTTCGCCTGTCTCCAAGCCTTTTTCCAGAGCTGACTGGGGCGTGTAGCCTAGCTGGCTCTTATCTTCTGTCTGAATAGTGGCTCCGCAGCCGATACAGAGAAGTTCTTCCATTCTTTCTTAAATTCCTTTTTTATATTGAATTGGGCCGTATTTTTCAGTGATTTTCTTGAGCACACGGCGTTCACGCGCCCGATTGATCTGGGTTTTGATAGAGTCGTGCTCAACTAGTGGTTTGACCAAAATCGAACGAATCCCGGCCCGATGTGCAGCCCGAATATCCGTCATTAGCTGATCGCCCACCATGACCACTTCATTTTTTTCAAAATGAAAAAGCTTGAGCGCCCGGTCAATGCCCCAAGTGAAGGGTTTCATGGCCCAGTAGACATAGTCAATTTCAAACTTTTCAACAGCCCGCTTGACCCGTTTTTGGTTATTATTGGACACCACAATAATCCGAATGCCCGCATCCCGCAAATCATGAAGCCACTTCTTCATTTCTGGGGTTCCGTCAGGATTATTCCAAGCAATCAGGGTGTTATCCAAATCCACCAAAACAGCTTTGATGCCCTGTCTTTTCAAACTCTCTACTGTCAAATCGTAAACCGCCTCGACCGCAAAGTCGGGCATGTAATCTTCAATCGCCACATCTCTCTCCAAAAATCGTATTCGCACTATTATAGCATAAAATAGGCTTTTTGGCACCTATAGCTTCAAAGCTTACAAAAATGGCAAAAGATGCTATAGTAGATATAAGAATAATTCTCTTGGAGGTGCCTATGGCAAGCAAGGATCGAGAAATGAAAACTGTTTCTCCCTTTTTGCAAAAAATCATCAACTGGTCGTCCATCATCGGAGCTGTGGGGACAGTGGCCTTTTGCATCTGGGCTTACTATGCAGGGATTCTCCAGTCCAAGGAAACCTTGTCTGCCTTTATCAGACAAGCAGGCATCTGGGGACCACCTCTGTTTATCTTCCTACAAATCTTGCAGACTGTCGTGCCCATTATCCCTGGCGCCTTGACCTCTGTTGCAGGCATCTTTATCTACGGGCATATCGTCGGCACCATCTACAACTATGTCGGCATCGTCATCGGCTGCGCCATCATCTTCTATCTGGCTCGCACCTACGGACCAGCCTTTGTCCAGTCCGTCGTCAGCAAGCGGACCTATGACAAGTATGTGGGCTGGATGGATGAGGGCAATCGCTTTGAGCGTTTCTTTATCTTTATGATGATTTGGCCCATCAGTCCCGCTGATTTTCTCTGTATGCTAGCCGCCTTGACCAAGATGACCTTCAAAAAGTATATGCTGATTATCGTACTCTGCAAACCCATCACCCTCATCATCTACACTTACGGACTGACCTATATTATTGATTTCTTCTGGAAATGGCTCGCAAAATAAGAACCACAGGCATTAAAAATCGCTCAAGCTAGTAAGCTTGGGCGATTTGTTTATTCAGAAGATGCTGATGTTGCAGGGTGATCGGCAGATGATGCTGACGGTGTCGGAGCTGGCGTAGATGCAGGCGCAGAACTTGCTGGCGGTTCACTGCTAGCACTAGGCTCAGGAGTATAGGAACTATAGTTGCTATAACTACTATAACTACTATAACTACTATAGCTACTACCATAAGTGCTCTCACTAGTTGGCTATAAATAGCTCGATCATTCTGGACTGAGCTTGAACTCTCTGAACTAGAAGCACGTAGGCTCCGGCCTCCCATCAAGTCTTCATACAGTACGGCATTGGTTTTCAGAGTCTTAACTGAAGACAAGCCCAACGTTTTCCGAATCAAATTTTGCATTTCTAGCAAATGATCAGACGTAACCAGCTGATAGCTACCGCCATCAGCCAAGGTAGCATCTTCCCCGCGCAATTGTTCAGACTGAATGCTTCTAAAGGCGTCTTTGTAGCCCAATAACTGAGGGATACTTCCCGCATCCAGCGCTACATTGGTCTGCATATTCTTGCTGACTGCTCGTAAGATTGCTTGATAATGGCTGATACTATTGAGACTGAGCACCTTCTCAACGACCTTTCGGATCACCTCACGCTGACGTTTCTGACGACCGTAGTCACCCTCTGGATCCTGGTAACGCATGCGGGCATAAACCAGAGCTTGGTCTCCATTGATCAAATGCTTGCCTGGCTCGACAGTTGCAGTATATTCCGGTTCATTTTCTTCGATGGAAATCGGGAAATCAAAAGTATTGTTGACTTCAATACCGCCAACTGCATCGACTAACTGAACCAGTCCTTGCATATTGATCATCACATAACGGTCAATATGGATGTTCATCAATTTCTCAATAGTCGCAATGGCCAATTCTGCACCGCCATAAGCATAGGCCGCATTGAGTTTGGCTTCTGTCGTTTCGCCATTTTCATCGATCTGAGTCAGTATATCCCGCTCTAAACTCATCATGACCGTCTTTTTAGTCTGAGGATTGACAGATAGGAGGAGCATGGAGTCGCTATTTCCCTTCCAGGTATCAGACCGCGAGCCGCTTCCTGTATCTACCCCCATCAGTAAAATCGTCAAGGGCTTGGTTTCCGCAATAACGTTCGTCTCATTCCCAAAACCCTTGTAAGTATGGGACAAAGCATCTGTTGACTGATTGTAAATAGTCCAAGCATAGCCTCCTACCCCAATAGCTGTTACAAGCAACAGACTCAAAAACATTCGTACAATTTTTTTTAACATATTTCATCAATCTATCAGTTTTCCCATCAGGTAAACATCTAGAAATATCCCTTCTCTTAAATAGGCCCCTCTTTTTTGTAGGCCTTCGATTTCAAATCCTAATTCTTTATAGAGATGAACAGCTCGCTCATTTCTTACCTGAACAGTCAGTTCCAAACGGCGAAGACTGCTTCCATTTTCTGCCCAATCCACAGCTTCTTCTAGCAAGATACGACCGAGGCCTTGATTCCAAAAGGCTTTTTTGACAACGATAAAGACTTGCCCAATGTGGCGAATCCGCTCATGAAAATCCGCTGTGATACTGACAATCCCAGCGATTTCATTATCAAGCAAGGACAAGAGATAAAGCTGATTATCCGACTCAGCTTGGCGCTGAATGAACTGAGCCATCTGCTCTTCATCCATCAAAATTCCCGCCTCATCCAAGGTCATGTAGTCTGACTCGGCTCCGACTTGATTTAAAAAGCGAATCAAGTCAGCGGCATCCGCTTTCAGCCTCCCGCAAGGCCAATTCAAACTCAGCCATGAAGTAATTCCTCCAGTAATTCCTGAGAACGGCGTCCCTGACTTTCAAAGACTAACTCACGGCCATCGTCTTTCTTTAGAAGAGTCAGCTTCAGATAATCATCTGGTAAACTATCAGCTAGCAATTCTCCCCACTCGATGACCGTAACTCCCTCACCAAAGAGAAAATCATCCAAATCAATCGAGTCCGGATCTTCACCAATCCGATAGACATCTAAATGATACAGTGGCAAACGTCCTTCATACTCCCGAACAATGGTATAGGTCGGACTTTTGATCATCTGCTTGATGCCCAGACCTTGGGCCAAGCCCTTGGTAAAAGTTGTCTTGCCTGCACCCAAGTCTCCTGTCAAAACCAAAACATCTTGCTCCTGAAGGAGGCTTCCGAGACGCTGGCCCCATTTGATTAATTCTTCTTCATTATGACTAAACATTCTTTTATTATACCAGAAGATTTGCGTTTGCGCTCAATTTTCTAATAGAGGAAGCAAAATGTTTGAAAAAAATTAGATAAGCTTTCGAAATCTTCTAATCAAAGCAGGTTACTCGCTTCTATTTGAAAGATAATCAGAGCATTTTCCCCAAAAATTTTTCCTACAAAAAAAAGAAGCTGGAAGATTTCCAACTTCTTAATACTGATTCTTAAGAAAGAGCTAGGCTGATAAAGTTAAGGATGAAGAGCAGGTTTAAGATCCAAATCATCGGATGCACATCCTTAGCTTGACCTTTGATAACTTTCACAAGAGCATACATGATAAAGCCTGCTGCAATCCCGTTCGTGATGCTATAAGTGAAGCCCATGAAGATAGAGGTGAAGAAAGCTGGGACAGCTTCTGCCATATCATCCCACTGGATATTTTTCAGACTGCCAAGCATCATGATCCCAACGACAATCAAGATTGGTGCAGTTGCTGCTGTTGGAACGATGGCCAAAAGCGGGCTAAAGAAGCTAGATACTGCAAAGCAGACCGCTACAACCAAGGCTGTCAAACCAGTCCGTCCGCCAGCTCCGATACCAGCCGCAGACTCTACGTAAGTAGTAACGTTAGATGTTCCGGCGATTGCACCGATAGTCGTACCGATCAAGTCTGAATACAAAGCCTTATCCAAACCTTCTGATTCATGGTTTTCACCAGAGCTTGCGACGATCCCCACTTTTTTTCACCAGTTCCAATCAAGGTACCAATAGTATCAAAGATATCAGTCAGAGAGAAGGCTAGGATGGCCATAAATGTCTGAGGTAGGCGCGCCGTATCAGCAAAGAGAGCTCCCAAGCCTTCTGGACCAACCGCAACCCCGAACACTTGTCCAAGTTCTTTCAGAGCTGTTGACAGATTGTGCTGACCGAAGTCAATCGCAGACAGGTTTACCAAGCCAACAGCAATCGCTACGACCGTTGTTGTAAAGATAGACAAGATAATGCCGCCTTTGATGCCCTTGATTACAAAGAAAACTGTAATCGCTAGGCCAAGTAAAGCCAGTAAAACTGCTGGATTATTAAAATCAACTAATCCCGGAGTTGCAGCTGAGTTTGCTGTAATAGCAGCTTTGGCTTGGTCAGCTCCTTTACCAGCTACTACATAGTTGCCTGGATCGATTGAAAACTTCAACAGTCCGGCATTTTTAATCCCTACATAAGCTAGGAAGACACCGATACCAGCGGAAATAGCTGAACGAAGTGCTGATGGAATAGACTCAATAATAGCCTTCCGAATCTTGGTCAGGGTAATGAAGAGCGAGATCAGACCACAGATGAAGACCATACCCAGAGCCTCTTGCCAAGTATAGCCCAGACTAAAGACAACCGTGAAAGTAAAGAAAGCATTTAGCCCCATACCTGGCGCCTGTGCGTAAGGGAGGTTGGCATAAAAGGCCATCATGAGCGTTCCAGCAACGGAACCAATGATTGTAGCCAGAAAGACACCTTGAGCTGGCATACCCGTTTGCGACAGCATGGCTGGATTGACAAAGAGGATGTAGCTCATAGCAAAGAAAGTTGTTAACCCAGCGAGAACTTCCGTACGAACATCCGTACCGTGCTCTTTGAGTTTAAATAATTTATCCATTATAGATAATCTCCTAAATTGTTTTATGGCAACTGTATAAAAGAGAACTCCTGATTTTCTTTAAAACAGTGCTGCTTATTCGTTATTTACGAACAATACTATGATTATACTCAAAAACATTCACTTTTTCAAGTCCATTGCTCTAAAAAATACTTTAAAGTGTCTTATTTTTTATTTTCTCTGCTTAAAAAGAGTAAAGTCATGATTTGGATAAAGGTAAATCCAAGGATAAATACCAGACGATCCTTCTGAAAGGTCTCCAGTAATTTTTGGACAACTAGCTGGGGCCGCGTCACCAAGTCCCAGGAATTGAGGCGATCATAACGGCCGATATAAATGGCCAGACTCGACAGATAAGACAGAGCTGCAACCACCAGCATATCCAGCCACCAAGTCAACTTCCAGCGCTCACGCAAAATATTCCAGCTTTCAATCCCGCAGTAGACGCCAAATAAAATGCTCGGCACGAAAGCCATAAATAGACGCATGCTGACAGGGTTCCACAGGGTATCTCCCACCCAAGTCATGTGCACCAAGTCCGTCAGCATATAAAAAGTATTGGGATAAAAGGCCAGCCAAACTACCAGTAAGAGCGGATAAAGCCACTTCTGCTCCTTAGATATCGTCGTTAAGACGGCAGCGTCATAGGCAATTAAGGCCAGAATCATATTCCAAATCAAGTCTGGCCCCTGAGCCGTAATCCCCTGAATATATACAACAAATGCAATTAGTAGGAAAAAAATGTGAATTAAAATTGGTTTACGCATACAAGATCCTCCCCTTTACTTTAACTCTCTTCGCTCATAGACTATCAACAGACATCTTTCGTCTTAGCTATTGAGGAAACATTATACCACAACTTGTGTCATTTATTCTTAATTCTGTTATAATAGATTTACTATACTGATTGATACTGTACGAGGAAAAAGAATGACAAAAAAAATTATTGCTGTAGATTTGGACGGAACCTTGCTCAATTCTGAGAGTAAGCTATCTGATTTTACCAAAGAAACCATCAAAAAAATATCGGCGAAAGGACACAAGGTCATCATCACTACTGGCCGTCCTTACCGCATGGCTTTGGACTTCTATAAAGAATTAGAGCTGAATACCCCCATGATAAACTTCAACGGATCTTTGACCCATATCCCTGAGCAAAAGTGGGAATTTGAACAATCCTTGACGGTAGACAAGTCTTTCTTGCTGGATATGGTCCAACGAAAAGAAGAAATTGAAGCCGATTTCATCGCTGGTGAATACCGTAAGAAATT
Organism: Streptococcus cristatus; assembly: GCA_916438405.1. Classification (GTDB taxonomy): domain Bacteria; phylum Bacillota; class Bacilli; order Lactobacillales; family Streptococcaceae; genus Streptococcus; species Streptococcus cristatus_M. The sequence goes on along the minus strand of CAKAFB010000001.1, from coordinate 44,492 downwards.
CTACATCACCAATACAAACGAAGAAATTGCAGATCCCAAGCTCTTTGGCATTGATAATTTTAAGCCAGAAAATCAATTTCAAGCGCAGCTGGTCACTAAAAATCCAAATGCTATCTTGCTGCAAACCCATGCTACAGACAAATATGCTCTGGCTGAAGAGATGAATGCCTTTTATCAGCATGAACTCTCCATCAATACCTGGGGCGGTCCTCTCAATATCCTTGAGTGCGGTCCTAAAGGTGTTAACAAGGCCTTCGCCCTTCAGTACCTGCTCAATATCCTCAATGCCGATCGCAAAGACCTGATCGCTTTTGGTGACGAGCACAATGATACCGAAATGCTGGAATTTGCAGGAACAGGCTATGCCATGAAAAACGCCAGCGAAACCCTGCTGCCCTATGCTGACCAGCAGCTTGAACTCACCAACGACCAAGACGGTGTAGCCCACAAGCTAACTGAGCTCTACTTGTAGAAATAAAAACAAACATAATTTGAACCGCACCTCAACTGCTAGACTTTTTCTGTCTAACTGTTGAGATGCGGTTCATTTTTTAAGGCTGATTTTTCTACTTGACCAACGCTTCTATTCTACTTTTCCACCTTCAACGACGAGGTCATCTGCTTTTGCAGCATCACCGTAGGTTGGGTGAAGGGTCTTTTCATAAGCTTTGTGGAAGAAGTTTTCCTTGCCCAATTTTTCAATGTCTTTATTGATGAAATCAAGCAACTCTTTGTTTCCTTTTTGGACTGCTGGCGCGATAGTATCTGGGTCACCAAGCGAAGCAATTCCCACTTCATATCCTTTATTTTCAAGAGCCCAAGCTAGAACTTCAGTATTGTCAGTCGAGAAGGCATCTCCACGTCCATCCAAAAGAGCTTGATAGGCGTCACTGTATTGGTCATATTTTTGAAGTTTGACTTCTGGGTGATTTTTCTCAAAGTAAGTTTCAGCGGTAGTTCCTTTTGTGACAATCAAAGTCTTGCCTTCAAGCTGTTTAACATCTGTGATAAGACCTTTCTTAGGAGACACAACACCCAGTGAAACCTTCATGTATGGAAGGGCAAAGTCAACTTGTTTCTTACGTTCGTCTGTGACGGTAAAGTTGGCAAGGGTGATATCAACCTTATTAGAAATCAAGTATTCCGCACGGTTGGCAGCATCAACAGAGACGTATTTTACTTTGACGCCGAGGTCTTTAGCCAGCTGATTTCCCAGTTCGATGTCATAACCTTGGTAAGAGCCGTCGTTGTCTACATAACCAAAAGGTTTCTTGTCTCCAAATACAGCAATTCGAAGTTCACCACTTTTTTTGATTTCCTCAATAGTGCGAGCTTTAGCAGTAGTTTTGCCAGATGAAGAAGTAGCATTTCCGCCTGAACCACAAGCTGTAACAAAGATAAGGGCAAAGGCAAGTGCCAAAAATAGTTAAGAGTGATTTGAGTAGTTTCATAAGAATCTCCTTTATAAATATGAGCCAAATTGGCTAAAAGTCAAAAAAACGTTTAAAAAAATTCTTGTGCTCGTTTGGTTTGTGGATTGGTAAAGAAGGACTGAGCGGTTCCTTCTTCAGCAATCTTCCCTTGGTCGAGGAAGATAATCCGGTCCGCAATGGCTTGGGCAAACTGCATTTCGTGGGTTACTAGAATCATGGTACGGCCTTCTTGAGCTAGGTCGTTGATGAGTTCGAGGACCTCACGCACCATTTCTGGATCAAGCGAAGCCGTCACCTCGTCAAAGAGGATAATTTCTGGATGCATGAGCAGGGCACGGACAATGGCAACTCGTTGTTTCTGACCACCAGATAATTGGCGAGCGAAGCTGTGTTTTTTATCGAGCAGTCCGACGCGTTCCAGTAATTGTAGGGCTTCTTCCGTCACTTCTTTCTTATCCCGTCCTTGTGCTTTGATAGGACCTAAGATAAGGTTCTGCAAAACATCCAGATGGGGAAAGAGTTCATAACTTTGAAAGACCATGCCAATCTTTTGACGAACCAAGTGAAAGTCTTTCTGGTTTCCAATAATGGACTGGCCATCCAGAAGAATATCTCCACCTTGAATGGTTTCCAAGCCATTGAGGCAGCGAAGCAGGGTACTTTTCCCACAACCAGATGGTCCTAGAATAACCACTACTTCCCCTTTTTTGATTTCTAGGGAAAGTCCTTGGAGGATGGGATTGTCTCCGAAGGATTTTTTTAGATCCTTGATTTCTAATATGGTATCAGACATTTAGTTCCTCCAGTGTTTTTCTAAGTGAGTGGATAGTTTGGAAATGGGAAAGCAAACTGCGAAATACAGAACCAGTATGGTGCCGTAAATCCAAAAGGATGCGGTTGGAATGGTCAAGCGATTGCTATCGATGATTTGCTGTCCCACCTTTGTAACTTCAACGACTCCAATCAAAACAACCAGAGAAGTCGTTTTGATCATCCGAGTAACTAAGTTGATGGCCTGCGGAAGCAGTCTTCTCAAGACCTGAGGGATGATGATGTGGTAGTAAAGCTGGAAGGTCGTCAACCCCAACGCCTGTCCGCTTTCAAACTGATGTTTAGGAAGGGAAGTGATAGCTCCACGAACCAAGTCTCCCATCTCAGCCGTTCCCCAGAGGGTAAAAACGATAACGGCAGAAGTCTCTCCAGAAATGTTGATATTAAAATTTCGAGCCAAACCGAAATAAACAATAAAGAGTAGCACCAGTTGGGGCATGATACGGATAAATTCTAGATAAAAACGTGTCAAAAAACGAATGACTCTAGAATGAGAGGTCATGATGATTCCCATAACCGTTCCGAAAATCATGGATAAGAGGACAGAGAGGATGGAAATCCCAATCGTGACTCCCAATCCCTGTAAGATCCGCAAAAGATTATTTCCCTGAAAGAGTACTTGTATTCCCGAATCCTGCATGGCGGAGCCTCCTTTCTATCCAACTAAAGAGCAATGATATAGGCAGGAGCATGATAAGATAGGCCACTACCAACATAGCTAGTGCAATATCTGTCTCATAGTAAAGCCCAATCAAGTCCTTGGCAACATACATAAGGTCGGCTAGAGCAACTGCCGAGAAAACAGAGGTTTCCTTAATCAAGAAAATCACATTAGCACTGAAGGATGGCAGAGCCACTGCTGTGGCTTGTGGCAAGACCACGTAGCGAAAAACTTGAACGGGTGTCAGACCGATCGCTAAGCCAATCTCATGCTGGGTTTGACTAACTGCTTCTAGCCCGCTTCGGAAGGATTCTGCCATATAAGAGCCTCCCAAAAAGATGAGGCCTAGGGTTGCGCAGACCTCTGAGGAAAGGACAATCCCAATCCGAGGAAGCCCGAAGTAGAGAAAGAAGAGTTGAATCAAAAGGGGCGTATTTCGCGACAATTCAATATAAGCTGTGGCTAGCTGTGCCAAAATAGGGATGCGATAATGTCGGATGATACTAACAAATAAACCAACTAGAAAAGCTCCCAAAATGCCCCAAACTGCGATATGCAGGGTTAGAAAAAATGCCTTTTGATATAATGGTAGATATTGTTCAACAATGGACCAATCCAAAAGAGAACCTCCCATCTAGGAATAATACAGCTATTGTAGCACTAAAAGACATGTTTGGATAATATGTATTTTCTATCACAATGATAAAAAATATTTATCGTCTCTATTGCAATCTGAAACTTCCAGACAAAATTTTTGAAAATGACATGAAAAAGAGTTAAGATGTTCCTGTAAATCAAAAAAGTAAACGTTTACTTTTGTCAAGGAGGACATTTTATGTCATACAAAACAAGCAATGCCGAAGGCCCTGTGGATTTTATCAACACCTATGATCTGGAGCCCATGGCGCAGCAAGTCATTCCTAAAGCTGCTTTTGGCTACATCGCGAGTGGAGCTGAGGACACGTTCACTTTACGCGAGAACATTCGAGCTTTCAACCATAAACTCATTGTTCCTCATACACTCTGTGATGTGGAAAATCCAAGCACTGAGATTGAATTTGCAGGCGAAAAGCTATCTTCACCAATCATCATGGCGCCTGTTGCAGCCCATAAATTAGCAAATGAGCAGGGGGAAGTCGCTACTGCGCGTGGTGTACATGAGTTTGGCTCTCTTTATACAACCAGCTCCTACTCTACAGTTGATCTTCCAGAAATTTCCCAAGCCCTCCAAGGGACACCTCATTGGTTCCAATTTTACTTCAGTAAAGATGATGGCATTAACCGCCATATCATGGATCGTGTCAAGGCAGAAGGCTACACAGCCATTGTCTTAACTGCGGATGCGACTGTAGGAGGCAATCGTGAGGTAGATAAGCGCAATGGTTTTGTTTTCCCAGTTGGCATGCCTATCGTTGAAGAATATTTACCAGAAGGTGCTGGTAAGTCCATGGACTTTGTTTACAAATCAGCTAAACAACGCCTGTCTCCACGAGATGTTGAGTTTATCGCCGAATACTCAGGTCTCCCTGTCTATGTCAAAGGTCCTCAATGCCGTGAAGATGTCGAACGTTCGCTTGCCGCAGGTGCTTCTGGAATCTGGGTAACCAACCACGGTGGCCGCCAAATCGACGGTGGACCAGCTGCCTTTGACTCACTTCAAGAAGTTGCTGAAGCAGTTGATAAACGTGTGCCGATTGTCTTTGACTCTGGTATTCGTCGTGGCCAACACGTCTTTAAAGCCTTGGCTTCAGGAGCAGACTTAGTAGCCATTGGACGTCCTGTCATTTATGGCCTAGCCCTTGGAGGTAGCGTTGGTGTTCGCCAAGTCTTTGAACACCTAAATGCCGAATTAAAAACCGTCATGCAACTATCTGGAACTCAAACCATCGAAGACGTCAAACACTTCAAACTACGTCACAACCCATACAACCCAACCTTCCCAGTTGACCCTCGTGATTTGAAATTGTATTGATAAATAAAATAATTTATAACAATTTATAATGAAAAACCACACCCCAAAAGTTAGACATAAAATCTAACGATTGGGGTGTGGTTTTTAATCAGAGTGTATCTAAGCTGGCTCTATGGCATGGATTAGACAAAGCCTCTGGTAAGTTTGACTTGTTTCTCTAATATTTATTTCTTACTTTCTATTAAGCCTTTTCTTGCTCTAGTGGGACGACGACTAGGGTCTTGCCAAGGCTTGCTAATACTTTCAATACCGTATCCAATTGAGGGTTGGTCTTTCCTGTCTCCATTCGAGCGATGACAGGTTGACTGACCCCACTGAGTTCTTCAAGCTTCTTTTGGCTAATGCCTTTTTCATGTCTGGCCTCGATCAGCTCTGTCATAATCGCTACCCGCAGATCACTTTCTAGGATTTCTTCCTTGGTGAAAAGCTCTGCTCTCACTTCTTTCCAATTACTACCGATGGCACTATTCTTCATCTTTTAGCCCTCTTTCTTTCAAATCTTGCAACTCTCGTTTGGCCTTCTCAATCTCCCGTCTGGGAGTCTTTTGCGTCTTTTTAACAAAATGATGCAGTAAGACAAAGCTTCCATCTATCCAAGCCACAAACAAAACCCGATCCCGTAAGGGCCGTAATTCCCAAATCTCTGCCTCTAGATGCTTGATGTAGCGCTCACCGGCACAAGTTCCCTGTTGACTCAAGAGTTCGATATAGTCATTGAGCTTGTTGAGTTTGATCCGGCTATCCTTGCTATTGAGACTAGCCAGCTCCTTCATATAGTCCAAAACTGGTTGATTCCCATGTTTATCTTTATAAAAATAAATAGTGTGCACAAAGCATCCTCTTTTCGAATTTATTATAACTCAAAAGCTATCGAAAGTAAATACTTTTAAGTTATCAAATACTGATAAGTCCCCTTAGAAATATTCAAAAGGGACTCATTTATATAATTCGAAAATAGCGCCCTTATTGGTGCAATGAGGACAGTATTTATCTTTGTGAGAACTAATAAGATTAGCAAGGTTAGCGAAATAGACAACTATGCTTTGTAACCATATTTTATCAATACTTTTGTTTTAAACCTATGATAAAAAATCATAACTTCCGATTCGGTATAACTGCAATAGCAATACCCTTATAATCTTCAAAAGAACCTATAAAAACTAATTCTTCTTTTCAAGAAACTATAGTCTCTTGAGAGACCCTCATCTGGCACTTGTTTTTGACGACAAATGACCGAGGGGCGACGGATCTTATAAATAGAAATGAAAAGAGCGTTCGAGGCCTAAGCTGCCATGATTCTATAGGAAAAGTGACCGGCCGAGGCCTAGGTCACTATAAAACTTCCTTAAATACTAATCACTAAGATACCAAGTAGCTTGATTTCAACTAAAAAGATGTTCGTCTATCGCTTAAAAATCCATTCCATCTGGATTAGGTGCTCCGCCTTCCAAACCGCTGATATTTTTAAGAATTTCGAGGTCAGCAAGACTCAGTTCGATGTCAAAGCAGTCCAGATTGCTAGCAATCCGGCTCGGAGTGACTGACTTAGGCAGGGGTAGGAAGCCTTCTTGTAGGCTCCAAGCTAGAGCGATTTGGGCAATGGTCTTGCCATACTTGTCTGCTATCGCCTGCACAGCTGGATTTTGGAAGAGTTCGCCCTGGCCAAATGGTCCCCAAGCTTCCAGTAAGATATCATGAGCACGGCAGAAGTCCACCGCCTCTGTCTGATAGACACCTGGCGCTAGGCGGATTTGATTGACAGCTGGTGTGACGCGCGCTGTTTCCAGCAGAGCCTCTAGGTGATGAGGCAGGAAATTGCTGACGCCGATCGCTCGGATCTTACCAGCTTGGTAGAGGTCCTCCATGGCTCGCCAAACTTCTGCATTGCGCTTTTGCCAAGCTCCATCTTCTCGTAAAGGCTTAGGATTGGGCCAGTGGATAAGGTAGAGATCCAGATAATCCAACCCCAACCGCTCCATAGAGCTGTCAAAGGCTTCCATGGCCTCTTCATAAGTATGCTTGCTATTCCAGAGCTTGGTGGTGATGAAGAGCTCTTCACGCGGAATGCCGCTGTCTTTAATTGCTCGACCGACACTCTCTTCATTCTTATAGATAGCTGCTGTATCAATGTGGCGATAGCCAGCCTTAAGGGCGGCCAAGACTGACTGATAAGCCTCTTCTCCGTCCTGAGCCTTCCAAGTACCAAAGCCCAAGACTGGGATCTTGACGCCATTGTTAAGAGTATAATTTTGCATGTCTGTTCTCCTTATTTTTTCTTTCTTTTGGACAATTTTGGCTTAAAGATATTTTCCTTGGTTGGAGCCATGCCTCGGCTGAAAAAGCTGTAAATGATAAAGGCCAGCCCAGCAATAAATATCAAGAAACGATGCAGTAGCAATCCAAAGAAGAGGAACACCAAGCCCATTCCCATAAATTTATAATCAATCTTTTTCATCCTGTCCTCCTCGTTTGTGATAACCCTATTATAACATCTTCTCTTTCATTGAGAAAGCCCTACCATCTGTTAAGAAAAATATCTCAGAGACTTTCTAGTTGCGTCAACCATTCTAGCTTTGCCCAAGTCCCTCTAGTAAATCCTAGGGAAAAGCAGCAGCTCCACATTAAAAAGGACAGGTTACCCCATCCTTTCTAAAAATATAAGGAGACTCAATTAAAGAATACTGGAGGCAGCTTCAAAGCGTTTTTCGCCATCCAGATAAGTAGCAACCAGCTCCAAATCCTTGTCCAGTACGATAAAGTCGGCATCATAGCCTTCCTTGATCTGGCCACAGACATCGTCAATGTGGACGGATTTTGCTGGGATGAGACTGGCCATCATGACTGCTTGGTGAGGATTTGCGATGCCCCACTCAACCACATTTTTCAGACCGTCTTTGAGCTGCAGGATAGATCCTGCTAGGTTACCAGTCGATTTGAGACGAGCTGTGCCATTGGCTACCACCACTGGAAATTCTCCCAGCATATAGTCGCCGTCTTCCAGCCCACCTGCAGTCATACAGTCTGTGATGAGGGCTACATGTTCATGGCCCTTTTGCTTAAGCAAAATATCACAGGCCTTGGGATCTACGTGGTGCCCATCACAAATCAACTCTGCGTAAGTGTGAGGCAGCTCGTACATAGCCCCAACCATACCTAGTTCACGGTGGGTCAAGCCCCGCATACCATTGTAGGCATGTACCCAAACACTGGCTCCTGCTTCTACTGCTGCCTTGGCTTCGTCATAGGTCGCATTAGAGTGCCCCAAAGCGACTGTCACACCTTCATCAGTGATGGTGCGGACAAATTCTTCCACGCCCTCACGCTCAGGTGCCAAAGCAATCTTATTAAGCAGACCATTGGCTGCCTTTTGCCAAGCACGAAATTCATCCATACGAGGGTCCTTCATGTAGGCTGGGTTTTGGGCACCCTTGTACTTTTCAGTGAAGTAAGGCCCTTCAAAGTAGAGACCACGAATCTTGGCACCACTTGCTTCTTGATAGCGCGCACCAATATTTTCCGTCACAGCTAGAAGTTGCTCGTAAGATGATGTCAGCGTGGTCGGCAGGAAACTAGTCACCCCAGTCGTCAAAAGACCTTCACTCATGGTATGGAGGGTACCTTCGATGTTATTGTCCATGACATCGACCCCACCAAAACCATGGATATGGGTATCCACCAGACCTGGTGCGACAGAGTAGCCTGTGTAATCCACCACTTCCGCATCCGCAGGGACTTCCTGTACTAATTTTCCAAATTTTCCATCAATCACTTCCAAAAATCCACCCTTGCGAATCCCTTGAGGATAGAAGAACTGATCGGCTTTTATATATTTAGGCATCTGACTGCCTCCTCTTGTTCTATTTCTATTGATTCTATTATAACGCTTTCTATTTTATTTGTAAATGGTCTATACCTCTTTTTTGAAAAAATTTATTATATTATTTAAATCAAGAAAAGAGAGTGGGACAGAAATCGGTAATTCGTTAGAATTCGATTTCGTCGTCCCACCTCCGCACAGTTGAGTAGGGCTGTAAAAGGTGATGAAATCAGCGTAGTAGAGCCCACTCAACCACTGCGTCTTGCTCGACAATCCAAAGACAATTGAGAGGCTAGGACTTTTGTCCCAGCCTCCTGTTTTAAATTTGTTCCATTTGTACTTTCTCAGCCAAATTCATGGCGTGGTCAGCAACTCTGGTATAGTGGGAAATAATATCGATGAAGTTGACCCCAGCCTGAGGCGTACATTCTCCCTTGTTGAGACGGGCAATATGGGTCTTGCGCAGGCTGCGTTCTAGCTTGTCAATAGCTGCATGCTTGGCTTCTAAAGTGTTGGCCAATTCCACATCATTTGTTTCCACAGAAGTCAGAGCTTCTTTGATAAAGTCCAAGGTCAATTGATAAATGTTTTCCAACTCTGCCAAGGCAGCTGGTGAAAATTCCACTTTCTTCCGGTGCAAGTAGTCTGTCAAATTCAGCAGAGCTTCTGAGTGGTCGCCGATCCTCTCCAAATCACGGCTAGAGTCCAGAATGCTGGTCAAGACTTCACTCTCTTTTGGATTGAGCTGTTGACCAGATAGGACAATCAGATAGCGAGTCAATTCATCATCAATAGCGTTGATGGCTTCCTCAGTCTTATGGCCCTTCTCAGCTGATTTTTCTTCGTAGTTAAGGATATAATCATAGGCCAATTCGAAAGATTTAGCCGCGTAGCCACCCAAGTGAAGGAGTTCCTTTTTAGCATTTCCCAGAGCCAATGATGGCGCTTGGTCAATCAAAATCGTATCAAGGTAAAGAGATTCGTATTTAACTGTTTCATCTTCACCCGGAATCAACTTGGTAACCAAATATGCTAAAAAGCCAATAAAAGGAAACTGGATAATAGTATTGGTAATATTAAAAGTTCCGTGGGCAAAGGCAATGGTCATTTCTGGTGATAAGTGCAAGGCTGTCTCAAACCACTGAATCAGCGATGTAAAAGGCAACAAGAAAATCATGCAGATGATTGTCCCCAACACGTTAAAGGCCACATGGGCTCCAGCAACACGCTTGGCTGCGATGTTAGCCCCCAAGGAAGCGATGATTGCGGTAATCGTCGTTCCGATATTGTCACCGAAGAGGACAGGCAAGGCTCCATGCAAATCAATGAGATTGCTGGCATAGAGATTTTGTAGAATCCCAATGGTCGCTGATGATGCCTGGATGAGCAGGGTCAAACCCGTTCCGACAAAGACACCTAAGACTGGATTTTTACTCAGCTGAACCATGTAATCTCGGAAGACTTGCAAGTCTTTGAGAGGCTCCATGGCTCCACTCATGAGATTGAGGGCAAAAAAGATCCCGCCAACACCAAAGAGGATGCGCCCGATATTGTTAACAGAGCGATTTTTTGTGAAAAAGAGGCAAACCGCACCGATAAAGAGCAAGGGAAGTGCATAATCACCCAACTTAAAACCAATGATGAAGGAAGTCACGGTCGTACCAATATTGGCCCCCATGACAATCCCGATAGCCTGACGCAGGGTCAACAGCCCCGCACTAACCAGACCAACTGTAATCACCGTCACACCTGAACTAGACTGGATCAGGGCTGTCATCCCAATCCCAACTAGCACACCTAAAAAAGGATTGCTCGTGTATTTATCAATGAAATAGCGCAGTCGGTCTCCTGCCGCCTGCTGCAAGCCGTCACCCATCATACGAATACTGTACAGGAACAGCCCCAAGCCTCCTAAAAAGCTAAATATAATTTCTTGCCAATTAATGGACATTTCTTTTCCTCCGAAAAATAAATAGCGGATAATCTCCTATACTATTTTAAAACATCCAGCCTAATCTCACAAGCCTTTTCTGAGAAAGAATCGAATTATTTTTGCTCATTTTAAAACTTTTATTTTCATCACACTCAAGAACAAACGACAAGCAGACAGAACTAAATTTCAAAATATTTAGCTTGGTTCACCACTTTCTAGGATCAGGCTTAAAAGATAGAAATTATCTCAGCACGATTCACATTCTGCGCATAAAAAGATTAAAAATTCCAGATAGCCATAGGCTATCTGGGATTTACTTTCCATCACTAAAATGCTGGTATCATTTTAGCTAGGTTTTAAGATTAGTCTTCCAAATTCACATCAGATGTTGATTCTTTCTTCTTTTTGTTCTTAAGAAAGGCTGATGCCAACGTTGCTATTCCTAATCCAAGCGCTGCTAATGGATTATTGGCAGTTCCTGTATTTGGTAAAGCTTTAGTATTTGGAGTAACCTTGACTTTTTCTGGTTGTGCAGGCTGCGGCTTAGGTGCTTGAGAGTGATTTGTAGCACTAGATACAGACGCACTTTCAGACAGACTAGTAGAGATGCTTGCGCTATCACTCAGTGACACACTTGTACTCAAGCTGCTTGAAAGGCTATCGCTAAGTGATGTAGAGGTACTTACACTTACGCTTGCTGATATAGATTCGCTTACGCTCAGTGATGCCAAATCATTTCACTTGCAAGAGCAGACGCACTAGCGCTCAATGACACTGAAGTGCTCTCGCTTGTTGAGACTGATTGGCTACTGCTTACAGAAGACGAAGCACTCTCGCTTGCTGAGATTGAAGCACTTAGACTAGTACTCATGCTTGTACTTGTTGAATCTGAAGCGCTAATTGAGGCACTTAGACTTGTGCTCAGGCTCGTGCTTGCTGAATCTGACTCACTAATTGATGTACTGAGGCTTGTGCTCAAGCTGGTGCTTGCTGAGTCTGAGGCACTGAGTGAGGCACTGAGGCTGGTGCTCAAACTTGTACTTACTGAATCTGAGGCGCTAATTGAAGCACTGAGGCTAGTACTCAAACTTGTGCTTGCTGAATTTGAGGCACTGAGTGAGGCACTGAGGCTGGTGCTCAAACTTGTGCTTGCTGAATCTGATGCGCTAATTGAGGCACTGAGGCTTGTACTCAAGCTTGTGCTGGCTGAATCTGACGCACTAAGCGATGCACTGAGGCTGGTGCTCAAACTTGTACTTGTTGACTCTGAGACACTAAGTGAAGCACTGAGGCTGGTGCTCAAGCTGGTGCTTGATGAATCTGAAGCGCTAATTGAGGCACTGAGGCTTGTGCTCAAGCTCGTGCTTGTTGACTCTGAGGCACTGATCGAAGCACTTAGGCTGGTACTCAAGCTGGTGCTTGCTGAGTCGCTTGCACTAATTGATGCACTGAGACTCGTGCTCAGGCTCGTGCTTGCTGAATCTGATGCGCTGAGTGAGGCACTGAGGCTGGTACTCAAACTTGTGCTTGATGAATCTGAAGCGCTAATTGAGGCACTGATCGAAGCACTTAGGCTGGTGCTCAAGCTGGTGCTGGCTGAATCTGACGCACTGATTGATGCACTGAGGCTTGTACTCAAGCTAGTGCTTGTTGACTCTGAGGCACTGATCGAAGCACTGAGGCTCGTGCTCAAGCTGGTGCTTGCTGAGTCGCTTGCACTAATTGATGCACTGAGACTCGTGCTCAGGCTCGTGCTTGTTGACTCTGAGGCACTGATCGAAGCACTGAGGCTGGTACTCAAACTTGTACTTGTTGACTCTGAGGCACTGATCGAAGCACTTAGGCTGGTACTCAAGCTGGTGCTTGCTGAGTCGCTTGCACTAATTGATGCACTGAGACTCGTGCTCAGGCTCGTGCTTGCTGAATCTGAAGCACTAATTGAGGCACTGAGGCTTGTACTCAAGCTGGTGCTCGCTGAATCTGAAGCACTGAGTGAGGCACTGAGACTTGTACTCAAACTTGTGCTTGCTGAATCTGAAACGCTGAGTGAGGCACTGAGGCTGGTACTCAAACTTGTGCTTGATGAATCTGAAGCACTAATTGAGGCACTGAGGCTCGTGCTCAAACTTGTGCTGGCTGAATCTGAAGCACTAATTGAGGCACTGAGGCTTGTACTCAAGCTGGTGCTTGCTGAGTCTGATGCACTGATTGATGCACTGAGGCTTGTGCTCAAGCTGGTGCTCGCTGAATCTGAGGCACTGATTGATGCACTGAGGCTTGTGCTCAAACTTGTACTTACTGAATCTGAGGCACTGAGTGAAGCACTTAGACTTGTGCTCAAACTTGTGCTGGCTGAATCTGAAGCGCTGAGTGAGGCACTGTGGCTTGTGCTCAAACTTGTACTTGTTGAATCTGAGGCACTGAGTGAGGCACTGAGACTTGTGCTCAAACTTGTGCTTGTTGAGTCAGACTCGCTGATTGAAGCACTTAGACTTGTGCTCAAACTTGTGCTGGCTGAATCTGAAGCGCTAATTGAGGCACTGAGGCTCGTGCTCAAACTTGTACTTGCTGAATCTGAAGCACTAATTGAGGCACTGAGGCTTGTACTCAAGCTGGTGCTTGCTGAATCTGAAGCGCTAATTGAGGCACTGAGGCTAGTGCTCAAACTTGTACTTGCTGAGTCTGAAGCGCTAATTGAGGCACTGAGGCTAGTGCTCAAACTTGTACTTGTTGAATCTGAGGCACTGATCGAAGCACTTAGACTCGTACTCAAGCTGGTACTTGCTGACTCAGAAGCGCTGAGTGAGGCACTGAGGCTAGTGCTCAGGCTCGTGCTGGCTGAATCTGAAGCACTAATTGAAGCACTGAGGCTAGTGCTCAGGCTCGTGCTGGCTGAATCTGAGGCACTGATTGAGGCACTGAGACTTGTGCTCAAACTTGTACTTGTTGAATCTGAAGCACTGAGTGAAGCACTGAGACTTGTGCTCAAGCTGGTGCTGGCTGAATCTGAAGCGCTAATTGAGGCACTGAGACTTGTGCTCAAACTTGTGCTGGCTGAGTCGCTTGCACTAATTGAGGCACTGAGGCTGGTACTCAGGCTTGTGCTTGCTGAATCTGAAGCGCTAATTGAGGCACTGAGGCTCGTGCTCAGGCTCGTGCTGGCTGAATCTGAGGCACTGTGTGAGGCACTGAGACTTGTGCTCAAACTTGTGCTGGCTGAATCTGAAGCGCTAATTGAGGCACTGAGGCTAGTACTCAAACTTGTACTTACTGAATCTGAAGCGCTAATTGAAGCACTGAGGCTTGTGCTCAAGCTGGTGCTGGCTGAATCTGAGGCACTGAGTGAGGCACTGTGGCTTGTGCTCAAGCTGGTGCTGGCTGAATCAGAAGCGCTAATTGAGGCACTGAGGCTGGTACTCAAGCTGGTGCTGGCTGAATCTGAAGCGCTAATTGAGGTACTGAGGCTCGTGCTCAAACTTGTACTTGTTGACTCTGAGGCACTGATCGAAGCACTGAGACTTGTACTCAAGCTGGTACTTGCTGAATCTGAAGCACTGAGTGAAGCACTGAGACTTGTGCTCAAGCTGGTGCTTGCTGAATCTGAAGCGCTAATTGAGGCACTGAGACTTGTGCTCAAACTTGTGCTGGCTGAGTCGCTTGCACTAATTGAGGCACTGAGGCTGGTACTCAGGCTTGTGCTTGCTGAGTCTGAAGCGCTAATTGAGGCACTGAGGCTAGTGCTCAAACTTGTACTTGTTGAATCTGAGGCACTGATCGAAGCACTTAGACTCGTACTCAAGCTGGTACTTGCTGACTCAGAAGCGCTGAGTGAGGCACTGAGGCTCGTGCTCAGGCTCGTGCTGGCTGAATCTGAAGCACTAATTGAAGCACTGAGGCTAGTGCTCAGGCTCGTGCTGGCTGAATCTGAGGCACTGATTGAGACACTGAGACTTGTGCTCAAGCTGGTGCTGGCTGAATCTGAAGCACTAATTGAGGCACTGAGGCTGGTACTCAAGCTGGTGCTGGCTGAATCAGAAGCGCTAATTGAGGTACTGTGGCTTGTACTCAAGCTGGTGCTTGCTGAATCTGAGGCACTGATCGAAGCACTGAGACTTGTACTCAAGCTGGTACTTGCTGAATCTGACGCACTAATTGAGGCACTGAGGCTAGTACTCAAGCTGGTGCTTGCTGAATCTGAAGCGCTAATTGAGGCACTGAGGCTTGTGCTCAAACTTGTACTTGTTGAATCTGAGGCACTGAGCGAGGCACTGAGACTTGTGCTCAAACTTGTGCTTGTTGAGTCAGACTCGCTGAGTGAAGCACTGAGGCTCGTGCTCAAGCTGGTGCTGGCTGAATCTGAAGCACTAATTGAAGCACTGAGGCTAGTGCTCAGGCTCGTGCTGGCTGAATCTGAGGCACTGATTGAGACACTGAGACTTGTGCTCAAGCTGGTGCTGGCTGAATCTGAAGCACTAATTGAGGCACTGAGGCTGGTACTCAAGCTGGTGCTGGCTGAATCAGAAGCGCTAATTGAGGTACTGTGGCTTGTACTCAAGCTGGTGCTTGCTGAATCTGAGGCACTGATCGAAGCACTGAGACTTGTACTCAAGCTGGTACTTGCTGAATCTGACGCACTAATTGAGGCACTGAGGCTAGTACTCAAGCTGGTGCTTGCTGAATCTGAAGCGCTAATTGAGGCACTGAGGCTTGTGCTCAAACTTGTACTTGTTGAATCTGAGGCACTGAGCGAGGCACTGAGACTTGTGCTCAAACTTGTGCTTGTTGAGTCAGACTCGCTGAGTGAAGCACTGAGGCTCGTGCTCAAGCTGGTGCTGGCTGAATCAGAAGCGCTAATTGAGGCACTGAGGCTTGTACTCAAGCTGGTGCTGGCTGAGTCGCTTGCACTAAGTGACGCACTGAGGCTTGTACTCAAGCTGGTGCTTGTTGACTCTGACGCGCTGAGTGAAGCACTGAGGCTCGTGCTCAAGCTGGTGCTGGCTGAATCTGAAGCGCTAATTGAGGCACTGAGGCTCGTGCTCAAGCTGGTGCTGGCTGAATCTGAAGCGCTAATTGAGGCACTGAGGCTTGTGCTCAAACTTGTACTTGTTGAATCTGAGGCACTAATTGATGCACTGAGGCTTGTGCTCAAACTTGTACTTGTTGAATCTGAGGCACTGAGCGAGGCACTGAGACTTGTGCTCAAACTTGTGCTTGTTGAGACAGACTGGCTTGCGCTCAATGAAGCTGAGGCACTTGCACTTGCTGAGACAGATTGACTCAAACTCAATGACGCTGAAGCTGACTCGCTTGTTGAAACTGACTGGCTGGTGCTCAATGACGCTGAAGCACTTACACTTACTGAGACTGACTCGCTGGTACTCAATGAGGTTGAAACAGATTCACTTGCTGAAACTGATTGGCTCAGGCTCAATGAAGCTGAGGCACTTGCACTTGCTGATACAGACTGGCTCAGACTTACTGATGCTGAAGCACTTGTGCTTAATGAGACTGACTGGCTGGTGCTCAATGAGGTTGAAGCTGATTCACTTGTTGAAACTGACTGGCTGGTGCTCAATGACGCTGAAGCACTTGCACTTACTGAGACTGACTGGCTGGTGCTCAATGACGCTGAAGCTGACTCGCTTGTTGAGACAGACTGGCTTGCGCTCAATGAAGCTGAGGCACTTACACTTACTGAGACTGACTGGCTGGTACTCAATGAGGTTGAAACAGATTCACTTGCTGAAACTGATTGGCTCAGGCTCAATGATGCTGAGGCACTTGCACTTGCTGAGACAGACTGGCTCAGACTTACTGATGCTGAAGCTGATTCACTTGTTGAAACTGACTGGCTCAGGCTTACTGATGCTGAAGCTGATTCACTTGTTGAAACTGACTGGCTCAGGCTTACTGATGCTGAAGCACTGGCACTTACTGAAACAGACTGGCTCAAGCTCAATGACGCTGAAGCTGACTCGCTTGTTGAAACTGATTGACTCAAGCTTACTGATGCTGAAGCACTTGTGCTTAATGAGACAGACTGGCTTGTGCTCAATGAGGTTGAAGCTGATTCACTTGTTGAAACTGACTGGCTTGCGCTCAATGATGCTGAAGTACTTGCACTTACTGAGACTGACTGGCTGGTGCTCAATGACGCTGAAGCTGATTCACTTGCTGAAACTGACTGGCTTGCGCTCAATGACGCTGAAGCAGACTCACTTGTTGAAACTGACTGGCTGGTGCTCAATGACGCTGAAGCACTTGCACTTACTGAGACTGACTGGCTCAAGCTCATTGACGCTGAAGCACTTGCACTTGTTGAAACGGATTGACTCAAGCTTACTGATGCTGAAGCACTTGCGCTTGCTGAGACTGACTGGCTCAGGCTTACTGATGCTGAAGCACTTGCACTTACTGAGACTGACTGACTTGTGCTCAATGACGTTGAAGCAGACTCGCTTGCTGAAACAGACTGGCTCAAGCTCAAGGACGCTGAAGCACTTGCGCTTGTTGAGACAGACTGGCTAGTGCTCAATGAAGTTGAAACAGATTCACTTGCTGAAACGGATTGACTTAAGCTCAACGAAGATGAGACACTTGCACTTACTGAAACAGACTGACTTGTGCTCAATGACGTTGAAGCTGATTCACTTGTTGAAACGGACTGACTTGTGCTCAATGACGTTGAAGCTGATTCACTTGTTGAAACGGACTGGCTCAAGCTCAATGAGGTTGAAGCTGATTCACTTGTTGAAACTGACTGACTCAAGCTCATTGACGCTGAAGCTGACTCGCTTGTTGAAACGGACTGGCTCAAGCTCATTGACGCTGAAGCTGACTCGCTTGTTGAGACAGACTGGCTCAAGCTCATTGACGCTGAAACTGACTCGCTTGTTGAGACAGACTGGCTTGCGCTCAATGAAGTTGAAGCAGACTCGCTTGTTGAAACTGACTGGCTCAAGCTCAATGACGCTGAAGCACTATTACTTAATGAGACGGATTGGCTACCACTCAATGAAGCGGAGGCGCTCTTACTTAATGAAACGGATTGACTTAAGCTCAACGATGCTGAAGCACTATTGCTCAATGAGGCAGATTGACTACCACTCAACGAAGCTGAGGCACTTGCACTTGCTGAGACTGACTGGCTCAAGTTCAATGATGCTGAGGCGCTTGTGCTTAATGAGACAGATTGACTCAAGCTCAATGATGCTGAAGCGCTCGTACTTGTTGAAACTGACTGGCTCAGGCTTAATGACGCTGAAGCACTGGCACTTGCTGAAACTGACTGGCTACCACTCAATGACGCTGAAGCGCTCTTACTTAATGAAACTGATTGGCTTAAACTCAATGACGCTGAAGCACTCTTACTTAATGAGACAGATTGACTACCACTCAGTGACGCTGAGGCACTCTTACTTAGTGAGACGGATTGGCTACCACTCAGTGAAGCCGAAGCACTCTTACTTAGTGAAACTGACTGGCTTAAGCTCAATGAGGCCGAGGCACTCTTACTTAGTGAAACTGATTGGCTCAAGCTCAGTGACGCTGAGGCACTCTTACTTAGTGAGACGGATTGGCTACCACTCAGTGAAGCCGAAGCACTCTTACTTAGTGAGACAGATTGACTCAAGCTCAATGAAGCTGAAGCACTCTTGCTTAATGAAGTTGAGCGGCTCAAGCTCAAGGACGCTGAAGCACTCTTACTTAGTGAGATGGATTGGCTACCGCTCAGTGACGCTGAAGCACTCTTACTTAATGAGACGGATTGGCTACCACTCAATGAAGTTGATGCACTCTTACTTAGTGAGATGGATTGGCTACCACTCAATGAAGTTGAAGCGCTCTTGCTCAACGATACCGATTGACTACCACTCAATGAAGTTGAAGCGCTCTTGCTCAACGATACCGATTGACTACCGCTAACCGATCCAGAAACACTATTGCTCGCTGAAGTGCTGGCACTTACCGATGCACTGGTTGACTGTCTTTGACTTAGACTAGTTGAAGCACTTCTACTCTTATAATCACTGTCAGAAAGTTTTATAGTGATCGTATCCGTAGTCTTATCTTTATAGGTAATGGTAACTGTTCTATTATCACTAATAGTAAAAGAGTCTATACGTTTTTCCCGCTTATTGTTTAATTTCTCAACAGCTGCCAATATACGAGTTTGTTCTTGAGAATTTAATCGAGAAACATTCTCTACTTGGAAGGTTTCAGTCGGTGCTACTCCCTCCATAATATCCGTCAGTCTACCTTGCACAATACGTACATTGCCCGGCGAATCATTTCCTGCACTGTTTCTATTACCAGCCTTATCCGTTGCTACTGCATTACGTTGCCAACTATTTCTACCATTTTTATCGTACTCTAGATTATCATTCAAATGAGCTCTTACAGTAATACGGGCTGGACTAGCAGTAGCTGCTGTGATATTCCCCGTTAAATGCTCTACAGTTCCCGTCCCATATTTATTATCTTCAAAGAAATTATTTTTAAGTGGCGAACCATTTGCATCTGCATTTGAAACGATCTTAAATTCTGATAATTGCCCACTATTATCTGTAGCAGTGAAATTAATTTGAATATCATCTCCTGCGTACACAATATAGTTGCCATTTACAGGGGTCAGGGCTTGACCATTACGAGTCACCGTCGCACTTGGAACTGGAACAGCATCCACATTAGCTGGGATAACATTTGTAGTATTATCACGGTAGGTAATGGTAATATTCCCATTTTCAGCTACCGAAATCGTTCCGGTTACGCCATCTTTCGTAAAATCACTACTAGATAAAATCGATGGATTTTTTTCTTTAAATTTTTCAAGTACTTGATTGCGTTCACTTACAGTCAAAGAAGATGGATTCTTAACAATAACGGTATCCCCACTAACTGGGTTGTTTCGTTCATTAAATCCCTTGATATGGAAATTCGTACGTGCTGTAGCAGTCTGACCATGTATATCTGTTACTGTATATTCCAGAACATAGGTACCAGGCGTATAGGGTTTCCAAGTTCCGTTTTCACGACCCACTGTCCCTATTATGTCAATGGTGTATGTCCTTTGGGCACCTATTTTATTCCCCCGTTGATCATAGATATATAGATCTCCAAATTCCCCTTTCTTGTTAGTTGGATAGTTCGGTGCCCTCAACCCTGTAATAATAGCATTGGATGGGGAGCCCGTAATTTTAGCCATCCCTTTATCATCATTCAGCCTTATCTGGAAATTATTGATTGCTTCATCATTATAAATTGTGATAGTGGATGGCATAGAGATTGTAGGTGGATTAGAAGCCGCACGTAGGTGTGCCCCTCTAGTAATCACTGTCCCATTTCGTACATCGCGTACACCAGAATTAGCCGCAAAAACAGCATTAATAATCGAATTACGTGCTAAAGTAGCTTTTTGCACTACTGTTGTTAAATCACTAGTCGGATCAGCTAGGGCCTTTTCAATTTCTGTTAGCGCTGCATTGGCCTTAACAAGAGCTGAATCCGTATTTGGCAAACCAACTGCTTTTGCTAGATAGTCACCTATTTCAGCTGAAAGATTGGTCAACTTCCTACGGTTTTCTTCTTGTTGTTTAGCAGTGACAGACTCTTTTGGTGAAGTGGTCACGGTCTTATCTACCGTTTGACTCTTCTCAGCTTGCTTAAGCTCGTCCTTGCCTTGGGCTTGGTTCTTATCAGCTACCACACCAGCTGCTAAGTTGTTGCTGGTCGCGAGGGCTTGGCTATTGCTCAAACTAGCACTAGCTACACTTTGTCCTGCACCAGATGAAACAAAGCTATCAGCAACATTGACTCTGACGTCCAGCGAGACAGAATTAGAATCTGAGACGGAAGCATCAGCTACTGACGCGCTAGTTAGCACTTTATCCTGCTCTAGAGAAGTTGTATTGTTAGCACTTTCTAGCTTAGCGGGCGCTTTGCTCTCTGATACTTTTGCAGCAGGCGCAGTACTTGCTGATTTGCTAGTCAAGACCGAACTGCTAACAGATACAGACCGGCTGATAGAAGTTGAGTTACTAGCGGAAACTGATTGGCTGAGCGATTGACTAACAGACTGGCTAGTCGAGATACTAAGAGAGACTGACTCACTTGTAGAGACAGAAGCGCTGACTGACTGAGCGGCTGAAACAGAGGCTAACTCAGAAGCTTGTTCTGCTTTTGCTTTTCGCATTTCCGCTTGCGCTTGAGCAATGATCGAATTTGTACTTGCTTCTGTTGCTTCTTCATTGTCCTTGACTTCAGCTGAAATAACTGCTTTATCAGTATATTCAGATGTTTCATCTGCATAGACAGACTGCTCCTGAGTCACTATTAGCCCCGCTGCCCCAGCGGCTAATATCCCTCCCAGACCTGCAAGAGTATTGAGGCTCAGATGGTCGTGATCAAGCTCTTCAGTATCTGACAAGCTGCTTGAGACAACTTCTCCCATTCCACCGATACGAAAGAGGTCGAGTTGAGAATTTGAAGCTTTTACCCAATTTCCCAGACTTATAGAGCTTATACCGCTTCTTTTCGTCAATAATCTCGAAATCTTTGTTATATTTCTTACTTCGAAACATCCTTTTCCTTTCCTTTTCCAACATGCCAGTTTTTGTTAATCTCATGACCATTAGCAAAGAAGCTGGCTTATTGCATGCTATAGTTTATAAGCAAAAATACACACTTTTTTACATTTTTATTCTAGGTGCCCTAATGCTCCAGATAGTATTTTAACAAAAATAAGACAAGAATTCAATCTATTGAAATCTTTATTTATTGACAATAAGCTTGATAAATCAAGCTATTTTAAACTATCCATATTAACCTAGAGATTTAAACTACAGGTTAATATAGTAATTAACAATAAGTAACTATTTATACAAAAAAGCTAGACGGCTGACCCAAGATACTTGACTCAGAACCGTCTAACTTTTTCTTTATCATATTTTGAATGAGTTAGCGAGAAAGGTGATTAATAATCCAAATCTTCTGCATACCCAGCTCCATTCCCTACAAAGTAGCCTGTCTTACAGTTCATACTAAATAGATAAGTACCATCTGGTTTATAGAGATTGTAGTAGCCATTCCCCTTGACAATGTTAACTTTCAAGGATAAACTGATCTCCTGTGATATAGCCACGCTCGCGAGACACCTTGAGGATCGTTTCCAAGACACCTGGATTGAAAGTCCAAGCAGGATTATTCACATCATCAATCGCAGCTTGATTGTAAGGCACACGGCTAAGGTGGCGCTGGAGGTTAACTCCTGCACTTGGTAGTCCGATACCAGTTTCTGCATTTCTAATGCCACTAGGATCACTAGGCGCTGGATTAACAGCTGGCGGCGTTGATGGTGCGGCTGGTACTGTTGGTGTTGTTGATGGCGCTGACGGTTCCACTGTCGGACTAGGCGCTGGTGCTGGTAGCTGCTGACTACGTCCTTGAGCAATAGCCGCCTTCAAGACATCATCCAACTTGCTATTACCTGTCGATACATCTGGAAGATTGGCGTTTTCTTTCACTTGGGCATCCGTCTTCAAGAGACCATCAACGATAGCACCCGTATTGAATTGCGAATTCACACTTTGGATAGCAGAAATTTGCTTAACAAGATCATCATACTTCTTTTTAGCAGCTGTATATTCTGAGCTGCCAGTTAAGACATCTAACTTAGTTTTCAGCTTATCCAAATCGCCAAACTTGTCATTTTTGATAGCTGTCTGACTACTATCCGTAAAGAAGCTAGCATAGAGGTCTTCAAATTCTTAGCAGCCTCTTTCTTAGTTTCACTAGAGCTTGTAGATTTCTTTTTGCTAGAAGAAACGGTCGAACTGGAACCAGTTGTCGACTTGTGGCTACCCCGACCTTGATGAAAGTACCAAGTCGTTCCAGCGGCAAGCGCTACAAGACCTAAGGCTGAGTATAGGAAGGCTTTCTTCTTGTAGAAAGGTTTTGTCTCAGGCTCGTCCTCATCTTCAAACACTGTCGGAACTGGCTTTGATATCGGCTTTGTTGCTGGGATAATTGGTGCTTCAGCTGCAACTGTTAGCGCTGGTTGTGCAGCCTTTGTAGTCTCTACATTTGCCGAGTTTGCCGTTTCTGCTTTCACTGGCTGCGCCGAAGGTGTTGCCGTATTGGCAGTATTTTCCTTCGCCTGAGACTGACTCTTAAGCTGTTTGATGGTCTCTTGTATCAAAGCTTCTTTTTGTTGCGCCAGCTCTTCCATGATTCTCAGCTTTTGGGTTTCAAATTTCCCTGCTTCGATTTCATCTCGGTGTTGCTTGATGTACTTATCAAGGATATTGTCTCCTTCAGTCACACCAGCTTCGACTTCCTCGTTTTTCCGAGCAGCCTGACCGACCGTCATCTCTTTCGCATCTTCTAAGTCAAGAACGGTTTCTTTTGATTCTTGCTCTGTTGGCATCTTTTCTTCTTTGCTCACAGCATTTCCTTTCTAATCTAGTTGTCTTTTGACCCTTTGGCCAAAGTATTGATATAAATCAACTTTCAAAGTACCATTGTAAAGTTTTCGCTTTTTATCCGCCTGACTGCCATATTTGGCTTCAAAGGCCTCATCACTGGTCAAGATAAATTTACTCCAAGTCTTCAAAGGAGCAAAGGTTTCTCCCATTTCTTGATAAAGCTTGGTTACAGCATCATCGTCTAACAAACGCTCGCCATAAGGCGGATTGGAAATAATGACACCATTGATCTTGTCCGTATGAAGGTCTTGCAGACGCATTTGCTTAAATTGAATTTGGTCAGCAACACCCGCTTCTTCTGCATTTTTCTTGGCAATCTCTACCAAACGGGCATCCAAGTCAGAACCTGAAATATCCAGCTGAATATCTTGGTCAATCTGAGCTAGGGCTTCTGCCCGAAGTCGACGTACCAAGTCCTTGTCTACCCAATTCCAGTCTTCAAAAGCAAAGGAACGGTGTAAACCTGGGGCCATCTTCATTCCAATCATGGCCGCTTCGATACAGAAGGTTCCTGATCCGCAAGTCGGGTCAATCAAGGGTTTGTCTGGATACCAGTTTGACAAAAGTAAAATCGCAGCTGCCATATTTTCCTTGATTGGTGCTCCGCCTTTTTCCGTCCGATAGCCACGTTTGAACAAGCTAGAGCCACTGGTATCAATCATGACCGTCACAAGGTCTTTTAAAATGGAAACTTCAATCTTAAACTCTGCTCCATTTTCCTGTAGAGGAACCCCTTCTGGACGAGCATAATGCTTTTGCAATTTTTTTACAACTGCTTTTTTTGAAATGGCTTGAACACTGGGCTCATTATGCAGTTTTGACTTGACGCATTTGGCTTTAGAAATGGGAAATTTGGCACCTAAGGGTAGATAATTTTCCCAATCCAAGGCAAAGACACCTTGAAAAAGCTCTTCAAATGTTTTAGCTGGAAATGTTCCCACAACAATCTTAATCCGATCTGCCGAGCGCAACCAGAGATTGGTTTGAATGATGGTAGCCATGTCTCCACTAAAGCGAACACGGCCATTTTCAACCTGACAATCTATGCCCAAATCTCGGATTTCACGGCCGACAACGGCTTCCAAACCTGCCGCCGCTGTAGCAATTAAATTAAATTTTTCTTTCATTCTTTCTTACTCTATCACTATCCGCTTGGCCACGCCGTTAAAAACTGGCCTCAGCTAGAAAGCAGAATGTTCTTGCTTGGCTCCTCATTTTGAGAAAAAACTTGCTTTCCTATTTTTTTGTCCCTTGCAGCAATCTTCTGTCCAAGGGGCTCTATATCTTAATCAAAAAGCTAGCATACGCTAGCTAACCTATGTGCAATTTTCTATAAGCCATGTTTTGTTCCAGAAATGACTAGGTACCATCTCCTTCGATAATCATCTGTCTACTGTTTCCAGTCAGAATGCTATGTTCGTTTCCACGCATTCCGTGCCCCGACCAAAGTTTGGGTTGCTAGCTTGAGGGGTTTACCGCGTTCCACTTCTTCTGTTTCCAGAAGAACTACGTCACTGTGGCACTTTCAGACCTATTCAGACCTATCTAAAGACTTAGCCTTTTCAGTCGCCGTAACGGATTGCTCCGTCCCTAGGCTTATTGTTTCGCCTAGCACAAACACTACCAGCATCACAGCCGGTGCTAGCATGGACTTTCCTCATGAAAATATTAAATCTTCACGCGATTATCCAAAAATTGCACTCTGCAACATTATTGCTCTTCGCTGTCCAGAATCTGTTTGCCAAAAACTTCCTTTTCCAAACGGCTTAAGCGTTTCAAAATATCGAAGTTAGTCGCTGTTCCCATCTGTGGCATCTCAATTGTTGGTTGAGCTGGCTGACTAGGCGTTGAAGGAGTAGCAGTTGCTTGATCAGATACTTGTTCCTTCAGAAGGGCAATCTCCTCACGTAACTCCTTTACCAAAGCTGCATAAGTTTCATAATCCTTGATTACATCATCTAAAAACTCATCCACTTCAGCCTTGCTATATCCTCGCACTTCACGCTTAAAGTCTTGATCAAAAATATCTTTTGCTGTATAAATAATACTCGCCATGCTCTCACTCCAATCTAGTTTATCATATCCAATTATATACGAAATCACCTATAAAAAGCAAGATTTATACCCTACTTTTCCGAAAAAATTTCTGCAACCTCATTCAGATCATCAAATGTTAATTTTTTGATAAAATACTGTCCTTGATTCTTCATCTCCCTGTAAAGATACTTAAGATTGGTCTCATTTTCCTCATCGTAAAACAGGTAAGCTCCATCTGTATTCTGAAGCAAAAATTGGCTGTACTCACGAAACTGACTCGGATTTTGATAGCTAGGATAAGCATATTTGACAAAATCTACTTGTTTAAATCCGCTAGTTTAGCCTGATTTGCTTCATTCCAATTCTTTCCTTGATCCTCAAAAAGAAAAATCGTAGCAATCTTGAAATCATAATCTTCTCTCAATTCCTGAGCAACTTCCAAAACCCAAGCTTCAAAACCTAGATTCCCCGTGAAGATAAGCCACTCCAATCCTTCATCCAGCAAGCGCTGCAAATCTCGTCTGACCGCTTCTTTGATGATCTTGATGCGCATGTCTTTTTCATTCATAATGCCAAGTTCAAAAGCCTTGTAACCTACAATTAATAGACTTGTCATTTATTCTCCCTCAAAAAATATTTTTATGATATAATAGAGTGATGTTATTGTACCAATAAGGAGTTTTATGGTCAACTACCCTCACAAGCTAAAGATAAAAAGTAAACTAGCCCATCTAGGTTCAAAGACGGCTGTGAACTTTGCCAATCGCGGGATGTCTTTTGAGAAGATGATCAACGAATCCAACAACTACTACTTGAGTAGGGGACTCGCTGTCATCCATAAGAAGCCAACGCCCATTCAGATTGTCAAAGTGGACTATCCTCAACGCAGTCGTGCAAAGATTGTGGAGGCCTATTTCCGACAGGCATCCACGACTGATTATTCTGGTGTCTTTAAGGGACATTATATTGATTTTGAAGCCAAGGAAACACGGCAAAAAACAGCCATGCCTCTGAAGAATTTCCATCTACACCAGATTGAACATATGGAGGCTGTCCTTCAGCAAAAAGGAATCTGCTTTGTCTTACTGCACTTCTCTAGCTTGCGGGAGACTTATCTACTTCCGGCATCTTATCTCATTACATTTTATAAGATGGATAAAGGTGGAAAATCCCTTCCTTTGTCTTACATTAAAGAACATGGATTTTTAATCGAAACAAAGCAATTTCCAAGCATCCCTTACCTTGAAATTATCGAACAAAAACTACTAGGTGGTATCACAAATGAATAAACAAACCCTTTTGCAGGCCTTAAAATATCTTGCAAGTGTCCTCTTATCTCTCTTTATCATTGGAGTTGTAGCTGGCGTTCTTGTCTTCACATACTATGCCTCCAAGTCTCCTACCCTCTCTGAGAAGGACCTTGTCGCAACAACTTCAAGTAAGATTTACGATAGTGATAACAATCTGATTGCGGACCTGGGTTCTGAAAAGCGGGTCAATGCATCAACAGACCAGATCCCTACACAGCTAGTAGATGCTATCGTTGCGATTGAGGATCACCGCTTCTTTAATCACCGTGGGGTTGATTTCATTCGAATAGGAGGAGCCTTCCTAAGCAATCTGAAAGGAGGCGGACGTCAAGGGGGATCTACCTTAACCCAGCAGTTGATCAAGTTGACTTATTTCTCCACTTCCTCAGCGGATGCTACCCTTTCTCGGAAAATCCAAGAAGCATGGCTGGCAACTCAACTTGAGCGAAAGGCTACCAAGCAAGAAATCCTGACATACTATGTCAATAAAGTCTATATGTCCAATGGAAATTACGGGATGCAAACAGCTTCTCAAAGTTACTATGGCAAAGATTTGAAAGATTTGACCCTTCCTCAAATTGCCCTGCTTGCAGGAATGCCTCAGGCTCCTAACCAATATGACCCTTACACAAACCCAGAAGCTGCCACTCAGCGTCGTAATCTCGTATTATCTGAAATGTATGAACTCAAGTACATCTCACCAGAACAATACGAACAAGCTATCAATACACCAGTGACCGACGGCTTACAGAGCTTGAAAAATTCAGCTAGCTATCCTGCCTATATGGATAACTACTTAAAAGAAGTTATTGAGCAAGTCGAAGAAGAAACTGGCTACAATGTCCTTACGACTGGTATGGAAGTTTATACCAACGTTAATACCGAAGCACAGAAAAAATTGTGGGATATTTACAACACGGAAGAATATGTTGCTTATCCAGATGATGAACTGCAAGTGGCATCAACCGTTATGGATGTTACCAACGGGAAAGTCATTGCCCAACTGGGTGCTCGCCATCAGTCTTCCAACGTTTCTTTTGGTACCAACCAAGCAGTCGAAACGAATCGCGACTGGGGTTCTACCATGAAACCAATCACCGATTATGCCCCAGCCTTGGAATACAACGTTTTCACTTCCACTGCTGCCTCAATCCAAGATGCTCCTTACTATTTCCCTGGAACATCTACTCCTGTCTATAACTGGGATAAACGCTATTATGGCTGGATTACTATCCAATACGCTATCCAAGAATCCCGTAACGTACCAGCCGTCAAATCGCTGGAAGCAGTCGGATTAGATAATTCATTGAAGTTCCTCAATGGCCTCGGTATTAATTATCCTGAGATGCATTATTCTAATGCAATTTCAAGTAATACAAGCGAATCTGGCAACCAATACGGAGCAAGTAGCGAAAAAATGGCTGCTGCCTACGCTGCCTTTGCTAATGGCGGTACATATTACAAACCACAATATGTAAACCGAGTTGTCTTTAGCGACGGTACAGAAAAAGTCTTTTCAAATGGCGGTTCAAAAGCTATGAAAGAGACGACAGCCTACATGATGACCGACATGATGAAGACCGTTCTTCAGTCTGGAACTGGTACCAATGCTGCAATTCCAGGAGTCTATCAAGCAGGTAAAACTGGTACTTCCAACTATGCAGATGATGAGCTAGAGAAGTTGACAAAACCTTACTACAGTTCTAGCATTGTCACACCAGACGAGCTATTTGTTGGCTACACTCCACAATACTCTATGGCTGTTTGGACCGGTTACTCAAATCGCCTCACTCCTGTTTTAGATGATGGAGTTAAGGTGGCAACCGATGTTTACCGTTCTATGATGCTCTATTTGACAGGCTACAGCAATGAAGACTGGACACCACCAAGCGGACTTTTCCGTAGCGGATCCTATCTCTATCTCAATGGTACTTCTACTTACAGCCGCGCTTATACCCAATCATCTTCAAGCTCTACTTCTGAGTCAAGCTCAGAATCTTCAAGTCAAAGTACGAGCGAATCTAGCGAAGAACATAGTAGCACCAACTCTAGTTCCCAAACAAGTTCAACAAGTTCTGGAACAACCAGCAGCTCAACTAGTTCTAACCAAGGAGCTGAACATCGTTAAACTAAAAAAGATTGGATTTCTAAAATCCAATCTTTTTTATGTTTAAATAAATCAATAGCTTTCTGCAATTGCTCATCCTATCAAATCATTTCGCCATTAGCAAGAGCTCCCATTGGATCCCACGGTGCTAGGACAATTGGCTCTGCATTGTAGGCTGCCAACTCTTCTGGAGTCAAGAATTCTTTTCTGACTACGATTTGGTAAGTGTACTCATCCATCCAAGCGTCGCTGGCGACAAAGTAGCCCTTATCTCCAACCTTTTCACCCCAAGAATTTTCTACCTTCCATTTTTTAGCTTGGCCCTTTTCATCCAAGTCTACTCCAGCCAATACCATAGCATGGGTCATAAGGCTCTCGCTGTAATCAAGACGACCTGCTTTATCTTGAGTCAACTGGATATCCATACTAGAGGTTAAATCATGCATACCTGCTTCCATGATACCAGCCTTGCGATTGCTGGATTGACCCACATCAGAGCCAAACCAAACAGTCTCACCAGCCTGCATCTGTGCAATAGCCAATTCCTTGAGACGTTTCATTTCTACATTCAAATAGCGAACAGGTTTACTGCCGACGACATTGCCCAACATCTCGACTGTGTATGACTTGCCATAAGGTTTATCGGCCGTTGGCGCATTGATAATTGACACATAGTCATCCAGCTTGAGGTCAACATATTTTTGGTAAAAGGCCCGCGGAGTCAAATCAGCTTCCCTATGGTAATTACCGTCCTTGTCTCGATATGCAAAGTCAAATTTCCGAGGCGGTAAGCCCAACGACATCGCTAAGAAGTTGAAAATTTCCTGTAGCAAAGTTTCTTTCTTAGCTTGTAGACTAGCTTCATCCGCACCATTCAGGGCCAGCTCACGCAAGATTTGCGCATCCTGACGCAAGAGTTTATTGAGCAACTGATTGAGCTCACGGCTATTGCTGGAGGAAATTGACTCTGGATAGACTGACTTAGGCACGACGCCGTATTTCTCAAAAAGTGCCACGACCATATCCCACTGACCGCCATCCTGCTGAGGCGTGTCTAGGAGAAACTTGACCTTGCGGCTAGTTAAGTCTTGGTCAGCCGTTGCCAAAACCTGCTCCAAGAACCAGTTGGACTTTTCATACTTATCCCAAAAGAAGGTATGAGCCTGAGAGAGCTCAAAATCCTCCAATTGGAAACCTGCAATCATCTTGTGGCGGAAGGTATTGAGAGCTGCAAACATCCAGCAACGGCCAGAAGCCTTCTGGTCGCTGACCTTGTCTTTGGTGAGATCCAGTGAGAAAACAGGTGCATTTTCTACAGCAGCAGTCCGTTTTTCCAAAGAAGTCAAAAGACCATTGTGGCTAATAGCATTTTCCATTGCCGCATACTTGGGGTTAGTCTCATAAGCAGCGTACAACTTATCTGTAAAATCTTGTTTTAATGAATTCATAGAGTCCTCCTTGTCATTATACATCTATTATAGAACTTTAAAAAAAGAGCGCAAGTGAAAAAGTTAGGCAAGCCTAACTTTTTTATTTCAAATCTGATTTTAGGATCCCATAGACGGAAAAATCTTTGACTTGTCCTTTATGAAATACAGCCTGACGGAAAGTACCTTCGTAGCTCATGCCAGCTTTAGTCATAACACGCCCCGAAGCTGGATTGGCTGTTACAAATCTTGCTGTGACACGATTGAATCCTGCGTCTTTCAAGAGGTAGTTCAAAACAGCTTTCAAAGCTTCTGTCATCAGCCCCTGCCCCCAATAGTCTTTACTTAGAATATAACCGACCTCGCAAGCATTAACCGTATCATCTCTATCCACCACGCTGATGTCTCCAATGACAGAATCAGGATTTTCTCTTAGGCAGATAGCCCACTTGTAAAAATCCAAGTTTTGATAATTCTCAACCCAGCGAGCAATAGACTGTTGGGTAACATCAGGACTCTCATGAGCATCCCAGGTCACATGCAGCAAATTATCCGGACGAGAAGCCCAGTTGTCATACATAGCTTGAGCATCCGATTCCAGAAAAAGGTCTTAGCAAAAGACGTTTGGTTTCAATAGACTGTGTATCTGTCTTTTTCATAGCTTCCTCGTTTCTTGGCTCAGACTAAAAAAAGTTTCGAGAGAAATTTTCACTTCCAGAATTCATCAAAAATTGTAATCGGCAAATGCCGTTTGTGCTGGCCCTTATGCCACCAAGACTCGATCGTTTCTTGGGCTTGAGCCGAAACGGACTTGCCTTCGAGATAGTCGTCAATTTCATTATAGGTCACGCCTAGAGCAACTTCATCGGCAATCCCCGGTTTTTCTTCTTCTAAATCAGCTGTCGGTACCTTTTCATAGAGGGCCGGATCAGCTCCTAAGGCAGCCAGAAGCTGCTTGCCTTGACGCTTATTGAGACGGTAAAGTGGTAAGATATCTGCTCCGCCGTCCCCAAACTTGGTGAAAAAGGCCGTAACATTTTCTGCTGCGTGGTCGGTCCCAATGACAGCCCCACTATATGAACCAGCCAAAGCATACTGGGCAATCATGCGGCTGCGGGCCTTGATATTGCCCTTGTTAAAATCAGAGACTTTGGCACCCGTTGCTTCTACAGCCTTTGTCATGGCATCAGCAGATTCCTTGATATTGACTGTCAGACTGACATCAGGCTGGATAAAAGCTAGAGCCTTTTGGGCATCATCTTCATCTGCCTGAACACCGTAAGGCAGGCGGACAGCGATAAAACGATAGCCATTATCGCCTGTCTCAGCTCGCATTTCCTCTACAGCCAGCTGAGCCAAGCGGCCAGCCAAGGTTGAGTCCTGACCACCAGAAATGCCCAGAACATAGCTTTTCAAAAAAGGATGCTTTCTTAGATAAGCCTTGAGAAAGTCGACCGACTTTCGGATTTCTTCCTCTGGGTCAATGACGGGCTTGACACCTAGTTGGCGGATGATTTCTTCTTGTAGGCTCATTTTTCTGCTCCTGTCTGGTAGGCTTTCTTGCGCATCTGGTCAATCAAGTCCATCTTATCCTGCCAAATATCACGCGCCAAATCGACCGGATAATCTTGTGGATTGAGGACCCGCTTGTACTCGTCCCAAAGTTTGTCAAATTCTCGGCGGGCATAGTCCTGAATCTCAGACAGACTTGGCAAATCGTAGACAAGCTGACCTTCTTTATAAATATCCACCAAGAGTGGCACTGCATCAAAATTCTTGACTATTTTATTGATATAAGTATAAGTCGGATGGAACATTTCGAGCTCCTCCTGATGATTGACGTCTACACCATCATAAGTGATGTAGTCGCCCTCAGACTTGCCTTTCACGGCTGGTAATGCGCCAAACCTGCTTCTTGCCCGGAGTCGAAACCTTTTCAGCATTGTTGGAGAGCTTGATGGTGTTGCGCAAGTGCCCATTCTCATCTTCAATCGCGACAATCTTGTAAACAGCACCCAGAGCTGGCTGGTCATAGGCTGTAATGAGCTTGGTTCCCACACCCCAGACATCAATCTTAGCCTTTTGCATTTTTAAGTTGAGGATGGTATTTTCATCCAAATCATTGGAAGCGTAAATTTTAGCATTTGGGAAGCCCGCTTCATCTAACTGCTGACGAACTTTTTAGAAATATAGGCCAAGTCTCCAGAATCGATCCGTACACCCAAGAAATTGATTTTATCCCCAAATTCACGCGCTACACGGATGGCCGTAGGAACACCGATCCGAAGGGTATCGTAGGTGTCTACCAAAAACACACAGTCCCGATGAGTGCTTGCATAAGCCTTGAAAGCTTCGTAATCATTGCCATAAACCTGCACAAGTGCATGGGCATGCGTCCCCAGAACGGGAATATCAAAGAGCTTACCTGCCCGAACATTGCTGGTACCGTTGGCTCCACCGATAACAGCGGCCCGCGTACCCCAAATCGCTGCATCCATTTCCTGAGCACGACGGGTACCAAACTCCATCAGCGGCTCATCTTCGATCACAGAGCGGATGCGAGCTGCCTTGGTCGCAATCAAGGTTTGGAAATTCACAATATTTAAAATCGCTGTTTCCACCAACTGACATTGAGCCAGCGGACCTTCGACCTGAACAATCGGTTCATTGGCAAAAACCAAATCTCCTTCTTTAGCTGAACGCACGGTCAGCTGCATCTTGAAATCGCGTAAATACTCTAAGAAAGCTCCTTTATAGCCCAAAGACGCTAAATAGTCCAAATCTGTCTGACTGAATGTCAATTCATTCAGGTAAGCCACAATCCTCTCTAAGCCCGCAAAAACGGCATAGCCATTATTAAAAGGATTCTTGCGGAAATAGACTTCAAAAACAGCACGCTTATTATGGATACCCTCGTTGAAATAAACCTGCATCATATTGATTTGATATAAATCTGTATGTAAAGTCAAACTGTCATCTGGAAACATAATTGAGCTCCTTTTATCATAGTTATTCTATATTATAACATAAA
Source organism: Streptococcus cristatus (assembly GCA_916438405.1). Classification (GTDB taxonomy): domain Bacteria; phylum Bacillota; class Bacilli; order Lactobacillales; family Streptococcaceae; genus Streptococcus; species Streptococcus cristatus_M. The sequence continues at coordinate 11,451 of CAKAFB010000001.1, read as the reverse complement.
TTGCAAGAAAGCCTTGATTCAATAGCAAAATACCTCCAGAATTTCTTCCGGAGGTATCTTTTTTTATCTTTCACTTGGAATTATTAGATTCCATAAGTCTTGTTCACGCGGCGCATCTGTTTAAATTCTTTTTTATAGGTTACTTTAACTGCTACTTTCATTTTTGCCACCTCGTTTCTTTTGATGCTTTTATTATAGGCCTCAAAGCTTAAGGAAGGCTTAGAATTTTCTTGCAGAAAGCTTAAACAAATACATCCAAACTTTATCTTGCTAGTCCAGATAATCGCGTTTTTCGAGATGTAAGGATACCAGGTGCCAATTGGCATCCTGCCGCCAGCTAGGATTGGCAACGATTTGACTAGCTACCTTGCGCGCTTCTTCCAAAATGGGATAATCCTCCACGATGTCCGCCACCTGAAACTCTGGAATACCAGACTGACGGGTCCCAAAAATTTCACCTGAACCACGCATCTTGAGGTCTTCCTCAGCCAGAACAAAGCCATCTGTCGTCTCAGTCATGATTTTCATGCGTTTCTTCCCAGACTCTGTCTTGGGATTGGCAACTAGAACGGCATACGATTGCTTATTTCCCCGACCAACTCGGCCCCGCAGCTGATGAAGCTGGCTGAGTCCGAAGCGGTCGGCATCCATGATAACCATGATGGTTGCATTCGGAACATTGACGCCGACTTCAATGACTGTGGTTGACACTAGAATATCCGTTTTCCCATCCTTGAAGTCCTGCATAATGGCCTCTTTTTCGTCATTTTTCATGCGGCCGTGAAGGAGAGCCACCTGAGCCTGATTGGCAAAGTAGGCCTTGAGTTCTTCCTCTAGAGCAATCGCGTTTTTCAAGTCCAAGGCCTCTGATTCCTCAATCAAGGGAGAAATGAAGTAGACTTGGGCGCCCTTGGCCAGCTCTTTTTTCATCCAGTCCAAGACCACTTCCAACTGCTCATGCTTGACCCAGCGAGTAATGATGGGCTTGCGGCCAGCCGGCATCTGGTCGATGATGGAGACATCCATATCACCAAAAGCGGTAATGGCCAAAGTTCGAGGAATAGGCGTGGCCGTCATCATAAGGACGTCTGGATTATTTCCCTTTTCCCGCAAAATCCGACGTTGGTCCACCCCAAAGCGATGCTGCTCATCAATAATGACCAGGCCCAGTCGATGATAGACCACCCCTTCCTGAATCAAGGCATGGGTGCCGACCACCATATCTACTTGACCCGACTCTATAGCAGCTAAAGTCTCTCTGCGTTCAGCAGCTTTCATACCACCAGTTAGGAGGGCTAAATTCAGTTCAGGAAAGAGCTGAGTCAGACTGTCCAAATGCTGCTCAGCCAAAATTTCTGTCGGAACCATCAAAGCCGACTGGTAACCTGCCGTATAGGCGGCATACATAGCCAAACCAGCCACCACAGTCTTACCACTACCAACATCTCCCTGCAGGAGGCGGTTCATATGGGCAGGCGATTGCAAATCACTGAGAATTTCTTCCAGACTCCGCTCCTGAGCTTCCGTCAGGGCAAAAGGCAGCTCAGCCTTCTTTTGAGCCAGCATTTTTTCCTGCCAAGGAATAGCCAGTCCCTGACTGACATCCTTGGTTTCATGCTTCAGAACCTGCAGCTGCATCTGAAAGTAAAAAAGTTCTTCAAACTTGACTCGACGCAGGGCCTGCTTGTATTCTGCCAAATCCTTAGGAAAGTGCATAGCACGTACAGCTTGAGTGCGCCTCAAAAGCTGGTAGCGCTCCAGAAGGACAGGAGGAAGATTTTCCTCCAATAACTGATCCAAACCTTGGTCAAAGGCCGCCTTAATCAGTTTGACTAGACTAGCCTGACTGATCCCTTGGGCAACTCGATAAACTGGCTGCAAGTCGTCTTCAACCTGAGCTAACACCTTCATCCCCGTCAGACTAGCCTTGGCTTTATCCCATTTACCAAAAATAGCCACCGTTGCTCCCAGCTCAATCTTATCTGCCAGATAAGGCTGATTGAAAAAATTGACTGCAATCGCGACTTCTCCCTGCTTGATCGTGAAACGCAGGCGATTGCGCTTGTAGCCATAATACTGGACATTAGCTGGAGTCGCGACGATCCCAGAAATAACTGCCTTTTCCCCATCATCCAAGTCGAGGACATTCTTGCTCTTAAAATCCTCATAGCGAAAAGGAAAATAGAGCAGGAGATCCTGCAGGCTCTCAAGGCCTAGTTTTTTAAATTTTTCAGCCGATTTTGGCCCCACTCCTGGCAGGGCCGTTAAAGCCTGATGCAGATTCATCCTGTCTCCTTTCCTTCTTCTTGATTGTCTTTTACTTTTTATACTCTCTCGGTACCCTGTCGCTGATTGAGCAGACCACTTCATAATTGATCGTACCACGCTTTTCTGCCACATCCGTTGCTGTGATAAGCTCGGCGCCACTCTGACCAATCAAGACAACCTGCGTTCCCAAAGGGTAGACTCGAGGCAAGCGTACTGTAATCTGGTCCATGGAAACTCGACCGACAATGGGACAGCGCTGACCATCGATCAAGACATCAAAGCCCTGCATATCCCGGGTCCAGCCATCAGCGTAACCCAAAGGAATGGTTCCAATGATTTGCTGGCTATCACTGGTATAGGTCGCCCCATAACCGACATGCGCACCCGCTTGAATTTCTTTGACGTGAACCAGAGCAGATTCTAAGCTAAGAGCTGGTTTGACCTCATAAGGTAAGTCCAACACTCGTCCGCTAGGATTCAGCCCGTAGATAATATCCCCCAGCCGAACAGCATTCATAATCGTGTCACTGTGCCAAAGAGTTGTGGCAGAGTTGCTAGCATGCACAACCGGTGGCAAGAAAGCTAACTCACTTAAAATCTCTTTAAAGCAATTTAATTGGGCTACAAAATGACTTGTATCTAATTCGTCAGCTGTTGCAAAATGAGTGAAAATTCCTTCTACCACAGCTCCTGCTGCTTGCAGGCGACTAATTGCCTGCTGGGCTTCTTGACTATCATGGAAGCCAATGCGTCCCATGCCTGAATCAATCTTGATATGAACAGTCAAGCCCGTCAGATTAGCTTGCTGGTTCAAGAGCTCCTCCAACCAAGCTAGGCTAGCCACTGTCAGGGTAATCTGCTGCTGGATCGCTAAAGGCACAGCCTCCAATGAAGAAACACCCAAAATAAGAATGGATTTAGCAATGCCAGCTTCTCGTAGTTCTAGGGCTTCGTCAATATTGGACACGCAAAAACCATCTACAAGCGGCTGAATATGCTGAGAGACAGGAACCGCGCCGTGTCCATAAGCATTGGCCTTGACTACTGCCCACTTCTGGACCGACTGGGGAATATGAGCCGCAATTTGCTCAATATTAAATGCAATAGCAGACAGGTCTATGACTGCTTTAGTGGGTCTATGTAGACTAGCTTTCATTGTCTTCCTCCAAAATCACACTGGCGGTCACCAGATTTCCAGCATGGCTGATTGATAGCCATACCAAACCAGCAAAGGGGGACTTGCTAAAATAGGGAGCCCCCTTATCATCATTTAAAATTTCCAAATCTTGAAAAGTCACAGGGCCAATACCAGTTCCCCAAGCCTTGGCAAAAGCTTCCTTGGCTGACCAGCGTCCTGCCAAATATTCCAGCTTGCGCTTGCCCTTTAAGGAGCCAAACCGAGCCAACTCCTGAGCTGTCAAGATTTTCTCAGCAAAGCGCTCATTCTTCTCATAGGCCCGACCAATGCTAGAAATCTCTTCTATATCTATTCCGTGTCCTCTTATCATACTTCTATTGAGAATACGAGGCAAGTCCCTTCTCCCAAGGAGATTGAAAGAAAATCTAATTTCGACAAGGCAAACCGATGAAAATGACACTGAAATGCATCAAAGAGGTTTAACATCATCAAAATTAGATTTTCGTAGAGTATGAGCTTGCCTATATTCATTAGTAGACTTCTACAAAAGCCTCCTAATCCTTTCTATTTAAGCTTCATTTTCTAAGGTCTCATAGATTTCCTGAACGAGTTCTTCTGTCTTATCCCAGCCCAAGCAAGGATCGGTAATGGACTTACCAAAGACTTCTGGCTCATTCTGGCGGCCATCCTCCAAATAGGATTCAATCATGAAACCACGCACTGACTTCTTGATCTGCTCATTCCAAGCACAGTTGATCAGAGTCTGACGGATAATACGGATCTGCTCCAAATACTGCTTGCCAGAATTGTCATGATTGGTATCAATCAGGATAAAAGGATTGGACAGCTTCATTTCTTCATAGCGTTTGATCACATCCAGAAGATTTTCGTAATAGAAGTTAGGCTTGTTCTTACCGTACTCATCTAACGCACCACGCAAAATCACATGCGCAAGAGGATTTCCTAACGTTTCTACTTCCTGACCATGATAAAGGAAGATTTGCTTATTCTGAGCAGCATAGACGGCATTAAACATGACTCCAAGATTGCCAGATGTTGGATTTTTCATACCGACCGGCGCATCAATTCCAGAAGCTACAAAGCGATGTTCTTGGTCCTCAACCGAGCGAGCACCTACGGCATGATAACTGACCAAATCATCTACCAGCACTAGATTAGAAGGATAGAGCATTTCATCAGCAGTAGTCAAGCCCGTCTCAGTAATGACTCGGTAATGAAGCTGGCGCACTGCCTTTAACCCATTGATCAAGCTTGGACTTTTTGAAGTATCTGGCTGGTGAACGAGCCCCTTGTAGCCGTCTCCATTGGTCCGAGGCTTGGCAGTATAGACCCGCATGACGATAAAAATCTTATCTGCCACTTTCTGCTGTAGGTCGGCCAATCGGCGAGCGTACTCCAGCACCGCCTCTTCATTGTCAGATGAACAGGGGCCAATAACCAAGAGCAAGCGTTGATCTTCCCCTTGATAATGGCGGCCAACTCCTGATCACGCTGATGTTTCTTTTTTTAGAGCTTGGTCTGACAAAAATCGTTGCAGACTTGATCTGCACGATGTCAATTTCCTGACCTTTTTCTATAAATGCCATATTATTTACCTAGTGTATCGTATATCTCATGGACGAGTTCGACTGTCTTATCCCAGCCTAGGCATGGATCTGTGATAGATTTGCCAAAGACTTCTGGTTCATTTTGTCGGCCATCCTCCAAGTAAGATTCAATCATAAAGCCACGAACAACCTTCTTGATTTTATCATTCCAGTCGCGGTTGATCAAAGTCTGACGAACAATACGGACTTGCTCCAAATACTGCTTGCCAGAGTTGTCATGGTTGGTATCAATGATGATAAATGGATTTTCTAATCCCATTGCTTCATACTGGGCGATTGTGTCCAGCAGATTATCATAATAGTAGTTCGGAATGTTCTTCCCATATTCATTGATGGCACCACGCAGAATCGCATGAGTCAAAGGATTTCCACTCGTCTCTACTTCCCGATTGGCAAAGAGGAAGCTCTGTTTGTTCTGAGCCGCATAAATGCCATTAAACATGACATTTAGATTTCCAGATGTTGGATTTTTCAAACCAGTCGGAAAATCCGCTCCACTGGCTACAAAGCGGTGCTGCTGATCTTCAACAGAACGAGCACCGATCGCCATATAGGAAATCAAATCATCTACTAGGGGAAGATTTTCTGGATAAAGCATCTCGTCAGCCGTCGTCATTCCAGTTTCTGAAATCACGCGATAATGCAGATTGCGAACCGCCTTAATCCCGTTGATTAGGCTAGGTGCCGCTGTCGCATTAGCTGGTGAATCAAGCCCTTGTAGCCATCGCCATTGGTCCGTGGCTTGGCAGTGTAGACCCGCATGACCATAAAGATCCGATCTTTGACTTCTTCCTGAAGAGCTGCCAAACGCTTAGCGTATTCCAAGACAGCTTCTTCATTGTCTGAGGAGCAAGGACCGATAACCAAAAGGATGCGATCATCCTCACCGCGGATAATGGCTTCTAGTTGGCGATCTCGCTCTTGCTTATGAGCTAGAATAGAACCTTCTAGCTTAGCAAGCTGACGCACTTCTGCTACATTGATTGGTTGACTAGTTGCTTTAAAGGTCATCTTCTCTCCTTATAAACTACTTCTTGCGGCCATGACAGTTTTTAAATTTCTTACCTGAACCACATGGACATAAATCATTTCTTTTTACAGAGGATAAATCAACATCTTTTGGAAGATTTGGGTTTTGGGCAGCAATGTTTCGAGTAGCTGTCGTGCTGATACTGTGCTCTGTACGTGGACGTTCTTGCTCATGGATCTGTGCTTTCATCATGAGACGAGTCACATCAAACTCGATAGAGCCGATCATATCATTAAACATCCGGAAACCTTCTGCCTGATATTCAACAACTGGGTTGTTCTGAGCATATCCGCGAAGCCCCACAGCCTGACGCAATTGATCCAAGGCGTCGATATGATCTGTCCATTTATTATCTACAACTCGTAGAATCAGCACTTTTTGGAACTCTTGAACTGCTTCTTCATCACGAAGTTTAGAAACTTGATTGGCATAAACTTCAGATGCTCGTTCCATCAAGTAATCTTTAATCTCTTGATTTGATTTACCTTCTAAATCATCAGCTGAGATAGAATCCTCTGCTACAAGGTTATATTTAGCAAAATTCAGAATCGCTTCTATCTTTTCATCATGGTCTGAATGACTGCTGCCATCCACAATCCGATTAATGGTACGACGGATCATAGCATGGATTTCTGGAGCCAAATCACGATCTGCTGTGATGACATCATAGCGTTGAGAATAGATAATTTCACGTTGTTCGCGCATGACATCGTCATATTGAAGGACTTGCTTCCGAGTATCGTAGTTATTACCTTCAACCCGTTTTTGGGCTGCTTCCACCTGACGCGTTAGCATCCGAGACTTGATGACAGACTCTTCTTCGCTCAGATTCATCCGGTCTAGCAAGGCCTTAATACGCTCTGAACCGAAACGTTTCATCAGATCATCTTCGAGAGATAGGTAGAATTGTGATTCACCTGGATCCCCTTGACGACCTGAACGTCCACGAAGCTGGTTATCAATCCGGCGGCTTTCATGGCGCTCTGTACCAATGACACAAAGTCCACCCAATTCACGCACACCTTCACCTAGCTTAATATCGGTACCACGTCCAGCCATGTTAGTCGCGATGGTAATAGCACCACGTTGACCAGCATTCATGATAATCTGTGCTTCTTTATAGTGGTTTTTAGCATTCAGAACTTCATGAGGAATTCCTGCAGCCACTAATTTTTGAGAAAGATAGTCACTCGTGTCAACCGATACTGTACCGACCAAGACGGGCTGACCTGTTTTGTAGCGCTCCTTAACGTCTTCCACGACTGCTTTAAACTTCGCTTCCAAGCTAGGATACAGCAAATCTGGATGGTCAATACGTTGGACCGGACGGTTAGTTGGAATTGGAATTACGCGAATATTATAAATTTCACGGAATTCTTCTTCTTCTGTCTTACCAGTCCCTGTCATCCCTGACAGCTTTTTATACATACGGAAAAGGTTCTGGTAAGTAATCGAAGCAGATGTCTTTGATTCTTCTTGGATAGGCACAGCTTCTTTTGCTTCAATCGCTTGGTGGAGTCCATCAGAGAAACGACGACCTTCCATTGTACGCCCTGTAAATTGGTCAACGATGAGGATTTCCTGCTTTTCGCTCACGACATAATCCACATCTAAGGTCATGATATAGTTAGCACGTAAGGCATTGTCGATAAAGTGAGTCAAAGCAACATTCTCAAGGTCGTATAGATTTTCTAAGTTAAATAACTTTCAGCCTTGTCAATACCAGAATCTGACAAACCAATCGTCTTAGATGGGATATCAATGATATAGTCATCTTTTTGAAGTGTTTTCACAAAGCTATCCGCTCTGTAATAAAGCTGATTCGTATCAGAAGCTGTCGGTCCTGACACGATCAATGGCGTACGCGCTTCGTCAATCAAGATAGAATCCACCTCGTCAACCAAGGCATAGTTAAGCGGACGTTGCACCATATTTTCAGCCCGAACCACCATGTTATCACGTAGGTAGTCAAAACCAATTTCAGAGTTGGTTGAGTAGGTGATATCACAAGCATAAGCTTCTCTTTTTTCCATTGGCGACTTAGATGCTAGGTTGATACCAACAGAAAGTCCCAACCAAGAATAAAGTTCACCCATCTCAGTCGCATCACGCTCTGACAAGTATTCATTGACTGTAACAACGTGAACTCCTTGGCCAGATAAGGCATTCAGGTAAACAGGCATAGTCGCTGTCAGGGTTTTTCCTTCCCCCGTACGCATTTCTGGCACATCACCATGGTGAAGGACAATCCCCCCCATAATCTGAACCTTATATGGGAAAAGACCTAAGACACGCTTCGCTCCTTCGCGGACAACTGCAAATGCTTCAAACAAAAGTTGATCTAGCGTTTCACCATTTGCATAGCGTTCCTTAAATTCAACCGTTTTTGCTTGCAATTCTTCATCGGTCAAGGCTGCCATTTCGTCTTCATAGGACATGACCTTGTCCGCCATCTTTTCTAATTTTCTTATTTCACCTTTATCATTTTCGATGATTTTTTTTAAAATATTAGCCATTTATTCCTTACTCGCTATGTTCTGTTTATAAATGTTTCCTCTCATTATAGCATGTTTCCCCATATCTTTCAAGAAATAATCCATTTAGCAATTGGCTTAAAAGGCTGTCATTTCTCAATTTACACGCTTATCTGCCTAACTCTTCATGCACTCAAATTTGCTAAATAGTCATGGTTTTCACGAAGTAGTTTCTCGCATAATTCTCATAATTTCGATATAATAATAGCAATGAATATCAAAGAAGAAATTATCAAATTATCAAAAGAAATTGGCATTTCTAAAATTGGCTTTACGACAGCGGATGACTTTGACTATCTGGAAAAGTCGCTGCGCTTGGCCGTAGAAGAAGGCCGAAATTCAGGATTTGAACACAAGAATATTGAGGAGCGAATTAAGCCCAAGCTGAGTTTAGCCTCAGCTAAGACCATCATCTCTATCGCAGTCGCCTATCCCCACAAGCTCAAGCAGCAGCCACAAAAAACAGCCTACAAACGAGGAAAATTCACTCCCAACAGCTGGGGGCTGGATTACCACTATGTCCTACAAGACAAGCTAGATCTGCTTGCAAAGGGAATTGAGGAGTTGACTGCCGACTTTGAATATAAAGGCATGGTAGATACAGGAGCTTTGGTCGACACCGCTGTAGCCCGGCGAGCAGGAATAGGCTTTATCGGCAAGAACGGCTTGGTCATCTCCAAGGAATTTGGTTCTTATATGTTTTTGGGTGAGCTCATTACCAATCTGGACATCGAACCTGACCAGCCTGTCGACTATGATTGTGGAGACTGCAATCGCTGCGTGACGGCCTGTCCTACCTCCTGCTTGATTGGCGATGGGACTATGAACGCCAAACGCTGTCTATCCTTTCAGACCCAAGACAAAGGCATCATGGATCTGGAATTTCGCAAAAAAATCAAGACAGTCATCTATGGCTGCGATATCTGCCAAATCTGCTGCCCCTATAATAAAGGTTTGGACAATCCGCTCGCAACAGAGATTGACCCCGAACTAGCTCATCCCGAGCTCCTGCCTTTCTTGGAACTTTCTAATGGTCAGTTTAAGGAGAAATTTGGCCATATAGCAGGTAGCTGGCGGGGCAAAAACATCTTACAACGCAATGCCATCATTGCTCTAGCCAATGCTAATGACCGCTCTGCTATTCCCAAACTACTGGAAATTATCGATAAGGGGCAAAACCCCATCCATATCGCTACGGCCATCTGGGCTCTCAGTCAGCTAGTACGCGAAGCCAATCCTGAAATGATTGAGATGATTCTTGCTGTGAAAAATCCCACAGAAGCTATCAAAGAGGAACAGGAACAATTCCTAAAGAAATTCCACTTAACTAACTAAAAATAAATACAGTCTAATTTAGAAACTGCCTTAGAACGCAGCTTATACTAAATCAGACTGTATTTTTATGTTATTCAATTAGAAGCCATCTACGTTGGTGTAGATTTTTTGGACATCTTCATCGTCTTCAAGGACGCTATACAATTTTTCGAAGGTTTCTAAGTCTTCTCCTGTTAATTCCACTTCTGACTGAGGAATCATTTCAAGCTCTGTCACTTGGAATTCTTGGATACCAGATTCACGCAAAGCTACGATTGCTTTATGTAGATCAGTTGGTGCTGTATAAACTGTGATACTTCCTTCTTCAGCCTCTACATCGTCCACATCTACATCTGCTTCTAAAAGCAATTCAAAGATGCTGTCTGCATCATCACCAGCAAAAACGATAACACCTTTATTGTCAAAAAGATAAGATACAGAGCCACTAGCACCCATGTTGCCGCCATTTTTCCAAAGGCTGCACGGACATTAGCTGCAGTCCGATTGACATTCGAAGTCAAGGTATCAACAATCAGCATAGAACCATTCGGCCCAAAGCCTTCATAACGACCTTCTGTAAAGGTTTCATCCGTATTTCCCTTAGCCTTGTCAATCGCCTTGTCAATAACATGCTTTGGTACTTGCGCTTGCTTAGCGCGATCAATAACGAATTTAAGGGCTGTATTCAACTCAGGATCTGGTTCACCTTTTTTCGCTGCTACATAGATCTCTACACCGAATTTAGCATAAACTTTTGAGTTTGCGCCGTCTTTAGCTGTTTTCTTAGCTACAATATTGGCCCACTTACGTCCCATTGGAATTTCTCCTTTAACTATTCTACAGTTTTAATCTTCCTTATTATAACACAGGAAAGACGAAAAATCATCCAACAAAAACAGGAAAGTCCCCAATTCCCTAAAATTATCTGCTGAAGTACGAACTAGATATAGAAAAAATTAGAGTACTAGTTCCTTATACATTTTAGAATACCGAGATCAGTCATTACATTCTCTCGATAGTAAAATGAATAATACCAATAACTTTGAGGTGATATCCCTATCATTCTCCAGTAAATCTCCTATTTTACTAGAATACTCTCTCATTTCTTATTACCAAGGTTAGCTAATCAAATAAATAAAAAATCGATAACTTCTTTACGAAGTTATCGATTTTTGCGAGCTGTTAACTAATCGTTCACAACTCTTCAGTGATTACTGTCCAAGCTAGAAAGAATTAATCTTCTTCTTTCAATCTTGGTTTAATCAAGCTGACACCTGCGAGTGTTGCGACAATTCCTAAACCAAGTACTGCTGCTGAAGATGATTTCTCACCTGTATTTGGCAGAGCAGTAGTTCCAGGAACTTTCGGTTCCACTGGCTTGTTCGGTACTTGTTTATTTGGTACCGGAGCTGGAGTTGGTGGAACAGGTGTCGGTGTAGGTGGAACTTCTACCTTCTTGTAAGTTACGACTTCATCAGCTGGTTTCGCTGAGTCTGCTGTAACCTTCACATCTGCTACGCTTGCTTTATCTGCTACGTA